>JAHFSX010000048.1 GCA_023269675.1 Verrucomicrobiota bacterium
CCGCCGCAGCAGCCGGCGACCCCGACGCGGCCGCCGCAGCCTACCAGTCGGTCGCGGCCGCGCCGGGCGCGCCGGCGGCGTGGCGGTTCTGGGCGCAGCTGGCCGCCGCACGGCTGCCCGTGGGCCCCGGCGCTGCACGGGCGGGCGCCAACGCCTGCATCGCGATTTTCGAGAATCCCGCCGCGCCCGCCCATCTGCGCGGCCAGGCCATGGAGTTTCTGGTGCAGGCCAGCCGTAAGGGCACGGAACTGCCAAGCCGCGTGTTGGCGAAACTGCCGGAATTCATGGAGATGGACGCCGATGAGCAGCGCCAGTTCGGCCTCGCCTTGGGTGCCGCTTACGCGCGCGAAAAGAACGTCGAGGCCGCCGCCGGCGTGTTCAAGCAGCTGCTCGCGCTGAACGCCGACTCGCCGCTCGACGCGGCGGAGCTGCGTCAACGTTACGCGCAGACCCTGCGCCAGGCGGGGCGCTTCGACGCCGCCCGCGAACAGTATGCGGCGCTGATGGCCGATACCCGTTTGCCCGCGCATGCGCAGGGGCTCGCCGCGTTGGCCATCGGCCAGACGTGGCAGCAGGAGCAAAAACTGGCCGAGGCCGTCACGGCGTATCAGGCCGCCGCCAGCAAGACCAATCAGATCGCGCACATCAAGCTTGAGGCCGAAGCGTGCGCCGCCGAATGCGCCAACCGGATCGCGGGCAAAAACGCACGGGACCCCGAAGCCAACCGGATGCGGCTGTGTCCGCTGCCCTCGCCGGCGCTCTCGTACTTTGTTTCCCCGAAAGGCCGCGACACCAACCCCGGCACGTTAGCGAAACCTTTCGCCACGCTGGAGCGGGCACGCGATGCGGTACGTGCGCAGAAGGTCCGGGGCCTATTGCCGGCCGGCGGGGCCGTCATCAATCTGCGCGGCGGAACGTATGCGGTGACCAACACCTTTGAGCTGGGCGAAGCCGACTCCGGGAGCGTCGGCGCACCCGTGGTGTACCGTGCGTGGCAGCAGGAGAAGCCGGTTTTCGACGGCGGCTTCCGCGTACGCAAATTCAAGAGGGTCAGCGATCCCGCCATCCTCGCGCGGCTGCCGCCCGAGGCGCGCAGCAACGTGCGCGTGGCGGATCTCAAGGCCCAAGGCATCACCGCCTTCGAAGCTCAGAAAAGCTACGGCTACGGCATGAACAACCAGACCATGCGCGAGCTGTTTGAGGATGGGAAGCCGCTCCCGATCGCGCGCTGGCCGAACGCCGGGGCCTTGAAAATCGGAGAGGTGCTCGACACCACAAACCACGTGTTCGCGTGCAAGGCCGACCGCCTGGCACGTTGGGCGGACGCGTCCGACATGATGGCGAACGGCTACTGGACCCACTTGTGGGCCGGTTGCACCGTGCCGGTGGCGGCCATCGATCCGGCGGCCGGCACGATCCGGCTGCGGGAGAAACCCGGCTACGGGATGGTCAAGGAGCGCCCCTTCTACGTGCTGAACCTGCTGGAGGAGATCGACCGGCCGGGCGAGTGGTTCCTGGACTGCGCGAGCGGACGGCTCTACGTGTGGCCGGTGAAACACCCCTGGTTCAGCGAGCTGGTGCTGTCGCGCTGGAACAAACCCTTCATTCAGGCCAGCAAGGTACAGGAGATCGTATTCCAGGGGCTCACCTTCGAATACGGGCAACAGCACGGCCTCGTGCTGGATGAGTGCATCAACACCACTATCGCAGCCTGTGTGATCCGCCGGCTCGGCGGCACGGCCCTGACGGCCCTGCAGTGCGCGAACCTCAAGATTTACGGAAACGTCCTGCGCACGCTGGGGCACACCGGCATGCACGTCAGCGGCGGCAACCGCAGGAACCTCACCGCGGGGCAGATCGTCATCGAGAACAACGAGGTCGGCGATTTCGGACGCTGTTCGCACACCTATAATCCGGCCGTGCTGCTGGAGGGGTGCGGCGCGCGCGTGGCCCACAACCATTTCCATCACGCGCCCTCGAGCGCGATGCGCATCGAAGGCAACGACCACCTGATCGAATTCAATCAGGTGGACCACGTGGTGCAGGAGTCGGATGACCAGGGCGGCATCGACATGTGGGGCAACCCTTCCTACCGCGGCGTGGTGATCCGCTTCAACCGCTGGCAGGACATCGGCGGCGGCGAGATCCCGTGCGGCCAGGCGGCCATCCGCTTCGATGACGCGATCAGCGGCATCTTGGTCTACGGCAACTTTTTCGAGCGCACCTCCAACGGGAACTTCGGCGGCGTGCAGATCCACGGCGGCCAGAAGAACATCATCGACAACAACGTGTTTGTCGGGTGCCGCTACGGCGTGAGTTTTTCGGCTTGGGCGCAAAACCGCTGGGAGGAGTACCTCAACCGCCCGCAAGTCAAGAAACTCCTGTTCTCCGACGTGAACATCCGGCTGCAGCCTTACAGCACCCGGTATCCTGAGCTGGCCGACCTCGGCGGCAAGGCCAACATCAACAGCCTCTGGCGCAATGTTTTCGTCGGCAGCGAGCAGGCCCTCTACAGGGCCCCGAAAGGCACGGACGCGTGGGACAATCAGGTGTTCGCGGAGATGCCCGACCTGGAGGGAGTCGCCGCGCAGTCGCCTTTCCGTCCGCTGCCGCTCGCCGAGATCGGGCTCTACGACGATCCGCTGCGGGCGCGGGAGTAGCGGAGCGGCACCTCCCCCATGCGCAAGGATGCGCATGGCACATTCGGAATGTGGCACGCCCATCCCTGGGCGTGCATCCCCGCGAGCCGGAGCCTGAACAATGAGGTTGTAAAATGAAACACGTATGTTTGTCGATCGCAATGGGTTTGCTGAGTGCGGCTTGCTTTGCGGCGCTGACGCCGAATGATTATGCGGAAGGCTCGGACAGCGACCGGATCGAGGCGGCGGTCGCCGCGGCGGTCAAGACGGGCGAGCGCTCGATCGAGATCCCGCGCGTGAACACGAAGCGCGGCCAGCCGCTCTGGCTGATCGAGCGGGCGATCCTGCTGCCCTCGGATTTCACGCTGGTGCTGCGCGACTGCCTGGTGCGGCTCGCGCCCGGCACACGGGACAACCTGATCCGCAACGCGGGCACGGCCAAGGAGCCGATGGAGACGAACGCGAACATCCGCGTGCACGGCGTCGGCAACGCCGTGCTGAGCGGAGGAGTCGCGGCGCACTTCGACCCGCCCGGCGACAAGAGCGGCTGGCGCACGATCGGCGTGCTGCTGTGCGGCGTGCGCCACTTCACCCTCGAGGGCTTCACGCTGGAAGAGACGCAGGCGTGGGCGGTCTCGGTGGAGAACGGCTGCGCCTACGGGCGCATCGCCAACCTGGATTTCAAAAACAGCAACAAGTACCCGAACCAGGACGGCGTGGACGTGCGCAAGGGCTGCCACGACATCCTGATCGAGAACATCACGGGCGAGACGGGCGACGACACGGTGGCGCTGACGGGCCTGCGGAACGACAAGCAGACCAACCCCGGCGTGAGATCCATGCAGGTGGGCGGCAACGCGCCGCGTCCGGACGACGACATCTACAACATCACGGTCCGCAACGTGCGCGCCAAGGTGGCGGGCGGCCACCACATCGTGCGGCTGCTCAACCAGGACGGCATCCGGCTCTACAACATCTTCATCAGCGACGTGATGGACGCCTCGGCGGCGGGCGAGCCGCGCGTGCAGGCGGGCGTGAAGATCGGCGACCTGCGCTACGCGTCGATGTCGACGTGCAAGTTGGGCGAGACCTTCAACGTTTTCGTGGACAACGTGCTGACGCGCGGCAAGACGGGGGTGCGGATCCAGGGGCCGCTCAAGAACGCGGTGCTGCGCAACATCGTGGGCTACGACGGCTGCACGAACCTGGTTGAGAGGACCGCGCCGACCGAGAACGTGATCATCGACGCGAAGCAGTTTTAATGCCGGCTTTTGTTCCTGTTGACAATGCCTGTTGACTGCGCGGACCTGTCCGCGCTTTCCATGGCAAGGGCTTGCCCTTGCCGCTGCAGAGCACCAGACGCGCCAGGCCGCGTCTCTGGAAAGAGCCCGGAGCCGGGCGCAGTCAAAACCAGAGATGACGCCGCAAATCCGTTTCAAAGGAATCTAGAGTGAAAAAGAGGGAGGGGGATCGAATGAATAGGGCATGTCGCATGGGGATCGTTGCCGGTTTGTTGTGCGTCGTTTGCCGGGCGGCTGAGCCGCCCGCGGCTACGGTCATTCCGCTGCTGCCGACGGAGGGCCGGACGCTGGCCGAGCGCTTCGCGGAGCCGCCGCCCTCGGCGCGCATCCTGAGGATTCTCCACAAGCAGCAGGATCAGCCGGAGGCTCAGGACAAAGTGCTGCGGCAACTGGCCGCGCAGGGCTTCGGCGGCTTCGCCGGCAACGTGGCCTTCGACGGCTATGTGGACGACGAAACCAAGTGGCCCGCCTTCCTGCGCGGCGTGAAGATGGCCAAGGCGGCCGGCATGTCGCTTTGGCTTTACGACGAGTGCGGCTACCCCTCGGGCAGCGCGCGCGACCTCACCTTGCGCGGCCATCCCGAATGGGCCGCGCGCGGCCTGCTGGTCGCCGAGACGAACGTCAGCGGCGGCGCGGTCGCGTTCGCGCTGCCGCCCGGCCGGCTGGTGCTGGCTGCGGCGCTGCCGCGCCGCAACGGGCAGGTCGCGCTGGACGCGGCGATCGACCTCGCGCCGTCGGTCGCGGCGGGTCAGCTCACGTGGCAGGCCCCCTCCGGCGAGTGGTACGTGGTGGCGATGACCGACGACCTCCTCTTCGAGGGCACGCATGCGGCGATCAGTCTCGCCTATAAGAAGCCGTGCATCAACCTGCTGATGAAAGAGCCGACGGCCCGCTTCCTCGAAGTGACCCATGACCGCTACGCTGAAAAGTTGGGGCAGGATCTCGGCCAGTATTTCACCTCGACCTTCACCGACGAGCCCTCGCTGATGAACCTCTGGATGCGGCCCATGCCCTACCGGGTTCTGCCTTGGTCAGAGACCTTGGCGGCGGAGTTCAGGAAGCGCAGCGGCCACGACCTGCTGCCGCTGCTGCCCGCACTGGTGACCGAGGCGGGCCCGCGCGGCGCCCAGGCGCGCTACGACTTCTGGAACACGGTCGCGGACCTGGTATCGGAGAACTACTTCGGACAGATCCAAACCTGGTGCCACACGCACAAGCTGGCCTCGGGCGGCCATCTGCTGATGGAAGAGAGCCTGGTCTCGCACGTGCCGCTCTACGGAGACTTCTTCCGCTGCGCGCGGCGGCTGGACGCGCCCAGCATGGACATGCTCACGAGTCTGCCGCCGCAGGTTTCGTGGTCGGTCGCGCGCATGCTCAGCAGCATCGCCGACCTGGAGGAGCGGAAGGTGACCATGTGCGAGGTCTCAGACCACAGCCAGCGCTACCGGCCGAAAGGCGACGAGCGGCCGGTCATCATCGTGAGCGAAGACCAGATCCGCGGCACCTGTAACCGTCTCTTATGGGGCGGCATGAGCACCCTCACGAGTTACTACGCGTTCAAGGATCTGAGCGACGAGCAGCTGCGGCGGCTCAACACGCACATCGGCCGCTGTTCAACCATGCTGGCGGGCGGCCACCAGGTCAGCGACATCGCCGTGCTCTACCCGATCGAGAGCGTCTGGCCCAAATTCATTCCTGCCTATCAGGGCGCAACGGGCGAGGCCGCGGCGCGGCGCATCGAGAGCGTGTTCGATAGCGTCGGCGAGGCGCTGTACGGGGCCGACCGCGACTTCACCTACGTGGATGCCCGCGCGCTGGGCGAAGCCAAGGTCACGGGCGACTTGCTGAAGCACGGCGAGCTGCGCTGGCGCGCGCTGGTCCTGCCCGCGACCGACACCCTGCCGCTGGCGGCGTGGGAAAACGTGGCGCGGTTCTGGCGCAAAGGCGGACTCGTGATCGCGGTCGGCGCCCTGCCGGCCAACAGCGAGGACCAGTACCCCTCGCCGCGCGTGCAGGCCCTCGCCCGCGAGCTGTTCGGCGAGGGAGATGCACCCGGCATGACCACGAACACGGCCGGCGGCGTGGGCGTGACGCTGCCGACCGGCATGCTCGCGCTCGTTCCCAAGGTGATCGATTCGCTTCTCGAACGCGATGCCGCCTGCGCGGACGCGAAAGCGCCCGTGCGGATCACGCACCGCCGCGTGGACGAGCATGACGTCTACTTCGCGATCAACGACAGCGACACGGCCTGGAGCGGCGAGATCCGCTTCTGCGGACGCGGCGTGACCGAGCAGTGGGACCCCTCCGCGGGAACCATGGTCCCGCTTGCGGAAGGCGCGAAGGTATCGGTGCACCTCGGCCCCTATGGGGCGATGCTCTTCCGCGCCCCGTCTGCCGATGCGCCCCGGCGTCTGGGCGGAACCGGCATGGCGGGTCTCTCGATGACGTGCGAACCTCTGCCCGCCTTGAAACCCACGGTAGGCCAGGGGAAGTATGTGCGTCATGATCTGACCAACGCCCTTGCGGAGGGCTGGTGCGCGGCGGCCACGCTGACCAAGGGGCAGGTGGACACGCATCTCTTCATGAGTTTCAATTACGCGCCGCCGCTGGCGCTGGGCGAGAGCGCGGGGCTGGTGATCGACTCGTCGGTGCCGGAGGGCCAGCGCACGCCGGCCGAGATGCTGGTCTTCATCCACACGCGAGACAACGGCGATTTCATCGCCGGGACGGGCCGCTACCTGAACGCGGAAGGGCCTGCCCGCGCGTTCATTCTGTTCAGCCAGTTCAAGCCGTTCGGCAAAACCAGCGGCGCCCTGAGCCTCGCGCAGGTCACCGCCATCCGTGTGGGCTGGGGCGGCTACTTCGGCGCGGAAGGCGAGCGGATCGCCCTGACCGTGAAACCCCCGCAGCGTTTCATCTGCGGCGCGAAGTGAAGGAAAGGCGGTCATCGGCTTAGGCTGTCAGACTGGCAGGGCTGTTTGAAAGCGTTGCCGCTTATGTCCGCTTCAGGAAGAGGCGGACGCACGGCTTGCGCCTGGCATCCTACGGGCTTGCGATGGGTTTGAGTGACGTGGTTTCGCGGGTGCGAGAGCTTTCCATCTGCTTCCAGACCACGCGCTTGTCGGGAGAAACTTCCAGAAAAACCGCGCGGGGGCCCGGCTTGGAGGAGCGCGAGGCGCAGGCGACCAGCGTGTTGCCGCCGGGAAGGCGCGTGGACTCGCAGAAGCTGCCGATGTTGAGTTCGGGAGGGAGGTCGGCGGCCGTCAGCGTCCAGACGGATTTTCCGGCCGGATCGATCTCCACCACCTGCGCGGGCTTGTAGCCGGAGATGAGCGTGTTGCCGTTCGCGAGGCGGCTCGCGCTGTAGGCCATCGGCAGATCCCACTCCTTGAGCAGTTTTCCGTTGAAGTCGTATTCACGAAGCTTGTGCGAGTAGCACTCGCCCACCAGAACGGTGCCTTGCGGCGTCAGCCGGATGAGGCGCGCCGTCTTGTGCCCCATGCCCTTCGCGAGGAGATCGAAGCTGCGGAGCGCGTTCCCCTTCCGGTCGATCTCGGTGATCCGGCCCGCGTCGCACTCGTTGACCAGAATGTGGCCGTTGGCCAACGGCTGGCAGGACATGATCTCGTCGGCATAGGGATAATCGAAGAGCGTCCGCTTGTCGGCAGCGATCAGACGCACGCCGCCCCTGTTGCCGGTGCGGGGCGAGGGCAGATAGGCGGCCAGCACGGCGCCGTCGGGCATGGCCCACGCGTCGATGGGTTTGACCTCCGCATAGACCCACACCGGCTCGCCCGCCGCGTTGTAACTAGTGATTTCAGAGGTGTCCACGTCGCAGGCGATGAAGGCGTAGCCCGGGCCGGCGGCGGAGGAGGCTTCAGACGACATGAACAGGCCCAAAACAAGAAGAGCGATACCCGGAAGCGTCAGCATAGCTTTATCGTTCCTCTTTTGGGTTTTGCCGTTGAACCCCGAACCCTGCTTCCTGAAAATGGCGGAGAGGGAGGGATGGCTTCGCGTTGCAAATTGGCGGAGGGGGAGGGATTCGAACCCCCGGAACCTTGCGGCTCGCCGGTTTTCAAGACCGGTTCTTTAAACCACTCAGACACCCCTCCGAAGAGAACGGGGCCCAGTATAGGCGAAGGGGCGGCGCGGTTCAAGCCGACAGTACGATCACTGCCGACTCTGCGCGAATAGCGAGTATGAGTGCGCGACCGTCTGGTCAGCGTGAAGGTAAGTCACCGTAGCCTGGCCGGCCGAGACCGTCACCCGCAGATAGCCGGAACTGCTCAGGATGTCACCGCCCGTGTAGCCGTATTCCGCCGCCTGACGGAGGTTGCCCCGAGGGTCACCGGGCTGCGGAACCTCTTGGTAAACGATGCCGTCGAGCGCTTGCTTCGCATAAAGATGATCGTGGCCGTGGAAAACGACAGACACGCGGTTCCGGACGAGCAGCGGGTGGATCGGCAGGGGCCAGCCGGGGCGATGCTGTGTGAACCCGTCGGAGCCGTCCCTGTTCTTGCCGCCCCATTCGTAAAAGGGCGCGGCTTCCGCGCCTCCCCTCCCAGGCTTCTCCAATCCGCCGACGAGCTGGTGGATGAAGATGAACTTAAACTTCGCGGAACTGCTTTCCAGCGTGCGCGCGAGCCATCGGTATTGCTCCAGGCCCAGTGTGCGATCCCAGTTTTCGTTTTTTCCGCGCTGCTTGCGCGTGTACCAGTACGGATCCAAGACGACAAACAGCGCATCTCCGTGTTGCCATGCGTAGTAGTTGCGCGTGTCATCGGCGAGAGGATTGGGAAACAGGCGCAGGCGCATCGTGCGGGACCAGCGGGCGAGGCTGTTGGTCGTGCCGTCGAGGTCGCTCCCGCTTTCACCGTCGTGGTTGCTGGACACGAGATGCACAGGGGCGCCCAGCAGGTCGAAGAAGCGGCGCTGTTCCACATACTGGGCCGCGGCGGAATCTCGGCTCGCGTGTTTCTCGGTCATGAACGTGTCGCCGAGGTCAATGTGGAACGTCGGCCGGGCTGCCGCGGCGGCGAGCAACGTTTCCCGATACAGGGTGCGGTCGGTGCGTTCGTCGAGATGGGAGTCCGCCGTGACCGTGAAGGTGAACGTCTCTCCGCCTTGCACCGCGCCGGCAAAGAACAGCAGCGATAGTGTCCAGCGCATCATGGTCTGGCCTTTCGTTTACCGTCACCCTTTTGTTCTGACGCCTTCACGCCGACGGGCGGGGCGGGTGTGGGCATCTGAGCGTTAACGGCCGTCAGGTAAGCCGCCAGCTGTTGATCCAGCTCCTCGACCCTGTCGGGGTTTTTCTGCGCGAGGTCGCGGCGCTCGCCGGGGTCTTGGGTGATATTGAAAAGTCGCCGTACGCCGGTTTCATAAGAGCGGATCAATTTGAAATCGCCGAGCAGGATCGCAGAGGCCGGGCCGATGGCGTCCTTGTCGTAGTGCGGGAAGTGAAACACGAACGCTTCGCGCGACCGGACCACCGCTCCCTCGCCCGCGTGGTTCAGAACAGAAACAAGGCTGCCGCCTTCGATTCCCTCGGGCAGCGGCTCACGGACACGCGCCAGTTCGGCGAGGGTCGGAAACAAATCTTGGCCCATAGCCCGGACGTGCGAGCAAGTGCCCGGCCGGATGTCCGGCCCGCAGATGATGAAAGGCACACGCAGGCCGCCCTCCGACACCGTCCCCTTTCCGCCTGCCAGCGGCGGGTTCTTGCCGGGCGAGCCGTGGTCGGTCGTAAAGATGACATAGGTGTTCTTTGCGACACCCAAATCGTCCAGCTTCGACAAGATCCTGCCGAAGGCGAGGTCGAGGTCCACATCCGCAGCCGCTTCCGCAGTCTCCCGGTCGCTCAAGTCACGGCCCCACGACTTCACGACGTCGCGCGCCTGCGGACTCGCAACCGCGCCGTTGCGTGACGCGTAGTGCGACACCTGCAGGAAGAAGGGTTTGCCCGCCTTCACTTGCCGGGTCATGAAATCGATGCCGCGGGCGGTCATGCCGTAGAGCTGTTCCGGGTGCGGATTCTCGACATTGTCCGGCCCGCCGTTGTTGGTCGGTCCGTCGCTCTCGTCGAAGCCGTGCGCCTTCGGATCGGTGCGCCCGACATGCCATTTGCCGAAGTGGGCCGTCGCGTAACCGGCACGCTTGAGCACCTCCGCGAGGGTCGTCTCCTCTGGCGCTAGCTCCATCGATGCCGCAGGCGGGGTGATGCGGCCGCTCGGGTTCCCGCCGTTCTCCTTCCTGCCCTCGCCGACGAACGTCATGTGCAGCTGCGCCGGACTCTTGCCGGTGAAGAGCGCCGCACGCGAGGGTGTGCAGCGGGGCGACGGAGCGTAGAAATTCGCAAGGCGCATGCCGCCCTGCGCGACTTTCTCCAAATTCGGCGTGCGCACAAACGCGCTTTTCGACTCCGGCACCGCGTCATCCATCTGCACCGATGTGCTGCTCCAGCCGTGCCCCTCGCCGAGCACGACGACGAAATTTGGCGGGGGGCTTACGCCTGCCAGCAAGCTCGGCAAGAACAGCCCCCATGTGGCGGCCCCCGTCAGGATTGAACGTTTCGGCCGAGGTGTCTGAGCTTTCATCGGTCACTTAACCCCAAACAAAAAGTCCGTGCTCTCGATTTTCGGGCTGCTGATCGGCTGCGAATACAGGAACGGGCCTTTGGGTGCCGAAGGCTCCGACGCTCGCAGTCCGGCCAGCTTTTCCCGCTGCTGCGCCGTCAGCGTGTGGCCGACCTTTGCGAAGGCCGTCGCGTAAAGGTAGGCGATTTCTCCGTCCAACTCGCCGTAGCGCTTCGACAGAGCCAGAACAGGGTCCTGGCGGGCGGTTTCGCCTTTCAGGAAGCGCCGCAGCTCGGTCGCGATGGCACGGCGGATCTTGACGATCTCGGCGAGATCCTCGCGCTGACGATCCACCAGCTCCGCGATGCCTTTCCTCTGGACCGGCGTCAGCGTGTCCAAAAAGGCCTCGCCGCTGTCGCTCGTGAGCGACGTGCTGATCGAATAATCCCGCTTGCCCATGGCCGGCGCGGTTTTCATGCCGAAGCCTCCGAAGTACATCCCGTGCCGCTCGGGGCAGAAGTAGGTGTCGGCCTCCAGCGAGCCCGCATACCAAGAGAACATCTCGCTGGCATAGGTCATCACGGCCACGTTGACCTCGTGGGACATGCTCCGCTTGTCAAGCTGCTCCGGAATCTCCGGCCATGTGCGGGAGTCGCCGAATTTCAGTTTGCCCAGGGCTGACTTCTGCCGCTTATCCAAGCTGCGGAGGATGCCGCCCATGACCTCTGCGCGTTGAAACGCCAACAGGCCGTCAAGCGCGTAGAGCTCGGCCGAGTACCGGATGACGGCGTTTTTGTCCAGGCCCTTGCTGCCGGCCGGAAGGTCCCCCTCCAGATTTCGGCGGAAGGCCTTGATCAGCGGCAGCCGTTTCTCGGCGAACCGCCGGATGTCATTTTCCTGAGCCTTGCCCAAGGCCAGAAGCTGCACCTTCTGGCCGTCGTTCAGGATCGACAGCATGTTGTCGGCGATCCGCGTCAGAAACGACGTGTTGTGCCCGCCCTCCTTCGCGTCGATGTCCCGCATGTACTGAAACCCGAAATAGTCGGAGACTTTCCCGGGCGGCAGGAAGGTGTCGGAGCCGAAGTCGCCCGTCAGGAAGGCCAGGCCGTCGAAGGCGATCGTGCGGAGCTGCGCCTGATCGGAGACCGCCTGCTCAATCGAGTAGCGCTCCGCGTTGCCGCGGGGGTTCGGCCCCCTCTGCGGCCGGTCCTGCGCGAGGGCGATCCCCACGCACACGCTTGAGACTGACCAGACCAAGGTCGTTTTCAGGTTCATTTTCATCACCGCCTTTCGAGTACATTAAACGGCATCGACATGACAAAACAACAGGCTCTTTTATGACAGCGCTGTCATCTTCCGAGGGGTGTCCCGATTTTGCGACTGACGGGGCGGCGTGGCGCGTGGTAAACTGTGCACGGTTAAAGTCATGAAACACACGAAGTCCCAGATCGACGCCGTCGAGGCGCTGCTGCGCACGCGCTTCGAGCGGCAGATCCGCACGCACCAGGTGATGGGTGCGGAGGAGGCCGTGCTGTCGCCCTTCCCCAAAGGCCTCGACCCGCGCCTGGCGGAGGTGCTGCGCGGGCGGGGCATCGACCAGCTCTACTCGCACCAGGCCGAGGCGTTCGAGACGGTCGCGGCGGGCCAGGACGCGGTGCTGGTCTCCCGCACGGCCTCGGGCAAGACGCTAGCCTTCCTGCTGCCGATCCTGAGCGACTACTGCAAGAGCGCGTCGCCCTTCGGCGTGCTGCTGCTCTACCCCACCAAGGCGCTCTCGCGCGACCAGGAGGGCACGCTGGGCGCGCTGCTCAAGGCCGCGCTCGACACGCGCAAGCTGGGCACCTTCGACGGCGACACGCCGCGCGAGGAGCGCTCCAAGATCATGAAGGGCGCCGACTTCGTGATCACCAACCCGGACATGCTGCACGCGGGCATCCTGCCCAACCACCACCGGGGCTGGAGCGATTTCCTGGGGCGGCTGAAGTACATCGTGGTGGACGAGGTGCACGCCTACCGCGGCGCGTTCGGCTCGCACGTCTCCAACGTCTTCCGCCGCCTGCTGCGCGTCTGCGCCATGCACGGCTCGCATCCGCAGTTCGTCTGCTGCTCCGCCACGGTCGGCAACCCCGGCGAGCACGTGGCGGCGCTGTTCCACCGGCCGTTCAAGGTCATCGACCGCGACGGCTCGCCGCGGCCGCGGCGCGACCTCTATCTGATCAACCCCCCGCTGGTGGAGAGCGCGGGCTCGGCGCGTTTCCGCAAGGGCCCCTCCTCCGTCTCGATCCCCATGATCCGCGCGGCCACCGCGGCGGGCGTGCGCACGATCTGCTTCTGCCGCGCGCGGCAGCAGGTCGAGCGGCTGTGGCGCGCGGTCACGGACGGCCACCCCGAGCTGAAGGAGAAGGTCAAGCCTTACCGCGGCGGGCTCCTGCCCGCCGAACGGCGCCAGCTCGAAAAGGACCTGTTCGAGGGCCGCATCACGACCATCATCTCCACCAACGCCCTAGAGCTGGGCATCGACATCGGCGACCTCGACGTCTGCATCCTGTCGGGGCATCCGGGGTCGGTGGCGAGCTTCTGGCAGCAGGCCGGCCGCGTGGGCCGCAAGGGCAACCGCGCGCTGATCCTCTTCGTGGCGCAGGACGCGCCGGTGGACCAGTATCTGGTCAACCATCCCGAGTTCATCACCGGCGCGCCGGTGGAGCAGGCGTGGCTCAACGCGGACAACCCGTACATCATGCTGCAGCACCTGCCGTGCGCGGCGCACGAGCATCCGCTGCGCGACAGCGAGCCGCTGTTCGCTTCGCGCGCGTACGACTTCGCCCTGGAGATCCTGAAGGAGGACGGCACGCTTAAGCCCTACAAGGGGTGCTGGCGCTACGCCCTGCCGGACTATCCGGCCAAGGGCGTGAACCTGCGCGGCATGACCGACTACAACGTGGACATCTATTGCGACGGCGAGGTGATCGGCCAGATCGACCCCATCGGCGCGCGCGCCGAGCTGTACAAGGACGCCATCTACCAGCACCTCGGCCGGCGCTACATGTCCATGGAGCTGGACCTCGAGAAGAAGCTCTGCCGCGTGGAGCCCGTGAACGTGGACTACTACACCGAGTCCGAGTGGGAAAGCCGGCTGGACATGACCGCCGAGGAGGAGCGCAAGGCGCTGCACGGCGCGGACCTGCGTTTCGGCGCGCTGCACGTGAACAAGCAGCCCAAGCTTTTCAAAAAGGTCCGCGAGCGGTCGCTCGAGAATGTCGGCTACGGGCCGATCACGCTGCCGCCGTTCGAGTACGACACCTCCGGTTTCGCCCTGCGCGCGCCCGAGGCGTGGGTGCGGGCGCTCGACGCGAAGGACAAGCGCCTGGTGCCCGCCGCGCTCTTCGGCCTGCGCTACATCCTGCGCCACGCCTCGCCCAGCATCTGCATGGCCGACCCGGGCGATCTGGAGACCGACATCGCGCCGATCGACATTGACGGAGGAGGCGAGACCGGGCAGGAAGAACGTCCAACGTCCAACGCTCAACGCCCGGCGCTGAACGAAGAGAGTGACGAGCCGCCGCTGGTGCCGGATAACCTGGGAACGGAGAGCTTCGAGCCGCTGCCCCCGCCCGCCTGGGAGAACATGGCCTTCAAGAGCGCGCTGTTCCTGTACGACAAGCTCGAAGGCGGCGCGGGGTATGCCGAGAAGGTCTTTGAGAAGATCGACGAGACGCTCGGCCTCTGCCGCCGCATGATCCGCGAATGCGCGTGCGAGAACGGCTGCCCCGCCTGCGTGCCGCCGCTGCCGCCGGGCGTGAACGACGAGGACCTGGAGCTGTTCCTGGTCGAGTCCGACGCGGTGCGCGTCTGCACGCTGAGTTATCTGGACGCGCTGCTCGACGGTACAATTTTGGTGCCGGACGTCAAGACGGTCACGCGCGACTGGGATCAGCCCGTGACCGCGCCCGCGCCGGACAGCGAGGCGGTCCGCCTGCAGGGCAAGCTCAACCGCGCGGCCGACGCGCTGCGCGAGAAGCGCAAGCGGGAATACTAGGTCGCCGAGATGATTTCACCACCAAGGCTCAAAGAACACGAAGTTCACTAAGTTTATTCTTGGTGAGCTTGGCGGGCTTAGTGCCTTAGTGGTAAAAAAATGGTTTTGGAAATGGATAAAAGGAGAACGATGATGCGTAGAATGATGATGCTGGCGGCGATGGCCGCGTGGGCTGGATGGGCGGGAGCCGCGGCAGTCGAGAACGACTTCCTGCTGCAGACCAAGAGCACGACCATGGCGTTCCACAAGAGCGGCGACACCTGGCTGCTGGTCCACTATGGCGCAAAGATCGAGAAGTCGGGCGACGCCAACGCGCTGGCATGGAACGGCTGGGTCGGCAACAGCTTCTTCGGGCACCGCAAACCCGCGACCTATTCGGTCTACGGCAGCGACAACGACCGCAGCACCATGAACAAGTTCGGCGGGCTGGCGGTGATCCACGCGGACGGCGTGACCTCCACCGAACTGGTCGCCCAAGGCGCGAAGACGGTCGAAGACAAGGCCGGCGTGACGCATCTGGTGCTCGAGCTGAAAGACAGCGTCTACCCGTTTTTCGTGACGCAGCACTTCCGCGCGGTCGAGGCGAGCGACGTGGTCGAGACCTGGGTCGAGATCCGCCACGACGAGCCGGCGGCGGTCAAGCTCGTGCGCATGGACTCCGTGGCGCTGGTCTTCCCGCTGCTGGCGAAGGAGTACCACCTGCTCTCCCTGACGGGCCAGTGGGCGTCCGAGAACCAGCTCACCGAAGCGCCGGTCGCGCTGGGGCAGACCGTGAGCATGACCTCGCGCTCGGGCGTGCGCTCGGCGTTCGGCAACAACCCCGCCTTCATGCTCTCCGTGGGGCCGCAGGCCAGCGAGACCGCCGGCCGCGTCATCGGCGGCGCGTTGGCGTGGAGCGGCGCCTGGACGATCTCGATCCAGCACGACTTCATTGACGCCCTCGCGATCAATGTCGGCCCGGACACGGGCAACGGCCCCTACACACTGGACGCGGGCAAGACCCTGGCGACGCCCAAAACGGTGCTGACCTATTCCGCAGAGGGCAAGGGCCAGATCTCGCGCAACCTGCACCGCTGGGCCCGCGACCACCAGCTGCGCGACGGCCACATGCTGCGCCCCGTGCTGCTGAACAGCTGGGAAGGCGCGTATTTCGATTTCAACGAAAAGACCCTGACCGACATGATGGACGGCGTGAAGGAGCTGGGCGGCGAGATGTTCGTGGTGGACGACGGCTGGTTCGCCAAGGGCAAGTACGCGCGCGACGACGACAAGCGCGGCCTCGGCGACTGGGTGCTCAACGACGCCAAGCTGCCCAAAGGGTTGGGCGCGCTCGCGGACGAGGCCAAGACGCGCGGACTCAAGTTCGGCATCTGGGTCGAGCCGGAGATGGCCAACACCACGAGCGAGCTGGTCGACAAGCATCCCGAGTGGGTGCTGCGCGAGAAGACCCGCCCGCTGCGTCAGGGCCGCGGCGGCACGCAGGTGGTGCTGGACATGACCAACCCCGCGCTGCGCGACAACATCTACGGCCAGATGGACGCGCTGATCACCAGCATCCCCGGCCTGGCCTACATCAAGTGGGACGCCAACGCGGACTTCATGAACGCGGGCTCGACGTATCTCGCGGCGGACCGCCAGCCCAACCTGTGGTTCGACTACACAGCCGGCCTCTATGACCTGCTGGGGCGCCTGCACGCGAAGTATCCCGACATCATGATGAAAGCCTGCTCGTCGGGCGCCGCGCACATGGACTACGGGTTCCTGCATTTCGCGGACGAGTTCTGGACCTCGGACGACACCGATGCGCGGCAGCGCGTGTTCATCCAGTGGGGCGCGGGGCACTTCTATCCCGCGTGCGCCATGGCCGCCCACGTGACGGTCTCGCCGAACGAGCAGACGCACCGCTCCACGCCGCTCAAATTCCGCTTTGACGTGGCGATGTCGGGCCGTCTCGGTTTCGAGCTGCATCCCAAGAACATGACTCCCGAGGATCTCGCGTTCGCGAAGAAGGCGGTGGTCGACTACAAGCGTCTGCGTCCGGTGATCCAGCAGGGCGACCTCTACCGGCTCGTCTCGCCATGGGACCACTCCTACGCCTCGCTCATGTACGTGAGCGACGACAAGAGCAAGGCCGTCGTCTTCCTGTACGGGCTGAACCGCGGGATCATGAGCGACTTCCCCGCGCCGTTGCCGCTGCAGGGGCTCGACCTCGGCAAGCGTTACCGCGTGACCGAGATCAACAAAGAGAAGCGCGACCACTCGCGCGTCAGCGGCCAGACGCTGGGCGGCGCCGCGCTGCTGGGCATGGGCCTGCCGGTCAAGCTGGTTGGCGATTACGACTCCGCGGTCTTCGAGCTGGTCGCGGAGTAGGCCTGAGAGACGACTGCGTTTGCTGCCTTTTGACTGCGCCCGGCTCCGGGCGCTTTCCATCGCAGCGGCCTGCCGCTGCGGTAGCGTGAGGCAGGGTCAGGCCCCTGCCTTGAAAAGCGCGGACAGGTCCGCGCAGTCAACAGGAGGCCAAACCGCAACACGGCGGTCTCACTCGAGGTGGAAGACCTCGGCGAGAGCGGTGCAGACCGGGGCGTTATCCGGCTGCACCTCCATGAGCGGGGCCATATAGGCCCACCACTTCTTCACGACGGCCGTCTGGGGCAACCCGGCGGCCGTATTCGTTTCGCTGAGCTTCTGCACCGCGAAGAGCGTGAGCGTCTCCTCGTCGAGGAAGATCGAATAGTCCGAGATCCCGGCGGCGCGGAGTTCGCGGGCCAGCTCCGGCCAGATCTCGTCATGGCGCTTCTTGTACTCGGCCACGACGCCGGGCTTGAGTTTCATCTTGAAGGCGTGGCGTGTCATAGGGATATTCCTTTGTTTGTAGTGCCGGCTTTAGCCGGCCCGAAGCAGCGCGGCGTTGCCGCCTGAAGGCGGTACTACTAACATGCCTATACGTGCGGCTATTCGTATGTTGTACCGGCTTTAGCCGGCCCGAAGCACGGCAGCGTTGCCGCCTGAAGGCGGTACAACAAACCCTGTAGCATTCACCTTCTGTTACGCTGGAGCCGCTTGCTCAGGACGACATAGAGCAGGACCGTCACGAACCAGCCGGGCAGGCTGACGAAGTAGATCTTGTCGGCGCCGAACACGGCCAGCAGGCCCGTGCAGAAGGCCATGCTGGCGACCCACGCCACGGCGGCGGCCCAGTTCAGCGGCAGGCCGGTTTTCTCGGCGAAATCGCGTCGCAGCCCCAGCCGCGGTAGAATCCAGTAATCGGCAAAGATCACCGCGCCCATCGGCATCAGGATCATGCCCCACAGCGAGACGAAGCCGAGCAGCTTCATGGTCACGATCGGAAACACCGCGGTGACGCTGGCGACGAGCCCGGTGAGGAGCGTGACCCTGACGCGCGACGAGCCCGGGATGAGCGACTGGAAGGCCAGGCCGGCGCGGTAGAGCGTCGGGTTCGCGGTGGTCCAGCCCGCGGCGACGACGCAGAGCAGTCCGGCGACGCCGCAGGCGTTGTAGGCCAGCGGGCCGGGCAGCACGGCGGTGTTGGCCGGGTCGGCCTTGAGCTGCACGGCGTAGAGCGTCGAGGCGGCGATCCACGCCATGAAGTGGCCGATGTACATGCCGGCGGCGGAGGCGACGCCGTACCACGACTTGCGGGCGAAGCGGAAAAGCGAGAGGTCCGCCATGCCGATGTGCCAGGCCATGTTGCAGAACCAGGCGAAGAACATCACGTGCCAGAAGGTGAACTTCACCTGGCCGGGCTGCGGCGCGCCGCCGGTCCAGATCCTGGTCTTCGCGACCTCCCAGAAATCGCCCAAGCCCGTCACGCCCAGCTTATGCAGGCTGATCACGCCGAAAAGCGCGAACATGAGCACCATCCAGGGCGCGGCATAGTTCGCGAAGGTCGCCACGAAGCGGTAGCCCTTGGCGGCGACGACGGAGAAGAGCGCGCCGGTCAGCAGCACCGCCGCCACCCACCCCGCGCCCGTCGGCAGCGTGTCGCTCAGCTGCGGCATGTTGAACTTGAAGTACACGCCCAGGACGGTCGCCGAGACGGTCATCATGGCGCCGGCCAGCACGGTGAACATCACGCCGTTGACGGCGTTGTAGACGACCACCAGGCGGCGGCCGCAGATTTTCTCCAGATGGCAATAGAGCGTGAGCCGCACGCGCGTGGCGATCGGCACGGTGAGGAACGTCCAGCTCAGCACGGCGAGCAGGTTGCCGACGAGCAGGCCGACGATGAAGTCGAAGGCGCTGACGCCCGCGGCCAGAAAGAGCGGGCCGATCATGAGCTCCGTGCCGGCGACATGCTCGCCCGCGAACTGGCCGACGTAGCTCTTCAGTCCCAGGCGGGCGCTCTCCGGCACGGGTTCGCGCTCATATTCATTCGCGGCGGACGAGGGGATCTCTGCCATAAGAAACGTCTCCGGCTGTCTGTTCCGACCGATGCTCACCCCTGCCCCGCGCCTGTCGCCGACGGGCAAGTTAGGTGAGAGCTTACACTACGGTGAAACGCCCCGTCTAGTGCTTTCAGGGAGAAGCGGACGTCGCGTTTCCATTATCTGGCCTCTTTTCCAGCTCTTCGCACATTCCTGCGTAGTATGCGCGTACGGGCATTTGACGGCCAAGCGAAAACCGCCTGACGGCGTCACTACAAACGGTGGCGCCGTTCAGGACATCCAGACGCATGAAGTACGGCCTGCGCTTGACGCTGCAGGCGGTCTGCCGATACACTGCGCGCATGAGGATTTGGAATCGATGTGGGGGAGTTGCCGGGATCGTCTTATGCGCGGCGGGAGTCTGGGCGGAGCCCGTCGATGTCGCGGCCTTCGGAATCAGGCCGGACACGGGCACGAATCTGGTGCCTGCGGTGCGGCGCCTGCTTTCGGCGTGCACGAACGGCCCGGCGAGCGTGACCTTGCCGAAAGGCCGCTACGACTTCTGGCCCGACAAGCCGGGCGCGACGGCCACGGCTTTCCTGCTCGACGGGCTGAGCGGAGTGACGCTGGACGGCGGCGGCTCGACCTTCGTCTTTCACGGCCTCATGAACCCTTTCAAGATCACGCGCTCTAAAAACATCCTGCTGCGCAACTTCTCGGTCGACTGGGAGCGGCCGTTCATCACCCAGGGCCGCATCGCGGCCGTGGCGGACGACTCGGTGGACCTCGCGATCGACCGGGCGCAGTACCCGTATGTGCTCGAAAACGGGCGCGCCTGGTTCACGGGCGAAGACTGGAAGCGCAGCGTGGACGGCTACAATATCCTCTACGACAAGACAACGAAAGAGATCGTTTACAAGACGCGCGACAACCCGTTGGGCATGGATTTCAATAAGCGCGCGGAAGAGATCGCGCCCGGCGTGGTGCGTTTCTTCGGCCAGCCGAAGCTCAAGCCGGAGCCCGGCACGTTCATCGCGCTCAACCACGGCCGCTATCTGGTGACCTGTTTCGAGGTGAACCGATGCGCGAACGTGACGCTCAGAGCAATCACGGTCTATCACTCGCTGAGCCACGGCGTGGTCGCCTCGCGCACGGAGAACCTCACGCTCGACACGTTCAACATCGTCGCCAACGAACAGAAGGGGCGGGTGTTCAGCTCCGTGGCGGACGGCTTTCACCTGGTCCATTGCAAAGGCGACGTCGTGATCGAGAACTGCGCGCACACGGGACTGGGCGACGACTTCCTCAACACGCACGGGTGCAACTGCGTGGTGCGGAAGCGGCTCGACGACCGCACGGTGCTCGTGACCCGCGCGGAGTGCACCGACGCGGGCGACGACGTGTGGCTGCTGCGCAAGGGCGAGGCGCAGCGCCGCGAGGTGTGCCGCGTCGCCGGCGTGAAGCGTGTGCGGATGGAAGACAAGAAGTGGGGCCAGGAGGTCACCTTCGCCGAGGCGCTGCCGCAGGATTTCAAGGCGGGCGACTTCTTCGAGAACAAGACGTGGAACGCGGCGCTGACGGTGCGCCACTGCCGGATCCTGAAGCGCCACCGCGCGCGCGGCCTGCTCGTGACGACGCCCGAGAAGGTCGTGATCGAGAGCAACTATTTCCGCACGGCTGGCACCGCGATCCTGATCGAGGGCGACACCGACCACTGGTTCGAGTCGGGCGCGAACCGGGACGTGCTGATCCGCGACAACGTGTTCGAGGACTGCCTCACGTCGGGCTCCGAGACGGGCGGCAAGTGGGAGTGGGGCGAGGCGATCATCACGATCACGCCGTCGCACCAGCCGGACAGCGTCGACAGCGAGCCGTTCCACCGCAACATCCGCATCGAGGGCAACACCTTCAAGACCTTCGACGTGCCGCTGGTGCGGGCGCGCTCGGTGCGCGGCTTGGCGTTCCGGAACAACACGGTCGAGCATACGCAGACTTACGCGCCCTTCGCGTGGCAGCAGGCGGCCTTCTGGTTCGACGGCTGCCGCGAGGTCGCGGTGCGCGCCAACCGCTACGCCGACGCCTACCCGGGCCGCGCGGTCTGGACCGAGCACATGCGTCCCGCCGACCTCACGGTTGAGGACGGGCGGGCTTTCGATATCCAGGAACGTCCGGCGCTGAAGTGACGCGGATGGCGCGCAAATCGCCCAGAGCCTCAAACGGAAGGTGTGGTAAGCAGTACCCATGCGTGACACGCTGAAAGAGCCGGACGCCGAGTTCGAACTGCCGCTCAAGGGCTTCACCGGAACGCCGGAGGAGATCGAGCGGCAATGGTACGAGCAGGTTTACACGGGCCGGGGCGACTCCATGTTGCAACTGACCTGGCGCGCCGTGCTGATGGGCTCGGTCCTCGGCGGCGTGCTCTCGCTGACGAACCTGTACATCGTGCTGAAAGCGGGCTGGAGCTTCGGCGTGGCCATCACGGCCTGCATCCTCTCCTACGCGCTCTGGACCGGCTTCTATAAGCTCGGCCTCGCCAAGACCCCGATGACCATTCTGGAGAACAACTGCATGCAGTCGACGGCCAGCGCGGCCGGCTACTCCACGGGCGGCACCCTGGGCTCCGCCTTCGGGGCCTACATGATCCTGAGCGGGCACCCGCTCCCGCTGCCGCTGACGCTGGTCTGGGTCTTCTTTCTGGCCGTGCTGGGGGTCACGATGGCCATTCCGATGAAGAAGCAGATGATCAACATCGAGCAGCTGAAATTCCCCAGCGGCATCGCCGCGGCCGAGACCTTGCGCGCGCTGCACGCGCAGGGCGCGAAGGGGATGCGCGCGGCCCAGGCGCTGGGCCTCGCCAGCGTGCTGGCGGCGCTCGACAAGTTCTGGGCGGAGGGGCTTGCGCTGCTGGGTGCGAAGTGGGCGGCGTTTTCAAGCGCCGAACTGATCATCCGCGCGGAGCAGTGGCTGCTCGGTTCGCACTATGCCGTATGGAAAGGCCGCACGGTCATGTTCACGTGGGACGCGATCTTCCTCGCGGCGGGCGCGATCATGGGGATGCGCGTGTGCCTCACGATGCTGCTCAGCGGCACGCTGTGCTGGGCGGTTTTCGTGCCCCTCCTGCAGCGCCACGGCTTGATCACCGGCAGCGGGTTCCGCGAGCTGGTCCAGTGGACGCTCTGGGGCGGCACCGCCTGCATGGTGACGAGCGGTCTGCTGAGGTTCCTGCTGCAGTGGAGGAGCATCGTCCGCGCGTTCCGCAGCCTCGGGAAAATGTTCGCGCGGAGCACCGCGGGGCTGAGCGACGTTGAAAAGGTGGAGACGCCGATGTCGTGGTTCGCCGCCGGGCAGATCGTCTCCCTGATCGTGCTGGGCTGGCTGGCGCACGTGTCGTTCGCGATGCCCTTCTGGCAGAGCGCGCTCGCGGTCGCCCTCTCCTTCGCGCTGGCGCTGGTGGCGTGCCGCATCACGGGCGAGACGGACACGACGCCGACCGGCGCCTTGGGGAAGGTCACGCAGCTGACGTTCGGCGCGCTCAACCCCGGCAACGTGAACGTGAACCTCATGAGCGCCAACATCACGGCCGGCGCGGCGACGGCGGCGGCCGACCTGCTGACGGACCTGAAGAGCGGCTACCTGCTCGGGGCCCACCCGCGCAAGCAATTCCTCGCGCAGTTCGCCGGCATCTTCGTGGGCACGCTGGTGACCGTGTTCGCCTTCGCGCTGCTGGTGCCGGACGCCTCGGTGCTGGGCTCCGAGCAGTTCCCCGCGCCGGCGGCACAGACCTGGGCGGCGGTCGCCCGGGCGCTCAGCCTGGGGCTGGAGGCGCTGGCGCCGGTCAAGCTGTGGTCGATCGCGATCGGCGGAGCGATCGGCATTGTCCTGTGCCTGCTGCCACTCGCGTTCCCGAGACGGCAGGCGTACCTGCCCTCGGCCTCCGCCTTCGGGCTGGCGTGGGTCTTCGACTGGTACTACGGCCTGCTTTTCTTTCTGGGCGCGCTGCTCGCCTATGCGCTGCAGAAGCGGTCGCCCCGCACCGCCGAAGAGTACACCTTTCCCGTGGCGTCCGGCATCATCGCGGGCGGCTCGCTCATGGGGGTCGTGATCGTTTTCTGGGCGAACGGCGGCGACATGCTCCACAAATTTTTAGGGCGCTAGAACCTTCCGGAAGAATTATGCGTTTAACACGAAGTCACAAGGAACACGAAGAGGTTTCAACGCTTATAATCAAGCCTTGAGGTCTTCTTCGCGTCTTTGTGACTTTGTGCTGGGTATTGGCGCTTACGCGCCGCGGGCCGCCGCCTCGTCGCGGTACCGGTAGAACGCGCTCTGGATGCTGAAAAGCACGGCGACCGCCAAGGTTATGCCGGCATACAGCAGGAAGCGCGCGGTGCTCACGGACGCGTGGTGGGCGCCCGGCGCGGAGCCGCCCAGGAACTTCGTGATGCCCGCGACCAGGAGGTTGCCGACCGCGATCGTCAGCAGCCAGAAGCTCATGATCGTGCTCTTCATTTCCGGCGCGGCCTCGCGGAAGGCGAACTCGAGGCCGGTCGTTGATATCAGCACCTCGGCGGTTGTGAGAATGACGTACGGCGCGAGCTGCCAGAGCACGCAGAGGTGCGCGCCGGCCTCGATCCGTGACTGGAGGGCGGCCACGACGAGATAGGCGATCGCGCCCAGAAACATGCCGGCGGACATCCGCCGCAGCGGGGCCGCGAGTTTTCCGATGCGCGGATAGACGCACCAGGTGAGCAGCGGCAGCAGAAGCATCACGATGACCGGATTCGCGGACTGCATCTGCTCGGCGCCGAGCGTCAGCCCCCACAGCTCAAACGGCACCATCATCTGGCCCTGGAGCACCCATGTGGAGTTGACCTGATCGAAGAGCGTCCAAAACGCCGGCATCAGCGCGAAAACGCCCAGGATGGGCAGAACCGACCTGGCCGCATCCACCTCCCGGCGGCTGAACCGAACGAGCGCCGCGTCCCAGAAAGGCTGGCCGGCTGAGCGGCGGGCCGCCAGCGCCTGCCAGAAGACCCTGAAGAAACCGGCCGCGTGGGTTACGCGGCTGGGCGGCACGCGCGCATAGTGCGGGGTCCCGAGCCAGAAGATGAATGTCGCGACCGCCATCAGAATGCCGGGCACGCCGAAAGCGAGACCGAACCCCCACCGGTCCTTGATCCACGGGATCGCCAGAAAAGAAAAAAACGAGCCGAAGTTGATCGCCCAGTAGAAGGCTCCGAAGGCTTTCTGCAGCAGGTGGTTCTGGTCATGCCCGAACTGATCGCCGATAAAGGCCGAAACGCAGGGCTTGATGCCGCCGGAGCCGACCGCGATCAGAGCCAGGCCGACAAACAGGCAGGACGTCTTTCCGTCCACGCCGCCCGCCCACTCGCTGCACGCCAGCACGCCGTGCCCGGCGCAGTAGAACAGCGAGAGCCACAGGATCGTGTGGTAACGCCCGAGGAGCTTGTCCGACAGCCAGGCGCCCAGAAGCGGCATGAAGTAGTTGACAAAGACGAACAGGTGAATGATGCCGGTCCCCGTGTCCGCATCCTGACCCAGCCCGCCTTTGAGCACGGCCCCTGTGACGTAGCCGGCCAAGATGCTGCGCATACCGTAGTAACTGAAGCGCTCGCACGCCTCGTTGCCGATGATGTACTTGATCTGGGACGGCCAGCGGCTTGCGCGGGGCTCGCTCTGTGCAGTCTTCATGGCCGTTCCCTTTTCCGGGTGCGATTCCGCTCGATTGAGCGGCGCGGCATTGCTGGTGCTCTGGGCCGGCTGAAGCCGGTACAACCGGCCTGAGCGTCCGTATGGAGTACCGGCTTCAGCCGGCTCCGGTCATGCCCGCCCTGCAGAAGGCGCACATCAACACGCGGCCACCCGTCCAGAGCAGCACCTTCTCCGTCGCTTTTCCGTTTACACCAACCGCCAGGTGTTTTAATGTGGTACCCGTTTGTATCGGAACATCCTATTGGTTCATTCTACACAGAGCAAGCAGGGAATTATGAAGAACCTTTTGTCACTCGGTTTTGTGATCTTTTCCGCGCTGACCGTCCGCGCCGCGGCGATACCGTCCGCCACGCTCCCCGACATACCGTACATCCGCTTCGTCCTCGAAAACGGGCTCACCCTCATCGTTCATGAGGACCACAAGGCGCCCATCGTGGCCGTGAACGTCTGGTATCACGTCGGATCGAAAAACGAGAAGCCGGGCAAGACCGGCTTCGCGCACCTGTTCGAGCACCTGATGTTCAACGGCAGCGAGCACTTCGACGACGACTATTTCAAGGCAACCGAGAAGGTCGGCGCCACCGACATGAACGGCACCACCAGCGAGGACCGCACGAACTACTTCGAGAACGCGCCGAAAGAGGCGCTGGGCTACCTGCTCTGGCTCGAGTCCGACCGCATGGGGCACATGCTCGGCGCCATCACGCAGGCCCGGCTCGACGAGCAGCGCGGCGTCGTCCAGAACGAGAAGCGCCAGCAAGAGAACCAGCCCTACGCGGTCGCCTACCCGCTCATCACCAAAAGCATCTGGCCCGCCGGGCACCCCTACTCCTGGACGGTCATCGGCTCCATGGAGGACCTGAACGCCGCCTCGCTCGAGGACGTGCGGGAGTGGTTCAGGAGCTACTATGGCGCGGCCAACGCCACGCTCGTGGTCGCCGGCGACGTGCATCCGCAGGAGGTGCTCGAACAGGTGAAGCGCGCCTTCGGCAGCGTGCCCCCGGGACCGCCCGTCGCGCGGCACCAGGCCTGGATCGCCAAGCGCACCGGCACGCAGCGCCAGCGCGCCGAGGACCGCGTGGCGCAGGCGCGCCTCTACAAGGTCTGGAACATCCCGGGTTACGGCACAGCCGAAGGCAACACCCTCGACCTCGTCGGCAGCGTGCTCTCCAGCGGCAAGACGTCGCGGCTCTACAAGCGGCTGGTTTACGACGACCAGATCGCCACCGAGGTGAGCGCGTACGCGGACCTGAGCGAAATCGCCGGGCAGTTCACCGTCACGGCCACCGCCAAGCCCGGCGCGGACCTCGCGCAAGTCGAGCGGGCCATCGACGAGGAACTGCAGAGATTTCTCAAAGCGGGGCCGACGGCGCGCGAGCTGCAGCGTGTGAAAACCCAGGCCGAGGCCGGCTTCATCCGCGGCGTCGAGCGCATCGGCGGGTTCGGCGGCAAATCCGACCTGCTGGCGGAAAACAGCGTTTTCCTCGGCAACCCCGATTACTACAAAACCCAGCTCCAGGAGGTTCGCGGGGCCACCGCCCGCCAGCTCCGCGACACGGCGCAGACGTGGCTTTCCGACGGCCAATACGTGCTCGAGCTCCGCCCCTTCCCGAAATACGCCAGCGCCACCACCGATGTGGACCGCGCCACGCCGCCCGTGCCGCAGATCCATCCCGAAATCCGTTTCCCGGCCCTGCAGCGCGCGACGCTCTCCAACGGCCTGAAGCTCGTCCTCGCCGAGCGCCCCAGCATTCCCGCCGTCCAGTTCAACCTGCTCCTCGACGCCGGCTTCGCGGCCGACCAGTTCGCGCGGCCCGGCACCGCGAAGCTCGCGATGGAGATGCTCACCGAAGGCACCCGGAAACGCACGGCTCTGGAAATCAGCGAAGCGCTGGCCCTGCTGGGCGCGCGCCTCGGCGCGGGCTGTTCGCTGGACGCCTCATCCGTCTCGCTCGATGCGCTCTCGGCGAACCTCGACGCCGCGCTCGACCTCTACGCCGACGTGATCATGAACCCGGCCTTCCCCGAGGCCGATTTCCTGCGGCTGCAGCGGCAGCGGCTGGCGGGCATCCAGCGCGAAAAGACCGAGCCGGTCACCATGGCCCTGCGCGTCTTCCCCCAGCTGCTCTACGGTCCGCGGCACGCCTACGGCAACCCCTTCACCGGCTCGGGCACGGAAGGCAGCGTGGCCCAGCTGACCCCCGCCGACATGCGGCAATTCCACGCGGCCTGGTTCAAGCCGAACAACGCCACGCTGGTGATCGTCGGCGACACCACGCTGGCGGCGGTCACCCCGAAGCTGGAGCGGCTGTTCGGCGGCTGGAAGCCCGGCGGCCTGCCGCAGAAAAACATCGCGGCCGTCGCCCCGCGCGAAAAGCCGGCCGTGTTCATCATCGACCGGCCCGGCTCGCTCCAGTCCGTGATCTACGCGGGCAACCTCGCGCCGCCCAAGGCCAACCCGGACGAGCTCGCCATCGAACTGCTGAACAAGATCCTGGGCGGCGACTTCACCTCGCGCATCAACATGAACCTGCGCGAGGGCAAGCACTGGACCTACGGCGCGCGCAGCTCGATCGCCGCGGCCCGCGGCCAGCGCCCGTTCGTGGCGATGGCGCCGGTGCAAGCCGACAGGACCCGGGAGGCCATGCAGGAGCTCGACCGCGAACTGCGGGGCATCCTCGGCGCGAACCCGGTCACGGAGACCGAGTTCGCGCGCGTCGCCTCGAACCAGACGCTCAAGCTGCCCGGCACGTGGGAGACGCAAGCGAGCGTGGCCGGCTCGCTGTCGGAAATCGTCTGCTTCGGACTGCCGGACGACACCTGCCAGACCTTGCCGGACCGGATCCGGGCGCTGAAGTGCGAGGACGTGCGCGCCGCGGCGGATAAAATCGTTCACCCGGACCAGCTCGTGTGGGTCGTGGTCGGCGACCGCGCCAAAATCGAGGCGGGCGTCCGTGCTCTCGGCTTCGGCGAGGTGCGCTTCCTCGACGCCGACGGCAACCCCGTGGAGCCCTGAAGCGCGAGCGGCGCCAGGAAGCGGCGCCCCGGTTCAGACGGCCATTTTTTGTTCGAAAACGCCCGCCAGCTCCAGCAGCACGGAGTCCTCGTTGACGCCGTCGGCGAAGATCTCGAGGGCGGTCCCTTCGGCCGCCCCCAGCGTCATGAGCTGCAGCGCCGAACAGGCGTCCGCACGGTGACAGGCCCCGCAGCGAACGTGAACCGAGGCTCCCGACTGCTGGGCGATCTTGGCCACCTGAGAGGCGACCCGCAGGTGAAGCCCCTCTACGCACCGCACAACCACGGACTGACTCTTCATGAAACCCTCCTCTCGGAACGCGCCCCCTGCGAAGATCTGGCCATCGGAATATACCCTAGCTTCACATCAGGCAAACCATTATGATAAAGTGATATTTGTATTGTGTAATACAATTTTTTGTATATTAGTATATGCTCTTTCTCTTGTCCAGCGGATTCTTCGGCCGATTGACAAAGTTTTGCGAAGTGGTGTATCTTGCCCGACGGGACGACGGAGCCCCATCACACAAGCGGAGGCCTCTCGATGAACAGGCGCGATTTTATCAAGCTGGGCGGGTTGGTGGCGGCGCTGCCGGTGGCGGCGGCCGAGCAGGCGCGGACGGTGGCCGCCGGGGACGCGGCCGTGCGCGAGGCGGCGAGGGACGTGCCTGTCGCGGGAGCGTTCGACGTGGTGGTGTGCGGGGCGGGGCCGGCGGGCGTGGCCGCGGCGGTGGCGGCCGCGCGCAAGGGCGCGCGGACCCTGCTGCTGGAGCAGCAGGGCTGTCTGGGCGGCATCTGGACCTCCGGCCTCTTGAGCTGGCTCATCGATTTCGCCAACAAGCCGGGCTTCATGGACGAGCTCACCCGGCGCCTGACCGCCTGCGACGCGCGCACCGTGACGGCCGGCGGCAAGCCCACCAGCGCGTTCGACGTGGAGGTCATGAAGGTGACGCTCGAAACCCTCTGCGAAGAGGCGGGCGTCACGGTGTGGCTGCACACGCGCGTGGCGGCCGCGGCCAAGCGCGACGGCCGGCTGACGCACGTGATCACCGAATCCAAGTCCGGACGCGAGGCCGTCGCAGGCAAGGCCTTCGTGGACGCCACGGGCGACGGGGACCTCGGCGCGCTAGCCGGCTGCGGGTTCGACCTGGGGCAGCCGGAGACCGGCGATACGCAGCCCATGAGCCTGATCGCCCTGGTCGCGGGCGTGTCGGCCCCCGCGATCAAAGCTTTCTTCAACGATCTGGACGACACGCCGCGCTCCTGGGCGGCCCCGAAAGACCAGCTGCGCGCGGCCATGGAGGCGGGCGGCCACTCCCCCTCCTACGCCAAGCCCTCGCTCTTCCGCGTGCGGGACGACCTCTTTATCCTGATGGCCAACCACGAGTACGGCGCGAAGGGCCTGAACACGCGCGACGTCGCGCGCGCGACGCTGCACGCCCGCAAAGAGCTGAACGCCCTGATCGACGGCCTGCGCGGCACGGGCGGCGTCTGGAAGGGCCTCCGCCTCGTGGCCACCGCCGAGCAGATCGGCGTGCGCGAGGGACGCCGCCTGCACGGCCTCTACACCGTGACCGCCGACGACCTGCGCGAGGGACGCCGCTGCGCCGACGCGGTCTGCCGCGTGACCTTCGGCGTGGACGTGCATGCGCTGGACCCTAGGAAAACCAAAGGCATCGAAGCGCAGCCGTGGAAGGCCAAGCCCTACGACATCCCGCTGCGCGCCCTGGTGGCCAAGGACGTGCAGGGACTCATGTTCGCCGGCCGCTGCATCAGCGGGGACTTTCTGGCGCACGCCAGCTACCGCGTAACCGGCAACGCGGTGGCGCTGGGCGAGGCCGCGGGCAAGGCGTCCGCCGTCGCGGCGCTCGGCGGGCGGCTGCCCGCGAGCGTGACGGTCGGCGAGCTGGGGTGAGCCTGCCGCGCGGCACGCACGCTCAAGGATGAGCGGGCCACACTTCCGGAATTGTGCCCTGCGCATCCCCGCGCATGGGCGAGCTCAACTGCGAACGTCCCGCGCGGCGCCTAGCGCGACGCGAGCAGGCCGTCGTGCAGCTCGAGAACGCGGTCGCAGAGGGCGGCGGTCTCGGGCGAGTGGGTCACCATCACCAGCGCCAGATCGCGCGTGCAGGAGAGCCCGAACAGCAGCTCCATGATCTGCGAACCGGTCATGCGGTCGAGGTTGCCGGTCGGCTCGTCCGCCAGAATCAGGGCCGGCTCGTTGATCAGCGCGCGCGCCAGCGCCACGCGCTGCTGCTCGCCGCCTGAGAGTTCCAGCGGCATGTGCGTGGCGCGGTCGGCCAGCCCCACCTGCTCCAGCAGCGCCAGCGCCCGCTCCCGCATCTGCGCCCGCGTGATCTTCAGCACGCCCGTCATGGCGGGCAGCATCACGTTCTCCGTGACATCCATCTCCGGCAGGAGGTGGTACGACTGAAACACGAAGCCGATCTTGGCCGCGCGCAGCGCCGTGCGCACGCGCTGCGACGCCGCGTAGAGCGGCTGCCCGCCCAGGCTCACCTCGCCCGCCTCGGGGCGGTCCAGACCGCCCAGCACATGCAGGAGGGTGCTCTTGCCCGCGCCGCTGCGCCCGACGATCGCCACGCGCTCGCCCTTGTCCACATGCATCGACGCGCCCTTCAGCACCTCGACGCGCTTGTGCGGCAGGATATAGGTTTTGTGGAGATCTGTGGCTTCAAGCATAAACTCTTTCCCTGGGCGACTGCGGAAGGCGCGGCGAGCCGTCCCAGCCTACTCTTTTCTCAGCGCCGTGACCGGGTCCATGCGGGCGGCGCGCCAGGCGGGCAGGAAGCTCGCCACCGTGCAGAACAGGATCACCGAAACGGCCACGTCCACGACTTCGCGCGGGACCACACGCCACGGGATCTGCGCGAGGCCGTAAACGTCTTTCGGGAAGACCTCCACGCCCAGCCGCGCCAGGAGCGCCACGAACCCCTGCAGGTTCTCCAGGATCAGATACGCCGCGCCGATGCCCAGCAGCGTGCCGATCAGGCACTGGATCCAGCCGTGCAGCACGAAGGCCATCATGACCTGCCGCGAGGAAAAGCCCAGCGCCTTGAGCAGCCCGATCTCGTCGGTCTTCTGCACGGTCAGCACGATCAGCGTGTTGGTCACGCAAAAGATCGCCACGACGGTGATGAACATCAGCAGGATCACCATCATGTTCTTCTCCACCGCCAGCGCGTTGAAGAGCTGGCTGTCGACCTCCTGCCACGTGCGCACGTTGTAGAAAGGCACCAGCATGCGGACATCGCTGACGATCTTGTTGAACTTCGCCAGGTTCTGCGGGTCCTGCACCTTCAGGTGCACCGAGTAAACGCCCGAGCGCATGCCCATCAGGTCGCGCGCCACGGCGATCGAGGTGATGATGAAGCCCGAGTCGAAATCGCGCTGTCCGGAGTCGAAGATGCCGGTGACCTTGAGGCGTTCGGGGAAGAAGACCTCGTCCTTGGTGACGAGGTTCATCGGCGAGTACACGAGGATGTCGTCGCCCAGCGCCACGCCCAGCTCGCCGGCCAGATCGACGCCCAGCACGACCGAGTCGCCTTCGACGTTGAACTCGCCCGCGGCCATGCGGTCGAGCTTCATCACGCGCTTCGCGCGCTGCGGGTCGGTGCCGACGATCAGCGGCGCCACGACGTGGCGGCGGTGCTCGACCAGCACGCGCATTTCCAGCCCGGGCGAGGCCGCGATCACCCCCGGCACCTGCTCCATGCGCTGGCAGAGCGCCTCCTCCTTCTCGATCACCCCGCCGCCGCCGGGCGTGATGGTGATGTGCGGCTTGAAGTCCAGGATCTTCTCGTGCCACATGTCGCCGAAGCCGGTCATCACCGCCCGCACGATGATGATTATCGCCACGCCCAACACCACGCCGATCACCGAGATCAGCGTCACGACCGACGTGAAGGAGCGTTTCGGCTTGAGGTACTTCAGCGCGAGAAAAAGTGAGAAGGGCATAGGGGGCAGTTCGTTAGTGCGTTAGTTCATGAGTGCATTAGTGCGGGTGTTGTAGCAAATGAATGTGCATTAGTCGGAAAGCGGGTGCTTTTCCAACTAATGCACTAATGAACTCATGCACTAACGGACTTCGCTTACAGGTTTCCGGTGTCCACCTTGATGTCTTCGGTGTCGGTCGACGTCGCCACGATCTCGTCTTCGACCTGCACGGCCTCCTTGCTGGTCGTCGGCAGGTAGCGGTAGTAAACCATCATCTGCAGCGCCGCGAGGCAGGTGTCCATCACCGGACGGTCCGTGTGGGTGTCCCCGTTGGTCCACCAGCCGATATCGCAGTCTTTGCCGTTGGCGTCCTTGATGGCGTTCTTCTCGATCTGCTGCGCCTTCACGTAGACCGGCTTCATCTCCTTGTTCCAGTTCTCCCAGCGCTTGCCGCCCGCGTGGAACTTGGCCTGCGTGGCATAGTAGAAGTAGTACTGCAGCGAAGCGCCCTGCGGCCCCTTGGCCTCGAACGAGGGCACCCAGCTGTCCATCAGCTCGAGCGACTTTTTGACCTCGGCGTCATTGGACGCGCCGAGCAGCTGCATGCACAGCGTGCCGACGCTGGTCAGCCCGCCCTGCCCCGGGCCGACGTAGCCGAAGCCGCCGTTGGGGTTGGCGTTCTTCTTGAACCCCTTGATCGCCAGCTTGTGGGCTTTTTCAAGGCCCTCGGCGTGGATCTTGGCGAGCTTGGCGGCCTTGAGCGCCTGCGCGCACCAGCCCATGTAGGAGGTGTCGTCGCGGTACTTGCCTTCCAACCCGTTCGGCTCTTTGCCCGGCTTTTCCACGTCGGGATTCATGTTGTAGGTCCATCCGCCGGTCGGATGCTGGCCCTTGATGATGGGCACGAGCGCCTTCTCGGCCGCGGCTTTGACGTTGGGGTTGAGCGTCATGCCGTACGCCTCGCACAGCGCGTACGTGGCGATCGGATGCTCATAGTTTCCGGGGATCCGGCCGGTCTCCTTGTTCTGGGTGCCGATGAGGTACTCCAGGGCTTTCTGGACCGTCGCGCCGAACTCGACCGACTCGCCGGGCTTTTCGCCGTGGGCCAGGAACGTGAGCACGGCCAGACTGGTCATCGCGACCTTGTTCTTGGTCCAAGACCCGTCGGCCTGCTGGTTCTTCTTGAGCCAGCGCAGGGCGCGCAGCACGGAGTCCTCTGTCATCTTGTCGCCGCCGAAGCGGGCGAGCGACGCGCCGCGCGTGCCGGTGTTGCGGGTGCTGCCGTAGATGTTCTTGAGGATCACGGGGCTCTTGACCGTCATCACCGCGTCGAAGGCCTGCGGCTGCGGGCTCATCGGCTGGTTGGGCGACGGCTGGTCGGTGCTGACCGTGACGTTCGGGCTGTTGATGGGGATGTCGACGTTGACATCCTCCATGCGCTCTTCGGGCTTCTCGAACTCCTCGATCTTGTCCAGATTCTTGACCTCTTCAGCTTCGAGCACCTGCGTCTCGATGATGCGCTCCGGACCCGACGATCCGCCTTCCATGACCAGCAGCATGCCGATGCCGAAAAACGGCAGCAAAATGGCGGTGACCGGCGCCGACAGGCGCTGCAACTCGATGACCGCCTTGCGGTACTCCCGGGATTGGCGCGGCGCTTTCAGACCGATGAATAGCGTCTTCATCCGATGGAGATAAGTCTCTTCCTTATACATCTCCATGATCTGTTCGAGATGCGCGTTCACCTCATTCATGTCCACATCGCTACTCATGTCAGATTCCTTATCACATGCTGAAGATCGAGAGATTGGTCATGCCGTGCTTGTTGCACACATCCAGCGCCTGCACCAGAAAGCCGTGGGGCGAATCGGACGTGCACTTGATGATGACCATCGCGGTTTTGCTGTACCCCGACAACCGCTCAATGCTCTTGTCCAGCTCTTGCAGCCGCATCGGGCGTCCGTTGAAGACAAATCCCTGAGGGGCGACGATGACATTGATCAGATCCTGCTGCTGATCCTTGACGCGCTCATCCGTGTTCGGCGCGGGACGAGCGGCCGTAAGCTTGGACAGGATGTCTTCCTGCTTCAGCGTCACCACAAAGAAGATGAGGAGCTGGAAAACCACATCGATCATCGGCGTCATATCCAGCTTCGGGCTCTCGCCTTTGTTTTGTTTTCTTGTATAAGCCATAGCAAACGCTCCTGCCTGTTCCTACTTGCTGCCCCTGGCCTTGTGCTCCTGAATCGCCACGAAGGAGAGCTTCCAGACCCCGGAAGCGGTACAGATGTCCATAACCTTGCGCACCTTCTCGTGCTGCGTGCGACGGTCGGCGCGGATCATCACGGGAAATTCATTGCCATACTTGTTGACGCGTGCCCGCATGATATCGCGCAGGTTGGAGTCGGACAGCGTGGCGTTGTGGATCGAAACGCGGCCGCGGCGGTCCACCTCGATTTCCAGCGTGACCGGCGGCATGTTTTCTGACGTGAGGGTGATGCCGTGCTGCCCGTCTTCCAGCACGATATCCATATTGGAATCCTGGCTCATCTTCATCGTCACGACGAAGAAAATGATCAATTGAAACACGACGTCGATCATCGGCGTCATGTCGATTTCGCACTGTTCGGTATGAGATTTACCCATTTTTCAGGATCCGATTTGCGGTGTCGTCCGCTGGTGATTGTAAGGTGTGACCGGATCGGCAGACCGGCCGGGCGCCACTTCGCCGAACGTTCGGCAACGTGTGGTGCGCCCCCGGCAGCACGGTCAACGTGCGGAGCCGGGGGCGGCACGCGCTTTAGTCGTTCACGACCTCGACGTTTCGCAGGTCCTTGATGAGCTCCATGGTCATCGCCTGCATGCGCATGATCAGGCGGTTGGCGTTGTTGCGCAGGCTGTAGAAGCAGGTGATGGCCGGGATGGCGACCGTCAAGCCGGCGGCGGTGGTCCACAACGCCTGGGCGATGGCGAGCGCCAGCGAGGCGACGTCCGGGGCGCCCGTGGCCAGCGTGCCGAAGCACATGATCATACCTTGCACGGTGCCCAGCAGGCCCAGCATCGGGGCCAGGTTCGAGCACACCGAAATCCAGGTGAGCCGCTGCATGATGCGCTCGGTCTCGAGATCCGCCGCCGCATTGATCGACTCCTGGATGATGTCAAAGCCTTCCTCCACGTGCGAGAAGCCGGCGGAGAGGATGTTGGCCATCGGCCCGGGATACGATTCGCAGGCATGCAGGGCCTTCATCACGTCGCCTTCGGCCAGGCCGGCCTTGATCTTATTGATCAGTTCGGTCGGCATCACCTTCTGGGGCTGGACCATGATCGAGCCGTCGACGATGAAATAGATGCCCGCCGCGCCGCAACCGAACAGCGCCGCCCACAGCAGCACGCCCAGCCAGCCGGAACCGAACACGACCGCAAGAAAACCGGTGCTGTTGGATTTTTTCTTCGCGGCCGCGGCCGCGTCGGCGCCTTCGGCCGCCGCCGGCGCTGCGACCGCTGCGGGGGCTGCTGCGGGTGCCGCTGCCGGAGCCGCCGCGTTCTGCGCCATCAGATGGGAGGACCCAACCGTCAAACCTGCGAACAACACTGCTGCCATCACCAGTCTTTTCATCATTAACCTCTCGCTTTGTTTCCTTGTATTCAAGTTAGTTTCGTTGACTAACAGAAATCCGTTCATCTCAACCCCGCACCCTCCGGTTCGGGAAAACTTCACCCTTACGGCTTGCGCGCCCACTCCGACGAGGCAAACTCGCTCTTGAGCGTGGTCCGCATCTGGTCCGCGCGCGACGACTGGCCGAGCTTCTCGAAGCACTTGGCCGCCTTGTAGAGCGCCTCCGGCTGCGCCGCCTTCTCGCTCTTATACAGCGTCACCACGCGCAGGTAGCCGTCGCGGAGCGCTTTCTTCGCGATCTCGTTGGTCTCGCCCGAAGCCAAGATCACGTCGCCGCGCATGGTCAGCGCGAACGCGGAAGACTCGCGGCTGCCGCTCTTGACCGCCTTGGCCAACAGGTCCTCCACCTTGGAGGTGCGGTTGGCTTTCAGCAGCGCCTGCCAGTAGGCCGGCGCCATCTCGCCCAGATAGGCGGCCTCGGGGTTGGATGCGATCACCTTCTCGCACACGCGGATCGCCTTTTCCGGCTCGCCCGCCTTCACATACGCATCGGCCAGCAGACGCGTGGCCACCGTGTCCCACTGCATCATCAGGTAGTCCGCCGCGATCTTCTCCAAGATCGGAATCGCCGCCGCGGCGCTTCCCTGCTGCACGCTGGCGATCGCGGCATCCAGCTCCTTCGGCTTGGGGATCTGCATCTCCTTGATGTTCGCAGGGGCCAGCTCCAGCTCCACATTGTTCTTTGCCGTGATCGCATAGACCTTTTCACGGACCTTCCACTTGATCACGCCCTCCATCGTCTTGTTCTCGGTGGTCATGATCGAACCCGCGATCTGGGCCATGGCAGCACCCGCGGTGAACAGCGTCAACGCCAGCGCGACAACTCCTGTATGTGTGCTCGTCTTCATTCGTATGCTCCTTAGAAATCCGGTTTAAGGTTATTGGCCGATCTTCGCCTGGTTCAGGCAGTTCTGAATATCCGTGGCGTACCGTCCGTTCGGGAAGATGCGCAGATAGGTCTCGCAGTCCTCCTGCGCATCCTTGAATTTCTTGTGGTCCAACAGCAACGGCACGCAATAGAAGTAGGCCTTCTCCAGGGTCTCGGCCAGCTTGACGTTGCCGGGGTTCATGTTGAGGATCATGACCTGGAAGGCCACGATCGCCTTGCCGCGCGTCTCCGCCGACTGCGTGGCCAGCCCCAGCTTCTTCTCGGCCTCCATCTTGCGCAGCAGGATTTCGCCGGCGGCCAGATCCAGGGCCGCGATCTCCTCCGGCTCCTTGCGGTATTTCTTCACCATCTTGAGCGCGTCGATGGCCGAGTTGAAAAGCTTGGTGCGCTCGATGTCGTCCTTCTCGGTCTTGCCCTCTTCGCTCGCCACCTCGACCAGCAGCATGTTGGCGTCGACCACCAGCTGCAGTTTCGACAACTCCTTGTCCTTGATGAAGTCGGTGAGGGCCTTGCGGGCTTCCGGATATTTTTTCTGCCCCGCCAGCGCGCGGGCGCGCCCGAGCTTGCCGTTGGCGACCAGCGACAGCTCCTTGGCCGTGGCGAGCACTTTCTCGTAGGCCTGGATCGCCATGTCGTACTCTTTAGCTTCCTCCAGCGCCTTGGCCGCCGCCATGAACTGGCCCTCGGTATAGGTGCCGCCCGCCGCGAACATCTGGCGGTACTTGGCCACGCCTTCGCCGCGCAGCCCCATCTCGATCAGGCTCGCGGCCAGCATCGGCACCGAGTTCTTGGCCTCGTCGGAGTCCGCGTAGTTCTTGCTCAGCTTCTCGAAGGCGGCCTGCGCGTTAGGCACATCCTGCAGAATGGTGTAGATCGTGCCGATCTGCAGTTGCGCCTTGGCCGCCAGCTTGCCCTTGGGGTACTGCTTGACATACTCCTCGAAGGCGGTGATCGCCCCTTTGCGGAACACGGGCACCTTCTCCGGCGGATAGGCGATCTGCGTCAGGCACACCGCCTTGGAGAAAACCGCCATCTCGAGCATCTGCGCGTTACGCTTCTTCTCCTCGTCGTTGCTCTGGTAAGCCGCCGCCGACTCGCCGCCGAGCATCTTGCTCACGCCCCCGAAACTCAAGGTCGCTTTGGTAAGCCACGTCACCGCCTCCTTCTGCACCGCCTCGCTGTTCTCGTTGGTGGAGGCGGACCGGGCGAGCTTGACGCCGTATTCGCGCTGGGCCTCGGCCAGACGGAAGCGCCCCACCGCCAGCGGGTTCCCCGGATGCTCACGCTCCGACAGCCGGCTGACATAGAAATCGAGAGCCTGGATCTCGTTGGTGCTGTCCCCGTCCTCTTTGTAGATCTGCGCCATGCGGTTGAGCGCGTCGAAATAATAAGGCGAGTTGGTGTAGATCTCGGAGATCTGCTTGTAGTAAGCCATCGCGCCGACATAGTTCTTGGCCTGAAACTCGCGCTCGCCGAAACTCATGACGAGCTGGCCGGCCGCGTGGTGCGTGGGGTAGTCGCGGAAGAACAGGGCGTAGGTCTGACGCTTCTTGTCCTCCATCTTCATCTCGCCGAAATGCTCGCCGATGCGCCGCACCTGGTCGCCCGCGTCCTTCATCAGCTTGGGGTTGGCGGAGAAGCGCTCGGAGAGGTGCGCGGTCACGGTGTCGGCCATCAGCATCGCGTCCGGATCCTTGTCGGAGGATTCGATGTAACAGACCGCCAGGTCGCCCAGCGCGGTGATGGATTCCGGCGCCTCGGGGAACTGGTTGAGCACGAACAGATACTTCTCGATGGCCTCTTTGAACTGGTTCTGGCTGAAGACCAGGCGCGCTCCGGCGAACTGCATCTGGCGGACTTTGGCCATCTGCTCGGCGGTCACAGGCGTGCGCAGGTCCGCGTTGTAGCGGTCCTTGATCAGCTTGCGGATGACCTCGGAGCGCTCGCCCGCCTCGGAGGCCCACTGGCTCTCCGGGAAGCGGATGAAGACGTTGATGAAGTGGGTAAAGGCGCCGTTGCCCTTGCGGGCCTTGGTCTGCGGGTCCCTCTCGCCGAGCAGCAGATCCTTGATGCGGTCGTCGCTGCCCCCGTCCTTCTTCACCTCGGCCATCGCCTCGTTCATCAGCAGCAGCGCCAGCAGATAGCGGCACTGCGGCATCGGGCTCATGCGCAACAGCCCCTGTGACCCGTCCTTGTCCTGCTCGCGCAGCGAATCGTGGATGGTCTTCAGCTGCGGCATGTAGTTCTCGACCAGTTCCTGGGCGCCCTTGACGTCGCCGCGCAACATGAAGAGATGCGCCTTCATCACGATCGCCTTGCCGAACCAGATGTCCTGTTTCCACAGCAGCTTGTCGATCAGCCCCTCGGCTTCTTTCAGGAACGCCGTCTTCTCCTCTTTCTTCTTGATGTCGGGCGCCAGCTTCAGCATCAGCTCGGCCATGTCGGCGTGCACCTGCCGCTCGACCTCTTCATCCAGGGGCACCTTGAAGAGCCGGCGGTAGGCCTCCAGCGCCTCGCGGTCTTTGCCCAGGTACAACAGCATCTGCGCATATTTGTAGGCCGAGTCGCGATAAAAAGAGACCAGCGCGGCCGAGGGCTTGTCCACCTTCTTGAAGAAATCCAGATAGAGCTTGTCCGCGTCCGCGTACTTCTGAAAAGCGTAGTACGAATCGGCCATCGCCAGCGTCAGCGCCCAGAACTCCGCGCTGTTCTTGTCCGCCATCGCGTCGACGACCTTCTTGACGTCTTCGAACTTGCCCTGCCACAGCAGGCCCTGGATCTCGCGCACCTTGAATTGGGCGCCGGCCTCGGGATACAGCTTCTTCGCTTCGGCGATCACCTCGTCGGCGATGTCCGGCATGCGCAACTGCTGCAGAAGGTCAATGTACTTGAACTCCTGACTCAACGCCTCATCGGCCGCGCTGCCTTGCGCCTGCGCGTACGCCAGCGGAAGGATGGCGCACAGCAGAAACGCGAGCCTGAGACCCAAAATCCTGTTGGAGCGCTTCTCATTCATAGTGTCTGATGTTATACGGTAAGTTGGCTAACGGGTCAATTTCAAACCGTGAGAAAGTTAAAAAAACCGCCTTCGCTTGTATACACCCCCGCCAGCCTCCGCCTCACCCCCGCGCGGCCGCCCCCTGGACTTGAGCTCCCGGCGACCGGCCGCCACGCGCGGCGGCCGCGCGGCGCGGCGGACCCCGGGTTTGACCAAAATGCCCGGCTTTTCCGGCGCGGAAGAAACGCGAACTCAAAAAAAAGCGCGTCCGTCACACTTTGTTGTTGCAGTGACCCCCCCTTGTGATTTATTTTTGACCATATGCGCCAAACGTGTCACAAATAAACGTTGAGGTATTTACAATGGGTAAGCTGCTGCGAGTGTTGGTTATCATCATCTTGGTTCTGAGCACTGTTTCTCTGCTTTTTGCATACAAACTGTTCGGGAAGCAGGAACTACTGACGAAGAGAAGTAGTGTGTTGGAAGAGCAGGTCGTCAAGCTAGCCAAGACCATCGAGGCTGCCGATGCCGCCGATGCCGCCGCGCCGGACGTCAAAAAGGACGTTTCGGAGGTGACGGACCGCGCGATCGACAACCCCGACAAGGAAGCCGTCCTCGAAGGTTACCCGATCAAGCTGGAGCAGCAGAACCTGCCGACGCTCGACTTCGGCAGCACGGACAAGCGCCTCCAGCTTCGCAACTACTATGCGGTGGGCCCCGACGGTCAGCCGGTCATGGACCCGCTGGACAACAAGCCCGCCGTCAAAGGCCCGGGCTCCATGCAGGAGTTGCTGGATCAGGCTTTCGATCGCGCCAAAGCCCAGCAGGCCGCGCTGAACAAGACCCGCGCCGAACTCACGAAGATGCGTGAGAAAGCCACCTCGTTCGTCGAAGAGATCAACAAGCTGAAGACCGACGGCCGCGCCGCCAAGGGCGAGGTGAAGACCGCCCGCGAGCAGGTCACCACGCTCACGGGCGAGAAGGAGGCGCTCGACGCCCGCGTCGCCAAGCTGACCACGGAGAAGAAAGAGCTCGCCGCCGAAGTGGCCGACGCCAAAAACGAGGTCGAACGCCTGAACGAGGCGAAGCTCACGCTCACCGAGGATCTCGCCAAGGCCAAGGAAGCGAACGAGGAGATGAAGAAGCGCCTGCGCGGCGACGGCAACCGCCAGACCCAGGACACCACGGGCGTCGCGTCGGTCAGCTCCCTCTCCGCCGGCGACAAGGGCAAGATCATCGAGGCCAATGACGAGCTCAAGTTCGTGATCATCGACTTCTCCAACGACGCCATCACCGAGATGCTCGGCGCCGAGCGGCAGAACGCGATGCCTCAGCTCGAGATGAACGTCCGCCGCACGGGCCGCCAGAGCGCCGCCGGCGAGTTCGTCACCCGCATCAAATTGCGTCAGATCGTACGTGGCAAGAACCTGGTGGTCGCCGACATCCTGAGCGACTGGCAGCAGGCACCCGTGGAGAAGGGCGATGTGGTTTTCTTCTAAGTCGGCTCTCGTTATCCTCGGGTTCGCCGCGCTGCTGACCCTGCTGACCACGGCAGGCTGCATGACGGAAAACCCTTCGGAAACCGATATGCCTTGGTCCGCACCCGCCGCGTGGGAAGGCTCCATGCCACTCCCCGGCGGATTCATGAACCGGAACGAATAATTCAAAGCGCCTCTTCTGCAAAGAAGGGGCGCTTCTTGCTTGTC
>JAHFSX010000067.1 GCA_023269675.1 Verrucomicrobiota bacterium
GGCCTATTAGCCAGATTCAGTTATTGGCCTCTTATCTTCAACGCTTGGCATTGACCCGATAGAAGAGGCGACTGGCGGTGGCGCCGCTTTGGGTGACGACGTTTGTGACCGGTGTCGGCGGCGAGTTGGTGTAGACGGCGCTCCATTGGCCGGCGGCCACGTTCGAGCAGCACTCGAGCGTTTGCCAGGCTTTGGCGCCGCCGACCCAGGTGATGGCGATGTCGTTCCCGACGGGGCCGATGCCGGTGAAGCGTAATTGGGAGGCGGGGTTCGTGGGGTTGAGGTCGGCCTGGTAGGACTGGAGCGTGGTGCAGCCGTTGCTGTTCGTGAGGGTGGCTACAGCCGCCAGCGTGGGGTCGAACCCATACGAGATCGCCCAGCCGTCAGGGATGCCGTTCCCGGCGGAAGACCACCGCGTGGGCCCCGTGCCGAGGTCGTACTCTTCCAAGTCCGTCACGCCGTCGTGGTCGTAGTCGCTCGTCGCGGTGACGGCCGAGAGGCTGCCGAAGTTCGCCCGCACCCAGACGTCCGGCAGGCCGAGTCCCACGGTGTCGGTGGCAGCCTTCGTGTAGGTCTCGATGGCGCCGCGCGGCGCCAGGTCCTTGCCCGCGAAGCCGACGAAGTTGGTCGGGTAACGGTGCACCTTGAAGACTTCGTTCAGGAATTGCCCGGCCTTCATCGTATCCGCCGGTATGGCCGAACCTTGGGCCAGCGTGGTTTTGGCAACGGGGTTGACATACTTCCAAACGGTCTGACCGGCGGGGGTGACCTCGAAGAGCGTGCCGAAAATGCCGGCGCAGATCAGGGTGTTGCCGTTGGGCTCGCGCTGGGCCCCGGAGATTTCGGAGGAATAGTAATTGGTCGGGAGGCTGTCTTTGTAGGTCCAGTAGAGATTCGTAGGGCCGAAGGCGGCATTGGCCGCGCGGGAGTAGTTGCCGGCAAGATCCACGGGCGGCACGATCTCGTCGATCGAGGTGTAACCGCGGCCGATCCCGTTGTTGTGGATCAGGAGGTGGCCGGCGCCGGGAAGGCCCTCGGGAATCCACTGGACGTCGTGCTGCTGCCAGAGCATCTGGTTGGCCGAGGTGCCGCGTTTGTACTGCACGGGGTTGCCCCAGCGGTAGAGCAGGTCGCCGCCCTTGCCGTAACGCCCGCCGCTGTGGCTTGCGGCCTGGGCTGTCGTGGTCTGGTGGTCGATGACCCAGAGTTCGCAGTTGTTGCGGACGCTGAGCACGATCTGGTCGAGCTGCTCGTTGTAGGCGATCGCGTTCATGTGGTTCCAGAACTGCTGGACATGGCCTCCCGCGGGGGCGTTGGCGTTGACGAGCTCGACATGGTTGCTGACGACGCCGTAGTTGCTCTTGCCCGGATCGTAATCCTGGACCAGGTGGTCCATGACATGCCACTCCCAGACGACCGTGCCGCCGTAGGGGCGGATCGGCTGGACCTCAATCACGGCGTCGGGGAGCATCAGTCCGCCGTTGGTCGTGATGGTGGCGTCCAGCTGGCTGGGGTTGAACCCGGCCGCGAGCACCTCTGCCGTGGTTTTAACCTCCATGACCAGCATGATGAGATTGCCGTTGGGGAGCACCTTGAAGTCGTGGTGCGTCATTTTGTTGGTGAAGTTGTAGTCGAAGGACCAGACGAGGCTGCCCGCCCAGTCGTGTTCCTCGTGGCGGCCGCCCTCGCCGCCGCCGGAGCTGAGCTTGGCCTGCATGCCCACCGAACACTCGCGGATCAGGTGGCCGTTCTCCATCAGGTAGTCGGCGCGGCCGGGATTGTATTGGCTGGTCCACTTGTGGACATATTGGCCCGCGTTGTTGAGCAGGTAGGTGTCGTTGCCCTGCATCGGCGACATCAGCGTGTAGCCGGGGCCGGCGTTGGCGGTATTGAGAAACAGGCCGACGGTCTGCGTCAGCTTTTCGGGGCGCATGACGCGGAAGCCGGTCTGGCTCCACTGCGAGTAGGGATCGCCGGCGGGGCCGCCGCCGAGGAAATAAGACGGATCGCGGTTCGAGACGCGGGCGTGCCCGTAGTCGGTGTCGGTCGCGCTGTTGCCGTTCCACCAGGTGCCGCCGCGCAGGCAGCGGTACGCTTGGCCGTCAAAGAGGTCGCCGGCCGCGGGGCCGGGCGGGTTCGTGACGATGTTGTTGATCACGCAGTTGGTGTAATAGGTGTTCATGTACCAGTCGTTGCACCACTCCCAAACGTTGCCGGCCATGTCGTAGAGGCCGCAAGGGTTGGAGCCGTCGCCCGTCTGATACGCCGGCTGGCTGCCGGGCCAGTTGTAATCGGCTTTCAGGCGCAGTGCGCCGTTGTAGAACCCGACCGGCGTGGTGCAGGGGTAAGCGCTGGCGGATTCGAACGGGTCGCCTGAATTTTCCCAGTTGGCGCAGGCCCCGTTGGCATTGGTGTTGGTGCCCCACGGGAACATGGCGTACGGCGCATCTTGTCCGCCATGCGCTGCGTATTCCCACTCGGCCTCAGTCGGCAGGCGAAACCCGTTCTTGGTAAAGTCCACGTCGCCGGCGCTGAGGTTGTAGCACGGCTCGAAGCCGTCGCGCGCGCTCAGCCAGTTGCAGTACGCGGCCGCGCCGAACCAGCGCACGCTGGTGACCGGACGCAGGTCGCGGTTGTCCAAGACGGAGAACGCATTGTCGGCCCACTGGATCCAACTGCAGGGGGACGCGTCATGGGTGTAGAGATAGACATTGGTGCCGCCGACGGCATAGACGGTGTTGGCGCGCACTTCGATCTGGCCCTGCGTGATGGAAGCGTTGAGAAAGGCGCAGTATTCGCTCATCGTGCAGAGCGTTGTTGACATGTAGAGCGGCGAGATGAAGACGTTGTGGAGAGGCACCTCATCCGTGTAGTGCTTGAGATCGATGTACTCGAAGTGATCGCCCATCACAAAATTTCCGCAGGGAATTCGCACGTATTGCGGCGTAAACGCTGTGCCCGGCGCAACGTTCGTGCCGGTCGCGACAGCAAGCGAGATCTGGTCGAGCCAGATCCGGCTGTTCGCCGAGCATCCGCTGAACTGAAAACGCAGCGTCAGGTTGCTGACCAGATCGTCCGGCTGCAGGCTGTAGGTGTAGAGCTGCCAGTTGTGGTTGGTGCCACTCGTCTCGCTCAGCCGCGTGGTGAAGCCGCCTCCCGGGTTGAGCTGCACGGCCCAGCCGACGCCGTTGCTCAAACCGGTGGTGTTGATGTAGAAACCAAGCGTGCCGCTGTTGCCCCGCGCATCGATCCCTGTCGAGGTCGTGACCATGCTGTCGAAAAGATTGGTCGTGCCGCGGATGAAAGCCAGACCGTTGGTGTTGCCCGTGCCAGTGTTGGCATTGCGGTTCTGCTCGAAGGGATTGCTGCCGCTGAAGGCGACCGTCCACGCGTGGTTGCAGCCCGTACCCGGCCACGGCTTGACGGCGTTCGTCGCCATCGTTTCGAGAAACGCCACCACGCCGGACGTGGCCGCGCCGGCGCGTCCCGCAACGACGGCCAGAAACGCGAGACGAAAGAATAAGATACAGGTCTTCATGGTGCGCCCTTTCCGAGGTGCGTGTCGGGGCCAATGCATTTCACCCGCATCATACCGGATGAACCATGACAGGGACACGCGTTACCAGATGACGGTTCTGTCATCTTGCGTCACGGGCGCGGGCGCGCGGGGCGGGCGCGGACAGAAAGGAAAAACTCGCGCCTGGCGGGCGCGAGTTTTCGGAGGGCGGCTTCCCGGAATATCCGGCACCCCTCAGCGTACCGCGGCGGCCGGCGCGGCAGCCGCCACCGGCGGCGGCGCGGCCGGCGCGGGTGCGGCGGCCGGCAGCAGGGACAAGCCTTTGTTCACCAGCTCGCGGGCCTTGGCGTCGCGCATCTTGCGCTCGTCGCTGCCCAGCACCGCCACGATGATGCGTTGGCCGTTGCGCTTGACGGTGACCACGATCGACCAGCCCGCCGTCGCGGTGAACCCGGTCTTGAAGCCGTCACAGCCCGCCATGCCCTCTTTGAGGAACGGGTTGTGCGTGCGCATGTCAAAGGGCTTCGGCGTGCCCGCCCGGAACTGCCGGTAGGGCGCCGAGGTGTAGGCGAAGACGGCCGGGTGCTTGCACAGTTCGCGCGAGAGCGTCATCATGTCGCGGGCGGTCGAGACGTCGTTCTTCTGGCCGGGGGCCGGCGGCAGGCCGTGCACCGAGGCGTAATGGCTGTTGCTCATGCCGAGCTGCTGCGCCTTGGCGTTCATCAGATCCACGAAGGCCTCCTTCGAGCCTCCCACGTGCTCGGCCAACGCGACGGCCGCGTCATTCGCCGACTGGATCATCATGGCATACAGCAGCTCCTCGACGGTGAAGGTCTCCTTCGGGTCGAGGTAAACCTGCGAGCCGCCCGTCTTGCAGGCGGTGACCGAAACCTTCACCATATCGCCCAGCTTCACCTGCCCCGCGTCGATCTTCTCCTGGATCACCAGGAGCGTCATCAGCTTGAGCGTGCTGGCGGGATAGCCCGGCGCGTCCGCCTTGTCCTCAAACAGAACATTGCCGGAATCCGCATCGACGACGATCGCCCCGATGTAGGGCGTCTTGGAGACACACCCCTTGGGCTTTGCGGGCGCGGCCGCGGCGGGCTTCGCCGGCGCCTTCTTGACGGTCTTTTTGGTCTGGGCTTGGGCGAACGAAACAAGGCAACACACGGCAAAAAGAGACAATACTAAACGCTTCACTGAGAAACTCCCTGATTAAGACCTGTTTTCAACGGCGCATAACGGCTTGTCACGGCGTCAGAACGTAAGAGCGCATAGTTAACCATGTTCCCCTCGCTTTGAAAAGCAAACTCGCGACGATCCGATTCGGGCTTTCAAAAGCGACACGCTCTGTGCTATTTTTTAAGACATACGCACGGGGGCCGCCCCGCTTCCTCAACCCGCGTTGGCCCGCTCGAGCGGTGACCCGTCAAAGACGTCTGTATGAAAATTAGCCTTTTTCCGTTAGGGTGTTGTCTCGCTTGGGCCGCGCTCGGCGCCGCCGCCGGACCGGCTGCGGCGGCCGCCCCCTGCGCCGTCATGTCCAACCTGTCCTACTACGGCGAGGCGGAGCTCCTGAACGCCGACGGCTATCAGCGCGACCAGTGCCGCCTGGACCTCCGCTATCCGACCAACCGCACTGGGTTCGCCACGCTGGTGTGGTTCCACGGCGGAGGCCTCACCGCCGGCAAGCGCCACTTCCCGGAGCTGAACGACCCGCAGATCGCCGTGGCCGCCGTCGGCTACCGCCTCTCGCCGCAGGGCAAGCTCCCCAGCTTCATTGAAGACGCGGCAGCCTCCACCGCGTGGGTCATCGCGAACATCGCACAGTACGGCGGCGACTCCAACAGGGTCTTCGTGGCGGGTCACTCCGCAGGCGGGTACCTCACCGCGATGATCGGCATGGACCCCCGCTGGCTCGCGGCCCGCGGCGTCTCCAACCTGCAGCTCGCGGGACTGATCCCCGTCAGCGCGCAGGTCACCACCCACTTCCATGTCAAGAAACTGCGCGGCGACACCGGCCTGCAGTACCGGCCGCTGATCGACGAATACGCGCCGCTTTACTACTGCGCCAGCAACCTGCCCCCGATCTGCCTGATCACGGGCGACCGGGCCATCGAGTTCAAGTGCCGCGTGGAGGAGAACGAGCTGCTGGCCGCGAGCCTGCGCACGCTCGGACATCCGCACGTCGAATTTTACGAGATGGGCGGGTTCGATCACGGCACGGTCGGCGAGGGCGGCCTGATCCTCGCGCGCCAGTTCATCCGGAAAATCTGCGCGCCGGCCGCCCCCCTGAAGCCTGCGCCCCGCAAACCCGTCACGCGCAAACCCTGACCTCTTCCCATGAACCCCTCCGTCACAGGCCGCATCCATTCGATCGAGTCGTTCGGCACGCTGGACGGCCCGGGCATCCGTTACGTCCTGTTCCTGCAGGGCTGCCCGCTGCGCTGCCTCTACTGCCACAACCCCGACTCGCGCAGCCTGGAGGCCGGCACGAAAATGACCGCGGGCGAGGTGCTGGCGGACATCCTCACTTACCGGCCTTACATCGCGCGGGGCGGGGTCACGCTCTCCGGCGGCGAACCGCTGCTCCAACCCGCGTTCGCCTGCGAAATTCTGGACGGGTGCCGCGAGCATAAGCTTCACACCGCGATCGACACCTCGGGGATCATCCCGCTGAGCGAGGCGGCCCCGGCGCTGGACCGCGCCGACCTGATCCTGCTGGACATCAAAGCCCTCGACGATGACCTGTGCGTGCCGCTGACCGGCGCCAGCAACCGCAACACGCTCGCCACGCTGGACTATTGCGAAGCGGCCCGCAAGGCGGTCTGGATCCGCCACGTGCTGGTGCCGGGGTACACCCTCGACGAGGCGCGGCTGGGCCGGCTGGCCGATCACCTGCGGCGCTACACGTGCGTCCGGAAAACTGAACTGCTGCCCTTTCACAAGATGGGCGAGTACAAGTGGGAGGCGCTGGGCTGCCCGTACGAACTCGCCGACACGCCACCGCCGACCGATGAGGAGGTCCGGCGCGCCCGCGCGATATTCGAGAGCAGGGGCCTGAATTGACGCAGACCCCGAACCTCGCTTGAGCAAAGGTTCCTGCCCGCTTCGGGCAGGGCGAGCATTCCGCGCAACCGTTTCCCAATGACCCAGGCAGGGCGAGCACTCCGTGCCGCCGTTTCCCACTGACCTGCGGCGGCGCGGGAGCGCACGCCCTACCGAATCGAGACCCAGACATTCCGCTCGTGGCATAAGCCGCGCCGCGTTTACGTCGCCGGGCGGTCGAGCATCACTTGGTCATTCTCTTTGAGGCCATCGGTGACTTCTACGTAGTCCGTCGAGAAGCGCCCGGTCTTCACCTCGCGCTCGCTCTGGCCCTCGCCCTGGCGCAACAGGCAGAATGTTTTACCGTCACGGTTGTAGACCCCCTCGACCGGCACATAGAGGACACCTTCGGCCTTTTCAACGACGATCTCGACCTGCACGGTCATGCCCGGCGTCAGCCGCTCGTCGGCCGCATCGGTCGAGATGTCCGACGCGTATACCTTGGGACTGCCCTGGTCCCACGGGATGATCGGCGTGGACGCGCCCGCGATTTTGACGATCTCCCCCGACAAGGTGAGATCGGGCACGGCCTTGGCGCGGATCACGACCGGCAGGCCGGTCTTGATGCGCGACCGGTACTCCTCCGGCAGGTTGACCTGCACCTTGAACTTGCTCACGTCGGGGATCACGCCGATCGCCTCGCCGATGCTCACGTCCGCGCCGACCTTGATCTCTTTCGGCGAATCCCAGCGGTTACGCCGGTTCTCGCCATGAATCAACATGCCGTCGGACTGCGCCCGGATCACCAGCTTCTGCATGTCATCCCTGACGCCGTTGAGGTCGGTCTTGTAATCGTTGAGGAGCTTGTCGCGGTTTGCGATCTCGATGCGTTTCTTGCTGGCCTTGGCGTTGTTGTTGACGATGGTGCGCTGCACCGCCAGCTGGCCCTTCATGACGGACTCCTGCAAGGTGGCGATCTTCTGCGGATACTCGTAGCGCTTGAAAATGCGCAGGTCGTACCACGCCTTTTCCATGGCCTGCTCGGCCGCCGAAAGCGCCTGATTGACCTCGACCAGTTTCTTCTGCGCGGCCGCAATGGTTTTTGCATCCTGAGAGATGGCGTCCGTCAGCGCCTTCTTCGCGTCGTCGAGCGCGGTGATCGCCGCATCATAGACGGCGGATGCCTCTTGCGTGGCCTGCAGCAGGTCCTTCTTTTTGCGCGGCGCATCCTCGTCTTCGTATTTGAGGTACTGCTCATGCGCATCGCGCAACGCATCGGCGGCGCTCTTGAGTTCCGTGAGGTTGTCGGCGCGGATCATCTCCAGATCCTGCAGCGCCAGTTTGAAATCCTCCTCGGCGAGCTGAAGCTTCCGGGTCAAGTCCTTGTCCTGCTCAACGAACCACTCGTCCGAGAGGCGGAAAATCACGTCGTTAGAGACAACGCTGGTACGGTCGGGAACCAGCTCCACCAGTTTGAGCTGGCCAAAGCCGCGCTTGCCGTCGAACCGCAGCTGCTGGCTGCGGATGGCGTCGAGCTGGCCTTCGAGCCGGAAAGCCACCTTGAAATCGCCGCGCTTGACCGTGTAGACGCGGTCCATGCCCTCGCCCGCCACGGCCCGCTTTTCCTGACGGCAGCCGCACGCGAGCGCGACCGACACGCAAGCCGCCAGCGCGAGCAGGGCGCGCCGCACGGCACCTATTTGGGCAGCTCTTTCCATATCGTCTGACTGTCGCGGTTGACATCGTCCTCGATCGCCTGGACACGTTCGCGGACATTCTCGGGAACACCGCTTTGCCTTTGAGCCGCAAGCGCTTCGTGGGCGCCGGGCTCAACCAAACGCATCGTCATGAAGATCACGATCTGCGAGGTAAAGGTTTTAACCTGCTTCGACTGGAAGAGCACTCCCAAATAGGGGATATCGGCCAGGTACGGGATACGCTTGTCGATCACGCGCTGCTCCTCCCGCATCAGTCCGCCGATCGTGATCAACTCGCCGTCGTTGGCCTCCAGCTGCGTGCTCGCGCTGCGCACCACGATCACAGGCGTCTCAAACCCGCCCGTATCCACCGAGCGCGGCGCGCTGGAAACCTCGGGGTTCACTTTGACGTGGATCCGCTTGCCGGAGATCATGATCGGGCGCACGATGAGTTTGACGCCCACGTTTTCGAAGCGCGTGGAGATGCTCTCGCTGCTGCCGGTGATCGTGCGCTCCAGCACCGGGATCTTCTCGCCGTTCATGATGTTGCCGTCCGCGCCGCGCCGGATCACCAGATTGGGCGAGGAGAGGATGCGTGCGCGGCCCTTCTCCTCCAAATAATTGATCATGGCCCAAATCTTGATCTTATCCACCCCCACAAAGGTCCAGAGTGAGCCGTCCTCATGCTTGCCGGCCGTGAACGTGTCGCCCAGATCGCCCTCGTTGCCTGAAATGTTCCCCGAGTTCGGGTCCAGGATGTCCTGGAAGATCCGGCGCACCGAATCGGACGCGCCGGTCTTGGCGATCCCCATCTGGACATCGCGCGTCAGGTCGTTGCTGACCTCGAGCTCGACGATCCGCGCTTCGACCAGCACCTGCGCCACGGGGAGGTCGGCCTGCTCGATGATCTGCTTCAGCTGCGGCAGCCGCGAAGACAAATCCGAGACCACCACGATGTCGTCCTCGTCGCTGCGGCCCACCGTGCCGGCCGGTGTCAGAAAGTTCTCCAACAGACGGCGCATGGTCTCGGCGGAAATGTATTTGCAGTGGTAAAATAAAATCTCGGTCTGCTCGTCACTCGCTTTCAGGAACTGTTCGAGCAGCCGGGTGTAGTCGACCGCCTCGGCCACGGGAGCGGAGCCGTCCGCGAACCCGTTGGTCACAGCCGCCGCGGCTTCAAGCGGCGGCTTGGCGGCGCGCCCGCGCCGGCTTTCCGGCGCCGGCGCGTCTTGCGCGCACACGAGCCAGAACCCACCCGCGCCGAGCAGCCAGCCTGTGATTCCGCGATGGATCCGCATAAGCACTTTCACACGAACAGGCCGCGTGCCCTACACGCCATCGCCCGACGAGAGGGCCACCCTCACTTGATCGAATAACGCGTCGCCTTGGTCAACGCCTTCCAGAGCTGCTCCGGCGTCTCAGCCAACAGAATGGCCTCGCGGTTCTGCTCTTTCAGAAAGGTCTCCGTCAGGCCCGCCATCAGTCGCAGATAGAACGCGCTGACCGCCGTCGGGATCGTGATGAAGAACACGATGTTGACCATGTTGCCCGCATCGTCGAACTTGACCCCCTTCTTGGAGACCCCCAGTGAAAGCGTCAGTCCACCGCCCTCCACGCCGCGCACGTGCGGAAAAGCCAACCCGTTCTCCATCGCCGTGCTCAACACCGCCTCGCGCTCCAGCGCGTTTTCAACCAGCTTCTCCGCTCCGGAAATAAAACCCTTTGCCTCCATCACCGCCGCCAGTTCGGCGATGGCCGCCTGACCGGTCGTCGCCTTCAGGTCGGGGACCATCAGCGACTCGGCGGAGAAGCGCGAGATGCCCGACTTGCGGGGCACGGTGCGGCTCGGCGTCTCGCCCACCCACCGCGGCGCGTCGCTTTCCTCAAACAGGATGCGCGCGCAGCTCGGACAATTCTGAATCTGCTTGCACAGGCGCACGGCCTGCACTTGGCTGATCGGCATGCGCATGCCGCAGATCGCGCAGCAGCCGTTGTACATCGGCGCCAGAACGATATGATCCTTCTTGTACAACCGCTGATAGAGCGACTTCATCTCGGGCGGCAACTTGTCCGTCAACTGGTCAATGGATTCGTTCAGACGCTCCATATGGCTGCCGTCGCCGGTCTGCCGGTGCTCGTCGCGAATGAGCACCAATTCCTGCAACTGATTTAAATGGTTGATGAGGCTTTGCATGCGATCCTTTCGTTCGGACGCGTCGGCCGGAGAAGGTTCCCGCCAGACACAGACCCGTTTCAAATTATTTTTGCTATTTTGGCTTAAAAACGGTTCAGTGTCAATGAAACGCCGCATGAAAGACAATCGGAGCAAGAAAGCCTGGGAAATCCGCTGAGAACTGCGGTCGCCTCATCGGTTTCGCCGCATGGCCGCAAAGACGCGTGCGGTTTCACGCAAACGGAAGACCGCCCCTGATGTGCCCGGCGCCGCAGAAATTGAGCGCGTTCGGAACTTCTGTCCCGGCTCACGTAGTCGGCAGAACCGATGCAGATCCGCGTGAACGGGAAAGGAGGAAATGCAAAAAAGAAGGGGGCCGCCGACCTTGCGGTCGGCGGCCCCCTGAAAAAAAACCCGGCGGCGTCCTACTCTCCCACAGGCGCGTCCTGCAGTACCCTCGGCGATGGGGCCCTTCACTTCCGT
>JAHFSX010000068.1 GCA_023269675.1 Verrucomicrobiota bacterium
CAAGGCCAACATCACGCTGAAAAGCCTTCCGGACGTCCAGCTCACGAAAGAGGAGTTTATCGAGGCGATCGAGGTCGTGCTCAGCATGAACGGCATCGTGTTGGAGCCGTTCGGCGAGAAGTTCGTCAAGGTGTTCGCGCGCAAGACCGTGCGCACCGAGGGCATCAAGATCCTCATGGACAGCCCCGAGGGCGGGCACCCGGAGAAGAGCAAGGTGGTCAGCCAGATGATCCAGCTCAAGGCGATCACGATCGCCGAGGCGCAGAAGGCGCTGGAGGGCTTCAAAAAGCCGGACGGGTTGATTCAGACGTTCGAGCGCACCAACAGCCTCCTGGTGACCGACACGCAGGAAAACGTCAACCGCATGCTGGAGATCGTGAAGTTCATCGACCAGCCGCTGGTCGCCACGGAGGAGGTGAACGTACGCACCATCCGGTTCGCCAAGGCGGAAGACATTAAAAAGCGTCTGGAAGAGCTGGTGTCCGAGTCGCAGAAGCAGACGCAGGCCAAGGAGGAGGTCAAGGCCAATGTGGCGGGCGCGCCGGGCTTCACCCGCTCCCTCTCCCCGACCACCTCCCGGCCCATGCCGCCCGGCCTGTCGCGCCTCGGCGCGCCGGCGCAGCCGGCGGCGGTGACGCCCAACGAGATCCTCGAGACGCTGGTGAACGATGCGGACCGCGGCATGATCCGCGGCAAGGTGCAGATCATCGCGGATGAGCGCTCGAACCAGCTCATCATCATCACCCGCATGGAGAACATGGCCTTCTTCGACCGCATCATCAGCGTGCTCGACATCGAGACCACGCCGGACGTGAAGGTCGAGGTGCAGCGGCTGGAGTTCGCGGACGCGGAGGAGGTCTCCACCATGCTGAACGATTTGATCGGCAATGCGACGACCAAGAAGGACGCCAAGACGCCCGCGAGCACGACCAAGAGCTCCGCGTCGCCGGGCACGCCCGATTATGCCGCCAAGAGCACGACCCTGGCGGAGACGCTGGCCGCGCGCGCCGCCAGCCGCGCCGATGCCGCGGCTTCGGCCGCGGCCGGCGAGACGGGCACGAGCAAGCTCGGGCAGCTCAGCAAGGACAACATCAAGATCCTCGCCGACAAGCGCACCAACGCGCTGGTGATGATGGGCAGCAGCGGCGACCTGGCGGCCATCCGCGAGATCATCAAGGCCATGGACATCCAGCTGGCCCAGGTGCTGATCGAGACCGTGGCGCTGGAGGTGACCCTCAACAACAGCATGGACACCGGCATCGACTGGGTCAAGCGGATCGATTTCAACAACCAGAACTACCGGTACAACCTGAGCGGGGGGGCCGGGAAGAACGCGCCTGCCGATTTGAGCGTGTTGACGGCTGTGGCGACGGGCATGGTTTCGAGCGCGGCCTCCGGTGTTCAGTACTTCGGCACGCTGAAAAATTTCAATGTGGACTGGGTCGTTAAGGCGAGCAAGACCGACGACGGTGCCAAGGTGCTCTCGTCGCCGGTGCTGCTGACGGTCGACAACAAAGAGGCGACCATCGAGGCGACGACGCTGAAGTACATGTACAAGGGCATGCGCTATGTGGGGTACAGCAGCACCACCAGCGGCGCCGGAAATTACGAGCCGGACATCGAGCAGCGCGATGTGGGCCTGACGGTGAAGGTGACCCCGCGCATCAGCCCCAACGGCAACGTGGTCCTGACGGTGGCCGAGACCTTCGAGGACGTCCTGGGGTCGCAAACGATCAACGGCCAGGAGTGGCCGACCATCACCACGCGCAAGCTCAGCGCCGATGTTTCGGTGGCCACCGGCGAGACGGTGATCCTCGGAGGACTGGTCAAGACGGGCACGAGCGACGGCTCCTCGGGCATCCCGATCCTCAAGGACATCCCCTACGTCGGAAAGTACCTGTTCGGCTCCGTGAGCAAAAAGGAGGAGCGCTCCGAGCTGCTCGTCTTCCTGACGCCCTATGTGATCGAGAACCAGGCCGACATGGACAAAGAGGCGCGCCGCCGCAAGGATTACATCAACGCGGACGGCGTCTGGACCAAGGGCTGGTCGGACAGCAATCTGGCCGACCCGGTCTCCGAGGCGGACATGAAGCAGCGCCTGGCGCGTAAAAAGGCGCTCGAGACCGCCTGGGCCAAGTACCGCGAGGGGCAGATCAAGCAACAGGAGCAGGAAGGGAAGATCGCGACGGAGCGCAGCAAGGCGCTGGAGGTCACGCAAGAGCCTGAGCCCGAGTCCGAGTCTGAGGCTGAGCCTGCCGCGAGCGGCCGCATGAAGGTTTCCGAGACGGTCGAGGTTGTCAAGCCGGCGGGGGTTGAGGCAGGCGCGGTTCGGCCGGACGGGACCGCTCCGGTCCAGCCTCCGGTCGACGAGCCCAAGAGGCACTGGTGGAATTTTTAATAAACCGCAAAGATGACGGTTGACAGTTCACACACGATGGGATAATCTTAAAACCCATTTTTCGCATAGAAGGAAAAGACAGGTTTACCATGATGAAGACGTTCATTCCGAAGAATCCCGGTACGGCCCGGAGTTGGCAACTGGTTGATGCGACAGACAAACCGCTTGGGCGTTTGGCTGTGAACATCGCCAATACGTTGCGTGGCAAAAATCGCCCCACCTTTGATCCCGCTGTGGACATGGGCGATTTTGTGATTGTGGTCAACGCGGAGAAAATCCGCCTGACCGGTCGTAAAGTCGAACAGAAAGAGTATCAGCGGTATTCCGGCTGGCGCGGCGGACTCAAGACGTTCACCGCCAAGACCATGCTGGAGAAACACCCTGACCGCGTAATCCTGGAGGCGGTCTGGGGCATGTTGCCCAAAAACACGATCAGCCGCAAGATGATGACGCGCATCAGAGTCTACCGCGGTTCGGAGCACCCGCACGTGGCGCAGGCCCCGGTGGCGTCCTCCTATTAATCCTGTTTTGATTTAAGAAAAGAAGGCAAGAAAATGGCGAAAGAAATTGCAGCAGGCACCGGCCGCCGGAAGACCGCAGTCGCACGTGTGCGCCTGCTCCCGGGCGATGGCAAGTGGCTTGTCAACGATGTCGCGATCGAGAACTATGTGCACAGCGAAGCGATGCGCACCTATCTGGGCCAGCCTTTGGCGCTGACCGGTTTGACGGGTAAGTTCGACGTGGTGGTCTCGGCCAAGGGCGGCGGCATCAGCGGCCAGTCCGGCGCGATCCGTCACGGGCTGGCCCGCGCGCTGGTGGCTTCGGATGCGAACTTGCGCGAGGTTCTGAAAAAGGCGGGTTGCCTCACACGCGATTCCCGCATGAAAGAACGCAAAAAGCCGGGTCAGCCTGGCGCCCGCAAGCGCTTCCAGTTCTCGAAGCGCTAGACGTTTGATTCTTCACATCCTGTCGAATGTGCGGGCGCCTCTCCCAGGTGTCCGCATTTTGTTTTATGATCGAGACTAAAAATTTATGCCATTGAGTTTTATCAAAAAGTTGGCGGGCAAGCTGCTCGGTAAGCCCGCGGCCGCGAAGTCGTCCGCCACCAAGGCGGATCACGCGAGAAAAGGCGCGCATCCGCATGCCGCCCCCACCCGGACGCACGGTTCCCCCTCGGCCAAGCCGTCGGGTGAAGCCCGGCCGGCAGCCGATGACCGCACGCGCGGCCCCCGCAGGGAGCGTCCCGCCGGTGAACGCGGGCCCAGGCCGGACGGCGAAAACCGCGATGGCAGAAGGCCGAGGCGTGATGACCGCCGCGAGGGTCGCCGCGACGACCGGCGCGACGACCGGCGCGGGGGTGACGCCGCAGGCGCTCCTCCGGTAGCGGCCGGGGCGGCGCGTCCCGTGGCGCGTCCGCCTTCACGTTCGCGCCCTGAGCGCGGGATGAACGAGGAGCGGCCTGTCTCGAACCCGCATGCGCGTCGTCCCGGCGGAGCCGTGGGAGATGACGAGCAGGCTAAACGCCGCGTGGAACATGCCGCCTGGACGCCCGAGATGTACCCGATCGAGCCGGCCGAAGGCAAGAAACGCTTCCAGGATTTCGACCTGCCGACCGAGTTGCTGCACGCGGTGGCCGATATGGGCTTTCAGTACTGCACGCCGATCCAGGCGTTGAGTCTGGAATACGCCCTGGCCGGCAAGAACGTGACCGGCAAGGCGCAGACCGGTACCGGCAAGACCGCCGCTTTTCTCGTGGCGATCCTGACCCGCTACCTGCGCAGCCCCGAGTCGCGGCAGGAGCAGGGCGGCGCGCCGCGCGCGCTGGTCATCGCGCCGACGCGCGAGCTGGTCATCCAGATCTGCAAAGACGCCGCCGCGCTCGGCAAATATTGCGGCCTGCGTTCGCTCGCGGTGTATGGCGGCATGGATTACGAGCGCCAGAAGCGCGAGGTCATGGACGCGCCGGTGGACCTGCTGGTGGCGACGCCGGGCCGGCTGCTCGACTTCGTGCGCTCGCGCGTGATCGACCTCTCCAAGGTCGATACGCTCGTGATCGACGAGGCGGACCGTATGCTGGACATGGGCTTCATCCCCGACGTGCGCTCGATCGTCGCCCGCCTGCCCCCCAAGGAAAAGCGCGGCACGATGCTCTACAGCGCCACGCTGACCGATGACGTGATGAAGTTGGCTTCGCAGTGGATGGAGGCGCCCGTGCGCGTGGAGGTCGAGGGCGAGCAGGTCACGACCAAGACGATCAAGCAGATCGTCTACGTGGTCACCGCCCGCGAAAAGTTCACGGTGCTCTACAACCAGATCCAGCAGTATCCCGACTCGCGCATGCTGATCTTCTGCAACCGCCGCAACACGACCGAGGACGTGGCCGATAGCCTGACCCGCCGCGGCATCCGCTGCGAGATGCTCAGCGGGGATGTCGCCCAGAACCGCCGTCTGCGCGTGCTGGAAGACTTCCGCGAGGGCAAGGTGCGTATTGTGGTGGCGACGGATGTGGCCGGACGCGGGCTGCATGTGGACGACATCGGGTTCGTGATCAACTTCGATTTCCCGTACGAGCCTGAGGATTATGTCCACCGCATCGGGCGCACCGGACGCGCCGGCGCGAGCGGCACCGCCATCTCCTTTGCCGACGAGGACGAGTCTTTCATCATCCCGGACATCGAGAAGTACATCGGCGAGGAGTTGAAGTGCACGGTTTTGCAGCACGACGACCCCTTGCTGGCCAAGATGCCCGAGGTGCCCCGCGCCCCCCGCGAGCATCGCGAGCCCGTAAGCCGCGGACCGCGGCCGGAGCGTGTTGCGGCGCATGAGGAACCGCGCCGGGAAACCGAACATCCGGCGTCGGCCGCGCATGGCGAGATGTTGCCGCCGGAATCGGTTGCGGCGGCAGAGCCCCGTCCTGCGTCGGGCGAAGCGTCGGCCGGCGGTCGCACGGAGGAGGTCGAGCGTCCCCGTGAGCCGCGTCATACGCCGCGTCCGCCCATGCCTGCGCCCGAGCGCAAAGCGGTCGAGCCCGCGCCGGAGAGCCGAGCGCCGGCCCGCGCCGAGACCGCCCATCCCTTGCCGGCGCAGCCTCAGGGTCCGGCGGCGAAGCGGCCGCGGTTCTCGGACGAGTGGGTGCCGGGCCAGAGCGGGAAATGAGCCGGACGCACGCGGCACTTTCCCGGTGCCGCGGGGCGTGATATACTTGCATCAACTTTGGAGGGTTGTGATATGAAGATGAAGGCACTTGTGGCGGTCGCCCTGACGGGGCTGGTGGGTTTGGTTCGTGCAGAAATGGTCAGCGTGGTCCAGATTACGGACATGCGCGGACAGGTCGGATACGAGGTCATGAACCGCGATGAGCTCAATGCGGTGCTGAAGGAGATCAAAGAGGAGACCGCCGCGTTCGCGCCGGCGTTCGCGGACAGCAAGAAGGAGTGGGAGGCCAACAAGGACAACAAGCTGCCGTTCCAGGGCAACCGCGTCAAGCCCCGCTCGGCGAAAAAGGTGAGTCCCGACATCAACAGCCGCGAAAAGGCGGATAAGAAAAAAGCGCAGCTTGAAGATCGGACGAGCACCAAGCAGATCGAGGAGCTGGCGAAGGAAGAGAAGAAGGCCAAGCTGTCCAAACCGAAAGAAGAGGATGTCGCCAAGGAAGAGGCTCGGACCAAAGCCTTTGACGAGGCCTTCGCGCTGATCAGCAAGAAGATGGGCGACAAACTCGGGCGTCCGGTGCCGAGCTTCGGGTTCGCTCCTGCTGAGGTCAAGAAGGAAGAGCCCAAGAAGGACGAGAAGAAGAAGGAAGAGCCCAAGAAAGAAGAGCCCAAGAAGGAAGAACCCAAGAAGGTCGAGAAGAAATAGCCATGTAGAGTGAGGCGTCTTCTAATCGGTACACGGGCGTTTGAGGTTCATAAGGTTTGAGAAGAACTTTGTGAACCTCTGTTTTTTTAAGAATGGAGCTGACACATGCACGCGAAAATCCTGAAGTGGACAGTCAAAAAACCGGCGGCCGAAGTGGAGGCGTTTTTGGCGCGTCCGGCTTTTGCGCCGGAAGCCGAGGCCGCGGCCGCCACGGTGCTGGCCGATATCCGTGCGCGTGGCGACGCGGCGGTGCTGGCGGCGGCGAAACGGTTCGACGGCGCGGCGCTGAAAGCGCCGGAGCTGCGCGTCTCGTCCGGCGAGCTTGCGGCTGCGGTGAAAGCGGTTCCCGCGCGTGTCAAGCGCGCGGTCAAAGAGGCCCACGCGCGTGTCAGGCTGTATGCGGAGGCGGGCTTGCGCGAGCCGTGGCACATGCCGACGCCGTGCGGCGGGCATCTGGGCGAATGCTACTCGCCGATGGACCGCGTGGGCGTCTACGTGCCCGGAGGCACGGCGCCGCTGGCCTCCACGGCGGTGATGACCGTCACGCTGGCCAAGACGGCGGGCGTGCCGGAGATCGTGGCCTGCACCCCGTGCGGCAAGGACAAGGCGGTCAACCCCGTGCTGCTCTACGCGCTCAAACTGGCGGGTGCCACCGAAATCTACCGGGTGGGCGGCATTCAGGCGATCGGCATGATGGCTTTCGGCACCCGGAGCGTCAGGCCCGTGCAGAAGATCGCGGGCCCGGGGAACGCGTATGTGACGGCGGCCAAGCGGCAGGTCTACGGCTATGTGGGCATCGACCAGGTGGCCGGACCGAGCGAGATCGCGGTGCTGGCGGACGATTCCGCCAACCCCGCCTGGGTGGCGGCGGACCTGCTGTCGCAGGCCGAGCACGGCAGCGGCCACGAGAAGGCGCTGCTGGTGACCGACTCGCAGGCGTTGGCGGAAGCGGTGTGCGATGAGGTGGCGTGGCAGACGGCCAAGCTGTCGCGGGCCGCCTTGGTGCAACGCGTGATCGACCAGGGAGGCCTGCTGCTGGTGGTGGTGCCGGATCTGAAACAGGGCATGGAACTGGTGAACCGTTTCGCGCCGGAGCATTTCGAGATCATGACGCGCGAGCCGCGCCAGTGGCTGAACCTGGTCCGGGCGGCCGGCGCGGTGTTTGTGGGGGGCTGGACGCCTGAGGCCGCGGGCGATTTCGTGGCCGGGCCGAGCCATGTGCTGCCGACGGGCGGCGCGGCGCGCATGTTCAACGGACTCACGGCCGACGATTTCCGCAGGCGCCACAGTTTCGTGGAGTTCACGCAGGAGGACCTGGCCGAGACCCGCGCCACGATCGAGACGTTCGCGGAGGTCGAAGGCTTGGACGCGCACGGGCGCGCGGCCTCGATCCGGTTCGACGCGCTCTAACCCGGCCTAGCCGGAATCGAAACGCGCAACGCTCAAGTGAAGCGTCTCCCCGGCCCTGGGCTGTCGGGCGTTGCGCGCTCTGGGATGCGCCCCATCGGAATCTGGAGATGATGTGGAACCGCTCAACGCTGACCTCGCCGCCTGCGGGGCGGGAACACGCGGAGGGGTGAGTTTTTGAGCGATTAAGATTAGGATGACGATCAAGATTAAGGTTACGAAAAGCCCCCGGTTCCTCAACATGCTAATCGTGCTCTTAATCGGAGCCCATTTGAAGCAATTGACAGGGAGCTAACAGAAAACTAACACTAAACGCATAGACACTTTCAGAGCGGGTGTGATTAAATCACGTCCGGTTAAAAGAATCAGGAACCTAACGGGAGTCAAACCATGCGCTATCTGAGTGTTCAGGTGTTTTCGGCCGCCTTGCTGGCGGGAGTCGTGCTGTTGACGGGGTGCGGCAAGCCGCGCGAGGGGATCACGCTGGCGGGTTCGACCGCGTTCCAGCCGTTTGCGGAAAAGCTGGCGGATCAATATATGACGACGCATCCCGAGGTGGCGATCACCATCCAGGGCGGCGGTTCGGCGCTGGGCATTCAGTCGGCCCTGTCGGGCGCGGCGCAGGTCGGCATGGCCGATCTAGTCAAACTTCCCAAAGAGGCCGCCGCCCTCAAGAGCATCGTGGTGGCGCGCGACGGGATCGCCGCGGTGGTGAATCCGGCCAACGGCATCACGGGCTTGACCTTGGAGCAGGTGCGCGGCATCTTCGGCGGCACGATCAAAAACTGGAAAGAGGTCGGCGGGGCGGATCACGCGATCTCGGTGATCTCGCGTGAGGCGGGCTCGGGGACGCGCTCCTCTTTCGAGCAGATCATCGGCGGCGTGACGCTCACCGGCGACGCGCTCATCCAGGACTCGAACGGGACCATCCGCGAGACGGTGGCCAACGACGCCCATGCGATCGGCTACCTCTCGCACGGGTTGATCAACGAGAAGATCAAGCCCGTGACCGTGGACGGGGTCTCCTGCACGGAGAAGGATATCATGGCCGGCGGCTATAAGCTGGTCCGGCCCGTGTTCCTGGTGTACAAGGCCGACGTGAGCCCGGCGTGCCAGGCGTTTCTGGATTATCTGCTCTCGGCGGAAGCCCAGGAACTGCTGCACACCAACGGCCTGATCAAGGCGAAGTGAGAACGGCAAAGCGGCCTCGCTTCAGAGGCGCGAGTGTGGCCAAGTGACGTTCGGTAGGGCGAGCACTCCGTGCCGCCGCGCAGGGCTGATAAGCGGCGGCGCAGGAGCGCGCGCCCTGCCGAATACAGTCCTGAAACTTTCCGGCGAGGCAGTCGATTCCCATGAAAATCAACGGCGAAACAGTAGCCAAGTGTTTGCTGACCGCGGTGGCCTTCTCGGCGCTCGCCAGTCTGCTGCTGATCGCGGTCTTCATTTTCAAGGAGGGGTTCCCCTTCATGTTGAAGGTCGGGATCAGCGACTTCCTCTTCTCATCAACCTGGAATCCGCAGGTGGGGCAGTTCGGCATCTATCCGATGATCGTGGCCTCGCTGTATGTGACGTTCGGCGCGATGCTGATCGGCGCGCCGCTGGGGGTCGCCGGTGCGGTTTTCATGAATGAGTTCCTTCCCCGTCCGGTGATGCGGGTCATCAAGCCGACCATCGAGCTGCTGGCGGGCATTCCCTCGGTGGTGTTCGGGTTCCTGGGCGTGATGGTGCTGGCGCCGTTCATCCGCGCGCATCTGGGCGGGCCCGGGCTTTCGGTGCTGGCGGCTTCGGTGATTCTCGGGATCATGGTGTTGCCCACGGTCATCAGCATCTCCTCCGACGCCATCGGCGCGGTGCCGAACTCCTACCGCGAGGGGGCGCTGGCGCTGGGCGCGACCCGCTGGCAGAGCGTCCACATGGTGACGATCAAGGCGGCGCGCTCGGGGATCATTGCCAGCATCATTCTGGCGATGGGGCGGGCTTTGGGCGAGACCATGGCGGTGATCATGGTGGCGGGCAACACGGTGAAGGTGCCGCACGCGGTCACGGATCCGGTGCGGACGCTGACCGCGAACATCGCGCTCGAAATGGCGAACGCCACGGGCATGGCGCGCGAGGCGCTGTTCGCGACGGGCGTGGTGCTCTTCGTGGTGATCATGATCCTGAACGGCATCGCGCTGTCGGCCATCAAGGGACGGGGAGGCAAGAAGTGAGGGTCTCTCCGAAAATCACGCAGGCGCTGGCCGTCGCCATCCTGGGTGCCGCCACGTTCTTGACGGTGGTCGTGCTGGTGTTCATCATCGTTTTCGTGCTGGGCAAAGGCCTGCCGGGCGTGACGTTGGATTTCTTGTTCTCATCCCCCAAGGACATGGGGAAGGCCGGCGGCATTTTCCCGACGCTGGTGGGAACGTTCCTCCTGCCGCTGCTGGCGATCGCCATCGCGCTGCCGCTGGGCTTGGGCACGGCGGTGTATCTGACGGAATACACGCGCGAGACGCGCTTCACGCGCACGCTGCGGTTCGGCACGGACTGCCTGGCGGGCATCCCCTCCATCATCTTCGGCCTGTTCGGCTTCATCTTTTTCGTGGTCAAGCTGAAGATGGGCTGGTGCCTGCTCTCGGGCGCGCTGACGCTGGCGATCATGGTGTTGCCGACGATCATCCGCACCTCCGAGGAGGCGATCCGGGCGGTGCCGAACGCCTATCGGGAGGTGAGTTTCTCGCTGGGCGCCACGCGGTGGTCGACGGTCCTCAAGGTCGTGCTGCCGAACGCGCTGCCCGGCATCGTCACCGGCGTGATGCTGGGCATCGGGCGCTCCATCGGCGAGACGGCGGCGGTCATCTTTACCGCGGGCTCGTCGCTGCGCATGCTGATGACGGCCTTCGATTCGGTGCGGAC
>JAHFSX010000069.1 GCA_023269675.1 Verrucomicrobiota bacterium
CGGTCGGGCGCCGCGGCCGCCAAGCGCACCGCCGGGCCCAGCGGCCGGCCCAGCCAGCCGAGCCGGCCCTCCGTGCCGCAGACAAACTCGTCCCAAATCCCGACCCGCCCCTGCGCCTCGCGCGGCGGCTGCAGCGCGCAGCAGATCATCGAGTCGGTGAGCTGCGCGGCGGCGAACACCAGCCGGTGGCGCGCCAGGGGCACCTCGGCGTCCTTGTGTTCACCGGGCTTGCCCGCGACCGGCACCACCCACTTGTGGTTGATGTAGCTGAAGGCGGGCGGACAGGCGTTGGCCATCCAGAAAGCTTGGCGGTTCAAACCGCCCGACCAGTCGTCGAAATCCCAGTCGTCGAGGTTCGGCCAACCCTCGCTCTCGATGCCGTTGATGATGCCGAACGCGCGCTGCGATCGCACGCCGCCCGGCCCCAGCGCGCCGTCGCCCAGGATGAGGCGCTCTTCGCCCAGACGCGCGCGCAGCTGACGCGCGAAGGCCACGCTGCCGATGCCGTACCGGTTCACCCCGCCGATGACGCCGTCGTCGGCCACCCCGTCGCCGTCGGTGTCGCCGCGCGTCTCGTTGAACATCACGTCGAACTCAACTCCGTCAAACGCCGCCAGCTTGCCGCCCGCGCCGAACCATCCGCCCAGTTCGTCCACCAGCCGGTCGGCGCAGCTCTGGCCCTCGGCGTCCCGCGGACAGTGGGTCGCGAAATTGTAGAACCAGAGCAGGTGGCTGGTCTTGCCCCACGGGCCTTCGACCGCGTGCGCCGCGGCGCGCGACGCGCCCGCCTTGAACGCCAGGGGCTTGGTCCCGTAGCAGCCGCGCCTGACACGGATCGTGTCCGTCGGCCTGTCCACCGACATGAGCTGCACCTGTTCGCAGCGCGTCCAGTCATGCCGGCCGTCAGCGGCGAGCCCGACGAGCGCGAGGTCGTCGTTCGACGTATGGTAGCGCCCCGACTCCGTACGAAAATCGCCCGCGTCCGCCACGCGGATCACGGACTCGCCTTCTTCCGCCGGCACGTCCGCGACGATCTTGACGGCCGCGCGATAGATCCAGTGGCCGGGAAAGTACTTCGGCGACGCGTGCCGCGGATCGCGCGCGTTCCCGTTGAAGTGCAGCAGGACCGCCTGGCCGGGATGGTCACGCTTGAAGCGGCCGTACCAGTCGGGGTTGAGGCGTTCGCGGCCCGGCAGCTCCTCGTCGAGGCACTTGCCCATGACGCCCATGAGCCGGTCGAACTCGGCCTCCCATTTCTCATAGGTCAGGTTCTTGCGCGAAGAGCCCGACTCGGAGGCGCGGAAAAAGAAGACGCGCGGATAGTCGGGCCCGAGGAGGGTGAGTTCGGAGGGCGCGGCAGAGGAGAGACACGCGCGGAGGGTGAAAAGGAGGGTCAGCATGCACAGGGTAGCGTCCCTGCCGGAGAGGCGTTCGCCAACTGCCAGGCGCGAGGCTTCCCTCACCTCACCACCTTCACGTTCCGGAAGCCGGCCGTGTCGCCGAACACGAGGAAATTCAGCGCGGTCTTCGGCTGCCCGAGGACCGCATGGCGGCCGGTGACCGTCACGTCGTTCACCTGCACCACGACCTCGTCGGCCTTAAAGGTGATCCGCACCGGATACCAGCGGTCCTTCTCCAGCTTCAGATTTTTGCGGGCGATCGGCTCGGCCGCCTCCTTGTCTTCGCCGGCGGACGGATTTTTGGTGACCTCGACCGCGCTGCGGGACACCACGATGCGGAAGCTGCCTTTGCGTTCGCCGCTGCCCCACTCGACGCGCAGCGAATGGCGGTCCGCGCCCTTGAAGCAGATCTCGTAGCCGATCGCGCCATCCGTCAGGGAGACCGGCACGCTCAGGTTCGCGCCCTGATCCTGCGGCCCTTTTTGCGCCCCCCACACGGCGCCGTCATGCGCCGTCCAGACGCCGCGGCCCGTCGCGCTCCACGGCTTCGCGGGCAGCTTGTCCAGAGGCTCGCTCAGCACGGCCGCGCCCGCGAGCGGCGGCAGCGCGGCGACGGTCTGTTTTGGCCTCGCGTCCGCCGGCGGCAGCGCGCGGCTGTAGCCGCCGTCGCGGTAGCGGTTCAGCAGCGCGCGCAATTCCGCCACGACCTCGGGATGGGCCGCGCTCACGTCCTTCGTCTCCTCGGGATCCGCCCGCGTGTCGTAAAGCTGCGGCCTGTACTCGTCGGCGCGGGCCTTGCGGGCGCCGGGCTTGACCTCGTCGACCGGCTCGCCCTCGATCCACTTCCACGGGCCCTTGCGGATCGCGAAGACGCCGTCCGCGCTGTGGACGATCATGTCTTCGCGGAGCGGCCGGGCCGGGTCGCCGAGGATGGCGGGCAGGATGTTGACGCTGTCCTCACCGGCTTTGTCCGGCGCGGGCAGCGGGTCGCCCAGCAGCGCCGCCGCGGTCGCCAAAAGGTCCGCGAGGCTGATCATCTGCGCGCAGGTCGAACCCGGCTTGGCTTTGCCCGGCCAGCGCACGACGAACGGCACCTTGAAGCCGCCCTCCCAGACATGGTGCTTGCCGCCGCGCCACGGCCCGTTGATGGCCAGCCCGGCGTTCAGCGCCTGCGTCTGCGGGCTGTCGGCCTTCTGCGGCTCCCGCACGCCGCCGTTGTCGCTCGTGAAGAGCACCAGCGTGTTCTCAGCCACCCCGAGCCGGTCCAGCGCGTCAAGAATGCCGCCGACGGCGCGGTCGAGCTCGCGGATCCAGTCGCCGTAAGGCCCCGCCGCGCTCTGGCCCGCGAGATCCTTCTCGGGCGTGACGGGGTTGTGCACCGCGACCGGCGTGAAGTAGAGGAAGAAGGGTTTGTCCTTGGGCTGGCGTTCGAGCCAGCGTACCGCGCGGTCGGTGAGGGCGGGCATCACGCGCTCGTTCCTGCGGCGCGGCGCGTCGAGGGCGAGGACCGTGGACTTGCCGTTCTCGGTGTCCTCCGGCCCGTACGCGGCCTGGAAGTTGTCGGCGTCCGGCACGGAGCCGGGCGGCTGCATGCCCGCGGGGATCTTGCCGGAGCGCAGGCCGTACACGAAGCGGTTCTCGACGAACACGCCGGTCAGGTCGCCGTGGTTGCTCGGCACGCCGAAGTGGTAGTCGAACCCGATATCCAGCGGGCCGGGAGAGAGCTCGGCCGTGTAGTCCGTGCGCCACTTGGGCGAATCGCCGGCCGTGCCGTAGCCGAGGTGCCACTTGCCCACGGCGGCGGTCGCGTAGCCGTGCCGCTTCAAGAGGGAGGCCAGGGTCAGGCGGTTCGTCTCGATGTGCAGGGGCGAGAAGGTGCCGAGCACCTCATGCGTCAGCGAGGTGCGCCAGCAGTACCGGCCCGTGAGCAGGGAGTAGCGCGTGGGCGAGCACACCGACGAGGTCGTGTTCGCGTCCGTGAAGCGGCGGCCCTCCCGCGCGAGGCGGTCGATGTTCGGCGTGCGGATCAGGCGGCTGTCCGCGCCGTAGCAGCCCGCGCTGCCGTAGCCGTAGTCGTCGGCGAGGATCACGACGATGTTGGGCGGACGCTCCGCCGCCATCGCCGGCATGCCCCAAAGCGCCGCTCCGATCATCCCCCACCCGGCCGCCGTCAGCCAATCCCGTCGCCACATGATGCCCCCCTTTGTTGGGATCCTAAACGTCCGGACCGCGAGGTTATTGCTTCAGCCGTGCGAATCATGGATATTCGTACCCGGATCTACGAAGTAAATCATGTCCGAAAATTCATTTTGTAAAACGTACTGGCGCGGTGAACCGCAAATAGGCGGTCTAAAGTCATGCGCAACCCGAGCGTGTGTCGGGTGCGGCCATTTGGAGTGCGGCGGCAAGCGGTACTCCGCGCGGCGCCGCTTTACCCGCACGGGCCTGAAAGCGGTGCCGCGCCTCGCTTGTCACCGCACTCCAAGCTGCGCCAGCTCGCCTCTCGGCGAGAAACAGACGCAAGGTGGCCATGTTCGCTCACATCGATTGGGATAGCCTATTTGCGGTGCATGGCTTTAGCGCGCCGTGAGCCGTAACGCCTGCAGCGTGCGGATAACCGTCTGCCGAAGCGGAGTCAACCCGGATAAAATACAGCTCAGGGCCCGCCCTGTCGGGCATCCGGTGAAAGGACGGGGGAGGCCGGGTGCGAGTCGGTTTCGTTGAAACTGACTCGCACCAAGAAGAATTCAGGAGTTCGGATTGAGGAGTTGGAAGCGCAAGAGACCCTGAAAACAGGGCGTTCGGAAAGAAGGAACTCTTCCGCGGGGAACCGTTTCCTGAAGCCAAACGTGTGCCTTCACTTTGAAGACACGAACACGGACCCTCGCGCATCGCGCGAACGTGTTCTTTTCCATGGCCTTGCAACTCCTAACTCCTAAATCCCAACTCCTTCTTCGGGTGTGAATTCAACGAAGTTGAATCGCGCCCGGGGAGGCCTCACGCCGCGTGGCCGACCGCTTTGCCGACCGCCTTGCCGATCGCTTCGTGCAGCGCCTTCATCGCGTAGGGTTTGCCGAGAAAAGCCTGGGGACGCTCGGGATGGTCGCCGTGCATGACCTGCGCCTCGTCATAGCCGCTGGCCAGAATCACCGGCAGGCCGGGCCGCAGGGCCCGGAGCGCGGACAGCGTGGCCCAGCCGTCCATGCCCGGCATGGTCAGATCGCAAAGCACGCACAGGATCTCGTCCTGGTGCTGCCGGAACATATCCAAAGCCTCGGTGCCGTCCCGCGCCTCAAGCACCGCCAGACGCAGACGCGTGAGCATCAGGGAGGCCAGCTTGCGCACGGACTCTTCATCCTCGACCACCAGCACCGTGCCGCCCTGAAGGTCCTGTTCAGTCGGCCCGGCCGGCTCGACGCTCGTGGCGGGGACCTCCGCGGCCGACGACACCGGCAAGAAGACCCGGAAGGTGCTTCCGTGGCCCCGCTCGCTCGCGACCGTGATGCACCCCCCGTGTGCCCGCACAATGCCCGTGATCACGGAGAGGCCCAGTCCCCGTCCGCTCATCTTGGTCGAATAGAACGGCTCGAAGAGCTTTTCGATCTCCGTGTGCGCGATCCCGCAGCCCGTATCGGCCACCTCCACACAGGCGTAGTCCTGCTCCTGCGGCTGCCAGGTGACGGGGAACCGGTGTTCGGCAGGGATCTCTTCCGGCGCCACCTTTTTGACGGTCAGGCAAACGTTGGCCCCGCCCGCCTCCCAGGCATTGATCAGCAGGCTGGCGATGACTTGCAGGATCTGGCTCTCGTTGGCATTGATGGCCGGGCCGGGAGAGATCAAGTCGGTCTTGAAAACCACGTTTTTCGGCATGCCGGCGCACAGCACGGAGATGTTTTGGCTGCAGGCCTCGGAAAGGTCCAGCCGCTCCTGCGAGTCGGCCGTCTGCCCGAGATACGTCAGCAGCGCCCGGCTCACCTCCGCCGCCTGACGGGCCGCCAGCAGGGCGGCGCTCAGGGTCCCGAACATTTCCGTGTCGCGCGGCAGCTCTTCCATGACCAGTTCCAGGTTGCCCATCACCACCATCAGCCGGTTGTTAAAGTGGTGGGCGATGGCCCCGGCCATGCGGTCCAGACTTTCGCTCTTTTGCAGTTGCCGGTTGAGCGCTTCGAGATGATCCTTCTCCTCTTCCGCCCGCTTGCGCCGGATAACAACCGCGCTCAGGACCAGACCGGAACACGTCGACACGGCGAGGAAGACCTGCAGGGCCACTAAGTTTTCCGTCCGGCTGTGGCTGGCGAACGAAAAGATGCCGTACCCCTGCAGGGTGTACCAGACCGCGATCGACGCGAACAGCAAGAGCGCGTTGACGATGCCGCGCGGATTGAACCGGAACGCCAGCCAGATCAGCAGCGGAAAGAACATGTAATTGCGCAGGAGAGGCTTTTCCGCCACGGTGAAGGGGCCGTATAACAGCCACGCGAAGCCGGTCACGCAAAGGACCAGCAAGACCGTCTCCGCAACCTTGCGCGAAAAGACGAACGGGGCCGCCCTTTGATAGTTGGCCCAGCTGACAATGAACGGCGTGATCAGGATGATCCCCAGTCCGTCAGACGCCCACCACAGCCGCCAGCCGCTCATAAACGAACCCTTGAAAGCCAGCGAGGAGACCGCCGCGCCCAGCAGGGCAGTGACGCCGCTGACCAAAACCGCCACGCACAGCAGGGCCAGAATTTCCGTCGTGCGCTCGAACGTGATTTTTTCCTTGCAGAACCACGTCAGCACCCACGCTCCGAGAGCCGTCTCCAGCGTATTAGCCAGCGCAAACCCCAGACTGACAGGCAGGGAGTTGCCGCCGCTCCAGTTGCCGGCCACGTTGGCGGCGAAGACCACAGCGAGCAGCTTGGCCCACTGGCTGCGGGGGCTGAGCATGACAATCGCCAGCGCCAACCCGCTGGCAGGCCAAACGGCGGCGAGGCCTTCAGGCTGCGCCACAAGCAGCAGCCCGAAACGGACGGTGAGCCCGTACCCGAGCGCGATAACGGCAAGCCTCAACATTTCCCGCCAGAACGGGGCGGGCGCTTCTCCGGGCTCCCGGATCACCTTGCCGAGCAGATTGAGCATGTTCTGGCGCATAGGACGGCCCGCCTTTCAGATAGATGGATTTCGGTTCGCCTGCTCCCGTTCCACGCCAAGGTCCTTTCACGGGGGTCAGGGCCGTTGCTTGTGCAGACCAGAAGCCACCGTTATTAGACACTTTTCGCGAGCAAAAAGCAATCAGGCGGCGGACGGATTCTTTTATCGTCTCCCTTACGCACGCGGGCTAGCGCCCTCTCCCGTCAAGGCCGTAGGCAGAACGCTGAAGCCCAAAGGCCGGACACGCCCGGCTGTCCCGCGGTCAGCCCTGCAAAACCTGCCGCACGACTTCCGTCAGCATGCTCAAGCTGTAAGGCTTTGCGGCGACGCCCTTAAAGCCGTACTGGGCCGGGTTGGCCATCACCGGATCGTCCGCGTAGCCGCTGGAAACAATGGCCCGCACGTGGGGATCAATCGCCAGCAGTTCCTTGACCGCCTCCTGGCCTCCGAGTCCGCCGGGGACGGTCAGGTCCATGATGACAACGTCAAAAGGCTCCCCGGCCGCCAGCGCCTGCCTGTACATGGCGATGGCCTTTTGGCCGTCGGGAGCGGTGGCGACGGAGAAGCCGCAGGGGGTGAGCATGTGCACGACCAGCGCGCAGACGGTTTCGTCGTCATCCATCACGAGAATGCGGGAGCGGCTCGCCGGCGGCGGGTCTCCCGCGGCGGGCAGCCCGGTCTCCGCCCGCGCCGGGCATCCGGAGGCGGGCAGGTAGAACGTGAAGGCGGTCCCCCGGCCCGGCTCCGAAACCACGCCGATGTGGCCGCCGTGCTTGCTGATGATGGAATAGACCGTTGCCAGCCCCAAGCCGTGACCGGCCACTTTGGTGGTGAAATAAGGGTCGAATATCCGGTCGATCACCTTCGGGTCGATGCCGCCCCCCTCGTCCCGCACCGTGACCTTGACATATTTTCCCTTCGGGAGGCGGGAAACGGCCGCCTCCGGGAGGACCGTATTCTCCAGGGTGATGTACAGGTGCCCGCCCGCGGGCATGGCCTGGCGGGCGTTGAGCGCGAGGTTGGAGATGACCTGCTGGATCTGCCCCTTGTCCGCTTCGACCGACCACAGGTCTTCAGCCTGTTGAACAACGAGGCAGACGGTGCTGCCGGAAAGGTCGAACCGCGCGACATCCTCGGACAGCGCGCCCAAGTTGACATTCTCCTTGACCGGGTCGCCGCCTTTCGCGAAGGTCAGCAGCTGCTTGGTCAGGCGGACGGCACGGTTCATGGCTTTTTCCGCCTCCCCGAGCAGCGCGTAGCCCGGATGGCCTTCGGGCAGTTCCGCTTTGGCGAGGGAAATGTTCCCGAACAACCCCAGCAGGATGTTGTTGAAATCGTGCGCGATCCCGCCCGCCAGCGTGCCCACGCTCTGGATCGTCCGCATGTTCAGCAGATCCGTCAGCGCCCGCTTGCGCTCGGTGACATCCCACACGGTCGATATCATCAGCTGCTTGCCGGGTAACGGCGTATTCATCGCGGCGATGAAGCGGGTCTCTTCCCCCTTGCGGGTAATCGGAATATCCTCCCAATGCATGCGCTCGGGGTCGCCGCTGGCACAGTCCTCCAGCACCCGCTGCCTGATCTCTTGCCTGAACACGGGGTCCTCGTAAACGGCCTCCCAAAAGGCGTCCGGGTCGGCCAGCGCCTCGCGCGTCGTCCGGTAGAACTTCGGGAAGTTGGCGTTCATGTAGCTGAACTTCACCGCCCCGGCGACAGAGTTCACAGCGATTCCGATGGGGAGGCTGTCCATGACGGCCCGGATGTAGACATCGCTCTCCCGCACTTTCTGCTCGGCCTGCTTGCGCATGAACGCTTCGCCGATATGCACCACGAGGCCTTCCAGCTGCTCAACCGCCGCGAGCGTAAAACACCCTTTGCGACGGTCGGCGAGGTGGATCAGCCCGACGATCCGCTCCTTGTCGCGGAGAGGCACCAGGGCCAGGGAGGCGTAGCCGTAACTCATGCACGGGTTACACGGATTCAGCCGTTGGCCCTGACCCGACGGGAGGCCACCCAGCGCGAAGGCGTTGTTGGTCCAGAAGCTCCCCCCCCGCGTGAAGCACGGGCTGGACGGATCGCACTTGCCGGACAGCACGAGCCCGCACGCGCATCCCAGGATGACGTGACCGTCCTTGTCCCGCCACACCCCCCCGTCCGACTTGTGCGCCGTCACCGTGCTATCCGCAAGCAGGAAATCCTTGGGGAAACCCTCTTGGGCGAAGTACGGAAAGTCCTCCGCGCCTTGCAGCCGCAGCCCCACGGCGTCAACCCCGATGCGCGTCTTCACCGCGGCGAGGACGCTGCGGACGGAGACCTGCAGATCGTCCGACTCGTTGAGGATACGCAGGACCTCCAGATCCAGTTCTCTGTAGGTGTCGGCCAGCTTGCGCTCAGTGATGTCGGACATCACGATGCGACACGTCCGCGCCCCGTCTGGCTCCGGTGCGGCAGAGGCCTCCAGATGCGCCCAGAATACCGTCCCGTCCTTTCGCACCATCCGCAGCTCGCAGGCCTGCGCCGTCTCCTTTTCAAGGGTCTGTTGGCGGTACAGGTAGTAGACGTCCTGGTCATCGGATAGAATGAAACGGGCAATCGGCTGCTTGACCAGCGCGCCCCGCACCGCGCCCAGCAGGGTCGAGGCCGTCAGGTTGGCCTCCACGATCAGCCCCCTCTCGCTCAGGGTCAAGTACCCCACCGGCGCCAGGTCGTAGAGGTCGAAATAGCGCGCCCGCGACGCGTGCAGTTCCGCCTGCGCCCGGCAAAGCTCCTCGTTCTGCATCTCGAGCTCGACCTGATGCACCCTCAGCTCGTGGAGTGCCTGCCGCGCCGCCGCGGGAGACAGAGTCCCGACATATTCCGTCGTTCGGGCCTCGTTGTCACGGAGGGCTTTTTCGGCCCGTTGGCGAAGTTCGTCTTTTTGGGTCATACGGGGCCTCGTCGCATTCACCGCACGGGCGGCAGCGGGGGCGGGACGGCCCGCGGCCGGGCGCGTGCCTCAGACCTTGACCACGCTGTTGAGGGTGCCGCGGGAGCTCAGGGCCCAGTGCGGGCACGCGTCATCCATTTTCCAAACATCGTTCACCACGAATTTGTACTCGTGCGTTCCCGCCGGCAGGCGAAGGCTCGCCTTGAAGAGGCCGTCCTCCGGGCAGTACGCCATCGGATGCGCGGTCGGGTCCCAGCCGTTGAACGTGCCGGCGACATAGACCCGGCTACCCCGCTCCTCGGCGGTCTCGAAGCGGACCACCCGCCCGAGCGCGCGGGTCATCAGGCGCAACAGGCCTTTGCCCTGCGTCGGCTGGCCCGGAAGCATGGGAGCCGTACGGCCCGCCTGCGCCTGGGCGGGCTCTTCCAGCTGGATTGTTTGCATACGTCCTCGCTGCGTTGTGTGTGGGTTTCCGGCTGCCCCGATGCGCGGCGAGAGCTTGACCTCGCCTCTGACATCTCAGCATACCCTCAATATTTGACACTTTTCGCGAGGACAGGACAATCGGGCGACAAGCTGATTCTGTCGTCATCATTAACCGTATGCTGACGCTATGACATCCGGCGGGCGTCAAGAATCACGCGGAAGGCCAAAGGCCGCGGCCCGAAAACAAAAAACCGCGAATCCCTTGCGGGACTCACGGACTTTGCCTTGTTTTTGTATTGGTGGAGGTAGGGGGAGTCGAACCCCCGACCTCTTGAATGCCATTCAAGCGCTCTACCAACTGAGCTATACCCCCAAAACCTTTTCAGGCGCAAAAACGGGGGTATTTAACCATCCCGGCCGACCATTGTCAACCATACGCTTCAACTTTTTCGCAGCGCCGTTTTTTCCTGACTTGCAATAACAAATGCACGCAGGCGATAGAGCGGTGAGATGATTTTCATGCGACGTATTCCTCGAAGTAGCGTTTGACCTTCTCTTCTGCGGAGAGGCCGTCGAGGATT
>JAHFSX010000049.1 GCA_023269675.1 Verrucomicrobiota bacterium
GGCACCCCAGCGCAACGACGCAAGGGGTGCACGTGTCCGGAGAGCGGGGCAATGAAGAGGACCGGTGGTACGGGTGAAAAGCCTATGGTTTATCATATAGGCCATATCTCACCGCAGTGGCTTTCCGACGGTCCAAAATTGCCTTTGATGTTCGGCCGATCCAGACCGGAGAACCGATCGGAAAACACCCCTCCGTCCTGCCTCTGGAAACCGATCTTTTCCCTCTGTCTCAAATCGAGGCGAACGTTATATGGGCGTCCAATCGCAAAACTCGGGTAAAGCGCCAGTCCGCGACATTCATCCACTTTGAGTCACAACTTTGACAAGTCCCGCGCGGTCCGTCAAGCGCTGATGTATGGTATTCTTAATCAAGAGTTTGTCCCGACGGTCCGCCGCGTGACGCTGCCTTGCCCAAATATCGACCTTGTCGTATAATGCCGAGATATTGGTGTTATACGTCCAGTCGGACTTTCCGGAAATAATGCCCAATGAAACGGTGGGCTCGCACGTCTAACCTGACGTAATTACCCCCGTTTCCCGATGTTATGCGTCTGTCTGCGAATCTGGAGGTTTCGTTATGAACGATCTTCAACCCGTTGACCTGCATGATCTTGCGGAGTATCTTAAAAGCCGGGCGCTGGTCGATGACCTCCACCGGCCGTATTACGTGCGCTGGATCCAGCGTTTTCTGGCCGGCCCGGGAGGCGATCCGCGGTATACCCCGGAGGACGCGCAGCGCGTCTGGCTGGAGGAGTTGGGCCGCTCGGACCAGACGCCTGAATGGCAAGTCTCTCAGGCCGCGCGGGCTGTCGACCTTTACCAACGGCACTACCTCCCTTTCCGCGAAAACCGAGACGGCGCGGACGCCCCGACCTCGCGCGCCCCGGACCAACCGCAAACCTTGGAGGAGGCGATCAACGAGACCCGGCGTCTGGTGCGCTTGCGCCATTACGCCTACAGGACGGAGCAGACCTACCTCTACTGGCTTTCGCAGTATCAAGACTATGTCAGCCGGCAGCACCTCCCGTGGGCCGCGGCGGACAGCGTCCGCGCGTTTATCGGCGAACTGGCCGTGCGCCGGAACGTCGCCGCTTCCACCCAGAACCAGGCGTTCAGCGCCTTGCTCTTCCTGCTGCGCGAGGTGCTGGGACAAGACACGGCGGCCCTGAATTCGGTCCGTGCCAAACGCGGCCCGCACCTGCCGGTCGTGTTGACTGACAAGGAGGTCGCGCTGGTCCTCAACAGCATCGACGGCACAGCCGGGCTGATGCTGCGCCTCATCTACGGCAGCGGGCTGCGCGTTTCGGAATGCACGCGCCTCCGGGCGCAGGATCTGGATTTCGAGCAGGGGTTGCTTACCGTGCGCGCCGGCAAGGGGGACAAAGACCGCACGACCCTGCTCCCCGCTTGCCTGACGGCGCCGCTGAAGGCTCACCTTGAACGTGTGAAAGCCCTGCACGGCAGCGAGCTGGCGGCGGGGCATGGCGATGTTGAGCTCCCTTACGCCCTTCAGAACAAATATCCGAAAGCCGCGTGGGAATGGGGATGGCAGTATGTCTTCCCTGCCGCCGGACTGTCGACCGACCCCAGATCGGGCGCGGTCAGGCGCCACCATGTCGGAGAGGAAGTGCTGCAACGCGCCATGCGTCAGGCGGTTGTCCGTGCCGGCATCACCAAACATGCGGGCGTGCATACCCTGCGTCACAGCTTCGCCACGCACATGCTCATGCGGGGCGTTAATATCCGCGAGGTGCAGGAACTGCTCGGCCACAGCAGCGTCGAGACCACCATGATCTACACGCATGTCATGCGAGGGCTCGGCAGCACCACCGTCAGCCCGCTGGATCTGCTGGCCTGAGCCGTCGCGCCTTGAGGTCGCGGTCGCCTGAGAGGGGCGAACGCTCAGCGCTGAACAGCCTGACCGAGAGAACGCTCAACGCCCAGCGTCTACGCGGTGCCGAAACCCTGCAAAACCGAAGCCGTCCCCCAAGCTGAAGCGCGCCCGCGTGTCCCGCGCCGGTGACCGGGGTTGACCGTCTCCCGCGAAAAGGGTTTAATGATGCCCGTTCATCAAGGGAGGCTTCATGCGGTTTTCTTTTCTGGGGCGGGTCGCGGTCATTTTATTTTTGGGAAGCGTGTCCGGCGGGTGCGCGCACCTCCGGATGCCGCATCCGCCGCACTGGCCCGCGGCTTGGCCGTGGCACAAGACCCCTCCGGCCGATCAGGATTTGCGGTCGAAGGCTGCGGCGGGCGATGCGGCGGCGCAGTATGCGCTGGGCTTCTCGCTGCTCTACGGCGACGGGCTGCCGCGCAACATCGACGAGGGGCTGACCTGGCTGCGCAAAGCGGGTGACAGCGGCTATCTCAAGGCGCAGACCGCGCTGGGCCAGCTGTTTCTCAAGGGCATCACCGACGTGCCCAAAAACGAGCCCGAGGCGGCCGGTTGGCTGCAAAAGGCCGCGGCGCAAGGGAGCTCTTCCGCGCAGGCCAGCCTCGGCGCGCTCTGCCTCACCAAGGGCAGTCCGGTTTATGACCCCGAGGCCGGCGTGGTGTGGCTGAAGCGCGCGGCGGAGCAGGGCGACGTGAACGCGCAGCTCGCTTTGGCGATGATGTACAGCAAGGGCGCGGTGGTGGCGCAGAACGATCCCGAGTGCGCGCGCTGGTCCCGGAAGGCGGCGGAGCAGGGGCACCGGGACGGCCAGACCCGCCTCGGCATCGCGTACTACCGCGGCAAGGGGGTGGCGCAGTCGTTCGACGAGGCGCGCAGATGGTTCGAGCTCGCCGCGGCGCAGGACGACGCCGCCGCGATGTCGAACCTGGGCGTGATGGTCGGGCGCGGCGAAGGCTTCCCGGCGAAAGACGAGGCCGCGGCCGTCGCCTGGTTCCGCAAGGCCGCGGAGCGCGGCGACGCCGACGGCCAGAGCAATCTGGGCGCCGCTTACTATCGGGGCAGCGGCATCGCGCAGGACGCGGCCGAGGCCCTGAAGTGGTTCAGGGCCGCCGCCGAGCAGGGACACGCGTTGGCGCAGTTCCGGCTGGGCTTCATGTATGCGTCGGGACACGGTGTGCCCGCGGATATGAACGAGGCGAAGAAATGGATCGGCAAAGCGGCCGCGCAGGGCAACGCGCAGGCGCTCAAGTGGCTGCAGGAGCACGCGGCGCCGAAGTGACGTGATTTCGTTTTGAGTGCGCCCGGCTCCGGGCGCTTTCTGTTGACGCGGCCTGACGCGTCCGCCGCGGCCTCACGCGGCAGGGTCAGGCCCCTGCCGTGGAAAGCGCGGCCAGGCCCGCGCACTCAAGAAAAGCGGACACCCGCTCAGGGCGTCGGCCCGCGCGCGCCGACCGGACCGCCGTCCGTCGCCAGTTTCGCTCCCGGGCTCTCCGGTTTCAGGCGGTAGTCGCGCGCAGCGGCATCTACGAACTGGGGCTCGGCGCAGACGGAGCCCGCGTCCATCCCGAGCTCCGCCTGGTAGCGGGCGAAGTCGGCCGGAGCGTAATAGGTTTTGCCGAGCCAGCGCAATATCGGTTTCTCGGCCTGCCAGCAGAGGTTGTTGTTCAGGGTCACGCCCGACCGCCAGTCGTTCTCCATGCGCGTGCACACTTCGGTGGAGTTCATGAAGATGTTGTTGCGGACCACGACGTTCGTGGTAGCCGCGCGGTTCTGATAGAACATGAGGTGGCCGCCGTTGGGATCGGGCCTCTGGTTGTGTGCCCAGCCGCAGCCCGCATCCACGCAGGTGTTGTGCTCGAACAGGATGTTCTCGGTCCTTTTGCGATTCCAGTACTCGAAGGAGTATTCGGAATTCCAGATGACGTTGTGCCGGTAGGTGATGTTGACCTCGTCGTCATCCACGCCCTGATTGGTGAGCGCGGCGTCATAGACCTCCCATAAGCGGTTGTACTCCACCAGATTGTCGGAGGCGTTGCCCCAGAACTCGATGCCGTTGCCGTAGCGCACGGGGTACTGTGTGCCGTTATCCCGTTTTTTCCAGTATTGCAGGCCGCCGCCGATCCAGGAGACGTCGCAGTTGCGGATGGTGATGCGCCTGGTGCCGCCGCCGCCGAAGCCGTGCGCGGCGCCGTAGCGCACCGCCAGCCCGTCGTAGGTCACGTCGTGCGCGCCGCCCTCGTTGACGATGTGCCGCGTGAGCGCCAGCTCGACGCTGTTGAATTTGGCGGCGGGATTGGCGTCGCAGGCCGCGAAGAGGCGCTTGCCTTCCGCGTCATACCAGTAATCGAGCGGGGCCTTGAGATCTTCCAGCTTCCATTTCTTCACGCCCCACCTCTCGCCGTGGTTCAAGATCAGGATGCCGACGTCGTGACGGATGGGGTCGCACTTGTCGATGTTCGCCCGCCAGACTCCGAGCGGCTCGAAATCGAACACCGCGCCTGCGGGCGGCAGGCCGCCGACACTGAAATGCAGGTAGGCCGCCTCCAGCGGCTGCAGCTGCAGCAGCAGCACGTCGACGGTCTGCCACTCGGGCCCGATCACCTGGTTGCCGGCGTTTCCGCGCGTGGCCGCGGTCCAGGGCGCGCTGTTGCGCATGGCCTCGAACGTGTCCAGCTTGAACGGCAGGGTGGAGCGCACGCGGAGCCGCAGGACCAGGCAGGGGGCGAGCTCCTTGAGCTGCGGGCCCCACACCTGGATCTGGTGGCGCTTCCCGCCGGGGACCTTGACCGTCAGGCGGTTGAACGCGCGACCGTTTTCTTCCGCGCGCGTCAGCGTGCCCTTGGCGGATTCCTGGAAGGAGGGCGACCAGCGCGAGCCGGACAGGTCCTGCACCTGGCCGAGGATCTCGGGTTCGAACGGAAGCGTGGCCCAGAGGCCGGGCTTGACCTGCACCCATTCTTCCGCGCGGTCGCGCGCGACCGAGCCTTGCAGGACGGGCTTCGCGCCCGCGCCATAGGCGCCGTACACGACGCGTGCGCCGTTCGTGCCGCTGTGCGGCACGAGCTGGCCGCGCCAGAGGCCGCCGCGCCTGAACAGCACGGCATCGCCGGGGAGCAGTTCCGCCGCATTGACGCGCTCCAGGCTGCGCCACGCGGCCGCTTCGTCCGTGCCTGCGGCGGCGTCCGAGCCTCTTTCACTGTCCACGTAAAAGGTCGCGGGCGCGGTGCGCGCGGCGCAGGCGGCCGAGACGGCCAAAAAGGCCACAGCATAGAATAACGGCATTTTCATCGTAGGTCCCTTTTTTTATCGATGATGCGGCGGCGCGGAGCGCTCGCCCTACCGGTCCAGACAATGCGGCGGCGCGGATGCCCGCCGTGCCGCCGCATCCATACGCCGCACCGGTAGGGCGAGCGCTCCGCGCAGCCGATGGGTGCGTCTCAAATACGTTTCGCGGCGTCGGCCAGCAGGGCGAAGGCCTTGTCCGGCCCGGCCGCGCTCAGCGTGTCGGCGCACGCGGCGGTGAGCGCGGGCAGGGCGCCGACCGACGCGAAGAAGGCGTTGCGCGCGGCGACGCTCTTGAATTCCGAGGCGGCCCTCTCCCCGAGATAGGGGGCGTCAGCATAGCGCGCGAGCAGGGTCTGTCCCACCATGACGCGCATGCCCTGCGTGAACGGCTCGGCGTAGCGGCGGAGCACGATGCCCGTGATGTCGTCCACGAACGGCAGGCCGCCCTTGTTCATCTCGGTGCCGATGTTGACGGGCAGGTCGCGCTTGACGCAGCCTTTCACGACTTCGTCGAGCTTGGCCTGTTTGCGCGCGGCGTCCTGCGGGTCCTTCAGGTTCCAGTTGCGGTCGGGAATGATGTTCAGCGCCGCGCAGCCTTTGCCGGTCATGAGGTCCAGCAGGCGGTCGCAGTCGGCCTCGCCGCCGCTGGTGCCGTCGAGCCACGCGATGGTCGGTATGGCCTGGCAGGCCTTGACCCACGGGATGAAATCGTCGGCCAGGGGGAAGGTGGTGTCGTCGGGCTGGATGTAGCCGATGCCGCCGCGCTTGGCCAGCGCGTTGCGGACGAGGTCCTCCATCTTCGGCACGTTGGCCTCGATGGCCGGGTAGGCCGAGACGTCGCACTTGAGCAGCGCGGACCAGAAGGCGGCGCGCGCGGCGGGGTCGCCGAACGCGCGCTTCGAGCGGGTGCAGTAGGCGCGCATGATGTGGCGTTCGGTCGCCACGCCTTTGGGGGTGAGCGGCAGCACGTCGCGGACGTAGTCGACGGCGATCTCGGGCAGGGTGGCGTTGACGCGGGCGATCAGCGCGAGGTTGCGCTCCTGCGCGCCCTGGCGCAGGCTGGCCAGCGTGCGGTCCTGGTCGGAGCCGGCGGCGGGCAGGCCGGGGAAGCCGCAGCCCATGATGTAGGCGACGCCGGGCTCGCCGGGCGAGCTGATGTCCACGCGCGCCTGTTCGCGCACAAAGGCGCGCGTCTCCAGGTGCGCGGCCGAGCGCAGGGCCAGCACGCGGCCGGCCTCCAGAAACTCCTCCAGGCCGTCCAGCACGTCGAAGTCGCACAGCGCCGCGGCGCAGAGTCCGCGGCTGCGGCACTCGTAGGCGACGCGCGAGGGCGACCAGCCTTCGGCGTTGTAGGAGAAGAACGAGTGGCAGTGCATGTTGAAAAGCGCGCCGGGGTCGGGGAAGCGCGCGTGGGCGGCGAGCTGTTTGAGCGCGCCGTGCCGGGTGTCCGCGCTGAAATCGCTGAGGGAGCTGATGAGGGTGGCGTTGTCCATGGTCTCGAGGTCCTTTTTAAAGATCGGAAAGTGTTCTGTTTATAGCATAAACAGCGGGGCTGGAAAACAGCGGAATCGCGGGTGCGCTTCAACTTTGTTGAATCCGCACCCCAAGGAGGAGTGAGAATTTAGGAGTTAGGAGTGCGTTTTCTCCTTGAAGGTCGGCGGTTTTTAACGATGCAACGCCTGATTCCTAACTTCTAACTCCTAACTGCGGCGAGGCACTTTCAGCGAAAGTGCAGCGCAGCCTGCGGTTTGGGCTAGACGGGGAGGGCCGCATTTGGTAAAAACATGGCTCCTTTTTCACCGGAGTAGGTGGAAAGAGTGTTCCTGTACGGGCTTTCACGGCTGGCTGCCCTGCGGGTTCAGGCTTCAAACAAGGAAGAGGTAAATCATGCCTACCATGAAGACCAAGAAATCCGCTACCAAGCGGATTAAAATGTCGGCCACGGGTAAAGTAATGCGCTCACAGGGTGGCAAATCGCACCTGAACGGCTACAAAGCGCGTGGGCGCAAGCGCAATCTCCGTGGTACCACTGTTGCTGCTGAAGTGTTTGTCAAGACCGCGGCGCGTATGCTGCAAGGCAACTAACAAGGAGATTGTGTCATGTCCAGAGTCACGAATGCACCCGCGTCCAGAGAGCGCCGTCGTCGGCGTTTGGAACTCGCGAAGGGTTTTCGCGGGTCCCGCAGCAAACTTTTCCGTCAGGCCACCGAGGCCGTCGACCGCTCGCAGCGGCTGGCGACGATTCACCGCAAGGACCGCAAACGCGAGTTCCGCGCCCTGTGGATCACCCGCATCAACGCGGCCGTCCGCAGCGAGGGAATGACCTACAGCCGCTTCATGGAAGGGCTGACCAAGGCCGGCATCGCGATCAACCGCAAGATGCTCTCCGAAATCGCGATTGCCGATACGGACGGGCTCAAGTCGCTGATCGAGAAGGCGCGCGCCGCGCTCGTTTAAGGCGAGAGGGCCGCGTGCGGCCATCTGAAAAAGACCGTCCCCGTTGCGGGGGCGGTTTTTTTGTTTCAAGATGCAAATTGATTTCGGGGGGTGTTTGGAATAAACTTCCACCTTCAATTTTTGACGGAAAGCGAAGGGTTTATGACACTGGCAGAATTGGACGCGCAACAGGCGCAGTCGTTGAGTGAAGTGGCCGCCGCGGCGGACGCGGCCGCGCTGGAGCAGGTGCGGATCCGCTACCTCGGCCGCAACGGGCTGCTGCCCGCGATCGTGAAGCAGATGAAGGACGTGCCGGCCGCGGAGCGGCCGGAGTTCGGCAAAGGCACGAACGCCTGGCGCGCGGCGCTGGAGGCGGCCCTCGCCGACCGGCTGGCGAGCGTCGGCACGGTGAAGAAAGAGGAGAGCGCGTTCGACTGCACCCTGCCGGGCCGCTGGTCCGCGCCGGGCGCCAAGCATCCGGTCTCGCGCGTGATCGAGGAGTCCGCCGCCATTTTCGCGCGCCTCGGCTTCACCGTGGCGGACGGGCCGGACATCGAGAACCGCTTCAACAATTTCACGGCGCTCAACACGCCCGCGCACCATCCCTCGATGGACGCTTCGGACACCTTCTGGCTGACCGACGACCTGCTGCTGCGCACGCAGACCTCGCCGGTGCAGATCCGCATGATGACGCAGTACCGGCCGCCGGTGCGCATCATCACCCCGGGGCGCACCTACCGCCGCGACACCACGGACGCGACGCACAGCGCCAACTTCCACCAGATCGAGGGGCTCTACGTGGACACCAAGCCGGTGTCGCTGGCCGACCTGAAATCCACGCTGGCCTACTTCGCGAAAGAGATGATGGGCTCCAAGGCGGGCGTGCGCTTCCGCCCGCACTTCTTCCCGTTCACCGAGCCGAGCGTGGAGGTGGACTTCTCCTGCCACGTGTGTGCCGGCAAGGGCTGCCGCGTCTGCAAGAACAGCGGCTGGATCGAGATCGCGGGCGCGGGCATGGTGGATCCGCGCGTCTTCAACTTCGTGGGGTACGATCCCGAGCAGGTGTTCGGCTACGCCTTCGGTTTCGGCGTGGAGCGCATCGCGATGATCAAGTACGGCATCCCCGACATCCGGTGGCTGTACGAGAACGACACGCGTTTCCTGAGTCAGTTGGCGTAGCCCCTTTTCGAACGGACCGTTTTTCGAGGCCTATCATGAAAGTACCTGTCAGTTGGTTGAACGAGTATGTGGACGTGTCGGATCTGTCGGTCAAGGAGCTGTCCGACCGGCTGACCTTTTCCGGCGTGGAGGTGGAGGGGATCGAAGAGGTCGGCGCGGCGCTCGACGACAACTTCGTGGTGGGCGAGGTGCTGACCAGCGAGGCGCACCCGAACTCCGACCACCTGCACGTGTGCAAGGTTTCCGACGGGACGCAGGAGCTGCAGATCGTGTGCGGCGCGCCGAACTGCGCGGCGGGCATCAAGGTGCCGCTGGCCAAGGTCGGCGCGGTGGTGCCGGAGGGCGGCTTCACGATCAAGCAGGCCAAGCTGCGCGGTGTGGCGTCGTTCGGCATGCTGTGCTCCGCGCGCGAGCTGAAGCTCTCGGCCGACCATGCCGGGCTGATGCTTCTCGATCCGGCGCTCCCTTCCGGCACGCGGATGCGCGACGTGCTGCCGCCGCCGGAGACGGTGCTCGATCTCGAGATCACGTGGAACCGTCCGGACTGCCTTTCGATCATCGGCATCGCCCGCGAGTTCGCGGCGATCCTGAAGCGCCCGCTGCGCATGCCGTCCGTGGATTTCGCCGAGTGCGGTGAGCCGGTGGAACAGTTCGCCAAGGTCGTCGTCGAGGACCCGGTCAAGTGCCCGCGCTACACGGCGCGCGTGATGACCGGGGTCAAGGACGGGCCGTCGCCGGACTGGCTGCAGCGCCGCCTGGAGCTGTGCGGCGTGCGGGCGATCAGTCTGACGGTGGACGTGACCAACTATGTGATGCTGGAGTGCGGGCAGCCGCTGCACGCCTTCGATTACCGCACGCTGGCGGAGCGCACGGTCGTGGTGCGCTGCGCGCGGGCGGGTGAGAAGATCAAGACGCTGGACGGCGTGGAGCGCACGCTGGACCCGAGCATGCTGGTGATCGCCGACGCGGCGGCGCCGAGCGCGGTGGCGGGGATCATGGGCGGCGCGGGCAGCGAGATCGCGGCGGGCACCGAGCATGTGCTGCTGGAGAGCGCGCTCTTCGATCCGGCCACGACCAAGTTCACCGCCACGCGGCTGGGGCTCTCCACGGAATCGTCGCGGCGCTACGAGCGCGGCGTGGATCCGGAGCTGGCGGACTGGGCGAGCCGGCGCGCGGTGGCGCTGCTGGTTAAGCACGGCCAGGCGCAGGTGGCCAAGGGCGTGATCGACGTGGAAGGCCGCGGGTTTAAGAATGTCGAGGTGACGCTGCGCTTCAAGCGGGCGTGCGCCGTGATCGGCGTGGCTCTGCCGGTGGAGGAGATGGTCGGCATCTTGACGTCGCTGGGCCTCGCGGTGGTGACGCGCGACGCGGAGACCGCCACCTTCCGGATTCCCTCGTTCCGCCTGGACCTGACGCTGGAGGCGGACCTGATCGAGGAGATCGCCCGCATGCACGGGCTGGACGCGATCCCGGATGTGATGCCGGATCTGACGGCGGTCTCGACGTTGGATGACCGTCCGTTCTATGCGAAGGCCCGCTGCCGCCAGCTGGTGGTGGGGATGGGCTTCTCCGAGGCGATGCACTACAGTTTTCTTTCGGCGCAGGAGCTGGACGCGTTCGACGCGCGCGGCGCGGCGCGGCGGGCGGTGCTGCCGAATCCGGTGAGCGCCGATTACGGCGTGCTGCGCGATTCGCTGCTGCCGCAGCTGGCGGGGTCGCTGGGGCGCAACGCCTCGCGCCAGGTGGAGAGCGCGGGCCTGTTCGAGATGGGGCGCGTGTTCTTTGTGGACGCGGACGGCAAGCCCGGCGAAGAGGAGCGCGTGGCGCTGGGCCTGATGGGGCCGTTCGGCCGTTCGGCGATCGACCGGCGGCGGGCGGTGTCGAACGAGGAGTCGCTGCTGTGGCTGAAGGGCGCGGTGGAGACGCTGGTGGCGTCGCTGCACGCGGGCACGGTGGCGTTCGCGCGCTGCGAGCATCCGGCCATGGAGCCGGGCTGGGCGGTCGAGATCACCCTTGACGGCGCGGCGGTCGGGTGCATGGGTCTGGTGTCGGCGGCCTTGCGCCACCAGTGGCGTATGACGGCGCCCATGCCGCTGGCCGAACTGCGGCTGGCCCCTTTGCTGGCGGGCGTGGCGACGGTGGCGGCGGTCAAGCCGGTGCCGCTGTATCCGGCGGTGCGCCGCGACATCGCGTTCGTTTCCGACGCCTCGGTGACGCACCGCGACGTGGTGACGGCGGTCCGCAAGGCGGCCCCTCAGGAATTGACCGGAATCGAGCTGTTTGATATATTTGTGTCAAAGGAAATGGGCAAGGGCAAACGCAGCATGGGCTACACCCTTGCTTTCCGTTCACCGGACCGGACGTTGACGGACCAGGAGGTGAACGCGGCCTTTGCGAAAATCATTCAGGCGTTGAAAAACGACCTGAAAGTGGAGGTCCGCGAGGGCTGACGTTATTTTTGGATTTGAATGCAGCCGGGTGCGGAGGCGAAACCCGGCGCAAGAACGAAGTGGGCCCTGCTTTGTGCGCGAATAAGCAGAATTTCTCTGACCTTCAGTTTGCATTGGGAGTTTGAAAGCGGCGAGTGATGGAGGTCTGCCTTCGCGGGCAGAAACCGGAAGCTCTCCGATTAGAGCACCCACCTCATTAGTGAGGTTTCAGAGATCCTGCAGTACGGCAAAGTGGGGCTTTTTATTTGACAGGGCCGTGAATACGGGGCGGCGGAGGCGGGAAGCGGGAATCATGAAGCAGTTAGCGAAAATTGTTTTGGGCGCGTGGGTCGCGTGTGTTTCAGTTGCGGCTGATCTGCCGGACGTGACGGATGAGGCGATCGCCGAGTTGGGGACCACCTTGGGCACGCCGCAGATGAACGGTTTTGTGTTCATCGACGGCCGTTACATCCCTCCGCCCTACACGGTGTCGCGCAAGGGCAACGCCATCTTCATCAACCGCATCCAGATCGAGCAGCCGGTGGCCTGGTCGCGCGCTGCGGCGACAGGCGCGGTGCCGCAGCCGGCGCCCGCCGCCGCGGCCGTCAAAAAGTCGGTGGATGCGGACGGCGACTTCGAAGAGGTCGGCGCGGCGGCCAAGCCCGTGGCGGCGGCTGAGCCGGCGCCTGCGGCCGCCAAAGCCAAGAGCGTGAAGAGCATCGATGATCTGTTTGACGATGACACGCCTGCGAAGCCGGTTTCGGCCGCCGCCGCACCTGCCGCGCCTGCAGCGCCGGCCGCCGCGCCGGCGGTGGCCGCGTCGGGCGCCGGAACGGCCGAGTTGACAGACGATGATCTCAAACGGCAGAAAGAGGCGCTGGTGGCGAATCTGGAGCGGCTGCGCAGGGGTTACGAGCAGGCGCTGGTCCAGAACGAGTTCTTTTTCTTCGGCACGCGGCACAACCGGGTGAACGGCAACTACGGCACGGCGCGCGCGCTGATGGGGGTGTTGCCGAAAGCGCTGCGTTACGCGCAATCGCCTGTGGACCTCATGCAGCGTCTCAACCAGGGCGGGGTCTACTTCATCGACCTGGGCATCTGTTCGGCGCTGTACAAGAACAGGGGCACCTTCCCGATGCTCGAAGAGCGGCTGACCAAGATCGAGGATGCCGAGGAGTTCGAGGCGGTGAAGCGTAAATCGTCGTCGAACTGGTAGGGCGCGGGGAGCGGCCGGATTCCCTTCGGCCTGACGCCGGGCAGGCGGGTTCGGGGAATGGGGGCTTTATGGTGCGCGTCAAACATCATGTGGACATGCAGGCGTTCGAGACCGTGGCGGCCGTGCTGTCGGCGATCGATTCGCCGCAGGAAATGCGCCTGTTTCTCAAAGAGCTGCTGACGCCGGGCGAGGTGCGCGACATCACGCTGCGTTGGAGACTGCTGGAACTGCTGGCGGACGGCCTGTCGCAGCGCAAGATCGCGGAAGAGCTCAAGATCAGCCTCTGCAAGATCACGCGCGGCTCGAAGATCTTGAAACAAAAGGGCGCGGTGACGTCGCGGGTGCTCAAGACGCGGCAGCAGAATCCGGGCGCTGAATAAGCTGAAACGAGGTATGGGGATGCAGGTTATTGCAAGTCAGATCCAGACACAGATGGCGAACGCCTCGTGGATCCGTAAGATGTTTGAGAAAGGCATGGAGCTGAAGAAGGAGTTCGGAGCCGAGAACGTGTGCGACTTCAGCCTGGGCAACCCCGACATTCCGCCGCCGCCGCGCGCGCGTGAGGTTTTGTTGTCACTTGCGGACAGCGCGGTGAAGCCGCTGGGGCTGGGATATTGCCCGAATGCGGGACTGCCGGCCTTCCGCGAGGCGCTGGCGGCCTTCCTGTCGGTGCAGCAGCAGGCGGCGGTGAAAGCCGGGCACGTGGTGGTCACCTGCGGCGCGGCCGGGGCCTTGACCTCCTTCTTCCGTGCGGTGCTGGAGCCGGGTGACGAGGTGATGTGTCCCGCGCCTTACTTTGTCGAGTACGGCGCGTATTGCGGACACTTCGGCGGCGTGCTCACGCCGGTGCCGGCGCTGCCGCCCGACTTCCAGCCGGACCTGGCCGCGATGGAGGCTGCCATCACCGACAAGACGCGCGTGATCATCATCAACTCGCCGAACAACCCCACCGGCTGCATCTACAGCCAGGCGACTTTGGCGCGGCTGGGCGCGCTGGTGGACCGCGTGAACGCGGGCCGCGAGCGCGCGCTGTTCCTCGTGAGCGACGAGCCTTACCGGTTCCTGGCCTACGACGGCGCGGTGGTGCCGCCGATCCTGCCGCTCTCGCCCTTCACGCTGGTTCTGGGTTCCTTCTCCAAGAGCCTGTCGCTGGCGGGGGAGCGTATCGGGTATATCGTCGCGAATCCCGCGATGCCCGAGGTGGACCTGCTGATGAACGCGGTGACCATGACCAACCGCACGCTGGGCTTCGTGAACGCGCCGGTGCTCGGCCAGCGGCTGGCGATGGCGCTCCTGAACGAAGGCGTGGACCTCTCGGTCTATGACCATCGGCGCCGGGCGATGGCCAGGGTGCTGTCGGATGCGGGCATCCGCTTCGCGATGCCGCAGGGCGCGTTCTACTTCTTTCCGGAGGCGCCGGGCGGCGACGACCAGGCGTTCGTGCGGGCGCTGCTGGCTCATAACGTGTTGGCCGTGCCGGGGGCGGGCTTCGGCTTTCCCGGCTACTTCAGGCTGAGCTTCAGCGTGGACGAGGCGGTAATCAAGCGCTCGGCGGCCGGGTTCAAAGCCGCGGCGGACACGTGCCGGTCCTAGGCGGTAAGCAATCTGCGATCTGCAATCTGCACGGGACTGTCGGCAAACGGCAAGGGGCTGCGGCTATGGGAACTGGAAACTGGACGATTGGCTTGACCCTGCTGGGACTGTCGCTGGCGGCGCGTGTGGGCGCCGCTACGGAGTTCACCGGGCCGGACGAGTGGCGCCTGGTCAACACGAACGCGGTCAGCGCCTGGAACGCGGCCCAGCGGAACCTGGCTCCGGCGGCAGGCCAGGCGTGGCCGGGCGTGGTCGCCGACACTCGGAAGCGCGAGGTCCGGCTGCTCGCCGAGGCGGTGGGGCACCGGCAGGGCGTCACGGCCGAGTTTCTTTTGGTCGGGCCGCTGAGCGACCGCGCCTACGAGGCGGCGGCGGTGACGGTCGCGATGCCGAGCGACATCGTGCGGGCGGTCGAGAGTCTGGGGCTCGCCCGGGGCGGCGGCGTGGGGAGCCGTCCCTTCCGCTTCTGGCCGTGCGGCGAGCGCGTCACGGCGACGGTGCGGCGGCTGGGAGTCGAAGGCGCGGAGGAGCGTCCGCTGCAGGCTTTGGTCCGCGACGCCGACACGGCGGCGCCGCTGTTCGGCGAGGGCGGCCTGGTCTTTACGGGCGGACGCTGGGACAACCGCTCCGTGTGCCTGACCGACACCAATATGCCGTCATCGGTGATCTCGCTCTACAACGAGCCGTGCACGCTCTTCGACCTGCCGTTCCAGGTCGGCCAGAGCGAGGTGTACGGCCGGCTGACGCTGGCCGAGGCCCTGCCTTTCGGAGCGCTGCTGGAGATCGTGTTGCGGCCGCAGGCGCCCAAGGACGGCGTGGCGCGCGTGCTGCCGCTGACCGTGACCGCCGCGATGGCCGGTCCGGAGGTGGAGCTGACCTGCGCGGGGGCTGACGGGACCCTCCTGAAGCGGGCGGGACTGGCCGAGACCTTGACTTGGCTGCGCGGCCAGGCGGAGGCCGGGCGTGAGCCGTTCGTGACCTTGGGAATGTCCGACGCGATGCCGCTCAGGCGGGCCGTCGATGCCGCGCGCGTGTTCGCTATGCTTGACGGCAAGGGCCTTAAACTGGACGGTAAACCCGAACAGGGGCTTTACCCGCGGGCCTTTCTGCCGCAGGAGAAGTGGCGCGAGCGGGCCGACCGCAACCCTCAGCCGTTCGAGCTGCATGTCGCTCAAGGCGCGGACGGCGCGGTGAAGAAGAAGCTGGTCTTCATCGAGGAGGATTGGAATGTCCCCGGGCTTGACCCGAAGCTGACGCCGCGCGACTATCCGTTCGAGAGCTGGGACGAGTTTCCGAAACTGGTCGAGAAGGCCGGGGGTGCTGACAGCAAGGTGGAGCTGCTTTTCGTCTTTGCGCCGGCGGATCTGCCGCTGAGCCTGTTCATGCCGGGCGTGCGCGCGGTGGCGGGGCGGTTGCCGCTGGTGTACGTGTTCGGCGAATAGGTCTATTGCGGACGACGCCCGCACCCCCAACTTCTCACCACAAAGTCACCAAGATCACAAGGAAACACCAAGGAGATTCAGCGGTTATTACGAGAAAGCTTTGTGTTTCTTCGTGTTCTTCATGATCTTCGTGGTGAAACAACTTATTTTTTTTATTGCTGTTATTGGTTTGTAAGGCGCTAAACCTTTGATGAAGAAACTCGTCAGCTCTCTGGTCGCGCTTGCGGTGGCCGCCTCAGTTGCCGCCGCGCTCCCGCCGGTGCCGCCCTTGACCGGCCGCGTGGTGGACCGTGCCGACGTGTTGTCGCCTGCGGACGAGCGGCGGCTGGAGGCGGCGGTCGTCGCGCTGGAACAGGCGACGGGCGGACAGATGGCGGTGCTGACGCTGCCGACCCTGGGCCAGGACGAGAGCCTCGAAGCTTACGGCCTGCGCGTGGCCGAGACGTGGAAAATCGGCATCAAGGGACGCGACAACGGCGCGGTGCTGCTGGTGGTGACGCAGGACCGGCAGATGCGGCTCGAGGTGGGCTACGGCTGGGAAGGCGCGGTGAACGACGCGCGCGCGGGAGACATCGTCCGCGCGATGACGGCGTTCTTCCGTCAGGGGCAGTTTGCGGACGGGATGGTGTTCGCGGTCCAGCAGGTGCAGACCTTCGTGACCGGCAGCGAGCCGCCCGAGGCGTTGCGGCCCCCGAAACAGAGCCGCCAGGCGCCGCCGCCGTGGGGCATCACGCTTTTCTTCACGGTTGTCTTTATTCTGATGCTCATCAGTCGCCGCCGGGGTTTCCGTGCGGGGGCGGGACTGGGCGGTTTCGGCGGCGGTTTCGGGGGTGGGTTCGGGGGTGGGGGCTTTTCGGGTGGCGGTGGTTTCTCGGGTGGCGGCGGCAGTTACGGCGGCGGCGGTGCCTCCGGGCGCTGGTAGTCGCACCGGCAGGTCCTGCCGCTCCGTTTATTCTTGAGGGAGTGCGTATGCGGATATGTTGGGTGACGGTCATCTGTCTGCTCTGCGGGGCGAGGGCTGCGCGTGCGGAGACGGCGCAAGCGCGCTCAGATCAAGTGGCGGCCCTGCCGGGACTGGTGGCGTTCTGGACGTTCGGACAGACCCGCGACGGCGTTTGGCAATCGGTCGGCGATGCGGGCACGTCGGCGCCCCGCTTTCCGCTCTATCTGCGGCGGATCGGCGACGCCCGGCGCTACACGCCCGACACGTGGCCCTACACCGACGCGGCCTCGCGGATCGAGACCGATGCGACCGGTCCCTTCGGGCATGCGGTCCGTTTCAATCAGGGCCACATCTACGCGGAGTCGCCGCGCGCCGCGTTCGACAACGGGCCGCTGGACCTGTGCGGGGAGCGCGCGTTCACGCTGGTGGCGTGGACCAAGTTCACCGGCGCCCGCCACATGGTGGCGGGCATCTGGGACGAGGGCGGCTGGGACAAGTACCGCGGGCGGCGTCAGGCCGCGCTGTTCGGAGGGCTCTTCGGCCGCCAGGGACTGACGGCGCACGTGTCCGCCAGCGGGGCGGCCAGTTATCCGCAGTCGACGGCGAGCGGTAGCCAGTACGCGCGCGAACGGGCGCTGGACGGGGCGAACTTCACCAACCACCAGTGGGTCTGCCTGGCGATGACCTTTGATCCTGAGAAACATGAGGTGCGGGCTTGGCTGAACGGCGTGGCGACGCCGCTGGAGCTCCCGGACCCGGTCGCGCGCGACGTGTTCGGTAGCGACGCCCCGGCGCAGGCCAATCCGTTCCTTTTCCCTTGGCCGGTCTACTCGCCGCGCCGGTTCGTTCTCAAATATAACGGCTACGACGTGCGGAACACGGGCGTCTACGAGCACTGGCTGGAGGTGGATGCGCTGTCCGGGCGGTTCCGCTACGGCTGCAGGGCGCAGACCGCGGCGGCGGGGCGCTTCAAGGTGAGCGTCGACGTGTTGCGCCACGGCGCCAGCCTGGCGGGCGCGCCGCTGGAGGGCGAGGTCAAACCGGGCTTGGTGCTGGCGCTGCCGCAAGGGATCGGCGTGCGGCAGGGCGACGAGATCCGCACGGGACTTTTTGTTTGGGCCGCCGGGGCGTGGACACGCGTGGGGACGGAGGTGGTCTATCCTGTGCCCGAGGGCGCGCCCTTCACGCTGGGGCGGGCGCTGGGGTTGGGAAGCGAGGAGATCGCCCACGGCTCGCAGCTCGTCATGGACGGCGTGGCGGTGTTCGACCGCGTGCTGCCGCCGGAGACGCTGCAGGCCATCAGCTTCAGCGCACCCGCGCGCTGAAGCCGCAAGCAGTGAGACGTTACAGGTTACACGTTATGGGTTGATGCTCGAAACTTGAACGAAGGGGAGGCTCTTATGAAGGGTGGATTCACACGTCGGGATATGTTGGGCAGGTTGGGGCTGGGCGGCACGGCGGTCGGCATGGGAATGCTGGCGGGACGCGGTTTCGCCGACGAGGCCACGGACGGCGATCCGGAGCGCGCGGGCTTCGCGAAGAACATCAAGTCGGTGCCGCCGACCACGCAGGACGGGCCGTCGGCTTTTATCGAGGGCGGCAAGGTGATGCAGCCGGCGCGGGAACTGCCGGTCTTTCACACGGCGGACGTGGTGGTGGTGGGCGGCGGCGCGGCGGGGTTCTCCGCGGCGGTGGCCGCGGCGCGGACCGGCGCCAAGGTGGCGCTGGTGGAGCGCTACGGCAGCCTCGGCGGCCTGTTCACGGACGGCATGGTGCTGATCGTGATCGGCACGGGCACGCGCGAGAACGGCGAGTTCAAACTGGTGACGCGCGGCCTCTGCGAAGAGTTTTTGAAAAGGCTGGAGAAGATGGGCGACGGCGCGATCGTGTGCCGCGATCCGAAGGTGTACCAGCCCACGGTCGATCCCGAGGCCGCCAAGGTGCTGATGGACGACATGGTCCAAGAGGCGAAGATCGACATGTTCTTCCACACCTGGGGCGTGGACGTGATCCAGAGCGGAAATGCCGTGCAGGGAGTGGTCTTCGAGAGCAAAGAGGGACGCAAAGCGATCCTGGCCAAGGTGGTCGTGGACGCGACGGGCGACGGCGACATTTACCAAATGGCCGGCGCGGGTTACCAGCAGATTTCGCACGCGATCGGTTCGGTGTACCGCCTCGGAAATTATGACCGCATCGACCGTTCGAAGATGCCGAAGGACTCGAAGCTGAACATGGGCTCTCTTGAGCCTCTCAAGTCCACGCGCTGGTTCAACAACCTCGGGCCGAAGGGCAACGGGTTGGACGTGCGCGATCTTTCGCGCGTCGAAATGATGCACCGCAAGTCGGCTTGGAACTACGTGCAGAAGCTCCGCAAGACCCCGGGCTGCGAAGAGGTGTTCCTGTTGCAGACGGCCTCGCAGCTCGGCGTGCGCGCGACGCGCCTGCTGGACGGCGCGGCGCGGATCGACAAGAAGGGCGCGGTTTCCGGCAAGACGTTCGAGGACGTCGTGGCGTTCTCCGGTGACGATTCGCTCAAGCATCCGGCCTTCGCCATCCCATACGGGGCGCTGCTGCCCAAGACCGTGGACAACGTGGTGGCGGCCGGACGCTGCATCTCTTGCGCGCCGGACCTGATCGACCGCGCGCGGCTGATTCCGGTCTGCATGGTCACGGGCCACGCGGCCGGCGTGGCGGCGGCGCTGGCGGCCAAGGCGGGCGTGCGTCCGCGCGACGTGCCGGCCGCGGAGATCCAGAAGACGCTGCGCGAGCAGGGCGCCTATCTGGGCTAGTACGCGTTATAGCAAGAAATGACGGAATGCTTAGACATGATTACATGATTAACATGATTGGTTCTTGTGTGTCATAATCATGAAAGTTAGGTAATCATGTCAAAAAAGTATATTTGTGACGTGGACCGGCACACCTTCCGCCCATTTGCGGGGAGGAACTCTCAGTGCGGCGTCTGCGTGCCGGGAGCGTTGGTCGCGGCAGTCGGCCGCTGCTCCGCCGCCGGGGCGCGCAGCAGCGTTTCGATGTCGCGATCCCACAGTCGCTCGTGTTGCGGATCGCGCGGGTCCGTGGGGGCTGAGCCCGGCAACGGCCGCAACAGCCCTTCGGACAGGGCCGGCGCGTGCCGCTTGTCATTCAGCGGAATCCGCACGCCGGCCTCGTAGCCCCAGAACGGGGCGTATCCATATTGGCCGTAGGGGTAATAGCTTCCGCAGCGGTACGGCAACACGCCCACGCCGACGGCGGGATACGCCCGCCAGTAGGGGTCGTAACCGTAGCAGGGGAAAGGCGACCATCCCCATCCCGCGACCACATCCAGCGTGGGAGCGTCGTCCCCTTTCAGCCCAAGGGCCACCGCAAAAAAACATGCGGCCAGAAGCTGCTTTTTCATGCGGTCATTATACCGCAAGGGGCGCGCGGTAAAAATCACGATTTTGAAGAGGGCTCCCTGCGCGTCGGGAGACCGTTCGCAGGTTGCACAGGCCCGGCATACGTGAGGAGGCTCGCAACGTTGAAGGTTTGTGCGCTGCTAGGCGAGCGTGAACCCTTCGGACGGCGAGAAGACGAGGGCGTGCTGGCAGGTGGGGACACCCTGCGGCGCGAGGTGGATGAGCGCGAGCGGGTTGTGGAAGCCGATGCGCACGAGGTCCTCCAGCGCGAACAGCCCGAGTCCGTGCAGCACGTTCATGCACTGGAGCAAGGTGGCGGACGAGCCGACCAGGCACTGCTTTTCGGGGTTGTGCAGCTTGCCGTCCGGCTCGAGCACGGCGGCGTTGCCGAGCACGTGGTAGGCGCCGGGGGGCAGGCCCGCGGCGGGCGAGGCGTCGGAGGTGGCGATGAGCCGCGCCGCGCCCGCGGCGCGTGCCAGCACCTTGAGCACGTGGTGCGGCAGGTGGTGGCCGTCCGCGATGAAGAGGATTTTCAGGCGCTCTTCGGCCAGGCCCGCGAGCAGCGGGTTGTTGTGGCGGTGCACGAGGTTGGGCATGCCGTTGCCCAGGTGGGTGAGCGCGGTGGCGCCGGCCTCGGCCAGACGGGCGAGGTCGGCCGGGCCCGCGAGCTGGTGCCCGCACGAGACCGCCACGCCTTGCGCGACCGCGTGGCGCGCGAGCTCCGCCGCGCCGGGAAGCTCAGCGGCGAGCGTGAGCAGCCGCAGCCGCCCGTCCGACCAGGCGCAGAGGCGGTCGAAGAGCGCGACGTCCGGCGCGTGCACGGCGGCGGGGTCGTGCGCGCCGACGGCCCCGGGCTCACGCGAGATGAACGGCCCTTCGAGATGGATGCCCGGCACGTGGCGCGCGAGCGTCGCGTCTTTTTTGAGCGCGCTCACGATCACGGTCAGGTTACGGTGCAGGACAGCCTCCGAACCCGTGATGAGCGTGGGCAGGAAGGCGGCGGTGCCGCGCGCGATAAGCGCGTGGCCGGCATGCAGGAAGGCCTCTTCGGTGAGCGCCGCGCTGCTGAAGTCGACGCCGATGAAGCCGTTGACCTGCAGGTCGACGAAGCCGGGGATGTGGAGGGGTGTGGAAGAGTTCATGAGTTCATTAGTTCATTAGTGCATTAGTTCATGAGTGCATGAGGTCGCGCGTGCAAGAGTCAACTGCCCGGAAGCCTGGCCTTCTTGACGGGGAATGGAGGGCGAGGCTCTGTCGAGCCGCGGTGAGGTCCTGATTAGTGGTGCCGCGTCAGCAGCGAGGCCGAGCCTTGGTCGAGGAAGAGGCCGCAGTCGGCGTGCGTGCGCAGCACCGATGCGGGGCAGAGGTTGGTCAGCGGGCCTTCGAGCGCGCCTTTGACGGCCTGCGCCTTGCGTTCGTCGGGCACGGTGCAGACGATGCGGCGGCTCTTCAGGATCTGGGGGATGGACATGGAGATCGCGCGCTGGGGCACGTCCGCGAAGGTCGGGAACCAGCCCTCGCCGAGCTGCTGCTTGCGGCAGGCCTCGTCGAGCGTGACGACCAGGTAGGCGTCCTTGGCGTTGAAGTTGGCGGGCGGATCGTTGAAGGCGAGGTGGCCGTTCTCGCCGATGCCGATGCAGGCCACGTCGATGGGGTGCTGCGCGATCAGGTCGCCGAGGCGGCGGCACTCGGCCGCGGGGTCGGGGTTCTCGCCGTTCACCTCGTGGAAGGCGGCGAGGCGGGAGGGCAGCGCGGCCACGAAGCGCTCGCGCAGATAGGCGCGGAAGCTGGCCTTGTGGGTGACGGGCAGGCCGATGTACTCGTCGAGGTGGAAGGCGGTGACCTTGTGCCAGTCGATGCCGTCGGCGGCGGTCAGCGCCCGGAGCATCTCGAACTGGCTGGCGCCGGTGGCGACGATCAGATTGGCGCGGCCGCTGGCGGCGAGCGCCTGGCGGAGGCCTTCGGCGGCGGACGCGGCGGCGGCCTGGCCGAGCGCGTGCTTGCTGGGTGAAACGTCAACGAACATGGCGGGTCCCTTTCTTGAGCTTCTCGACAAGCTCCATGCGTTTGGCGATGGTGTCCTCGTAGCCCTGGCGGGTCGGCCGGTAGTAGGCTTTGACGGCGGGCAGGTAATCCTGCTGAACCGTATGCTGGTCGAAATCATGCGGGTATTTGTAGGCGATGTCAAGTCCCTCGCGCCCGACCGCCGCGACATGGATGTTTTTCAGGTGTTCCGGAACGGCCAGCGTGCGGCCCGACCGCACGTCGGCGAGGGCCTCGTCCACGGCGAGGTAGGCGGCGTTGCTCTTGGGCGCGGTGGCGAGGTAGGTGGTGGCCTGGGCGAGCGTGATGCGGGCCTCGGGCATGCCGATGAACTCGACCGCCTGCATGGCGGCGACGGCGACCGTGAGGCCGCGCGGGTCGGCGTTGCCGATGTCTTCGGAGGCCAGGATGATGAGGCGGCGCGCGATGAAGCGCGGGTCCTCGCCGGCCTCCAGCATTTTGGCGAGCCAGTAGACCGCGGCCTGCGGGTCGGAGCCGCGCACGGATTTGATGAAGGCCGAGATGGTGTCGTAGTGGCCGTCCTCGTCCTTGTCGTACAGCACCATCTTGCGCTGCACGCACTCCTCCATCACGGTGTGCGTGATGTTGACGACGCCGTCCGCGTCGGCCGGGGTGGAGAGCACGGCGACCTCGAGGGCGGTCAGCGCGCGGCGGGCATCGCCGTCGCAGATGGTCGAGAGGAAGTGGATCGCGTCGGGGGTGATCGCGGTCGTGATGTGGCCGAGGCCGCGCAGGGCGTCGGCGAGGGCGCGCTGCACGAGAAGCGCGATGGAGGGCTCGTCCAGGGGCCGCAGCTCGAAGACCAGCGAACGCGAGGTGAGCGGGCTGTTGACGAAGATGTTGGGGTTGTGGGTGGTGGCGCCCACGAGGGTGACCGTGCCGTTCTCGACGTAGGGCAGGAGCACGTCCTGCTGGGATTTGCTGAAGCGGTGGAGTTCGTCCACGAAGAGGATGGTGCCGCGGCCCTCCTTGAAGAGCTTGGCGGTCTCGCAGATGTTGCGCAGGGTGGCGACGTTGGAAAGCACGCCGCTGGTGCGCTCGAAGCGGCGTTTGGTGACGCGGGCGATGACCTCGGCCAGCGTGGTCTTGCCGCAGCCGGGCGGACCGTAGAAGATCAGGTTGGTGAGGCGGTCGGCCTCGATGACGCGGCGCAGCAGCTTGCCGGGGCCGAGGATGTGGTCTTGGCCGAGCACCTCTTCCAGCGTTTCCGGGCGCATGCGGGCGGCCAGCGGCTGGCGCGCGGCCGCGGAGAGGGGGGCCTCGTCGTCGCGCGCGTCCGCGTCGTCATTGAACAGGTCGCTATCTGACATGGGGCTCTCCCTCCGGGACGGGACGTAGAGACGAACGGCGGGACCAGGCGCAGACGAGCAGCGCGGAGGTCAAGGCCCCTGCGGTGTTGGCGAGCGCGTCCAGCGGATCCATCGAGCGGCTGGTGGTGAACAGTCCTTGGCAGACCTCCATGGCGAGGCCGTACAGGGCGGCGAAAAAGACGACGCGCAGGACGGTCGCGAGGCGGCCCCGGCGCTCGCGCGTCAGCACATGCAGGTAAGTGGCGGTCAGGGCTGCGTACAAGAGCACGTGGATGATTTTGTCAACGCCGCCGAACGGCGCCAAAGGTTTCGCCACCTGCTTGAAGAAGTGGGCGGGCAGCAGCGACAGCGCGGGGATGAGCAGCGTCATCACGAGGGCGGGGCCGTAGCGGCGCAAGGAATGAATGTCGGCGTTCATGTCAGCGTGGCCTGAACAGCGAGCGAGAGCGTGTGCTGTGTGCCGGGGGCGAGGGTGACGGCGTCGTCCGCCGTGTTGGCGGGTTCGAGGCAGAGCATGCGCGTGTATTCGTCGTCGCCGAAGTCCGGCATGGCGCGGGCCTTGTCGATCCAAGGGTTCCAGACCACCAGGCGGCCCGCGCCGGTGTACGCCAGGGCGATCGCGCGTCCGAGGCCGGGATCGTGCAGCACGCACTCGGCAGCGGCGGGCGTGTAGAGCCGGTCGGTTTCGGAGCGGATGTTGAGCACGCCGCTCTGTATCGCGGCCTGGCCGGTGAGGCGGTCCGTGTAGGGGGCCTGGTCGAGTCCCCGGACCGTGACGTCCATGATCTGACGCACGCGGAAATAGGGATGGAACGCCTGTGTCAGCGTGAACGCCTGCGTGTCGCGGTTGACGGTGGTGAGCGCGATGTTGAGGCGTTGGTCAAGCCAGATGCGCAAGGTCAGTTCAAAGGCGTGAGGCCAGAAGCGGCGCGTCTGGTCGCAATCGCGCAGCGTCAGCCGCAGCTCCGTGACGTCGGCCGAGTATTCGGTGGCCTGCAGGTCCCACTGCAGGATGCGGGCGAACCCGTGCAGCGGCAGCGCCTTGTCCGGGTTTGGGCCGAACCAGGGCCAGCAGACGGGGATGCCGCCGCGGATGGGCTTGCCGGGTTCATAGGCCGACTTTTGGCTGGTGAACAGAACGGGGCCGTGTCCCGTGGGACGGTAGTCCAGCACGTGGCCGCCGTAGAGGGACACTTCGCAGGAACCGTAGGCGTTGACGAGGGCGACGATCGGGAGGCCGGCTTCGCCGGTGCGGAAGGCGATGCGGCCGGGGGCGCCAAAGCGCTGGTTGAGAAGGGCGATGTCGGGAAAGTTCATAGCGTGGATGGGATGGGGACTGGATTCAGGTTTGAGTAAAGGCAAGGCTTGCCGCGCCGGCGCAGGGTTCAGGGTTGCTCGTATTCGATCGTGAGGATGCGGTTGTTCTGAAACTCGATCCGCCGGAATTCGTAGGGCTGGTGATACGTATCCGTCGCCCAGAGGGTGTCGCGGTGCCAGAGGCTCCTGCCGCCCGGGGGGCGGACAGGATGGTAGACAGGGCGCAACTCGTCGCCGGTCATGAGCTCCTGGCCGAGATAGGACCAGACTTCGTTGGTGGAGGTGGCGGTCACCTTCTCGAAGACGCGGTCGGGCCTGCCGTAGACAATCCAAGCCGCGTCGCGGGGGTCTCCCGCGATCACCTTGCCGTCACGGAGACGCTGCTGGTCCTCGGACGGCAGGGTCGTGAAGAAATCGGATTTCTGGCTGATGCGTTTCTCGATCAGCTCGCGTTGGGTGGCGCAGCCCGCGAGCAGGGCGGCGCACACCAGCGCGGGCAGGATTAGTAGGCTTTGGTTGTTCATTTTGTGGCGGGTGTGGCCGGTACGGCGGGTGTGGCCTGCACGGCGGGTGCCACCACGTTAACTGCGGGTGGCGGTTGGGGCGGTCGGTGTTTCAGCATGCGGGGCAGCGCGCAGTCCAGCAGGCCTGCGAGCCAGAGCGCCGCCACGACCGCCACGGCGAGCGCCAGCAGGATGACGGCGTTCCGCACGGAGTTGTCGTCGGCGAACGGGTCTTTCAACTGCCGTTCGGAATGGGCGGGGAGCGTCGCCTCCGTGGTGAAGAGCCGCCCCAGCTTGAGCGAGAGGTGCAGGCGGCGGTTGATGGCCCAGCCGCAGGCGTTGAGGATCGGCGCCACGTCGCGGGCGCGCAGCTTGAACCAGGTCAGGATCATCGACGGTCCCGAGACCAGCAGCAGCAGGAAGACGATGCCCAGCGCGGTCTTCCAGAGGGGCAGGCCGGCGACGGCGCTGACGACTCCGCCGACGGCGGTGCTGATCAATCCGACCGCGATGCCGAGCGCCGCCGCCGTGGAAGCCAGGGCCGCGCCCTCCATCTTCTTGGGGGCCTCGGCCGGGACTGCGCCGGGAGCCTCGATCTTTTTGGCGGCGTTGACGAGCGCCGCATCCTGTTTGGCGGCCAGCACCTTCCGGACCTGTCCGCTGATCATGGCGGCGAGCTTGCGCCACGGATCCCAGAAGGCCTCTTTGATGCTGATGGAGTTGTCCACCATTTTGACGATGGTGGCGTCCCAGTCCTTGCCGTCGAGATCATAGAAGATGCCGTTGCGGCCGACCCAGAGGGTGTGCGAGAAACCGGCGGTGATCGTGGCGCAGATGGTGCGTGTCTCTTTCGCGCCGGGCCGGGTGATCTGGCAGTAGGCGAGGCAACACTTGCTGGCGGCGGCCAGGCCCGCATGCGCGGCGGCGTCGTCCACATGGAAGCAGAGGCTGCTGGCGCGCGCGTCCATGTAGAGCGTGCCGACCCGGAAGATGGCGCAGGCTTTGGGGTCGTAGAGTCGCGCCATGTTCACGAAGTTGTTGAGCAGCGTGGCGAGGTGCGCGTGATAGCGCAAGAGTTTTTCGACTTCGGCGATCTGGGCGTTTTCGGCTTCAAGGGCCGCGTCTTTGGCGATGAGCGCGGTGACGTCCGCCCGGGCGGTGCCGGCGACCAGGGCGGCGAGGCGGTCGGTGCCCAGCCCGGCGACCTCGCCGCCGGCTTTGGCGGCGGTCCACGCCTCGAACGGCGCGAGCTTGGCTTTCAGTGTTTGCCAGTCTGCGGCGGAGAGGACGGTGCAGTCCGCGCCGAGCAGCGGCGCGACGGTTGCGGCCGTGAAGGCCGCGACGGCCGCGGACCAGTAGGGGTTGACGCCGTCGAGCAGCGGCAGGTCGCGCCCGGCCGCGATCCGCGAGAGCGGGAAGGCGGCGATGGCCGGCAGCCCGTCCGTGAGCTCCAGGTTGGCGAGCGCGGCGAAGTCGGCGTCCGTGCGGCTGAGCGGGGCGGCGGCGCGCGGGTCGAAGGCCGCCAGGCGGCAGCGGGTAAAGTAGTCGTCGAGCTTCGCGCGCACGGCGGCCAGCGCGGCGTCGGCGGCCGCGGTCTTTTCTCCCAGCGGCAGGATGGCGGCGTCGGCGCGCCGGGTCCAGTCGAGGTAGGCGGCCGCGGCGGCGAAGAAGGCGTCGGTCTTGGCCTGGTTCACGCCGGGCTTGCCGCTGCGGTCCGTCTCTGCGCCGAAGGCGGCGATGATCTCGGCGATCACCTGGCGGGTCGGCGCGTCGCCGGCGGCGTCGGCAGGCACGATCCCGTCGCCGTTGAAATGGGTGTTCGCGAAGATCTGCGCGGTGTCGGCGACGTTGGCCAGCGAGATGGATTCCGCCGCGCCCTTGCCGAGGTTGGCGAGGATGCGCTTGGCGTTCGCGAGCAGGGCCTGGCCCTCGGGCGTGGCGGAGCTGAGCGACGCGAGGCGCAGGGTTTCCGAGCGGTCCAGCAGGGGGTCGAGCGAGGTGAGCCGGGCGGCGGTCCACGCGATCGCCGCGAGCAGCTCAGGGACGCGGATGCGGCCGTCCTTGTCAGTGTCGAGCAGCTCGAGCGTTTTCGGGTCGAAGCGGAGGCCCTTGGTGGGGCAGCTCAGGGCGGTCCAGAGCTTCTGATCCAGTTCCGCGAGGTGCGCGATGTCCGCGCCGTTCCTGAGCAACACCTGATCCAGTCCGCCCGTGCGGAAGAACTTCCACGTATGCGCCGAACCCGACTGTGTTTTCATGACCGCATCCTCAGCGTTGGTTGTTTGCGTACTAGTGGATCGCCAGCATCGCCTCGATCGAGCGACGGGCACGCGACGCGACCGGCTCGGGAACCGTGATGACGGTCTGCAGGTCACGCAGGCTCCAGAGCACCTTTTCCACGGTGATTTTTTTCATGTTGGGGCAGACCGCCTGCTCGAGCAGCGGGTAGAAGGCTTTGTCGGGGTTCTCGCGGCGCAGGCGGTGGAGGATGCCGACCTCGGTGCCGATGATGAACGCGGGTTCGCTGCGCCCCTGGACGTAGCGGCACATGCCGCCGGTGGAGAGCACGGCGTCCGCGGCGTCGCGCACGGGCTTGGGGCATTCCGGGTGGACCAGCACGGGCGCGCCGGGATGGGCGGCGCGGGCGGCGAGGATGTGCGTCTCGGTCAGGCGGGCGTGCGTGGGGCAATAGCCGGGCCAGAGAATAAAGGTGCGGCCCAGCTTCTCGGCGGTGAAGGACCCGAGGTGGCGGTCCGGCACAAAGATGATCTCCTGATCGGGCGCGAAGCTCTGCGCCACGGCGACGGCGTTGGCGGAGGTCACGCAACAGTCGCTCTCGGCCTTGACGTCGGCGGTGCTGTTGACGTAGCAGAGCACCTTGGCGCCGGGGTGCTTGGCCTTCAGCTCGCGGAGCTGGTCCCCCGTGAGCATGTCGGCCATGGGGCAGCCGGCGTCGGCGGCGGGCAGCAGCACGGTCTTGCCGGGGTTGAGGATGGCGGCGGTCTCCGCCATAAAGTGGACACCGCAAAAAACGATCACGTCGGCCTGTATGTCGGTCGCCTTGCGCGCGAGCTCGAGCGAGTCACCCGTGAAGTCGGCGATGTCCTGGACCTCGCCGAGCTGGTAGTTGTGCGCCAGAATGACGGCGTTGCGCTCTTTCTGGAGTTTGCGGATTTCTTCGTGCAGTGTCATGATCGCTTGTATCCCGGGGGTTGAATTTCGCCCTGAGTTTATCACATGGCGCGGATGAACGGAAACATGAAATCGTGCATGTCTGAACTTGCGGAAGGACAAGGGATAGGCGTATAATCCCTTTTCATTTTTTTGGAGCGACTATGCAAAAATTTCTCTTGTTTTCCGTTTTGGTTTTGGCGGTTTTTCAGGGGTCTTGGGCGCAGGCCCAAGCCGCGGGGCAGCCGCCGCTCATTTCGGTGGTTAAGAAAGGCGCGGCCAAAGACACGGTGTCGCTGGCCGGCCTGAAGGCGGCGGGACCCAACGGGCAGCTTTTCTACCGGACGCTCACGCGTGACCTGGAGCTTTCGGGCTGGTTCAAGGTGGCGGCTTCCGGCGCGGGCGGGACGGTGAGCGTGAGCGGCACCATCGCCGACGCGGGGGCGGGCATTCAGAGCGGCTGCCGGGTCTCTTGGACGGGCAAGGCGTTCAACTGGGCCAAGGTGTCGATGGGGCAGGCGGAGGTCCGAAAGCAGGCGCATCAGCTGGCGGACGAGATGGTGCGGATGATCGCGGGCGAGAAGGGCATCGCGCAGACGCGCATCGTGTTCGTGAACCGCCGCGGACGGAACAACGCGGACCTGTACATGTGCGACGCCGACGGCCAGGGCGTGATGCAGATCACGCACGACAACGTGGCGGCGGTCGGGCCGCGGTGGGCGCCGAACGGGCGCGACGTCTACTACACCAGCTTCATGAAGGGCTATCCGGCCGTCTACCGCATGGTGGCGGGCGGGGCCGAGCGCAAGAGCCTGGCGGCGTTCAGGGGGCTGAACACGGGCGCGGCGATTTCGCCGGACGGCGCGCGGGCGGCCCTGATCCTTTCCTACCAGGGCAATCCTGAGCTGTATGTGCTGGGGTTGTCCTCGGGCCAGCTGACGCGCATGACCCAGACGGCTCACGGGGCGGAGGCCAGCCCCTGCTGGTCGCCGGACGGACGCAGCATCGTCTACGTGAGCGACGTGACGAAGGCGCCCCAGCTCTACATTGTGGATGTGGGTTCGCAGCAGTCGCGCCGGCTGACGTACAAAGGCTCCGAGAATGTCAATCCCGACTGGAGCGCGAAGGGCAAGATCGTGTATGCGACCAAGCGCGGAGGCGGCTATCAGATCGCGGTGATCGACCCGCGGGCGGGCGAGGGCTCGTGCGAGCTTCTGGCCCAGCCGGGCGATTACGAGCACCCCTCCTGGGCGCCGGACGGACGCCACGTGATTTGTTCCAGTAGATCATCGCTCTACATTCTTGACACTCTGGGGGATCCTGCGGTACGTTTAATCAACATTGCCGGAAACTGGATGTCACCAGATTGGTCCGATCGTTAAAAGGTTCAGAGGAGTTCACTTATGCATATTCGTTCCGTCGTCGTCGTCAATGTCGCGCTGATGGGCGCGCTCGTTTGCATGGATACCGGTTGCCGTACCAAAGCGGGCGGTTGGCGCTGGCCTTGGCAGAAGGACCGCTCCGACCTGGCGAGCAGCCTGACCGATCCGACGCTGCTGGAAAACACCGACCTCTCCAAGGTGACCGACGCGGCCGGCAATCTGGTCAGCGGCGCCCGCTTCGAAGACACGATGCAGGCCGTGCAGGGCGTGAAGTTCGCCCCGGTCTACTTCGCGTTCGACAGCTACGCGCTGCCGCCGCCGGAGATTTCCAAGATCGAACAGGTCGCGCAGCACCTGAAGCAGAACATGGGGCAGGTCCTGGTCGTGGAAGGCAACGGCGACGAACGCGGCAGCAACGAGTACAACCTCTCGCTCGGTGAGAACCGCGCGCTGGCGGTACGCTCGCACCTGGTCAACCTGGGCATCGCGGCCGAGCGCATCCAGACCCGCAGCTACGGCGAAGAAAAACCCGCTGTCACCGGATCGGGTGAGGAAGCGTGGCGTCTGAACCGCCGGTGCGAGTTCGCGCTGTTCCAGAAATAAGCGGGTCGGGTCGGGAGCTTCCGGGTATGTGTTATTTTCCTAGTGTGGCTTTCCTGACCGGCTCAGTGGGTTCGGGCGAGTGGATCGTTCTGTTTGTGGTCGTGATGATCGTGGTCGGACCGCGCAGGATGCCCGAGATCGCCCGTAAGCTCGGCCGCATGATGGAGATGTTCCGTCGTGCGGCCGACGAATTTAAAGACCAACTGATGACGATGGATCAGGAGACGGCGAAGCCCGCGTCGACCGAGAATCCGGCGACGCCGCTCGACGTTGACGGCGTGCCGTCGGACGGGACGGCCGACAGCTCCGCGAGCGCGCCTTACGAGGACGCGTATGCGAACCTGTCGGACTATCCCGGCAACGAGGACCAGGTCGAAAACTGGTCAGCTGAGGCGCTCCCCGACGTCCCGGGGCCGGAGGCTCCGGCCGCCGCGCCTGAACCGGAAAAACCGCCGGAGGGCGGCGCATGAAGATCGGCCGCTTCTCAACCAAATTGAAGACGGGCAAAGCGGACGAGTACAATGATCCGGCCCGTCCCTTTATCGAGCATCTGATCGACCTGCGCGACTGCGTGGTGCACTGCGCGATCGCCTGGGGGATCTGCGAGATCGCGATCGTCCCGTGCGCGCCGGCCATCACGCGCTGGCTGATGGCGCCGGCGGCGCAGTCCCAGAGCATGATCCAGGGGCTGAGCTGGACGGCCGGGTTTGATGTCCTGATCGACATCATGCTGTGGGGCGGTACCGCGCTCAGCCTGCCGTTTCTGCTGTTCTTCATCCTCCGGTTCATTTTTCCGGGGCTGAAGCACAGCGAGCGGACGATGATCGTCTTCTGCCTCTGCTTGTCGGCGGTCCTCTTCGGCGGCGGCGTCTGGATGGCATACGCGGCGACGCTGAACATCGCCTTCCAGGTGCTGCAGCAGCTCAACACCTGGATGGGCGTCAAAGTCGAAATCATCCGGCTGGACCAGCATGCCGACATCGTGATCAAGACGATCATGGCCTTCGGCCTGGCCTTCCAGCTGCCGATGCTGCTGCTGGCCCTCGGGTGGATCGGGATTGTCCCGTCGTCGATGCTGCGCGAGAAGCGGCGCCATGCGATCGTGATCATTTTTATCATCGCGATGGTCCTGACGCCGCCCGATCCGGTTTCGCAGATCGTCATGGCGGTGCCGATGTGCCTGCTGTACGAGGTCTGCATCTGGGTCATCCGCCTGCGGGAATTGGCGCGGGGCAAGAAAACAGAGGAGCCCGCGGCCCCGTGAGGCGCGGCCTGAAACGGAGGTTGGCAGATGGCACGACTGGCGACACTCGCCCGTAAGACGCGCGAGACCGATATCGCGGTGACGTTGAATCTCGACGGCACGGGCACGTGCCAGGTGGAGACCGGCATCGGTTTTCTGGACCACATGCTCGAACTCTTCGCGCGCCATGCGCTGGTCGACCTGGAGGTCAAGGCGACGGGCGATCTCAAGGTCGATTACCACCACACGGTGGAGGACGTGGGTCTCGTGCTCGGCGCCTGCATCAACCAGGCCCTGGGCGAGCGGCGCGGCATCCGGCGCTACGGCTTTTTCCTGCTGCCGATGGACGAGGCGCTCTGCGAAGTGGCGCTGGACCTCGGCGGGCGTCCGTTTCTGGTTTTCGCGAGCGCGATGAAGCACATGAAGGTGCGCGATTTCGAAGTGAAGCTGCTGGAGGAGTTCTTCCGCGCGCTGTCGGTGGAGGCCCGCATGAACCTGCACATCCGCCAGGCGTACGGCGACGAGGTCCACCATGTGTGCGAGGCGATCTTCAAGGGCTTCGCGCGTGCGCTGCGCGTGGCCGTTGAGCCGGATCCGCGCGAGAGCGGCATCCCGTCCAGCAAGGGAACGATTTAAGGACACGGCTGGCCGTGCCCGCACGTGGAGGGGCGGGGGCGCGGTGCCCGCCCGACAGGATGGCGGTTTTTGCGAATGATTATTTTACCGGCGATAGATTTGAAGGACGGCAAGTGCGTGCGGTTGCGTCAGGGCAGGGCCGAGGACATGACCGTCTATTCGGACGATCCGGTGGCGCAGGCGCGCACCTGGCTTGAGCAGGGCGCCGAGCAGCTCCACGTGGTGGATCTGGACGGCGCGTTCCAGGGCGAGCCCCGGCATGCGGAGCTGATCGGGCGGATCATCCGGGCGATCGGCATTCCGGTGGAGGTCGGCGGCGGGCTGCGCACGGACGCGCAGATCGAACGGCTGCTGCAGGCGGGGGTGACGCGCGCCATCATCGGCACGCGCGCCCTGGAGAGCCTCGAGACGCTGGCGGCGCTGGTCAAGCGCTTCGGCGACGCGATCGCCGTGGGCATCGATGCGCGTGACGGCTTCGTGCAGGTCAAGGGCTGGGTCGAAACCACGCGGACCCGCGCGACCGAGCTGGCGCGGCAGGTCGAGTCCATCGGCGTGCGCACGATCATCTATACCGACACCGCGACGGACGGCATGCTGGGCGGACCCAACCTCGCGGCCATGCGCGAGATGTGCGGAACGGTCGCCTGCCGCGTCATCGCCTCGGGCGGCGTCAGCGCGCCGGAGCATGTGACGGCGCTGCGGGCTTTGGGATGTGCGAACCTGTACGGCGCGATCGTGGGCAAGGCGCTCTACGACGGCCAGACGACCATCGCCGCGATGCAGGCTGCGGCGGTATAGGATTTACTTATGTTGAATAATGTTCAGTCTACGGTGCTGAAAAACGGCGCGACGGTGGTCACGGCGCCGGGCGCGGATGCGGAGAGCGTGGCGGTCGGCATCTGGGTGGGCGTGGGCGGACGGCATGAAAAGGCGTCGCTGAACGGCGCGAGCCATTTTCTCGAGCACATGCTGTTCAAGGGGACGGCGTCGCGTTCGTCGCTGGAACTCACTCAGGCGATCGAGGGGCGCGGCGGCTATCTGAACGCCTTCACGCAGGAGGAGAGCACCTGCTACTACGCGCGGCTGCCGCACGAGTATCTGCCGCAGGCCTTCGACGTGCTGGCGGACATGTACCTGAACGCCGCGCTCAAAGAGGACGATCTGAACCGTGAGCGCGATGTGATCCTGGAAGAGATCAAGATGTATCAGGATCAGCCGCAGCACGTGGTGCAGGAGAAGCTGCAGGAGGCCCTGTTCAAAGGGCACGCGCTGGGCAAGCCGCTCTCCGGCGACGAAAAATCGCTGACCAAAATGAACCGCGAAACGCTGCTGCGCTTCAAGACCCGCGCGTACGCGCCGTCGTCGACGGTGTTCGCCTTTGCCGGTCGGCTGGAGCATGCCGCGTGCGTGGCGTGCGTGTCGGCCGCGCTCGGCCACGTGCGCAAAGGCCGCGAACCGGAGTTCAAGCCTGTTGACGGCTCGGTGGGGCAGGACCCGTATGTGCTGGTGAAGAAGGACATCGCGCAGGTGCAGGCGGTGGTCGGCTTCCGCGTGTTCGGACGCCATGACGACCGGCGTTACGCCCTGCGCGTGCTGAACGCGATCCTCGGCGAGAACATGAGCTCGCGGCTGTTCCAGAGCGTGCGCGAGCGTCACGGCCTGTGCTACTCGATCCAGTCGAGCTTCCAGCTGTTCGAGGAGACGGGCGTCTTTGCGATCAGCGGCGGGTACGACACCGGGCGCGCGATGGCGGCCCTGAAACTGACGGCCAAGGAGATCCGCCGCCTGCTCGACAAGAAGGTCACCGCGCTTGAGCTGAAGCGCGCCAAGGAATATCTGCTCGGCACCTTCCGCCTGGGGCTGGAAGGCACGGGCAGCCAGATGATGTACGTCGGCGAATCGTTCCTGAACTACGGCCGGCTTGTGCGCCCCGAGGAGACCCTGGCGGGAATCCAGGCGGTCACGGCCGACGATGTGCAGCGCGTGGCCGCGGATGTGTTCGGACCGTCGCGCATGACGATGTCGCTGGTGGTGCCCAACGCGCAGCCGGAGAGCGAAGGCGACTGGCTGGCGAGCTTCGCGGCCATGGTCTGACCGCGGACGGGCACGGTCGCGCAAAGCCTGAAAGGGCGGGCGGTTGCTTATGGCCATTCACGTGATAGTTGTCGAGGACGACAGCCGCTTGCGCGCGGGGTTGATGGAGATCATCAACAGCGATCCCGACTGCGCCTGCGTCGGCGCGTTCGGTTCGGGCGAGGAGGCCCTCGAGAAGGCCCCGCCGCTGAAGCCCCAAGTCGCCGTCATGGACATCAACCTGCCGGGCATGGACGGCATCGAGTGCGTGCGGCAGCTCTCCGAGCGGCTGCCGAAACTCCAGATCGTCATGCTGACCATCTATCAGGACACCAACAACCTTTTCCGCGCGCTGGCGGCCGGCGCGCACGGTTACCTGGTCAAGCCTGCGCGGGCGCGCGACCTGCTCGCGGCGATCCGCGACATCCATCAGGGCGGGGCGCCGATGACCAGCGCGCTGGCGCGCAAGGTGGTGGACGCTTTCCGCAAACAGACCACGCCGGCGCCCGCGGTGAGCAGCAGCGCGGCGGCCGACGGCGCGGAGAACGGCGAGCTGGCCCCCCGCGAAAAAGAGGTGCTCGATCTGCTGGCGCAGGGCTTCTCGTACAAGGAGATCGCCGACCGGCTAAACGTGGCTTTCGCAACGGTTCACACCTACGTGCTGCGCATCTACAAGAAGCTGCACGTGCGTTCGAAAAATGCGGCGGTGGCGCGCTGGCTCGGCTATCAGCGCAGCGAGTGAGGAGCGGAACATGAAAAGTGCGGCTTCGATCGGACGGCGCGGGTTTCTGCGGTTGGCCCAGGCGGGCATGGTCGCGCTCCCGTGGGTGCCTCAGGCGACGCGGGGGCAGGATGACGGGCCGGTCACGGCGCCGGAGCGCCCGCGGGCCTATGACAAGAAAGTCAAGCTGGGCCTGATCGGCTGCGGCGGGCGCGGCACCTGGATCAGCAACCTCTTCCAGGCGCACGGCGGCTTCACCTTTACGGCCGTCGCCGATTATTTTCAGGAGCGGTCGGCGCGGACCGGTGCGCAGCTGGGCGTCCCCGCGGCGCAATGCTTCTCGGGCCTGGAGGGCTACCGGCGGCTCATGGCCTCCGGCGTGGAGGCGGTGGTGCTGCAGGTGCCGCCCTATTTTTTCCCGCACTATGCGGCGGCCGCGCTGGAGGCGGGCCTGCACATCTACATGGCCAAGCCGGTGGCGATCGACATTCCGGGCACGCAGACGGTCAAGCGGCTCGCGGCCCTCGCGACCGAGACGAAGCGCGTGTTTCAGGCGGACTACCAGCTGCCGCGCGACCCGGTGAACATGGAGGTCGCGAAACGCATCCGCGCGGGCGCGCTGGGCAAGCTCCAGACCATCTTCTCCTCCGGCTGGGCGGGCGGCAACGGCTACCAGGATCCGCCGATGGAGGCGACCATCGAGAACCGGCTCAAGGATCTGGTCTGGTGCAACGATGTCGCGCTCGGCGGCGACTACCTGGTCCATTACGATGTCCACATCATCGACGCGGTCGTCTGGGCGTTGGGCAAGGTGCCGGTCGCGGCGATGGGCGCGTCGGCGGCGTTCCGTCCCTCGGTGCACGGCGACGCCCGTGACTCGAGCACGGTGGTGTACCTCTTCGATGACGGAACGGTCTGGTGCCACCAGGGCATTCTCGGATCGTATCACGACTGGATCAGAACCGGCCGGCTCACCGCCTCGCTGCAGGGCACGCAGGCCGCAGCCTGTCTTTCCTACGCGGGCAAGTCGTACGTGCGCGGCGGGCCGCGCCACTTCAGCGGCGGCGTGCCGAACCCCGAGGCGAGCGTGCGCACGAACATCGACGAGTTCCGTCAGGCGATCGAAGGCGCCGATTACTCCAACCGGCAGGTGACGCGCGCGGTGGAGAGCAACTTCGCGGCGATTCTGGGACGCGAGGCCGCCGCGCGGCGGACGCTGGTGACGATGGACGAGCTGCTGCGCGAGAACCGCACGCTGCAGCCGGACCTTTCCGGGCTCAAGGCCTGACCACTCCTCCCGGCCGCGCGCCGGCGCCTCTGCGCGCCCCCGCCGGCGCTCCGAGATGGCGTGCATGCGGCCGCACCGTTGGTTCGGAGGCAACAAAAAACGCGCGGGGTTCGGATGAACCTCGCGCGTTCGCATGTCGCTGCAGCGTGGGACGTGTAACTTCCCTTACAGCGGCATGTCCGGGAAGATCGTGGTGATCTTCACGGCGGCCTTGAGGCCTTCGAGGTACTTCTGGACCGCCTCGCGCGACTTCTGCTGCTTCAGGTGGGTCTCGATCTGCTCCTTCGTCGGAACCGGCTGCGGCTGCTGGGCCTGCTCGGTCTTGATGAGGATGTGCGAAGCGGTGACCGACTCCGGTTTAGCCGGGGCGTCGCCCTTGGCTTCCAGCGCGGGCGACTTGGCCGTCACCTTGATCAGGTGGTAGCCGAAGGGCGTCTCGACGATATCGCCGACCTTGCCGACTTCCTGCGAGAACGCGGCGTCTTCGAAGGCCTTGACCATCTGGCCGCGGGTGAACTCGCCGAGGTCGCCGCCCTTCTGGCTGCTCGGGCAGTCGGAGTTGGCTTTGGCCAGTTCAGCGAAATCGCCGCCGGCGGCCAGCTGCTTCTTCAGCCCTTCGATCTTGGCTTTCTTCACGGCGTTGGTGCCGTCCAGGCCCTTGTTCTTCTCGGCGATCTCCGCGTTCTGCTTCTCGATGTCGGCGATGGTCTTGGCGACGTCGGCGGCGTCGATCTTGATGCTGTCGAGCACGTTCTTCTGGAGCAGCTTGTCGATGATGAGGCCGTCTTCGAATTCAGCTTTGGCGGACTCTTCGCCGAGCGGCGACTCTTTGAAATACTGCGCCACCGTCTTGTTCTGAGCCTTGAGCGACTCTTCCATCTTGGCGGTCTGGGCCTTGCGGTCTTCGTCGGTGACGGCGATGGCCTGTTTCTTGGCCTCGCCCAGAATGAGGGTCTTCATGACGAAGCTGTAGACCGCGCGCTGCTCGAAATACTTGCGGGCCTCTTCCTGCTGGGCGGCCGGCACGTTCTGCGCCTTGAGCAGGGCGGTGACGACCTTGTCCATATCCTTGCGGAGATACTTGGTGTCGTTGATCGAGGCGACGACTTCGTTCGGGTCTTTGGCAGCGGCCGGCGTGGTTGCGGCGGCGGCGGCCGGCGCGGCGGAAGTGTCGGAGGGTTTCTTGTCGGCTTCTTTCTTGCAGGCGGTGGCGAACACCAACGTGGATGCCAGCGTCGCGTAGATCAGGGGTGCGCACTTCATGGTTAACTGTTCTCCAATAACGCAGGTTTCTGCGTGGGGGTTGTGTCTAACATCTCAAATGTAACACGCCGGACAGCCGAAGGCACATCGAGATGAAACGCGATAAACATACCAAGAAATCGGGATAAGCCAAGAATAAGATTTGGTTGGATGTGATTTTTCTTGCTTGCAAAATCGGCGGAGACCTGTGCGCCGGGAAAGGGCTCGGCAGACTGGCATAAAACGCGGAAGAGGGCCTGCACGTCGCGGTGGAGCGAGAGCGAGGCCTCGCCCGGCTGCCCGTGCGCCAGATGCTGGCAGAGGAAGCGGCCCGAGGGCAGGGAAAAGCGCAGCCAGGGCCGGTCCGGCGTGTGGCAGTATGGGCAGGTGGTGAGGTCCGGCAGCAGGCCGAGACGCTGGAGCAGGTGGGTCTCGTACCAGAGGATGAGCTCGCGGGGGGCGTCCGGCGGGGCGTCGGCCAGCCGGTCGAGCGTGCGGGTCAGCAGCTCGAAGAGCGGGGCGGCGTCCTGATGCCCGAACGCGACCCGCGCCGTGAGGTCGACGAGGTAGGCGGCGGCGGCGGCGGCGCGCCAGGCGCGGCGCAAGGGCTCGCGCAGCACGAGCGGCGCGCACTCGCGGATGGCGTGGACTCCGTCGTGCTCGCGCCGGTAGAAGAGCAGGTCGCAGGTGTAGAACAGGTCGTACTGCCCAAGGAACGCGCTTTTCGGGCGGCAGGCCCCTTTGACCGCCGTCACGATCTTGCCGTGTTCCGGCGTGAGCCAGGTGACCATGTGGGAGGTGCGCGACCACGGCCGGATCTGGAGGACGATCGCCTGTGTCTGGATGATCATGGTGTGGCGTCGGAGGGCGGTCCGGGCTGCTTTTCATCCTCTTGCCTGTTGATCAGGTTGTCGATCATTTCAAGCATGGAGTTTCTGCTGGACTCGGGCGTTTTCTGCGGCAGGATCGCGCCGGCGGAGATGATGAGGTTCATGGCCTCGGAGACGTCCATGTCGAGCTCGACGACGTCTTTCTTCGGGAGGATGACGAAGAAGCCCGTCGTCGGATTGGGCGTGGTGGCGACGAAAACGTTGACGCACTCGGTCGGTTGGCCGTTCTCATCGGGGATCTTCGCCGAAATGGCCGGGAGCGTCTGCGCGGTGACCAGCCCGATGGCATAGCAGCCCCGCCGCGGGTACTCGACCAGGACGACCGCCGCAAACGTGGTGTTGCGGCTTTTGGCGACCCACTCGCACACCTGCCGCACGAAGATGTAGATGCTTTTGATGAAGGGGATGCCCGAGAAGAGGCGGTCGGCGAGGTGGTAGAGGCGTTTGCCGAGGAAGTGGTGGGCGGACAGGCCGAGCAGGTAGAAGATCACGAGCAAAGCCAGCAGCACCAGCACCTGCAGCAGATAGCCGTGGAACAGGTCATCCAGCTGCGGGAAAAGGTGCTTGGGGAACCACGAGGTGGTCAGCCGCAACAGGAAATTGAAGATCCAGATCGTGGCCATCACCGGCGTGGCGAGCATGATGCCGATGAAGATCTTGTTGCGGATTCTGGCCAGGGCTGAGGCTGCGGCGGGCTTTGGAAGAGCGGGGAGGGGCTGTTTCATTAGGCGTTACAGTATGACGCGTAAGGGCGAGGTACGCAAGTCAGCAGCGCGACAAATCGGGGGAATCCGTCAAGTTTGGCTCGACGTCTCCGCGGCTGATCGCGCATAATACCGCCTCGATTTTCAGTTCGAAAAAGGGCCTTAAGCGGGAAAGAGAAATGGCTATGGATAAGTCGGTGTCGTTTTTTGTGGCGGGCGTGACGACCGGGGTGCTGGTCGCCTGTGTCTTGGGCGCGTTTGTGATCCGTCCGAAAGGGACCGGAGGCGCCTCCGCCGGTTCCGGCGAGCGCGCCATCGTGCTGAAGCTGGCGCACGGGCTCGACGAGCAGCATCCGGTCCACAAGGGCATGGAGTTCATGAAGAAGCGGCTGGAGGAGCTGACCGGCGGCAGGGCCTCGC
>JAHFSX010000070.1 GCA_023269675.1 Verrucomicrobiota bacterium
GTGACATCTCGTTCCTCATGGGTGCCGATTCTACCACGGTGTCCCGCATTTGACGGATGCGCCGGATTCCCGGACACTGCTTCTTCGGCTACGGTGTCCACGACTATGACATACCGCGACAGGCCCATGGAAAGTTGATTATTGTGGCTGGCGAAAAGTAATTAGTTTAGACTTCGCACCCGCATCCGGGTTCGACCGTCGGTCTCCGGCAGGAAAATTTACAGTGAGTTGGAGGAAATGAAATGAAACATCAGCAACAGACGTTTATTCGGCCCTTTCTGACGGCCGTCTTTTTGACCGTGGCGCTTTGTGCCGGAGCGGCGGATTATTATTTCAACAATCCGGGCAAGGCGGGATATTTCGAAGGGGCGGGGAATTGGTTCATCGGGAATCAGCCTGCGGGGAATTATCCGGGCGAAGGGGATGTGATCCGCACGACGAACGGAATGCAGAAGGTGACGTTCCAGACGCCCGGCGCGACCAACCGCGTTTCGGACATCCTGCTCAACCTGCAGAAGGACAACCAGCGCCTGACGTTTGATTTCAGCGGCGGCGAACTTTACGTGACGAACGGCGTGCAGCTCACGGCCTCGCGTTACGAAACCTCCAACCAACCGTATGTTGTCGTCACCAACGGCACGCTGCGTGTCGGCAACGGACTTTCGGTCGGCAACGGCACGAACTACCGCGCCGAGTTCCTCGCCTGCGGCAAGGGGACGGACGTCATCGTTGAGAAGGGGAATTTTTCCTCCCAGGGAACGACTGCGACCGCGACTATCCTTGACGGTGCCACCGTGCTGATCAAGTCCGGATATTTGTTAGCTTCCTCTAAAATCGGTTATGGCCAGGGACTCATGACCCTTTCCGGTACGGACACCCGTATTGTTTCCTCGAACGGGTTCCGCGTGACGGAAAACACGCTCGTCACGATCGCAAACAAGGCCAAGGTGGAGATACACGGGTATTCCGCTGCGGGAATGTGGGGGCGGCAGAATCGCAACTCCATTGGCATTGACGACGGCGGACTCGGAGGAACCGGCAACGCGAGAGTCGAAATCGACGATGCGGAAATGTCCGTCGACGCGGCGTATTTTTTCGTCGCCGAATCGGACCGCCATCGTCTTTACGGGCACGAACTGACGGTCAAGAACAACGGCAAGTTCCTGTTTACAGGAGATTCCCAGCTCGTCTGCGCTTACATTCAGAACGGTGCCGACGGCAGTACGCCGTCCTATGCGACCAACAATGCGGTCCGCGTCTATTCCGGCGGTAAAATCGATTCGGCCGGCAACACCTGCAACAGCGAATGGAATGACGTCGGTTCGATCGTGATCGGCTTGGGAAGTCCGTTCTACAGCGGCGACAACGGGGTGCACGTCTCGAACGGTGTCATCAACGTGAACCACATCACGCTCGGCGGCATCGACAGCGCCAGCAACAACTGGCTCCGCATCGAAGGGCCGGCGAGCAAGCTCACGCTCACGCAGCCGTATGCCGCTGCGGGAAACCGTGCCGGAAACCGGCGCAGGGCGGCCGCGCTCGGCATCAGCAACAACGCGCGCGTCGAATTCGTGATCGGCAAGGATGGTTTCGACGCGCCGCCTATCCAGCTGACGACGTCCTGCGGTTACGTGGACGGCGTTCAGGGCGCCGGACAGAAGGCGCAGATCATCGTCTTCGACGACGGGTTCGCGAGGGCGAATCGCGCGAAGACGATCGCGCTCATACAGACGCTTTCCACGAGCAGCCAGAGCGTTTTTGCGACGCTTATCGCCGATGCCGTTGTCCACGCCGACAAGGAATGGAACAAGGGGAAACTGTCCGTTTCGGCCGACGGGAAATCGCTCCTCTACACGACGCCGGCGCTGAAAGGAACCATGGTTCTCGTCCAATGAAAACCGAAATGCTTGTGTTGGCCGCGATGGCGGCGCTGGCGGGGAATGCGGAGACGGGGGGCCAGCACACCGTTTTCGCGCATTATATGACGTGCTTCGGACTCTCGGTGGACAGCTACAAGCGCGAGATGATGCTGGCGCAGCAGTACGGCGTGGACGGCTGGGCGCTCAACTGCGGCAACTGGAAGAAGCAGGATCCGAAGAGCGGGGAGTGGAAAGCGCATGAGGGGTACGTGGGGAGCGCCGCGAAGATCCATCAGGCGGCGAAGGAACTCGGGACGGACTTCAAGCTCTTCTTCTCGCCGGACGGTTCGCTTGCGGCCTACACGAACGGTTTCCACGCGTCGATGCTGCTGGACTATCTGGGGCATCCCAACCAGTTCAAGTACGACGGCAAGCCGTTCTTCTCCGGCTGGGGCGGCGGCAACTTCAAGAACGCGAAGTACGATTTCGTCCGCAAGGACTTCCGCGCGCGCGGCGTCGGGGAGATCTGCCTCGTCCCCGAACTCGGCCCGACGCGCAATGTGATGTACGCGACGAAAGACCTCGTCGCGAATAGCGTCTTCCGCGATCCCGAGTTCAATTGCGACGGCGAATTCGTCTTCGGCTGCGACAACACGAGTCGTGAACTCACGGAATTCCTCTCCAACTCGCGCTACGCCGCGTTGAAGGCCGGGAAGCTCTTCATGGCGGGGCCGTGTCCAGCCTACAACAGCTCGAATCTGCGCGACTACCACGGTCTCGCCGGTTACGCGAGCGAATGGGCGGCGATCGCCGCGGACCAGCCGGAACTCATCGAAGTGGTCACCTGGAACGACTACGCCGAGGATTCGGGGCTCATGCCCGGCGGCGTGGACTTCCGCCCCGCGTTCATCGGGAACCGCAATTCGCTCCAGCGCGACGAATCGTTTCTCGATCTGACGGCGTACTCCGTCGCGGCGTACAAGTCCGGCGGCGTGTACCCGACGATTACGCAGGACAAGATCTACACCGCGTACCGGACGCGACCGATCTCGATGACGCGCGTGTACAAGCCCGACCCCGAGCAGGGCGAACCCGGTTGGGTCGACCTGCGCAACACCTATCTGCAGATACACGACGACGTGAGGGACAACGTCTATGCGACCGTGGCGCTCACCGCCCCCGCCAAGGTGACGATCCGCCAGAAGAAGGGGCTCTTCGGCGGCGCGACCGTCACGAAGACGCTGCCGGCGGGCATCCACACGCTCGAGGCGCCGATGGTGAAAGGTGCGACGCCGGAGTTCGTCGTCGAGCGCGGCGGCGAAACGATCATCGAAGTTGTCGGCCGGCGCATGATCCAGGAGAAGGAAACGGAGCTCAACTCGCACGCGCTCGGTTACGACGGCATCCACCGCGTCTGGACCGGCGGCAGCGTCGCCGGAAAGCCCGTCTGCACGTTCGAGGCGAAGGACGGCAGGACGGAATGGAAACTTCCCGAGGACTTCAAGTGCGGTTCGTACAATTTCCGCGTGCGCTATTCGAACGACGAAAACGAGGAGTCCCGCTACACGCTCTACGTGGACGTCCCGTGGATGGATCCGAAGGCCGAGCGCTTCATGCCGGTCATGATCCCGCTCTACCTCCCCCCGACCGGCGGCGCGGTGCGGGAGGAGGGGTTCCTCTTCACCGTCACGCCGGGCGCAACGGGTATCCGCATCGTCAAGGAGGATGTGAAGGGGAAGGTCTACTGTTGGAACAACGGCAAGCGGTATCTCTCGAAGTTCGACTATTCGGACTACGGCACGGCGAAGATCGAGTCCGTCGCGCTCGTTCCGAACGAGATCGCGAAGAGGGGCGAACCGCCGAAACCGTATCCCGAGACGGTCGCGATCCCGGGAGGAACATTCACGATGGCGGCGAAGGCCGTGGAGGCGGACGAGGGCAAACCGCGCGAGGTCGATATCTCGCCGTTCCTGATGGGCAAGTACGAGGTGACGAACCGCGAGTTCGAGGAATTCATGCCCGGACACGCCTCGCACCGCACGGAGATCTCCTGGCGCGACCGCGATCCGGCTGTCTACGTCGCGTGGCAGGAAGCGGCCGAGTACTGCAACTGGCTTTCAGCGAAGGAAGGTCTCGCGCCCGCGTACGACGCCACGAACGATTTCAAGCTTGTGAAGGGGGCGAAGGGGTACCGGCTGCCGACCGAGGCCGAATGGGAATACGTCGCCACCGGCCGCGGCGAGAACCGCGTCTATCCGTGGGGTGACGAAAAGCCGACGTACGATCTCTGCAACTGCGCGCCGGAATCCGTCACGTTGCAGCAGGAAAACCTCACGCGACCCGCGCGCGAACTCAAAACCGCGCCCGTCGGGAGCTATCCGAAGGGCGTTTCGCGCGACGGCGTACACGATCTCGCCGGCAACGTCTGCGAGTGGTGTGCGGACCGTTACCACTACGACTACTGGCCGGAAGGCCAGGACCCCGTGGACGAAACGCCGCCCCGATCCGGACGCCAGAATTTCCGTTCCATCCGCGGCGGCAGTTTCGGCTACTACGGTATGAGCCAGCGCTGTTGCGACCGCGAATTCAATTCGCCGCGCTACCAGGGGTACATCTACATCGGGTTCCGCGTGGTGAAACCGCTTTGAGGACCGGAGAACGACACGAAGAGTGCGTCAAAGAAATACTCTGAGATCGGCCATGACGATGAAATGTGTTACGGCGGCGGCGTTCGCGGCGGACAGGACGAAATGCTGAAGAACGTCCTGTAGCTGTCGAGTCCACGACCAACCTCGCCACGCGTATCTGGTGCCCCGTCACGAAAGGCGCCCTCGACGCAACGGGCACGCTGCATGTCATCGATGCAGCCTCCGCAGGCCAACCCGCGCGTTTCTACCGCGTGGTTTTCCCGTAGGCTCACGCAAGGCTGTTTTTCAGGCCCCCCATCGCTTCCGGATGCCTGGACGCGACCAAACCGTGCCACTCGCGCCAGCTGAAGAATTGGCTGGGGTGCCGCGTGAAGACGAGCGGCGTGCACTTGCCCCCCACTGTGACTTCCCCCGCGTACGCCCAACATCTCCCGACTTTTGCCACTCGGGGCTGATACTTGTGCGGAACGTTCAGTGCCTCCATGCTTGGGCCGAACCTCGGTGCGCCGCAACTTCCAAGGACAATCACGAGATCGGGCGCGAGAGTGCGGATGACACTCGCGAATATTTTCCATCCGGCATCGATATCGGCCTGCGTCGGACGCTCAGGCGGGGCACCGTATCGCATGACCCTTTGGATCAGATTGTGATAAGCCACTGTACTCCAGAATTCCGCGCGATCTTTCGCGTCACCCCCCAGAACCAAACGAGGGATATTATCGAACGTCTTGTTGGTCCAACTCCGATTGATGGCCGATTCCGTGATTGCCGAGCGGGTATGCTCGGGAGTGGATTGGTAACTCTTAATAGATTCCTGGACTTTTGCGGGATCTCGCTCCGGGGTGTAGTGGGACTCGCCCACGATCAAGCTTCTGCTCCCCGGCGGCGATTCGGCATACCGCGCGCCCACCCATGGGAGCCAAGAAAGTTTATCAATGCCCCTAAACTCCTTGTCATACTGGTATGACGATGTTTGCGGGAACAGGCTCACGTCTGAACTCCTTTTTTGGTCTGCGCTGGGTCTGGCCGTCCCCTATCCTGCTTGCACGGCGTTTTCTTCGGGGGGATTTGGCGGCGGAGATATGACGGGGGATGTCGGCCGGGGGAACGTATTTGCCCAAAATCGAACTACGCCCCCCGCCCCCACTTACCCCCGCCCAACTTCTGCTGTTAACGGAGGATCGCAGAAACGCCCGCCATCACTCTTCGTAGTGGAAATGATATTCGGCCGCGGCCAGCTTGCGATACAGCGTTTCATCCTGCGCAAACCGCGGGGAGGCGTTAACGATCTGCAGGAACCCTTCCCAAATGCCGAACCAGCCCAGCGGCACAAAGAGAATCTCAAGGAGCCTTTCGGTGAAGACCGCGACCACGTGAAAATAGGAAATCAGGGTAATCGAACTCAGGGATGAGATGCCGAAGAGCACAAATACGCCCCCGCGGGCCCACATGCGCCGGATGTCGTGCCGCTTTTGCGAGGCCAGGTCCTTGAAGTAGCGCCGGATCCGGTGGATCACCATCTTCTCCGACTGCTCGTCCTTCAGATTTTTCGGCGCGAAGAAGGAGATCAGGAGATCCCCTTTCGCGGTTTCCCGGTAGCGCTTCTTAAGCTCGTTGATAAAGTCTTCAGACAGGGCGCGCTCGTTCAGCGGCCGGGGGTCAAAGTCCGAGAAGATGTCGTCCCACACATCCAGTATGATCGAGATCTCTTTCAAGGCGTCGTTCATGATGTTGCCAATGAGCATAACAGATGCGCAGGCATGTTTACAAGGCGGCAACGTCAGTATGGTCAACCTCGCCGCCCAAGAAATAAAGACGTTTCTCGATAAATATTTGCCAGAGGAAAATCCTGCCGGCCAGCAGATTCGCTCCGCGCAGGCCGGAATACACGATCCCGCGCCACGCCGGGATTTTTCACGAACAGGTGCCGATATCGTGGCCGATGTTCAAAGCCCAGCCCTTTCAGCCCGCACGGAAAGGGTCAGGACCGGGAAGAGAGTCGTTTGGCGAGGTGGAGGGCGATGCAGAGTTGGGGGATCTCGACGGAAATGGATGAGCGGAGTGCGGACGAGGCTTTGAGGTAGGCGTCCAACAAGCCGGCCAGGCCTCTCTGAAGATGACGGCTCGGTATAATTACGCCAGTGAGAAGACGCAGCAGGACACTGCCAACGCGCTTCCGGAGATCGGCAAGGGCAACACCCTGCCCGCGGCTGGCGCGAAGTTGGAGGCGGCTCTGGCGGGGCTGGAGGGTTTGAGCAAGGAGGAGTTGAAGAAGGTGGGTTTGCGGGTGAAGGAGTTGATGGGGAAAGGGAAGGAAGGGAACGCGAGTTAAGCGCGATAAGCCGGAGAAGGTTGCAAGGTTCCAGGGTTCCATCGCGGCGGCGCAGTTGGTTTCAAGGTGGTGGCAGCGGGGTAAGCGCGGGAAGCCGAGGAAGGAAGTGCGTTATTGCGTTAGTGCGGGAAGAAGGCCGATCACGGGCGGCGGAGGCGGACAGTACCTGATATAATGCCCATTTGGATTACCCATTACCCGATCCGCTGCCGTGATTGCCGAGGCCGAGGCACTCGAAGCACTTCTGAGGGGAGAGACCGAGGTGGGGCTCTGCATGCTGCGCGACCTGGTGCACGCCGAAATCACCTTCAGCCGAAGCGAAAGATGCACGTACTGGCAAGTGGAGCACAGGATGCCTTTGCCCCTGATCGCATCGCCGCCGAACGATCCGCTCCATGCCCTAGAGACCAAACAGCAGAAAATCGTACGACCAGTTGAAGCTGTACGGAACAAGCTTGTTCTGCGGATTCAGGTACTGGCTCTTGTCCGGCCACAGGAAGAAGCCGCGACCCACGATCCCGTCTTCCCGGTTCTCACGCTCCGGCGTCAGGACTCCCTCGTAAGAGATCGACTTAGACGTGTGGGTCGTGCCGTAGTCGAACCACGCCTTGAATGCGCCTTTGAAGACACCGGTCGCCCGGGTCAGGGCCACAGTCAGGCCGACGGCGTTGGTCGAATTCGCATAGTCGTACGCTGTTCCGGCCTTCACCGGCATCCCCACCTTGGGAGCTTTGAGGCCCGTCATGACGCCGAGTTTGTTGGTCACGACCGTCAGCGCAAGGCCGTCCGGGTCCCAACAGACTGAATCATACCGGTTGATGCCGACCAAAATATCCGGCACAGGCGTCCCATCCGTGCCGACCGTCATCACCCTGTTGCTGTAGTAGCCGTAGAGGTTTCCGAGCGTGTCGTACCAGCCGCCGGTCAGCCCGAGTTCCCGATTAAAGCCCGACCCGTAGACCTGAGTCGCCGCCGGGCTCAGATTTTCCCACAGGAAAGGTACGCCGTCCAGATGCCGCACAATGACTCTTGAACCTTCCGGGCCCTTGAAGAACTCAACGAGCCCGAACAGGCCCCCGCCCTTGTATGCCACAGGTGCGGTGTATAGCACCGCGAAAACGCGGCCGGCCTCATCTAACACCAGCGTGCCCGCCAGCGACACCGCGGTGCCGTCGGCAAGTTTGCCTACGGTCTTGACGCCGCCTAGTTTGTCCACCGTAAACGTCAGGTAGCCGCTACCGTACTCGGAGCCACCGGGCAGCGTGGCCGTGTAGTAGCCCGCCCACGTGTTTGTCAGAGCCATGACCATGCCCCGGTCCTTCCAGACGTTGCGGTACAGGGTGGCCCAGCCGTCGCCGTTCAGGACGCCTTCGGCCTTGGACAGAGTGGGCGGCACCGTGCCTGTCGTGTCGGTGATTTCCGGCACATTGACAGAAACCGTCAGCGGCCACGCAACCTTGCCGACACTGGCCGTGGTTGCCAGTGTGAACGACCCGTCCGCCCCACGCGACGTGTAGGACTTGGCGCTGAAGGCGAAGTTGGTGCCACGCAGCGTCAGCTTGCCGGAGGCCGCACCTAGCGCAGTCACGCTCATCGAGGCTGCACCGGAGCCCATGGCGTCTTTGCCCGCGGCCCCGTTGAACGTGCCCACGGCCCACGCCGGCAGCGGGTCCACCGTCATCGTGAAGGTAAGCAACGTTGACTTCACGTTCACGTTCTTGGCCGTGATAGTCGCGACCTGGTTGGTGACAGACACCGTGGGCACACCTGTCACAGACTTGGTCGCGGCGTCATACTTCAGACCCGTGGCTAACCCCGTCACGGTCACGGTCGGCAGGCTCTCTGACGCGATCTCCAACGGCAGCGTGAACGGCACGCCGACCATGGCGCGCTTGCTTCCGGGATCGAAGATAACGGGGCTGCTTATCTCGGCCGTGAGGCCGAACCAAGCCGTGACGGTCATGTTCTCGCTCGGCATCGTGTAACTACGCGCTGGAACTTGAGATCCGTTCTCCCACGTGAGAAACGTGTAACCCGTGTTCGGCTTCACCGTCAGCGAGACCTTGGTTCCTGGCATGTACAGGCCCGCACCCGTTACGGAGCCGCCGCCCTCGGCGACTTCTGCGGTGAGCCGCGCCTTCACCGATAGTGTTTGTTTTACGGGCGTCGCAGGCTTGAAGTCGACGTCACCGGGTTGGGACGCCGTGATCACGGCCGTACCTGCGCCGATGATGTGGATGTACCCGTCGACGATAGTCGCCACCGATTCCGTAGAGCTGGTCAGGGTTACGTGCAACCGAGACGAAGCTGACAACGCGGGCATGAAGTCGTCGTCGCCCAAGGTTTTGACCGGCAGAGCCGGGAATGTTAGTACCTGAGAGACGGTGACATTGAGTACGCGCACCGTCCAAGTAATATCCGCGTGGGCACCCTGCCCGTCGAACGCGGAGGCGGTCACAACGATGTCGCGGTAAGCCGCGCCCACCACCGTGTTCGTAGCGGTCTTGAGAGTGTAAATGCTACTGATGGCATTGGGAGCTCCGGCTTTTGTTTTCAGGACTTCGACGCCGTCGACGGACCAGACCACGTTCGACATGCCGTTGCCACCGATATCCGGATCCGTGCTATCGCTGAACTTGACCGCGAATGTGACAGGCGACCCCTCGAGAACATTCGTGGAATCGGCGAGGGGCGACCGCAAAGTGCATGCCGGGGGTTGGTTGTACCGGGCAAACAGCATTAAATCGGAGGTGTTGGCCACTATTGACGCGGGTGAGATCCGAACACCACCGGAACCTGCGGTAGTCCACCAGCCGCTGAAGATACAGTTGTTTCGTGATGCCTGCGGAAGCTCGCCGTACGGCAATCCGTTCGTCACACTTAAAGTCACCGGAGACGGAATCAGCCCACCTTGAGCATCGAAACTAGCCGTGACTACGGTCAGTAGTGCCGTCGGTCTGCCACCGAATCGTGCCCTCCATCCTGACGTTCCCGACGTATAATAGATAGTCACTGGAGTTTCAGAGAACACGGTAAATTCCTCTTCCAATGAGGGCCCGTCTCCTAAAGAGGGCACGTCTCCCACAAAAAGCAAGAAAGTCAAGCCGCTGCAACCGCTGAACGCACCCAAACCGATATCCATAACGCCAGCGGGTATCGTGACGGCAGTCAAGCCGCTGCAGCCGCTAAACGCATCGTAACCGATATCCGTAACGCCAGCGGGAATCGTAACGGCAGTCAGCCCGCTGCAGTCGCTGAAAGTGCCATCGCGGATGCTGGTCACGCCGGCGGGAATCGTAACTGCAGTCAGCCCCCTGCAGCCGCTGAACGCATAATCATCGATGTACGAAACGCTGGAGGGAACGCTATAGGCCCCGGTCTTGCCACCCGGGCATCGGATGAGCTCGGTCAAGTCCTTGTTAAAGAGAACCCCGGCAACGCCGGCATAGTCGCTGTTGGCGGCGTCAACCGTTATGCTTGTCAGCCCGCTGCAGTCGATGAACGCACCCCAACCGATACTGGTCACGCCAGCG
>JAHFSX010000081.1 GCA_023269675.1 Verrucomicrobiota bacterium
ACAAGATTATGTATTGCTTGTCGCAGGCCAATGGACACGATTGCAGTTTTGTTGATGATTCAAAGGGAGAAGGAAAGACAGATTGCAGCGAAGGCAAGAACTGTCATTTCTATATTCACTATGGTCCGCAAGAACCTTCGGACGCTTCCATCAAAGTGCTGTATCACGGCGTGTGGTATTCGATAAAGAAGGACGATAAGAAGTCGAAACGAGTCTTTCTGATTCTCTCTAACCTGGCGGATATACAGAGTTTGGCGGCTGCGAGGCAAGATTCTAAGGAATCCACGCCAATCGCAAAACCGCGCAATATTCCAAATCTGAACTTCAATATTCAATAGTGGAGGCTTTGGAACACCAAGCGAAACAGCAGATGCAGCGCAGGTGTTGCATATTCCGGGCGCGAGCACTGCAAACGGTTGTTCGCGAGCACTGAATCCGGCGCGCGCGGGCGGTGAAATGGGGGCGCATAAGGGCACAACAAGCAAGGACTGGTTTTGGGTCGCGGCGTGCCGTTTCTTGACCGTGGTGGTCAGGAGGTTCAACGGCATCGATGCCAAAGGCGCCAGTCTATGCGACGAATCAGGGAAGTATTGCGTCTGAAGCGGGCCTGTGGCCTTGGCGACCGTGCGGTGGCGGTTGAAAACCGCGATGGTCTCTGACCACACTTAAGAAAGCGCCTCTTTTCAAGCAAATGCACTTGTGAAACGCGGTTACCGGGCCAGGGTGTTTAAGGTCACAATTTGGCACCTCAAGTTGGATGGGGTCATGTTGGCGTGACATGCAAAGGCGAGGAGAGGGTTGATCATGACGGAATCAAATTCAATCGTGCCCATCGAACGGATTGAACGCCACATTCTGCTGATCCGTGGGCACAAGGTTATGCTGGACAGTGACTTGGCCGAACTCTATGGGGTTGGGGTGAAGGTCCTGAACCAAGCCGTAAGGCGCAATATCCGTAAGCGTCCGGTGAACGATATCTTCCCAAATCCGTGTGGCTGTGGGACAATATCGCCATTGCAGGAGGTACAGTGCAATGGCGTATGCGGATGGAATGGACTCGGCCACGCGTGAGGCGTCCTGGCGCGAGCGGATTGCAGCGTGTGAGACTTCGGGGATGACCGCCGTTCGGTATTGCAGGGAGACGGGGATACCGGTCTCGAAGTATTACCGGTGGAAATGGGAGTTGTCCCGGCGGGACGCGCCAACTTCGCTGCCGGCGTTGTTTGCGGAGGTGCTGCCTGTGGCGCGGGACAACGAAGGCCCCCCGCCGCCCATTGAGATTGCGCTGCCGGGCGAACGGGTGGTGCGGGTCCCCGTGGGGTTCGACGCGGAGACGCTGGCGCAGGTGGTGCGGGTGCTGGAGGGGCTGGGATGCTGAGGCTGCCGCCGTCGGTGAGAATCTTCTTGTGCCGTGTGCCGGTGGACATGCGGCGCTCGTTCGACGGCCTTGCGGCGATGGCGCAGCAGGTGGTGCGCGAGGACCCGCTGTCGGGGCATCTGTTTGTGTTTCGCGGGCGTCGGGGCGATCGCGTCAAGATACTGCACTGGGACCGGGACGGGTATGCCCTGTGGTACAAGCGACTGGAGACGGGGGTGTTCCGGTTTCCGTCGGACCCCGCGCAGTCCGCCGAGATTTCTTCATCGGACCTTGGGCTCATCCTGGAAGGCATCGACCTGCGCTCGGTGAAACGGCAGAAAAGGTTCTCATTTCCAGTGAAATGAGTGAAACCGTTCTGTATGATCCGCAGTCTATATAGTATCACACGAAGCGAGCCAACCGACGCGGACCGCAATGAGCAGAGACACCGACAGCACGAAGCTCCCCGACGACCTGGCGCAGTGCCACGCGCTCATTTGCGAGCTTCTTGCGGTCAAGGATGAACTGGCCGCCAGCCTGCGCCTCCAGGAGTTGGAGAAGGCGCGGCTGCTTGCGCGGGTGGAGCATCTGTTGCGTCAGATGTACGGCCGCAGCGCGGAGAAGGTGGACCCGGCGCAACTGCTGCTGTTTGCGGCGGAGGCGATGGCGGCGGTTGAAACGGAAGCACCGCAGACGGAAACCGTTGAGTTCGAGCCCGAAGCCGCGCCGAAGAAGAGGGGCCATGGACGCAGGAAGCCGCCGGTCGAACTGCCCCACCTTCCCATCGAATATCCTGTGCCTGAATCCGAAAAGGTTTGTGCGGAGTGCGGCGCGGCAAAGAAACGGATCGGCCAGAAAGTTACGGAGCAGCTCGAATACGCCCCGGCCTCGCTGTTCGTCATCGACCACATCCAGCCCGTGTTCGCGTGCCCGTGCTGCCAGGAGGGCGTGACGGTCGCGCCCAAACCGGCGCAGCCCATCGAAAAGGGCCTGCCGGGACCGGGGCTGCTGGCGCAGGTCGTGGTCAGCAAGTACGCCGACCACCTGCCGCTGTACCGCCAGGAGGACATCTTCGCGCGCCACGGCGTCGAACTGAGCCGCAAGACGATGTGCGACTGGGTTCTGGCCTCGGCCAAAATCCTGGAACCCGTCGTGGATCTTATGAAGGCCCGAACGCTGGCCTCCAAGGTCATTCACACCGACGACACACCCGTCGACGTGCGCGGCCCCGGCGGCAACTACCAGGGCCGGTTCTGGGTGTACGTCGGCGACGGCCAGCATCCCTACACCGTCTACGACTTCACGCCCAGCCGGAGGCGGGACGGACCGGCCGCGTTTCTGGAGGGGTTCGCCGGCACAAAAGAAAACCCGCGCTATCTGCAAGCAGACGCGTTTGGCGGCTATGACGGCATTTTTGCCGCAGACACCGGCGTGTTTGAGGTCGCGTGCTGGGCGCACGCACGCCGCAAGTTTTACGACGCCCGCAGGAGCGATGTGAACCGCGCCCATCAGGTGCTCGCGTGGGTGCGCATGCTGTACGACGTCGAGCGCGACGCCAAGGGGTTCGACGCCCAGCAGCGCCAGACACTGCGTCAGGAGCGGTCCAAGCCGGTCCTCGACAGGATGGAGCAATGGCTCGACATCCAGCAGGGACAGATCCTGCCCAAGAGCCCCATCGGCGAGGCCGTCACCTACGCCCAAAACCAGTGGCAGGCGCTGCGGCGCTATCTTGACGACGGCGACCTCGCCATCGACAACAATGCAGCGGAGAACGCCCTGCGCGGCATTGCCATTGGACGCAAGAACTACCTGTTCATCGGCAGCGACCGGGGCGGACGGGCCGCTGCCATCCTCTACACCCTCGTCAGGAGCGCCAAGCGCCACGAGCTCGACCCCTTCATCTACCTGCGCGACCTCTTCCTGCGCATCCCCACCCACCCCAACAGGGATATCCACCTGCTGTTGCCCGACCACTGGAAGCGGGACATCCTGCCGACCCTCGACTCCCCGCCCCGGCCGTAGCGCGCGACACAGCCGCAGTCAGAAAACGCCATACGGCGTTCACCGGACGCTTAC
>JAHFSX010000011.1 GCA_023269675.1 Verrucomicrobiota bacterium
CGCGGGGCGCGCTTTTGCCGGCGGGCTTTTGCGGCTCGGCGGCGGCCGGCTCAGCGGCCGCCTGCTCGGGCGGGGCCGCCGTGCGGGCCGGCTCCGCGCCCGGCTGCGGCGTGCTCAGGGCCAGCTCGCCCCGCATGCGGAACGCCAGCCCCTGCTTGTCCTCGGCCAGGACCGCCTCGATGACCCCCTCGGCCAGCATCCCGCGCAGCAGCTCCTCGGCCAGCGGGTCCTCCAGGAACCGCTCCACCGTGCGCCGCAGCGGGCGCGCGCCCAGCGCGGGATCAAAGCCCTTGTTCACCAAGAAATCCGTGGCCGCCGCGTCCAGCTCCAGCCGGATCGCCTTGGCCTCCAGCCGCTGCCGCACCTTGGCCAGCTCGAGGTCGAGGATCTTGACCACGTCCGCCTTGTCCAGCTTCTTGAAGACGATCACGTCGTCGAAGCGGTTGAGCAGCTCCGGCTTGAACACCAGCTTCGCGGCGCTGATCATGCGGTCGCGCAGGCGCACGTAGTCCTCGCCCGCGGTCTCGCGCCCGAAGCCCAGCCCCTGCCCCGACTTCTCGTAATCGAAGCCGAGGTTGGAGGTCAGGATCACCACCGTGTTGCGGAAATCGACGGAGCGCCCCAGGCTGTCGGTCAGCCGGCCCTCCTCCAGAATCTGCAGCAGCATGTGCATCACGTCCGGATGCGCCTTCTCGACCTCGTCGAAAAGCACCACGCTGTAAGGCCGCCGCCGCACGCGCTCCGTGAGCTGCCCGCCCTCCTCGTGCCCGATGTAGCCGGGGGGCGAGCCGATCAGGCGCGACACCGTGAACTTCTCCATGTACTCCGACATGTCGATCTGGATCAGCGCCTTGTCGTCGCCGAACATCTTCTCCGCGAGGGCCTTAGCCAGCAGCGTCTTGCCCACGCCCGTGGGCCCCAGGAAGATGAACGAGCCGATGGGCCGCTTCGGGTCCTTGAGGTCCGCGCGCGAGCGCCGCAGCGCGCGGGCGACCGCCTGGATCGCCGGGACCTGTCCGACCACCGCCTGCTGCAGCTCCTGCTCGATGTTGAGCATCCGCGCCAGCTCGGTCTGGCTCATGCGCTTGATCGGCACGCCGGTGATGTGCGCCACGGTCTCGGTCACGTCGTCGACCGTCACGGTCAGCGCCTTCTCGGCGTGCTCGGCCTTCCAGGTGGTGACGATGGCGTCGAGCTCCAGCTTGGCCTTGCGCTCCTCGTCGCGCAGCGCGGCCGCCTCTTCGAAATGCTGGTCGCGGATCGCGACATCCTTCTTCTGCCCGAGCGCGCGGATGCGCTGCTCGTGCTCGCGCACGTCGGGCGGCCGCACCGTCACGCGCATGCGCACGCGGGCCCCCGACTCGTCGATGGCGTCGATGGCCTTGTCCGGCAGCTGCCGGCCCGGCTGGTAGCGCGCCGTCAGCTTCGCGGCCGCCTCCAGCGCCGCCGCGTCGTACATCACGTTGTGGTGCGCCTCGTAGCGCGGCGCGATGCCCTTGAGGATCGCCACCGTCTCCTCGACCGTGGGCTCCTCCACGCGCACGGTCTGGAAGCGCCGCTCCAGCGCCGAGTCCTTCTCGATGTGCAGGCGGTATTCGTTCAGGGTCGTCGCGCCGATGCACTGCAGCTCGCCGCGCGCCAGGGCGGGCTTGATGATGTTCGCCGCGTCCATGGCGCCCTCGGCCCCGCCCGCGCCCACGATCGTGTGCAGCTCGTCCAGAAAGAGCACGATGTTCTTCTCGCGGCGGATCTCGTCCATCACCGCCTTGATGCGCTCCTCGAACTGGCCGCGGTACTTGGTGCCCGCCACCAGCAGCGCCATGTCCAGCGCGACCACGCGCTTGTCGCGCATGCGCTCCGGCACGTCGCCCGAGACGATCGCCTGCGCCAGCCCTTCGACCACGGCGGTCTTGCCCACGCCCGCCTCGCCCAGCAAGGCCGCGTTGTTCTTCGAGCGGCGGCAGAGGATCTGGATCACGCGCTCCAGCTCGTTCTTGCGGCCGACCACCGGATCGAGCTAGCCCTTCTTGGCGAGCTCCGTCAGGTCCCGTCCGAAGGCGTTCAGCGCCGGCGTCTTGGGGCGCTCTTTGCCGCCGCCCTTCTTGGCCGCGCCGCCCATGGGCGACTGCGCCGACGGGGACGGCATCTCCGCGGCGCCGCCCTTCTCCTCGGACTCCTCCCCGCCCTCCTCCTCGCCCTCGAAGCCTTCGACGGCATCCTCGTCCGCGCCTTCGAGACAGCGGCGGATGCCCTCGACCACCTCGTCCAGCCGCACATTCAGCGACTGCAGGACCTGCGCGGCCACCCCCTCGCCCTCGCGCAGCAGCGCCAGCAGCAGGTGTTCGGTCCCGGCCAGCTGCTGCTGCATGGCGTGCGCCTCCGAAACCGCCAGCTGCAGCACCTTCTTGGTGCGCGGCGTGTAGGGCAGCTCGCCTTTGGTCTTGGTCTCGCCGCCGAAGCCGACCATGCGCTCGACCGCGATCCGCACGTCGTCGAGCGCCACGCCCATCTCCTCGAGCACCTCGACCGCCACGCCCTCGCCCAGCGCCACCAGGCCCAGCAGCAGATGCTCCGTGCCGATGTACGGGTGGTTGAAGCGGTCCGCCTCGCGGGCCGCCAGCTGGATCGCGCGTTGCGCGCGCGCCGTGAAATTACCGAATCCGTTCATAAAAACCCGCCTCTCGCTTCCTCGTCAGTTTCAGTCTAACCCGGCCCAGCCGGAACCAACGAACCGTTCACCGCCAAGACACCACGGACACCAAGAACACCAAGAGTCTAAAAAAGAAACTCCCAGAACTTGGTGTCCCTTGGTGTTCTCCGAGTCTTGGTGGTTTCCAACAACTCATCTCAGCACTTCAGCCGCACGCTCGCCATCTTCCGCCGCAAGAACTCCGAGCGCCGCTCGTCGCGCTCGTCGGACGTCAGCGCGGTGCCCATGCCCTTCTGCAAATGCCCCGGCTGCATCAGCAGGATCAGCTTGTCCACATCCGCCACCTTCAGCCGCGTGAACAGCCGCAGCGAGGCCCCCAGCCGCATGGCCGAGAGGAACTCCAGCGCCTCGACCGTCGCCAGCAGCCGCGCGTTCTGCAGCACGCTCAGCGAGCGCGCCAGGCAGTCCAGCAGCACCATCGGCGACTCCTGGATCAGCCGCGCCCGCGCGTTGTACTCCTGCTGCACGACTTCGGCGCAGATGCGCGTCACCCGCCGCACGATCGCCGCCTCGTCCGACCCCAGCGAGTCCATGTTCGAGATCTGGTAGATCTGGCCGGCCGCCTCCGAGCCCTCGCCGCCGATGCCGCGCACCAGCAGCCGCATCCGCTCCAGGCCCCGCACCACGGACTCGATCTCGCCGACCAGCCGCAGCCCCAGCAGGTGGAGCATCCCGCTCGCCCGCAGGCCCGTGCCCACGTTGCTCGGGCACGCGGTCAGATACCCCAGCTTGGGCGTCCACGCGTAGTCGAGGTGGCGCTCCAGCCGCGTGTCGAGCGCGTCCGCGGCCTGCCACGCCCCCAGCATGTCGAGCCCCGCCGAAAACCCCTGGATCCGCAGGTGGTCCTCTTCGTTGATCATCACGCAGATCGAACTGTCCGGCGCGTAAGCCACGCCGCCCCCCGCCGCCCGCTCCAGCAGGTCCTTGCTGATCAGGTGCGACTCGAAAAGCACGTCGCGGTCCTGCTCCTCAAACGCCGCCACGGACTCCACGCGGAAACCGGGCGCCTCGGCATGCAGCGCCTCGCGCACCTTGCCGAACACCCGCTCGCGGTCATGCTCGGTCGCCCAGTCGGGGAACCGCTCGTCCGCCAAATTGCGCGCCAGACGCACCCGGCAGCGCATGGCGATGTCGTCCGCCGGGATGCCGGCCCGGGTCTTTTTGGAATGGACGCCTGGATCGAGGCTCAGCATCATACCGCTTCCCCCTGCCGGCCTTCTTGCTCGGCCAGTTTCTTGAGCTGATCGCGCAGCGCGATCGCCTCCTCGTAGCGCTGGCCCTGCACCGCGTCGTTCAGCGCGTTCTCGAGCTGCTGCCGCTGCCACGCCGCCTTGGCCTTCTCCGGGGTCTTGCCCACATGCTGCGTCGCCCGGTGCAGCTCGAAGACCGCCGTATCCAGCTCTTTGGCGAAGGCCGCGTAGCAGGCCGGGCACCCCAGCCGCGACCGCTTGCGGTACTCGTCCCGCAAAATCCCGCACACCGGGCACGAGGGCTCCGAAAGACTGATGGCGCGCCCCACAATCTCAAACGCGGCATCGAGGATCATGCCCATCAGCGGGGCGGGAGGCATCCCGTCCGAGCCGCTCTGGGGCACGGGCGCCTGCGTCCCGGCGGCCGCGTCGCGACGGGCCGCTTTCCGGGCACACGCCTGGCACACATACAATTCCTGAGCGTCGGCCTCGACCCCTTTGCGGATCGCGGTCTCGGCCTCGGCTTTATGACACATTTCGCATTTCATCTTTTTTTCCAAAGGGTGAACAGATACTGTACCAAAAATCCGGCCCGGCCGCAAACAGTCGCATGGCCCAGACTGAAATTGGGCGCATCCCCGGTTCATTGACCGTTCGACTAGCTGCGGTTGTGGGGCGTCCGAGACGTCCGCCCCTACCGGTGCGGCAGCAGTCGCGCGGGACGTCCCGGACCGCGCACGGGCGGGGTGCTGAGGCACCCCTGCCCCCGTTGAGGTCAATGAAACAGAGATGCGCCCCTGAGATTCCGGGCGGCCAAAAAAATGACCGGCCCCCTTGTGGAAACCGCGGATACGCGCTAAAGTGTTCACCTTCTTATTCTTACCACAAAGGGGGCGAGCCGATGAACCTGTCTCGGGGCGTAGCGTGCGGATGTTTTCTTTTTGCGGCGGGGTTCGCCGCGGCGGCGGACCTGTCGGTCCGGAACGGCCTCCTCCTCGCGCGTTACGACGCGCCGGCGCATCGTCTGGTCTTGTCCGCGGGCGCGTCAGGCCAGGCGTTCGCCACAGCCGACACGTTCGCGCCGGAGGGGACGCCCGTCCGCGCGGTCAAGGTGTCCGACCGGATCTTCGGCCAGGGCGACGCGCTGGAGGCAACGCGGACGGACGGACGGCGCGACCAGGTCATACTTTTCCCGGAAGCCCCTTTCGTCTTCTTCCGCAGCATCCTGAAGAACGGCGCGGCCCCGCAGGTCACGAACCGGATCACGTACGCGGCGCTGAAGCTGGACCTGGGGCTGCCGGCCGACGCGCTGAACACGCTGGGCACCGGCGGGCTGCTCAAGCCGGACAAGAACCCCGGCAGCTACATGTGGACCGCCGTGGCCGACCCCGCGACGCGCCGCGGCGTGGTCGCGGGCTGGGTCACGACCGACCGCGGCAGCGGCATCGTGCGCCTGGAGACGGCGGGCGGCGCGGTGAGCCTGCTGCCGCACGTGGACTACGGCCGCCTGTTGCTCGAGCCCGGCCAGAGCGAGACGCTGGAGACCTTCGCGGTCGGCCTGTTCGACGACGCCCGGCTGGGACTCGAGGCCTACGCCGACGCCCTCGCCAAGGTGTACGACATCCGCCTTCCGCCCATGCCCACGGTCCACTGCACCTGGTACGTGGACGGCGCCTCGCGGGAGAATGTGCTGACCGGCCGCACCGCCTACGCGGCCGCGACGCTCAAGCCGTTCGGCCTCGGCGTGGTGCAGATCGACGACGGCTGGCAGCTCGGCAACTCCAAGAACGGCCCCAAGAAGGTCTTCATCGGCCACAACCCGCAAGGCCCCTACCCCTCCGGCATGAAGGCCACGGCGGACACCGTCCGCAAGGCCGGCCTGACCGCCGGCATCTGGCTGATCCCCTTCGCGGGCTCGAGCGACGACCCGTGGTTCGCCGACAAGACGGAGTGGTTCGCCAAGAAGCCCGACGGCAAGCCCTACGACACCCGCTGGGGCGGCACCTGCTTCGACCTGACCCGCAAAGACACGCAGGCGTACCTGAGAGACGTGATCCGCACCCTCACGCACGACTGGGGCTACGCCTACCTCAAGATGGACGGCCTCTACACCGGCGCGTCGGTGAACCTGAACTACGTGTGCGACACCTTCCGCGAGGACGAGATCGGGCAGGCCGTGCTCTCGGACCCCAAGGTCACGCAGATCGAGATGATGCGCAACAGCCTCAAGCTCGTGCGCGCGACCGCCGGCAAGGACGTGTTCCTGCTGGGCTGCTGCATCCCGCAGAACATGCGCAGCGCGGGCGCGGCCTTCGGCCTGGTGGACGCCATGCGCATCGGCCCCGACAACGGCGCGAACTGGGCCAGCATGCTGCGCGGGCCGGAGTTCGGCGCCTGGCAGTACTTCCTGAACCGGCGCGTCTGGTACAACGACCCCGACCCGCTGTACGTGCGCGCCTCCCTGCCGCTGGAACACGCCCAAACGATCGTCTCGTGGGTGACGCTGAGCGGGCAGATGAACAGCAGCAGCGAGGAATACGCCAAGCTGCCGGCCGACCGCCTCGACCTGCTGAAGCGCACCATGCCCTCGCACCGCGCCGTGGCGCGGCCCGTGGACCTCTTCGAGAACCGCATCCCCGGCATCTGGCTCGTCACCGACGCCGCCACGTCTGACCACCCCCGCCGCGACGGGATCGGCCTCTTCAACTGGGAAAGCAAAGAGAAGAGCTTCGACGAGGCCCTCGCCAAGATCGGCGTGCCCGGCGACGGCGAGTTTATCGCCTTCGACTTCTGGGGCAACACCCTGACCCCGCCCTTCCAGGGCCGCCTCACGCGGACCCTGCGCCCGCAGTCGTGCGCGGTCCTCTCCGTGCGCCCGGTCGCGGACCACCCGCAGCTCATCTCCACCTCGCGCCACATCACGCAGGGCATGGTCGACGTGAAGCAAGAGCGCTGGGACGCCGCCGCGCGCACGCTCTCCGGGGTGAGCGAAACGGTCGCCGGCGATCCCTACGAGTTGCGCATCCTCACCTACACGGGTGCGGCCACGCCCGTCGGCGCGGTTGTGTCCGCGTCCGTCACCGGCCCGAACGGCTACGAGCTGACCATCGCCCCCGGCGAAGGTGTCGTGGCCCGTCCCGACGACGCCTACTCCAACGCCAACACGCCGGACGCGCCCATGACGAGGCTCTTCGAGCCGAAGACCGAAGAGGGGCTCGTGCGCGTCGCCTTCACCAGCGGCAGCGGCGGCCCCTTCGCCTGGAAGGTGACCTTCTCCGACAAGCCCGCGCCCGCCCTCGTCCCCGCTGCCGCGGCGCTCAAGGCCGAGATGCCGGACGTCTACGGGCCGGTCGTGGTGAGCTGGAGCGGCAACACCCGCGCGTGCGAGCTCCGGCGCGACGGCGCGGTCATCGCCTCTGCCGCGGCGGGCGGCGTCTGGCGCGACGCGCGCGTCCAGTCCGAAAAGAGCTACCGCTACGAGGTGACGCCCCGCACCCTCGCCGGCGTGCGCGGCGAAGCGCAATCCGTCACGTTCAAAGTGCCCGCCATCCCCCAGCTCGGCGCGGTGCCGCCCAAGCCGGAGGTGAAGCTCGACACGCTGAACCCCGTGAGGCAGGCGGTGGGCTACGGCTCGCTTAAGAAGGGGTCCGCGCTCAACGGCCCGCTGCGCCTCGGCAAAGAGACCTTCGCCTCGGGCATCTGCATCCACGCCGACGGGTATGCGGTCTACACGCGCGACCCGTCCTGGAAGCGTTTCGTGGCAGTCGCGGGCATCGACGAGAGCCAGCGCCCGCAAGAGCAGTCCAGCGTCATCTTCAGCGTGGCGGTCGAGGCCGCCGACGGCCGCCGCGTGCTGGCGACCTCGCCGGTGCTGCGCTTCGGCCAGCGCGAGCGCTGGCACTTCGACCTGGCATTGCCCGCGGACGCCGAGCGCGTGGTGCTGCTCACCGAATCGGCCGGCGACGGCAACAAGAGCGACCACGGCGACTGGTGCGACGCGGGCTTCATCAAATAAGCCTTGCATGGTAACGGCGGCGCGGGAGCACTCGCCCTACCGCAAAAAAAATCAGGATGGGCGAGCGCTCCGCGCCGCGGGGCAGAGCACGCCGGCCCCTCCGCAACGCTACCGACCAGAGGACAAGACACCGCGGAATCCGATGTAGTCGTAGCGGGTGGCCGGAAAGTAACCGGAGCGCGCGGCAACCCGGCAGAAGAGCACGTAGTTGTACCAGCTGCCGCCGCGTAACACATGCGACGTGCCCGACTCCGCACCCACAGGGTCGGTTCCGGGCGACGAACCGTAATACGGATACAGATACCAGTCCCAGCACCACTCGCTCACGTTGCCCGCCATGCCGTAAAGACCGTACCCGTTGGGAGCGAACGAAGCCGCCGGGCTCGTGTAGGGCAGGCTGCCCGCGCCGTAAATCGGATGGTAGCCACGCGTCGGACTTGTATCGTAAGTGTAGGTTGCGGAGCTGAAATAGTTCGCGCGGGCATGCTGGATCGTGGAGGTGTCGCCCCACGGGAAACGCCGGTTGGCCGCGCCGCCCCGGGCCGCCTTCTCCCACTCGGCCTCGGTCGGCAGCCGGTAGCCTCGCGCGCGGAAGTCACACGCCGGCACGACCTCTCCGGCGCGATACACCTCGCCGCTCACCGTGTAACAGGCCGCGAGCCCTTCCCGTTCGCCGCGCGCGTTGCACCACTTGACCGCGTCATACCAGTTCACCGTCTGCACCGGGTGGTTCGCCGCCATGCCCCCGCCCGCGGGCAAGTCGCCGTACCCGTTGGTCGCCGCCCAGGTGCGCACCGCGTCCCACTGCGCTTTCGTCACCTCGCACGTGTCCATGTAGAACGCGCTGACGTTGACCGCGTGCTGGGGCAGCTCCTCCGAATTAGCCTCGTGCCCGACGTTCGTCGTGGCCCCCATCATGAAGCTCCCGGACGGGATCAGCGTCATCCCCGCGGGCAACGTGCCCAACCCGGCCGCCTCCAGCCGCTGCGCCATCTCCGCCAGACGCACTTCATTGGTCTGCAGCCGCTGGTAGATCTCCTCCAGCGTGTGCATGGTCGGTCCGGGAGATCCGCCCGGGGTCAGCGACCCTCCCTGCACGCCGCACGCCACCAGCACGCATCCCGCCGCCGCAACCCACACGCTTCTCGTTTCAGCCTTCATTCCGACCTTTCCTTTCGCCACGTTCACACTCAGGGCGACACAGACACTTTCATCCGGTAGAACATCTGCGGCGCGGGGCTCCCGTGCGTCGCGCCGCTCCCGTCGCGCAGAACCTGCTGTCCGCCCGCGCCTTGGATGCCGGACTGCCCGGCCACGTCGCCCCACGCGCCCGACTGCAGGCTGGGCCGGCTCGACAGCGTATAGTAGCGCCGCGTGGAAGCTGGCCAGAAGGCCACCGACGGGGCCACCGGCGCGTCCGAGACCGCCACGATGCGCAGGTAAGAGCCCGCATCGTTCGGGTCCGTGTCGGCGACGTATTCCCTCCAGGCGGGCTCGCCGTCACCTTCGTCGTACGTCTCGTTCACGCCATAGTGATCCAGCCACCAGTTCGGCGTCCCCCACGCCTGCGCGTCGAACGCCAGGGTGCGGACGCCGTAGTCTGGCGCGGCGCCGCTGAACCGCAGCCAGCCGACATTCTCGCCCCAGGCGTGGCCCGCCAGGGCGCCGCTGGCGAAGTTCACCGTCACACCGCCGGATGCGGGGTCGAACTTGACCCAGCCGATGTTCTCGCCCCACGCGTAACCCGAGAGAACCCCCGCGCCGTCCAGGTTGACACCCCAGTCCGCGGCGCCCGTGTTGGGGTACGGCCCCGTGCCGGCGCCCAGCTTGATCCAGCCGACGTTCTCGCACCACGCGTAGCCCGAAAGCCAACCCGAGCTGCCGTCGAAGTGAATGAGCACACCGTCGCGGTTCGGCGCGGCATTCGCCCAGCCGATGTTCTCGCCCCAGGCCGTGTGTGCCGACGCGTCGACGCCGATGTTGCCGCCCCGCGCCGCGAGCGTTCCGGCCAGCAGAATCAGGATGGCCCTACGAATCCAACACATGTCGCGCTCCTGTCAGCCACGTTCGGCAGATGAAAATACTGTGGACCTCACAAAAAGATAAGTGAGGCATCATATTTATTAAACCTCCCCCCAACAAGCGAAATCGCGGAAATTTGAGGGCCGCTCCGATGGGTCAAGGGTGCGATTCAGTTTCGTTGAAACTGAGTCGCACCAAGGAGGATTGAGGAGCTGGAAGCGCAGAAGACCCTGAACAACCGTTTCTCGAGGCACTACGTTTGACCTCATCTTAAAGACACGAACACGGGCTCTCGAGCATGGACGAACACATGCGCTGCCATGGCATTGCAACTCCTAACTCCTCCTTCGGGTGTGGATTCAACGAAGTTGAATCACACCCATGGATCAAGCGCCTTTCAGCCTAAGCTTGTCGTAACGCCGTCAAAAACGGTAAAGTGTCGGGCAACCCAGGTTGAAACGGAACCGCCGGCGCGCGAATGGCGAGGCGGGCGGGACCCCCAGCACACGAACCTCCAATCTTATGAACACAAACCTCCTCACGCTCGCCCTCCTGCTTCCATGCCTCCTCTCCGCCACGCCCGCGCCGGAAGGCGGCACGCCGGCCGTCCCGACCAACGCCATCGCCACGCTGCGCGCGGTGTCCACCTCGGCGTGCGGCACGCTGACGCGCGTCAAGGCCGAAGGCCAGACGTTCGCCGAAGCCGTGCGCTGCGAGGTCGCCACGCGCCCCGCCAACCCGTGGGACCTCCAGTTCCAGTTCCGCACCACCCGCAAGATCGAGAAGGGCGAGGTGCTCTGGGCGCGCTTCTATGCGCGCACGCTCGCGGCCAAGACCGAAAGCGGCGAGGGCCGGGTCTGCGCGATTTTTGAGAAAGCCGGTCCTCCGCACGACAAGTCTCTCAGTCTCGACCTCGATCTCGGACGCGAGTGGAAGGAGTTCTGCCTGCCGTTCAAGAGCCTCGGGACCTACGAGGCCGGAAAAGCCGGGGCGGGTTTTCATCTCGGCGCACTGGAGCAGACCGTCGAGATCGCGGACTTCGAGCTCTATGCGTTCGGCAAGGGCTTCGACATGACGCGCCTGCCGCGCACCCGCGTCTTTTACGCGGGCCAGGCCGCCGACGCGCCCTGGCGCGCGGCGGCCGACGCCCGCATCGATAAATTCCGCAAAGCCGATCTCGCGGTCGCCGTGTCCGACGCGTCGGGGAACCCGCTGCCGGCCGCGAAAGTCGCCGTGACGATGAAGCGCCACGCCTTCGGCTGGGGCTCCGCCGTGACCGTCCGGGGAATCCTGAACCCGGACGCCGACGGCGAGAAGTACCGCGAGATCATCGCGAAGCTCTACACGCGCGTCGTGTTCGAGAACGACCTCAAGTGGCAGAGCTGGGACAACCCCGCCAACCACGCGAAGATCCTGCAGGCCACCGACTGGCTGCGGGCGCGGAACATCGAGGTGCGCGGCCACAACCTCATCTGGCCCTCGTGGAGTAACTCGCCGCGGGATCTGCCGAAGCTCAAGGACGACCCCGAGGCGCTGCGCCGCCGCATCAACAGCCACATCGAAAACGAGGTCAGCACCATGAAGGGCCGCCTCGTCGACTGGGACGTGATCAACGAGCCGTACAACAACAACGACGTGATGAAGGTGCTCGGCGATGCCGAGATGATCGCCTGGTTCAAGCTCGCCCGCCAGTGCGACCCCGACGTGAGGCTGACGCTCAACGATTACGCGATCCTCTCGGGTGGCGGCCTGGACACCCGTCATCAAGACCACTTCGAGAAGACGCTGCGCTTCCTCAAGGACGGCGGCGCCCCGATCACAGGACTGGGCATGCAGTCGCACTTCGGCGGCACGCCCACCCCGCCGGAGAAGATGCTGGCGATCCTTGACCGCTTCGCCGCGCTCGGGCTCGACATCTCCATCACCGAGCACGACATCGACACCGCCGACGAGCAGCTCCAGGCGGACTTCACCCGCGATTTCCTGACCACCGTCTTCAGCCACCCGTCGGTCACCGCGGTTCTGACCTGGGGCTTCTGGGAGAACTCGCACTGGCGCCCGAACGCGGCCTACTACCGCAGCGACTGGTCCGTCAAGCCCGCCGGCCAGGCCTGGCTCGACCTCGTGACGAAAAAGTGGTGGACGAACCACACGGCCGAGACGGGCGCGGACGGCACGGTCCGCACGCGCGGCTTTCTGGGCGACTACGAGATCACCGTCACGCACGGCGGCGTCACGAAGACGGTTCCGGCCCGGCTGACGAAGGCGGGAGCGAAGGTCGACGTGCGGCTCTAAGGGCGATCCCGCGCTTCGAGACAAGGACGGGGCGCGCCACCCCGCGCGTCCGAGTCGCGTGCTCGGAAAGCCCGCGCCACCGGCAGCCCGCGATCTCCGAGCGCGGCGGACGGTTCGGAGCCCCTTGGTAATTTTTTTTCATAATCTTTATCTTTCAAAAAAGTTACCTCTCCGTTTGTTCCCGTTCCGCTGGCAGCGGGCTAACTCCTGACATCGTCTTGTCAGGAATCCGCTTTCTATGCGACCGTTTCCGGTGTATCCTTTCACCCATTATTTCTTAATGGGAGGACGGACATGCACAATCTCACACGCGCCTTGGGCGCCAGCTTGGCCCTCGCGCTTGCCGCTGCGGCGGACGACACGTCGTTCATGAAAGGCAAGCGCTTCGCGGTCGGCGACTACTCCAGCGGCAAAGTCTGCATCGTCGAGGCGGACGGCACGGTCGGCTGGGAGCAGAAAGCCCCCAACTGCAACGACCTCTGGATCCTGCCCGGCGGCTCGCTCCTCTTCTCCACCGGCCACGGCGTCAAAGAGGTCGCCAAGGACGGCACCGTCAAATTCGAATACAAGAGCGCGGCGGAGATCTACGCCGTGCAGCGCCTCGCCAACGGCAACACGTTTGTGGGCGAGTGCACCACCGGGCGGCTGCTCGAGCTCGCGCCGGACAACACCGTCGTGAAAGAGCTCGCCCTCCTGCCCGCCGACAAACCGGGCGGCCACGCCTACATCCGCAACGCGCGCGCGCTCAAGAACGGCAACTATCTGGTCGCCCACTACGGCGGGAAATACGTGACCGAATACGCGCCGGACGGCAAAGCGGTCTGGACCGTCAAGACCCCGGGCGGGCCGCACAGCGTCGCGCGCCTCGCCAGCGGCAACACCCTGATCGCCTGCGGCGACAGCGGCACGCCCTGCCTGATCGAGGTCAATCCCACGGGCCAGACCGTCTGGGAGGTCAGCAACAAGGACCTGCCCGACCAGCCGCTGAAATTCCTGACCGGCTTCCAGAAGCTGCCCAACGGCAACGTGCTCATCAGCAACTGGCTCGGCCACGGGAAGTTCGGCACCGCGCCCCACCTGCTGGAGATCACGCCCGACAAGAAGGTGGTCTGGACGTATGCCGACCACAAAACCTTTAAAACCATCTCCACCGTGCAGGTCTTCGCCGAGGGCGACACCGCCGTGGACGGCGAAGGCACGCATTGAACGACGCGTGAGCATCCAACACGAAGACACCAAGACACCAAGAAGACTGGCGCGCGGAAAACTTCCCGCACTTTACGTCTTCGTGTCTTTGTGTTTAATCCATCAGGTCACACATCCAGTGTTTTTGCCCGCATCACACGAAAGACGAAGGATAAACCAGTGCCCGAAGCCGAACTGATCACAACCTCCGCGGAGCTTGAACGGGTGGCGGAACGCCTGCTGCAAGCGGACGCCGTCGCCGTCGACACGGAATTCTTCTGGGAGCGCACCTTCTATCCGATCCTCGGGCTGGTGCAGCTCGCAACCGGCGACGGCGCGTGCTGGCTGGTGGACACCGTGCGCATCAAGGACATCGGCGCCTTAGGCCCGGTGCTCGCCTCCCCGGCCATCACCAAGGTGCTGCACGATGCGCCCCAGGATCTGGGCATCCTGGCCCGCGCGACCGGCGCCTCGCCGCGTCAGATTTTCGACACCCGCCTCGCCGCCGGGTTCGCCGGGTTCGGCGCGACCTGCTCGCTGCAGGCTTTGCTGCGCGAGGCGCTGGGCATCGAGCTGTCCAAAGCCGAGACCCGCTCCGACTGGCTGCGGCGCCCGCTCAGCGCCAATCAGGTGCGTTACGCCGCCGACGACGTGCTCCACCTGCTCGCGCTGCGCGAGAAGCTGCTGGCCAGCTGCGCCAGCGACACCGTGCGCGCGTGGCTGTGCGACGACCTGGCGCGGATGGATGATCCGGCCGCGTATCAGGACCGCGACCCGCGGCTGATGTACCTGCGGGTCAAGGGCTTCGCCCGCCTCAACGCGCGCCAGCTCGCGGTCCTGCGCGAACTCGCGGTGTGGCGCGAGGCGGAGTCGCGCCTGCGCGACTGGCCGCGCGGCCACATCCTGCCGGACGACATCCTAGTTGAGCTCGCGCAGGCGGTCCCCGCTGACCGCAAGGCGCTCGCGGGCGTGCAGGACCTGCCGCGCAACATCCCCGACACCGTGCTCGCCGACCTGCTGGCGGCTGTGGCGCAAGGCGTGTCCGTGCCCGACGCGGAGTGTCCGCAGCCGACGCCCGACGACTTCGTCGCGAAGCGCGCGCTCAAGGCTCCCAGCGACCGGCTTCTGGCCCACATCAGCGCCGCCTGCGCGGCGTACAACATCGACCCCGCCCTGGTGGCCTCGCGCGCCGACGCCGACACGTTTGTGCGTCAGCTCACCGAGGGCACCGCCGCAAACCACCCGCTCACTCAGGGCTGGCGCCAAGCCTTTGTCGCTGACTTTACTCTTTGAGTCTGGAGCGCGGGCGCCCCCGCGAGCCGTTACGCTGCGGCTCGCGGGGACGCCCGCCCTCCAGAGGGAAACAACCTCCGAATCTTCGAGAGAAATCGTATGCTCAAATCCGCCGCCTCCTGTCTGACCGTGATCGCCGCGTTACTGCCGCCGCTCGCGCCTGCGGCCGACTGGCCGCAATGGGGCGGACGCGACGCGCGCAACTTCGTGTCGGAGGAGACCGGGCTTCCGGCCTCGTTCCGGCCCGACCGCACGGACGTCACGAACAGCGTCACCACCCTCGTGCCCGGCGAGAACCTGAAGTGGTCGGCCCCGCTCGGAACCCAGGCCTACGTCACGCCCGCCGTGTCGCAGGGCAAGGTTTTCATCGGCGCCAACGACGGGCTGGTCGACCCGGCCCGCTTCACCAAAACCCGTGGCAGCGTGCTCGACTGCCTCGACGAGGCCACCGGCGCGCGGCTCTGGCGCCTCGTGATACCCATGCTCCGCACCAGCAACAAGCAGTTCAACTACGACGACATGAACCTCGGTCTCTGCTCGTCGCCCACCGTGGACGGCAACCGCGTCTACGTGGTCGGCAGCCGCGGCGATGTGCTCTGCCTCGACATCAACGGCCAGGCCGACGGCAACGCGGGCCCCTTCACCGACGAGGGCCACTACATGTGGGACACGCGCGTCTTCCCCGACAAGCCGGGCCGCTTCGACGCCACGAACACGCCGCCGCTGCCGCCGCCGGCCGCGCTGCAGCCCGGCGACGCCGACATCGTCTGGCGCTACGACTTCATCGAGACGCTGGACGTCTGGCCGCAGGACGCCGTCGACTGCTCGATCCTCGTGTACGGCGACTACCTCTTCGTCTGCACCTGTAACGGCGTGGACAAGTCGCACAAGCGCATCCCCTCGCCCCAGGCGCCCGACATGATCGTGCTCGACAAGCGGACCGGCAAGCTCGTGGCCGTGATCGACCAGGCGCTCGGTACCGCGATCTTCCACGGCGACTGGTCCTCGCCGACGCTCGGCCGCGTCAACGGGCGGGACCTGATCGTCTGGGGCGGCGGCGACGGCGTCTGCTACGCGTTCGACCCGCGTTTCGAGCCCGGGCTGGGCGGCGCGCCGGGCGTATTGAAGAAGGTCTGGTGGTTCGACTGCAACCCGCCTCAGAACAAGTTCAAGGACGGGCAGCGGCTGCCCTACAACAAAGGCGGGATCGGCCCCAGCGAGATCAACTCCACCCCGGTGGTGGCCAACGGCCGCGTCTACGTGGCCGTGGGGCAGGACAGCCGCCACGGCACGGGCAAAGGCTGCTTCACCTGCTTCGACGCCACGCAGACCGGCGACGTCACCGCGACGGCCAAGATCTGGCAGAACTTCGACGTGGACCGCAGCTTCTCAAGCGCGGCGGTGACGAAAGACGGGCTGGTGTTCATGGCCGACTACACGGGCATCCTGCGCTGCCTCGACGCCGACACCGGCAAGGAGTACTGGGCGCACGACCTCAAGGGCCGCGTCTTCTGCTCGCCGTTCTGCGCCGACGGCCGGGTCTACATCGGCACCGAAGCCGGCCGCCTGACCGTGGCCGGGGCCACGCGCGAGAAGAAGATCCTCGCGGAGGTGCGTTTTGACGGCCCCATCTATGCCACGCCGGTGGCCGCCAACGGGGTGCTCTACATCGCCTCGCAGCGCAAGCTCTACGCCTTCCAGGCGGGTCCGGCTCAGCCCAAGAGGTGATGGACCACATCGGCCGCCGTGTAGTCCGGATGCTCGGCCGTACAGAAGCGCCCGATGTTGGCGAAATCGTCGCCCAGCGTCAGGATGCACGGCTCAACGCCGCCGCCCGGCAGGCGCTGCCCCAGGCCGATGTTGGCGAAGAGGCCGTTGCAGACGCACTTGCGGCCGACCGTGTCCTCGATCTTGCCGCCCTTGGCCAGATAGGCCGCCACCGGTTCCGCCGGGCAGCGGAACCCGACGGAGCCGTCTTCTTTGCGGTAGGCCTCGCGCAGGAAGCCCATCTCGCAGACTCTGCGGCGCCCCTCGTAGACCGAAGCCTCGGAAAGCGTCCCCTCCAGTTGCGCGACCTTGAACGGGAACCCCGTGGGGGAAGCCACCGGGTCGGTGAAGGCCCGCGCCTCGCCGGCCAAAGCCTTGCGGATCAGGGCCAGCCTGACCTCCGCCGTCAGCCCCGACTCCACGCAGAGCGCGAAGGCCGTGCCGACCTGCACGCCGGCCGCGCCCTCGGCCAGGGCGGCCTGCAGCGCCTCCGGCGAGCCGCAGGCGCCGCCCAGCCAGAAGGGCAGGCCGATCTTGCGCATCGCCTCCAGATTGACCACGTCGCGCGGCCCGTAGATCGGCTGGCCGTCCGGCGTCAGATGCAGCTGCCCGCGCGGCGGCGCGTTGTGTCCGCCCGCCAAAGGCCCTTCGATCACAAAGCCCTCGACGCTGCCGCCCGCTTTGCGGAGCAGCATGGTGGCCAGCGTGTCGGAGGAGATGATCGGCAGGAAATCCGGCCGCTTCAGCGGCGGCAGATCGATCCCGTCCTCGAGGTAGACGGCCGGATCGAACACGGTGTGGCACAAGGTGTCCGGCAGCGCGCCCTGCACCTTGATCGGATAGGTGGCCGCCTGATGCCGCGCCAAGACGTCCAGCACGCGCGGCATCTCGACGGGAATGCCGGCTCCCACGATGACGACCGCGACGCCCGCCAGCATCGCGCCGTACATGGACGGCAGGTGCGGCAGCTGGATCTTTTCAAGATAGTTGATGCCGACCGGGTTGGAGTGCCCCTCGCGCGCCAGGAAAACCTCGACGTAATTCGCGACGATGCACAGCTCATCCATCCAGCGGTTGCTCTTGATCGTGTGCACGATCACCGGCTTGTAAGGCGCATCCGGGGGCTTGCCGCCCGGCACAAACAGGGCGTCCAGAATGCGCTGGGCCATCTGCGGGATGGGGAAGTGGGCGAGGGCGCGGCGCATCTCGCCGCCCAAATCGCCGTCCTGCAGACGACGCGCGAGAACCTGGTCAAGTCCGGTCCCCGACACGACGCCGAGCTGCCCGATCCGCGAAACGGCCTGCGCGAGGCGCCAGTTGGAAACGCCGACGCCCATGCCGCCCTGAATGATTTTTGGAAGCGCAATATGCATGCTGATAACCTATCTTGATGCCGTAAGTGAAAATCCTATTGACCGCTCGAACCCACTGTTGTGCGCCGATCCGGCTGTAAAAACCGCCGATTCCTGAAAACAGAGGCAGGCCTCCTATCAATTCGGGAGAAGATTTTAGCATGGTCAGGTGATTTGTCTACCCAATTCTCCAGCCGCGGCGGGACGTTATGGCCCGCGGCGGCCCGCCCGGCGCCGGACGCGCCCCCCTTACCGGCCCGCGGCCTCCACCAGCGCCTTGAGATAGCCGTCGGCGAAGAGCCGTCCGAGCGTGCCGTAGCCGGGCACGAAACCCGGTTCCGCCCCCTCGCCCTCCATGGCCGGCACGTGGTCGCAGCGGAAGGGCACGTCGAGGCCGAGCTCCCGGTAGGTGCGGAACAGCGCCAGCTGATCTGTCTCGCCCTCGTCATGGAACAGCTCCACGAAGTCGTCCGCGGTGCCGCGCACGTCGCGCACGTGCACGAAGGCGATGCGCGGGCCGAAATGACGCGCCGCCGCGTCGAGGTCGACGCCCATGAGTTTGAAGTTCGCCTGGCAGAAGGTCACCGCGTTCTCGCGGCAGGGCGCCAGGGCGTAGGCGCGGTCGTAAGCCTCGACCGAACCGAAGACGCGCGCCATGCCTCCCAAGGTCGGCAGCGGCGGGTCGTCCGGATGCAGCCCCATGCGCACCCCGAGCCTCTGCGCCTCGGGCATCACGGCCCGGATGAAGCCGGCGTAGTTCTCCCACACCTGCTCCGCGCTCAGGAGCGGCCCGGGCATGAGCCGCTGGTTTTCCGCCAGACGGAAGTAGGTCGCCTGCGCGCCGCCGCGTCCCGCGCGCTCGCCGGTGCGGTGCCACCCCGTGCCGGCCATGAAGTTGTAGCAGAGCAACCCGATCCCCAGCTCCGCCATGTTGGCGAGCAGCAGGCGGTAATGCTCCAAATCCTCCTCGCGCCCCGGCAGCCCGAGCTTGATGCGCGACATGTCGAAGGGGTCGCCCTCCAGCGCCACCACGCGCAGGCCGGCCGCGGCGAGGTCCGCCACCACGCCGGCCAGCGCCTCGCGGTTCCAGGGCGCGGGGCGGCCGGTCAGCTCGGGCGCCACTTTCACGACCACGTCGTCGATCCCCATCTGACGGCACAGCTGCCAGAGCCGGTGCGGCCGCGGCGGAACAAATTCGATCAGTTGCATGTCCTCACTTTACCAAAGATCAGGGCCGCGATGCACGCCCAAGCATGGGGCGAAGAGAGGACGGAGGACGGAGGAACAGGAGACAGAGGCCGGCAGTCAGAAGACGAATGGGGAACAGCTTTCTCGCGGTCAAGGACGGGCGAGCCACAACAACCGTTTGTGGCCCGTCGCGTTCTGATCGCTGGTGTGAGCAGATGCGCGCATGGGGATGGCCCGGCGAACCTTTCGCCTGGCCCTGACTTTACCGCAAAAAGCGAACCTGACCGCGATGAGAAAAACGGTCTCGCGTTTTTCCTTTTGAGGCCGAGCGCCAAAGCCCGTCCGCGGTTTTAAGCCTCGCTCGCACGCGCGTGTTCGCCATCCGCTTTGAACCCTTCATGGAAAGCGACATAGCCCTGCGGAGTACGCCCGCCGAAAGGCAGAGCAAAGAAGAACTCTTGCGGCACGCCCTCAAGCACAAGCCCAGACACGTTTGTGAACCCGAATTTCCTGTAGTACTCTGGATGTCCCACGAGACAACATCCCTGAGCCTTCATATCTTTCAGACGCGACAACCCTTCCTGGATCAGCGCTTGACCGATGCCGAGCCGCTGGCACGACGGCAACACCGAAACCGGTCCAAGTCCATACCAGTTAGAACTCCCGTCGGAAATGGTCACGGGGGAGAAAGCAACATGTCCTATCACTCGGCCATCCATGTCGGCAACCAGCGACACCGTAAGAGCTGTGGCGGCACGCAGCGCCTCGATGACAAACTGTTCCGTGTGGCGGCTAATCGCCAAAGTCTTGAACGCCGCAATAGTCACCTCCGTTATCGCGCGAACATCGTTAGGCGCTTCGTTCCTGATAACAATCTTTGGATTCATAGTCTCACATCCCTCCCTCTTGCGGCCACCGTCGAGCGCTCGGCACATCGCAGCCGCTGTCACATGGCTCCTGTTCGGTTGTTTTGATTCTCCAGCTCTTCAACATGCCTATGCGACCGATCTCATTTTCAAAGCTCGCCCGCGCCCATTGCGGTAATTTTCCGTAACCCGAAATGTCGAGCACAAGTTGACACTTGTTCCAAAAGGACTGCATGAATTCAAAGGTCAACGGAGTGAGTTTACGGCGGTATGCGCGCTGGGTTTTGATGACATAGAACCGCACCACAAGGGCGGCGTTTTTCGGCTCAAACGCCGTCGGCTCGAACGGGTTGAAAAACCTCAAGCTCCCCGTCGCCAGCCTGTTCTGAAAGTCGGGATCATTTGCAAAATTGGCTTCGGGCTCTCCAATTGCCAGAAACATATCGCGTCCGTTGATAAGGGTGGAAACGCAAAGGGGCTGGCCGCGTTCGCGCCTTCCGAGAGATTGCGAGTCGACTATATACGAGTCTCGCGCGATTGTTATTTCAAGGTCGAAGATCATCAATCGTAAAACCGAACGTCACGGGTCACGTGCGGCGGGCACACTGCCGCGTGAACCCGCCGGCAGGCCTTTGGCTTTGTCTTCATTGAACTTGAGCCAATGCTTTGCCAAATCATCATTTGACTTCTCGATCTCGTCCTTTATCTCGACGGGGCATTGGGGATTGAGCGCAAACCAAACCAGTCCAGGCTTTCGTTCGGCGTGCAGCTTCAGGAGCAAATCGCTGGGAACCGCCGGATTTCTGGCGAGCCCGCAGTAGACGGTATGCGACGTGTCCTGCATGAGCGCCAGCATCTGACGTGTGGAAAGGTTCCGGTTCCAAGCCGTCCCTGAGCGCGCGAAATCGTCACGGTCCCTCATGTAAAGGGCAATTTCCTCCGGGGTCAAATGGGGGTTGCTGGCAACGAGGAAGCGGACATCCGTACTGCGGATGGCTGTGAACTCGACCACCCTTTCGTGCTCAAGGGGCATCCGCTCAACGACTGCCCGGATGAGCTCCGGCGAATAGCCGTGCTCGGCCAAGAATTTGCCCCCGTTCTTCTCGGGGTAGGCGGGGCCAGCTATCTGGAAGTCACAACCGCCGAGCAGCGCTCCGATCAATAAAATGCGGACTATTCTCATGAAGGGATCCTTTCGTCTAAACCATCATCGTGGTCTGCGCCAGAAACGGCCATCCGACAATCAGGCGGCGGGCAACCCTTGCCCGATCATTCCTTTGGCCTGCTTCAACACGTCGCGCGTTCGCAGCAACCGGGCCTTCACGTCCAGAATGACGCAACCGTTGTACCACCCGCTCCATTGGCCGTGACAGTATCCGTCGGCCAGCGTCTGGACCTCGGCCAGGGCCGCCTCAGCCGCCTCGAGCGCCCGGACGCATCCCGGCAGATCGCCCGCGTCGAGGGCCTCTTGCGCCGTCAGCGTCTGTTCCAGCCACGCGCTCAGGCGCGCCATCAGCTCAGCCGGATAGATCAGATTGTCCCGCAGGAACACCGCCTCCCCCGCCGGCAGCTTAACCTCCGACGCGTGCGCGTGCAGCCCCGCCAGCTCGAAACCCACCCTTTGCGCCACGGCCCGCTTGATCATCGCGCGACGCTCGAGCGCTTGAGGATCCGTGTCGCTCAACGACGCCCAGAACGCGTCGTCCGCCCGGGGCTGCCCCTCTTTGGCGCTTCCGCTCCCGACCTTCTCCGGTGCGGTTCCCGCACCTATTTTCTTGGCCTTCAGGCTGTCGGCGAGCTGCTTCAGCGACTGAAGTCCCTTGCTCACGATCTGTCCGTCCAGCAGGAAGGGCACGTTCTGAAGGTCATGAATCTGATAGGCGTTGAAGTAGATCCGGTAGGCATTGGCGATCTCCGGCCGCCTCGCTGAAAACCTCTCGTTCACCCACGCGGCCAGCCAGGCCTCGGCGTCAAACCCCTCCATCCGCCAGGTCATCTTCGCGGAGGCGTCGATCCCCAGCACAAACTCGCGCACATTGGAGACGTTGAAAACGGCATACTCCCCTGCCCCGCTCCGGACCGCCTCCTGCAGCAGCGCATAGGTTTTGTGGGGCGGCACCGCCTGCGCCAGATGCGGCCCGCAGCCGATCAGCGCCTCGTGATAGTAGACACCGTACGCGTTCTTCGGATGGCGCGGCGTCTCGTAGAAGTCCCGCTGCCACTTCCAGCCCGGCGAGTTGTCGGCGAAGACGACGATCGTGCCCTCCGGGACCGTCAGCAGCCCCTGCTGGTTGAGCACCGCCCCCTCGGCCCAGAGCGTGGTGGACATGACCCGCGGCTGGCGCGGGCACACCTCGTCCAGGATCTTCACCTGCGCCGCCATGGCTTCGGATATGATCCGGCCGCGGTCCGCGTCCGACTGCGGGGTCGCGGCGTCCGCCTCCCACATGGGCCGGTCGCCCTTGCCCCGCAGCCCGAGCTGCCAGATCACGTTCGGATAGGTCGCCCACTTCTTCGCGTACGCGCGCCACACCTCGCGCACCTCGTCCGGCTGGCTGACGTAAGAGTACTTCAGGTCCCGGCCGCGCGCCTTCCAGTAGTTGAAGTAGCTCCACGCGCTGACCCCCAGCGGCTCCTGATGGTGCATCGACAGGAACAGGCCGCGCCGCGAGCACTCCTGCGCCAGCGCCTCCTCCTCCGGATTCAGGATGTCGATGAAGCTGGCGGGGATGACCAGGTTGCAGCGGCAGCGCACCAGCGCCTCGGCCACGGCCCGCAGCGTCTCGCGGCGCATGACCTTCGAGTAGAACTTGTAGGGAAGCTCACGCGTGCCGCCCGGCTTCCAGAACGTCAGCAGGTCCTCGTCATTGATGAACCAGCCCCGGTACTTGAACGTCGGCGGCCCCGAAGCCAGCGACACCGCCGGCCACTGCAGCTCCGCGCGCTTCTCCGGCTCGCGCCCCGACCAGAAGCCCAGCGGGTCCACCTTCAGAAACTCCTCGATGAAGGCGTACACGCCGAACATCGTGCCGCGCGCGTCGCCGCCCTCGATCGTCAGCCGGCCGCCCTGAGACTCGGCGCGGTAGCTCTCCCAAGGGCCGCCCGCGTGCGTGCCGATGACCACGCACGCGCCTGGCGGCGGCGTGCCGCCCACCGTCACCTCGGGTTTATGCCCGGTGATCTTCCGCACGTCGGCGGCCAGATCCTCCGCCGCGAGACGCACGTACTCGGGCTCGCCCGCCGCCACGACGATGGGCGCGACGCGTTCGGCCGTCACAAACATGAAGCTGTCGGCGCAGGCCGCGCCCGCGCACAGCAGCAGCGCCGTGACACACCCGTTTCTCATGCCTCTCCTCCCGTTTGGATGCCCGCCATCGCCGGGCGCGGCCTCACACCCCCGAGGCCGCGAGGAAGCCGCCGTCCACCGGCACGGTGACGCCGGTGACGAAACGCGCCTGCTCGTCGTTGAGCAGCCAGCAGACGCACCCCAGCAGGTCGCGCGCCTCGCCGAACTGCCCCTGCGGCGTGTGGCGCATCACGTTCTCGCCGCGCGCGGTGAGCCCGCCCTCGGGCGTCAGCAGGATCTTGCGGCTGCGCTCGTTGACGAAGAACCCCGGCGCGATGCCGTTCACGCGGATGCCCGCCGGCGCCAGATAGACGGCGAGCCACTGGGTGAAGCTGACCACCCCCGCCTTGGCCATGGCGTAGGCTGGCACGCGCGTGAGCGGCCGGTAGCTGTTCATGGAGGCGAAGTTGAGGATCGATCCCCGCCGGAGCACCGCCATCTCGCGTCCGAAGACCTGCGACGGGATCACCGTCCCCAGCGTGTTGGCGCAGATCACGGACCCGAAGCCGTCGAGGCTCAGGTCGAAAAAGCCGCGCACGCCTTCGGGCTTGTCGGCCGCGAGTTCCGCGGGGTCGAACACCGTCGTCGTGGTCGTGGCTGCGGCCTGGTTGCCGCCCGCGCCGTTCAGCAGAAACCGGCACGGGCCCAGCGCCGAGGTCACGGCATCGCGCGCCCGCTCGACGGCGGAGGCGTCCGTCACGTCGGCGGCCACCGCCAGCGCGGTCCCGCCCTCCGCCGCGATCTCGTCCGCGAGCTTTTCGAGCGTGGCGAGCGTGCGTCCGAGCAGCGCGACCTTCGCGCCGCGCCGCGCCAGCTCTTTCGCGATCTCGGAACAGAGCGTGCCGCCCGCTCCCGTGATGACCGCGGTCTGTCCGTCAAAACATGTGTCTTTTGCCATTACCGTCACCCTTGCCTCAAAACCGCCCAGTTTCTAGTTTCCAGCCGTCAGCACCATCTCGCGCGCGTTGCCGTAGCTGACCGCGCGCACCAGCGGCTCCAGCGCGCAGAAATCGTCCGGCAGCAGCCCCGCCTCGGCCTGCGCCCCGAGGTAGCCGCACAGCACGCGCCGGAAATACTCGTGCCGCGTCATCGAGAGCAGGCTGCGCGAATCGGTCGTCATGCCGATGAACGTGGAGAGCAGCCCGTAGCTGCTCAAGGACTCCAGATGCTGCCGGATGCCCAGCGCGTGGTCGTTGTACCACCAGGCCGGGCCGAACTGGACCTTGCCCGCCACGCCGTCCTCCGCGTAGGAGCCGGTGAGCGTCGCGAGGACCGCGTTGTCGGCCGGATTGAGCGTATAGAGAATCGTCCGGGGCAGCCGCCCGCCGCATTCGAGATCGTCGAGAAAACCGCACAGGCTTTCCACGTCGCAGGCGCGCCCCGGCGCGGCGTACCCGCCCGCCGGACCGGCGAGCCGGCGGAGCCGCGAGCTGGTCCGGCGCTGCGCGCCGAGATGCAGCTGCAGGGTCCAGCGCCGCCGCCCGTACTCGCCGCCCAGAAAGCGCAGGATCGCCGAGCCCAGGCTCAGCGTGTCGTCCGCCGACAGCGGCTCACCCTTCAGACGCCGGTCGAAAAGCCGGGCCGCGGCCGCCTCGTCCGCCGGCCGGTATGCGAACGCGTCCAGCGCATGGTCGGCCAGCCTGCAGCCGCAGGCGTCGAACGCGTCCAGCCGCAGCTTCACGGCCGCGCAGAAAGCCTCGTAGGAGCCGACCGTCATCCCCGTCGCCTCGCCGAGCCGGCGCACCCAACCGGGATACCCCTCGTCCCCCGCCGCGGCGATGTCGTCGCCGCGCAGCGTGGGCAGCACGCGGACCGCGAAGTCCGAAGCCGCCAAGGTCCGGTGCGCGGCCAGATCGTCCAGCAGCCCGTCCGAGGTGCAGACGCATGTCACGTTGAAGCGGCTCAGCAGTCCGCGGGCCGAAAATCCGGGCGCGCGCAGCCTGGCGTTGGCCGTCTCCCAAACGGCTGCGGCGGTCGCCGGCGACAGCGGCGCTGTTATGCCGAACCCGCGCTCCAGCTCCAGCGCGGCCCAGTGATACAGGGGATTGCCCAACGTTTTCGGCACGGTCGCGGCCCAGGCGTCGAACTTTTCGCGCGGCGACGCGTCGCTGCCGGTGATCAGAGCCTCGGCCACGCCCGCGATGCGCATGGCGCGGTGCTTGTAGGGGTCGTGCGCGATCCACACTTCGGTCAGGCTCTCGAACACCCGGTCGTCCGCGAGGTCGCGCGCGGAGAGGTGGTTGTGGTAGTCGATGATCGGCTGCGCCGCGGCACACTCGAGGTACAGCCGGCGCGCCAGCGCCGTCCGCAGCAGGCAATCGTTGCCGAACCCTTCGCCCATACAAAATCCTTTCTCCGCGCTTTTCAGTTCCGCGTTTTCAGCAAGCCCCAGCCCAGCCAACCCGCGAACGCGCTGCACAGCGCTCCCGCGGCGCACGTCATCCATCCGCCCGAGGTGCCGATGCTGTACAGGCTGATGCCGACAAACAGGGCACCCGTGAGTCCGAGGGCGATCGCGAACAGCGTCATGATCGGCCGGTGGCCCTGCGGCGCGGCGTCGGTCGGACCCTCGCTCTCGCACACCGGCGTCGCCAGCCGCTTGAAAAAGGCTGCCACGCGCTGCCGGTAGGCCTCGCTCCGCCCCGCTCCGGGCGCGGAGAGGAACAGCACGCCCACGCACACCAGCATCTGGCAGAATGTGGCGGTCTCCCAGTTCAGCGAAGGGCACCGCTGAAACAGCAGCCCCGCCGCGATGCCCGACAGGATGGCGGCCACCGCGCCCCACGGCTTGGGACGTCGCCACAGCACGCCGCACAGCAGCGGCACCACCAGCGGCACGCCGATCAGCCCCATCAGGATCTTGTTGACTTCGAACGCCCCGCCGAACCGCTGGACCTGCGTGGCCCCGCAGATGATGATCGCGCCGAGCATGACGGTCATCACGCGCGCCACGATCATCTGCTCGCGGTTCTCCGCCCGCGGCCGGAAGAGCCGCCGGTAAATGTCGCGCGTCAGGACGCCCGCCGTCACATTGTACTCCGCGCTCAGCGTGGACATGGTGGCGGAGAGCATGGCCGCGATCATCAGCCCCATGGTTCCGGGCGGCAGCAGCCGTTTGCAGACGCTGACGTAGGCCTGCTCGGGGTTCGCGAGGCCGGGCACCAGCACCGCCGCCGCGATCGCCGGCAGCAGAAAGATCACGGGGCAGACCAGGAACAGCACCGCGGACATGATCCCCATCTTCCGCGCCTCCCGCTCGTCCTTGGTGCAGTAGAAGCGCTGGATGAAGGCCCAGTTGCCGTTGTACTTGATGATCACCATCGCATAGTAGACGAACAGGAACCAGAAGCCGCCCTTGGGCCCGTGGTTCCAGGTGAAGTGCTCGGGCAGGGCGGAGACCAGCGCGCCGAATCCGCCGACCGCCTTCAGCGCCAGCGGCACCATGACCGTGGTGATCATGAGCAGGATCGCGCACTGCACCGCGTCCGTCACCACCACCGCCCACAGCCCGCCGATCATGGTGTACACGATCACGATGCCGCCGGAAACCGCGATGGCCTGGTTCATGGAGCAGCCCAGCGTGCCGGAAACAAACACGCCCAGCGCGTACAGCCGCACCATGTTGTCGAGAATGCGGAACCCGACCCCGCCCCACGACGTGATCTGCCGCACCGCCGAACTGTAGCGCTGCTCGAGATACTCGACCGGCGTCACCAGCCCCGCCCGCCGCCAGCGGCTCGCCAGGAACGCCGCGCCCATCAAGGCCGCGGGCACCGCGCTCCACAGGATCACGACGGCCACCAGTCCGTCCTTGTAGGCGATGCCCGCGTGCGCGACAAACACGAACGTGCTCATCATGGTCATGTAGTTGCTGACCGCGCCCAGATGCCAAGGCACCGCGTTGCCGCCCGCGAAGTACTCCTTCACGTTCTTGACGTAAAGCCCCAGCACGCCGCCGATGGCGGCCATCAGGACCAGATAGAGCCCGATCGCGGTGTAGTCCAACGTTGCCAATCCGTTTGTCATCCGTGGCTTTCCTTCGCCCGCTCCAGCACGTCGCGGGTCTTCTTCAGCGTGGCCGACACGTTCAGCTTTTTGCAGCCCCGGTACCAGTTTTCCCACCGGCCCCGGCAATACGACTCGGCCAGACCCGGCAGCTGCGCGAAGGCCGCCTCCGCCTCCGCCAAGGCCCGCGCGCACGCCGGCCGGTCGCCGAGGTCCAGCGCCTCGTGCGCCAGGCCGAGCTGCTCCAGCCACGCGCTCGTCTGCCGCATGACCTCGGCGGGATAAATCAGATTGTCCTGCAGAAATGCCGCCTCCGCGGCCGGCAGCGCGGCCGACGCCGCCCGCGCGTGCAGCAGGGCCAGCGCGAAGCCGGCCTGCTGCACCGCCGCCCGCCGGACCGTCTCGCGCCGGCCGAGGCTGGCCGGGTGCATGTCGCTCAGCCCCGCGTAAAAGGCGTCTTTATCCTTGGCGGGCACGGCCACCTCCGCGCCGTCGGCCTTGATCCGCTCGGGCGCGGCTCCGGTTCCGGCCTTCGCCTCCTTCAGCTGCTTGGCCAGCTCCGACAGGATCTTGTTGCCTGCGCCGAACATCTGCCCGTCCAGCAGAAACGGCACCCGCTGTTGGTCATGGATCTGATAGGCGTTGAAATAGATTTTGTAGGCGTTCTCGATTTCCGCCTGCTTCGCGGAAAAGCGCTGGCTCACCCACGCCTTCAGCCACGCGTCGGGGTCGAAGCCCTCCATCCGCCAGGTCATCTTCGCGGTGGCGTCGATCCCCAGCACGAACTCGCGGATGTTGGACACGTTGAAAATCGCATATGTGTCCGCCTGACGCGCCACCGCCGTCCCCAAAAGCTCGAAGGTCTTGTGCGGCGGCACCGCCTGCGCCAGATGCGGCCCGCAGCCGATCAGCGCGTGGTGGTAATAAACCCCGTAACTGTTCTTCGGGTTGCGCGGCGTCGTGTAGAAATCCTGCGGCCACTTCCAGCCCGGCGAGTTGTCGGCGAACACCACGATCGTTTCCGCGGGTATGGTGAGCAGGCCCTGCCGGTTCAGCTCCGAGCCCTCGGCCCAGAGCGTGGTCGACAGGTAGCGCGGCTGGCGCGGGCACGCCTCATCCAGGATCTTCACCTGCGCCGCCATCGCCTCAGAGATCAGCCGCCCGCGGTCCGCGTCCGACTGCGGCACCTTCGGATCGGCCTGCCACATCGGGCGGTCGGCGATGCCCCGCAGCCCGAGCTGCCAGATCACGTTCGGATAGGCCGCCCACTTTTCGGCGTAGACGCGCCACACCTCGCGCACCTCGTCCGGATGGCTGAAGTACGAGTACGTCAAATCCTTGCCGCGCGCCTTCCAGTAGTTGAAGTACGAGAAGGCGCTCACGCCCAGAGGCTCGACGTGATGCTGCGACACGAACACGCCGCGCCGCGCGCACTCTTCGACGAGCGCCGCCTCCGGCGGATTCAGGATGTCGATGAAGCTGGCGGGGATGATCAGGTTGCAGCGGCTGCGCACCAGCGCCTCCACGACAGCCCGCATCGCCTCGCGGTTCACCACCTGCGTGTAGTAGGGATAGTCGAGCTTGCGCTTGCCGCCGCTCTCCCGCCACTCGGTCAGCAGATCCTCGTCGTTGATGAACCACCCGCGGAACTTGAACGAGGGCGAACCGGAAACCAGCGACACCTCCGGCCAAGACAGGTCGGCGTGTTTCTCCGGCTCGCGCCCGGACCAGAACCCCAGCGGGTCCACCTTCAGGACCTGCTCGATAAAAGCGTACACGCCGAACATCGTGCCGCGCGCGTCGCCGCCCTCGATGACCAGCCGGCCGCCCCGCGACTCGACGCGGTAGCTCTCCCAAGGGCCGCCCGCCTTCGTTCCGACCACCACGCAGGCGCCGGCGGACACGGTGCCGCCCGCGGCGACCGCGGGCCGCTGACCCGTGATCCTCTGCACGTCCGCCGCCAGATCCTCGGCCGCCAGTCGCACATACTCCGGCTCGCCCGCCGCCACCACGATCGGCGCGACGCGACCCGACGTGACGAAGCTGAAGCTGTCGGCGCGGGCGGCAAGGGCCAGTAACAACGTCAGATAACACCCGCTTTTCATGTCACACCTCACCCATCTGTCCGGTCCGTTTCGAAACTGAGCAGCGCTTAAATCGCGACACCTGTGTCAGGGTTTGTAGTACCGCCTTCAGGCTGAACGCGAGGCCGGGTTGATCCGAGATTCCGCCTGAAGGCGGTACTACGAACGTATTAACCCACACACACAATGAACAGGTCCAGCCATTGAAAGGACACTGCATGCGGGCGGGCGCTCCCGCGCTACTTGAGCACCAGCCCCTTCTCAGCCACCAGCACCGGCGCGTCATACACCGGGATGTCCTTGAACACCAGCGTGTCGCCGTCGCGCGCCACGCGCTCGGCGGGGATCTCGTATATCCGGCCGGAGACCAGATCCACCCAGACGGGCTCCTTGATCGTGCACGCCCTCACCGTGATCTGGGCCGACACCGTCGCGTTGGTGTCCGACGGGATGCCGCTGCGGTCCCAGACCGTCAGCAGCTGCTGCCCCGTGACCTTGTTCTGATACACGTAGCAGGAGGTGCGCCGCGCGCACTCGACCGTGGCCACGTCATTGGTGACGCGCGCCAAGGTGTCGTCAAACACCGCGACCACGTTCTGCACCGCGTAATAGGCCAGCTTGATCTTCTCGACCTGCTTGTCCGGCGCCGTGCGCAGCAGACCCTTGCGGTTGATCACCCGGGCATCCTTGCCGGCATAGATCATGTCCATGATCGCGAACACCGACGACTCGAGATCCCGCCCGAGATCGCCGAGCATGCGGCGCAGGTCCCATTTCGCCTGCATCAGCTCCGACCACGGATAGCCGCGCAGGGCCAGGCCGTTCTGGAGCTCCGAGGGGCACCCGCTCTCGCCTTGGCGCAGCCGCGCCTGCGTCGGATACTTCTCCAGCACGCGTTTCATCGAGCCCACGCCGCCATACAGGTCATCCGGGTTCTTGGGATAGCCGTGGAAGCTGAACCATGTGAAGAGCTCCAGCCCGTCCTGCTCCTGCACCCGCTTCAGAAACCCGTCGAAATATTTGGGGTCGGTCCCCGCCAGCGCGAGCCCCGCGATCTTCGCCGCGGGATCGGCGCGCTTGATCACCCGCGCGGTGCGCACGTTGAAATCGGCGATGATCGCCGGCGTATGCTTCTTGTTGCCGTTCGGCTCGTTCCAGATCTCCCACTCGCGGACTTTGCCCTTGTACCGCGCCACGGTCGCCCCGACCCATTGGTCCCAGGCCGCCAGCGCCTCCTCGGAGGTCGGGATGCCGCCGCCGAGCCCCGTCGTGCCGCCGCCCGGATAAAGCGGATTCCCGTACGAGACCTCCATCCAGAGTTCGATGCCGCGGCCCGCCGCATCCGCGACGACGTCGTCGATCCATTTGAAGTCGTACACCCCGCGCGCCTTCTCGCACTTGGCCCAGCCCGCCTGGAAGCGGATGCGCTTGATGCCCAGCGGCTCCAGGTACGACTTGTACGCGTGATAATCCGTGTAGTCGCGGTCCACGGTCTCGCACCCGAGCAACCAGTTGGACGACGTGATCGCCCGGGCGCCGCGCGGCGTGAGGGACCCCACCAGCTTCAGCCCCGGATTCAAATCGGTCTTGGCCCGGTCCGCCGACGTGTCGATCTGCGGCCCCGCGGCCGCCAGGCCGGCCACGGCCATGAAAATCCCCGCGACGCCCGCCCGTGCATTCACAAACGCGTTCATGAGCAACCCCCTTTAGCAGAATGATGCGGTAACAATAGACCATTCCCTCCCGATCAACAATGCCGTTATTGGGATGCGCACTTATGTTTTTCGGAACTCGCCCACGCCGCGGCGCGCGGCCGGCTGACAAGTTGCGGTTGTCCTTACAGGCGGGGATGCGCTACACTGGTCCTCTCGCGAAAGGTCCCATGAAGCGCCCGACACGGAAGAAAATGCCGCAGATCGCGGTTCTGCTCGAGTCCTCGCACGGCGTCTCGCGCGCCATGCTGCAGGGCCTTTTCAACTATGTGCGCATTTACGGGCCGTGGAGCCTGAACGTCATCGAAGGCGGCGCGAGCGACCAGCGCCTGCCCGACGCCAAATTCTGGAAAGGCGACGGCATCATCGCGCGCGTGCCGAACGACACGGCGGCCAAGGCCATCATCGCCTCCCGCCTGCCCGCCGTGCTCTTCAACCCCGTCGACGCCTACCTCGACCCCGCCCACCCGCTCGCGAAATACTGCCGCATCCAGTTCGACTCGCAGGCCATCGGGACGCTCGCGGCCGAATACGTCCTCGGCCGCACGCCCAGGCACTTCGCCTTCATCGGCCACCCCGCCGACATCAACTGGTCACGCTGGCGGCGCGACGCCTTCGTCCAGCGCCTCGCGGAGGCCGGCGCGGCGTGCCAGATCTACCCCTTGCCGCCCGCGGGCAAGCGCGACTGGTCCGTCGAGCGTCCGCTGCTCTGCGCCTGGCTCAGGCGGCTCCCGAAGCCCGTGGCCCTCTTCGCGGCGAACGACAGCCGCGGGCGGCAGGTGCTGGACGCCTGCCTCGTCGCCGACATCGCCGTGCCCTACGAGGCCACCGTGCTGGGCGTCAACAACGACGCGCTCATCTGCGAGACGTCCATCCCGCCGCTCTCCAGCATCGCCGTCGACGACGAGCGCGCGGGCTACGAAGCCGCCCAGCTGCTGGACCGGCTCATGCGGGGCAAGGAGCGCCCGGGGCGCATCGTGCGCTATGGCCCGAAGGCCGTGGTCACGCGCGACTCCACCGCCGACCTGCAGGTCGCCGACAAGCTGGTGATCCGCGCGCTGGAGTTCATCCGCATCAACGCCGGCCTGAACATCCGCGTATCGGACGTGGCCGAGCACCTGTCCGTCTCGCCCCGCTGGGCGGAGAGCCGTTTCAAACAGGCGCTCGGGCACTCCCTGCATCAGGAGATCCACACCGTGCGCATGGTCACCGCCCGCAACATGGTCACCGCCACCGACCGGCCGCTCTCGGAGATCGCCGCGCGCTGCGGGTTCCAGAGCGCGAACCACCTCTGCAAGCTGTTCAAGGACGCCTACGGCTGCACCATGAGCAGCCTGCGGTAGCCGAGGCGTGCCGTCCGGATCTTTACTTAATCCTCGAACGGTTTAGCGGAGCGTCCCCCAAATAACGAACAGTTTCTTTTTTGCTTTGAGGTTTGAACACGTTCGTAGTACCGCCTTTAGGCGGAACCCAAGTCATCCCGGCACCGGTTTCCGCCTGAAGGCGGTACTACAAACCCTAGACCGTCTGTGGCCATATGAGGGGCACGACACTAAACGGCCTGAGGCCTTCTACTCCCCGACTTTGACCAGCTCGATCAGCGACAACGCATTGCAGGGCAAAGCAATGTGGAGTGTCCCGGAAATAATAAACATTTTTTGCTCTGTGGTTTGAACACGTTCGTAGTACCGCCTTTAGGCGGAACCCAAGTCACCCCCGCACCGGTTTCCGCCTGAAGGCGGTACTACAAACCCTAGACCGTCTGTGGCCATACAAGGGGCACGACACTAAACGGCCGGAGGCCTTCTACTCCCCGACTTTGACCAGCTCGATCAGCGACAACGCATTGCAGGGCAAAGCAATGTGGAGTGTCCCGGAAATAATAAACATTTTTTGCTCTGTGGTTTGAACACGTTCGTAGTACCGCCTTTAGGCGGAACCCAAGTCACCCCCGCACCGGTTTCCGCCTGAAGGCGGTACTACAAACCCTAGACCGTCTGTGGCCATATGAGGGGCACGACACTAAACGGCCAATGGCCTTCTACTCCCCGACCTTGACCAGCTCGATCAGCGACACGGCGTTGCAGGGCAAAGCAATGTGGAGTGTCCCGCAAATAATAGACAGTTTTTTGCTTTGAGGTTTGAACACGTTCGTAGTACCGCCTTTAGGCGGAACCCAAGTCATCCCGGCACCGGTTTCCGCCTGAAGGCGGTACTACAAACCCTAGACCGTCTGTGGCCATACAAGGGGCACGACACTAAACGGCCAATGGCCTTCTACTCCCCGACTTTGACCAGCTCGATCAGCGACACGGCGTTGCAGGGCAAAGCAATGTGGAGTGTCCCGCAAATAATAGACAGTTTTTTGCTTTGAGGTTTGAACACGTTCGTAGTACCGCCTTTAGGCGGAACCCAAGTCATCCCGGCACCGGTTTCCGCCTGAAGGCGGTACTACAAACCCTAGACCGTCTGTGGCCATATGAGGGGCACGACACTAAACGGCCAATGGCCTTCTACTCCCCGACTTTGACCAGCTCGATCAGCGACACGGCGTTGCAGGGCAAATCAAGGGAGAGCGCGGCCAGCGCGGAGCTGTCCACCTGCCGGACCGGCTCCAGCAGCTCCAGGCCCATGCGGCTCTTCACAACCGCGATCTGCTCGGGCGTGGGATTCGCGGGCGAGCCGATCGCTTTGAAAGCCGTATACGCGTTGCTGTGCCGGGCGTCGATCCGCCAGTGGCTGAGGGTCACCCGCGTGCCCGCGCCCCAGGGCGACACGATGGTCACCGTGACCGGAGCCGGCGCGCCCGAGCCGTCAATCCGGTCATGCTGGTAGTTCGTGAGGACGACGGTCACCCGCCCCCCGTCCCGCGTCGCGAAAGCCGACACCGGACCGCCGGGCGGGACGGTCTCCGCCTTCACGAGCTCAGGCGCGAGTTTGTTCAGCAGCGTGTAGGCGTTCAGGATCGGCTTGCGAAACCCGTTCTTGGTGTCCAGCGTCCGGTAGCCCATGAAATCATGCTCCGGCGGCTTCTCGTAGCCGGAGGCGCAGAAGGTGAAACTCGCGAAGTGGCGGTCACTCTCCTGCCGCATGCGGATATGCCGTTCGACCCAGGCGGTCAGGAACGCCGCGCCGTATTCCGAATTCCTGACGTCGGCCGCCGGCTTCTTCGCGCTGACGCCCGCGGTGCCGCCCGAGGTCTCGCCCCACTCCTCGACGTGGATCGGCAAGCCCTTCAGCTTCGGATACGCGTCGCGCAGGTCCGCGTAACGGAGCTGCTGCTCGAGCATGTACGCCACGTCCGGGAATTTGCGTCCGGGGCCCCCGCCCCCGCCGCTTCCGCCGTAGGTATGCACCCCGAGGAAGTCGACGGGCGCGCCGACCCCGCCCGCGGCGGAGTTGGTCCCGCCGGCGACATGCTCGAGAAAAAGCTGGAACTGCTTCGGGTCGCTGTACGTCTTGGTCGACGAAAGCGCGGGCCCGCCGATCGGGATCTCAGGACACGCGCCTTTCACGCCCTTCGCGAAATAATCGTACAGCTTGAGGTATTCGGGCATGTCGGCCTTGAGCCAGAATCCTGACAGGTCAGGCTCGTTCCAGCAGGTGAAACTCCACTGCCGCACCTCATCCATCCCGAACTTGGCGACCACATGACGGGTGAAGTCCGCGCACAACGCCTCCCACTGACGGTAATCCTTGGGCGGGGAGATGCAGAACCGCGCGCCGTTGGGCCGCGTTTTCATGGCCTCGGGATAGGCGGCCAAGGCCGGCGGCATGCTGAAAAAAACCACCTTCAGCTTGTTGCCGGTCGCGAGGATCAGCCCCGCCATCTCGTCGAAGCGGCCCCAGTCGTAAGTGACCGTGCCGTCCGCCGCGACCCGGATGGCGGTCTCGGGCTGATTGTAGATGCGGACGTGTTGCCGGGCCGCCCCCGTCTCCTTCAGCATCTGGAGGAATCCTTTGCCCCAGTCCGTCAGCAGGGCCTCCGTCGGGTGGATGATCTGGCTGGCCCAGAACGGCTCCAGCTTCCCCTGCGTGCGGGTGGCGTCGACGTTGACCTGGACACGTCCGCCGGTCTGGGAAAACCCGACGGGCGCCAGAAGGGCCGGCGCCAGGCCAAGGGCCAGCAGCAGGCATCTCGCTTGAATAGTCATGAACTCCCCTACCGCAGAACCAAAGTTTTCTCAGCAATCAGCACCGGCGCGTCATAAAGCGGCACATCTTTGAATATCGTGAACTCGCCCGCGCGCACGATACGTTCCGCCGGAATCGCGTAGATGCCGCCGGACACCAGATCCACCCACACCGGCTCCTGGAACGCGAGCCCCTTGACCGTCACCTGCGCCGGGCGCGTCACGAAGGCGTTGTCCGGCGTGGCGGAGTCGTCCCACAGCGCCACCAGGGCCTGTCCCGCCGTCTTGCTGCGGTACGCGAAGCACGCGGTCGCCTGACCGTACATGACGCCCGCCACCGGCTCCTTGATGCGCTCCAGCGTGTCGTCGAACACCGACACCGCATTCTGCACCGCGTAGTAGGCGAGCTTGATCTTCTCGACCTTCTTTTCCGGAGTCGCCCACAGCAGCCCCTTGCGGTTGATCTCGCGCCCCACGTGGTTGAAGTCGCAGATCGTGAAGACCGCCGACTCCACGTCGTGGCCCAGGTCGCCGAGCATGCGCCGCAGGTCCCACTTGGCCTGGCTGAACTCCGTCCACGGGTGGCCGGAAAGCGCGAACTTGGTCGCCGTCTCCGACGGGCAGCCGTTCTCGCCCTGCCGCATCTTGGCCTTCGACGAGTATTTCGCCAGCGTCGCCTTCAGCTCCTCGACGTTCTGATAGGATTTGCCGGGGTTGAACTCGTAACCGTGGTAGATGAACCAGTGGAAGAGATCCACCTTGCCCTGCTCCGCCAGCGCCTGCAGGCACTGCTCCAGCAGCTTCGGGCTAGAGCTGGCCAGCGAGAGCCCCGCGATCCGCGCGTCCGGAATCACGCGCTTGACGATCTCCGCCGTGCGTATGTTGAAGGCCGCGATGTCCGCCGGCTTGTGCTTTTTGTTGATGTCCGGCTCGTTCCACATCGCCCAGTCGCGCACCTTGCCCTTATAGCGCTTGGCCATGGCTTCGACCCAACGGTCCCAGGCCGCCAGCCCCTCCTCGGACGTCGGGAAGCCGCCCGCCAAATCGAACCCGCCGCCGCCGGCGTAGGCCAGGTTGCCGTAGCCGGTCTCCAGCAGGATGTTCAGCCCGCGGCCGCGCGCATCGTCGACGAGCGTGTCCAGCCAGGCGAAATCGTACGTGCCCTTGACCTTCTCGGTCTTGGCCCAGCCCCCCTGCAGGCGGATGGTCTTGATGCCGAGCGGCACGATGTACTCCTTGTACTCGTCGTAGACCGCGAAGTCGCGGTCCAGCGTCTCGCAGCCCAGCGTCCAGTTCGAGCCCGTGATCTCGTCCGCCCCGCGCGGCCGGAGCGTGCCGATCCGCCGCAGCCCCGGATTCAGGTCGGTCTTGGCCCGGTCCTCCGACGTGTCGATCTTCGGCCCCGCCATGGCCGCGCCCCAGACGGCACAGCCCACCGCAGCCGCCGCACCCCAACGTGAACCTACGTGATGTTTCATCGTGCGCCCTTTCAAAATGTGTCTCGGAATCAACCCCGTCCACTCGGCTCCGCCGGGACGAGCGCGGGAAACGCCCCGCGAACCCTACGCGAACACGCTCGCGTCGGCGAGAATGAGCGGGTAATCGGCCAGCGGCAGCGCGTCGAACGACGCCAGCTTGTAAACCTGCCCCGTCAGGGGATCGAGCAACGCGGGGTCGGCCATCGTGGCCTTCTCGGCGTCGCCGATGACGATCTGCACCTTCTTCATGGGCACGTCCTGCGTCAGGTTCTCCACCGCCCAGTAGGCGACGAGCGTTTTTCCGTGACGCTTGAATGCGGCGGCTGTGGTCTGGGTCCCGTCCGCGCCCGCGATCTTGAACTTCGCCTTGAACCGGCGCGTCTCCGAGTCGAACAGGGCGCACAGGTTCTGATAGGCGAAGTAGGCCGGTTTCGGCGTGTAGTCGGCACCGCGTAGCAGCCCCTTCCAATTGGTGGAGCCGCGGTAGCCGATCAGATCCACGATCAGGAAATAGGAGGTCAGCTCGATCTCCATCCGCAAGTCGCTGATGATGCGGCGGGCCACCCATTTGGCCTGGCGCGTCTCGTTCCACTCCACGTCGCGGAGCGCGCCCGCGCCGCCCTTCTGCGAGGGGCACCCGTTCTCGCCCTGCCACAGCCCCACGTGCGGCGCGCCGTGCTTCGCCAGCAGCTCGCGCATCTTGAGGACCTCATCCTCGTACCCCTTCTCCGGCGAGGGCCGGTACGGGTGATACGAGATCTTGTCCACCTGCTTGGCCAGCCCGGACTCCAGACAGGCCGTGAAGTAGGCCATCGGGATGCCCGCGAAGCCTCCGCCGATGATCACCGCGCCGGGCACCCGCTCGCGGATGAGCGGGGCGGTCTGCTCCACCAGCTTGACGTAGCTCGCCGCGTCCGGCTTGCCGGGTTTCCAGAAGCCGGTGATGTTGGGTTCGTTCCAGATCTCGAAGTGCGTGACGCGCCCCTTGAAATGCTCGGCGAGCTTGGCGGTGAAGGCTTTCCAGCCGGCCATGGCCGCCTCGTCGAACACCGGCACCCAGCCGACCGCCGTGGCGTCGGCCTTGGGGGTGTAGAGCGGATTGCCGTAACCGAGATTGAACCACGGCTGGATGCCGATCTTGAGCAGATTGTCCACCACCTCGTCCAGCCAAGCGAAGTCATACGCTCCGCGCACCTTTTCGCAGCGCGCCCAGCCGGTCTGGCAGCGCGCCCACTTCACGCCGAGCTGCGCGGCGAGCGCGTAAGTCTTCGCCGGGTCGAACAGCTGGCGGTCCAGCGTCTCAAACCCGACCGACAGCGGCGAGGCCTTGATCGCCGCGGACGGACGGGTTTTCAGTTTGCCGAGCTTGCCCAGCCCGTAGCCCTCGAACGGGTCCGGCGCCTGTGCCCAGAGTCCAGACGGCCTCAGCGCCGCCAGCGCGGCCGCGCCCATGCCCCATTTGCCAAACCCCCGCCGTGTGATGCGCATGCTTGTCATCCTCCGTTACTTGCGTGAATATACCGCAAAATCATTGTTGAACCGCACCGGGCGGCACGCCTTCGGCCAATTCCACCGGCTGCCTCGCATTGGCCAAATTCGCCTTGTCGAGTCGCACGTCCTTGGTCGCGGCGCCTTCGAGCCGCAAAAAGACATCCGTGCCCTGCGGACACGGGCACTCGCTGATGTCGACCTGCTCTCCGTCGAGCAGGCGGAACAGAGGGCCCGACGCGACCCGCAGGTCGACCCGCTTCAGGCGCAGGCCGCGCGCGTACTCGGCCGACAGGCCGCGCCGGGACGTGATGCGCACGTCCTCCAGCAGCACGTCCTGCATGTAGTTCGCGGGCAGCCCCTGAATCTCCACGGCCTGCTTGGCGCTGGCGCAGGTCACGCGCCGGATCTGGAAATTGCGGAAGCGCGGCTGTTTCCCGGTCTGCGAATCGGACTTGCTGTAGCGGAAGGTCAGGTGGATCGCGGCGCCGGCGATCCGGTCCATGGCGAGGTCCTGGAACCAGACGTTTTCGACAAAGCCGCCGCGGCCGGGCAGCGACTTGATGCGGATGCCGCGGTCCGTGCCTTCGAAGCGGCAGTCGTGCACGAAGACGTTGCGGATGCCGGCGGACATCTCGCTGCCCAGGACCACGCCGCCGTGGCCGCGCCGCGTGCGGCAGCGGCGGATGACCACGTTCTCGCAGGGCTTGCCCACGGCCCAGGCGTCCTCGTCGCGGCCGGCCTTGAGGCAAATGCAGTCGTCTCCCGTATCCAGCACGCAGTCCTCGATGAGCACGTTGCGGCAGGAGTCGGGGTCGATCCCGTCGTTGTTGGGGCCGTGGGCGATGACGCTGACGCCCCGCACGATAACGTTCTCGCAGCAGACCGGATGGATGTTCCACGACGGCCCGTCGGTGAGGGTGAAGCCCTCCAGAAGCACGTTGCAACACTCGATGGTCTGAACGAAGGGCGGGCGCACGCCGTCGGCCTCGGAGGCGAAGACGCGCTGCTCGACGGGGACACCGGCGGCCCCCGCCCGGAACAGCCGGGTCATGCCGGGCTGGCTCTTCACCCAGGGCCACCACGCCTCGCCCTGCCCGTTGAGCGTGCCGCGTCCGGTGATCCCGATGTTCGTGCAGCCGCGGGCATAGATCAGTGGCGAGTAGCCGTAGCAGCGCACGCCGCCGCGCTGCATGAAGACCGGCGGCAGGTAGTCCTCGAACCGCGGGCTGAAGCGCAGCTCGGCGCCCTCGGCCACATGCAGCTCCACGTTGCTCTTCAGATGGACCGGGCCGGTCAGCCAGACTCCCGCGGGCACCAGCACGCGCCCGCCGCCCGCGCCGGCGCAGGCGGCGATGGCCGCGGCGAGCGCCTGCGTGCACGCGGTCTGTCCGCCCGCGGCGGCGCCGAACTTGCGGATGTCGAACACCTGTGCGGCAAAAACCGGCGCGACCAGCACCGGCATGTCGAAAGGCGGCTGCGGCGCCGCTCCCGCCGCCGCCAGCCAGCCCGGCCGAAGCGTCGCCAGCGCGGCCGCGCCCAAGCCCCATTGTCCGAATGTCCGCCGTGTGATAGCCATGCTCACTCCGCGCCCGCCTTCCTCACCAACTTTTCCACGCCATCCTTGACCTGCGCTTTCAGATCGGCGACATCCGCTTCCCGCACACCATCCAGGATCACCGCCGGCCGCGCGTCCGCCTTCTCGAAAGACACGTCGATGGCGTGCAGCTTCAGGCCGCTGACATGGCGGCAGTAGAACCCGTAGGCCGGCAGCCTCCCGAACATGTCGCCTCTCGGGTACGACTTCTCTTTTTCAGGCACCGCACGCGCGGCGTCTCCCGCCGTGCCGCCGCCCGCGAACCGGATGCGGATGTTTTCCAGCGTCACGTTCTCGACCGGCTGCCCCGGCAGCCCCGTGACCGAACACCCTATTTTGCCCGCGCCTTCGGCCCGCACATTCGAGACCGCGATGTCGCGCATCGAACCCATGCCCGGCGTCGGGCCGCCGGGGACGGGATTCGCACGGTTACCCAGCCGGATGAAGACCGGGGTCTCCACGTTGCGCATGACGATGTTGGAGACGCAGACGCGCCGGCACCGGCCGCCGTCCACCTCCTCGAGGGCGATCCCGTCGCGCGAGTCGTACAGGAAGCAGTCGGCAAAGGTGATGTCCTCGAACCCGCCCTGCGATTCCGTGCCCAGCTTCAGCGAAGAGGGATCGCCGGAGAGCGTGCACCCGGTCACGGTCACGTTGCGGCAGGGACGTTCCGCCACGGTTGATTTCAATACAATGGCGTCGTCGCCGCTGTAGATGTTGCAGTCGCGGATGCGCACGCCGTCGCAGCTGTCGATGTCCATGCCGTCACGGTTTTCGCGGATGCGGCTATGGATTTTGATCCGCTCGATCTCGACATCCTCGCAGGCCAGATAGTGCGAAAGCCAGCGGGCGGAGTCACGCAGCGTCAGATCGCTAACCCGCACCCGCTTGCACTCGCTGAACCGGATCAGGTAGGGCCGGCCGCCGTCGTCGCCGTTCCGCGCGGGGAAGAGCTTGCCCTGGCCGTCGATCACGCCGCTGCCCGTCAGCCCGATGCCGGTCTCGCGTTCCGCATAGATCAGGCTCTTGGTGAAGCGCGCACGGTACAGGTAGTTGATCTGAGGCGTGATGCTCTCATAGTCCTTGATATCCGCGCTGCCGCGCAGCACCGTGTTCGTGGCGATTGACAGCGTGACGCCGCCGCGCAACCTGAGCGTTCCCGAAAGGAACACGCCGCCCGTGAGCTGCACCGTACCGCCGCCCGCCTGGGCGCAGGCTTCGATGGCGGACTGAATCGCCCGCGTGTCGAGCATGACCCCGTCGGACTTGGCGCCGAAATCGCGGGGATTCCAGACTTTAGTTTCGGCGAACGCGGCACCTGCCAATAAAAAAACTGCCGCCCATGAAATAACACACGCTTGGGATGTCCGGGGCTCGCGGTAGGGACGCCTCCCCGCAGGCGTCCGCAGGGCACTGCACACAAAGACCGGCGGACGTTTCGGGGAACCGTCCCTACCCCTTATCACTTCCCTGTTTCCAGTTTCGAGCATTCCTGTCCCCCTTATTTCACAACCCACGCCGTCACAGCCTGGACGAGAAACCACGCGCCCTCCCGCCGGCCGTCCAGCGCGAGCCGGACGCGCTGCACGGGCAAAGTCGCCTCGCCCGTCATCGGCAACACGGCGGAGGCGACCGTCCGCAGCGCGTCGTCCTGGACCGCGAGCGTGAACGTCCGTTTCGCGGGCGCGCAGCGCACCGTGAGCGTGTACCAGCGTCCGGCGGCATAATCGCAGACCGCCCCGCTGTTGGCAACGATCTTTCCCGCGTCGCTGAACGCCACGCTCACGCGGGGAGCTCCCTCCAGAGGGGACAGGCTCAGCGAAACGGGCTGGTCGGCCTGTCCGGCCTTGACGCGGAGGTGCAGCACGAAGTACTCCTTGGCCGGCGCGGAAAAGGGAAGTGTCGCCGCCGCGCCCGCCTCCAGCTTCAGCGCGCGCAGGTCGAGCGGACGATAGCGCGGCACCGTGCTCAGGTCGAACGCGCTCGGCCGCAGCTCGGCATCGTAGTCCGGCACGTCCACCACCGCGACCTTGCCCCCGCAGCTCCACGACGCGGGCTGCGCGCCGAACTCCGCGCCGCGGAAATTCTCGAACGCCAGCAGCGACGGCCGCACGAACACGATGTACGGCTCCTGCCGGGCGCTCTTGGCGTTCGGACCGAGCTTCACCTCGCCCGCGGAAAAACGCTTCGCGAACAGGTCATAGTCGTCCGCGTCCGACGGCGGCCGGTTCCGGTAGCGATAAGGCCAGACCCAATGGCCCACCGTCAGCGTCTCGCCGGCCGGCGCGAAGCCGTCGGCCTCCAGCCAGTCGGGCCGCGGGCCCTTCGGAACCGCGACATAAACCGCGGCCGCGCCCTGGAGCGTGAAGCGGTAGCCGAGCCCGTGGTCCGTCACGTAGGACGGATGCACGCCTTTCCATTTGCCGTAGACCGAGCGGACGCCTCCGATCTGGAACGCGCCTTCGAGCGGGAACGCGGTCAGCGAGAAGGGCGAGCCGTTGAAAACCGAGCTGCTGATCCGTTCGGCCTGCGAGCTGTAGACCGCATCCCCCACCCGCGCCGGCGCGTGCATCGCCACATTGCCGAGATACGGGTGGCGCTGCGGCTCGATGCCCGTGACAAAATCCATCGCCTCCGTCTCGAGCTTCAGCCGCGCCTTCTGATACAGGTTGTACAGCTGATAGAAATCCTCGTTCGTGCCGCTGCGGAACCAGAAGCGCCACTTGTCCGTGCCGCATTCGTTGCGGAAGGCCGCCATCAGCTCCTCCGTCAGAGGGCGCGCGTCGAGCAGCGCGGCCAGAGCGCCGGCGCGGTCGCCCTTCGCGAGCAGGTCAATGGCGTCTTGCGTGGCGATGGAGAGCTTGTAGACGCCGCGGACGATCCGGACCGCGTCCACGAACTCGTAGTCGAAGAAGGTGCGGCGATCCTCCGGAATCGAGGGCCGCAGCGCGAGCGCCCGCTCCAGGACCGCGCCCAGGTCGCGGATACCCGACTCGTAGACCTCGCGGCTGTAGCCCTCGCTCAGCTTGAACCCGTCGGTCGTGCCGGCCTCGATGTTCAGCAGATTGGCGATGATTGTGAAGAGCGGCTCCATGACGCGGGAGTAAGCGGCGTAGGTCTTGAAGCCGTCGTTCTTCATCTTGTGCGGGTACTTCTCGTAGTAGGCGTCATACAGCGCGGCGACCTGCGGCGCGGCCGCCGCGCCGAACTCCTCTCGGCAATAGCGTGACAGATACTCGCGCGGCTTGAAGGCCGAAAAGTCCCACAGCATTTCGGCGATCCCGCGGATCTCGATCTGCTGGTGGCGCAGCTCGTTCATCGCGAGCAGCATGTGCCGCGTGTCGCCGCGCTCGAACATCGCGTCCATATTGACCTTGAGGTAGGTTTCGATCGGCGTGCATTTGGCGAGCTGCGGCCCGCCGCCGAAGTACTGCGTGTGGAAATACTGGCCGTAGCGGCGGCCCGGATCGCGCTTCTCCGTCCAGAAGCTCTTCGAGTAGGACATGCCGTTCATGCCCGCGTCGCAGAACCCCACGGTCACGCCGTCCGGAACCTTGAGCCACCCCTCGTCGTACATCTTGCCCTCTTCGTTGTAGAGGCTGGTCATCATCTCCACATCGGGGTTCGGGTCGGTCGCCTTCACCAGCCGCGCCATTTCGGCCAGGCCTTTGCTGATGATCTCGGCCCGCTGCCGCGGCGTGCCGCCGTCGGGCAGGCTCGACTCCTCGTACGGCGCGTCGGCCCAGCCGCGCAGGTTGATCTCCCACACCACCTGCGGCGAGAACTCGGCCCAGCGCTTGATATAGTGCTGCCAGAACTCATGGAACGCCTCGGGATGCTCGACGTACGAAAATGTCTTGGGCTTGCCCGCCGGATTGTGGTTCTCCCAGTAGTTGTCCCAGAAACCGATGTCCGCGCCCACGCCCTCCATCTGGTGCTGCGTGATGAACAGCCCGCGGTCCACCACGCCCTGGATCCGCTCGCGGTCCGGCTGCCAGTCGACGTCCAGAAAGTACCAGGTGAACATGTTCATCTTGAGCCGCAGCGCCGCCTCGCACAGGTGCCCGAGCGTCTCGCGGTCGATGGCGAACATGTAGCGGCCGTTGCGCGTGCGCTGCACCAGCCCGCTCTGCACCCACTCCATGAACTGCGGGTGGTCGTTCAGCGTCCACCCGCGGTATTTCCACGTCGGCTCCCGGGTCGGCCCGAAGTCGACGGAGCTGTCGAAAACCAGCTCCCCGCGCGTGGCGGGCTCGTGGTCCGCCCAGAACCAGAAGGGGTCCACGCCGAGCTGTTTCTGCTCGAAGTCGTAGACGCCGAAGACCGTGCCGCGCACGTTGCTGCCCGCGATGGCCAGCACCTGCTCCTTGCCGCCGACGTTGTTCAGCACGCGGCACTTGAAGACCTCCCACTGCCCCTTCAGGTCGTCCACGCCCACGCCCACCGAGGCGAGCAGCGCCGCGCCCTCCGGGCAGTCCGCGCTGCCGAGCACGATGCAGCGGCCCCACGTCTCGCCGAGCGAGTGGACGATGTTGGGCGTCACGCCCGTGATCTTGGTGATGTCGCGCTGGAGGTCCTTGGCCGCCGCCAGCACGCCCTTGTGCTCGCCCTTCGCCAGAACGATGTAGGCGGGCTTCGCGTCCTTCACGATCTCGATGACCGGGCGGGGCGTCCCGCTCTGCGCGGACACGTCGCCGTTCGCTAGAAACGCAGCGCACGCGGCGCCGATGGCAAGCGTTTTTATGATCCGCTTGAGCCAGAAAACATGTGCCATGAGCACCACCTCAGTAGACGATCTTGTAGAAAACGGCCGCGCCGGCTGGCCGGTGATTGAAAGACTGTAAAAAGACGCCGTTGGACTTTGTCGAAGCGGTCAGGTCGGGCACGGGAGCCCAGCTTGCGCCGAGCAGGTTCGTCGTGTACCAGGGCCGCGGCTGAACCGCCAGCGTGGGCCCGCTGAAGGCCAGGGAGAGATTCGTCGTGCCTGAAAAGGCGACTCCCGTGATCCGGACGGGCTGGTCAGGGGGCCCGACGAGACCGGCCAGTTCCAGCGGCGAGGTTCCCGCACGGAGCGCGGCCATGCTGTTCGTGCCGAGCACCTCGTCCCATACGGCGAAGTCGTCGATCAGCCCGAGAAACGGATACTTGGGGTCCGCCGGTTTCCGCACGAGCGCCCCGATGGTCGTCGTGTCCAGCGTCAGCGTGCCGGACGAGTAGTCGAAACTGACGGTGTCCGCCGCCGCGCCGTCGACATAGAGCCGCGCCGTCCCGGCCGAGTCGGTCCACACCACATGGTGCCACGCGCCGTCAAAGACCGCGCCGGCGGACTGACGGTCCAACCGGCCGCTATTCCCGTCCGTGCGGACAAAGGCGCGGAAGGAGGGGACCCCGGCCTTGGGCCCGAAACAGTAGGACGGGGCGGTGCTCGTGGCACACCCTTCGGCCAACAGCCAACCGGCGACTGACGAGCCTGCCTTGGTCCAGAACGACACCGAGACGCCGCCCGTCTTGGCGCGCCCGTACAGATTGAGAAAGGGGAGTGAGACCCAGCTCAGGCCGTCGAAGGCCGCGGCCCCGAAGCTTCTCGCGGCGAGGGCCGGCGGCACCTGGTCGGTGAACGTGACGCCCGCGCCGCCCGACGTGGCGGCCGTGCCGTGGCACGCGTTGGTGGTCAGATCGGTGAGCGCCCCTTCAAAGCCGTAATAGGACCGCAGCTTGGGAAAGACCGGAGGCTCGGACTGCGGGACATACAGCTTGCCGGTGGGCCGCAGCTCCAGCGTGTCGCCGTCGCGCAGCGCGTCCGTCGACCAGACCCCGCCGCCGGCGACCGTCTCGAGCAGGGCGCCGTTCTGGAACACCTCGACCGCCTGGTTCGTGAAAGCCGCCGTGTCCACGCTCAGCCGCGAGGTCTGCTGCGCATTCAGGCTCAGCACCTCCGCATGAAACGTCAGGCCGGTCGGGGCCAGCGCGTAATCGAGCCGGAGCATGCCCTGCTGGCCGTCGCCCACCCGGCATTCGAAGCGGGCGGTCTTGACGAAGCCGGCCACATAGAGGCTGTCGGCAGATTTCAGCGCGCGGCGCGGGATCTGGCCGGACAGCAGACGGTCCATGAACCAGGTCTCGGCGGCCGCCTGCTGGCTGGCCGTGGGGGCGCCGTGCGGCCAGTACTGGAGCTCGTTGGCCTCATTCAGCCCGTTCGTGTTGAAGTCGCGGTAGAGCCCGGTCTGGCCGATGTGCACCGTGACGTTCGAGAACTCCCCCGCGAAGGCTGCATGGCTGACCGCGTTGGAGTAATACGAAAGGGCATTGACCGGCGGGCAGGTGGGCTCGTCGCTGTTCACGAAGAGATGGATCTCGCTGTAGGGATTGTTGGCCGAGGCCAGATTCGAGGCGCGCGCGTGGTAGCGCTCCCTCACGCCCGCAACGCCGCCGGTCGGGCTGCCGACGTCCGTCCGCATGATCGACTGATGGCTGGTGGAGGCACCCTCGAAATACCAGGCGTTGGCCAGGTCGTAGCCGTAGTCCGACATGCCGAAATAGGCCGCGCCCGCGTTGAAGCTGTCGGGGAACTTGGTCAGCGCGGCCATCGTGTTCCCGCCGCCGCCGGAATAGCCGGTGAGGTACACGGTGTCCGGGTTGACCCGGCCGCGGTAGTCCGCCTTCACCGCCTCCACGGCATCGTAGATGTCGTAGATCTCGAGGCCGCCCGAATCGCGCGTGCCGCCGGAACCGTCCCGGCCGCGCAGCGCGACCGAGACGGCAAAGAAGCCCTTGTCGCGCAGGTATTGCGCGTTGCCCCGCACCGAGGCGCACATGCCGGAGGTGCCGGAGTAGCCGTGCATCACCACCGCGATCGGCGCGTTCGACCGGCTGCCGTCGTAGTTGAGCTCGGCCACCAGATCCAGCATGCCGTCGGCGTCCGCCGTCAGCGTGGATTTGTAGGTGTAGGTCTCGGTGACGGAGGCGGCCTCCAGAAACATTCCGGCGAATATGAGGCCTGTTACGAGCGCTCTCTGACAAAAACAGTGTCGCATTGATTTCCTTAACATACCACCGGCGCCGCGTTCGGACGCGTTACAGCAGCTTGATCAGCGTGCCGTCCACAAAGATCAGCTGCACCGTGCCGCCGGCCAGGTAGACCACGTGCCAGCGGCTGTCCGGCAGGTTGGTCGAGGCGAACGTGCCGCTCCGCGTCCCGGCGCAGGTCAAAAGCGTGTAGCGCTTGCCGCGGCTCAAGCGCGACGGGTCGACAATCTGGAGCGTCATACCGCTCAGGTTGATATCTCCTTGGACCGAAACGAGGTCGCTGTCGCCCGCCGCCGTCACGTCGGCGACATAGGAGACGCCGCTCAGCGAGGCGGAAGCCAGCGTGAACGCATCGGTTCCGACCGCGCCCGCGCCCGCCGGCGACAGCACCGCGCGCACCGTTCCGTTGGTGATCAGGCCGGTGCCGCTGAGCGCGTTCGTCACCGTGTACCCGTTCAGGTCGAGCGTGCCGCCCGCGAGCACAACCGGCGTCTGGGTCGGCAGCGCCTTCGCGTTCGTCAGCTTCAGCGTGCCTCCCGCGACCGTGGTCGCGCCGGTGTAGGTGTTGACCGCGCTCAGCGTCAGGGTGCCGTTGCCCCTCTTGGTCAGCCCGCCGCTGGTGTTCGGCGTGAGGGCGACGCTGGCCACGGTGGACGTCACGACCCCGTTGCCGCCGCGCAGGAAGGTGACCGTCGGCTCGCCGGTGTAACCTACGCCCGGCGAAGTGATGGTGACGCCGGCGACCCTGTAGGTGCCGTTGCCGGTGCCGTCATCCGCCATGTTGGCAACCGCCGCGGCGCCGAACCCGCCGCCGCCCGTGATGGAGACGTAAGGCTCACCCACATAGCCGGAGCCTTGCTCCAAAACGCTGACGGCCGTGACGCCGTTGCCGCCGGGGGCCTGGACCGGCTCCGCGACCGTGACGCTCCGGCCCGCGGTGTCGATGACCGCGCCGCCCGCGAACGCGCCGAGAGGGCCGTAACTGTAGACGCCGGTCATGGCCGAAGGGATGAAGGCGGGCGAATCGGCCGACGCCCTCAGCGTGCCGCCACGGAAGTTCAGCCAGCTTGTGCCGGTCGAATTGTTCAGGAAGGCGTCAAGCGAAAGGGTGCCCGCGCAGAGGTTGACGATGCCGGTCGCGTTTCCAGAGCTGTAGCGCACCTGAATCGTCTGGCCGTCGTTGACCAAGTTTCCGCCGGTGAGGTTGAGCTCGCCGCGCCCGCCGCGATAGCCCATCTGGATAAACGTGCTGGCGTTGGAGTGATTGAGCGTACCCCCGTCGATCGTGACGACGCCCACGCTGTTCGTGTTCCGGCTGATGTGGAACGTGTTTGCGCTCTGCAGCGTTCCTCCGGTGATGCGCACAATACCCATGCCGAGGGTCGTGCCTGAAGTTGTGCCCAACTGCAGGCGCGTGGCCGTCAAGGTGCCGCCGCTCACCTTGAGATAGCCGTAACCGCCGGCGTTATACCCGAGCGCGAACCGTTCGGCGTCGTCGTTGGGCGTCTCGCGTGTGAACGTTCCGCCCTCCAGATAGAACGCGCCGCACAAACCGTTGACTCTGCCGACGCTGAAATCGCCGGTACCCGACAGGTTCGAGCCGGCCGTCATTCTCAGAACCCCGTTGCTGGACGTCGTTCCGGTGACATAACAGGTCGCCGCACCCTGGCTGAGAGCACCGGAGACGATCAGCTTGCCCGCGTTGACGGTCACCGCGCCGGCGAGCGCATTGGACCCGGACAGGGCCAGCGTGCCGTTGTCGACCGTCAGCGCCCCTGTGAACGTGTTCGTGCCTGTGAACGTCCACCAGCCCGAGTCATTCTTGCTCACGGTAATGACATTCCCGCCGACATTGGCAAGGTTGCCCGCGAACTCGGCGACCGCGGAGGAATCGCCGCGAAACACCAGGTTCTTGTTCCCAGTCGCGGCCACATCCAGGTCGCGGGTGAATTTCAGCGGCCCCGTGCCGTTGTGATAGAGCGTCGCGCCGCCTGTCGTCCCCCCCATCGTGATGACGCGGTCGGTCGTGTCGCCCGCGCCGATGTACTCAAGCGAGGACCCTATCGTGGCTCCGCTGCCGATGACAATCGCGCCCGCCGCCGCGTTGGTCGGCTGTCCGAGCGAGCTGGGCTCGCCGACAGGACGCAGGCTTTTCACGAGGAGCCTCCCGCCCGTGATCCGCGTGGCCCCGGTGTAGGTGCTGTTGGTAGCTGAAAGGGTAATCGACGCAGAGCCCGCTTTGGTGACCGACCCAGTTCCGGAGACAGCCCCCTGAATGTCCGCGATGTAACTGCCGCCGGTCAGAGTGGCCGCGCCGTTGAGCGTGACGGGGCCGGCCCACCGGTTCTGGACAGAATTGGTGCTGCTGCTGATGTTGACCGTTGACCCGTTATCCATGATCAGCGTCCAGCTCTGCGGGATGGCCAGCCTGTACAGATTGAGTTCCGCGCCGCTTTGAACGGAGAGTGTGTTCGCTCCGCTGCCGCTCATGTCGGTGTCATAAAGGATGCGGAACGTCCCTGCGGCGACGTTGATATGGCCGCCTCCCGGCATGACGTTGGCGCTGTAAAGGTCGAACATATTGGCGCCGGCTTTGGTCAGGGTATGCCCGTTCAGCGTCAGCGTCGGCGTGTTGTTTTGGAGACGCCAGTCGCCCGAACCTCCGATCGCGGCATCATCCGTCAAAGCGATCCGCCCGAACGCGTTGTTCTGGGAGCCGGTCGCGCTGTTGACGATCACGCCCTTGCCGTCCGCGCCCGCCCCGCTGACATTGAACTGCTCGGTGCCGAAGTTGAGCCCGTCTTTGCCACGCGTGCCGCCCACGTCCGGCGTGCAGCCGATGTCGAGCGTCGCCCCCGCCTCAAGGAAGACGCCGCCGGCCGCTGTGCCGAAGGCCGTGTTCTGATTGGGACGGGCGACGCCCTCCCTGATGGTGGTCGGGCCGGCGTAGGTGTTCGCGGCCAGCAGGTGGAGCAGGTTCGTGCCGGTTTTGACCAGCGCGCCCGCGCCGCTGATGACGCCGGCAACGACCTGAGGCACCGCATGACCGCCGAAAACCAGATCTCCTTCGTTAATCACCAGCGGACCGGTATGCGCGCAGGTTCCGTTGAGGACAACCGGCCCGGGGCCGAACTTGGTCAGCAAGGAGGCTGCCGTGTTGTCGGCGAGCGTGGCGTTGACGGTCAGCGGGTTCGTGGACCCGTTGCCGAACGAAAGGACGCCGTTCGTCGAAAGGGCGGCAAGGGAGCCGCTGTTGACACTGGCGCCGATGGTCAGCGCCGCCGAGCCCTGGGCGATGATCAGGCCGGAGGTCAGGAGCGTCTTGGACGCGGTGGCGACTCTGGCCGGGATGTCGGCGTTGGTCTGCTGCAGCGTGGCGATGCGGTTGGTGACGGATCCGCTCAGTTCAATGTCGCCCCCCGCGCCGTCTGCGACGATGCGCGCATGGACAGCGGCATCGTCGGGGACGGTCGAACCCAGCGCCTCGATGTCCGCATAGCTGCCCGAATACGCCGTGATCCCGTTTGCGCCGTAGGTGGCGTAATTGGTGCCGTTGACGGTGGCCCAGGGGCCGATGATGCCGCCGGTCAGGGTCGGCGGCGTGGAAAACCGGATCTGATTGCGGGCGTCGGCACCAAGCCCCTCGCCCTCGAAGTTGACCGTTCCGCCGGTGTAGGCGAGCGACGCGAGCGTCAGAACCGAGGTCCGCCCCTCATCGGCCCGCGCCGTGCTGACCGTGCTGTCGCCGCCCGCCAGCGTGAGCGGGCCCGCGGTCTCGCCATAATCCGACGCGCCGCCGGCGTGGTCGAACCGCAAGGTCCCGCCCGCCAGCGTCAGCGGCGCCGCGTCAGCGAGGCGGTCGGCGTTCACGGCCGCCGTGTTATCCAGTACGAGCGTGCCCCCGGCTGCGAGCGTGACCAGCGCGGTGGTCTTGAGCGAGCCGGCCGCGCCGACAAGCGCGATCGTGCCGTCGGCCACCTCCGTTGTGCCGGTATAGACATTCGCCCCCAGCAGCGACCAGGTGCCGCTGTTGGACTTGATGACCGAGAGCGTGTGCACGCCGTTGCTGATGATGCCGTCCACGCGGTTGCCTTCCGCCGTGCCGTCGAGCACCAGAGTCTTGCGGAAGCTGCCGGCCGAGGCTGTCACGTCGCCGAGGATGAGATCTGCGGTGGTCGGGTTCAAGGTGCTCGTGTACGTACCGCCGCCGTTCAGGTCGAGCTTCTGCACGGTGATGGACGGCGAGCCGGACGTCACCTGGGCCGAACGCGTGAAGTTCATAGCCACGCCGCTCATCCCGAGTTCGCCGACCACGTGATTCCTGCCGACGGTTCCGGTGCCGACACCTGACACCACCGTGCCGGTGTTCCAAATGCTGTTGTAGTTGCCGATCGCCATCCGGAAGGGAATCTCGCTCTCGCCGTCGTGCGCCAGCTCGATGACGCCCCCGGGCGGAGGTGTCCGGATCAGGATCCTTCCCAAGCCGCCCATGGCGCCGGGATGCGCGAGCCGGAGCGTCCCGCTATAAAACTCCGTGTCGCTGTCGAACGTGTTGGCGCCGGCGAGGGTGAGGGTCCCGGCGCAATAGGAGATCAGCCTCACCGACGTGCCGCCGCCGGCGGCGATGCCCCCGCCGATGTACGTGTCGCCGTCGCCCAACACCGCGATCGTCTTGACTCCCGGCGTTCCTCCGGCGGGAGCGCCGGTGAGCTGGCCCGCCAGCACCAGCGGGTGGGTGAGGCTGTCATTCCTGAACGTGTGCGATGAGGCGGAGGCCGTGGAGTGGAGCTGGAGGGCGGCGTCCACCCGTTGCGTGGCGGCGACGTCGCCGGCCACTGAAAGCAGTCCGGAACCTTCGAACACCAGGGTCTGCCCGTCCGGCCCGCCCGTGCCCAGCGTGTAGGCCGCGGAGCTGCTGTTCGTGAATGCGACGTTCCGGATGCTGGCCAGCCCCAGAAGGTCGAGCACGGTGTTCCCGTTCCCCCCGCTGTTAAACGTGGCCGTCTGCAGGGTCCCGCTGCCGGGATGTGTCGAGCCGGTCCAGTTGGCGCTGTTCGTCCACGCGGCGCCCGCCGAGCCGGTCCACGTTCCGCTCACCGCCTGAGCCATCTGGATGCCCGCGGCGGTCATAACCGCGATAAAGGGAACGGTCGCTCGACTGGCCATAAGAACCTCGCTTAATTACAGGGTTGACCGACACAGATCACTTCCGTCTCACATAAACAGCTCCGTAAAAATGGCATCCGAAGGCGGGCGGTTTCTCACGAGACCCCTACTGCAGCCTGATCAGCGTTCCGTCGACGTAGACCAGCTTCACCGTCCCGTCCGCAAGGTAGGCCAGGTGCCAGCGGCTGTCCGGCAGGTTCAGCGCGGTGAAGGCGCCGGAGCGAATGCCTGAGCAGGTGAGCAGCGTGTACTGCTTGCGGGTGTTCAACTGCCCGGGGTCGACGATCTGCAACGTCAGGCCGGCGAGATCAATGTTCCCCGTCACGGCGATCCGGTCGCTGTCACCGGCCGCGGTCACGTCAGCCAGATAGGCGCCCCGCACGGCCGCGGCGCTCAGGCCCAGAGCCTGTGTTCCGACGACGCCCGCGCCGGCAGGCGAGATGACGGTCTGGAGCGTGCCGTTGGTGATCAAGCCGCCGAGCGCCGTCAGGCTGTTCGTGACGGTGAAGCCGCCGAGATCGAGCGTGCCGCCCGCAAGGGTGACGGGCGCGTTCGGGGGCAGGGCGCTGGCGATGCCCAGCCTGAGCGTGCCGTTGCTGACTGTGGTCATGCCGCTGTAGGTGTTGGTGCCGGAGAGGGTGAGCGTGCCGGCGCCGAGCTTGGTCAGGCCGCCGCTGGTGTTCGGCGCCAAGGTGACACCCGCGGCAACCGCCTGGTTGGTGGTGCCGCCGCCGCTGAAGACGACGGCGGGCGCGGCGCTGTAGTCCCAGCCCGGCGCTGTGACGGTCACGCTGGCGACGCGGTAGGCGCCGTTCCCGTCGTCTTCCATGTTGGCCACGGCGGTCGCGCCGACGCCGCCGCCCTGGAGGGAGACGTAAGGCTCGCCGATGTAGCCTGAGCCCGGCGAGGCCAGCGCGACCGAGGCGACGCCCTGGCCGCCGGGCGCGCGCAGCGGCGCGCTGACGGTCACGTTCTTGCCGTCGGTGTCGATGACCGCGCCGCCGGCGTACGTTCCGAACGGGCCGTTCACGTTGACATAGGACAGCTCGGCGGGCATGAACACGGGCGTGTTGACGCAAGCCTTGAGCGTGCCGCCGCTGAAGTTCACAACGGCCACGCCGGCGCCCGGCTGGTTCGTGATGGCATTCGCGGCCAGCGTGCCCGCGCAGAGATTGACGATGCCGGTGGCCGCGTACGCATTGTACTGGCCGGTGGAGACGCTGCGGCCGGGGCTGTTCAGCGTGCCGCCGGTGAGATTGAGTTCGCCGCGTCCGCCGCCGTAGGCCAGCGCGACGTTCTGGCCGGCGTTGACATGGTTAAAGATGCCGCCGTCGAGCGTGAGCACGCCCACGCTGTTGGTTTGGCGGCCGATCAAAATCCACGAGGAGAAAGACAGCGTGCCGCCGGTGACGCGGCCTATGCCCACGCCCACCTTGGGATCCTGGGTGCCGCCCAGCTGGAACCGGACGTTGGAGAGCGTGCCGCCGCTCACGTTAAAGTAACCGTAGCTGTTCTGGCCGACGCCCACGCCGAAATTGGACTGGTTGTCAGCAGGGGTTCTGGCCACGGTGCCGCCCGTCATGTAAAGCGCGGCGGCCGAACCGGTGGCACCGCCGATCAGGAAGGCGCCGGTGCCGGTGAGGTCGGCACCGGGAAGAACGCGCATCACGCCGTTCGAGCCGGTATTGTAGCCCAACGAGATGTTGGCGGATCCCTGCGCGTTCGCGCCGGAGTAGACCAACGCGCCGCCGTTGACGCGGGCCTCGCCGGTGAACGCGTTGGCGCCCGCGATCAGGAGCGCGCCGCCGAAGACAGTCACGGTGCCGCTGCAGGCATTGCTGCCGATGTAGGCCAATCGGCCGTCGTAGACGTTGATGCCGCCGCTGCAGGCGTTGGTGCCCGACACCGTCAGCGTGCCGGTCCCCTGCTTCAACGTTGATCCGGAGTAGGTGTTGTTGCCTGAGAGCAGCCAGTCCCCCGCGTCGGCCTTGGTCAAGGCGATCGAGTTGCCGCCGACATTGGCGATGACGCCGGCGAACTCGGCGGGCGCCAGCGAGTTGCCGCGCACGGCGAGCGTCTTCGAACCCGTGCCGGAGACCGCCAGATTGGCGGTCAGTTTCAGCGGACCGGTGCCGCTCTGATAGATTGACGCGCCGCCCGTGGTGCCGGCCATGTCGATCGGGCGGTCGGAGGTGTCACCCGCGCCCGCGTATTCAAGCGCGTAGCTCGAACCGCCCGAGCCGATCTTGATGCCCGCGTTCGCCGCCTCGGGCAGGCCCAAAGAACACGCCTCGCCGATGTTGCGCAGCGAGGTGACGACCAGCCGTCCGCCGGCGATGCGCGTCTCGCCGGTGTAGGTGTTGTTCGTGCCGGATATCGTGATGGTGGCCGCGCCGGTCTTGGTGATCGACCCGCTGCCGGAAACCACCCCCTGGAGGTCCCCCACATGGCTGCTGCTGGTGCCGCCGGTCAGCGTGACCGCGCCATCGAGGAGGGTGACGGGGCCGGTCCAGCGGTTCTGGGTGGATGCGTTGCTTTCGACCGTGAGGTTAAAGGTCGAGTTGCTTTCGCAGACCACCCCCCAGCTCTGCGCGTTGTCGACCCGGTACAGTTCCAGGGCCGCACCGCTGCGGACCCGGATCGTATTGGCCGAGTTGCCGTTGAGTTTGGAGGAGACCTGGATGCGCAAGGCGCCTTGCTGGATGTCAATCTGCGCATTATCGCCGCCCGGAACGACGTTCTCGTATGTTAAAGCCAGCGTGTCCGCACCGATTTTGGTTACGCCATGGTCGTTCATGCCGAACGTGCCGTTGCGCAGGTCCCAGCGGGAGTTGGCACTCACGGTTGTATTGCCTGCCAACGTCAAATTGCCGACCGCGGAGGATTGCTGGCTCGTCGAGTTATTGATGATGGCCCCCTGACCGTTCGCGCCCGCGCCTTGTACGGTAATCAGCTCGCTCTGCATATTGAGACCGTCTTTTGCGCGCGTGCCGCCCACGTCGGGCGTGCAGCCGAGGTCGAGCGTGGCACCGTCGGCGATGAACGTGCCCGCCGCAGCGGTGCCGAGCGCGCTGTTCTGGTTGACGCGGACGATGCCCTCATTGATAAACGTGGGCCCCGTGTAAGTGTTCGAGGCCAGCAGGTGGAGCAGGTTCGTGCCGTTCTTGACCAGCGTGCCGTCGCCGCTGATGACGCCGGCGAGCGCCTGCGGATAGGCGTGGCCGCCGAAGGCCAGAACGCCTTCGTTGATCACCGTCGGGCCCGAGTTGGAGCAGGCGCCATTCAGGGCAACCGGCCCGCCGCCAAGCTTGATGAGCGAGGAGGCCGTCGTATTGTCCGCGAGGGCGGCGTTGACGGTCAGGGCGCCGGCCGAAAGGTTGATCAGGGCCAACTCGCCGCCTGCCGTCAGGGCGGCCAGCGTCCCGTCGCCCGCCGCGGCGCCGATGGTCAGCGCCTCCGCGCCCGGCTCGACGACCAGCCCGGAGGCCAGCATCGTCTTGGTCGCGGTATCCACCGTGGCGGCCACGGTGCGGTTGGTCTGCTGCAGGGTGTTCACGCTGCTGGTCGAGGAGCCGCCCAGGGCGATGTTGCCGGCCACACCGTCAGCGGTGATGCGCACATGGGCATTGGCGTCGTCCGGGATGACCGAACCGGGCCCCCGCGCGGCGATATCCGTATAGGCGCCCGCATAGGCGGTGACGCCGAACGTGCCGTAGGAAGCGAAATCCTGACCGTTGACCGTGGCCCACGGGCCGAGGATCCCGCCGCTCAAAACAGGAGCCGCACTGAAGCGCACTTGATTGCGGTCGCTCAGGCCGAGTTCCGTTCCCTCGAAGTTGACGGTGCCGCCCGTGCGCGCGAGCGAGGCGAAGGTCAGCGCGGAGCTGCGGCCGGCGTCGGCCTGAGACGACGCCAGCGTGTTGCTGCCGGCGGCGACGGACAACGCGCCGGCCGTCTCGCTGTAGTCGGCCGCGCCGCCGTCGTGGGTGAAGCGCAGCGCGCCGCCGCTGAAGGTGAGCGGCATGGCGTTGGCGAGACGGTCTCCCGAGTTCGTGCCGGCGCTGTTGCGCAGCTCCAGCACGCCGTTTCCGGAGAGCGTGACTCCCAGAGAGTTGCCGATGGCGCCGCCGGCCCCGCTGAGCGTGAGCGTGCCGCCGGCCACCGCGGTGGCTCCGGTGTAGGTGTTCGCGCCGGTCAGCGTCCAGGTGCTGGAGTTCGACTTCACCAAGGAAACCGTGTGGACGCCGTTGCTGATGATGCCGTCGACGCGGTTACCGGACGAGAGCCCGTCGAGTTTGAGCGTCTTGCTGAACGGGGACGAGAGCATGCCCACGTTGCCGAGGATCAGGTCGGCCGTCGTCGGGTTGAGCATGGTGGTGTGCGGTCCGCCGCCGCTCAGGTTGATCGACTGCGCAGTGATGGAGGGCGCGCCGTTCAGCACGCTGGACGCCCGCGCCACGGTCAGGGTCACGCCGCTCAGGGTGAGATCGCCCACCATGTGGTTGATGCCCGCGTCGCCGCTGGCCACCCCGGAGAGCAGCGTGCCGTTGTAGCCGATGCCGAGGGTGACGTTGAAGGGGGTCTCGCCCGCGCCGTCGTGCGCCAGTTCGAGGAAGCCGTTCGGAACGCGGCTGTAGAAGACGACACGGCTCAGGCCTGCCAGCGCCAAGGGGTGCCGCAGCACCAGCGTGCCGTCATAGATCTCCGTGTCGCCGCTGAAGGCGTTGGCGCCCGAGAGCACCCAGGTGCCCGTGCCGGTCTTGGCGAGCTTGTTGGTGAAGCCGGACCCGTTCGCGAACGCGCCGGCCAGCTCGCCGACACCGGCGGTGTCGCCGTCCAGCGTGAGCGTCTTGTTGCCCGCGCCGGAATAAACGAGGTCGCCGGTGAACTTCAGCAGACCGGCGCCCCCCTGCTCAAGGGTGCCCCCTCCCGTGGTGCCCGCCAGATCAAGCTGGCGCGCCACGGTCTCGCCCGTGCCGCGGTAGGTCAGGCGGGCCGCCAGGCTGCCGCTGCCGAGCTTGACAATCGACGCGGCCGCGCCCGGCAGCGCGGGCGTGCCGGCGACGACCAGCGCGCCCTCCGCCACGGTGATCGGGCCCGAGAGGCTGTTGGAACCGCCCAGCACCAGCTCGCCGGAGCCGTATTTGGTGAGCGCGGAGGCGGCGCCGCTGTCGTTGACGGACGCGTTGACCGTCAGCGCGTTGGTGCCGTAGTTGAAGAAGGCGAGGCTCCCGCCGGCAGCGGGCGCGGACACGACCCCGTCGTTGGGCGCGGCGCCCAACGTGAGGCCGGCCTTGCCGGCGTTGACGAGGAACGTCTCGGCCCGCAGCGTCTTTCCCGCGGTCGCCACCGCGGCGGTGAACGCCGTATTCTGCGTGAGCGAGCGGATGACCGTGACAGCGTCGCTCAGCGTGATCGGGCCGGTCGTGCCCTCGCTGTTGATCCGCACGTTGCTGGCGCCGTTGCTGACGATCGTGTCCCCATAGGCGGCGATGTCGGTGTCGGGCGAGGCGATGCCATAGAGGCCACGGGCGCTGTCGTAGCCGGAAACGGTGGAGCCGTTGACGGCAATCCAGGTGAAAATCGTGCCGTCGGCCTGCCCCGTGATGAAGATCCGGTTGCGGTCGCTTTCGCCGAGCCCCGCGCTCGAAATGCTGAGCGTGGCGCTGCCGACCCGCGCCAGAGAGGCGAACGTCAGCGTGGAGCTGTGCCCCGCGTCCGCCTGCGAGGTGCTGAGCAAGCAGCTGGTCCCGTTCACGGAGAGCGCGCCCGCCGTCTCGCTGTAGTCGGCCGCGCCGCCGCTGTGCGCGAAAGCCAGCGCCCCGTTGTTCAGCGTGACAGCCGCCGTGTCTTTCAGGCGGTCGCCGTGGTTCGCGTCCGCCCGGTTGTCCAAGCGGAGAACCGCTCCGTTCGTGACCGTGACGCCGGATGAGGCGTTGATCGAACCGTCCGGACCGGCCAGCGCGAGCGTTCCGTTCCCCACGCTCGTCGCGCCGGAATAGGTGTTCGAGGCGCTCAGGGTCCAGGTTCCCGCGCCGACGTCTTTGTTCACCGGCATCCCCGTTGAGACGCCGTTTTCGATCACGCCGGAGACTTCGCCGTCGCCGTCACCGCGCAGGCACAAACCGCGCTCCGAGGTGAACACCTTAATGCCGCCGCTCAGGATCAGCTTGCCGGCGTATGACCAAACATGCGTGTCATTGTCGCCGCTGGTGAGCTCAATCCGGCCCTGTATCGTGTTGGTGCCGGACTCGTTGATGATCGCGCCCGTCTGCTTATTGCTGGTGCGGAGGGTGATTTCGGGCGGGACCACAACCGGGCCGAGAGCACCCGCCAGCTGCAGGCTCGGCTTTCTCGACGTCGTGTCCCCCACGATCGTCACGATTTTCGCGCCGATACCCAGCGTGCCGCCGGTTGCCAGACGTAAAACACCGTCGGAGATCGTGACAGCGCCCTTAAACTGGTTGTCGCCCGACAGCGTCCATGTTCCCGTGCCGGTCTTATAAAGCGTATTCGACTTGGCGGAACCGTAATCGCTGAAGATTCCGCCGACCTCGCCCGCGGCGCCATCCCCCTGCAGCCGAAGTTGCTTGGCCCCGTTACCCGTAGTGACGATGTTCCCCGTCAAAAGCAGCGGCCCCGTTCCCGCCTGCTCCATCATGACGACGAGAGTGGAACTGGAACTGCTGGTCAGCGACACGGTGCGGTCCGAAGTCTCTCCCGTGCCGGTATAACGCAACTTGGCATTGCTTGAAGTCGATCCGAACGCAACGTTCGTGCCCGCGCCCAGGTTGCTGTCCGTCGAGAACTTGTTGCCGAACCGGGCCACGCTAAGCGTCCCCGCGCCGTTGATCGCGACATTTCCGGAGAAGGTGTTGGTACCGGACAGCGTCAATATGCCGGTGCTGGTTGAGGTGAGGTCAAGCCGGCTCGCCCCTCCGTTGGAAAGGGCCCCGCTGATCACGGTGTCACCCGCGCCCGAGACCGCCAGGGTTTTGGTGCCGGGGGTCCCGCCGCTCGGGGCGCCGGCCACATTTCCCGCCAGGGCCAACGCGCTGCCGGCACTGGCGTTCTGAAACGTATAGGTGCCGGTCGCCGTCGTGACGCCGAGGTGGACCGCTGCGGCCAGCGTCTGCGTGTTCACGACCCCGTTGGCGAGCGAGATCAGGCCGCTGCTTTCCATAACCAGCGTCTGGGCGTTGGCACCGCCGCTGCCGAGAATGTAAGGTGCCGCGCCGGCGGTATCGAAGGTCACCGTTTTAATGCTGGAAAGCCCGTCCAGCCCGACCGTGGTGTTGCCTCCGCCCGCGCCGTTGAAGGTCGCGGCATCCGTGCCGGAGGGGTACGGACTCGCGCTCCAGTTGGCGTCGTTGGTCCACGCGGCGTTTCCCGCCCCGGTCCATGTGCCGCTCGCCGCCAGCCCCGGCTGGCAAGCAAGCAAGGCAAGACCCGATACCATGACCGCCGCCACACGATAAAACCGCACGCTCTCACTCATAACCACCTCACATGTCATTTTGTGTTAATACTATGATTGTTATGTTTTACGTTAGTCTTTCGCCCTTCCTCCAACAATGGCAATAATGGGAACTGGACTTGTTTTTTTCGGAACCGACGCGGGGGCCGCACCGGCCTAAAACCGAGTCCTTCGGAAGCCTTCCCGCATGCGGCCGTCTGTGACGCCGACACCTCGTCCTTTCCGTCGGCGGCCGGCGCGCTGCTCGGCGCGTCCTGAAGGGGCCGGCCCGTTTCAGCGCGGGTTTCGCGGGTTGAATCCGCCGGGGAAGAGTTGCGCCCCCGGCATGAACAGGTAGAGGCAGGCGCGCCGGTCGCTCTCGCCCAAAAAAAGCGTGCCGTCGACGCCGGTGGCCATCGCGTCGAACTGGCAGGCGCGTTTGGCGTAGTACGGGCTGCGGTCCACCGTCAGCGCGCCCCAGTCGCGGAAGCCTTCATCCCCTGCCAAGCCATAGCTGAAGAGCTTGCACGGCTCCTCGAACTCGCCGCAGAGCAGATAGAGCCGGTTGTCCGGCCCCAGCGTCATGCCGCGGACCCGCCGCGACAGGCGCGGCTTGCCGAGGTTGACGAGCCGGTTCCGCTCCGCGTTGAGGCGGAAGAGATAGCCGTCGCTCGAGGAGCCGTAAAGCGTGCCGTCCGGCGCGGGCGTCCACGCCTCGATGACGGGATAGCCGTAATAGTTCCACGCCTCGTAATACTCGCCGGGGATCTGCAGGTCGGTGCGCACCAGCTTCTTGGCCGCCGGGTCGTAATACACGATGCGGCCGTCCTCGCCCGACGTGTAGACGCGCCCGTCGGCCGCCACGTGGAGCGCGCGCGGCACGCTGCGCCAGGCGCGTTCCGGGCCCGAATAGACCTTGCGGTCGAGCAGGGCGAGGTTCTCGAGCGTCTTGCCCTTCTCCAGGCTCCACACGAAGAAGCGCGCGTCCGGATAGCTGATCCCGTACAGGCGGCGCGCCTTGACGTCGAGCGCCACCGCGTAGACCGTGTTGCCGCGCACGGGCACCCCGAGGTCCTCCAGCGGGCAAGCCTCGGACGGCAGGCGCGCGTCCGCATCGTGCCGGGCGGGATCGTAGCGGTAGAGGTGGCCGCCGGGGTAATCGGCGTACGGCGCGGCGATGTCCTTCCACAGCTGCTCCTCGACGGCGCGGAACCCGCCCTGGAAGTGCTGGGTCAGCGGCACGGCCGCCAGCATGCTGAGCCCGCCGCCGATAAGCAGCGAGCCGTCCGCGTCTTGCGCCAGCGCGTGGTAGACGCCCCGCGCGTCGCCGATGCGCCCGAGCGGGCGGACCTTGTTGATGGCGCGGTCGTACAGGAACAGGTGCGCGGCGCTCTTCCCGCTGGTCGCGCCGTAAACCATCCCGCTCCCGGCGGCCAGCAGGGCGGTGATGGGCGTGTCGTCGGCGTCGATGGCCGACACGTCGGGGTAGCCGAGGTCGCGGTAGTCCAGCCGATGGGCGTCGAAGTTGGGGTTGATCCACTTCTGCGCCCAGGCCGCAGGCGCGGCAACGGAAACAAACACGGCCAGAAGCGCGCTCAGCCTCTTGACACGCGCCCGACCTCTGACCTCTGGCCTCCGACCTCCGACCTCTGGCCTCCGGCCTCTGACCTCCGACTTCCTCATTTGGGACCTCCCTCTTCCGGCGTGTAGCTGAGCAAGGCCATGCTGAAGGGCCACTTGTTGTCGATCCGGTTGGCGACCCGTTTGGGATCAGGCTCCTCGAGCGCCCCGACGAAGTAGATTTTGCCGTCCCGCTTGCCGGTGCAGGCCCCGCCCAGGCCGAACACGCGCCGCCCGTCGGGCGCGCGCATCAGCCCCAGCTCGCGCCGCTGGCGGGCCGCGATGTCGTACACCACCAGCACGGACTCGGGCGGCACGTCCTTGCCCGTGAGGTGCGCGGTGAATTTGCGCTCGTCGGCCACATCCCAGGAAATCCCCGCATAGTCGAACGCCACGGACACCACCGGCGCGTAATAGATGCGGTGGTCGCGCGCGATCGTCATCGCCAGCGTCGACACCGGGATCAGGCTCGGGTCGGCATCCAGATAGCGCTCGGCGCACATCCGCACCAGCGGCGTGACGGTGCCCTCCGGGCCGGCGTAGGGGTCGAACTTGAAGAGCATCGAATCCCCCACCACGATGCCGTAGGCCACGCGGTCTTTGGCATCCCATTCGACCACGCGCCAGTAGACCTTGCGGTCGATCAGCGGGTTGGACATGGTGCGCGGGGTCGCCCGCGGATCCAGCGGCACGCGCGTCCCCCGCAGGTCGAGAAGGCGGTCGCGCTTGGGGTCGTACTTCCAGATGCGCCCGATCGGGAAGGAGCCGTACACGTTGCCCTCGTCGTCCGCGAAGATCGTGCGGCAGATGTCCCAGTCGTCCACGCGTCCGAGGTCGGAGGTCACGCGCGTCTTCAGGTCGAAGGTGTAGAGGTGGCCGTCCTCGGCCAGCCCGTAGAGGCGCTGGTATTTCGGCTCCAGCACAAAGCCGAGCAGCCCCCACTGGCGGTTGATCTGCCCTAGGTTCTCCAGCTGCCGTTTTTCCGGGTCGTACCGGAACCAGTTCGGCCCGCGGTAGCTCGCGGGGTCCACGCATTCAGGGCCGGTGTCCTCGCAGAAGTCGCCGAAGTAGATGCGCCCCTGGGCGTCCTCGCCCATGCGTACGTGGATCTTGCCCGTGGTGCGGATGCCTTTGCCGCGCTCGCCCTTGAACTCGGTCATGTCCGCCACGTGCAGCATCGTCTGCGTCTGCGGGTCGAACTCGAAGAAGTGCGCCGCCTCGGCGTGCGTGCACAGGCCGATGTAGAGCTTGCCGCTCTGCGCGGCGTACAGCGCGCTCCACATGCTGTCCTCACGTTCGCTGCCGCCGGTGAAGCGGTACGGCTGAACCGTGACGATCTTCTGTTCGGCCGCCCCGGCGCAGCTCGCCGCCAGCAGGGCCGCCCCCGCCACCATCCGCCAAATCGGTCTCTTCATAAAATCCCTTCCATAGTCCCCATGATAGGGGTACCCTCCCGAATCCGCAATTTCTGAAACGCGAACTCGGCTTACGTTTTTGCGAAGTTAACCCCCGGTTGCCGCTTGCGTGGAATCAGGCTGACCGCGTATACTGCTCCCCATGAAACGCACGGCACGCACGCACATGCCGCAGGTCGCCGTCTTGCTCGAGTCGTCGCAAGGCATCTCGCGCGCCATGCTGCTCGGCATCCTCGACTACGTGCGCGTCTACGGCCCCTGGAGCCTGAACATCGCCGCAGGCGGTACCAGCGACCTCAAGGTCCCCGACCTCCGCCGCTGGCGGGGCACGGGCATCATCGGGCGCGTGACCACCGACGCCGTCGCCCGCGACATTCTCGCCTCCCGGCTTCCCGCGGTGCTGTTCAACCCCGGCGACATTTATCTCGCGCCCTCCCACCCGATATCCAAATACAGCCGCACCCATTGCGATTCCCGCGCCGTCGGCGCGCTCGCCGCCGAATACTATCTCGGCAAGGCGTTCCCGCACTTCGCCTTTGTCGGCGAAGTCGCGGGCGCCAACTGGTCGCGCTGGCGCCAGGAGGCCTTCGCGGCCCGGCTGGGCGCGGACGGCAAGCCGTGCCACCTCTACCCCCTGCCGCCGCCAGCGGCCTCCGCCTGGGAGGCCGAGCGCGCGCGCCTCTGCGCCTGGCTGAAGCGGCTCCCGAAGCCGGTCGCGCTCTTCGCGGCCAACGACAACCGCGCCCGCCAGGTCCTCGACGCCTGCCTCATCGCCGGGATCGCCGTGCCCTACGAGGCCGCCGTGCTCGGCGTCAACGACGACATCCTCATCTGCGAAACCTGCATCCCGCCCCTCTCCAGCATCGCCGTGGACGGCCAGAAGGCCGGCTACGAGGCCGCCCGCCTGCTGGACGACCTCATGCGCCGCTCGGTCAGGAGCCGGCAGGTCATGACCTACGGGCCCACCGGCGTCGTGTCGCGCGCCTCGACCGAAACCCTCCACGTCGCCGACAAGCTGGTGATCCGCGCGCTCGAGTTCATCCGCATCAACGGCGGCCTGACCATCCGCGTCACGGACGTGGCCGCGCATCTCGGCGTGACCTGCCGCTGGGCCGAGATGCGCTTCCAGCAGGCCCTCGGCCAGTCGATCCGCGCGACCATCCAGCAGGCCCGCATGGTCACCGTCCGCGCCCTGCTCGAGGAGACCGGCCTCTCCTTCGGCGAGATCTCCGCGCGCTGCGGCTTTTCCCAGCCGCACCACCTCTGCACCGTCTTCAAACGGCAGTTCGGCATGACCATGAGCGCGTTCCGGGCCCGGAAAGGGCTCACCCCGCCCCCCCTGCTTTTTCCGGCCCCAGAAAAGTAAACGCCAGCGCTTGACTTCCACCCGATGGTATCGGATACTTCTCTAATGTCTTCTTGTATTATAATCTGATGAGCGAGGTCGTTATGAAAAAGCTGATGGCAGGTTATGCTCCTCTCACCTTCGCCTCTGTACTGGCGCTCAGCACCGCGTTGACCGTCATGGGAGGCCACATTTTCGACGGCGACGGTTCGGACGAGGCCGGCTTTGTCACTCCGCCGCCCCGGAAGGAGACCCCGCCGCCCCCGGCCAACATGGCGGGCGGCGAGACGCTGATCCCGTATCCGCCGCCGCCGGCCACGCCCATGTCGCGGTCGGAGAAGAAGAACCCGCCCAAACCGCCGACCATGTTCACCAAGCTCACCTCGCAGTACGGCGAGCAGGACTGGAACGCGCGGCCGAACGACCTCAACAACCTGCTCAAGTCGCTCAAGACCATGGCCGAAGTCGATTACGATTTCGAGGCGAAGTCGTTCGCCGAGATCGACACCGACCCGGACCAGAACCCCATCCTCTACCGCTCCGGCCATTATCACTGGAGCATGACCGACGAGGAGAAGAAGAAGCTGCGCGAGTATCTGCTGCGCGGCGGCACCCTCATCCTCAACGCGGGCATGGGCTCCAAGCCCTTCTACGACTCCTCCATCAAGGTGCTCAACGAGGTCTTCCCTGAAGCCCCGGTGCGCCGCCTCAGCGCCGACCACCCGATCTTCCACTCCTACTACAGCCTCGACAAGGTCAACTACCGCGCCGGCGTGAAAGCGCTCTACAGCGGCAGCGACCCCTGGCTGGACGGCGTCACCATCGACTGCCGCACCGTGGCGATCATCTCGCGTTTCGGCATGGAGGTCGGCTGGGACCCGCTGGAGGACGAGAACATCATCGCCTACGAGCCTGAATCCGCCCAGCAGCTCGGCATGAACATCCTCAGCTACGCCAGCGCCATGCGCAACTGGATGCAGGACAACGTCAAGAAGACCAAGTTCGAGGACGCCAAGCAGGTGTCGGTCGCCGGCTCGATGAACATCGCCCAGGTGATCTATGACGGCGAGTGGAAGACGCGCCACGTGGGCCTCTCCATCCTGCTCTCGCAGTACAACATCAAGACCGGCGTGCCCGTCAAGTTCAGCACCAAGGAGCTCCGCCTGACCGACCCGAAACTGTCCGACGCCCCGGTGCTGTACATGACCGGCCACGAGTCCTTCACGCTCAAACCGGACGAGATCACGGCGCTGCGCAACTACCTCAGCCACGGGGGGTTGCTCATCGCCGAGGCCTGCTGCGGCCGCAAGGCGTTTGACGTCTCCTTCCGCGAGACCATGGCGCGCGTCATGCCCGGCGTCGCCTTCAACAGCTTGCGCGCGGGCCACGCCCTCTTCCGCATGCCCAACGACATCTCAAGCATGAAGATCACGCCGGCCCTGTCGAAATCGTACAACAACGCCCCCGCCATCGCCCCGCAGATCCTGACGCTGGACGTCGAGGGCAACACCGCGGTCATCTACAGCCCGATCGGCATGGCCGGCGCCTGGGAGCTCTCCCCCAACAAGTACTGCAACAGCTACCTCGAGGACGACGCGCTCAAGCTCGGCGTCAACATCCTGATGTACTCGAGCACCCGTTAGGCGCTAAAAACGGGTCCGGGGGACAGGCCACACATCTGCCCCCGGACCCCCCCTCCCGACTTCTTTACGGAACCCTGAACCCCGAACCCTGAACCTTCTGCCCAATGTCCGATTTCCAGTCAAAATATCACGTCGCTGTCCTCGCCTCGCTTCTCATCGCAAACAGCCCTCTGCTGGCCGCCACGCCGCAGGAGGACGCCTTTTTGAAAGTGTGGGCGGTCCACACGCGCGGCGTGCAGGACCACAAGGCCGTGATCGCGGCCTGCCAGGGCGTGATGGACAAATCCTCCACCCTGGGCGAATTCCTGCCGGCGGTCAAAACCCTGGCCGCCTGGCACCTGCTCGCCGAGGGCAAGCAGGCCGACGCCGTCCGCATTTTCGAAAGCGCCCTGACCGCCGACAAGTCCGCCAAGCCCATCGCGCGCTTCGCCGATGTCATGGCCCGCCGCTGGCTCACCCGCATCGACCACGAGAAGGTCGAAAAGGCGCTCAAGGCCTACTACGCGGACAATGTCGCGTACCCCTCCAGCCTCACGCCCCTCCTGAACCTGCCCAAGGACCAGGCGCCGCCCAAGGCCGACCGCTTCGACGACCCCTGGATCTACAAAATCGAGGCGTTCAGCAAGCTCGCCAAAGTGCAGAACCAGCGCTACACGCTTTACAGCAAAAACACGGGCAGCAAGCTCACCAAGCTGAAAGCCCTCCCGTTCGACAGCTACGGCGGCAAGAAGAGCGCCTCCATCATCGCCCGCAAAACCGCGAACCCCCTCAGCGTGGAGTTCGAGACGGTCACCGAAACCGGCACGCAGCGCGGCGTCGCCACCGAAAGCGGGCTGATGAACGGCATACGGTTCCTGAGACTGGACTCGGACAACCGGTTCGCCCTCATGATCGATAGCGAATGCGATTTCTGGGTCGTCGCGCCGCCCGCTAGGAGCCGCTGATGAGCGATGAAGGGATCGGGGCCTACCTCAACCCCGCGCAGATGTCCAAACTCAACCGCCTGGCCCTCAACTCACGCTACGTGGTTGAAGGCACCCTCGCGGGCCGCCACCGCAGCGCCCAGAAAGGCGCCAGCACGGAGTTCGCCGACCACCGCTCCTACATGCCCGGCGACGACCTCAAGCGCGTCGACTGGAAGGTGCTGGGCCGCACCGACAAATATTACATCCGCCGCTACCAGGACGAGACCAACCTGCGCGTCTACCTCCTGGTGGACCGCAGCGGCTCGATGAACTACACCTCCGGCGAACACAAGACCAAGTTCAACTACGCCTGCACCCTCGCGGCCGCCCTGGGCTACGTGGTGCTCAAGTCGCGCGACGCCGTGGGCATGTACATCTACGGCGAGAAGATGGACGCGGCGCTGCCCTGCAAAAACTCCTTCAACGAGCTCAACAACGCGCTCAAGATCCTGCAGGGCTACAAGCCCGCCAAAGGCACGGCAGGCGCGGACGTCATGCACCAGATCGCCGAGTCGATCAGCCGCCGCGCCATGGTGATCATCATCTCCGACCTGCTGGACGACCAGCCGGAGATCATCAAGGCCATCGCCCATTTCCGCAAGAACCACCACGACGTGATCGTCTTCCACACCCTCGACCCGGTGGAGCTGAGCCTCGACATCCGCCGCGGCGCGGAGTTCGAGGACCTGGAGACCGGCGAGCGCATGATCGCCGATCCGCGTGCCATGGCCAAAGAGTACAAGGACCTGATGGGCGCCTTCATCGAGGACTACCGCAAATCGTGCTCCGAGATGAAGGTGGACTACCGCCTTGTGAAAACCGACGAACCCGTGGACACCTTTGTCCGCGCCTACCTCGAGGAGCGCAAGCGCCTGTCGCGGTAACCTCCCCCACTCCTCAATCCTAACTCCTAAATCCTCCTTACCTAAACCCATGCTCGTTTTTGCCAATCCGATGTTCCTGTGGGCGCTGACCGCAGCCGGCATCCCGCTGATGCTGCACATGTTTCAGCGCCGGAAAACCGTGGTCACGCCCTTCCCGACCCTGCGCTTCCTCAAGGCCGCCCAGAAGCGCTCCTCCAGCCGGATCAAGTTCGAGAACTTCATGCTCTGGCTGCTGCGCACCCTGCTGCTGATCATGCTCGGACTCGCTTTCGCCCTGCCCGTGCTGCGCACCACCGCCGGCGGCTCCTGGCTCACCCGCACGCGCCGCGATGTCGCCATCGTGCTCGACGCCTCGTACAGCATGAACTACGAGCTGGACCGCGGCAAGGTCTGGGACGTCTGCAAGGAGGCCTCCGTCGGCGTCATCGAAGGCCTGCTCTCCGGCGACCGCGTCTGCGTCTATGTCGCGGCCGACACCCCCATCCCGGTGATCGAGAAGCCGACCACCGAGCACGCCACGGTCGTCCAGGCGATCCGCGCGCTCCCCTGCCTGCCCGGCTCTTCCAAGCTGGACGAGACCGTCGCGCTGGCCCTGCACGCGCTCGAGCAGCAGGAGGGCCGCCGCGAACGCGAAATCTATATCATGACCGACGGACAGGCCGTGCCCTGGCAGGGCTTCCGCGACGCCGCCAAGAAGGAAGAGAAGGCGGGCGCCGCCGACAAGGCCGCCATCTCGCGCGAGCAGCGCGACAAGGTCTCGTTCTTCGCGCTGCTGGCCGGCGCGCTGCAGCCCGACAACGCCTGCCCGTCCGACGTCAAAGTCACGCCCGCGCTCCTGCTCGCGGGCCAGAGCGCGCGCCTCAACGTGCGCGTCGCACGCACCGGCACGGCCAAACAGATCACGGTCGCGGTCGAGGTCGACGGCCAGGAGCGCGGCCGGCGCGGCATCACCGCCGACGCCGACGCCGAATCGTCGCTCGAGTTCGCCATCGGCGGCCTTGAGCCCGGCATCCACGTCGCCAAAGTCACCACCCCGCAGGACGCCCTGCCGGACGACAACGAGTTCCTCTTCCTGCTGCGCGTCCGCAAGCAGCTGCCCGTCCTCATCGCCGGCCCGAAGGAGGCCACGCGCTACCTCAAGGCCGCGCTCGCGCCCGGCGCGGCGGATGACAGCGTGAAGCAGGTCGAGGCCGCGGAGCTGGAATCCGTCGACCTGCGCGACTATCAGGCCGTCTTCCTGTGCGACGTCTTCCCGCTCGCGGGCCAGTCCGTCATGCGCATCGAGGAGTACGCCAAGACCGGCGGCGTGGTCATCGTCTTCCCCGGCGACCGCGCGGACACCGCCGCCTACGCCGACATGAAGATCCTCCCGGCCCAGCCGAAAGGCACCGTGGACATCCCCGTCGAGCTGGCCGCGCGACCGCTCAAGCGCATCCCGAACCAGAAGGACCAGGTGGTCAACTTCAACCTCTCCCTGCCGCCGGGAACCGTGCCGACCGTGGCGCTCAAGCGCGTCCTGACCCTCGGCGAGCTCCAGGAGAACGCCGCCGTGCTCGTGACCGCCGGCGACGGCGTGCCGTTCATGACCGGGCGCGCGGTCGGACGCGGGCGGGTCTTCATGTTCGCGGTCGCCGCCAACCGCGACTGGAGCACCTTCCCGCTCACCGCCTTCTTCGTGCCGGTCGTGCACCAGCTCATCCGCCAGGGCGCGGGCGCCTCGGTCCAGCCGACGCACCTGGTGCCGGGCTCCAACATCCCGGCGAACGAATCCATCCCCAACTACCGCGAAGACGACGCCATCGCCACGCCCTCCGGCGCGCAGCTGGCCGTCAAAGACAACGGCAACCGGACGTTCTTCATCGAAAGCCTGACCGAGCCGGGCATCTACACGCGCGCCAAAGCCGGCGCCGCGCAGCCCGAGCCGGTGCTGGCCGTCAACACCGACCGCTTCGAGTCGCGCCTGACGCCCATCACCCCCCAGGAGCTGACCGAGTGGACCGGCTTCAAAAAGCTCCTCACGGCCAAGGACCCCGAGGAGCTGACGCGCCTCATCGACGAATACCGCAACGGCCGCTCGCTCGCCGAGGTGTTCCTCTGGATCGCCCTGCTCCTCTCCCTGCTCGAGTGGTGGTTCGCCAACCGCGCCCTGCGCACCCAGACCGGGGCCACCGAAAAGATGACCGTCGACCTCGCCGGAAAGGTCGTGACCTCATGATCCTCGATCTCCCGCATCCGGCGGCCCGCTGTCCCCAACTCCTAATTCCTAACTCCTAACTCCTCCCTTCTATGCCAACCGCCGAATGGATTTTTGAACACAGCGTCCCGGGGAGCCTGCTGCTGCTGGCCCTGCTGGTCTCGCTGGCCACCGTCGCCTACGCCGTCTGGCGCTACCTGCCGCGCAACGCGACGGGCTTCGCGCTCGTGGGGCTGCGCGTGCTTTTCCTGCTGGTGCTCTTCTGGGTGCTGCTGCTGCCGGGCAAAAAGAGCGCCCTCACCGAGATCGTCAAGCCGCGCTTCATCGTCCTGCTCGACGTCTCCGGCTCCATGGCCCAGAGCGCCGACGAGACCGCCGGCCGCACCCGCTGGGAAGCCGCGATGGCGATGCTCGACAAGTCCTGGTCCAAGGCCCTGCGCGCCAAGTGCCTGCTCGAAGTCTACCCCTTCCACGCCGACCTCGACTCGCCCGTCGCCTTCGACCAGCTCAAAACGCTGAAGCCCGAGGGCAAGTCCTCGCACCTCAACCTCAGCCTGAACCGCCTCTTCGACCGGCTGCGCGGCCAGGAGCTCGCGGGCGTGCTGGTGCTCACCGACGGCGTCGACACGCGCGAGAAGAAGGACGCCTGGTCCGAGACCGGCTGGCCCTCGCCGCTCTATGTCGCCCAGCTCGAAAAGCCGGGCGTCCCCGACGACAAGCCCGACATGCGCGTGGAGAACGTGGACACGCCGCGCCGCGCCATCGTCGGCTGGGACACCGCCATGGCCGTCACCATCGCGGGGCAGGGCGGCAAGGGCGAGCCCTTCCCGGTGATCCTGCTCAAGGGCGGCAAAGAGGTGGAGAAGATCGCGGTCCAGCTGCCGCCGGAGGGCGGCAGCCGGGACGTGCAGTTCAAGCTGCCCCACCCCGAGGTCGCCACCGAAACCTACACCGTGCGCATCCCGCTGCTGCCGGGCGAGGTCCAGACGAACGACAACGAAATGGTCGTGGCCGTGGATGTGCTGGACGCCAAGAACCGCGTGCTCTTCCTCGAGGACGTGCCGCGCTTCGAGAGCAAGCACCTCTCGCGCGCCCTCTTCGCCAACAAGGACATCACGCCGCTCGCCTTCTTCCAGCTGCCGAACCGCAAGGTTTCCGGCACCAAGGAGTGGGTCGCGTACGGCGACCGCCAGGGGCTCACCTTCGACCTCTCGCTCGACCAGCTCCGCCTCAACAAGATCATCATCCTCGGCGACTTCGACTCCGAGGCCATCTCGCCGGAGCACTGCCGCACGATCCTCGAGTTCGTGGAAAAGGGCGGCAGCCTGATCCTGCTGGGCGGCCAGAAGCTCTGGGGCGAGAACGGCATCAGCAAGACCGAGCTCAGCAAGCTCCTGCCCTTCACCCGCGCCGGCGCGCCGGCGGTCGAAGGCAAGTTCAGCGTGGCCTGGACCGCCGAGGGCCGCGCCCATCCGGCCCTCGCCAACAACCAGGAGATGCCCGCCGAGCTGCCGCCCGTGCTCTCGGTCTTCACCGGCGTGACCCTCTCCGCCGGCGCCTTCGCGCTGGCCGACGCGCAGACCGACAACGGACGCCAGCCGGTCCTCGTCTCGCGCGTCTACGGCCAGGGCAAAGTGCTCGCCGTCCTCACCGACTCGCTCTGGCGCTGGGTCATGCAGCCCGGCGACGACAAGCCCTATCCCAAATTCTGGCGCCAGATCATCCAGTGGATGTCGCCCTCCGAGAGCGATCTCGACAAATACCACCTCGAGCTCTTCACCGACGCCGGAACCATCGCCGTCGGCGACCCCGCCATCCTGCAGAGCCGCCTCGTCATCCCGCCGACCGAGACGCGCAAGTCCTGGAAGGTGACCTGCGAGATCACGACCCCCTCCGACCGCGTGATCCCCCTCGCCATGGCCGGCCGCAACATCCAGGCCGCGGGCGGCGCGGAGATTCCCGGCTACGTGGCGGAATTCGCGCCGGGCGAGCCCGGCAACTTCAAGGCGGTCGCCGCCGTGGAGATCGACGGCAAGAAGGTGGTTTCGGCGCCCTGCCTCTTCACCGTGCGGGCCACCTCGCAGGAGCTGGTGCTCAAGCCGATCAACGAGAAGGTGCTCAAGGCGCTGGCCCGCTCCAGCGGCGGCCGGTACGGCACTTTGGACGAGCTCGACTCCCTGCTGCAGGATCTGCGCGTCAACGAGCGCCGCGAGCGCAAGCTGGAATACCGTTCGCTGTGGCAGAACGCCGGCGTCCTCGCTTGTCTAATCGCCCTGTTAGCGATAGAATGGATCACCAGAAAATTAAGAAACATGTCGTGAGAAACGTATTCCCCTTTAGGAAGGAGACAGCATGTTGCACATCAAGCCTTTTTTGACCGCCGTCGCCCTGATGCTCGCCTTCGCGAGCCCGACGGCGTTTGCCCAGAAACCGGAGGATAAGCCCAATCTGGTGCCGAACGGCCACTTCGACGACCCCACGGACCCCCTCAACCACTGGATCTACGTGTTCGACCACAACAAGTGGTACATGAAAAACCACACCTACGTCTCGGTGGTCGAGGACAAGGCGTCGATGCGTCCCCATGTGATGCGCCTCGACGCCACCGACCACGATGTGTGCATCAACTGGGGCGTGCAGGTCTACACGGCGCCGATCCGCTTCGACCCGAAGAAAAAATACAAGATCTCGCTCTCCGCGCGCTCGATCGGCACCAAGGGCGGCCCGGGGCCCAAATGCCGCATCTACCCCATCGCCTACCGCTGGCACCCCAAGGCCGTCAAGAGCAACGACCCCGCGTTCGGCGACTTGCGCGAGGACGTGCGCTTCCAGGTCATCTACTTTAACAACGCCGAAACGGGCGAGTTCTCGTTTGTGCCCACCCAGTGGAAGCGCGTCGAGCGCGTCATCCCCGACTCCGGCCGCACGGAGCTCCAGCAGAGCCACCTCGAGAACTGCGAGTGGCTGATGCTCAAGATCATGGCCCTCGACGCCACGGGCGTGGACAAGTGCAACGCCGGCTACCTCTACATCGACGACGTGAAGATCGAGGAGAACGGCCTCGCGGACGAGGTGAAGATCACCGCCGGCGCGGCCACCAAGGGGTTCGACGGCAAGGCCTGGTCGAGCAGCAAGAACGGCGAAGAGAAGAAAATGGTCCCCATCGGCGGGCCCACGCCCGTCAAGCAGACCGGAAAAAAGAAATGACCCTTTAAGCCTCCGCAAGAGGCCGGGCGCGCGCTCCGCGCCGCCGGAAAAAAGATAGATTATAGACGCTCGGACAAAGGAGTCGGCCATGTCAAATATGGACCATGAACTGAACAGCATCAACGGCAAGATCAACCGGTGGCACACGGTCGAGCACCTCATCTTTGCCTGCGCCGCCCTGCTGGCCACGTGGGTGGCGCTGACCGCGCTGGACGTCTGGCTGCGCCCGCGCCTCTACGGGCGGATCGCGCTCTCGGTCACGCTGATCGTGCTGGCGCTCGCCGCGATCGTGTGGCTCATCAAAGCCTACAACCACAAGCGGTCGCCCGCCGCCGTCGCCGCCTTCCTCGAAAAGCAGTTCCCGCAGCTCGACAACCACCTGATCAACCGCGTGCTGTTCGCCACCGAGTCCTCGCAGTCGTCCTGGCTCAAGACCTATCTCAACGAGGGCGTGCCGGGCTTCGCGTCGCTGCCCCTCGCCGAGATCAAGAACAAGAAGCTCCGCCAGCGCGGCGCGGGCGCCGTGGCCGCCGCCCTGCTCGCGCTCATCGTGCCCGCCTTCGTGCTCGGCAACGCCTGGACCGTCGCCCTGCAGCGGGTGGCCAACCCCTTCTCGCGCCTCTCGCCCCCCACCTTCGCCACCGTCCTCGCGGTGACGCCCGAGAACAAGACCATCGTCCAGGGCGACGGCATCAACCTCACCGTCAAGGCCACCGGCCGCTCCGGCCAGTTCATCGACCTCGACCTCTATCCGTCCGACGACAAACGCTCCACCATCCGCGTGGGCCAGTTCAAAGCCACCGGCCCCGAAGAGGAGTTCACCTACCGCGTCTCGAAGGTCGCCACGTCCCTCGCCTACCGCTTCAAGGTCGGCGACGCCTACCCGACCGACAAGTATACCGTCGACACCGTGCCGCCCCTGGCCCTCACCGGGCTGCAGGTCAAGATCACGCCGCCCGCCTACACCGCGCTCGCGCCGCGCACGTTCGACGCGCTCACCAACGCGCTCGTCATCCCCGTCCACTCCGAAGTCACCTTCCTGGCCACCTGCAACCGCCCCGCGGTCGCATCCGAAGTCGTCTTCGAGAAAACCAATCTCGCCCTCGCCCCCGGCGCCGACAAGGCGCAGTGGTCGGGCTCCGCCGTGATCGACGAGGGCGGCCTGTTTCAGGTCACCGCCAAGGACAGCCTGGGCCTGGAGATGCGCATTCCCGTGCGCTTCGAGCTGCGCGAAGACCATGCGCCCGCCCTCCGGCTGGTCTCGCCGGCGGGCAGCAAGGCGGTGCTTCCGCCCAACGCCGTCCCGGTGGTGCAGTTCGAGGTCTCCGACGAATACGGCCTGGGCGTGGTGCGCCTCGAGCGCGTCGGCAAGGGCGCGAAACCCACGGCCGAAGGCACCGTGGTCAAAGAGTGGGACATGAAGGGGTACAAGACCTTCAACGCGCGGTGGGACGGCGCGATGGAGGACATCGACCTCTCCTCCGCCCTCCGCATCGTCGCCTGCGACAACAGCACCGCCGCCGCCACCCCTAACCGCACGGTGAGCCCGCTGATCCAGTTTGAGCTGGGCACCGTCTCCTCCCAGCTCAAGAGCGAAAACCAGCAGCGTGCCGAGGCCCGCAAAACCATCGGCGAACTGGTGGCGCGGCAGCGCGCCGCGCTCACAGCGACCACCCGCCTGCAGGCCGGCCTGCCGACCTTCGACGAGCTGCCGTGGAAAGAGGTCACGGACAAGCAGACCGAGATCCGCACCTACGCCAACACCCTGCTGAAAACGAAAGACGCCGCCATCGGCACGGCCCGCGTCGCGCTCGACAAGGCGCTGAAAGGTCCGCTGCCGGAAGCCGTCGTGCGCCTCACCCGCATGGCCACCGGCGCGGCCGAAGGACGGATCGAAAACGCCAAGCTCGCCGTCGACGCCCAGAACACGGTGCTGCGCCTCCTCTCCCAGGCCGACGACAACATGAACAAGGGCGAGATGTCGCAGGCCGCCGCCGGCGTGCTCGCCATGCTCGAGGGCATCCGCAAGGGACAGGTCGCCAACCTCGGCGTCACGATGAAATCCGTCCAGAGCAACACCGCCCTGCCGCAGGCCATCGTCGACCGCCAAGACAACCTCGCGCAGGACATGGAGGCCATGATCGGCTTCTGCAACTCCGAAGCCAAACAGGACCGCGACGACGAAGAGTTCGGCAAGCTCATGACGAAGATCGCCGCCAAGGCCGGCGAGCTCAAGCTCCAGCCCACCATGGTCAATATCGCGGAGATCATGGAGTCGCCGAAATTCGCCGACGCCGTGCCGCCGCAGAACACCGTCACCAACGGCATCGCCATGCTGATGGACTTCCTCAAGGAGTGGCGCGAGACCGACACCAAGGAGAAGACCGAAGACGCGGTGGCCATCATCAAGGACGCCAAGCAGTCGATCAAAAAGATGCAGGATCTCCAGACGAGCGTGGTCGACGCGTTGCGCGAAACCGGCAGCCAGGGCGACAAGACGGAGAAGCTCAACGAGGACCTGCTCGAAGAGGTCGTGGAGCTCAAGGCCAACATGGCCCAGGCCATGCTGAAGGTCGCCACCGACCTTCAGGCGATGCCTGAGCTGGACTCCGTCAACGAACTGGTCACCGACACCTTCCAGACCTACGAAGAGATGAAGCAGGAGGAGGGCTCGGGCACCAACGCCGTGACCGAAACCGGCCTTCAGAAAGAGGACTTCCTGCTCGACCTCCTGACCAAGACGGGGCAGAAGGCCGACGAGATGGAAGTGTGGCTCATGGCCAAGGCCGACGTCGTCAAGCGCAACACGGAGCAGATCGACAAGGAGGAGATGAAGGCCCCGGTGGGCCAAGTCACCATGCCGGAGGAGCTCCAGGACATCGTCGGCGATCTGATGGAGCAGGAGGAGGAGAAGGAGAAGCAGGCCGACGACTCCACCACCAATCAGGGCGACGCCAACCCCGACTCGGGCTGGGGCATCGCCGAGGGCGAGTTCACCTCTTACGGCGCCTCGGGCAAATCGGGCAACGAGCGTCCCGAGCACAAGGACCAGGACGGACGCTCGCAGGTCGGCCGCGCCGGCATGTCCGACGGCGAGGTCATGGCCCGCTCCGGCAAGGTCAACGCCGGCGACAAGAACATCGACAAGCGCCGCACGCAAGACTCCAACCAGTCCGGCGATGTCGAGGAAGAGGGCCACTCCGACGCCGTGGCCACGGGCGGCGGCAAGAACTCCGGCTATTCGCAGGACAAGGGCATGGAGGGCGGCGAAGGCGCCACGCGCCGCGACTCCAAGGTCGACGAGGCCAAGGCCGACAACACCCGCGCCCAGCTGACCCGCAACGCCGAGGCGGTCTACGCCCAGGCCCAGCTCAACAACCTCCGGACCTACGACCTCAAGAAGTACATCGCCTTCAGCAAGCAGCTCGAGGTCATGAAGAAGCAGAACGCCTCGCCCGCGATGATCGCCGAACTCCATAAGCGGGCGATGCAGGCACTCTCGACGACCTACACCTCGCTCGAGAACGGCGTCAGCACCAGCGACATGGGCGCGACCAGCAACACCGAGGCGGGCGACGAGGCCGTGGCGGCCTCGCCGGACGAGGCCCCGGCCGAGTACCGCGAGATGGTTTCCGACTACTTCAAGGCGATCGGCGACATGAAATAAAGGCAGGGCGAGCGCTCCCGCGCCGCCGGACGCAACGGGCACACGATGAAAAAACTTTGCACAGCACTCGTTATCAGCACACTGGCCGCTCTCATCGCCTCCGCCCAGACCGACTGGGCCGTGCCCGGCGCGACCCTGCGCGTGGACGTGCGCATCCAGCGCCTGCCCGACCATAAAGACCTCGGCGTGTTCGTCAAGATCCCGGACGGCGGCCTCTTGCCCGGCAAGTACCCCATCCCGGACGTGCGCGACGACAAGGGCAACGCGCTGGAACATCTGATCGTGGGCTACCTCCAGTCCGACAGCCTCGGCGTGCTCTTCGCCCAGCCGGAGAGCGGCGACACGGCCCACATCTACATCAAAGGTTCCGCGACGGCGCCGACCAAGCCCTCCATGACGCACCTCTTCCCCAGCGTGCTCCTCTACGCCAAGAACGGCAACGCCAGCCTGGAAACCGCCAAACGCATGGCCAGCGAATATCCGCCCGCCCAAGGCGCTTCCTTCAACACGTGGACCTGCATCGGCTCCATGGTCAACCCCTACGGGCCGGACGATGACTTCTCCGACTGGTACGTCGGCGCGATCCTCCTGAAGAAAAAGGAGAGCATCTACTTCGCGACCGTTTCCGACGAGGGTTCGGAGTTCGCGATCGACGGCAAGACGGTGGTCAGCTGGCCCGGCATCCACACGCGCGAGGGCGGCGCCAAAGGCCAGCACGGCGCCAGCGTCGAGCTCGAAGCCGGCCTGCACCGCGTCGACTATTTCCACTTCGAAGCCAAAGGCAAGCAGGAGTCGCAGCTGACCTGGCGCCGCAAAGGCATCACCGAAGGCCCCGTGCCCGAGCTGGTCAACGACTTCGTCAAGTCGGGCGATGCCGCCATCACGAAGATCGCCTTCAAAGACGGGCGCGCCGGCGCCGCCATCCACGGCACCAGCGAGCCCAACGGCTACTTCTGGACCGGCGAGCAGCCGCTCTCACTCTTCACCCTCTCCTACGTCGGCACCGACGCCGCGGACGACACGCTCTCCGTCACCTGGGAGTTCGGCAAGGACAAGCGCATCAGCGAGCCGCTCGTCGAATGGCTGGTCCCCGGCGATGCCGACCAGATCTCCTATCCGGTCACCCTCGCCATCTCCAACAAGGCCGGCGTGGCCCGCACCTCCGCCCGGCTCGTCTGCCCGTGGACCCCCACGGAGCTCTCGCTCGACAACCAGGGCGACCGCCTGAACTTCCGCAAGGCCCTCTACAACATGATCCGCGCCACGTCCAAGGGCGCCGATCCGTGCGCGGACTGGAAGCCCGACCACTGGGGCATGCTCGTCGAGCTGCTGGAGCCGTACCGCGCCGGGCCGATCCTCTACGAGATCTTCACGCGCGGCTTCGAGACCCTGCAGAAGATCCCGCCCGAACAGCGCTGGGCCCTCGAAGACCGCTTCATCGAAACCCTGCGCCTGCAGCGCAACGACAAGCTGCTGCTCGAGTGGATCAACAAGCTCGAAGCCAACGAGCGGAACAGCTCCCGCAAATTCCGGTGGAAGGACGAGCGCGTCTGCGCCTACCTCTTCGACGTGAACGACGTGGCCTCCGCCAAACGCGATGTCGCATTCCTCAAGGAGGCGGCCATCGCCCCGGACCAGACCCAGATCGCGGCGCTGCGCCAGGGCGATGTCGAGCGGTCGCTCGGCAACACCGAGGCCGCCACCAAGTTCTACAAGGACGCCCAGGAGCGTTACCGCAGCCGCAACAAGATCGGCGCCGCCGGGGGGCGGCTCGCCTATGTCGGTCCGCGCAAGCGCAAGGACACCGAAAGCACCAACGCCGTGGACAAGGCCGCCAGCAAGCGCCCGAAGCTGCAGTCCCTCACCTCGCAGAAAAAGGTCGACGACTGGAAGATCTACACCGTCCACGACACCTCGATGTTCGCCACCATCACGAGCTTCCTCGCGCAGGACGCCGTCCCCGAGGCGTTCCAGAAGCTGGCCGACTGGGAGAACGAGTCGCCCCAGTCCAAGCTCTCCGGCGAATACCCCCTGGCCGAGGCCAAAGTCTACGCCCACGTCGAGGATTACCGCCGCGCCATCAACGCGGTCGACGCCTACCGCAAAGTCGTGACCATGAGCGCGCAGCTGGCCGACGCCATGAAGCTGGAGCTCGACTGCCTCCAGAAGATCAACGACAAGAAGCGGGCCAAGGAGCTCGCCGGGGATTTCGTCAAGCGCTTCCCCGGTCACCCGTTCGAAGCCGAAATGAAAGAGGTGCTGGCCCTATGACCCTTCCACGTAAACACCGCATCGCGCTGACCGCCCTCGCGGGCGCCGCGGCGGCCTCGGCCGTCTTCGCGGGCATCAAGATCAACCCCGGCAACATGTCGCCGTACAGCAAGACGCACGTCAGCGTCAACCTCTATTCCAAGCCCGACCCCAACGCCACGGGCGGCATCAAAGGCGTCATCACCGAGAACCCCTCGGAAGTGCTGGGCGTGCTCGCCATGCCCCAGAAGTTCCCGAACATCGCCTCGCTGGACGATGTCGAGGGCGGCAACTCGGCCAAGAACGCCCGCAACGTGAACAAGGACATGACCAACCAGGTGTATCTCGCCAGCCTGAACAGCGACAACGCCTTCTCCTTCGACGGGCTCCCCGCAGGCAAGTACGACCTCCTCGTGCTCTGCGAAAACTGCTTCTACGAGGGGCTGCTGCTCAACCGCGAGGAGCACACCCTCACCGAGAAGGACACGCTCGCCATCAAGGCCAAGATCACCGAGTCCAACCCCTTCTTCAACGTGAAGAACCAGCACCGCATCGAAGGCCAGTCCGGCGCCTACGGCAAGGCGCGCATCCTCGAGCAGGAGGTCCGCACGCTGCCGGTCACGCTCCAGAGCGCCGAAGTGCTGAAGCATATCCAGATCCGCGCCATCAAGCTCTGCCTCATGGAGAGCGTCGGCTCCTCCAAGCTCGGCACCCACTGGGAAATGAAGAAGACGCGCGAGATCACGCGCCAGGAAGTCGGCCCGCCCGACACCAAAGGCGTCATTCCCGGCTACTTCTGCAAGGCGCTCCAAGGCATCCGCGTCTCCTCCTCCGTCAAGGACGTCGGCCCCGTCAAGCTCGCCTCCGATCCCGCGCCGAACACCCTCCCGCCCGATCCCAAAAAACCTTAAGCGAGGGCGGATGCCTATTCGCCCCTGCCCACGCAACCTCTTCAAAAAGGACAACACACACCATGGCCAAACTATTCATCCAACAACCTGAAGGCGACCAGCTGCTGACCGAACTCGACGGTTCGCAGTCCTACCTGATCGGCAGAAACGACGACTGCACCATCTGCATTCCCGACGACTCCATCTCGGGGCGCCACGCGCAACTCACCCCGACCGAACAGGGCTGGCTGCTCGAGGACCTCGGCAGCTCGAACGGCACCAGCGTCAACGGCCAGACGGTCAGCCAGGCCGTGCTCGCGAGCGGCGCGCAGATCCTGCTCGGCGAGCAGATCGTGCTCCTCTTCAAGGACGAGCCCGCGGCGGAGGCTCCCGCCCCCGAAGCCGCCCCCGCGGCCGAGCCCGAGAAGGCCGGCGACAAGAAGCCCAAGCAGAACCTCAAGGTGCAGGGCGCGTCCGAGGAGGACATCCGGCTGGTCAAAGCCATGTCCGTCCGCTCGGACAAGATCCGCGCCGAGGTCGCCAAGGTCATCATCGGCCAGGTCGACGTCATCGACCAGGTCATGATGGTCATCATCGCCGGCGGCCACGGCCTGCTGGTCGGCCTGCCCGGCATGGCCAAAACCACCCTGTGCTCCACCATCGCCAAGGTGCTGGACATGGAGTTCAAGCGCGTGCAGTTCACGCCCGACCTGATGCCCACCGACATCACGGGCACGGAAATCCTCGAGCACGACCCGGTGACCGACAAGAAGAGCTTCCGCTTCATCAAGGGCCCGATCTTCACCAACATGCTGCTCGCGGACGAAATCAACCGCACGCCGCCCAAGACCCAGGCCTCGCTGCTCGAAGCCATGCAGGAGAAGTGCGTCACGGTCGGCAACCAGACCTACAAGCTCGAGCCGCCCTTCTTCGTGCTCGCCACGCAGAACCCCATCGAACAGGAAGGCACCTATCCCCTGCCGGAAGCCCAGCAGGACCGCTTCATGTTCAACCTCTGGGTGGACTACCCGAAAGAGGACGAGGAGGAGACCGTGGTCAAGGCGACCACCGTCTCCAAGAGCGAGACGCCCCAGAAGGTCATCTCCAAGGAGGAGCTGCTCCAGCTGCAGGCCGTGGTCCGCAAGATCCCCGTCTCCGACCACGTCATCAAGTACGCCGTGCGCCTGGTGCGCTCCACGCGCCCGCATGACGAGAAGAGCCCGGACTTCATCAAGAAGTACGTCTCCAACGGCGCCGGCCCGCGCGCCGGCCAGTTCCTGGTGCTCGCCGCCAAGGCCCGCGCCGTGCTGGAGGGCCGCATCCACGTGAGCTGCGCCGACGTGGTCAAGGCCGCGGTGCCCGTGCTGCGCCACCGCATCCTCGTGAACTTCGCGGCCGACTCGGAGGGCATCACCACCACCGACCTCGTCGCGCGCCTGATCAAGACCGTCGAGCAGCCCGACGACAAGGACTATTGAGCCGGAGAGCGTTGAACGCTCAACGCTGAACTCCCAACGCTCAACGCCAAACTCCAGCAGAGCCCCCGGAACACTCCGGGGGCTCTTTTTTTCACGTGCGCGTGAGCCGCTCCGCGTTGGCTATTGGCCTGCGACACGCAGATGCAAAGAAGACAAAAAAAGGACGGCCCGCTTGCGCAGACCGTCCAAGAGAAGACCGGTAAGCCCGCCACCCGGCGTGCCTTAGAGAGCGGTGGAAAAGGTTAACTCCATTGGTAACTCCGCTCTCCGCCCGGCCTAAGATTGCTATCACGAACACCGTCCATTATCCAAATGGACGTGAGCGGCGGATGTATTCCCTGTTCGGAATGGATGAAATAATTCCGCCTATCCGTTCCGCAACCGCGCCGCACGTTCCACTTGCTCAATATAGCGCTGAACGTCATCGCGCGGCTTCAACTCCTGCGCACGTTTGAGCAGCGGCAGCGCCTCCTGATACTTGCCGTTCTTGACGAGAAGCTGCCCGTGCCGAAGACGCGCGTCGCCCTCGACCTTTTCGATGCCCTCGGCGCGCTCGAAGTAGAAAACCGCCCGCTCGGCGTTCGCCGTCGCATGATACTGGCCGAGCAGGATCAAGGCTTCGCCGTCCAGCGGGTCGAGCTTGACGATCTCTTCGAGGATCTTCGCCTGCCCGTCGCCCGCCTCGTTGTGCGCGGCGGCTAAGCGCGCCTCGAGTTTAAGCATGCGTTTGCGCACGTCGTCACTCAGCCCGGTCCCTGCGCGCGCCGCGATTTTACTGAGCAGTCCGGAGGCGGCCGGATAAGCCGCGCGGCTGATGAGCACCTCCGCATTGCGGAGCTGGCGAGGGATGTCGGGCGTTTTCTCGCGGGCCATGGCGCGGCCGTAAGCATCGGCCGCCTGGTCGGCATAGCCCTCGTTGACGTAGATGTCGCCCAGCGTGTGCAGCGCGGCGACAGGGGTCTTGCCGGTCAGGTCGAGCAGTTCGTAGATCTCGGCGGCCTTCATCGGCTGTTTCAGCCCGAGATAGGCGTTCGCCTGCAGGAGCAGGTAGTCCGGCTTGTCGGGTTCTTTTCTCAGCATCTCGTCGCACATCGCGATGGCTTCGCCGTACTTCTGCTGTTTGAACAGGGTGCGACAGAGGCCCATCTTCCAGTCCAGCGTCTTGGGCTGCAGCATGACCGCCAGCCGGTAGGCGCTTTCGGCGGAGATGTACTGCTCCGTCATCGTATAGGCGTAGGCGATCAGACCGTACGTCATCCCGTCATTCACTCCGAGCTCCACGGCTTTGGTCAACGGCTCTAACGCGGCTTCGAAATCATTCAGCCGGATCAGGATCAGGCCTTGGTTCTTGTAGGCGCGCTGGAAGCTCGAGAACTTCGCGATGGCTGCGGCATAACACGACAGAGCGTTCGTCAACCGGTCTTCCTGGAAATGGATGTTGGCGAGGGTAAAGTCAAACACCGCGCTTGAGGCGGCGTTCGTACTCTTCTCGAGGAGCGCGAGGGCTTTGGCGGTACTTCCGCGCTCGCCCATCAGTTTCATCACCTTTTCCATCACCTCTTTCTCGACGACCGTCACGCGCGGCTCGACCTCGGTGCGAACCCCATATGACCCCATAAACGATTTTTGGAAAGCAGGCTCGCGCCAGAAGGTCTCGGGGTTTTGGATCAGCTCGTCCGCTTGAGCGCAGGCGGCGGCGAGCGTTGCGGTCAGTGTCAGGCAGGTCAGTCTCATGGTTTTCTCCTTAGAGTGCGAACGTGATCGGCACGCGCATGCGGAAGGGCACGGGCTGGCCGTTTTTCTTGCCGGCCTCGAAACGCCAGCGTTTGATGGCCGTCAGCGCGGACGCGTCGAATGCGGGGTTGTCGGATTTCTGGACTTTGGGCTCCGTCACGCGGCCGTCCTTGTCCACGATGAAAAGAACGTGGACGGTGCCTTGGATTTTCTTCCTCTTCATCTCGGGCGGATACTGCGGCGCGGGCTGCATGATCACGCGGGGCGCCTGGTCGAGGTCGGCCAGCGAAAAGATGTCCTCGCTGGTCTGCGCGGCGGTTTCGGCTGAACCGGCGACTGCGAGCTTGACCGCGAAATCGCCGCCCGCGCCGTCGCCCGCGCCCGGGTTGAGCGCCAGCTCCAGCTGCGCGAGGTCGAGCGGCGGCGCGGTCTCGGTCAGTTCCGGCGGCGGAGCCTCTTCGGGCGGGGGCTCCTCCTTTTTCTCCTCGACGACCGGGGGCGGCGGCGGAGCCTCCACCGCGTCGACACTCACGAGCTCAAGGTCAGTCTTTTTTTCCTGATGGCCGATGTCCTGCAGGACGGGCAGCAGCAGGAACAGCCCGACCGTCAGCGCCGCGCCCGCGACCAGCGTGCCGCCGGAGGCGAGGAAACGTCCGGGCAGGCCGCCGCCGGACCGGTTGGTGTGGCCGGACCGCATCATGTTCCGGAGGCCTCCTTGCGTGTGGCCAGGCTCACCTTTTGCGCGCCGCCCAATTTGGCCTCGTCGATCACTCGGACCAGCAGCCCGGACGGGACCGTTTGATCGGCCTGGATGATCACCGGGATCTGCTCCTTCTCCAGCATGCGCTTGACGACGGCTTGAACGCCGCCGACACCGACCTCCTGTCCCCCGTAGACCACTGCGCCCTTGGCGGTGATGGCCAGCAACACGCTGCTCTTCTCGAGGCTGACAGACGATGCGGCCTGCGGCTTGTCCACTTCCACGCCGGTCTCATCGACGAACGTGGTCGTGACAATGAAGAAGATCAACAGGATGAACACGCAGTCGATCAGCGGCGACATGTCGATGCCGGCTGAATCCCCGTCATCGCTCCCTGAATTTCTGAATCTGCTCATAAGCCTCCGAACTCTGTTTCACCATCACGCCGTCTCGGCCCGACGCTTTTGGAACTCGCGCATGCACAACGTCTCGACATGCGTCACGACTTTTTCGTACCGCTGGTGTTGCCGGATCAGGAAAAACTGGATAAACACACCCGTGAGAGCGAGGACCAGTCCCGCTTCTGTCGTGATGAGCGCCTCCGAGATCCCCTTGGAGATGATCCCCATGGTTTTCTCGCCTCCGCCGCCCATGGCCAATCCGTTGAACGTGACCAGCATGCCCGTAACCGTGCCCAAGAGCCCCAGCAGCGGTGCGGCCGCCACGCAGACCTTCATAACCTGCAGGTTACGCGTGAAGGGGCCGATCGTCACCGATTGGAAAAGCGCGAAGTACGATTCCATCTCGTGGAGGGTCTCACACCGCATGGCCTCGGAAATCAGCCGCTGGACCGGTCCCCGGGGCGTGTCGGGATGCTGCTGCCACTTGCGCCAGGCCCGCTGCGGCGATTTGCGTGCGCCGAGCAGCACGAGCTGAAGCATCGTGCCGAGGCCGAGAGGATACATGATGAGCCCCGTCAGCGCCAACGGCACCATCGCCCAACCGCCTGAAACCCAGACCGGCCACGCCTGTTCGAACCCCGGCCTGACCAGCGCCGGCAGGTGATTCTCCATTAAGATCTTGATGGTCTCGACTGTCATAGGGTGCCCGTTGTTTCCGAGATCAGACCTTGCCGACCTCGCACATGAATTTGACCGCGATCTGCTCCATCTTGTCCGCCAGCCCCTTGGCTTTGCGCGACAGGAACGCGTGCATCAGCACGCAGGGGATCGCCACGTACAGGCCGTACTCCGTCGTGATGAGCGCCTCGGAAATGCCCGACGAGAGCATTTTGACGTCGCCGGACCCGAAGACCGTCATGAGGTTGAAGGTGGAGATGATGCCCGTGACCGTGCCGAGCAGGCCGAGCAGCGGCGCGCAGGCCGCCGCAACCGCCACGAACGGCAGGAACCGGTTGAGGCTGGCTTTCGCGTCCAACATCTTTTCGAACATCGCCTCCTCGATCAGCTCGCGCGGCTGGTCGAGCACCTCTGCGCCGGCACGCAGCATCCGTCCCGTCATCCCCCGCATCTGCCCGGTCAAGGTCAGGACCCGCGCGTTGTCTTTCGCGCGCAAGGCGCCGAGCAGTTCCGCCAAAATCTTGGCGCGCGGCAGACGCACAAACGCCAGCGAGATCCACTTCAATATGACCACCAGCAGGGCACAGCTGAGCAGAAGCAGGATCGGCCACATCACCGCGCCGCCTTTCAGGAAGTGTTGCACCACGGTCTCCTTGATCGCCTCGATCTTGCGGGCATTGCCGAGAGAGGCGTCAAAGGGGATGAGGCCTTCATCTTTCACCACCGTGGTCTTCGTCATCGCCGAAAGCGCCGGATCGGAACAGCTCTCCACGACCGGAATGAGCGAGCCCACGCGCTGATTGGCGATGCCCGCCAGCGTCCCGTCGTCCGAGGCGAAATAGGCGACCGGGCCCAGGAGCAGGTAACGGCCCTGCCTGACGATGCCGTCGTCGGCCGAGGCGCCCCCTTGAAACTTCAAGCCGCCCGACATCTCCTCGAGCCGCGCCATGCTCACGAACATCAGGCGCAACTGCGAGTCGAAGGCCGAAAGGGGATCGTCAGACAGCTTTTCCTGGGCGCCCCGGGCGGCCTCGACGATCTCCTTGTAGTTCTCCAGTTCGGAGATATGTAGCCGCGTCTCAAAGTTGCGCGCATATTCGCCCAGCAGACTGGCGAGATAGTTGCGCTCGGTTTCCCGCGCTTTGATCTCGTTGCGCAGCGCCGCCATCTCCAGCGTGCTGCTGTCCGACTGCCGCTTGACGGCATCGTACTCGCGCCGCAGGTCGCTCAGCGACTGCTCCGCTCCGGACAGCGTTTGGGTCAACGGGATCTTCTCGTCCGCGATCCGCTTGCGCGCATCGGACAGCCGCACCGTTGATGCCGTCAGTCTCGACCGCATGACCCCTGCGGCACTTGCCGCACCATTCGTCGCCTCCTGGGCCATTGCGGCGAATGCCAGAACTCCAGCAAATCCAACCATGAACAGTGATTTCATTCGTTTCTCCAGCATCGTTAACCTCGTTAGCTCCCTCACTTCGCGCTGACGGGAAGCGGCACATAGGCGGCAGGCGCCTCACCGCGGTAGATGGCCAGCACGCGCGACACGGGACGGACCAGGTCGTTGTGCTCTTCCCATGTCCAGCCGTACTGCCCGACCAGCCCAGCACCCGCCACGCCGCTCTTTTCGTTCACGTAGTAAGCCTGTGAGAGTCCGATGTAAAAAACCGAGACCTCCACTTTGCGGCCGTCTGCCAGCTTCCGCACCTCGCCCGAAACCGAGAGTTCGCGTGTCGCCTTGTTGAACTCGTTCAGCGTGCCCACCACATTCTGGTACCGCTCCGAAAGCGTCAGCCTGCACTCTTTCGGATTGGCCGGAATGCGCTGGGTCAGCGGCGCCACACGCAGACGGACCGGCTCGGGGGTCCTGGGGAGCATGGCCAGCGTGCGGAGCTCGAGCGGTTTGATGTCGTCCGCCAAGCTTTTGGTGCCCACTTTGACCAACTCGTTCAGCGACTTCAATTCCGTTGTCTTCGCCGCGGCTTCACCCATGTCCTTCTTCGTCTGGGCGATGCGCTCTTTGAGCGCGTCGGCCTCCCGCCGGATGAGATCGATCCGCTCCTGGATCAGCTCCCTGCCGACCCGCCAGTCCTGTTCCTCTTTCGTGACCAGCCGCTCAGTCTCCAGCCACTTCTCCAAACTCTGCTTAGCCGTTTCAAAATCCTCCTGGCCCCAGGCGGCACCCGCCGCAATGACCAGCATGACACCCATGACGTGTTTCATCTTCATTTCTTTCCTTTCAAAGCCGTCCCGTTACCAGTCATAACCCAGCGACACGCCGACCGTCCGGCCGTATTTGTAAGAGGAGTTGGGCAGGTCGCCGTTCGGCCGGCGGTAAACGGTCTCGACCACAGGATCAAGGATGTTTTTCACATCAAAACCGATTCGCCAGTTCTTCGCGAATTTAACCCCCAAGGTGTAATCCAGCGTGCCGAACGGTTTTTCGACGACGTTGGGCGTGTAGAGCCCGTCGGCCGCGCCTTCGCCGGAGACAAAGGTTTCGCCTTTGAAATTATAGAACAGTCCGGTCATCAATCCGCTGGCTTCATTCTGATAGAGCAGGTTGACATTGAGCAGATATTCCGGCTGGCCGTCCATGACGCGTCCACTCGCCTTCACATGGGCCTGGTCCAGCGACATCTTCAGGGCATCCGTATATCCCACGTACGAATCCTGGAGCGTCAGGTTCGAGCCGACGCTCAGGTCCTTGAGGGATTCCCTGATGAAGCCCAGACTTTTGCGCCCCTCGAGTTCAACGCCTTTGACCCAGGCGTCCTCATAGTTTTCGGGGAAGATGAATTGCTTGTCACTGCCGGGTTGCGGGTCGCTGTAGGTCGTGTATTGGATGGGGTCTACGATCGTCTTGTAGAACACGCTGGCGGCGAGGACATCCATGCCCCCGCCCGGCCGCCATTCGACGCGCGCGTCGTAGTTGTTGAGCGACGACATCTGCAGGTCCTGGTTGCCCACGAAAATCTGATTCGGGTCGACATCCATGTAATTGACCGGCGTCAATTCTTTGAAGGTCGGCCTCGCGATGGTCTGGCTATAGGCCAGCCGGAAGCTCATGTCCTCGATCTTCTTGAAATTCACGGCCACGGCAGGCAGAGGATCCACTTGCTCAATGCTTGCCGCGCCATCTGCTTCAGGGATTTTTTCGCCCGTCTTGAGGATATTCGAGCCGTCGTCCTTTTTGACCACGCGGGTCACGAAAATCTGATCGTCCATATTGGGGGCGGCCGACCAGACCTTGGTTTTCATGTAGGTCCCTTCCATGCGGACGCCGCCGATGAGGTCCAGCCACTCGGGGAGCGGCGCGCGCATCATGCCGTAGTAAGCCGCGATCTCCTGTTTGCCGTCATAATCCGTGCTGTCCTGGGTGGGCATGCCGTAATCAAACGGGATTTGGCTGATGACGCTGTCGAAGTTACTGAAGTCGTATTCGTTTTTCGCATCGATCGTGGGGGTGAAGCTGTAATTGCGATTGCGGTAAAACCGTTTCAGGTAGTCTTCAAAGATGCCCGATTTCACGTACCCTTCGTTTTCACCCGCCGAAAACGGCAATTTGGCGTTGGCCTGCACCTGGCGGGACTCTTCCCGGATATCCTGCCAACGCCGGGTCAGGGTTCCTGTCATGCGCGAATAGTTTTCGCCATCGCCGTTTGACGGGTTGCCGTCGGCATCGGTCGTGGCTTTCGACTCGTATGCGCCACCGAACGTCTGCCGGTCCGGCTCGGTGCTTTCCGAAACGTTATACGCGCCCGTCCAGTCGACTTCGAGACGGTTCAGCGGTTCGATCACATGCTTGCCGGACAGCTGCACGCTGCCGTTCCCGTTTTCCGAATACTGCGACAGCGTTTGAAAATCGCGCGCTCCCGTTGTGGTGACTTTCTTGGACCGCCGGTTCGTGGTGACGTTCGCGTCCTGAACCGGCTCGTAGCGCGCGTCCACCAGTTCGCGCGACTGGTGGGTGTAGATCGTCGTGAACTTGATCTCGTTGTCATCATTCTTGGCACCCAACGTCAGGCCGGTGCTCCAAAGCTGCTCGTCGGTCGATGTCTCCACCGTTTTCTTCTTCTCCTTGTCGAGTTCGGCGATGTCCTCGGGTTTCTCCGGCGGGCGGTTCAGAATGGTATTTTTAACACCCTCGCGATACTTGTATTTCTGGCTGTATGAACCGTTGAGCAATGCGCCCACCCGCCAGTCGTCGAGGCCGACGCTATCGCCCACCGCAAACTTGAACCCGGAATTCGCGGGGGGGGCGTCCGACATGATGTTCGAGGACCGTTTCTCAGAAGTTAAGCCGCGCGGGTTTGACATGTCGCCCGGATTCCAGAAGGGATTGTTCTTTAATCCGCGCATGCCGCCGAAACTGTTCCCGCCGCCGTTAACCGTCTTGAAGTTTTCGTTGCCCGTCGCGTTGCTGTCGTATTCGGTTGAAACGCTGGCGGACAAGATCGGTTTGTCAGGCACGCTTTTCGTGACGATGTTGATGCCGCCCGAGGCGTCCCCCTGTTGGTCGGGTGTGAACGTTTTGGTGACCTGAATGCTTTCGATCATGGCGGCTGGGAATTGATCTAACTGTACGGCGCGTTTGTCCTTATCCGATGTGGGCAGCCGGACGCCGTTGAGCAACGTCGACGTATAGCGGTCGCCCAAACCACGGATGACCGCGTACTTGCCGTCCTGCACGTTCGCGCCGGTCACCATCCGCATGGCGGCCGCTGCGGTACTCGCCCCTGCCTTCGACATCATGTCCGATCCGATGTTGTCCGTGATGCCGCTGTTACGTGCCCGTATGTCCAGCTGGACGATATCGGCGCCGCCGCTCATCAGGTCGATGTCTTTGACGACGAACTCGTCCATGTCGGTGAAGGCGCCGTTCAGCCGGACCTCTTCCGACCGCACATCGCCGGGCAGAACGACGACCTGAGTGACGACCCTTCGCTCGAAACCGGCCGCGCTGACAACAAGGGTATAAGATCCGTTCGGCAAGGTGTCGAACAGGACGTTGCCATCCTCTCCTGACAGCCTTTTCACCTCGGCCTCCATAACCTGTACCATTGCCCCCGCGAGTGGCGTGTCCCACTCCTGGTCAATCACGCGGACGCGTAAGGCTCCGGGAACCGAACTCTGCGCCCAAGCTCCAGCCGCACAGCCAAGCCCGCCGATCATGATCAGGCATGCCGCCGCTGCGCCGCTGAGCCGGTTCCGCCTGCCGACAAGATATGATTTTGACTTGCTCATTGTTTGTTTCTGTTCTGTTCGTTCCGGATTGGTGAGAAGCATATGGGACGTCCGTTAGCGAATGACGACGGTGCGGTTCGGTTCGTGTTAAAACGTTCGCAGGCGTGCGGGCGCAACGCCATTGCCGAGGAGGGAAGATGATAAAATCCCGATTCCGTTACAGTTCCATGTCACATCCGTTTGCCGTAAGGCATCTGTTTTTCCTGAAATCGCCATGAACCCTGGGTGACGATCATTTGAAAGCGCGCATGCCCGATGGCGTTCCTGTGCGACGCGTTTCTTGTATGGGCTCACGGCAAATAAAAAGCGGCCTGAGGTCGCTTTCGCAATCACAGGCCGCGTGCGCATTTGAAATGCGGAGCGTGGAGTTACTGTTTCATCAGTCTGTAGAACCTGGAATCGCCGGCGTTGGCAGGCGTTTCGCCGATAATGTCGGTCAGGTTAACGGTCACAGGGGAACCCGCGGAGGCCGAGGCGACCGTGAAGGTTTTCACAATCGTCCAACTTGCGGGAATCAGGCTTGCCGTCGTCTGCAACTGATAGGTGCCAGCCGACGTGATGCTATAGGTCAGCACGGGGCTGGTCTGGAGTCCGGCCGCCGCAACGCTGGTCGCGCCTTCAACCAGTGACGCGGTGTCCTGGTAGACGATGCCGTTCACGCCGTTGGTCACAACGGTCGTGACCGTGTTCGTCACGACGGTCGTGCCGCCCGAGGTCTCTTCCGTCACCGGGACATACGCGCCGAACGCGCCGAGCTTGGCAATCGTGGTCCAGCCTTGGGCCCAGTTGTTCGTCGTGTCGAATGCGCCACGGTAAGTCACCGTCGTCAGCCAGCCGTCGCTCGGAACAGGAGTGGCCGCCGTCAAGGCTGAGTTGGTGGCCAGCGGATTGATGGTAACCACATTGTTGCCCGCAACCGCGTTCGCGCCGACCGTCGTGGCGAAGGACGCTCCGGCCCACGCGGTGGCGGCGACGTAGTTTGACGTGGCATAGCTCTGGATCGGCCGATCCGCGTCCAAATAGACATCCACATTGTTGTAACCGGCCGCCATGAGGTCGAGGTTGTCACCCGCCGTGAACACGGGGCCCTTCGCATTGTCTCCACCATAGACCGTGCTTGAGCCGCTGAGTCCGGTCGGGCAGGTCACGTCGCCGGTGCTCCAGAACACGTTGTCGCGGATGCCGGCCTGCTTGCCGGGCTGCTGATTGATGTAGAGGTACTGCTTGTCAACCGTACGTCCGAGGTAGTTGGTCGCTGAGGCCGAAGGCATGTTCGCGGTGAGGAGGTCTGTATCGAAGTGATAGCGCGAGTAGTTGTTGCCGACGCCCGAGGCGTTCTCAACCAGCGTCCCGAATCCGCCGAAGAACATGAACACCGAGTTCCAGACCTGCGCGTCGCAGTTGTCGCGCATGATGATCGAGCCGTTGCGGTCTTTGCCGCTCGACAGGTCGCCGTTCCAGCCTACCAGCGTGAGATTGTACCAGGCTGACGCGGACCACGGCTCCTGCATGCCGGTGCCGGCGGGTGAGGCAACGGGAATCGCTTCCGCGCCGTCCATTTCCAGGCCCTTGTCAGAGCAGCCGGACTCGTATTTGGTGCCGCCGAGATTCTGCTGCACACCGAAGAGGAACTGGTTCTTGCCGCGGAATCCCGCATCGCTGTCGAAGGTGTCGTCGCCGGCGCCCCAGGCCACGAGATACTTGGCGTTCACTGTGCCGCCGAACCACTCGAAGCCGTCATCCTGGTTGTTGTACACCTCGATGTGGTGCACCTCCGTGCCGCGGCCCACACAGTAGAAGGTCAGCCCGTTAATCTCCGAACCGTCCGCCAGCGAGTATCCGCCGTACCGGATCTGGAGGTACTTGACGACGCCGCTGGAGTCGTTGTCGTCGCGCCCGCCGCCATACGCATTCGCGATCGCGCCCACGCCCTCGATGGGGATGCGAGCGTCACCCAAGTTCGGCGTGACGCCCGAGTTCCAGTTGCCGTACGCCTGGCCGCAAAGAACCAGCCCTCCCCAAACGCCGTGGAGCGCTCCGAGCTTCGAGTAGTCGTAGGTCTGGCTGGTCAGCGTCTTGCTGGTGGCGCCGCCCGCGCGATAGATCCACGTGCGCGTGACGGGACCCGCCGTCTGGCCGGGAACGTTGTTGTCCCACTGGTCGGTGAAGATGATCGGGTGCGCCGCCGTGCCGTTCGCGTAGATCTTCGCGCCGCGGTCGATGACCAGCGTTCCCGGACGGTTAACCGCAGCGCCGACCTCGTTGTACCCGCGGATCACCGTTCCCGGATCAATCGTCAACGTAGCGCCGGGACTGACAATAATGATGCCGTCAAGATGATACTCGTTGGTGGCCACCATGTGATAACTGGTCGTCAGACGCTTCAGGTTGGCATCTGCGCCCACCGCGCCCGTCGCAATACCGTCCGCGATCAGTTTGATGACCCCGGCCTGGCAGACACCGACCATCGCCATGGCGAGCAGTCCGCCGGCGATCAAGTGTTTGTTACTGTTCATTGTCTCATTCCTCCGTTTTCTTTCCGTCCCGGTTTGGATCCGCCGCCCCGAATCACCGCCCCCTCGGGCAGCAACGAACAGCGCGGGAAAGCCTGACGCCGTTCTTGTTCTTACTGTTCCGCAGACCTTGGTGACGTTGCGTCCCGTCACTCGAATGCTCTGTGAAAACGGCGGCAACTTTAACGGATGCGTGTATGCGGATGATCAGCGGGCAGTTATTTTTCCATTAAACCGTGCCCCACGCTTCCACTGATGCAAGCGGCCGGCCCGATAGCGACCGGTCGGCGGGTCTCACTTGTGGCGAGCCCGGTCAAATCCGATGTGGTACGGAACACCGGGGCTTCATGCCTGTCTGCTCAGGGCGGACCTTAGGCCACGCTGGGTTTCAGCTTATCCCACGGGACCGCCGGAATAACTAACAGAAAACTAACCTCGCGCCAACGACCGCCATACAGGGGATTGTTAAGGTCCTCAGGAAACAACAAAAAAAGGAGAATACTCAGATGTTGACAGGTAAAGTCGTACGGATCAGATGGGTCAAGATGTACCCGTCCGCGCATAATCACGTCGCCATCGGCGACGTCCTTCTCGAGACGCCCCACTATCTCACCTTGCTCTGCAAGACCTACCACTTCGGACACGGCGTGGGCACGAAGAAGGCGTTTCTTGTGCCGAATGCTTATGTCGGCGGAATCGTGGAGGGCGAAAAGGCCATCCGCTCGGTTCCGTGGTCGCAAATCGAGGTGATCAACGAACTCCCCGAGGGAACGGACTGGAATGTGCGTGCGATCGTCGAGGATTCCGGGTTGTGCGAGTTGCAGAACGAACACAAGACGGTTGTCACGCGGGCCATGAGCGCCCGGCAAGAGTGAGGAACGTCCGAGCCCGGCGCCGCGCCGTGCGGAGTTATTCCGCATCCGCGCGGCCATGAAAGGGAAAGGCGCGTCCCGTGTGACGGCGGCGATACGGTCACGGTTCGGTTTCAGTCGAATTACAATCGGGTTAGGTTAACGCAAAACTAATAATCCCCTCATTTAACGCTTACAGGTCTTTTTCATACTGCGTGCAAATCATTTGGGTGAATTGGCGGCAAGGACCGCCCGCCAGATGACAAACTGCAGAGTCAGGAGAATGGATATGACGAAACTGTTTATCAGCATGTCGCTGGCGGCCATGACCGCGGCTGTGTTCGCCCAGAAGACGCCGGACGCGGTGGAGAAGAAGACGCCGGACGTGGTGGAAAAAAAGACGGGGCTGGACTTCGACGCGGGAGCGGACGTGCGCGCCCGCTACGAGTTCAATGACAACTGGATGAACAAGAACAGCACCACCGTCAACCCCGCTTCCGAGGATTACTATCGGCTGCGCACCCGCGTGTGGGGCAAAGCCACCTATGGCGAGGACCTCGGCGCCTACCTCCGTCTGGGCAACGAATTCCGCGGCTACCGCAACAGCCCCGACAATGACAAGAACGAGTTCCCGGACGAGCTGTTCATCGACAACCTCTACTTCGACTTCAACAACATCGGCGACCGGGTCGACCTGCGCGTCGGGCGGCAAGACATCAAGGAGGGCGCGGGGCGCGTGATCAGCGACGGCACGCCCGGTGACGGCTCGCGCTCGGCTTACTTCAACGCCATTCTGGCGAAGGTCAAGATGCTGGAGAAGAGCGACGTGGATCTGATGGGGACCTACAACACCTATGAGGACGAGTTGGCAATGGGCAGCCCGCACAACGTCTACGATCTGACCAAGCTCCGGAGCGGCAGCCCGTATTCCAAGATGGATGAGAAGGGGCTGATGGCCTACGTCCACTACAACGAGATCCAGGACTTCCCCATGGAGTTCTACTGGATCTGGAAAGAGGAGACCCGCTTCTACGACAAAGCCACGCGTTATCCGGGCCGCGACTTCAGCACGATCGGCACGCGCCTGTCGCCGAAGTTCAACGACAAGCTGTCGGGTGAACTCGAGGCGGCGGCGCAGTTCGGCAACGTGGACAGCGAGGAGGGCATGCAGGGCCGCGACATCTTCGCCTACATGGGATACGCGGGCCTCACGTATTCGGAGAAAGAGATGTTCGCCAAACCCAAGCTGACCGGCGCGCTGCTCTATCTCTCGGGCGACGAGGACAGCTATTACAAGACCAAAGACGGCGGCACGGATAACGGCTGGAACCCCGTATTCAACCGCACCGACACGCTCAGCCAGATCGGCGCAGGCATGTACGACCAGTTCCGCTGGTCGAACCTGATCTATCCCCACCTCGAGGCCTCCATCGAGCCGGCTAAAAAGAACATCGTCAAGCTTCAGACCGGCCCAATGTTCGCGGCGGAGAAGGACAACGGCGCGACGGATGATTATCGCGGTTACTTCACCCAGCTCCGTTACGACTTCCCGATCGTCAGCAAGCTGTTCGGCAAGCGCGGCGAGGTGTCGGGCGCGGTGGTGGGCGAGGCGATGCTCTTGGGAGATTATTACAACACCGCCGGCGCAGGTGACACGGCCACCTGGGCGCGGTTCGAGCTGAACGCCAAATTCTAACCGTTTATTAACGTAAGCTTCACGCGCGTCTCATGCGGAAATGGTTTCATGCACACGCAACGGACGGGTTGTCCGTTCATCACACAGGAGGTACAGAATGAGAGTTTCGTTACTCGTGGCAGGACTGGTGGCCGGTTGCGCGGTCGCCCAGGCTCAGGACAAACTGGTGCTCGACGGTTCGACCACGGTCGGGCCGATCGCCAAGGCGTTCGCGGAGTCTTACATGCGACAGAATCCGGGCGTCAACATCACGGTCAGCGAGTCGGGCAGCGGCAACGGCGCCAAAGCGCTGTTGAACGGCACGTGCGACATCGCCGACCTCTCGCGCGACCTGAAGGATACGGAGCGGAAGGCGATGGCGGAGAAGGGCGTGAAGCCCGTGGCGCATGTGGTGGCGTATGACGCGCTGCCGGTGCTCGTGCATCCCTCGAACAAGGTGAAAGGCCTGACGATCGACCAGCTCCGCGGCATCTTCACCGGAAAAATCAAAAACTGGAGCGAGGTCGGCGGTTCGGACTTGGCCATTGTGGTGATCAGCCGCGACACGAACAGCGGCACGTTCGAGACCTTCAAGGACATGGTGCTCGGCCATGAAGCCAAGATCGTCGAGAGCGCGGAATACACGGGCAGCAACGGCGGCATCCGCCAGCGCGTGCAGATGACCAAGGGCGCGATCGGTTACGCCGGGCTCGGCTTCGTGGACAAGTCGGTCAAAGCGCTCGAGGTCAACGGCATCGCGCCTTCGGCCGAGACGGCGCTCGACAAGAGCTACCCGATCGCGCGCCCGCTGTTCATGTTCACGAACGGCGAGCCGGCGGCGGAGAGCCTCGCGGCCAAGTTCATCGGGATGAGCCGGACCGAAAAGGGCCGTGAGATCATCGAGGAGATCGGCTTCGTGCCGGTACCCGCGAAGAAGTAGCGGCGACAAGCGCGACACTTAAATGAGAACGAGCGAGCACATCATCCTGTCGGCGGGGGAAAAGGCGCGGCGCAAGGCGTTCGGGCTGCTGGGCCGCGCCTTCCTGTTCACCGTGACCTCCGTGGCGGCGATGGCTGTGCTCGCCATCCTTTTCTTCATCGCCCGCGACGCCTGGCCGTTCTTCAGCGACAGGGGCGTGGGCGACTTCTTCTTTTCCAAGGCGTGGTATCCGGCACACCAGCCGCCGCAGTTCGGGGCGGCCGCGATTTTCGCGGGCAGCCTGCTGGTGACGGGTGCGGCCGTCGTGCTGGCCGTGCCGCCGGGCGTGTTCGCGGCGCTCTGCATGAGCGACATTCTTCCGTTCAACGTGCGGCAGGTGCTCAAGCCGGTGATCGAGATGCTGGCCGCCATCCCTTCGGTGGCCTACGGTTTTTTTGCGCTGGTGGTGCTGGCTCCGCTGCTGCAGGAGTCGGGCGGGCGGGTGCTGGCGGCGGCGTGGTGGGTACTGGCCCTGCCCGCCCTTTTCCTGGCTTCGGTGGTGGCGGCCGACCTGCTGACTCCGGGGCGGCTGTCACACGCCGCGCACCGTCTGGCCCGGACTTTGCTGACGCTGTGTTTTCTGTCGCTCAGCCTGGCTTTGCTGGCGCATGTCGGCCGCGTGCTGGGCGGACTGCAGGTGGCGAGCGGCGTGAACGCGCTGACCGCCTCGGTGATTCTGGGCGTGATGGCGCTGCCGACGATCGTGAGCGTGTCCGAGGACGCGCTGCAGGCGGCGGGCCGCGAGTTGCGCGAAGGCAGCTATGCGCTGGGGGCCACGCGCGCCGAGACGCTGGTGAAGGTGGTTTTTCCTGCGGCGCTCAGCGGGGTGTTTTCGGCGGTGCTGCTGGGCGTCATGCGCGCCCTGGGCGAGACCATGGTGGTGTGGATGGCCTCCGGCAACGCGGCGCAGATCCCGAAGCCGTGGTACAACCTGCTCCAGCCGGTGCGCACGCTGACCGCGACGATCGCCGGCGACATGGGCGAGGCCGACCAGATGACCGGCTCGGCCCACTACCACGTGCTGTTTGCCATGGGGCTCTGCCTGCTTTTGTTCAGTTTCACGTGCAACCTGGCGGGCGAGTGGATTGTGACGCGCCAGCGCAAACGCCTGAGGGGGGGCTGACCGATGCGCATGACCACACGTAAACTATTGGATCGCGCGTTCACGGCGGCGGCCTGTTTCGCCGTGGGGCTGATGGTCCTGTTCCTGCTGTTTGTGCTCGGGCCTATCTTCGGCAAGGGTGCGGGGGCCTACGTTTTTACGGGGACGGTCGAGCACCGCCGCATGATGATCGACCAGTTCGGACGCGGAGACGAAGCCCGCGTGGCGGCCGAGTGGGCCGGGGCGCAACAGGCGCGCCGTCCGATCTATGACGCTCTGGCGGCCTTCGAGAAAGAGCTGCCGCAGCTGCCGGCGGCGAAGCGCAAGGCGTTGAAGCCGGCGTTCAAGGCGGTCCGCGAGGGCGTGGCGGTCCTGTTGGGCCCCGAGCCGGGGGAGCCGCTGCCCGCGCTCACGCGCAAGATGTACGGCCAGACGCGGTGGGAAAAAGTACAGGCCAAGGTGACGGACATCCTGTTCGAAGAGACATGGGACTACTCTGAAGGCGCGGGCAAGAAGGTCCTGGTTCCGCGCCAGCCGATGTTCGAGGGGACGGCGCTGGCGCCGCTGTTTCCGCTGCTGCAGACTGACCTGACGGCGCTGCTGAGGCCCAGGCTGACCTTTTATCCGGGTTTTCTGACCGACGTGTCGGTTGACGCGCATTTCTTCGGCGGCATCGGGCCGGAGCTGCTCGGAACCATCTATCTGGCATTGGGAGCGCTGCTGCTCGCCGTGCCGTTCGGCATCATCGCGGCGGTCTATTTTCAGGAGTACGCCAAGGAAGGGGCGGTCCTGACGTTCCTGCGCACCTGCGTGAACACGCTGGCCGGGGTTCCGAGCGTGGTGTTCGGGCTCTTCGGCTTGGCGTTCTTCATCAACACGATGCATGTCTCGCCCGGCAAAAGCGTGCTGGCCGGAGCGCTGACCTTGGCGCTGCTGGTGTTGCCGACGGTGATCCGTTCTTCGGAAGAAGCGATCGCGGCGGTGCCGCGCTCCTACAAAGAGGGCGCGATGGCGCTGGGCGCCGGCCAGTGGCATACGGTCCTGACGGTGATCCTGCCGGCGGCGTTGCCGGGCATCCTCACCGGCATCGTAATCAGCATGGGGCGCGCGGCGGGCGAGACCGCGCCCATCATTTTCACGGCCGCCGTGAGCGTGGGCAAGCTGGTGAATCCGGCGGAACTGCTGACGCAGCCGACGCCGGCGCTCTCGTGGAATCTTTACAACCTGTGCACAGAGCACGAGGCGGTCGACGAGATCCGGCATGTGCAGTACGGCATGGCCGCCACCCTGGTCCTGATCGTGCTGGTGCTGAATCTCACGGCGATCCTCATCCGCGCGCGCGTCGCCCGGAGGCTGAAGGGCTAGCGGGGCGCCTCGCGGCAATTGCCCGAACGGGAGAAACGATGAACGCAACCACGCAGATAACAGAAGCGCATGTCGAGGCCAAGGGGTTTTCGGTCTATTACGGCAAGCATGAGGCGGTCCGGAAGGTGGATCTGGTGATACCCTCTTGCCAGGTGACGGCGATCATCGGCCCGAGCGGGTGCGGCAAGAGCACCTTCCTGCGGGCGATCAACCGCATGAACGACCTGATCCAGGGATGTCGCGCGGAGGGTGAGCTGGTGCTGGACGGCCAGAACGTGTACGGCGGCGATGTGGACGCCGCGGTGCTGCGCCGCAGGATCGGCATGGTGTTCCAGAAGCCGAATCCCTTTCCGAAATCGATCTACGACAACGTCGCCTACGGGCCGCGCCTGCACGGCAACTGTTCGAAAGGCGAGCTCGATGACATCGTTGAGGAGAGTTTGCGGGGCGCTGTGCTTTGGGACGAGGTCAAGGACCGGTTGGGGAGAAATGCCCTCGGGCTGTCGGGCGGGCAGGCGCAGCGGCTGTGCCTGGCGCGGGCGCTGGCGGTGAAGCCCGAGATGCTGCTGATGGACGAGCCGACCTCGGCGCTGGATCCCAAGGCCACGGCGCGCATCGAGGAGCTGATCGTCCAGCTGCGCGGGCGTTACACGATCGCGATCGTCACGCACAACATGCAGCAGGCGGCGCGGGTTTCCGACATGACGGCCTTTTTTTACGAGGGCAATCTGGTGGAATTCGACGCGACGAAAGAGCTTTTCACGCGGCCGCGCGAGAAGCAGACCGAGGATTACATCACAGGGCGGTTCGGGTGAGCCCCCGAGACGGAGGTTGACATGAATCTGATTTTCGCGCGCGAGAGCGAGATGTTGAAAGAGTCCGTGCTGCGGCTCGCAGGTGAGGTCGAATGGCGCTTGACCGAGGTGCTCAAGGCCACGGAGCAGCGCGACAAGGAGTCGCTGCTGGCATGGATGGAGCGCGACAACGAAATCGATGAGCGCGAGGTTGTGATCGAGGAGGAGTGCCTTAAGATCCTGGCCCTGCACCAGCCGGTGGCTCGGGATTTGCGGTTCGTCGTCGCGGTGCTCAAGATCAACAACGACCTGGAGCGCATCGGCGACATCGTGGCGAATATCGCCGACCGCGGCGTGCGGCTGACGGCTTTCCCGGTGACGGCGTTTCAGAACAAGATCATGCGCATGGGGCAGGTGACCCGCGAAATGCTCAAAGCGAGCATCGACGCGCTGGTCGCGCTGGATGTGAAGAAGGCGGTGGCCGTCATCGCGCGCGACGACGAGGTCGACCGGCTGAACGTGGAGGTCATCCAGGCGGTGATCGCCCAGGCGACGCCGGGGAACTCCGGCGCGATGACCGAGGCGCTGATTCTGACGCACAGCATCGCGCGGGACCTGGAGCGGATCGGCGACCATGCCACCAACATCGCCGAGGATGTCGCCTATCTGGTGGACGGCACGATCATACGGCACAAGAGTGTGCGGAGATAAACGGAGGAGCTATGGCGAACGAGACCCTGCTGATTGTGGAGGACGATGCCGATATCCGGGAGCTGCTCCGGTTCAACCTGGAGCGCGAAGGCTACCGAATCGCCGAAAGCGCCTCAGCCGAAGAGGCGCACCGGCAGATGGCCAAAGCCGCCCCTGACCTGATCCTGCTGGACCTCATGTTGCCGGGCACCGACGGCTTCGCGTTCTGCCGGGCCGTGCGGGCGGACGAGCGGACCGCCAAGATCCCGGTGATCATGGTGACGGCGCGCGACGAGGACGCCGACATCGTGGCCGGGCTGGAGGTGGGCGCGGACGACTACATGACCAAGCCCTTCAGCGCGCGCATCCTCTCGGCGCGCGTGCGGGCGGTGTTGCGGCGGCGCGCGGTCGAGCCGGAGGACGACTTCAACGTGTTGGTGCGGGGGCCGCTCGAGATCGACCGCACGCGCTATGCGGTCAAGACGGCCGGAAAGCCGGTGACCCTGACGCTGGGCGAGTTCAAGATGCTCGACCTTTTCATGAAAAGGCCGGGCGTGGTGTTCTCGCGGTACCAGGTTGTGGATGCGGTGCACGGGGAAGCCTATCCGGTGACGGACCGCTCGGTGGATGTGCAGATCTTGGGACTCCGGCGTAAGCTCGGCAAGCACGGCGCTTTGATCGAGACGGTCCGCGGGGTCGGATATCGGCTGAAAGCGGAGTAAAACGTGAAGACTCGGGCGCTGTTCTGGCAATTTTTCGGCACGCACATCCTGATCCTGTTTGCGGCGGTCGGGTTCGTCGCGTTCTACACCTGGCATTCCAGCCGGACGGCCTTTCACAGGGAGTGGGTGCGCGAGTTGGAGATGCAGGCCCGTTTGGCGGCGGCGCTGTTGCCGCAGGCCGACGGCTCGGTGGACGAGGCGGCGACCCGGCGTTTCTTTGAGCGGCTGGGGCAGATCGGCGAGCACCGGGTGACGCTGATCCTGCCGGACGGCAAGGTGCTGATGGACTCCGGCGCGGACGCCCGACGGATGGAGCCGCATAACGACCGGCCCGAGGTGATCGAGGCGCTCAAGACCGGCCAGGGTCAGAGTCAGCGGTACAGCGCCAGCCTCGGTAAACAGATGCTCTACCTGGCTCAGCGGGTGCCGCGCGAGGGGACCGTGCAGGCGGTCGTGCGGGTGTCGGTGCCGGTGCATACGCTGACGCGCGAGATGGACGCGGCGGACCGGATCCTGATGGTTCTGCTGGCGGTGGTGCTGGGCGCGACGCTGCTGCTCAGTTACGCGGCCGCGAGACGGATCATCGGGCCCGTTTCCGAGTTGCAGAAGGGATTGACGCGCATCGGGAACGGCGAGTGGTCCTACCGGCTGGAGATCCCGCCGGTGCCGCATCTGGCCGCGCTTGCGCGGTCGATCAACCAGACGGCCGACCGGCTGCATAAGTACATCCAGGAGCTGGACGAGGAGCGCAATCTGCGGACGTTGATCCTGTCCAACATGACACGCGGGGTGATCGCCATCGACAACGGGCACGCCATCATGGACATCAACGACTCGGCGTTGAGGCTTTTGGATTTGAGCCCGCCCGCGGCTGAAGGCGAGCGCATCGGCGAGGTGGTCAGGTATCCCGAACTGCTGCTGCTGATCGACGAGAGCGAGCGTGCCGGCGTGCCGGTCGAGAAAGAGATGACAGTGGACGGCGCGGGCGAGATGTTGCTGAACATGCGGGCTACGGCGCTGAACGACAGGGAAGGTCAGCGTCTCGGCACGCTGGTGGTGCTGAGCGACGTGACCCTGTTGCGGCGGCTGGAGACGGTGCGGCAGGACTTTGTGGCCAACGTGTCGCACGAGCTGCGCACGCCGGTCACGTCCATCAAGGGGTTCGCCGAGGCGCTCCTGGACGGTGCCGTTCAGGACCCCGCGACGGCGGACCGTTTCCTCAAGATCATCGTGCGGCAGGCGGGCCAGCTGGAGTCGATCATCCGCGACCTGCTGGAGCTGTCGAGGCTGGAGCAGAACCCGGCGCACCCGCTTGAGCGGCACGAGACCCCTGTGGCCGGGGTTTTGAAGAGCGCGATCGAACTTTGTCAGAGCCATGCCGAGGGACGCCAAGTGAAGGTTTTCCTCTCCTGCCCGGAGGGGCTGACAGCCCTGATGCACGCGGGACTGATGGAGCAGGCCGTTGTAAACCTCATCGACAATGCGATCAAATATGGCGCGGTCGGCGAAAGCGTTCAGGTGGATGTGGGTGCGGACAAAGACGGGTCCTGCGTCTGGATCACGGTGCGCGATTACGGACAAGGCATCGAGCACAAACATCTGGAGCGCCTGTTCGAACGCTTCTACCGCGTGGACAAGGGCCGCAGCCGCGAGGTGGGCGGGACGGGGCTCGGGCTGGCCATCGTCAAGCACATCGTGCTCATCCATGGCGGCACGGTCGGAGTGGCGAGCGAACCCGGCAAAGGCGCCACCTTCACCATCCGTCTGCCCGCGTGAGCCGGGCAGGCGGAACTTACGGGAAGCCTGACTAGAAATGCGTCACCTTCGCGAAGCGCGGCGGGCGAACGGAAAGGGTTCAGTTGACCCGAATGAGCGTGCCCGCATCGCGGCGCAGCCAGATGCCGGTCGCCGTTGTGCGCAGCTCCCATTTGCGGGTTCCGGTGACCGTCACGTCACTCGCGGCGAAATCGCCGGTCTTGCTGCCGAAAGATATCAGGCAGAACGCGGGCACGCTGCCCGTGTAGGCGTTGGCGTTCACCACCAGCTTCGCGCCGCTGCCGACCGCCAGGGTGCCGCAGGCGAACGTCCCGACACCCTGCGGCCCGAACGTGAAGCGCAGCGTGCTGGCCCGGGTGCCGTCCGGCGTGGCGTGCAGTTCGACCGCCTGCGCGTAAAGCGCGCCGGACTCCGCCACCGACACGGTGCCGGTGCCGTAGTCGCCCACGTGCAGCGTGGCGGTCTTGCCCGCGACCGTGTTGCTGATCACGACCGCGCCGCCCGCCAGGGCGAACGTGCCGACGCTGCCCGGCGCGACATTCGTGTTCCCGTAGCCCGCGGAGGCGTAGATCTTGGTCATGCCCCACCGCGCCAGCGCATCGGCTCCGCCGACATAGACGTCGCGGACCGCCTCGAACAGGCCGTTCGAAAGGGTGCAGTTGCCCGCGCCGCCCGAAAAGCCGGCGACGAAGTGCCCCGTGGCGAGGTTGGTGGCCAGGTTCTGGTTGCCGAAGCCTTGGCGGAAGATGCCGCCCGACTGGTTGAAATCGCCGCGCGTCGCCTTGTTGAGACCCAACGCAAAGCCGCCCGCGTTGGAGATCGCTCCGCCGCTGAGATTGACTTGGCCCCATGGCGTCCTTGTGCCGCCGTTATAGTTCCAGCCGACCGCTATCGCCGGCGCTCCGGCGTTTCCCCACGTCTTTGACGTGTCGGTCATATCGAACACGCCGTTGGTCACGTTGACCTGCGCGATAACCCCCGCCTTGGACGAGTCGCGTCCGACGGAAATGCAACCGGAACCGGGCATGGCGAAGGTGCCGCCATAGACGTTGACCTGCGCCATGCCGGAATTCTTGTCGCGAGCCATCACGATCTGCTTGAAGGCGGCGTAGCCGCCCTGCCACACGTTGACCGCGACCGTGCCCCCGCTGGCATTCGGGTAGAAGTTCGCCTCGGTGGAATCGGTGTTTGTGCCGACGACCAGCCGCCCCTGGCGCACATCGATGGCGGTGTATCCGCTGGCGCTCATAAAGGGACGGCCGCTTGAAAGCACCGAGATGAAGGTGAACGCCGCATTCTCTCCGGCGACCTCGAGGCGGGACGTCGTGTTCGCCAAAGAATCAAGATAGAAGGCGTTGCCGGTGAACACCTTGGCCGTGCCGTCCAAACGCACCGTGCCCGCGTTCACCAATCTGAGCGACGCGAAGCTGGCGTCACCCGCGTCGTTCGTGTTGGCCAGCGTCAGCGTGCCGCCGCTCATGTGGAACTGTCCGCCGTTGACATTCAGCCCGCCGACATTCCCGGAATAGAAATTGGCGACGCCGTTCGTCATCTCCAACAGCCCGCCCGTCGAGACCGTCAGATAACGCGCTTCCGTCCGTGTCTGCTTATTCGAATCGCCGACCTGAAGCACGCCGTCTTCGATCCGGAAAAGACCGGCGAGCGTGGCGAAATCCGACGCGCGGTTCGTCGATCCGTATTTGAAGGTCCCGCCGGCTTTCAGGACCAGAGCCGACCCGGCCTTGATGTTGACCACGCCGTTGCTGCCGAGCAGGGAGCCCCCCGCGATTTCCAGACGCGTGGTGTTGACGCCGGCGTTCGCCAGCGTCAGGTCAGAGAATGTGCCCGCCACATTTGTATCCGCGCTGACCGTGTACGCCCCCGCCGTATTCGTGATGAAGGCCGGATTGAAATCCGGCACGCCCGCCGTCCACGCCACCGTGTTCGACCAGGCGCCATCCGCAGCGCCTGTCCAAACCGTCTGCCCGCTGGCCGCTCCGCTAAAGGCCGACAGTCCGAAGGCCATCGCGCCGGCACGCCCAAGACCTGCCCTGAAAAAGGCGCTCTTCAGGCCCGACAGATAAATCCCCGCCACCCGCTTATTTTGTTTCATACCGTCGTTCCCCACATTTGCTCAACAGAACCAGCCCTCATACAAATCACACGCAGTCCCTAGAGGAGAGCGGAAAAATCCAGCTCCCTAAACGGCGTCTATAATGCGTTGGGGAACGTAAAAATGTCAATGCCCTATTCGCCTTCCCCGCCAACAAGGGTGCGATTGAAAAGTGTCAGCAGTTGAGTGACAAAAACAGGTTGGAGGTCCTGCTTTTTATGGCGTGCGGTGACAAGCGCAGCGCGGCACCGCTTTCTGACCGGTCCAAGCAAAGCGGCGTCGCGCGGGATACCGCTTGCCGCCGCACTCCACATCACGCCTGCATTTCGCACCGCTCTCACACTGCCAGAAGGTGCGCTCATACGAAGAGACACCTACTTCCACGTTCTGAAAGCCTGCCTAACGCGTCGACAACCTCAAATCTGCCCTTCCCTTTCAGCGCTTTTCAATGGCACTCCGACGGCCATCGCCACGGGACCCGGACCGCCGAAACGGTGGGTCGCGCGGGACGGCCGCGCCCCCGCGGGCTCGGCGGGCTTCCGTGGCACCCTCTCGCTTGAGAATAACCTGCCTCCGTGCTTGACGGAGTACGCGAGACTTGTCAAAGTTCTGCAGAAACATGGGCGGGGTTCGCAAACAGGCGCAGTGACCGTGCATGGCGGTTTGCTGGCGGCACCCTGTTCGGAGGAGAAGGCAAGCTTCAATGCGCTATGTGGAGTTTAGAGACGCGATAGATCGGGAGCTGCGTCGGGCGCCTGACGGTCTGACGTGGGTGGAGTTGCGTGATCGACTCGGTCTGCCATACGAACGTCCGTGTCCGACATGGACTCGCGGCTTGGAGCAAGAGATTGGGCTTTGCCGCTCGAAAGGTCCCGGGCGCGGCCTTGTTTGGAGCGTGGTGAGTCAGCCTGGGAAGGCCGGAACAATGGGTGCCGGAAACGGCCGTTCCAGCTCGCTTCCCTGAACTTTATCTTTGAGGCTTGGATCGAAAGGAGCACAAATATGAGAACGAACCGTGCGGTTCCTGTGTTGTTCAGTGTGGCGGCCCTCTACGACGGCGTGCTCGGGGCCGCTTTCTTGACCGCGAGCGGGGACCTGTTCCATTGGCTGGGCGTGGCGCCGCCGAATCATCCGGGCTATGTGCATTTTCCGGCGGCCTTGCTGATCGTCTTCGCGGTCATGTTCATGGCCGTCGCCGTAAACCCCGTCAAGAACCGCAATCTGATACCTTACGGCATCCTGCTGAAGGTGTCGTACTGCGGCGTCGCCATGTTCCACTGGTTCACCGCCGGCATCCCGGGCATGTGGAAGCCCTTCTGCCTTGCCGATCTCGTCTTTCTGGTGCTCTTCGTTTGGGCGTGGGCCGTGATCGGGGAAGGCCGGCCCCGGTACGAATGAGGCGTTGGCCGCGCGGAGGAGTGCGACGCGGCTCCCCGCCCCCGTCACGGACAGGTTGCCCGCACCGCCCGGCGTGTGCTAACATCGGGCCACACACGAAAGCGGGGTTACCGATGACGACCAAGCAGACGACGTTCCTTGCCCTTTCAGCCTTGGGCCTGACGCTGACCGCGCTCGGCCTGGCCCAGCCGCGGGCCGCCGCGCTGGCCTCGTCGGTATTCGACTGGAACGCGGTCGCGGAGAAACCGACCCCGTCCGGCTCCACGCGCAAGTTCTTCCAGGCGCCGACGGCCCTGCTGGACGAACTGGAGTGCCATGTGACCACGCTGCAACCCGGCCAAGACCCCCACCCGCCCCACCAGCATCCGGAGGAGGAGCTGTACATCATCAAGGAGGGCACGGTCGAGGTGCTGATCAACGGCGAGCGCAAACAGATCGGGCCGGGCTCGGTGATCTTCGCGGCCGCCAACCAGCCGCACGGCATCCGCAACGCTGGCCCGACGCCCGCGACCTATCATGTGATCAAGTGGTCGTCGGCCGGCGCGCAGCAAGCTCACTGAACCCGCCCCTTCCCGCGAATGGGTGTTGACTTACTCCGCCTCGGGGGTTTAGGTTAGCCGCGTAATGATTGGACAACCCATGTGGACTTTTATTTTCGCTTATATCAAATCCATGCGGCTCTACTATGCCTTCATCACCGGCATCACGGGGTGGGTGGGCGTTGCTTTTTACAGTTTTCTCAACCCGGAGCAGACCGGGCCGTGGCGCTCGGCCCTGATTCTGCTGCTGCTCTTCTTGAGCTGGGGCGTCAACCAGATCGTCAACGACTACTTGGGGCTGACGGAGGACCGCATCAACGCGCCGCACCGTCCCATGGTCACCGGCGAGTTGGCTATCCGTCCGGCCCTGATGTTGACGGCATTTTTACTGGCGGGCACCGTTTTCATCAGCTATCGCCTCAACCCCTGGGCCGTCCTGCCCGTCGCGCTGGGCATCGGGCTCAACGTGCTTTACGAGTATGCGAAAGCCTGGTCCTTCATCGGCAACCTGGTCTTCGGCGTGATGATCGCGACGTGCGCGGTCTTCGGGTTTCTGGCCTGCGGTCCGATGCCGGACATCCTGGTCACCTCGAACCGCATCTGCGCGCTGGCCATCATCGTCGCGGCCAACGCCCTGATGACCTTCTTCACCTATTTCAAGGACTACCACGGCGACCGGCTAGCCGGCAAGCACACGTTCATCGCGCGCCACGGCCTGCATGTCGGACGTGTCGCGGGACTGATCGGCACGGTCCTGCTTTTTGCCCTGCTGCTCCTGTTCATCCTGGCCGGCTGGCTGCCCTCCGAGGACATCATCTTTCCCCGCAGCTTCATCTTCTGCTGCCTGGTGGCGGCCTTCCTCCAATCATGGAACGTCTACCTGTTTTTCCGCAACCCTACCGGCCGCGCGACCTATTTCAACCTGCAGTACAATTTCCGCGCATGCGTGGCCACGGAAATCGCCCTGATCGCCCTCTTCAACGAGACGTTGGCGCTTGAGCTGCTGATCGTCAGCTACATCCTGATCGGATTCCTGTTCGCATTCCACAAGGATGAAAAAGCATGAGGTTCATTACAGGAGCTTCGAAGGCCGTGCTCTACGCGCGCATCGCGCTGCACGTGGCGGGGCGCTATCTCTTCCGCGTGAAGCCCAAGGAGTATCCGCGCTTCCTCCGCCGCGCGCTGACCCTCCTGCTCAACTTCTGGCCCAACAAGGCCGTGCGGATCGCGGCCGGCTACAAGATCTACATTTACCTTCCCGCCTACCCGTCCGCGGCCTTCTTCCGCGCGCTGGAGGCCAAGCTGCTGCGGACGCCGCCCGGGCCGGTCTCGGTCGTCTTCTCCACCACCAAGGCCTGCTCATATCACTGCCCGCACTGCTACCAGCGGCAGGACGCCGGCGCCGACATGCCCGAACCGGTTCTGATCGCGACCGCCCAGGCGCTGAAGCAGGCCGGCGTGTCGTTCCTGAACATCGAAGGGGGCGAGCCCTTCCTGCGCTACGAGCGGCTGCTCCATCTCGTGCGGGCGACCTCCGGCGCTACCGAGATCTGGGTGAACACCACGGGCGACGGCGTCACGCTGGAGCGACTGAATGCCCTGAAGTCCGCCGGGCTCTGCGGCATCATGGTCTCGATCCACGCGCCGGAGGCGGCGGCGCACGACGCCTTCACTGGCATCCCCGGCGCGTTCGAGACCGCCTGCCGCGCCTTGCGCCTCTGCCGCGAAATGGATTTGGGGACGGCGATCAACAGCGTGCTGAGCGAGACGGACATCGGCCAAGGCAAGCTCGACGCGATGATGGCGTTGGCGCACAGTCTCGACTGCGACTTCGTTCAGCTGATCCACCCCAAACCCGCGGGCCTGTGGCTCGGGAACCCTGACGCCATACAGACGCGCGATCAGTTCCTGGCCGCCCTGCGCGCCACCCATCTGCTTTACAACAGCCGCAGGAACCGCGCGCTCCCCGTGCTTGCGGCCCAGGTGTTCGAGGAGCGCCCGGAGGGCCTCGGCTGCACCGCAGGCGGCGTGGACCGCTTCTATGTCAACGCGGCCGGCGAGGTGCAGCCGTGCGAATTCCTGAATATCTCCTTCGGCAACGTCACGCGCGAACCTTTCGAAACCATCTTCGCCCGCATGCGCGCCGCCTTCGCCGCGCCCACGCAGGAGTGGCCCTGCTGCACACAGTCGCACCGCATCGCGGAGCTGCTGCGCGAGCACAATCTGAAAACAACACCGCTGCCGTCCGAATATGCCGCCGAATTCATGGCCGGATGGAGGCGCGGCGAACAGCCCGGCGTCTACCGCAAGATGGGGCTCTACCGGTGATGCGCCTGATCGTCAATCCGACGTCCCGCGCGGGTCGCGGCCGCGACCGCCGCGCGTACTGGACGAGGGAGCTGCAGCGCCGGCAGATCCCTTTTGCGATTGCCGAAAGCCTGAGTGAAGGCCACGCCGCCGAACTGGCGCGCGACGCGCACGAACCGGTCGTCGTGGCGGTCGGCGGCGACGGCACTATCAACGCCGTCATGAACGGCGTGCTCGCGTCAACCCGCCCCAAAACGCTGGGCGTGCTCTACGCGGGGACCAGCCCCGACTTCTGCCGCTTTCACCGCATCCCCTTTTCCGACCCTGCGGCGGCCCTGAACGTCCTGCTGGCAGGCCACGTGCGGACCGTTGACGTCGCCAAAATCTCTTGCGCGGACACTCCCCCTGCGCACTTCGCCTGCGGCTGCAATGTCGGACTCGGCGCCCGCGTGGCCGCGTTCGCCAACGCGCACCGGCGTCACCTGGGCGACGCCGCCGGCACCGCGCTCGGACTTTTACTGGCGGTAGGGGCGCACCGGCGTTTCACGGCGCACCTGGATCTGGACGGGAGCCCGCTCACGTTAAGCGAAGTGAACCACATCCTGATCCTGAAGAATCCGCACATCGCTTCGGGGCTCAAGCTGAACCTGCCGCTCACCCCCGACGACGGAGCCCTTTCCGTGCTGGCCCTCCACCACCTCAGCCGCATGGCCCTGCTGCGGCTGATCCCCGACTTCTATTCCGGCCGCGCGGCCGACAACCCCGCCATTTTCAGGCGCAACTGCCGGACCGTCAAGCTCACCACCGAGCCCCGCCAGGCCGTCGAATTCGACGGCGACCCGCACGGGGCCACGCCGCTCGCGGCCGAGTTGCGGCCGCGTGTCCTTAAGCTCATTTGCGAGGCCAACCATGCATGAGACCGAACTGATCCGCAAACTGGCCACCGCCTTCCGCCGCTCGCCCCAACAGCGCAACGCGCTCTTCACCTGCGACGCGGAAATCGCGGAGATCGGCGGCCGCCTCTGGGGCATCACCACCGACGCGTTCTCGCCTGAGGAGGACTGTTTCGGGAGCGAGAACCCCGAGCGGATCGGCCGCAACATCGCCGTGGCCACCCTCTCGGATCTCCTGGCAGCCGGCTGCCTGCCGCAGTTCTACCTGCACTGCCTGGACGTTCCCCCGGACGGCGACGAATTCGCCTGGCGCTTGAGCCAAGGCGTCGCCGAAATCCTCGACGCCGGCGGAACCTTCATGCTGGGCGGCGATCTGGGGTGCGGACCGACGTGGCGCTGCGCGGCGACCGCCCTGGGCCCCGTGGCACGTCCGGAGCCGTTGGCCCGCCTCTTGCCGCCACGCGGGCAGGCGCTCTACGTGACAGGCACGCTGGGCGATGCCAACGCCGCGGCCCTGCAGCATCTCGAGCCGCCAGAATTCGAACTGCGTCTGACAGAAGCGGAGCAGATCCGCCGCGTGGCCTCCGCCTGCATCGACACCAGCGACGGGCTGCTGTCGGCGGTTTGGCAATGGCATGCGGTCAACCCCGGATACCGCTTTGACCTTGACCCCGCGTCCATTCCGTACGCGCCTCAGGCCCTCGAAGCCGCAGGCCGATTCAACTTCCCACCGGCGGCTTTCCTGATGGGCGGCGCCGGTGAATACGAACTGCTCTTTGCCGCCGATGCAGACCTCTCGGTCCCCGATGCCACGCGCATCGGAACGGTCACGCCGGATCCCGCAGGCCGCATTTCCTTCGGCGCCCGCGAGCTCCGCGCCCCGCCCCCCGACCCGCGTGCGTTCCCTGACCGACAGTCCTATCTCGCCGCAATCGTGTCTCACTTTCCTGACCTTGGAGCCTTGCCAACATGAGACCTGAGGATACCACGGCAGGGACGCCTCCCCGAGGCGTCCGCAAGGCATTGCGGGCTGGCCCGCCGGCAGGGACCAGCGGACGGTTGCGGGGAACCGTCCCTACCGCAAAGACGGCCCGCGTGAAATCCTCGAAAAAAAACAGCGTGTGCAAGTGACTACCCAAAACGACATCCTTTTCGCTCCGCTGCCGTTGCGGAACCTCACCTTGCCTAACCGGCTGGTGCGTTCCGCCACCTATGAGGGATTCGGGCTCCCGGACGGCACGCCGCGCGCGGAGCTTGCCGACCTTTATACGCGCCTGGCGGTCGCAGGCACAGGGACGCTCATCTCGGGCTTCTGCTTCGTCTCGCAGGAGGGCCGGGCCATGCAGCCGGGCCAGTGCGGATGCGACACGGATACGAAGATCGGCGCTTGGCGAACAGTTGTATCCCAGGTGAAAGCCGCAGCGCCCGAGGTCAAGCTCCTCATGCAGCTGGCGCACGCGGGACGCCAAACGCGCCGTGCCGCGACCGGACATCCGGTCGTCGGCGCCACCGCCCGGCGCTGCCGCTTCTTCCGGGAAAAGGTCCAGCCCTTAACAATCGGCGGCATCGAGCGGATCGTGGGTGAGTTTGCCGCCGCCGCGCGGCGCGCGCAACAGGCCGGCTTCGACGGCGTCCAGCTGCACGCCGCCCACGGCTACCTGATCCACCAGTTCCTGTCACCCTACACCAACACCCGCCGTGACGCGTGGGGCGAGGGCACACGCCTGCTCACGGCGGTCATCCAGGCGGTCAAGGCCTCCTGCGGCGGGTCCTTTCCCGTCTTCGCGAAGTTCAGCGCCGCCGATGACCGCGGCCTGACCGTTGACGACACGATCCGGCAGATCCGGTCAGTCGAGGCGGACCTCGACGCCGTGGAGATCAGCTACGGCACGATGGAGTTCGCGCTGAACATCATCCGCGGCGGCTGTCCCCTCGAGCGCGTGTTCGACGTGAACCCCCTGCTGCGCCCGGTTCCCCGGATTTTGCGGGGCCTCTTCCGCCGCCTGTTGCTTTCAGAGATTCTCAAGCGGCAAATTCCGTTCGAGGAGAACTACAACCTGCTGTCCGCCGCGCGCATCGCCCGGCAGACACAGGTTCCCGTCTTCGCGGTGGGGGGCTTCCGCCGCGCCGCATCCCTGCGGACCGCGCTGGCCGACCATCACCTGGCGGCGGTAGCCCTCTGCCGCCCGTTCCTGATCGAACCGGATTTGGCGCGACAGCTTCGGGTTAACGACGCCTGGGTGAGCCCCTGCAACAATTGCAACATCTGCACCGTCAGCTGTGATGCGCCGCAGCCGGTTGGCTGCGCACGGAAAGGTCAGGAACCGAATCATGAGCACAGGCCACTTTGAGGACTTTCTGCCCGGCGGCGGAGGTCACGACATCTTCGAGAAGCTGCAGCGTCTCGATCATTTTCTGAAAGCGGAGGGACATTCCGGCACGGGCGGTCTCGGCACGCTCAACCTCGCGGCGGCCAATCCCTCTTCCCGTCTGCAGGGGCGCGACGGGCAGATCCGCCCCGTCATCATGCTCGGCTCAAACTCGTATCTGAATTTGACGACCCATCCGAAGGTGGTCGCCGCCGCGCGCCAGGCCTTGGATAAATACGGTTACGGCGCCGGCGCGGTCTCGCTGTACGCCGGCATCACGGAGCTGCACCGCGAACTGGAGACGGCCATCGCGCGCTTTTGCCGCACGGAAGCCGCGCTGCTCTTTCCCAGCGGATACGGCTGCAACGTCGGGGTGGTTTCCGCGCTGTGCGGGCCCGGCGACGTGATCATCAACGACGCGGCGAACCACGCCTCGATCATGGACGGCGGCCTGCTGTCGAGGGCCGACATGAAAGTCTACCCGCACAACAACATGGCGGGGCTGGAGCGCGTCCTGAAGCGCTTGCCGGACACGCAAGCCGGACGCCTGATCGTCACCGACGGCGTCTTCTCGATGCACGGCGACCTCGCCCCGCTCGACAGGATCGTCGCGCTGGCCAAGCGGTACGGCGCGCGCGTCATGGTGGACGATGCCCACGGCATCGGCATCGTGGGCCCGACCGGACGGGGCACCGCCGAGGCCTTCGGCGTAATGCCCGACATCGACATCCATGTCGCCATGCTCAGCAAAGCGCCGGGCGGCCTGGGCGGCTTCGTCGCGGGCAGCCGCGAACTCGTCCAGTACCTGCAGCTGTACGCCCGCACGTACTTTTTCTCCACGGCCCTTCCCGCGCCGGTCTGCGCGGGCCTGCTGGAGGTTTTCAAGCTGTTCGAGGCCGACCAGGCCGGACGCCGGCAGCTGCTGGCGCGCGTGGCCGAGCTCAAAGCGCGGCTGACCGCGGCCGGCTTCCGCATCGGCGACTCGGCCTCGGGCATCGTGCCGCTGCTGGTGGGTGACGAGGACCTGCTCTACGCGTTCCAGCGCCGCCTCTTCGAGAACGGCGTTTACGCGAACACGGTCACCTATCCGGCCGTACGCCGCCGTGAGTGCCGCATCCGCTTCTGCGTGATGGGCACCCTCACGCCGGAAGAGCTGGACCGGGCCGTCGCGATCATCACCGCGACCGGCCGCGAACTCGGCCTGATCGGGGGTGCGCCGTGATGCGGATGATGGTCACGGGGGCGGCCGGCTTCATCGGCCTCAACACCGTGCGCGAGTTGGTGCGCCGCGGCATCTACGCCTACGCCGTCACCCATCGCCGGAGCCATCCCGAACTGGCGGCACTCGCCCAGGCCGGCGCGCTCCAGCTGCTCCGCGCCGACCTCTCCGACATCACCCAGGTCCGGGCCGCCTTCGCCGCGTGTCCCGCGTTGGACGCCGTGATCCACTGCGCCGGCCGAGCCTCGGATGTCGGCTGGACGCGCGCGTTCCGCAAGGCGAACTACGAGAGCGTCGTCAACCTGGGCACGCTCTGCCGCGAGGCCAGGGCGGGGCGCTTCGTGTTCGTATCCACCACGGACGTCTACGGGATGCGCGATTTTCACGGGGAGGGAGAGGACGAGCTGACGCACGACGAAAGCGCCCGCAACAACTACCCGCGCTTCAAGATCCTCGCGGAAAAGTGGCTAATGGCCAATCTGCCCAAGGAGCGATACGCGCTGATCCGTCCGGCCGAGGTCTGGGGCGAAGGCGATCCGACGCTGATGCCCCGTTTCAGGACGTTTTTGGCCGCCAGTCCCTTCATTATCCACTTCGGCCCCTGGCGCGGCCGCAACCGCTGGCCCCTGGCGCACGTGAAAACGGTGGCTGCGGCGAACTATCTCGCGGCGGTGCGGCCCGAGGCGGCGGGGCAGGCGATCAACGTGCTCGACTCTGCACACACCTCGATCGAGGCGTTCTACAGACTGGTGGCCGCGCGCTATTTCCCGGACCGGCGCTTCCGTTCGGTCACGCTGCCGTATGGCTGCGGCCTGGTGCTGGGCGGCCTCGTTTCGGGCGTATCCGATCTCCTGAACCTCAGCCACCCGTTCACCGAACCCTCGCTCTATGCGCTGCGCTCGGTCAGCCACAATCTCGATTTCAGCAACGCCCGCCTGCTCGATCTTTTCGCCTGCGCAGGCGAAGCGCTCCCAGGGTGACAGCACTTCCGGAAACTTCCCGGCCTCCACTCGGCAGAGCGTGCGCTCCCGCGCCGCCGGTTATCTCCCAAATAAACGGCGGCGCGGAGTGCTCGCCCTTGTCGCCCCTTAGCATCAAATGATTTTCGAAAAGGTCTGCGGCCCTTCGCATCACCGCAGCACGCCGGCGCGGAAGTTGGCGACCGCTTCGGAGGTGCGCAAGGGGCGGTTGTAGAGTCGCACCGTTTTGACGGCTGGCGCGAGCAGCGCCTGATAGGCCCCCTTGACATCCCCCATTTCAAGAGGGATGCGGCCCCAGCCGTAAGCGCGGACCGTGCCGCCGTCGCAGAACACGCCGTCCGCGATCACCGCGATCACCGCCGCGGAGAAGTCGCACACGAACACGACATGCTGCAGCTTGCCGGCCTGCACCACGCCCGGATCGGTGTGCCACGAGACCACGCGCCCGCCGTCGCACAGTTCGATCTCCAGGGTCGGATGGCCCGCGATCTCGGCCGTCATCACCCGCAGGCCCTGCCCGTTTTTCTCCATGGTGCTGAAGAGCGTCTGCCCCGGCGCGGTCGCGTCGAGCTTCGTCCACAGCTCCACCGTGAACCCGCCCTGGGCGAGATCGCCGAACTCTTTCGGCACGGACGGACGCGCAGGCGTGTCGCCCGCGTTGGCCTTTTCGAGGAGCAGGCCCTTCCGGCAGACGTTGGTGGCCACATCCTGATTCCAGAGGCCGTCGAGCAGGTCGCGGTCGAGCGCGTGCGTGCGCGCGACAGTCTTCTGCGTCTCGGTGAGCCAGAACTTGCCGCCCTGCTCGACCAGATCGGGATAGCTCATGCGGATCGCGGGGTTGGGATCGAACAGCACGATCTCGGGCTCGGACCAGCGGATGAAGCCGTCGTCCTTGAGGATTCCGCCCGCCAGGAACGCCGGGTTGCGGCCGGACCACAGCTTGCCGCCGTGGTTGTGGTACCAGAAGAGATACTTGCCCTCGGAGGTCATGAAGAGCTTGGGGCAGGCGCGCGGCGTCTTGAGCGTGCGCTGGCCGGGCCCGTAGGTCATGGGCTCGGGCAGCGACCAGGTGACGCCGTTGTCACGGCTGAGGCTCTGTCCCGGCGTGCCGCCCTCCAGACGAAAGACGCAGAAGAGGTCGCTCTTGGCGAGCGGCACCAGGTTGTGCTCCTCCTGCACGCTGCCGAGCGCGGGGCTGCGGATGCCCTTCTCGCCCTCCGGCAGCAGCTTGAAGGCGAGCTTGTCGGGGTCCCGCTCGGTGAGCAGGTTGTCCGACGCCACCACCCACCCCTCGCCGTCCAGCATGAAGAACTTGCCCAGCTTGGTGAAGGCGAAATAGACCTTGCCGTCCTTGACCTTGGGCTTGTCGATGCCCCAGAAGTGGCAGGTCTCGCCGCGCCAGGGATTGCCGCGGTCCACGTCCGTGACGCGCACCGGGATGCGGTAGCGCTGCGCGGACCAGGTGGCGCCGCCGTCGTCCGAGTAGCGGAAGGCGTACCAGCCGTGGGTGTCGGAGCGCACGCGCTTGTCGGAATTGGGCAGCGTCACGACGTTGTCGCCGTTGTAGGTGTAGAAGGCGTAGATGCGTCCGTAGGGCGTGATAAGGGGCGTCACCCATGAAGCCTCGGGGCCGGTCTCGGGCTCGATGTCGACCAGCTCCGACCAGGTTTTGCCCTGGTCCTGGCTGACGGTCGAGACCACATGCTGCCCCTGCTGGCCTTCGAGGCCCTTGCCGGTGGTGAGCGTACACACCCACGCGCCGTTGGAGGTGACCACCACATACGGCTGGTCGCAATAACCTTGGCAGGGAATGCGCAAGCCGTTGGACAGGTTACGCGGGTCAGCCGCGCGCACCGACTGGATATCCGCCGCGCAGGCCGCGCACGCCGCCAACAAAGAAGCCAAAAAAACGCGCTTTTTCATCTTATCCTCAATCCCTTCATCCGTCTTTTCAATCGAACATCGCCTAATCGGGCATTATCCCGCTACGGCAGGGACCCTGTTGCCCAAATTCCTTAGCCTCACAAGACCGTTAACCCCCATCCGCTCAGCGCAACGTCATGCGCCCGACCCGATAGCGGCGCGAACCGTCGTCCCCCGGCAGCGGCAGCGCCAGCACCGGCGTGCCGTCGCGCTTGCCGACCGAAACAAAAACATCGTAGTCGCCCGGCTTGGTGGCCGGCGCGGTCCAGCCCGCGCGAAAGCGGCTGCGGCGCGCCACGGGGGTGGCGGCCTCCGGAGCGCCGACCGGCAGCTGCCGCACATCGAAGGCCTCGTCGGAAAGCACGGCCACGAGCCCGCCCTTGCCGTCCTTGAGCGTGAGCGCCGGGAAGCCGCCGCCGTAACAGGGCGCGACGCCCGCGTTCGCCCAGGTCCACTCCACCTCAAACCACTCGCCGACCTTGGCGGCACCGGGGAGCGTGAGTTCGCGCAGCTGGATGCGGTAGCCCAGGCGGCGGTTGATCCGGTCAATCACCGCGCGGTTCTTCTCCAGGAACTCCTGCGGCCACCAGTGGATGGACATGAAACTCGCGTGGTAGTCCTCGACCGATTTGAGCAGCAGGTCGGGATCCCAGGCTTTCTTGTGCACAGACGAGCCGTAGTGCTCGTGCTCCAGAATCACCGGCAGCGCGGGCCAGTAGCGTTGCGCCTGATCGGCATGGTACCACGCGTTCGGCGGCGGCTGGACCAGGATGCTGTCGTCGCGCAGGGTCACGCCCTTCGAGCGGGCGTAGTCGAGCAAGGGATAGACGCCGGAGCGGTTGCCGGGGCCGGAGACGTCGTCGCTGATGCAGAGCAGCGAATGAGGGAAGAGCTTCACATGCAGGTCGATGTGCCGTTTCACGTCCTCGTCCATCTTCGCCTGCGGCACGCGGCTGCTGGCGCCGGTGTGGCCCTCGCCCCACAGGCCGTAGGTGCCGATGTCGATGAAGGCGACCTCGGGCTGGCCGTCATAGCGCGCGGCCATGGCCTTGAGGAAGTTCTCCAGTTTCGCCAGAAAGACCGGATCGACGAAATCGGGGTCCCAGAGCGCGCCCTGTTCGGAAGGCCCCTTGCCGTAGTCCCAGAACACGCCCTTCGCGCCGGCCTGTTTGACCCACTCCGGCGTGGCGTAGCGCAGCCAGCTCTCGGAGCAGGTGATGCGGAACGCCACCTGGCAGCCGCGGGCCGTCCAGCGCTGCGCGGGGGTGTCGAGCGCGGCCCAGTTGAAGACGCCCTCTTGCGGTTCGACATCGGCCCACGGGATCCGCAGATAGACCGTGGAGCAGCCGGGGAACCACGCCAGGGCGTCGGACGGCTCCAGGCGCGAGCCATAGTTTCCCGGCATGTTGGAGTAGAAGTGCATGGTCCAGCCCATGCCGGGATTGACCAGCGCCCGCCCGTCATCCGCCGGACGGAGGGTCACCGGCTCTTGCGCGCCCAGCACCGACGCCGCCCATGCGGCGAAAAAAAACGCGAGCTTCCCCATCGCCGCCCCTCTTCTTTCATTGCAGGTACAACAGGTCAGGAGCGAGCTTCATCACCTGATTCCGGCAGAAGGCGTACACCTTGTCCGCCGGGGCATTGTTCATGCGCCGCACCGTCTCGGCCAACGCCTGGGCGTCGACGAAAGAGACTTGGCTGATGATTTTTTTGACCAGCGGGATCAGGTTGGGCGACATGCTCAGCTCATCCACGCCCATGCCGATCATCAGGACCGCCATCACGGGGTCCGCCGCCGTCTCGCCGCAGACGGACACCTTGAGCGCGTGATCATGGGCGGCCTTGACGGTCAGGGCGATCAGCTGCAGCACGGCCGGGTGCGTGGGCTGGTAGAGGCGCGCGACGGTCTCGTTGAGGCGGTCGACGGCGAGCGTGTACTGGATCAGGTCATTGGTCCCGATCGAAAAGAAGTCGGACTCTCGGGCGAGCGCGTCGGCGATCAGCGCGGCCGCAGGGACTTCGACCATCACGCCCCGCTTGATGTGCTCGTTGAAGGGGATGCCCTCGGCCTTCATCTCGGTCATGCAGGCCCGCAGCTCCAGGTTGGCGGCGCGGAGCTCCTCGATGGTCGAGACCATGGGATACATGAGCTGCACGTTGCCGCGCACGCTGGCCCGCAGGATCGCGCGCAGCTGCCGTTTGAACACCTCGGGGTTGCGGAGCAGATAGCGGATCGAGCGGTTTCCGAGAAAAGGGTTGGCCTCTTTATGCGAGGACGCGGACGCGCCCTTGGTCATCTTGTCGCCGCCGATATCCAGGGCGCGGATCGTGACCGGCTGGCCATCCGGAAGGGAGCGCGCCGCCGCCGTGTAGGCGTGGCTCTGCTCCTCCTCGGTCGGCTCGCGGTCCATGGTCAGCCACAGATACTCCGAACGGTAAAGTCCCACGCCCTCGGCGCCGACCGCGTAGAGGCCGGTCATCGGCGTGTTGTGATCCACATTCGCGAGCATCGGCACGGCATGCCCGTCACTGGTCGCTCCGGGGGCCAGCTTGCCCTGTTCGAGCTTCTCTTCGATGCTCTTCGAGCGGGCCACCATTTTCTCAAAGGCCTGCCGCTCCTCGCGCCCCGGGTTCAGGATCACCTTGCCGCGCGTGCCGTCGAGCAGCAGCAGGTCCCCGGTCTTGACGATTTCGGAAAGCGAGCCCAGCCCGACGACCGCCGGGATGCCCAGCGCGCGCGCCAGCAGGGAGGCGTGCGAGGTGTTGCTGCCGCGGTCGGTGGCGAACCCGAGGATCAGGTTCTTGGGCATGGAGATGGTTTCGGACGGGGTCAGCTCATCGGCCACCACGATGCAGGGCTGCTCCACGCGGAAGGCCTGCGCGTCCGCGCCGCCCAGCAAGTTGCGGATGATGCGCTTGGAAATGTCGCCGACGTCCTTGGCGCGCTCCTTCAGATACGCGTCGTCCATCGCCGCGAAAATGGAAGAGTATTTTTCGGACACCGAGTTGACGGCCGTCTCGGCGTTGAACTGCTCCCGCGACACCTTCTCCTTGCAGGAGCCGATGAAAGACGGGTCGTCGAGAATCATCAGATGCCCGTCAAAGATCGTCGCCTCGTCCCCGCTGATGCGTTTGCTCAGCTCGATCGCGAGCGAGCGGATCTGCGTGCGGGTGAGGGCAAACGCGTCGGTCAGCCGCGCGAGTTCGTGCGCGAGCTGTTCCGGCTCCACCCGGTACTCCGGGATCTGGTCGTTGGCCGTGCTGTGGAAAAGAAAAACCGGCCCCGCGACAAAGCCGCGCGAGGCGGCCAAGCCGGTGAACATCCGCATGTCGCTCTTCGCGCCATGGCCTATGACCGGGTCATTGCTCATCAGGGATATCGAATTTGCGCGACACCAGCGCCTCGAGCTCATCGAGCACTTCCCGCCCCTGCGGGCCGCTCGCCGTCACACGCAGCTTCGTGCCGCACACCGCCTCGAGCGTCATCAGCGCCATGATGCTCTTGCCCGACACGATGCTGCCGTCCTTCTCGACATCGACCTCGGCGTTGAAACGCGAAGCCACTTTGGCAAACAGGCCGGCAGGCCGAACGTGCATCCCGTACTTGTTCAGCAACACGAACTCCCGAGTCTCTGCGGTTGCATTAGACTGTCCCACGTTCTACTCTCCTCCTCCGGCATGGTGCTGCTTGATCTGCGAGTCCAACTCGCGGACAGCGACATAGCCTGAAAGACGCAGTTTGTGCTCCTGCGCCGCTGTTTCAACCAAGTTCACCAAATCCCTGCCGGGCGCCACAGGAATCACCAACTGAGGCACGGACACACCCATAAATTCGCGCGTCAGCTCTTCGGTGCCCGTGCGGTCGAGCTCGGCGTCCGCCTCGCCCTGCCGTTTCAGCGTCACCACCAAATCCACCTGCTTCTCGCCGCGCACCGCCGCCACGCCGAAGATCGCCGGCACATAAATGATGCCGATCCCGCGGATCTCCATATAGTACTGCGTCACCGGCACCGCGGAACCGAGCAGGTTGTTGTTGCTGTCGCGGCGCAGCTGCGTCAAGTCGTCCGCGACCAAGGCGTGCCCGCGCTTGATCAGCCCGAGCGCCGTCTCGCTCTTGCCGAGGCCGGCCGCGCCTTCGATGAAGACGCCCACGCCGGCGACCTCCAACATCGTGCCGTGAACCTTGCAGCGCGGCGCGTGCAGGTCCTCCAGCACGAACGTCGCGGTGTGCATGAAGTGCCGCGTCACCATGCTGGAACGCAACACGGCCACCCCGTCACGCTCCGCCACCCGGAGCACCTCGGGGAAGACCCGCTTCCCCCGCGTGAACACGAGGCACGGGATCCTTTTCGAAAACAACTCTTCCACGCGCTGGATGCGCAGCGCCTCCGGCATCGAAGAGAGGTAGGCGTACTCCGCCATTCCCACCACCTGGATGCGCTTCCACGCGAAATGCTCGTAGAACCCCGACAAGGCAAGGCCCGGGCGGTGCGTCATCGGCTCGATGATCACGCGCTCGACCCCTGCCTGACCGGCGGCCAACTCAAGCCCCAGCCGGTCACGGCCGACCTTCAGAAATTGGCCGACCGTGACGCGGGACTGCTGTGCCTGGCTCTGGCGGATCTCTCCCATTACTTCTTGTCGGTGTTGCGGATGTGAGCCGTCACGCGCTTGGAGATGGTCTTGCGCAACTGTTTCTCCGCGCGGGCCGCAGCGGTGTCGATGACCGCGCGCGCACTCGACGCATGCTCCTTCGCGCCGACCGCGGTCAGCCCCTTCTGCTGCACGACGAACTCCGCCTCGTAGAGATGGCGCTGCACGTCGACAATCACGTGGACGCTCTCCACGCGCGGGAACTGCTCCAACAGCTTGGTCGCACGCAATTCCGCATATTCCTTAATCCCGGGAGCCGCATTCAGATGACGGATCGTCACTTCAATAGGCATAGTGTGTCATCCTCTCTTTTGTTTGCCTGCCACCTGGCAGGCGGTTTTGTATTAAACAGATCGATTCGAAATCGTCTGACTGTGTCACATCCTAAAATTCGTTCCGAGATAGAGCCGGCGGGCCGTCTCGTCCTGCACCAGAAAATCGCTCGGCCCCTCGCACAGGATCTGTCCGTCGTACACGAGGTACGCGCGGTCCACGATCGACAGCGTCTCGCGCACGTTGTGGTCGGTCACGATAATCCCGAGCCCGCGGTCGCGCAGCCCCTTGACGATCTCCTGAATATCGTGCACCGCCAGCGGATCCACGCCGCTGAACGGCTCGTCGAGCATCAGGATCGCGGGCTTGCGCACCAGGGCGCGGGCGATCTCCAGCTTGCGCCGCTCGCCGCCGCTGAGCGTGTAGGCCCGCTGCCGGGCGACCTTGGTCAGGCTCAGGCTCGACAGCAGCTCTTCGGCGCGCTCCGCGCGTTCAGCCTTGGTCAACCCCATGGTCTCCAGGATCGCCAACACGTTCTCCTCGACCGTCAGTTTCCGGAAGATCGAAGCCTCCTGCGCCAGATACCCCAGCCCCAGGCGCGCGCGGCGGTACACCGGCATCCGCGTGATCGCCTCGCCGCGGAACGCGATGGTCCCCGAATTCGGGCGCACCAGCCCCACGACCATGTAGAACGTCGTGGTCTTGCCCGCGCCGTTGGGCCCGAGCAGCCCCACGATCTCGCCGCAACTCGCATGGAGCGAAATCCCGTTCACCACGGCGCGCTGCCCATACTGTTTGACCAGATCGAAGGCCTGGAGATCAGGCACCTTCTCACCCGTTTTTCCAACTGCATCATGCATACGTCAAGTCACATTCTACGGTATCAGCTTCTTGTCGCCTTTGTTAAAGGTGCCGGGCGGCAACACCACGCGCCCGGGCGAAACTTCCATGCGCTCATCGTCCAGCCAGATCGTGATGCGGTTGCCGGTCACCTCGCCGCCGCCGTCGCCCTGCCGCATCAAGCGGGCGTTGCCGCTCATCACGATCTGCCCGTCTTTCTTCGTGTAAACCGCCTTGTCGCAGCTGGCGGCCCGGTTCTGGTTGGTGATGCTCACACGCCCGACCGCCATGATCTGCTGCACGTCGTTCGTCCCCTGCATGAAAACCAGGAGCCGTTCGGACCGCATCACGAACTGCGCGTCATCCACCAGCACGTTCTCGTCGAAGAGGATCACGCCCTCCTTGTTGTCGAACTCGATCTTTTCGGCGGTGATCACCGACTCGCGCGCCGGCTCGTTCGTCGACGCCGCCCTCAGCGCCTTCAGCGCGTTCTCGCGTTTCTCCGGCCTCGCACCCGTTTCGGGCGCGCCCGGCGCCGTCGCCGCGGCCTCTCCCTGGGCCCAAACCACCCCGCCCGCCACGCAGCCCGCCGCCGCCACGGCTCTCCAAATCGTCTTCTTCACTAAAGCCTCCCGAAGTTCATCTGCATGCGATGCGTCCGTATCTCGCATTCGGCAAGAATTTTAATGAATTGTTGCTCAAATGAAAAGTACATACCACGGCCTTTTAACCGGTCACCGCCCTTTTCCATGCTCACCGCGCCCTCGCAATACCCCTGCTTGGTCTTACGGTCAAAAAGACACGCCTCGGCCGTCATCCGCCCGTCGGGCTGCCCGTCTTCGGTGAGCATGTCCACGCGCACCCCCTCCGAAAACACCAGCCCGTCTGAGAGCAGCTGCGCCTTCCGCGCGCGCAGGACCGCCCGGATGCGCCCGCTGCTGTAGTAATCCAGCGGCAGCGTCAGGTTTTCCACCGGCGAGGTCATCGCGGCTTTGGAGGCGGCCCACTGCTCCGCGAGCGGACGCCACAGCGCCTCCGTGTGCCGCATGAACCAGCGGTCCGCCTCGGGGTCTCCCGCGCCGCACGCCGCGCCGCCGCAGAGCAGAAGCCCCGCCGCCGCCAGCGCGCCGCGCGCCTGTTTACCGAACAAGCGCATGAATCGCCCCCAGCGTCTGCCACAGTTTCTTCAGATCCTTGAACGCCACCGCGTTCGCCTTGTCCGAAAGCGCCTCCGCCGGATTCACGTGCGTTTCCATGAAGATGCCGTCCACGCCGGTCGCCACCGCCGCGCGCGCCAGCGCCGGAGCCCAGCGCCCGTCGCCGCCGCTCGTCTTGCCCGCGCCGCCCGGACGCTGCACGCTGTGCGTGGCGTCGAACACCACCGGGTAGCCCAGCTCGCGCATGATCAGCAGGCTGCGCATGTCGGCCACCAGGTTGTGATACCCGAAACTCGCGCCGCGCTCCGTCAGGATGATCTTGGTGTTGCCCGTGCTCGCGATCTTGTCGATCACGTTCACCATGTCCTCGGGCGCCAGGAACTGGCCCTTCTTGACGTTGATGACCTTGCCGGTCTCCCCCGCCGCCACCAACAGGTCGGTCTGGCGGCACAGGAACGCCGGAATCTGCAGGATGTCGCACACCTCGCCCGCCACCGCCGCCTGTCCCGGCTCGTGGATGTCGGTCAGGACCGGCACGTGGAAACGGTCGCGCACCTCCTGCAGGATCGCCAGCCCCTCGACCAGCCCCGGCCCGCGGTAGGAATCCACCGAGGTCCGGTTGGCCTTGTCGAACGACGCCTTAAACACCAGCGGCACATCCAGCTCCGCCGCCAGCCGCACCAGCTTCGCCGCCAGATCCATCGTGCCTTCCACCGATTCGATCACGCACGGCCCCGCGATGAACGCCAGCTTCTTGCCGCCGAACGTCACGTCGCCCACCTTCACCGGAGTCATTTTCGCCATAAAATCAGCCTTTCTTTGAGGGCGCCCCGCCGGTCGGCCCTACGCTCTTGCCTTCAAAATCGCTTCCACCGCCGCCGCGTCTTCGGGCGTGTCCACGCCCACGCCCTGGTCCTCGGTCTGAATCACCGCGATGCGCCCGCCGATGTACAGCGCGCGCAGCTGCTCCAGGCACTCGGTCTGCTCCAACGCGCACGGCGGCTCCTGGACCAGCCGCTTCAGGAACGCGCCGCGGTAGGCGTAAATCCCGAGGTGCCGCAGGTAGAGTCCCGACGCCAGGTCCGCCTCGCCGTCGCGGCGGCAGGGGATCGGCAGCCGCGAGAAGTAGAGCGCCCCGCCATCCTGCGCCAGCACCACCTTCACCACCGTGCGCGCGTCAAGATCGCGCCGCGCGCGGATCGGACACGCCGCCGTCGCCATCGCCCAGCCCGGGTCGTTCTTCATCCGTACCGCCAACGCGTCAATCAGGTCCGGATCGATCAGCGGCTCGTCGCCCTGGATGTTGATCACGATGTCATCGTCTTGGGCCTGCGCCGCCTCGGCCACGCGGTCCGTGCCGGAGGGATGGTCCGCCCGCGTCATCACCACCTTGACGAAACCGCGCACCGCGTCGGCGATGCGCACGTCGTCCGTGGCCACCAGCACCTCGTCCAGCAACCGCGCCCTCTTGACCGCCTCCACCACCCATTGCACCAGCGGCTTGCCGCCGAGCGGATGCAGGCTTTTGCCGGGGAAACGCGTCGAGCCCCAGCGCGACGGGATCACGCCAATCACACGCATACTGAAAATTCCTGTAGGGTTTTGAAATGCCTGCATTTTCGGTGTTCCGGCAACGAGAGTCAAGGCCATTGTCGGCTTTAACCCCGCTTCCGGGTCTTCGGCGATTCCGCGACTCTGCGTTTGACACTCCGGGCGCTTTGGTTTAGTTTATGTCCAGCCACGTGCAAAGGATTTAAGCAATGGAAGTGATTGTCTGCAAAACCGCAGAAGAGGCCAGCCGGCTGGCCGCGACGCTCATCACGGACGCCCTCCAGACAACCCCCGCCCTGGTTCTCGGACTCGCCACCGGCAGCACGCCGCTGCTGCTCTACCGGGAGCTGATCAAGGCCTGCCAGTCGGGCGCGGACTTCAGCCGCGTCCGCACCTTCAACCTCGACGAGTATTGCGGCCTGCCCCCGGAGCACCCGCACTCCTACCGCACGTTCATGAACGCCCACCTCTTTTCGAACCTGAATATCCGGCCCGAAAACACCCATGTCCCGGACGGCACGGCGGACAACCTCCCCGCCCTCTGCGCCGCCTACGAGGCCGCCATCGCGGCAGCGGGCGGCATCGACATCCAGGTGCTCGGCATCGGCAGCAACGGCCACATCGGCTTCAACGAACCCGGTTCGCCGCTCGACTCGCGCACGCGTCGCGTCACCCTCACGGAGCAGACCCTCCGCGACAACACCCGTTTTTTCAGCGCCCGCGAAGAGGTTCCCCGTTACGCCATCTCGATGGGCGTCGGAACGATTCTCGAAGCGAAAAAATGCGTTCTGCTCGGCTTCGGCGCGAATAAGGCCCGCGCCATCAAAGCCGCCATTGAAGGCCCCGTCTCGCCCGACAGCCCCGCCTCGGCGCTGCAGGTCCACCGCGACACCGTGGTCTTCCTGGACGAGGCCGCCGCCGCCAAACTTCAGTGAAAACCGATGACCGCGGGACCGCCTCCCAGCGGCCGACCGGTCATGAAAGCGCCGGGCTAAACCGGTTCTTTCCATAGGTCGCGCCCCTCTGGCCGGGCCTACGGCTCCAGCGTCCACGGCGCGCGCAGGTGCGGCACAAGCAGGGCGTCGGCCTCCACGTCGTTCACGAAACGGCCTTCCGCCGCGTCCCATTTCAGCGAGGAGCGTTCCAGACGCATCCCGATGTGCGCCAGCACCGCCGGCAAGACCGACGAGTAACCTGCCGTGACCGGCGAAATGTTCTGCCCGCCGCTGTAGATGTTCTCGATGAAGTTCTTCTCCTGCTGCCCGCTGCGGATCAGCTTGACCTCGTCGTCGCGGAGCTTCTCGCGGATCAGCTCGGGCGGGTTCGTCTCGAGCTTGCCGTTCGTCACGTAGATTTGCCGGCCGCCCTCGCCGATAAAGCGGCAGCCGTACGTGTACTCCGACGAGACAAACACGCGCATGCCGTCGCCGTAGACGATCTCGAAGCTGAAGGGGCTCGCGACCGTGTTGTAGAGATCGGAGAACGGCGGCAGCCGCCCAGTGATGTTCTCGACCCCGACCGGCGCCACGCCGTCCTTGTCCAGCGCCCACTGCATGATGTCGAGCTGGTGCGCCGCGAAATCGGTTAACATGCCGCACGAGTAGTCGAGGTTGTAGCGCCACTGCATGGGGTGGTGGATCTTCGGCGTGAACCGGCGCAGCGGCGCCGGCCCGAGCCACAGGTCGAGGTCCAGATAAGGCGGCGGGGCCGCCAGCGGCGTCTCGCTCAGCTGCTCCGGCGTCTTGCCGAAGGTCGCGTGGCCCTTGTTCAGCCCCACCTCGACGCGCTGCAGCTTGCCGAGGCGGCCGTTGCGCACGAACTCGCACGCCATGCGGAAATAGTCGTTCGAGCGCGACTGCGCCCCGGTCTGGAAGGTGATCCCGGCCTTACCCACGGCGTTCACCATCGCGCGGCCCTCGGTCACCGTCAGCGCCAACGGCTTCTGGCCATAGATGTGCTTGCCCATCTTCGCCGACCAGATCGTATGCAGCGCGTGCCAGTGGTCCGGCGTGCTGATGCAGACCGCGTCGAGATCCTTGTCCTGCAGCATCGCGCGGAAGTCCGTGAACACCTTGCAGCCGTTGAAGTCGGCCTTGCCCGCCTTCTCCGCGTAGAAACTGTTCACCTTGCGGCGCCCCGGCTCGCGTCCGCCCACACGTTCGGCCTTGTACCCGTACAGCGGCCCCTCGGAGACCACATCGCAGACCGAGACCACCTGAACCTTGTCGTTGTTCAGGAAGTTGCCGATGTTGTCCTGCGCCATGGTGCCATAGCCCAGCATGCCGACATGGATGCGCTCGGACGGCGGCGGACGGCGCGCCACGCACCCCTTCCGCAGCCCGATGCACCCCGACGCAATGATCGTCGGCATCGCGAGCAGCGCGCCTGTGCCAGCTAGAAAGCTGCGGCGTGAAACGGCCGCCAACCCTGTCTTTCGCTTCATTCTCTTCGCCCTTTCCTCGTGACCGCCCGTCTGCCTTCCGCCGGCGGGCCTCCGCACGCCCAAGGATGGGCGCGCCAAATCAGGGAATGTGCCCTGCGCATCCCTGCGCAGGGGCGGCTCACGGCCCCGCTACCGCGACCTTCTACTTCTCCCCGAACACGAAATCGTCCAGATAATAAGCCACCTTGCTCTTGGCGGTCGAACAGAAGCCCAGCCACTCCATCGCCCGCCACGCGGGGTTGCTCAGATAAAGATCCGCCACCGCGACGTCCGGCTGCCCCGCCCGCGCGAGTTTGACCGACCACATCCCCGTGGCGTGACTCCCCGTCCCCGCCGTGACCGTGACCTCCACCCAGGTGTCGGCCGGAATCTCCGCGATCAGCCGCTCCGCCGCCTGGAACGAGCCGTCCGCCTTTTTGACGCGCGTCCGCGCCGTCATCCGGCCCTGCCGGAAGACCAGGCACGGCCCCGTCACATACCCGTTGCCGCCGTCCTCGGGGTAGTCGCGCCACTCGGTGAAGAATTCCGCGCCCGCCTGCATCCGCAGCGCGAAGCGGTTCTCCACCACCGCGTTGGTGAAGGCGCAGCCGAAGGTGAAGTGCGGATCGTAGAACTGGGCCAGATCCGGCGCGTCCTGCACCTTGAGCGACTGCTTGCCCGAATAGGCCGTCTCGTCCGTGACCGCTATGCGGTCGCCCTTTTTCTCGACGTGCGTCGCGACATTCGGGAACTCCGCTTTAAGCGGCAGCCCGTCGAAATCCTCGTCCAGCCGCCGGACCACATAGATCTCGGGAACCGGCGCGAAGGTGACCGCGGGGTAACGTTTGGCCGACGCCAGCTTGCGCCAGACGCGGCTGCCATACACGCCCGCCAGCGTGGCGTCGAACGGAACGAACCCGGCCTTCACGGCAGGCGAGCCCGACCTCAGCCGGAAGTCGCCCTTGGCCGGGTTCCTGAACAGCGGATCGGCGATTTGCGAATGCGTGTCCATGCCCTCGGCTTGCCAGTCCTTCCAGGTGCCGCAGTTGAAGGCGTTGCTCGCGATGCCTTGCGGGTTCCAGTAGGTGTTGTGATCCGCCACCACATCCTTCACCGTCCCCGCCGCGCCGGCGTGACCGCGCCAGAAGGCGGCGGAGGCGTTGTCCCAGTAGACGATGTTGTTCGTAAAGAAGAACGCCGTGTGCTCCTCGATGCGCGAGCGCTGGATCTGGCCGTCCATGCTGTACGCCAGAATGTTGTTGCGGAACACGTTCTCCTGACCGTAGTGCTGATGGATATTCCCGGTCTTGGTGCGGTAGATCAGGTTGTTCTCATACACCATCTTCGCGCTGCCCTCATCGGTGTAGAGGCCCCAGCCGCCGCGGCCGCTGTAATCGTACGAGTACACGTCGTGGATCACGTTGTTGGAAATGCACGAGCCGTCCGAGCGCCCGAGCGTGTAGATGCCGCCCATGTCGCTCAGCACGCCCCAGCCCAGATGGTGAATGTGGTTGAACGCCAGCGTATTGCGGTGCGTGGCCGTCTCGTTGTACCCCCACGTCCACCCCATCGAGATGCCGGTGTAGAAGAAATCCCCGATATCGTTGTGCGTCACCTGCACGTCGCTCGCGTGGCCGATCCAGACGCCGGTCGCGCCGCGGAACAGGCGTCCGCCCTCCTGCAGGATGTTGTTGTCGACCACGATCTTGCCGGTCAGCCGGTCCGGCAGTTCGTCCTTGCTCCACTTGGAGTCGCCGATGCGCACCGCGCCGCCGCCGATGTCATAGATGTGGCAGCGCTCGACTGCGCTCTCGCGGCACCCCTTGCGGAACCAGATCCCGTGCGGCCCCATGTGCGCGAACACGCAATCGCGGAACGCCACCTGCCGCGCGCCGTCAAGCTCCACCGCCGCGGGCTGCGTCACCGCGGCCTGGCCGTCCCCCTGCCCTTTTTCCGGCAGCTCGTAACCCGCATACAGGAACGTCAGCCCGCTGAAGGTCAGGTTTGAGATCCACCGGCCTTTCAAGGCGTCGCCCTTGACCTGCAGGAACGCGGCGGTCACCGGCGCGACCGCCTCGGTCTTCGCGGGTTTCTCGCCCGGCAGCGGCAGATAACTCAAGATCCCAGCGCGGTCGAGGAACCACTCGCCCGGCGCGTCCAGCGCCTCTTTGAAATTCTCAAGCTGATAACGCGGCAGATAACGGCCCCACTTGAAAAGGGTCCACGGGCTGCTGCCGGTCGCCACCACGCGCCCGGTGCCGGGATCCACCGCCTGCAGCCGCGACAGGCTCGCCTCCCACGAATGGAAGACCGTCATCACCACGTCGTTCAGCTGCTCGCGGCTCTTGCCCGCCAGCGGCGCGACGTCCGCTTTCGCGGCGAAAAAGGAGCGGTGACTGAGATCCGCGACCTTGCCGGTCAGCGGGTCCACGCCATACGGGGCGGGCGCCTGCATCGAGTAGTAGAACGCGTTCGGCGACCGCGCCCGGATGGCGCGCCGGCCGTTGACGTAGAGCTGCTCGAAACGGAACGCGGGGTCCACGCGGGTCCGCCACACCCCGTCCGCGCCAACCTCGAAAGGCGGCAGGCGCTTCCCTCCGGTGAAGACCGGCTTCGCGCCTTTGGCGGCCGTGTACGTCACCGGCGCGTCCGGCGTCCCCGTGTCCTCCGGCTCAAACGTGACCGGCTTGGCCAGCGCATACTCGCCGTCCGCAAACTCGACGGTCACGGGATCGTCAGCGGCCAGAACCCGGTCCGCACGCAACTTGCGCAGCCGGAGCCGCGCCGCATCCAGGCTTGCCAGGGGACCGTCGCCCTTCCCTTTATTGAACTCCGGAAACATGCCCGTGTGCGCGTCGCTACCGTCCGGTGCCACGTAGACCGTCAAAGTCTTCGCCTCAACCGTTGAAAGCGCCAGCATCCCCGACAAACAAAGCGAAACCCTCATTCCTCTGACCATGACTCACTTCCCCCTTTTATTAACTGGAACTTTTATAGCATATCGCGGATGGCCGATGCGAAAACAAAAACCGGCGACCGCACTTGGAACCGGTATTACGCTCTATTCGTAATCCTAATCGTAATCCTAATCGTAATCTTTCCGGAAAAACGGATTAGGATTAAGAGCAAGCTTACGATTAAGACTGGCCCTGGCGCTTAACTTAGCGCCATTCCCGCTGGCCCGTCCGTATAATTGAAGCGAATGGTTAAAAAAGAGCACCCTCCCGCGCCGGCACGACCTGCACGGCATCGATGTGGACGGGGCCGCGCGCGCCTCTGACGGTGTAGAGCACGGCGGCCGGCTGGCCAGCCTCGAAGCGGAATACTCCGAGCGACTGGAACGGCGGCGTGCCGCTCGGGGGCTGGGTCTGATCGAGCGTCACGCTCTTTTCGCCCGCCGCGCTGAACACGGTGACGCGCGCCGCTTTGGCGCGGTTCGCATGCGGCGACCAGGCCACGCGCACCTCGTACGAACCGCTCGTCTTCACCGTGAACGGGAAGCGCGCGGTCGCCTTCGCGTCGCTGGAATAGAGGTAGCCTTCGCCGACAAAACCCGTCAGATTCCCGCTGTCGCTCCAGTCGCCGCTCAGCTCCGCGCTCGTGTCGTCGATGACGGTCCCGGCCAGCTTTGCGGGGTCGAGCCCGGAGCCGCGGAACGTCGCGCCTTTCGCGCCGGGCGGCAGCGCGAGGGCCCCCTCCCGCGTCTCGCGGCGCATGGCGCCGGGCTGGGACATCAGCTCTTTGAGCAGGTCGAGGTGCTTTTCGTACACGCCGCGCGGCGTGGTCTTCTGGCGCACGCAGATCCACGCGGCCTTGCCCACGATCTCGCCCATCATGCCGCAGGTCTTCATCACGCGCACCGGTCCGAGCGCCTCGCGGTTCACGCTGATGTCGCGCCCCGCCATGAAGAGGTTGCCGACATTGCGGCTGTAAAGGCAGCGGTACGGCGCCCAGTAGGGGCCCTTGTAGCTGTAGTTTTTGCCCGAGGTGCAATAGGAGATGAACTCGTTCCCCTCGTGGCCTTTCGAATAGGCCGGGTGCGGCATGTGGAGATCGATGTGCCACGAGCAGGGGAAACATCCGTCCGCAAAGGCTTTCCCCTGGCGGAAGTCGTCGCCCGTCAGGACCACGTCGCCCAGCAGACGGCGCGACTCGCGCTTGCCCGCGATGAAGGCCGACCAGCCGAGGCGGTGGTTCGGGTAAAGCTTGTCCACGTTCTTCAGCGCGTCCCACGCGCCGTACATCGCGCGCAGATTCAGGTCGCGGATGCGCTCGATGTCGTTGGCGGAATCCTTGTCGAAGCCGCTCTCCCAGAACCAGCCGCCCAGGTTGTTGAGCGGCGAATGCCGCCACTGCCCATCCTTGAAGTCACGTCCCGGAAAAGGCTTGTCGCTGAGGTCCACGGCCCACGGGCAGCGCGGGAACGGGGCGGCCACGGTTCCGGCCTGGACGGCGGCGGTGAGCGCGTCCTTGTCCTTGCACTCGCAGTGCAGAATCTGGTTCGTGTCGGCCGTATCCATCGGCCGCCAGAGGTTGCTCGCCCCCATCTGCCCCTCTTTGGAGATCTCGTAGTCCGCACCTGCCAGAAAACCGACGGTGCCGTCGCCGGTGCAGTCCGCAAAGAGAGTCGCCGTCAGCCGCAGGCGCCGCGCCGTGCGCGTGTGCTGCGCGACGACCGCGACGATGCGGCCGTCGCGCGTCTCGGCCGCGTTGACGCGCAGCTCGGTCAGCAGCGTGATGCGCGGCTCGGCGCGCACCACCGCATCTTTGCGCGCGTCGTCGAAGCACGACCCGTAACCCGCGTTCTCGCAGCCCGGCCCGCCGGGAGGCACCAGCTCCTCGACGATATCGCCGATGTTGCGGTACGGCTTCTGCCGCATCTTGCCCTGCGGCCACACGCGCACCTCGGAGCTGCCGTTGCCGCCCAGCACCGGCCGGTCCTGCACCAGCGCGACGGTCAGCCCGTTGCGCGCCGCCGAAACCGCGGCGGCCGTGCCCGCGATACCGCCTCCCACGACGATCAGGTCGTAGGCGCCGCCGTCGTCCGGTTTCTCCGGCAGGCCGAGCGCGGCGCGCCGGAAGGCGGCCAGCGCCGCCGGTTCGTCCGGAGGCTGGAAGGCGGCGTCTTTGCAGAACAGCACGGCGTCGCAGCGTCCCTCGAAGCCCGTCAGGTCATGCAGGGCCACCTGCGCTTCGCCGGCGACTTCGACGGAGCCTCCGTCCTGCCACTGCCACGCCGCGCCGCGGGTCCCGAAGATTCCGGCGAGAGGCTTGCCGTTCACCGCCACCTGAAACTTTCCGGGAGCGCCCTCCGCCTGCCACGGCGCGACCCAATCCCGCGTCCGGACCCACACGCGATAGGCTCCGGGTGCGGGAAAGCGGACCGTTGTGACCGCATCGCGCACCGGCACGCCGAGGCCGTGCGCCAGCAGATAGGGCGAGCCCATCTGGTCCATGGACTGCTGGTCCAGGTCCCAGCCGCCGATGTCGGCGAACTGCTCGGCCTCGACGAGAACGCTCTGGCCGCGAACGGTCGCACCGCAGCCGAAACAGGCGAGCGCCACCAGCGCGGCGGAAAAACGGAACGGGATCCGGGCAATCGTGGTACGTGCTTTCATGCTGGAAGTGTAGCACGCCGGTCCTCCAAACGCCAGCGGCCACGACACGCATCCTCCGGCTCATACGGCATCCGGAACGGCTGGCGCGAAGATCAACGCCGCGGGAGAAAAAACAGGAGGCGCGGCTTGCGCCGCGCCTCCTGCCTTCAGTCTTATGCCCGTACCGCCCTTAGCGGTCGAACTGCGCGTCGAACGCGATCGAGCTCGGAGCGAAGTCCACGCTCTTCACGAAGTCGCAGGCTTCCTGCGCGCCGTGGCAGCGGTCCATGCGGGAATCTTCCCACTCGACGGAGAGCGGCCCCGTATACTTGATGTCATTGAGGGCGACGATGATCTCCTCGAAGTTGATGTCGCCGTGACCCAGCGAACGGAAGTCCCAGAAGCGGCGCGGGTCGGCGAAATCGGTATGCCCGCCGAACACGCCCACCGTGCCGTCGCCATGGCCCCACCACGCGTCCTTCATGTGGACATGGAAGATGCGGTCCTTGAAGGTGCGGATGAACTTCACGTAGTCCACGCCCTGATAGCCCAAGTGCGACGGATCGAAGTTGAAGCCGAACGCCGGATGGCCGTCCAGCGCTTCGAGGGCGCGCTGCGCCGAGGCGATGTCGAACGCGATCTCGGTCGGATGCACTTCGAGCGCGAACTTGATGCCGTTCTCGGCGTAGATGTCGAGGATCGGCTTCCAGGTTTTGGCGAACTCTTTGTAGCCGTTCGCGATCTGGTTCGTCGTGCACGGCGGGAAGGAGTAGATCAGGTGCCAGATCGGGGAGCCCGTGAAGCCGTTCACCACTTTGACGCCGAGGTTCTTCGCGGCCTTGGCGGCCTTCTTCTGCATCTCGATCGCCCATTTCTTGGCGGCTTTGGGGTCGCCCTTGACCGAAGCCGGCGCGAACGCATAGTGACGGTCATCGATATTGTCGCAAACCAGCTGGCCGGAAAGATGGTTGGAGATCGCCCAGCACCCGAGCCCGTTGGCCTCAAGCACCGCGCGCTTGTCGTCGCAGTAGGCCTTGCTTTTCGAGGCCTTGTCCAACTCGATGTGATCGCCCCAGCAGCAGAGTTCGAGACCTTCGTACCCGAAATTCTTAGCCGTTTCGCAAATCTTCGTGAAGGGCAGATCCGCCCACTGGCCCGTGAAAAGCGTGACTTTCCTCGACATGTCGCATCCTCCTTGTGAGTTTCTGTGAGACGGGCCCAATCCTTTGAGCCGCATCCCCAAAAAACAGCTTATGATGGGTTTAAAATAAAACAGTCCGTGGCGGTTTACAACCAAAATCGCCGTTTACCGCGGAAGCCCCGCGGAAAGCTCGCGCACGAACGCGTCGGGACGCTCCGGCGTCACCACGATCCGGCGCGTGTCGAACGTGAGCACGACCGCCTGTTTGGGATCGGTGCCGAAGGCCCGGTAGCGGCCGAGCTGCCGGCTCCAATACCAGCCCGTGAAGGAAAAGAGCCCGCCGTTGCCGCAGGTGCGGAGGCTGCCGCGCAGCGCCGCCGGGTCAAAGCGCGCCGACCGCAGCCCCGTCAAATCGATCCGCGTGTCCCAGCACAGCCGCCGGACCAGCAGCACGTCATCCTGTATCGTGTAGCCTCGCACGACGAAGGGCAACGCTCCGGCCAAAATCGCCAGCGGCAGCAGCCGCATCCACCAGACTCCCGGCACCGGGATCGCCGCCACGCCCAACAGAATCACCGTCGCGGCCGCCGAAACGGCCCGCAACGCTTTGCCCCAAGGCGCTTGGAACTGTTTCATGGTTCTCTCCCCGCTCGTTTCCAAAAAACTTCGCGATCGGTTGCGTATAAGCAACGGATCATTATTTCCCGGAGTTTAGGGACGGACGGCGTTTCTTTGAACCGCGCACCGCGCGATGACCGTACGTTTCTTGCCGTTCCTTGAGAACCCCGACGCAGTAGGCGTTGAGGCTCTTGTTGTCGCGAAGGGCGGAGGCGGCCAGTTCCTGGTGGAGCTCCTTGCCGACCCGCATGACAAACTTCCCAGAATACGCCTTACCCGCCGTGGCAGGCGGTAAGGGAGCATGATCGGCACGATGGATTGCAATCCATTCATCGACCGCCTGACAAAGCTCACGGTATACCTTCGCCTCATCAGCGCCATGGACCCCGCCCAACATCAGTCCGGGACAGGTGCCGACATAACACCGATCCTCCTCGGACCATGCCACAAACTTGAGATAACGATCACTGGCCTTCATTTGCTGACCTCCCGTATGGCAGCAACCACCGCACGTTCCTGATAGTTCTTTGCGTCTTGCCCGAGACCCCCACTGATGGTGATCGGCACGCCTGTCGGATGCTTGAAGTTGCGGTGACTGCCCTTGCCTCCGCGACCAGCAAAGCCGGCCTTCGTCAGATCCCGGATCAGCTCTCTGATCTTCCTTGGCATGTGAATATAGTACTAAAGTGATACCACATGGTCAATACGGCCCGCACGGAGCTACCACAGCACTTCCAATGTGCCAGACCCTTTCAGCGTCACGATCACTGCGCGGGCGGCGGCGAGATGCCGCGGCGTGAGCGCGACGCCGTTCCACAGAACCTGGGAAGGCGCACGGCTCACGCGGGTGAGCAGCAAGCGGTACTCGCCTTCAGGCCAGGCCGTGACCGTCAGCTTCACCGTACCCTCGGCGCTCTTCTCCTGCCGCACCTCGCCGGGAACATGCGCGAGCGAACCGCCGGACAGCCGCGTGACGCTGTACATCGGCGTCTTCCCGTAGGCTTCGGCCAGATGCGCCTGCAGTGTGCCGGGATTGATCGCGGGGCCGTCGCTCATCTGCGGTTTCAGCAGATAATAATCGGGCAGCAGGCCGCCGCGGCCCTCCTGATCGCCGACCGGGAAACACATCTTCAGCCCCGTGAGGGTGATGCCGCGCGCCAAGGTCTGCCACGTGCCACGCTGCGCCTCGTCCACGCGCGCGAGGTCCTCCAAAGCCGATCGGTACACCAATCCGCACCACTGTACCGGCTGTCCGATCCAGTTCGGTGCCTGCCAGTTGGTCGCGCCGATCACGCCGATCGTGGCGTACAGGCCCACCTCTCCGGGAGTCGGCGGCGCGAGGTAGATCATCGTCACTCCGGTCCAGGCCCAGTAGCGCGCCTGTTCCAGATAGCCGGCCTTGCCGCTCAGCAGATAGCCCATCACATAGCAGTGCACCAGCCGCGCCGAGGCCACGATGTCCGGCGTGTGCAGCGGCATCTCCCACGGCTGCGCCCCGCGCGGTACCTGGCCCGCGTAGTTCGCGGTCATCTTGTCCAAGACCGCCAGCGCCGCGCCGATCGCCGCCTCGTCACCGGTCAGCGTCGCGCTGTTCAGCATCTCTTCCGCCGCCAGCGCGGTGAACCCGTTGCAGTGGTCGCTCCCCAGCGTCGCGGCGAAATCGGTCTTTCCCGGCTTATACACCGACTTGCCCGCGGCCAGCTGCGCCGCAAACCGCGCGGCCTGCGGCCCCGCCTGACCCACCACCCCCGCCAAGTCGCCATACAGCAGCGCGCCCGTCGGACGCTTGACGTGCGAGACCCCGTTGATCCCGGAACATCCGGCAGGCAGATTCGCAATCACCGCCTGCGCCGTCTCCGTCAGCCGCTTCTTCAACTCCGCGTCCGGCGTGTTCGCCGCCAGCCACAGCATGAAGGCGGGCGGATCCTCGGCCGGCTGGGGAGGAAAGTGGTCGCCCCACACGGCGTGCCGCCACCTGTTTCCCTGATGCGCGGCCGAGTCGAGCCACCCCGACGCCAGCAGGCGCACCGCGTCCCCGAAACCGCCCGCATAGCGCGGCAGCGGCGGCAGCCCCGCGCGCGCCACATAATGTCCGACCGCCTCGGTCACGACATCCCCTTGGCCGCCGCACACCGTGGCCGCGCAGCCATATGTTTTGCCCGCCTCCAGACGCACGCCGCCGTAAACCACGAACTCGCTTTCGAACCGGTCATCGCCGACCGCGGGCGACCACACGCCCAGCAGATGTCCGCCGGAGTGAAACACGCGGTCGGGCGAGTCGAACACCGGCGCGACCGGCACCCCGTTGGTCTGCCACGTCACCGCGAGCCAGCGCCCCCCCGCGGCCAGCGCCATCATCGGATAGCATACCTTATACGAGTCCACCATGCGCCGGTTGGCGGCCGCCCCGCGGATCTCCTTCTCGTTGCTCGACGGCTCGTTGTCCAGATATTCCACGCCGGGCAACAGGGCCTGGCTCTTCGCCTCGCCGAACGAACCGACGCCCGCGAACAGCGTCAGCCACGGCAGATGGATCACCTCGCGCGGGGCATCGACTTCCAGCGAGGTCTCGATGCGGACGGCCCCTTTGTCGGCCATGAAGCGGCGGGTCACCCGCCAGACCGCACCGCCCGCATCGCGCGCGGTGGCCCGCACCACAAAGCCGTCCGGCGCGCGTTCCGAGGTCGCCGCCGCCAGCACGACCGGCACGGCCTGCTTGCCCTCCACATACGCCAGCGTCTCCGCCGGATTGGACTCGGCCATCTTCTGGCCGCCGATGAAACAGGCGAACGCGTTCCAGCGCTTCGGATCGTGCTCGAGCCGCACGGTCCCCGCCTCCACGCGCAGGGCGTCGTCCGGCAATGCGACCGCCACGGGTTTCTCAAAGACGGGGGCCGCACGCGGGATGAGCGGGACCGCCCGCAGCGCGCGCAGCGTGACGCGGCCGGCGCTGCCCGGCGGATCGAGGCGGAAGCGCAACCGGTCAGCCGTCAGCGGAATGACGCCCTTGTACGTGGTCGGCGAAGAGGGCGAGGGGTTCAGCCGGACCGTCGCGTCTTCCGAAAACCCTTGTTTCTGCGACGAATAAAAAAGTTGGAACGCGCCCGACGCGGAGCTTTCGGCCTCCAGGGTCAGCACCAGTTTCTGCGCCTCGCCGAACCCGGGCATGGCGACCGCGGGCCCCTCCAGCCACGGGTCCTCGCCGGTCAGCTCGACCGAGAAACCGTGCGCCTGCCGCGCGTCGCGCGTGCGCGGGTTCCCCCTCCAGCCGTGTCCCTCTTGGGTGAAATCGAAGAGCGTCACCGGCTCCGCCGCGCAACACGCAAGCGCAAACACCCCCAGCATTCCCCAGAAAACACGCATAGGCTCTCCCCCTAATAATAAAGGACGGATCGTAACGATCCGCCCTCATGATACACAATCACTCGCTACCTTGTAACGAACAACGTCCAACGAGTAACCCGCAACTTATAACCGTCCACACTCACCCGACATCGACGATGCCGAGCGACGGGGCGGTTTTCCAGCCGCCGCGCGTGAAGTCCGGCACATCGACCGACGAGCCTCGCTTCAGCACCGAGCGCTCGGTCAGCTCCACCAGGCTGCTCCACAGCGCGGTGTCGTAAACGCTGATGTCCAGCGGCAGGCCCTTCTGCAGGCAGTGGCAGAGGCGCAGCAGCAGCAGGTAGTCCATGCCGCCGTGGCCGCCGGCCTTTTTCGCCGACTCGCCGTTCTTGTCCCAAAGCGGGTGCACGTATTTGGCCTTGAGCGCCGCCAGTTCGGCGTCGCCCATCCACTCGTGCGATTTGGGCGAAAGCGCCACGCGCAGCGGATAGTCGGACAGGATGCCCTGGGTGCCGGAGATCGTGTTGATGCGGCTGTACGGCTGCGGGCTGGTGGTGTTGTGCTGCACCATGATCGTCCGGCCGCGCCGGGTCTTGATGACCGTGGTGTTCATGTCGCCCAGCTTATACGGCTCCCGGGCCTCCGGACTGTTTTTCCCAAACTTGTCGATCGCGAACTGGGTCAGCCCGAACTGACCCGAACTGACGGAGGTGAGATACTCGAACGTGTCCCCGCGGTTGATGTCCATGTACTGGCAGATGGGGCCCAGCCCGTGCATCGGATACGGATTGCCCGTATGCTCTTTGCTGTACTTCAGCCGCCACATGTCCTGATAGCCCGTCGCGCTGAACTTGAGGTCGCGCAGGTCGTGCAGATACGCGCCCTCGCCATGCACCAGCTCCCCCAGCACGCCCTTGCGGCAGAGCATCATCGCGAACATCTCGTTCTCGCCGTAGCAACAGTTCTCCAGCATCATGCAGTGACAGCGCGTCCGCTCGCTGGTTTCGACCAGCTCCCAGCACTGCTCCAAGGTCAACGCCGCCGGCACCTCCACCGCCACGTGCTTGCCGCACCGCATGGCGTACAGGGCCATGGGCGTGTGCAAGAGCCAGGGCGTGGTCACGTGCACCAGATCCACCCGGTCCGATTCGCAAAGCTTCTTCCAGGCGTCTTCCGAACCGGCATACAGCGTCACGTCCGGCTTGCCCTTATCCTTCAGCCCTTTCTGCTGGCGCTCCGCGCGCTCCGGCAACAGGTCCGAGAGCGCGGTCACTTCGACGCCCGGCAGATTCGAATAGTTCTGCACCGCGCCCGGACCGCGCATGCCTAGGCCGATCACGCCGACCCGGATCTTTTCCAACGGTTTGCAGCGCAGCCCCATCGCGGTGGCCGCACCCGCCCCCGGGCTCATGCTCTTGCAGCCTGCCACGCCGCCCGCCATTGCCGCGCCCGCGCCCAGCAGCGCGGCCTGCCCCAAAAACGCCCTGCGTCCCAAATTCATCGCCATACCGTGACTCCTTTTAACGATCCAGATCACCCCCGCCGCCAAACTATGTGATGAGCCTACCACCCGCCCGTCAAGCCGTCAAGCCGCAGAGCCCCTCCGGCTCCTGATTCCTTGTCGTCACCTTCAACCGGATGACGGTTAGTCTCAGGAGGGACCGTGCCCCTCGTAATCCTAATCTTAATCCTGATCCTAAATCTTAACCGTTCAAAAAATTACCCCTCTTTGCCCCCGACCCCGACCCCTAACTTCTCCTTCCGAACTGCTCCTTTTTTTCCGTACCAGACGCGCCACAGGAACAGACCTTGCGCCGGCGCGGAAGGCACGCGCGCCTTGCGCGGCGCACACGAGGCCAGCAGCTCGCGCACCGCCTCGGGCTTCTCCGCCCCTTCGCCGACGCGCAGCAGGAAACCCACCATGCTGCGCACCTGTTTGTAGAGGAAGCCCTCGCCGCTCACGCGGAACACGATCTCCTTACCCCGCTTGCTGACCGTGAAGGCGTAGATCGAGCGCACGGTGGACTCCACCTCGCGCTGCGGGTTGGCGGTGAACGAGGCGAAGTCGTGGCGCCCGACAAAGAAGGCCGCGGCCTTGCGCATGGGCGCCGCGTCGAGCGGCCGGTAGACGTGCGCCGTGTAGAGCCGCTTGTCCGGCAGGACCATCGCATCGTTCCAGACGAAATAGCGGTACTCCTTGCCCTCCGCCGAACGCCGCGCGTGAAAATCCGGCTTCGCCAGCGAGGCCTTGAGGATACGGATGTCTTTCGGCAACCGGCCGTTGAGCGCGCGGCAGACCGACTCCGCGTTCAAGCGGCACGCCAGATCCACATGCGCCACCTGCCCGCGCGCGTGGACGCCCTGGTCCGTGCGTCCGCTGCCATGCAACTTGACCGTGTGCCCGACAATCCCCTGCAGCGCCTCTTCGATCACCTGCTGAACGCTGATGTGGCGCGGCTGCACCTGCCAGCCGGCGTAAGCCGTGCCGTCGTAAGCGACCGTCAGCTTGAAGCGGCGCGCGGAAAGATCGGATGTGGTGGACATGTCGCCCCTAGACATACTTTTCGCCGTCCGGCCGTTCGGCGATGCGGCGCAGCAGTTTCTTCACCTCTTCGGCTCGATCCCTGGGACAGATCAGCGTGGCGTTTTCGGACTGGACCACCACGAGCCCCCGCACGCCGATCAGCGCGGTGAGTCGGTTCTCGGAAACGACGATGTTGTTCTGCGCTTCCAGCTGCTCGCACGAGCCGATCACCACGTTACCGTCCAGATCGGCGGAGAAGTGTCCGGCCACCGAAGGCCACGAGCCCACATCGTCCCAGCCGAACGAACCGCGCGCCATCACGATGTTCTGGGCGTGCTCCATCACGGCGTAGTCGATCGAAATCGCCCGCAACGGGGGATAGGCCCGGCGCAGCAGCGCGTCGAGATCGTCCGGCGAGCCGGCCTCGGCCACGCCGTCGCAAAGCTGCGCCAGCTCGGGCGCGTGCTCACCCAGCGCCTTGCGCATGGTGCCGGTCTTCCAGATGAACATGCCCGCGTTCCAATAGTACTTTCCGCTCTCAACATAGCGGGCAGCCGTGTAGGCGTCCGGCTTCTCCACAAAGCGCCGGGCCTTGTGGAAGAGGGTCACCGTGCGGGTCTCCAGGGCGTCGCCCGCCTCGATGTACCCGAAGCCCGTCGCTGCGTAGTCGGGCTGGATGCCCATTGTCACGATCACCTCCTCGCGCGCAGCCACCTTGATGGAATCGGACAAGGTCAGGCGGAAGGTCTCGACATCGCTCATGAGCTGATCCGCCGTGAGAATGCAGACGATGCCGTCCGGATCGCGCTGCCGCACCAGCCCACACGCCACGGCGATCGCGGGAGCGGTGTCGCGTTTGCACGGCTCGCCGATGATGTTCGCGCGCGGCACGTTCCACGCGGCGGCGGCCGTATCCTCCACCAGCCGCTCGGCGGTGATGATGAAGATGCGGTCGGCCGGCACCAGCCCGTGCAGCCGCTCAACCGCCAGCGACAGGAGCGGGCGCCCGCCAAAAAGGGAAATGAACTGTTTCGGGCGAGCCTTGGTGCTCAGCGGCCAGAACCGTTCGCCGCTCCCGCCTGCCAAAATAACCGCATATGCATGCTTCATCCGGAAATCCTTTCGCCGGGGAGCTCCCCCCCATTTATTGTGCGCGCATCTTACCATAATCGTCGCGCGTGTCAAAAGACGGAACTGCCCCGCGCGCCCGCTCCGGACTCCCGGGACGCCGGCCGCTTGATTTTCAGCTTTGCCTCAACCGCGCCGACCCGTTACACTACCGTCATCTATTTTCAAGGAGCCTATTTGATGAAACCCCTTTTCATTGTGATGTCCGCGCCTTCCGGGGCAGGGAAGACGACGCTGTGCGACCTGCTGCTGCAGAACTACCCCGAAATCTGCTACTCGGTCTCCTGCACCACCCGCGAGCCGCGCCTGAACGAAGAGGACGGCGTGGACTACCACTTCCTGTCCGTTGAGGCCTTCAAAAAGATGATCGCCGAAGATCTGTTTCTCGAGTACGCGAAGGTCCACGACAACTACTACGGCACGCTGAAAGCTCCGATCTACGAGATCCTGCGCGAAGGCCAGTGCGTGCTGCTCGACATCGACGTCGTCGGAGCCGAGCAGGTGCGCAGCCACGTGGCCGCCCTGCCCGACGACGACCCGATGAAGCGCGGCTTCATCGACATCTTCATCGAACCGCCCTCGCTGGACGAATTGGTGGCGCGGCTGGAGCACCGCGGAACCGATTCCCAGGCGGTGATCGACAAACGCGTCCGCAACGCGAAGAAGGAGATGGACCGCGCGCACGAGTACATGTACCAGGTCATGAACGACGACCTGCAGACCGCCTTCAAACGGCTGTGCGACATCATCAACGTCAAAGCGCAGTTCATCTGAGCGCGGGCCGGGGAGTCCTGCCGCGCGAAAGCCCTTTCCGCGGGCTTCCAGCTGAACGGACGCCCGACTCCTAAATCCTAACTCTTCTCGGGAGGGATGACATGGCCACCATTCTGCTCGGCGTTACCGGCTCGATCGCCGCCTACAAGGCGTGCGAACTGACGCGCTTGTTTATCAAAGACGGGCACGCCGTGCACGTCATCATGACGCAGGCCGCCACGCGGTTTGTGACGCCGCTCACCTTCCGCACGCTTTCGCGCAACCCCGTCTCCGTCGACCTGTTCGACGAGCCCGACGAGTGGATGCCCGGCCACATCTCGTTCGCCGAACGGGCCGACGTGCTGGTTATCGCGCCGTGCAGCGCCAACGTGATCGCCAAGCTCGCGCACGGGCTCGCCGACGACATGCTGGCCTCCACCGCGCTGGCCACAAAAGCGCCGCTCGTGATCGCGCCGGCCATGAACACCGGCATGTGGGAGCACCCCGCCACGCAGTCCAACCTGGGCACGCTGGCGGCCCGCGGCGCGACCTTCGTCGAGGCGGGCACGGGCGATCTCGCCTGCGGCACGTCCGGCAAAGGCCGCATGGCCGAGCCGCAGGAGATCTTCGGGGCGGTGATGCGCCGGCTTGCGGCGAAAGGGTGACCGTCGGCGCGCGGAGCGCTCGCCCTGCCGGGCCACGCGCCGGTCAGCTCTTGAAGAAGAGCATGGTCCCCGCAGGGATCTTGGCCTCGTCCACTTTGTTGCCCGACACCAGCGCGCCTGCGATCAGGAAGTAGGTTTCCGACGAACGCCAGCGGGGGCCGCAGATGGTGGCCGCCGGACGGCTGGCGGAAACCGGGCCGCCGACCTGATAGCCCACCAGCACCTTGGTGCTGTAAGGCAATTTCAAAACCCCGTCCGCGCCGAGCTGGCTGCCGCGTATATACCGTCCGTCCGGGTAGATGTAGATGGTCGACGCCTTCAGCACCTCGTCCCCGGCGATGTCCTGCGCCTTGCCGTTGTCGCCCACAGCCTGAACCTTTTCCACGCGGTTTTCCGCAGGCGCGTTCACGATGACCTTCGTGCCGAGCGGCAGCAGCTTGAAATTCGCCATCTGGTTGCCGCGTTTTTTCGTGCCGTTCGGAAACACGTAGAGCGTGGTCGGATCGTCGTACGCGTCACGCGCGATGTCCCACGCGCCCCGCCCGAGACCGATCACATTCGAGTCCGACGTGACGACTCGCGTCAGGGGAAGCTTGGACTGCGGCGGCCGGCCATAGAGCACCTGCGACAGATAAGGGTCCGCATCCGCCAGCCGTCCGGCGCGCATGTCCGGATCGTAGGCCGGGCGCGTCTTGAGCCCCAGCCTCGCACGCACAGCCGGCGTGGCGAACAACATGCCGCAGCGCTTGCGCCCGCGGTGGCTTCGGGGCTGCCACTTGTTCGGCGCGCCATAGGCGACCTGAGAATGCGTCAGCACGCAGCCGTCGGGAATCTTGTAGATGGCTTTCAGCTCGCCGATCAGCGCCGCCAGCGCGGTGTACTGCGCCGCGGCCAGCGGCTTGTCATGGTAGCCGCAGACCTCGATCCCCACCGAGAACTCGTCCACGTTGGACCGCCCGTTCCACATGCTGCGGCCCGCGTGATACGCCTCGCGCTTGTGGTCGATGATGCGGAACACGCGCCCCGCCTCATTGATGCAGAAATTGCATTCGCCCAGGTCGCTGAGCTTGCGCAACGCGCTCCCCGAAGGCGCCTCTGTCGTGTGCAGAATGATCAGCGCGGTGGCCTTGCGCACGCCGCGCTCCCGGTTGCGGGGGCTGTAAAAGCTGTTGTCGAACGAGATCACGGCAAAGGCCGACGACACCGCCAGCCAGACACTGGCGGCCACCGACACGACCTTTCGCATTCTCACCATTGCAGCCCCCCCACATCAAGTGCCTGACGATCATCCGCAGCTGCGGGCAGGGACGGCTCACCGAGCCGTCCGCGGCGCGTTCGGCGAGCGCACCCTGCCCCGCGCGCCGCTCACTCCCAGTCCGGACGCCCCAGCACCAGGTTCTGCGCCGTCATCGCCGCCGGGATCGGCAAGCCCAGCAGCGCCAGCACGGTCGGCGCCACATCGCACAGCTTGCCGGCCGGGGCCAGCTTCACGCCGACCGCGTCTTTGGCCACGTAAAAGCACTCGACGTCATTCAGCGTGTGGCTGGTCTTCACCATGCCGGTCAGGTAGTCCTTCATCTGCTCGGCGTTGCCGTGGTCCGCGGTGATCAGGATGTGGGCGTCCAGCTCGAACAGGCGCGGCAGCAGCTTGCCGATGCACTCGTCCACCACCTCCACCGCCCGGCGCGCCGCGTCAAAGTCGCCGGTGTGCCCGACCATGTCGCAGTTGGCATAGTTGACCGCCACGAAGGCGTACGGATTGTTCTGCAGCCGTTTGAGCAGCTCGTCGGTCAGGTTGTACGCCTCCATCTCGGGATGGCTGGCGAACGTCGCCGGGTCGAAGCGCCCCGGCACATCGACCTGATCCTCGCCCACGTCCGCCTGGGTGGATTTGCCGTTGAAGAAGCTCGTGACGTGGCGGAACTTCTGCGTCTCGGCGATGCGCAGCTGCCGCAGCCCGGCCTTCGAGATCACGTCGCCCAGCAGATCGGGCATGCCGCCCTCGCCGCCCATGGCGCCCAGCAGGTAATCGGTGAACTCGTCCCAGTAGCGGGTGAAGCCCAGATAGACGATCTTCGGGCGAGCCTGGCGCACGCCCTTGTAGTCCTCACAGACAAACGCCTGCGTCAGCTGGATCGCGCGGTCCTGGCGGTAGTTGAAGTGCATGACCGAGTCGCCGTCCTTGATGCCCGCGTAGCCGCCGATCACGTACGGAGGAATGTACTCGTCCACCATCGGGGTGTTGTCCGGCGTCTGGTCCTGGTCATACGACTCCTGCACCGCGGCCACGGCCGTGTCCGCGCTACGCCCTTCGGCCTGCACGATACACGCGTAGGCGATGTCGGTCAGACCGTAGTTCTTGGAGCGGTCCATCGCGTAGTAACGGCCCTGGACCGTGCCGATCACGGCGTTGCCGACCGCCTCGATCTCCTTCTCCAGCCGGGCGATGTATTCCAGCGTGCTGCGCGGCGGCGTGTCGCGCCCGTCCAAGAACGGGTGCACCACGATCCGTCCGGCCGCGTTCTCGCTGCGCGCGCGGCGCATCAGCTTGAAGAGATGCTCCTGGTGCGCGTGCACGCCCTCGTCCTGCAGCAGACCCATAAAGTGCAGGGCGCTGTTGTTCTTCTTCCAGTTGGCGATCAGCCCGGCCCACTTCGGCGACTTGAACAGCTCGCCCGTGCTCAGGCCGTCGTCGATGCGCTTCAGCTCCTGAATCACCACGCGGCCCGCGCCCATGTTCAGGTGACCGACCTCGCTGGAGCCCTGATAGCCGTCCGGCAGCCCGACCGCCTCGCCGCTGCACGCCAGCCGCGTCCACGGGTAGCGCGTCTTCAGGCGGTCGATCACCGGCGTTTGGGCCGCGAACACCGAGTTGCCGTCCTCACGGGGGTTGATGCCCCAGCCGTCACGAATAATCAATACTACAGGTCTCATCGTTTTCTCCTTAAATCGTTCCGAAACACACCTTCGTTACCGCGTCGCTTGTCAGCAACTTCAACCCGATTACGATTAAGCGCACGCTTAGGATCAGGAGGGCGCAGGGGCCGTTCGTAATCGTAATCATCCGCTTAATCGTTCAAGCCGGCTGCCCCTCCGTTTGTATCCGCTCCGCGGGCGGCGCTCTTACTCCTGCCTTGGGTTGCGGGCAACCGCCTGCTCACTCCGCCTTCAGCGAAATGCCCTTCTTCTTGAGGTCCGTCACGTCCAGCGCGTAGGCCGGGTCGATCTCCATCGGAAAGACCGGCGCGCCCGCCGCGGTCACCGGCATCTGGATGCCCGCCGCCTTGAACCAGCGCAGCCACTTGGCCTGCATGTCGTGCTTGCACGTGGCCGGGGAATCGCTGCCGGCCGCGTTCTTCACCGGCGAGAACTCCTCGGCGCGCTCGAACGCCAGGTTCACCACGGCCCGGGCGTCGGGCAGCACGTCGAAAATGAACTTCTCGAACTTGTAGCCGTTGTTCTTCGTCGGCTGGACAGCCGTGCCGTTTTCGGAGCACACCGGGATCTTCTTGTGCGCGAGATGCAGCGGCATGGCCTTGCCGGCCTCGGTCTTCAAGAACGGCAACGAAAAGACGTGGATGGCCACGCTGCCGTACTTGAAATACAGCTCGCCCGCCGCCGTGCGCCGGTTGGCCTGCTCGTCGGTCAGCTCGGTGTACTCCACCATCTCGCAACGCCCCTCGCGCTCCACCACCACGCCCAGCCCCTCCTTCGGGTCGCGCTTGGCGCAGAGCTTCACCGAAATATCGGCGCGCCGCACCACGTGCAGCCCGATGAACGCGGGATCGGCGATCTCGACCAGCGGGTTGTCCACTTGGAAGTAGAACACCGTGTTGATGCCGCGGCGCTCCATGTCCGCCAGGCATCCGTCCTTATCCAGTGCCGTCAGCGTGCCGCCGTGGCCGTCCGGACTCATGAAGATGTGCCCCGGCTGATCCAGCATGATCCGCCCCTTCTCGTCCAGCGCGGGCCACATGCCCTGCATGAAGAAGGTGACGTCGTTGCGGTCCAGCCCGAAATAGTTGTGGTCCTCGAAGTGTGTCCGCGTGGCCGCGTCGTTCACGTCGCTGGTCATGATATAGAACGGGATGCGCACCCCGTAGCGGCGGCAAAGCCCCACGATCTTGCGGGCGTGGAAGTAGAAGAGCGGGCGCCCCGTCACCGGGCCGATCGAATAGGCGCCCTTCGGACCCTCATAGCCCAGGCGCGACCCCTGGCCGCCAGCCACCAGCAGCACAGCCACCTTGCCGGCGTGGAGCTCGGCCTCGCCCGCGGCGTACGCGGCCGCACGCGCGTCGTCCGTCAGCTCCACAACCTCCGGCGCGGTCGGCTCCGCCGCGGCCGCCGCAGCGCTCTTGCTCGTCAGCATCCCCCGCATCCGCGCGATGCTCGCGAAGTCCAGCCCCGCGACCTGATCCAGCAGCTGCGCACGCTCGCCCGCATCCAGCACGTCCCAAAACCTCAGCACATGCCCTTGGTCGTTCTTTTCCAAAACCTGTTTGGCTTGTTCAAACGTCATGCCCGTTCTCCTACGAAATTTCCACCGCTTTGGTCGCGTTCTGCTTGAGGTACGCCTCGATGAACGGCTGGATGTGCCCGTCCATCACCGCCTGCACATTCGACGTCGACTCGTCCGTCCGGTGATCCTTCACCAGCGTGTAGGGCTGGAACACGTACGAGCGGATCTGGCTGCCCCACGCGATCTCGCCCTTCTCGCCGTAGAAGCGCTCCATCTCCTTGCGCTTCTTGTCCTCGTTGTACTCGTAGATCTTCGCCTTGAGCATGCCCATGGCCTTGGACTTGTTCTTGTGCTGCGACCGCTCGGACTGCACCGCCACCACGAGGCCCGTGGGCAAATGAGTCAGCCGGACCGCCGAGTCGGTCTTGTTCACGTGCTGGCCTCCCGAGCCGCCGGAGCGGTAGGTGTCGATGCGCAGGTCCTCGTCCTTGATCTCCACCTCGACCTCTTCGGTCAGCTCGGCCACCACGTCCAGCGAGCTGAACGAGGTGTGCCGCCGCTTGTTCGCGTCGAACGGACTGATGCGCACCAGCCGGTGCACGCCGCGCTCGCCCTTGAGATACCCGTAGGCATAGGGGCCGCTGACCAGGAAGGTGACCGACTTGAGCCCCGCCTCTTCGCCCGGCTGCGAGTCGAACACCTCGATCTCGAACCCGTTGTCCTCGCAGTACATGCGGTACATGCGGAAGAGCATGTCCGCCCAGTCGCACGACTCCGTGCCGCCCGCCCCCGAATGCACCGTGAGATAGGCGTTGCAGGCGTCCAGCTTGCCGCCCAGCAGCGACTGCAGCCGCAGCTTGGACACCGTGACGTCGGCCTTGTCGCAGGTGTGGAAAATCTCGGCGATCGCCTGCTGCCGCTGGGGGCCCTCGTCTTCGGCCTCCGCCAGCTCCAGCATCAGCGCGCCCTCGTCCAGCAGCCGCACCAGTTCGTCGAACGGGCGCACGAACGCGCGATGGGCGTTGGTCTTGGCGAAGACCTCCTTGGCCCCGTTCTGGTCGTTCCAGAAATCCGGCGCGGCCGCCTCCGCCTCGAGCTGCGCCAAAATGCGGCGCCGGTTCCCGATGTCGAGATACCCGCGCATCTCATCCAGCTCCTGGCACAACTTGCCCAGCCGGCTCCTGACCTCTTCAAGTTCAATCACGTCGTCACCCGCCTCACTCGGATAAAAAATTAAGAGCTTGTATTATGGCAATTCGCCCCCCGCTTCGCAAGCCCGCATCGCCCCGTCCCCCGCATTAAACGCCGCGGCCGCCCGCGGCTGCCCTTTGACCCCCAAGGGCCGAACAGCGTAATTCTTCGCACGCCCCCTTGAAACGGCCCCCGCCTTTTAGTAAAATTGACGCTTATTTCGACAACCGGTTAGGATCATTATGGAATACCTGCTTCTGATCATCAGCGCCATCCTGGTGAACAACTTCGTTCTCAGCCGCTTCCTTGGCATCTGCCCCTTCCTCGGCGTATCGAAGAAAATCAGCACCGCCCTGGGCATGTCGGGCGCGGTCATTTTCGTCATCGCCATCGCCTCGGCCGTGACCTGGTGCCTGCAGAAATACCTGCTGGAGCCCTTCGGCCTGGAGAAGTTCCTGCAGACCCTCTCTTTCATCCTCGTCATCGCCGCCCTGGTGCAGCTCATCGACCTCGTGATGAAGCGCTTCGCCCCGCCGCTCCACGCCGCACTCGGCATCTTCCTGCCCCTCATCACCACCAACTGCGCCGTGCTGGGCGTGGCCGTGCTGAACATGAAAGAGGGCTACGGCTTCATCAAGTCGGTGCTCTTCGGCACCTCCGCCGCCGTCGGCTTCGCCTTCGCCCTCCTGATTTTCACCGGCCTGCGCGAGAAGATCGAACGCGCCGACCCGCCGCGCTGCTTCCGGGGCGTGGCCATCTCCCTTGTCACCGCCGGACTGCTCAGCCTCGCCTTCATGGGCTTCAGCGGCCTCGTCAAGTAGCGGCTCCCCGTCTCCCAACTCCTAAATCCTAACTCCTAACCCCTCCTTTCTCCCCTATGGACCCCATCATCCTTCAATCGACCCTCTGGATCGGCGGCATCGGCCTCTTCAGCGCCGTGGCGCTGGCCGTCGCCGACAAGTACCTCAGCATCCCGGAGGACCCGCGCGTCGGCAGCGTGCTGGCGCTGCTGCCGGGCATCAACTGCGGCGGCTGCGGCTATGCGGGCTGCGCCGATTACGCGCGGGGCATCGTGCTGCACGGCGCGGAAGGCAACCTCTGCGCCCCGGGCGGCGCCGCCTGCGCCCACGCCATCGCCTCGTTCCTCGGCGTCGCACCGGTCGAGGTCGAAAAGCGCACGGCCCTCGTGCTCTGCTGCGGGGACGACACCGAAACCATCCGCCGCAGCGCCTATAACGGCATCAACGAGTGCGCCGCGGCCCAGGCCACCGCCGGCGGCGACAAGGGCTGCACCTACGGCTGCCTCGGCTACGGCACCTGCGCGCGCATCTGCCCGGTCAGCGCCATCACCGTCGCGAACGGGCTGGCCAGGGTGGACAAGAGCCTCTGCATCGCCTGCGGCAAATGCATCCCCGCCTGCCCCCGCAAAATCATCAAATTCGTGCCCGCCGCCGCCACCGTCCACGTCCTGTGCTGCTCCAAGGACAAAGGCCCGGCCGTCAAGAAGGTCTGCGGCACCGGCTGCATCGCCTGCCGCATGTGCACCAAAGTCGCAGACGGCGCCATCAACATGGACGGGTTCCTCGCGGTGGTCGATTACTCCAAACCCCTCACCAGCGAAAAGCCCATCGAGGTGTGCCCCACCCACTGCATCCGCAAAGCCTGAAGGGCCAAGAGCATCCCCGAATCCTAGTTCCTAACTCCTAACTCCTCCTTTCATGCAAACTACCCCCTCACCTTTCACCTTCAGCGGCGGCATCCACCCCTCCTATAACAAGGAGCTTTGTTCCGGCGCCCCCATCCGCGAGCTGCCCATGCCGGCCCGCCTGGTCGTGCCCCTCTCGCAGCACCTCGGCGCCCCCGCCAAGCCGCTGGTCAACGTGGGCGACACCGTCAAGGCCGGCCAGCTCATCGCGGAGCAGAACGGCTTCATCTCCGCCCCGGTCCACGCGCCCGCCGGCGGCAAGGTCGCCGCCATCGAGGAGACGCTGACCGCCGCGGGACGCACCTGCGCCGCCATCGTGATCGAACCGGACGGCTCACAGGAGTGGGAGCTGCTCCCCCGCATCGCGGACTGGCGGACCGCCGACAAGAAGGACCTCCTCGCCCAGATCGGCGCGGCCGGCGTCGTCGGCATGGGCGGCGCGGGCTTCCCCACCCGCATCAAGCTCTCCCCGCCGGCCGACAAGCCCATCGACACCGTGATCCTCAACGGCGCGGAGTGCGAGCCCTACCTCACCTCCGACCACCGGATGATGCTCGAATTCGCCCGGGAGATCCGCGTCGGCGCGGAGATCATCCGCCAGATCCTCGGCGCCAAGTCGCTGCGCATCGCCATCGAGGACAACAAGCCGGACGCGATCGCCGCCATGGAGCAGGCCTTCCAGGGCATCGACGGCGACGTCGCCGTCACCGTGCTCCGCACCAGCTACCCCCAGGGCTCCGAAAAACAGCAGATCTATTCCGTCACCGGACGCGAGGTGCCGCGCGGCGGCCTGCCCATGGATGTCGGCTGCGTGGTCGAGAACGTCAGCACGGCCTACGCCGTCTACGACGCCGTGGCCAACGGGCGCCCGCTCGTCCGGCGCGTGATCTCCGTCACCGGCGACGCCGTCCAGCAGCCCTCCAACCTGCTCGCCCCCGCCGGCACGCTCTACAGCGACCTCGTGGCCGCCTGCGGCGGCCTGCGCGGCAAGCCGGCCAAGGTCATCTCCGGCGGCCCCATGATGGGCTTCACGGTCAGCACGCTCAACGTCCCGACCGGCAAGACCGCCTCGGGCCTGCTCCTGCTCTCCGCCGGCAAGATCTCCAGCTACACTTCGCAGGCCTGCATCTCCTGCGGCCGCTGCGTCGACGCCTGCCCCATGGGCCTCAACCCCTCGGAGCTCAGCCAGTGCATCGAGGCCGACGACATCGAGAGCGCCGAGCAGATCGCCCTCATGGACTGCGTCGAGTGCGGCTGCTGCGCGTACGTCTGCCCCGCCCACCGCCCCATGGTCCACCACATGCGCCGCGGCAAAGCCCTTGTCATGGCCAAGCGCTCCGCCGCCAAAAAGTGACCCTCTTCCTAACAGCCTAAATGCCTTCAGCCTAACAGCCTATCCCACATGAAACCAGAATCCCCCTCCGATCTCTACATCGTCAGTTCTTCGCCGCACACCCACTCGGGCGAATCGGTCGAGCGCATCATGCTCGACGTGCTGATCGCGCTCGCGCCGGCCTTTCTGGCCGCCTGCTGGTTCTTCCGGCTCGAGGCCCTGCGCCTGACCTTCGTCTGCGTGGCGGCCTGCCTGCTCACCGAGTGGCTCTGCCGCAAGGCCATGGGCCGGGCCCGGGCCATCTCCGACCTCAGCGCGACGGTCACCGGCGTGCTGCTCGCCTTCAACCTGCCGCCGGCCCTCCCCACCTGGATGGCGGTCGCGGGCTCGGTCTTCTCCATCGCCATCGCCAAGCAGGTCTTCGGCGGCCTGGGCTACAACCCCTTCAACCCCGCGCTCGCGGGCCGCGCCTTCATGCTCATCTCCTTCACCGGCGCCATGACCACGTGGAGCCAATCCACCTGGCTGCAGAAGATCGCCGGCGCCGGCGCGGACGCCGTCACCACCGCCACGCCCCTCGGCTTCGCCAAAGAGGCCCTGAAGTCCGGCCAGGCGCTGCCCGTATTCAACACCGGCCTGCTCTCCGACTTCTTCATCGGCAACATGAACGGCTGCATCGGCGAGACCTCCGCCCTGGCCCTGCTGCTCGGCGCGGCCTACCTGCTCTACCGCAAAGTCATCACCTGGCACATCCCCGCCGCCTACCTGCTCACGGTCCTCGCCTACGCCGTGATCCTGAGCCTCGCCTCACCCGCCACCGCGATCCCGCCGCTCTTCCACCTGCTCTCCGGCGGCCTGATCCTCGGCGCGTTCTTCATGGCCACGGACATGGTCACCACGCCGGTCACCCGGCGCGGCATGCTGATCTTCGGCATCGGCTGCGGCATCATCACCATGGTCATCCGCACGGTCAAGACCGGCGCCTATCCCGAAGGCGTCAGCTTCGCGATCCTCATCATGAACGCCTTCACCCCCCTGATCAACCGCGCCACCCGCAACCGCGTCTTCGGCACGAAAAAGTAGCACGCCCCCGTTTGCCTCCCTAACAGCCTAACAGTCTTCAGCCTGACAGCCTATCCGCCATGAAAGACACGATCAAACTCATCCTCGTCCTGACCCTCATCTGCGCGGTCAGCTCCGCCCTGCTCGCCGCGGTCTACAGCAAGACCAAGGCGCCCATCGAGGCCGCGCTCGAGGTCCGCACCGCCAACGCCGCGCGCGACGTGATGCCCGCCGGATTGCCCGCGCCGGAAAAGAAGGTCGTCGAAGGGGTCGCCTTTTTCGTCGCGAAGCAAGAGGGCCGCTTCGCGGCCGCGGCGGTCGAAGGCCGCTCCAAGAACGGCTACGGCGGCGACGTCGTGCTGATGGTCGGCCTCGGCGCCGACGGCAAGCTGGTGAACTTCAAGGTCGTCGCCGCCAACGAGACCCCCGGCCTCGGCACCCGGATGAGCTCCGACGCCTTCCGCAAGCCGCTGCTCGGCAAGCTCCTCAGCGGCACCTGGAAAGTCAGGAAGGACGGCGGCGACGTGGACGCCATCACGGCCGCCACCATCTCCTCCCGCGCCGCGCTGGACTGCATCCGCGACGCCATCGGCAAATTCAACCACGCCGTGGCTCAGCTGCAGTGATCTTGCACGACAGGGACGCCTTCCCGAGGCGTCCGCAGGGCATTGTTTACTTCGACCGGCGGACGGTTAGGGGAACCGTCCCTACCGGCACCGCGACAGGGATCCCGCTATGCAAAACACACCCCACGCCCGCGCGGTGCTCTTCGTCTTCGAGACCCTGACCTCCGCCGGCCACACGGTCATCTCGGCCAACACCGACGAGCGGGCCGACCCGCAGATCTTCGCCCAGTCCGAAACCGGCGAGCTCGCCTTCTACTTCGTGCGCGCCGACGCCGCCGAACCGGCACCCGCGGAAGCCGAGCGCTTCCGCGACCTCGCGGCCCGCCACAAGGTCGCCGCCTTCTACGCGCCCGTCACGCTCGACCCCGCGCCCCTCTGCCCCGGCTTCAGGGCGCTTTAGGCGACGGCCGCGCCAACATCCGCTGCGCGTTCTCGCCCGCTATTTCTCGTCGACGGTCTCGTCGCGCTGATAGATGGGCAGCTGGCGGTAGGGCACGGTGAACGCCAGGACGACCATCGCGGTCTGGTAGTAGCGGTCCTGCTCGTTGCGGTCCCAGTAGCCGTCCTCGTTCTGCTTGGGGATCCACGTCGCGTACATCCAGCCCGAGAAGGTCTGCCACTCTTTGCCGCCCAGCTGGAACAGGCCCTGCGCCGCGTAGTACATGCCGTAGAAGCAATACTGCTGCTTGGGCAGCTCCTCGTATTTCTGCATCAGATAGCGCGCCGCGCGCCCCACCGCCGGATTGTTGTGCTCGCCGCACAGCGAAAGACAGAGCAGGCCCGCGCCCGTCAGCGTCACCGCATGCGTCTGCCGGTCCGTGTACCCGAAGCTGCCCTGGTTCTCGTCGTGCCGCCGCAGCACGTACTCCACCGCGTTCTTGATCGCCTCCGGGGGAATCGGCGCGCCGTTCAGCCGCGCCGAACGCAGCGCCATCAGCGCCCAGCCGCTGCACGAGAAGTCGCTGTCGCGCGCGTCCGGGGTGTACCGCCAGCCGCCCCGGTTGTTCGCGTCCTTGTCGATCTTCTGGGCGTCGAGAATGATCTTCAGCGCGCGCGGCAGCGCCTGGTCGATCTTGGCCTGAAGCTCGGGCCGCACCATGCCCGAGACCTCGGACAGGAAAAGCGTCGCGATGCAATGGGAGTACATCTTGCCGTCGTTGCCGCCGAGGTAGCCGTCTGCCCGCTGCACCTCCGCCAGCTTCGTGACGATGCGCTCCACCACCGGCCCGTAAGGTTCCGTGCCCGGCACGTGCCCGCGCGCCAGAAACGCCATGCCGCAAAGCGCCCAGATGCCCGAGGTGTTCTGCGCCTGGCCGTTGCCGAACGTGCCGTCCGCCAGCTGCCCGCGCGCGATCCACGCCAGCCCGCGCCCGACCGCCTTGTCGACCTCCTCGTCCGTCACCTGCGCCGCCTCGCCCGGCGCCGCGGCCGGCGCCTGCACGTCAGGACGGGCCGGCCGGGCCGGCGCCTTCCGCTTCCCGGACTTCTCGGCCCCGGAGCCGATCACCGCGCCCAGCAGCATCCCCGAAAAAATCACCCGTTTCATGCTCATTCCCTGTGGTCCCCCATCCAAACGGTCCCCGCACCCCGCATCATTTCCGCTTATCATACACCCCCCCCCCTGCCGTATCAACCCCCGATCAATGAATTGTACAAACGGCGCGACTCTGCTAAACTTCAAACATGTTGGATTCTTATGACAGAGCCGTGCCGCCGCAAGCTGAGCCCCCCGACAGCGATGACGCCTGGTACGCCCTCGCGGACCAGGAGGCGTGCGCCGTGCTCGCCGCGCTGCCGCCCGACATCCGCGCCCAGGTCGCCGGGCTCGCGGTGACGCTTGACCCCTTTCCCCGTCCCGACGAGGAGATCGAAGAGGGCGATGACGAGGAGTTGCTGGGGCTTTTCGTCGGGCCCTCGTTCAGCGTGGCCCTGGAGACCGCCGACCCCCTGCCGAGCGCGATCCGGCTTTTTGTGGAGAACCTGCGCGACGAGGCGGAGGACGACCCCGCCCGCTTCCGCCAGGAGGTGCGCACCACGCTGCTGCACGAGATCGGCCATTATCTCGGGCTGGACGAGGACGGGCTCGCCGAGCGCGGCCTGGCGTGAGGAGACTTCGCTTTTCATGTGGTCGGAACTCAGAGTGCTAACGCGTAACCACCAAGACGCCAAGTCCGCCAAGTGTTTCCCTGGTGGACGTGGTGTCCTCCGAACCTTGGCGGCAAGATCTTATCGATGTTTCGTTTGATTGCTTTCAACAGACACCAAACAGGAGGTAGCTATGAACACTCGGATTGAAAAGGTCTCCGCCCGCGAGATCCTGGATTCACGCGGCAACCCCACTGTAGAGGCCGACGTCCGCCTGGCCTGCGGCGTCTCGGCGCGCGCCTCGGTCCCTTCGGGCGCGTCGACCGGCGAGAACGAGGCGATCGAGCTGCGCGACGGCGACAAGGCCCGCTACGGCGGCAAGGGCGTGCTGCGCGCCGTCTCCAACGTCGGGGACATCATCGCCACCGCCGTCACCGGCATGGACGCCACCGACCAGGCGGCCCTCGACCGCCGCATGCTCGAGGTCGACGGCACCCCCACCAAATCCAATCTCGGAGCCAACGCCCTGTTGGCCGTCTCGCTGGCCAGCGCCCGCGCCGCCGCGCGCGCCGCCGGAAAGCCGCTCTACCGCTATCTCGGAGGCGACAAGACCTGCGCGCTTCCCGTGCCGATGATGAATATCGTCAACGGCGGCGCCCATTCCGACGCGCCTGTGGCCTTTCAGGAGTTCATGATCCGCCCGCACGGCCTGCCCTGCTTCCGCGAGGCTCTGCGCGCCGGCGCGGAGATCTTCCATGCCTTGCGCGGCAGCCTCAAGAAGCGCAACCTCTCCACCGCCGTGGGCGACGAGGGCGGCTTCGCCCCGGCCTTCGCCAGTGCCGAAGACGCGATCGAAACCATCCTGCAGGCCGTCGCGACCGCTGGCTACAAACCCGGGCGCGCCGGGCAGGGACAGGTCTCGCTCGCCCTGGACTGCGCGGCCTCGGAGTTCTTCAAGGACGGCGTGTACGACTACGGCTGCTTCGAGACTCCCGCGCGCGGAGCGCAGCACGCGCCGGCGCAGCGCGACAGCGCCTCACAAATCGATTACCTCGCCGAGCTTGTCGCCCACTACCCGATCGATTCGATCGAGGACGGCATGTCCGAGCGCGACTGGCCCGGCTGGGTGCAGCTCACGCAGCGCCTCGGCCAGTCCTGCCAGCTGGTGGGCGACGACCTGTTCGTCACCAACGTGAAGTTCATCCAGCGCGGCATCGACGAGCACGCCGCCAACGCGGTGCTCATCAAGCCCAACCAGATCGGCACGCTCACCGAAACGCTCGACGCGATCAACCTCGCCCACGCGGCGACCTACGCGTCGGTCATTTCGCACCGTTCCGGCGAAACCGAGGACACCTTCATCGCCGACCTCGCGGTCGCCACCGGGTGCGGCCAGATCAAGACCGGCTCGCTCTCGCGCTCCGAACGCGTGGCCAAGTACAACCGCCTGCTGCGGATCGAGGAGGAGCTCGGACTCGTCGCCTGTTACGGCCGCGCATGAAGATTGTCGCCATCACAGATCCCGGCCATCCCGACATGCCGTTTTTCAAGGCGGTCTACGAGGATGCGTTCCCCATGGACGAGCAGTGTCCATGGGAACGCATGGCTGGGTTCCTGCTGTTGCCGGACCATCATTTCCGGCTTCAGGGCGTGTATCTCGACGACGGCACGCCGATCGGCTTCAACGCCTACTCGGAATTCGGGCGCTACCTTTACGGCATCTACCTCGCCTTTGACCGGGCGCACCGCGGCGCGGGCTATGGCCGCGGCGTGCTGCAGGCGTTCCACGCGCAACACGTCGCCCTCCTGATCTTCGGCGAAATCGAGCACCCCGACACCCCCAAGGCTCGGCAGCGCTGCACCTTCTACCGCAACCTCGGCTACCACATCACCGACATCGGGTTCGTGCAGCCTCCGCTGCGCCCCGGACTCCACCCGGTGCCCTACCTGATCATCTCCTACCCCGACCCGCTTTCGCCCGACGACACCGAGGCCATCCGCAACATCCTCACAACCGTCATCTACCGCGGCCGGTGACCGTCCCGCCGGCATTCCCGTTCTTTGAGCGCGCGAACCTGCCCGCGCCTTCTCCGGCGGGGGCCCGACCCCGCCGGGCAACAAACGCGGCGCGGCACCCGGCCAAAACATCGCGCGCCTCTCTATACAGACCCCTGACGCGCCGTTATAATAGCGGCAATAAGGGGGAGCTCAATGAACCGAAGGACGTTTCTCACGCGCACCGGCGCCGCGGCGGCCGGCGTCGCCCTGCCGGCCTTGACGTTTGCGGACGGGGGCCGGGAGATCTTCGACGTCATCGTATACGGCGGCGTGCCGTGCGGCATCAGCGCCGCGGTGGCCGCGGCGCGCGAGGGCGCGCGCGTGCTGCTCGTCGAACCGACACGCCACATCGGCGGGCTCAGCACCAGCGGCATCAACACCGCCGAGAGCGAGCACATGCTGAAGTGGACCATCGGCGGACTCGCCCTGGAATTCTACGAACGCCTGGGCAAACTTTACGGCACCAACCGGCCCGAATACTTTTTCGAGTCGAGCGCGGCGGAGAAGGTCTACCTCGAGATGCTCAAAGAGGCCGGCGTGACGGTCCGTTACGGTCTGCGCGTCGAACAGGTGGTCAAAGAGGGTCCCCGCATCCGCGCCCTCCGCTTGAGCGACGGCTCGTCCGTGTCGGCCAGGCTCTTTATCGACGCCGGTTACGAGGGCGACCTGATGGCCCGCGCGGGCGTGAGCTCGACGTTCGGGCGGGAAAGCCGCGAAGCCTACGGCGAGGAGGCCGCGGGCATCCGCTTCGACAAGACCCCGCGCACCGCCGCGACCGTCGACGCGCAGGGCAACCTGCTGCCCGGCATCTCGGCCTGGGCCAAGGACCTGAAAGAGGGCGACGCGCACCGCGGCGTCATGAACTACAACTTCCGTCTGACCGTGACCCGCGATCCGGACAAACGCGTCCCCATCCCCGGCCCGAAAAATTACGACCGCGCGCGCTACCGGCTGCTCGAGAACTGGCTGCGCGGGAATCCGGCCGGCGGGGGCAAGGTCAAGCTCACCGACATCCTCGACCTCTACAAGCGCCGCAACGGCAAATACGAGGTGAACAACAGGCAGGACGCGGTCATCTCGCTCGGACACTTCGGCGGCCAGTTCGGCTACCCCGACGGGGATTACGCCTCGCGCGTCCGCATCGTGGCCGACCACTGGGACTACACGCTGGGCCTGCTGAAGTTTCTGGCCGAAGACCCGTGCGTGCCCGCGAACGTCCGCACCGAGATGCGTCAGTGGGGCCTGCATAAGGACGAGTTCGCGGACAACGGCAACCTGCCCTATCAGCTCTATGTGCGCGAGGCGCGCCGCATGCAAGGCGCCTTCGTGGTGACCCAGCGCGACGTGACCGACGAGCGCCGCAAACCCGACGCCATCGGCATCAGCAGCCACTTCATCGACAGCCACCACGTCCAGCGCGTCGCCGTCTCGCCGACGGCGTTCGTCAACGAGGGCCGCATCTGGCGCATCGGCTGGGCGTATCAGATCCCCTACCGCGCGCTCACGCCGAGACCCGAAGAGTGCGTCAACCTGCTCGTGCCCGGCGCGGCGAGCTACTCGCACGTGGCCTACTGCACGCTGCGGCTGGAGAGCGTCTGGATGATCGCCGGCCAAGCGGCCGGCGTCGCGGCGGCCGCGCTCGCGAAGTCCGGACAGCCCGTGCAGGCGGCGGATGTCCCGGCGATTCAGGCCAAGCTGCGCAGCCAGCGGCAGGTCGTGGACTTCATTCCCGGCCAGCCCGAACGTTTCCAAGAGGGCACCAACGGCCCGGCCGAGTTTTAAGCCCCCCTGTTGTCACGCGAAGGAGACCTGCCCCATGCGTCACCTCTCAACGATCCTGACCGCGGCAGCGCTCGCGCTGAGCGCCGCGGCCCTCCCGGCCGCGCCCGTGCCCGCACTCCTGGTCGAGGCGGAGGCCTTCCAAGACGCCGGCGGATGGTCCCTCGACGCGCAGTTCATGGATCAGATGGGCTCGCCCTATCTGCTCGCGCACGGCCTGGGCAGCCCGGTGAAAGACGCGGTCACGGCTGTGCAGTTCCCTTCGCCGGGCACCTACCGCGTCTGGGTGCGCACCAAGGACTGGGTCGCCGCCTGGCAGGCGCCGGGCGCGCCAGGCCGCTTCCGCGTGCTCGTCGACGGACAGCCGCTCCCGGCCGAATTCGGCACCGAAGGCGCGGCCTGGCACTGGCAGGACGGCGGCACGACCGTGATCAAGAAGATGCAGGCGACCCTCGCGCTGCATGACCTCACCGGCTTCGAAGGCCGCTGCGACGCCCTGCTCTTCACCGCCGACACCGCATGGCGTCCGCCGGACGGCGGCCCCGCGCTGGACGCCGTGCGCCGCATGCTGCTGGCCCGGCCCGAGACGCCGGAAGCGGGCGGCGAGTTCGACCTCGTGGTGGCGGGAGGCGGGATCGCGGGCACCTGCGCGGCCGTCACGGCGGCGCGCCTGGGCCTCACGGTCGCGCTCGTGCAGGACCGGCCCGTGCTCGGCGGCAACAACAGCTCCGAGGTGCGCGTGTGGCTGCAGGGCGCGCGCAGCAAGGAGCCCTGGCCGCGCGTGGGCGACGTGGTGGGCGAACTCGAGCAGGCGCGCCAGGCGCACTACGGGCCCGCCAACACCGCCGAGATCTACGAGGACGAGAAGAAGCTGGCGCTCGCGCGCGCGGAGCCGAACCTCCGGCTCTTCCTGCAGCACCGCGTCAACGGGGCCGAGACCCGCGGCGCGTCCATCACCGCCGTGATCGCGCAGGACGCGCTCACGGGCCGCCGCCTGCGCCTCGCGGGCAAGCTCTTCGCGGACTGCACCGGCGACGGCGACCTGGGCGCGCTGGCCGGCGCGGAGTTCGCGCTGACGCCCACCGGCCACATGGGCCCCTGCAACCTCTGGAACGTCAAGGAGAGCGCGCGCCCGCAGCCGTTCCCGCGCTGCCCGTGGGCGCTGGACCTGAGCGACAAGCCCTTTCCCGGCCGCGGCAAGGGCCAGCCCTTCCCCGACCAGCTCGGCGGCTGGTACTGGGAGAGCGGCTTCAACCTCGACCCCATCGCCCAGGCCGAGGAGGTCCGCGACTGGAACTTCCGGGCCATGTACGGCGCGTGGGACGCGCTCAAGAACGTCGACGGCGTCCTGCCCAACCATGCGCTGAACTGGAGCGCCTACGTCTGCGGCCGCCGCGAGTCGCGCCGCCTGCTCGGCGACGTGGTGCTCACCAAGCAGGACTTGGTGGAGGGCCGCGCCTATCCGGACGGCTGTGTGCCCACGGGCTGGAAAATGGACCTGCATCTGCCCGACCCGCGCTATGAGAAAGGCTTCGAGGGCAACGCCTTCATTTCGACCGCGCACTTCGCCACCTACCCCATGCCCTACTGGATCCCCTACCGCTGCCTCTATTCGCGCAACGTGCCGAACCTCTTCATGGCGGGCCGCGACATCAGCGTCACGCACGAGGCGCTGGGCGCTGTGCGCGTGATGCGCACCGGCGGCTGCATGGGCGAGATCGTCGGCATGGCGGCCAGCCTCGCCGTGAAGCACGAGGCCTCCCCGCGCCAAGTGTATGAGCGCCACCTCGATGACCTGAAAGCGCTGATGCGCCGCGGCGTGGGTAAACACCCCGAGGCGGTTCCGCACTATGCCAATCAAGGCGAGCCCGCACGCAAGCCCGCGCGGGCGCAGCCCCCGCCCCCTCCGCCGTGGCTGGCCAAGGCCGGCGCGAACCTCGCACGCGCGGCCCGGATCACAGTCCCCAGCGCCCGGGAGAACAGCCACCTGCTGAACGATGGCCAGGCCGACCTCTCCGACAACAGTCTGCGCTGGCTCAGCGCCGCAGAGGTTCCGCAACAGATCGAGCTGGCCTGGGACACCCCGCAGACCTTCACCGCCCTGCGCCTGATCAGCGGCTATTGCGGCGGCACAGGCCCCCACAAGGGCGTGCTTGAAGCGTGGGCCCTGCAGATCGACGACGGCGGGGTCTGGCGCGACGTGCCCGGCGCGGGCGCGGCCGGGAACACGCGCCCGGACTGGTCCGCGACCTTCGCCCCGCAGACCGCGGCCCGCGTGCGGCTGAACATCACGGCCACGCCCGGCGACATCGCACGCATCTGGGAAATCGAACTCTACCTCGCGCCGTGAAACGCTCAATGCTCAAGGATACCGCCATGAACAGACGCGCTTTCGTACAGACCTCGCTCGCCTCCCTGATCACGCTCGCGCTGCGCGCCGAGGAGAAGAAGCGCGCCCCGCGCATCCTGCTGCGCTCGTCGTGGCAGGTCGTGAACATCGGCGACATCGCCCACACGCCGGGCGTGCTCGCCCTGATCGAGAAGCTGATTCCCGAGGCCGAGGTCAGGCTCTGGGCCTCCGGCGATCTCTCAAAAGAAGTCATGGCCATGGAGCATGTGCGCTTCCCGAAGCTGCGCATCGTGAAGGGCACGCTCGGCGCCTCCGGCCGGGCGTCCAACGCGGAACTCGGCGAGGCGGTCGCGTGGTGCGACTTCCTGCTGCACGGCTCGGGGCCGTCATTCGTCGCGCACAAAGACGTGGCGGCGTTCGTGAGACACACGGGCAAGCCCTTCGGCGTATACGGCATCACCTACGGCGGCGGCGCCGACGCGGCGCAGCGGGAGCTGATGGGCCAGGCCAAGTTCCTCTTTTTCCGCGACTCGGCCTCGCTCGCGCAAGCCCGGAGCGACGGCGTGGCCTGCCCGGTGATGGCGTTCGGGCCGGACGGCGCGTTCGCCTGCGACCTGCGCGACGACGCGCCCGCCGCCGCCTTCCTGCGCGCCCACGGACTCGAAGACGGGAAGTTTCTCTGCTGCATCCCGCGCCTGCGCAACACGCCGTACTGGAAGATCCGCAACAAGCCCATGGACGCGGAGGCCGACCGCAAACACGCGCGCAACGAGGCGATGAAGGAGCACGACCACGCGCCGCTGCGCGCGGCGATCTGCGCGGTCGTGCGCGAGACCGGGCTCAAGGTGCTGATCTGCCCCGAGGACATGAGCCAGATGGCGGTCGGCAAAGAGATGCTCGTCGACAAACTGCCGGAGGACGTCCGCAAGAGCGTGGTCTGGCACGAGGACTTCTGGCTGACGGCCGAGGCGCTCAGCACCTACGTGCGTTCGGCGGGGCTGTTCGGCCTGGAGATGCACTCGCCGATCATGTGCATCGGCAACGGCGTGCCGGCGATCGTCTGCCGCTTTGCCGAGCAGACCAGCAAGGGCTTCATGTGGCGCGACATCGGCCTGGGCGAGTGGCTCTTCGATTTCGACAACGAGGCCGACCTCGCGCGCCTGGCCCCCGCCGCGCTGCAGATGGTCAAGGATCCGGCCGGCACGCGCGCGAAGGTTGCGAAAGCCCGGGCCTTCGTGGCGGGGTGTCAGCGCGAGACGATGGGCGTGGTGAAAAGCCACCTGCCCTAAGCTTGGCGCGTCAGAGCGCAAAGGAAAGCACGCCAAAGATGGGCGTGCCACATGCGCACGGGCCCTGCGCAGCCATGCGCAGGGGCACGCTACGCTACACGTGTTTGGCGGCGTTGCGCACCACTTGGGTGTGCATGCGTTCGTCAAAGACATCGATATGCCGGCCGACGTTCATCATCGTGCCGACGGCAAAGAGCGCGGTGATCAGATTGGTTCCGCCGTAACTGATGAACGGCAGGGCCAGCCCTTTGGTGGGCAGGCAGCCGGTCACCACCCCGATGTTGATCGCGGCCTGGAAGACGAGCAGCAGCGTCATCCCGAACGCCAACAGGCGGCCGAGCCGGTCGGGTGCGCGCATGCTGATGAGGACGCCGCACACCAGGATGATCGCAAAGGCCAGCACCACCGCGATCGAAAACAGGAACCCGAACTCCTCGCCGCCGATCGCGAAAATGAAATCGGTGTGCGCCTCGGGCAGGTAGTTGTACTTCTGGATGCTCTGGTTAAAGCCCACGCCCCACGGGCCGCCGTTCTCGAAAGCGAGGATGGCCTGCTGCAACTGATAGGCCGCCGAAGACGTGTTCTCCTCGCCATGCCCCTGCATCCACGCCATGATGCGCGCCATGCGGTTGGCGTTCGAGGCGACCACCGCACCCACAAGCGAAGCCCCCGCCAGGCCCAGCACGCCGAGATACAGGAACCGCGAGCCCGACACAAACATCATGGCGCCGCCGGCTACGGCCACCACAAAGGTCGAGCCGAAATCCGGTTCCATCACGAGCAGACCCGCCAGCAGGCCCAGCCCGGCCGCCGGGTAAACCGCGCCCTTCCAGAACTGATGCACGCGCCAGCCGATGCGGTCCATCCAGACGCCCATCGTGATCACGGTCAGGATCTTGGCGAACTCGCTGGGCTGCATGCGCAGCGGGCCGAGGTTGAGCCAGCGGTAGCTGCCTTTGACCTTGCCGCCGATCCCCGGACAGAAGACCAGCAGCAAGGCGATCACCACCAAAGCATAGAAGCCGACCGGAAGGATCGGCGTCTCTTTCCACCAGTGGTAATCGAAGCGGCTGACGGCAAAGACCACCGCCGCCGACAAGGCGAGCCACAGCAACTGGCGTTTAACAAAAAAGTGCGGGTCGGCGTATAAGCCTTGAGCCCGCACTGCACTGGCTGTCGCCAGCAGAACAATCCCTAAACCCAGGAGCAAGACAACCGTCAGAGCCAATGTGGTCAGTGTCTTGCGCATGGGGCCTTCCGAGGATTACTGAGCCGCGCCGGGGATCTTGAGCACGGTGCCGGCCTTCAGCTCGGTGGACGTCAGGTTGTTCAGCGATTTCAGGTCGCTCGGGCTAACGCCCCAGCGGATCGCCACGGCGTAGAGGTCTTCGCCCTCTTTGACCGTGTAGGTCTGCGTGCTGCTTTCGGCGGCCGGCGTGGCGGCCGGCACGGCGGCCGGCGC
>JAHFSX010000050.1 GCA_023269675.1 Verrucomicrobiota bacterium
ATTTTTTCCGTCCGTCCTTTCAAGGCCCGTCCGGCTTCGCTGCCCGGGGTACCCTGAACGAGCCGCAGAGATTAGCAGACCGGCCCCGTCCGGTCAACGGCGATTTTGGAAAAAGTTTCAGCTCTTGCAAACGGCGCGGACGGCGCGGCCTAAAACGCCGCTTTTTTGGCCTTTTTTGCCAGTATTACGGCTTGGTCTCGCCCCCCAAATGGTCTATTCTTTCCACATCATAAACGCTGGGACACGCGTTCCGGCCCACACATAAGGGAAACACATGAAGAGTCTCCGTTTCGCCGCGCTGGCGGGCTTGAGCCTGCTGGCCTTTTCCGCGAGCGCCGCCGTACGGCTGCCGCACATCTTCGGCAACGACATGGTTCTGCAGCGGGACGCCGTCGTGCCCGTCTGGGGCTGGGCCGATCCCAGTGAAAAAATCACCGTCGAGTTCGCGGGCCAGAAGCATGAAACCGTGGCCAAGGCCGACGGCACGTGGCAACTCAAACTGAACGCGCTCAAAGCCTCTGCCGATCCCGCCGTTTTCAAAGTCATGGCCTCGAATCAGATCGCCCTCACCAACGTGGTCGTCGGCGAAGTGTGGTTCTGCTCCGGCCAGTCGAACATGGAGTTCAGCATGCACGGCGTAGACAACGCCGCGCAGGAGATCGCCGGCGCCGATTTCCCGCTGATCCGCCACTTCAAGGCGCCCAAGAGCTTCAAACCCCTGCCCGAGAGCGACGTCAGCGCCGCGTGGGAGCGCACCACCCCCGCGGGCATCGGCGACGAGTCCGCCGTGGCCTTCTTCTTCGGCCGCCGCCTGCACCAGGAACTCAAGGTTCCGGTCGGCCTGATCAACTGCTCGTGGGGCGGCACGCGCATCGAGCCCTGGACCCCCGCCTGCGGCTTCGCGGGCCTGCCGGAACTTACGGGCATCAAAGATCGCGTCGAAACCGCCGACCCGAAGTCCCCGCTGCATCAGAAAGTGCTCGCCGACTACATCGAGGCCATGCAAGCGTGGATGGCCGACGCGAAGGCGAAAACGACCGCGGGCCTGCCCATCGTGAATGCTCCCGAGTTTCCGCAGTACCTGAACTTCCCGAGCGGCCAAGGCAAACACCAGGAGCCCACCGTGCTCTTTAACGGCATGGTCGCAGGCCTCGTTCCCTACGCCATCCGCGGCGCGATCTGGTATCAGGGCTGCTCGAACAACGGCGAAGGCATGCTCTACCTTGAAAAGACCAAAGCCCTCGTCAACGGCTGGCGCCAAGCCTGGGGCCAGGGCGACTTCCCCTACTACCTTGTGCAGCTCGCGCCTTATACCTACGGCGGCAATCCCACTGCGCTTCCCGGCATCTGGGAAGCTCAGGCCGCTGTTCCCGCCGCGATCCCCAACACCGGCTATACCGTGATCAACGACATCGGCAACATCAAGAACATTCACCCGACCAACAAGCAGGACGTGGGGCTGCGCATGGCCAACCAGGCGCTCAACCGCACTTACGGCCGCAAAGACCTCGCGTGGTCCGGCCCGGTCTACAAGTCCTTCGCCATCGAAGGCGCGAAGATGCGCCTCGCGTTCGACAACGCCGACGGCCTCAAGACGCGTGACGGCAAGGCCCCGGCCTGGTTCGAGATGTGCGGACCGGACGGCCTCTTCGTCAAGGCCGACGCCGTGATCGAAGGCCCTTGCGTCGTGATCTCCGCGCCGACGATCACCACGCCGATGGCCATGCGCTTCGCGTGGGACCAGACCGCCGAGCCCAACCTGGTCAACAGCCTCGGCCTGCCGACGGGCGCGTTCCGCTGCGGCAACAAGCCCCAGCTCGGCGGCGTCATGTCCCTGCCCGAGCTCAAGGGCTTCCGCAAGGTCTACGAGATCGACCTGCCGGCCAGCGGCAGCTTCGCCGCCGGCGCGCCGAAGTACGAGACCGACGCCAGCGCGGGCGCGGGCGCCTTCACGCAGGTCGCCTACGTGCTCCAGCTCCAGGAGAACGCGGGAAGCATCCGCTACGTCTTCGCCTCCATGGACGCCTTCACCAAAGACGCCAAAAAGCTCGGCATCCCCTACGCCAAGAGCGGCATCCGCCACCAGGCCAAAGTCAGCAACCTGACCGTGCGCTCGAACGTCGACGGCATCCCGAAGCTCGACAGCTCCGACGGCGGCAACATCGAGTTCTGGGACGCGAACTACGGCAATCCGAACGGGCTGAACCTGCCCGGCGCGGACAGCCGCAAGTACGACTTCGACGACCAGCCGGCGGGCGACGGCGGTTACGGATGCATGCAGGTCCACGCGTGGAAGAACAAGGTGACGCTCTTCGCCTACAACAACTTCAACGGCGGCGCGCCCTGCGACATCGGCATCGGCAACAACACCGCCGGCGAGCACCCGGACTACACCTTCATGGGCAACGGCGGCCAGTACGCCACACGCCGCCTGACGGTGTTCGTGAAATGAGTTAGTTCGAAGCCACGATCCCGAGGTATCTGCCGGTAGGGACGGTTCCCCGAACCGTCCGCCGGTCCTTTTGTACGGATCCCGGTTGCAGCGCCCTGCGGACGCCTCGGGGAGGCGTCCCTACCGAAGGCCACACGCGCAATGCCGTGTGGCCTTTTCTTTTAGGTTCCCAGGAACGCCGCGAAATCCGCCGGCAGCGGCGCGGTGAAATCCATCGCCGCCCCGGTCACCGGATGCGCGAAGACCAGGTGCGTGGCGTGCAGCATCTGCCGCGCGGGAAAGCGCGGCAGCCGCCTGTCCGCGGCGCTTCTGCCGTACACCGTGTCGCCCACCACCGGGCACCCCAGCGACAGCATGTGCACGCGGATCTGGTGCGTCCTGCCCGTCTCGATGCGGCAGCGCACCAGGGTGATGTCCCCGAGCCGCTGCTCGACCGTATAGTGGGTCACCGCCTGCTTGCCGTTGCGCACCACCACCGCCATCTTCTTGCGCTGCGCGGGATGCCGCCCGATCAGCGTGCTCACCGTGCCGGACGTCATGGGCGGTATGCCGTGCACCAGCGTCAGGTATTCCTTGGTGATGCCGCCCGTCTGGAACAGCCGCACGAACCCGGCCATCGCGGCGTCGTTCTTCGCCACCACCATCAGCCCCGAGGTGTCTTTGTCGAGGCGGTGCACAATGCCCGGACGCTCCACGCCGCCCACGCCCCCGAGGTCTTGGCAGTGAAACAGCAGCGCGTTCACCAGCGTGCCGGTGGCGTGACCCGGCGCGGGATGCACCACCAGCCCGGCGGGCTTGTTGATCACCAGACAGTCGCTGTCCTCATACAGGATATCCAGCGGTATATTTTCCGGCACGGGCTCAGCCGCCACCGGCGCGGGCACGACGATCTCGATCACCTGGCCCGGCTTCGGCTTGGCATTGGATTTGACCGGCACTCCGGCGCACGTCACGCGTCCCTCTTTGATGAGCGCCTGAAGCCGCGCCCGCGACAGGTCGGTCACTTGCGAGGCAAGCAAAACGTCCAGCCGGCCCTCCGCGCCTTCCGGCACCGTCACCGACAGCACGCTCTCCCCGTCCTCGTCCAGCAACGCGTCGTCTTCCAGAATCTCTGTGGCCTCTATCATTATTGCAACTGCGGTTTCTTTTTATGGGACTTGCCTGAGTGAGGATCGATTCGTTCCTGCATCACGCTGCACGCCCACGGATGGGCGTGCCACATTCAGGGATGTGCCCTGCGCATCCTTGCGCAGGGGGAGCAGCTTTATATCACGCCTGCGGCCGGTATGTTATCAAAAATCCGCCGTTCTTCGCGAGATCCAATGCCACGCGCACATCCGGGGCCTGATCAGCAAAGGCTTCTTCGACGCGGTCGCCCGCCTCGCCTTTGATGGGATCGCGCAGGATCTCCACCGTATACGAACCCGCCCGCAGCTCCGCGGGCATCCGCAGCCACAGGTCCTCGAAACGCACGGTCAGCGTCTGCGCCGCAGCCGTCACGCCGCCCACCTGCCACACCTCGCCCTGCCGCCGGGCGGCGACCGCGAATTGGCCCGGCTCGCCGCGGAGCATCCAGAAATCGTCGCTCGCCGCACCGCGCCCCAGCATCATTTCGAACGCCGCGCGATAGGCCGGTGTCAGGGCCTCGCCAAAGGCGGGCGCGGGCAGGGCCGCCTGGGTGAACGGCACCGTCAGGAAGAGATGGTCGCACCCCTGCCGGCCGTCCGCCACCGCCAGTTCAGCCACGCCCTCCCGCGCGCCGAAACGCCGCACCGCGAGATCGCCGGGGCGGTCAAAAAAGACGACGTGCTGTTCGAGCCCGTGCCGCCAGAAGGCGACCAGTTTGCCGGTCGGCGCGAAAAGCACCTGGGGGCCATCGGGGCCAGAGGTCGGAGGTCGGAGGTCAGAGGTCAGTGTTGAGTGTTGAACGTTGGGCGTTCTCGCATTTCCCAGCAGCACCGACCCTTGCGGGAAGCGCGTGAGGGAGAGTCCGCCGGCGTCTTGCGTCCGCTTGCGCAGCTGCCGCACGGCGCAGAACGCGCTCTGGTCGGTGACGCGGAGGGTCACCTCAAGCTCTCGCCCGTCGCGCCCGGCGAACCGAGTCTTGATCATACGCCCGGGCCCGATGCCGGTCTGCGCCCGGTGACGCGTGGCGCGCACGAGCGTCAGGCCGTACGCCAGCGGCCCGCCAGCGCGCGGCAGCAGCCCGACCGTGGAGGTGTCGACGACCGGCCGGCCGTCGCACCACACGCGCCACACGGGGCACTCGGGATAGACGGTCGGCCCGATCCAGACGGTCTCCACCGCCAGCTCCGCGCGGATGCGGCCGGCGGGGGAGAGCAGCGTGAGCGGAGACTCTGTATCGGATTTTGTCATGGGGTGGTCATTGTCCAGTGGGACGTGGCTTTTCGAAAAGGCTTGGCTCCATGAAATTACACTGAACCCAACTTTGGAGGGCGGGTCGCCTCACGAGCCGCTTCACGGAGACCAACGGCTCGACAGAGTCTCGCCCTCCAAAAGGCTGAGCTGCGATAAAAAAACGGAGGAGGCGTGACACAGCGCACGCCTCCCTCCGCCCAACAGCCCACAGTCTATAGCCTGCAGCCTTCTTCTCAGAACTTCAGGCCGGCGAACGCGTCGCCGAGCGAGCCCAGCGGGCCGCTGCCCTTGTTGGCCGAGAGCCAGCTCGAGACGTCGTTGCCCGCGTCGTCGCCGCCGCGCGTCTCCCATTTGGCGGGGAGCGTGAGCGAGATGCGGTCGCCTTCGATCGACTTCACCACCACCTCGATCTTGCTCGAGGGCGGGAACTGGCGCTCCAGCTTGGCTAAGGGATTGCCGCCCTTGGGAATGTCGGTCTCGCTGATGTGCAGCATGCCGGTCTTCTCTTCCGAAAGCCGCACGAAAATGCCGAAAGGCTGGATCGACTCGACGATGCCGTCGACCTTGACGCCCTCGGCCAGCTCGCCGGGCTTGAGCGCCTTGATGCGCTCGTCCACCGGCTTCAGGCTGAAGCGGCGGCGCTCGATATCCACGCTGTCCACCTGCAGCAGGATCTCCTGGCCCTCGGTCACCACCTCGCGCGCGGACATGAGCCGGCGCCCGCCGCCCAGCTTGCTGATGGGGATCAGCCCCTCGACGCCGGGGATGAGCTCCGCGAACGCGCCGAACTTCTCGAGCTTGGTGATCTTGCCGGTGAAGACCGTGCCCTGCGTGAAGCGCGCCACGGCATCGGCCCACGGATCGCCCTGCGCGCCGCGCAGGCTGAGCGAGATGCGGTTGCGGTCCCAGTCGATGTCCTTGATCTGCACATCAACCTTGTCGCCGGTCTTCACCACGTCCTCGGGCTTGATGTCGCGACCCCAGGCGATCTCCTTGAGCGGGATCAGCCCTTCCACGCCGCCGAGGTCCACGAACACGCCGAACTCCACGATGCGCGTGACCGTGCCCGACGCCACCATGCCGACGTGCAGCTCCTCGATCAGATCCTGGCGCTGCGCCTCGCGCTCTTTCTCCAGCAGCGTGCGGCGGCTGACGATCACGTTCGTGCCGCGGTCATCCTCGCCGTACTCGGCGATGAGGAAATTGAACTTGTGGCCGATGTACTCCGCGCCCTCCTGGCGGAACAGGCTGATCTGCGAGAAGGGGCAGAAGGCGCGCTTGCCGCCCACGGTCACCTCATACCCGCCGTTGACCTCTTTCTCGACCAGGCCTTCGACCGGCAGCTGCCGCACAAACGCCTCGTTCAGCGAGCGGTCGATCACCTGTTTGGACCCGATGCTGCCCGAGAAGAGGAACGCGCCGTTCAGCATGCCCGCGAAATACACTTCGACGGAGTCGCCGATCTTGCAGCGCAGCGTCCCGTCCTCGTTGGTCATGTCCGCCAGGGGCACGAGGCCCTCACGCTTGGCGTTCACGTCCAGCGTAACATACTGATTGGTGATGTTGCTCACCGTCCCGCGCGCCCGGTCACCGGGGTTGAACCCCTTGTGGTAACTGCTCATCTGCGCGTTCAGCAACGACTCGAAATCCGCCATCGACACTTTTTTATCGCTCATTAGTTCTCCAAAAGGGAAATAGAATACGCCATCACCCCCTCCGCTTGCAATCCGTAACAGCGAGGGGCCGGCTGTTAGGTGTTTAGACCGTCAGCCTGTCAGGCCGCGGACGCTCCGAAAAAGACAGGCCGGCGCCCCGCCCCTTGGCCCGCAACGGCCGATTGATCCGAGGGCCCCGCCCCCCGCGCACACGACAAACGGCGCGCAGGCCGTGGGCCCGCGCGCCGTCGCGTCTGTTTTGCGCCGCCGGCTACCTCAACCGGATGAGGGTGCCGTTCGCGAAGATCAGCTGAACACGGCCATCGGAGAGATAGACGACATGCCAGCGGCTGTCGGGGAGGTTGGTGGATTTGAACGCCCCCGTCCGTGAGCCCGTGCAGGTCATGATCGTGTAGGTCATGCCGCGGACGAGCGCATTCGGGTCGACGATCTGAAGATCCAGGTTCGACAGGTCGATGTTGCCTTGGATGTTCAGCCGGTCGCTGTCGCCGCCCGTGGTCACGTCCGCCAGATAGGCGCCTTTGACAACCGTGTTGACGAAGGTGAACGTGTTGGTGCCGATGACACCCGCGCCGGCCGGCGAGAAGTTCATGGCGACGGTTCCGTTGGTGACCGCGCCCACGCCGCTGATCGCATTCGTGATGGTGTACCCTCCGAGGTCGAGCGTGCCGCCCGCCAGCGTGATCGGCGTGTTCGGCATCAGGGCGCCCGCGATGCCCAGCTTGAGCGTGCCGGCGACGATGGTCGTGGTGCCGGTGAACGTGTTCGCGGCCGCGAGGGTGAGCGTCCCGGCACCGAGCTTGGTCAGGCCGCCGCCCACGTTGGCGGCCAGCGTGGCGGTCGCGGCGTTGTGGATGTTGGTTCCGCCATAGCTGAGGGCCACGGCAGGCGCCGAGGTGTAACCGAAACCGGGACAGGTGACGGTGATCCCGTTGACGAAGCCGCTGGCCGAGTCGAACTGCGCCACCGCGGTCGCACCGGTTCCGCCGCCGCCAACGAGGGTCACCATGGGCGGCCCGATGTAGCCGCCGCGCGGGGCAATGGCGATGCTGCCCACGCCGTTGCCGGCAGGGGCGATCAGCGGGACGGGGATCGAGCAGGCCAAGTTAGTCGTGTCGAACGTCGCACCGCCGGCGAAGATGCTGACGGCGTCCGGGGCGTTGACGCCCGTGTTGAACAGGTTGCCCGCGGCACGGGCGCAGAAAGTGCCGCCGTTGAAGTTGACGAGCGCCAGAGAGCCGGTACGCGTGCCCTTGGTGAACTGGTTCGCGGTGAGCCTGCCGCCGTTGAGGTTGACGGTGGCGAACATGTTGGTGCGGTCGGCCATCATGACGTTGCCCGCGATGTAGGCCTGGGCGGATCCGGCCACGGTGAAGTCGGCGAACCCGCGCGCGCCGTTGTTCTCGGAGCTTTCGCCCACGTTCACCGTCGTGGAGGCGACGAAGGTGCCTCCGGCCGTGTAGACCACGCCGGTGCCGCCGCGGCTGATGCCCAGCTGGCCGTTGTAGACGCTGCCCATCTTGAAGGCGCCGCCCGTCTGTTTCAGGATGCCGACGCCGGTCAGTCCCACGCCGAGCTGGGTGTAGCCGTTATTGGTCATCGTGCCGCTGCTCAGCTCATAATAGCCGTACCCGCTTTGGCCGATGCGCGGGTCGCTCGCCTGGCCGCCCCAGTTGTGCAGGGTGCCGCCGTTCTGGTAGACCGCGCCCGCGCCGCCGGCGGCGCTGCCGACGACGAGTTTCTGGGTAATCGAGGCGTTGTCTTGGATGGACAAGATGCCGCGCCCGCTGTTTCCGACCGTCAGCGCCGGTTGAGCCACGTTGACGGGATACAGATAACCGGACCAGGCCGTGTTTCCCGCCAGCGTCAGCCGTCCGAAATCGGACGCGCCGTTGCCGACAATCACGCTGCTGTTGCTGCTGATGTTGACATACATGGCCGAACTGTTGGTCAGCAGCACGGAGGCGTTGCCGATCGTGACGGCCCCGAGGGCATGGTTGCCCGCGCCGTTCATGGTCAGCGATCCGCCGTTGACGGTCAAGTAGCCCGTGAAGGTGTTGAGCCCTCGGAGCGTGAGCGAGTTGGTGCCCTGTTTGGTGAGCGCCATGAGCTTGGTGAAGTCATAATCATAGCTCATGTCGGTCATCGAAGTGTCAATGCTGATGCCGGCCGTGTTCGTGGTGAGCGAGGAAGCCGCAACCATGTCCCGGATCTGGTCGGCCGTGAAGCCGAAGGTGCCGTCGCTCGCGTGCATGGCCAGAACACCGTCGCCCGCCAAGGCGAGCCGGCCGTCGTTGTAGCCGGGCAGCGAAGACGGATACTTGGCGTAGAGGAAGCCGTTGCTGATGACCGTTCCGCCGGAGTACGTGTTGTTGGTGCCGTTGAGCCACAGGGTCGCCGCACTGTTGCCGCACTTAACCAGCGTCCCGGTGCCCGAGATCTCGCTCGCGATCGACCAGTTCGCTCCGCTTATCGTGCCGTAGAGGAATGCCTTGCCGTTCAGTTTCACCGGTCCGCCCCAAACGTTGTAGTTCGTCACGTTGCCCCCCGTCCCGGCAGCGCCGTTGAAAAACCCGCCGTCATTCACAACAAGCGACCATGCGGGAACGAAGGGCGTGAGGTTGTAGAGTTCGAGCTTCGCGTTGCTGTTGACCGTAACCGAATTTGCATCGCTTCCGTTCATCAAGGTTCCGGACTCGAGACGGAGAATGCCTTGGTTGACAATCATCCGGCCTGTCCCCGGATACACGGGCGTGTTCTGAAGCACGAGCTCACAAGTTCCGGTCTTCGTGAGGGCGTGGTCGCTCATCATCAGGAACGACGTCGCGTGGAGATCCCACCGCCTCGAGCCTCCGAACGTCGCATCGTCAGACAGGTAGACCCGGTGCATGGCGGCTCCCTGATTTTGGCCGCCGTTGTTGACAATCGCGCCCGCGCCGTTGACGCCCGCGCCGGAAACCGTGAACTCTTCAGCGCCAAAATCGAGCTGATCGGCGCTACGCGTGCCTCCGACCGCGGCGTCGCAACCCAGATCCAGCGTCGCGCCGCTGGCGATGAAGACGCCGCTGGCGGTGGTGCCGAACGCGCTGTTCTGGTCGGGCCGCACGATGCCGGCGTTGACGTAAAGCGGGCCCGTAAACGTGTTGGCGCCGGCCAGGTGCAGCTGATTGGTGCCGCTCTTGACCAAGGTGCCCGCGCCGCTGACGATGCCGGCCAGCTTCTGCGCCGAACTGCCGCTGAATTCGAGGCTGCCCTCGTTGATCAGCGTCGCCCCTGAATAGGAGTTGGAGCCCGTGAGCAGGACCGTGCCGGCGCCGAACTTGGACAAGCCGGAGGCCGCGCTGTTATTGGCGACGGCCGCGTTGACGGTCAGCGTTTCCGCGGCGTTCTGGTTCTCAAGCGAGAGGACGCCGCCCGACGAGAGCGCCATGAGGGCGCCGCTCCCTTCCGTTGCGCCGATGGTCAGTGACGCCTGACCGCCCTTGATCATGAGGCGCGACGTCTGCAGCGTCTTGTTGGTGGCGCCGTCGGACATCGCCACGGTGGACGCATATGTCGTCTCCTGCCGCACCTCGAGAACGCGGTTGGTCCACGGCGCTTCCAGCGTGATCGGGCCGGAATCGCCCGGCAGATTGATCACGGCCGAGACGTCGGCGTTGTTCGGAACCACCGCGTTGGCGTCGTTGCCGCGCGCCGCGATGCCAACCTCCGCGCCGGCCCCTGCGTAGACACCCCTCGACGAACTGTACATCGCCAGGCTGGTGCCGTTGACCGTGGCCCACGGGCCGATCATGCCGTCGCCCAGACCGGCGATGAAGATGCGGTTTTGCGCGCTCTCCCCGAGCCCCGCTCCGACGAAGTTGACCGTGCCGCCCAAGCAGGTGATGGAGGCGAAGGCGAGCGCCGAGGTCTGCCCGCTGGCGGCCTGGGCCGCGAACACGACGTTGCTGCCCGCGCTGACCGTGAGCGCGCCGACGGTTTCCGTGAAGTTGGTTGCGCCGCCGTCATGGCTGAAGCGGAACGTGCCGCCTGCGAGCGTGACGGGGATGGCGTTCACGATGCGGTCCGCCTTGTTCAACAGCGCGGTGTTTTCCACCGTCAGCGTGCAATTGCTGAGCACCGTGAGGCTGCTGACGTTCGTGACCATGCCGTTGAGACCCCCGAGCGCCGTCTCGCCCGGCCCGGTCAAGGTCAGGGCGTACGCGCCGCCGTTGACCGCGCCGGAGAGCGTCAGCTTGCCCCCTGCCTTCAGCGAGGAGACTTGCGCGCTGCCCGCCAGCGTGATGGCGCAGGGCACGGTGTTGCTGCCGGCCAGACTGACCAAGGCGCCACTCATCGTTACGCTATTCCGCGCGTCGCCCGTGCCGTTCAGGCTCAAGGCGATCCGGTTATTCGGGTCAAGAATGCCCGCGCCGTCCAGTGCCAGCGTGTCGCCGGTGCCGATACTCACGGTGCGCGCCGCGCTCGGCGTGCCCAGCGCCTGGCTGTTGCCCAGCACCACGGAGCCGAGGGAGTTGCCCACCGACAGGTTGCCGTCAAAGGTGTTCGCGCCGTTGAGGCGCAGCAGGCCGGTGCCGGCCTTGATGATGTCCACACCCGCGTTGCCGCTGATCACGGCGTCGATAGCCAGGTCGTAGTTCGAATGAATGCCGGAGTTGACCGTGAACGTGCGCGCGGCGTTAGCCAGCGACAGCTTGCCGCTGATCAGCGCGCGGCCCGTCGAGGCCGCGTTGAACGTGACGTTGTTGCTCAGCGTCAGCATGCCCGTGCCGGTGTCGATGCGGGTGAGGCATCCCTGCACCGGCGTGATGGCCAGACCGTTCACGACCAAGTTGCCGCCTCCAGCCGTGTTCAGGACATTCGTGGAGTCGGTCGTCGCCCCGTACGAATTAACGGTGACGGCGCCGATGCTGTCGCTCGCCCCGTTGAAGTCCAGCTGCCCTGTGCCGTTGATGGTCAGCGTGTTGGTGGCCATCTGATCGGGGTTCAGACTGGAAGCGGCATATTGCAGCACCGCGCCGCTGTTGACGATCACCGTGTAGCTGGCGATGGCGTTCACCGGATCCGTGCCGCTCGCCTTGGCCAACACCAGTTTGCCGGCGTTCACCGTGGTCGCGCCGGAAAAGCTGTTGGTGCCGAGGCCGCTGAGCGTCAGCGTACCGATGCCGTTCTTATTCAACACCTTCGCGCCGGTTGCGATCGCTCCGCCGAGTTCGGTGTTGCCGTCGCCGTTGACGGTCAGGTCCTGCGCGCCGCTGACGTTGCCAGCGAGGGTCAGCTTGCCGGCCAGCGAGGCGAGATACGTGCCGCCATTCAGAAGAACCGGGCACGGGATCGTGTTGGTGCCAGACCAGTTGGCCACCTCGCCGCGAACGGGCCCGACCAGAGGGTCGCCCGCGCCGTTCAGGAACAGGTTCGTGTAGAGCGCAGGAAACGCCACGTTGCCTTTCGAACCGTCAAGAGCCAGGGTGCAGCTGCTGCCGATGAAAATCGTCCGCCCCGACGCGGGAAGGCCCAGCGCCTGCGGATGACCCGCAATGATTGTTCCGCAGTTGTCGGCCACCGTCACCGTGCCGTCAAACGAGTTGGAACTGCTCAGCCGCATGACGCCGGCACCGTTCTTCGTAATGCCATATCCGGCCGCGCCGATGACCGTTGCGGAGATGTCCATATCCACCGCCGCGCCCGCCGCGTAGCTGTTGTTGACCGTGAAAGTCCGCGTCGCGCCGTTCAGGTCGAGCTTGCCGGCGACGGTCGCCTTGTCAGGATCGTTGAGCGAGGTATAGGCCACGTTGCCGCCGAGCTTGAGCGAGCCCGTGCCCGTGTTGACGTAGGTCGACGAACCGGCGGGCCCGCCGCCCATCGTCAATGACGCGGCCGTGAGGGCGCCGCCGGCGACGGAGTTGGTGAGTCCACCGGAATAGATAGAGAGGGCGCCGAGGGTGTCCGTATCGCCGGCGAAATCCAGCACGCCCGAGTTCCAAATGTTCACCGCAGGCGCGGCCAGGTCGCCGCCGCCGCCCGCCGCATAGCGCACCGCGCCGGCGTTGAGGGTCAGAGCACCCGTGAACGTGCTGGCGGCACCGAGGACCAATGTGCCTGCGCCGTCTTTGTCGACCAGGCCGGCGCCGTTGGCGATGGGCACGCCCACCGTGAGCGTCCGGCCGGAGTCGACGCCGAAGAAGAGCGTGCCGTTGGCGGAGCGGCTGAGCGCGCCGCTGCTGGCGCCGCTGCGCGTGATCGCGAAGTCGTCGCTGCCCGTCAGCGAGAGCCGGCCCGAGGTCAGCGTCAGGCTGTTCGCGCCCGCGCTGCCCAGATTCACCACGTTGCCGGCACCGGGGCTGTCGATCCAGAGCGAGCTCACCGTGCGGGCCGCGTCCAGAGGCTGATGGAGGTTCGCCGCCGTGTATTTGGTGTCCAAGCCCGTTTGATCGGCCGTTCCGTTGAACTCCGTGCCTTCCGCCAGCGTGAAGGCGCGGACGCCGGTCTCCAAGCTGTAATAAGCCGGCGCGCCGCCGACCGTGGCGAAGCCGAGCAGCCCGGCGCTCTGCCAGCCGAAGAAGACGCGCGGGTTGTCGCCGGCTGCGCCGAGCGTGCCGTTCGGGGCGGTGAAGTTCACCGTGCCGCTGCCGGTCACGGCCGCGTCGAACACAAGCTCGGCGGAGGAGCCCGCGCCAATGCCGTTCACGATGTCGATCGTCGAGGCGCCGCTCAAGAACATGGCCGCGCCGAGCGACTCGCCGGACGCCTCGCCATTCTTGCCGGCGAAGCGGAGGGTGCCGCCCTGGAAGGTGATGCCCGAGGAAACGCCGGCCAGGCGGTCGGGGTTGTTGACGCCGGAATTGTCGAGCAGCAGCGTGCCGTTGCCGCTCAGGGTGTAGGCGGCCGCGCCCGCCGGGGTGGCCATCGCGCCGTCGCCGCTGAACGCCAGGATGCCGTTGTTGACCGCGAACACGCCTGTGTAGGGATGCCCGGATGAGGTGACGTCCATGCGGCCGGTGCCGGTCTTTGTCAACAGCGCCGAGACCAGGGAGTTCGTCAGCAAGCCGGAGAATACGGAGCTGCTGTTGTTGCGCCCTGCAGTCAGCGCGTTGCCCTGGAGGTTGACCAGGCCGGTGCCGGCCAGTGAACCGATCGTCTCGGTGCCGCCCACGAGGAACGTGCCGTTGACCGTGACGTCCGGCTCGTCCGGAATCGCGTTGGCGGCGTTCAGCAGCGTGGCGCCGGGGATCACGGTGATGCTGCTGCCGGGGAGGGCCGTGTTGAGGCCGAGGGCGGCGTTCAGGTACACCGTGCCGAGCTTCGGCAGCAGAACGCGGTCGAGCACGTCGGTCGCGCCGACCGTGAGCGCGTGGTCCCCCAGCGCGAAGCGCTGCTGAACCTCCAGCGTGGTGTTCGAGGTCGCGGCGATCGTGCCGCCGTTCGCGCCGATGGCCAGCACGCCGTAGGCCGCCGCCGGCAGCGCGCGGCCGGCATAGTCGTTGACCAGCATGCCGCCCAAGCCGGTGGCCGCATCCTTGTTGAGGGTCATGACGGTCGTGCCGTCGACGAGGGGATTGGCCGGGCCATTGCCGTTGATTTCATAAATCGGCGCCTTGCCCCCCACGCGCGAATCGAGCGTGTCGGTGGGCGTGCCAAAGCCGCTGACATAAAGGCGGATGATCTGCCCCGGCAGGAGCGAGGCGGCGACGGCATCCGCCTGCGGCCCGGTGAAACCGGTAGTGGACGTGACCTCAAGGATGGACCCGCTGTTGAGCGTGATCGAACCGGTTCCCGTCATGCCGCCCGTGTTGTTGGCTGTGAGTTTGCCGCCCGCCTCGACCGTGACCGCGCCGTTGACTCCGGCGGGGGTCCCGAACACCAACGTGCCGCCGTCCTCGATCCGGGCGGAGGCGATACCGGTGCCGCTGCCCATCGTGTCCGGCTTATTCACGTTCAGGGTCGCGCCGGCCTTGACCGCGAAGGTCACCGGCTTGCCGGCCGAGGTGTCACCGTACGTCGCGATGGAATCGTCGAGAATGAGGGTGCCGAACACGTTGGCCGTCAGCGGTCCGGCCGGGGCCAGAACGGGGCCGCCGGCGATCAGCCAGTTGCCCAGGTACAATTGGCAGGGGGCCGCGCCGGGCCGCGCCATGCCCTGAAGCCAGATGTCGCTGGTCCCGGGGGTCACGTTGATCGTGCCGATGCTCCAGCGCCTGTCCGAGCGGTCGGTGCTGAGCCCCTTGAACGCCGTGCCCTGGCCGATCGTGACCGCGGCGGCCACAGCGGCCGGGTCATTGATCACGCCGTAGTACAGGTCCGCGTTCGTGCCCAGGTTCCTGACGGTGTTGTAGCTCAAGTTCAGGGGTGCCGTCAGGTTGAAGTTGTGGCCGATGATCGCGTCAGGTGCCAGCGTGACGTTCGGGGTGGCGCCCGCGACGCCGAGGCCGCGGTCCAAGCCGTTCAAGCCCATTCCCGGTATCCACGAGCCGTAGACGACGCATCCCGGCCCGATATTGAACATGTCGTCGGTTGTGTAGGGCACGGCGGCAACGCCGATTTGGGCTCCGTTGACACCGACATAGTCGTACCCTGAGGCGTTCGCCGTCGCACCCGCCTGGCCCAGCGTCAGCTGGGCGGCATCGACTCTCACCGGTCCGGTGCCCAGATAGCGCCGGTTGGCGGTGCCGCCCGTGTTGATCGTACCTTCGTTGATGTAGGTGCCGCCCGAATAGGTGCTGTCGACGGAGCCGTCCAGCGTCAGCTGTGACCCGCCGTTTTTCGTCAGCGTGACCTTGCCGCTGCCGTTGTCGCTGATGAGGGCGCGGATATAGGTAATGTTCTGGAAGACCGAGACGTCGAGCGAGGCGTCCGCGCCCGACCCCGCCGTCAACGTGGCGGGATAGTTGATGACCATCTGGTTGTTCGGAACGCCGCTGATCAGCTGGCCGCTGGTGATCGTGAGCTTGTTCGTCGGCGACCAATACGCTTGGGCTGCCACGTTGATGAGCAGCGAGTTGACGGTCTTGTCGGCGCTGAGCGGCGGAAAGGCGGTCAACGCGGCGGTCATGCGCACGTTATCGGTCGCGCCCGCGGCGTTGATGTCGTCGTTCGCAACCGTATTGTACTCCGCCGCGGTCAGCGCGCGGATGCCGGTCGGCCCGTCATGCGTGACCCAGTCGCTGCCGTAGCGGGCGCCGGGCATGATGCTCTTCGACGTCGTCCCCGCGGCGCCGCTGCCGCCCGTCAGGACGGGAGGCGACGTGAAGCGGACATGCGGCGCGTTGTTCGTCCCCGTTCCCATGGCCGTGCCGGAACTGGCCGTGAAGTTCACGTGGGAGCCCTTGGCCTGCGTCACGTTCGCGAAGACCAACTCGGGCGTGCCCGCCGCGCGGACCGCGTTGACGGTGTTGTAGCCGGAGCCGAGGGCGAGCGTGCTGAAGTTCTGCGGCACGGTCGTGGCGTAGTTGGCGCCGTTGAGCGTCAGCGTGCCGCCGGCGAGGGCGACGGCCGGCCGGTTGCCATCCGTGCCGAACCGGTTCGGGGCCGAGCCCACCGAACCGTTCGCGTTGTCTTCGATAAAGAACTGGCCGCCGCGCTTGACCGTGATGGTGTTCGCGGCCGTCATGCCGGGCAGCGTCACGCCGCTGCCGGTCGCGGCGACGGGAATGGCACCGACCTTCAGGACGCCGCCGTCCGTGTCCACGACGATATCGCCCTTGAACGTGTTCCCGGTGGAGCCGCCCACCATCATCGTGCCCGCGCCGGTCTTGGCCAGCGTCTCGGAGCCGGTCAGCGGCGCCGCCGAAGCGGCGTTGAAGTTGCGCGGCACGTCGAGCCCGACGGCCGACGACGGCTGCCAGTTCGTGATGGTCACCGTACCGGCGTCCGTACCGCCGGTCATGTAGCCGCCCGATGCCAAGGTCAGCGTGACCGTATCGGTGGGCTGGACGAGGTAGTCGCGGTTGAAGAGCGGCGTAACGACAATGTCCGCTGTCGCGGCCCCGGCGGGGATCGTGACGGAACCGCTCAAGGTGCTGAGGTCCACACCATTGACGGCTGTCCCGCTGAGCGTGTAATAAACGGTCAGCGGAGCATCGTAAGCGGCACCGCGCGACACGGTGAGCATACCCGTGTCCAGCGGCTCCTCGGCCGCCGACGCGTCGGCGGTCAGCAAGGAGACGGCGGCGGTCAGCAGCGTCTCCGTCGCCGGCGCCCACACCGTTCCATACGCATTTGTCGCGGCGAAGCGGAAGAAGTAAGCCGTTCCGGACACGAGGCCGGTCAGGTTCTGGGAAGCGGCGCCGAGCACTGCGGCGCCGGCGAGCCAGTTGGTGTTCGCCCACGCGCCGGCGTCCGTGCCGCCGTCCTGCAGGCCCCAGTACACGGCCACCACAGTCTCGGCCATGCCGGTCGCGCTCAGATACCCGTTCAGCGTCGCGGCACTCGCAGAGACACCCGAAGCCGGCCGGTTCGCGATCTCGGGATAGCCGGCCGACTGAACGCTGCCATAGGTGGCCAGGACTCTGTTGGACGCGGCGTTCATGTATTCGGCCCAGATCCAGTTGGCCGAGCGCGTCACGGAGGAGACCCGGACCTCGTCCATGAGCCCGTTGAAGTATCCGTAACTGGAGGACAGCTGGCCGCCGATCCGGTAGGGCGCGTAGACGGGCGACCGCGGGGAGGTCAGGCCCGTGCAGGCCAGAGCGCCGTTGCAGTAGATCCGCGGCTGCCTGTTCAGGTAGGTGACGGTGACGTGGTTCCAGCCGCTTCCGATAACATTGGAATACACAGCCAAGGGAGGCATGTAAGAAGTTGCGAGCTCATAAACGGAAAGCCCGTTGGTTCCGATGGACAGCCCCGGACTAGCGGAGGAGCTCCCCCCCACTTCCACGTCAAACGCGTACTTCTGGCCCGAGGTTCCGGCCGTAGACGAAGCCGATACGGCGTCGACCTCGTGGCCTTGGGACGTCTTGATCCAGGCCGAGAACGAGAAGTTGTCGTAAGGCCTGCCGACAGTCCCGAAACTGATCAGATCGTCCACGCCGTCAAACTGGACGCCGGTGCCGATCACCCCGGGCACCGCCTGGACCGGGACGCCGCTTGCGGTCGCGATGCTCCCGACCATCGCCGAATTGGCGACCGTTCCGTTGGCTTCCGACAGATGCGCCACGGAAACATATCCCGCCGACCAGGTCGCGCCGTTGGCGGTATAGGCCGGTGCCGTCACGCCTGCCCGGCGCCACAGCATCCAGATCGTGGCGTTATTGGTGAAGGTCGGGATCTGCACCCAGACGCGGGACTGGCCGTTCGGATCCCAGCTTTCGATCTCGTACGGCAGTTCGCGGGTCATCGACCCGTCCGTAAAGCGCAGGTCGCCGTTCGCGCCCGAGAGGAACTGGCTGTAGCTGAAGCCGGCGATGCCCGTGTCCAACGTCACGAGCGCCGGGAAGTTGGTGAGGGTTTCCGCCTTGTTGTAGCCCGCGAACTGCAGGGGCATGCTTTGGGACCACGCGCTCGGCGGAGCATCGCCGTCCTGGATCGTGACCGTCGCGGAGCTTGCCGCCCCGAGCAGATAGTTGCCGGCGGCCAGCGTGGCCACCACCGTCTCAGCGCCCTCCTGCCACACCGTATCGTCGAACGGGGAAACCAGAACCTCGGCGCTGACGGCGCCGTCGGGAATCACCACGCTTCCGGACAGCTGTCCGTAGTCCGAGCCGTTGACCGCCGTGCCGCTGAGCGTATAGGTGACGGTCAGCGCGCCGTTGGTGGCCACCGCGGGGCGGGTCACCCGGAAGCTCCCCGTGTCGGGCCCAGCCTCCGACGCAGACGCATCCGTTGCCTCGATCGTCACCGCGCCGGTCGCCAACGTTTCCGAGTTCGCGGCCCATGCGGTCATCAGGCCGTTCGAAACGAAGAACGTGTAATAGTATAGCTCGTTCGTCACCAGGCCGCTGATCGCCTGGCTGACCGGAGCGTCCCAGTTCTCGAAGCGGCCGACAAACGCGTTCGTCTGCCAGTTCGCAGCCACGCTGCCGCCGTCCGTCGTGCCCCAATAGACATAGACGTCAACGCCCCAGTTCTTGCCGTAGAGGTCACCGGCAAGCGTCGCGCCGTTGGCCGTCAGGCTCCCGGCACTCACCGGCGTGTTGGCGATGCTCACCAACGGGGCGGAACTGCTCACATAACACCACTGCCCGGTTTGAGCCGAGGGGTTGACGTACGTCTCGCTACCTCCGGGCGGCGTGTACCAGAAGGCGAGGCTGTCGCCGCCCACGGATTCCTGGCTGAAGAACATGAAGTTGTAGCCTTGCCCGGCCGTCAGCGTCCGGCTGCCGATCCCGTCCCACGCATACGTACCCACGGCGTCCGCGCTGTCAAACACGCCGTCGTTGCCGGTGTCCATGAACAGCCAGCCCCTGTCGTCCTGGCTCCAGCGAAAGGTGTAGCTGCCGGTGACGGGCGGGAAGAAACGGCCGGACAGCGCGGCCACGAAGCTGTCGCCGGGGCTGCCCCCGAACTCGTTCCAGGAGGTGGCCGGGCCGGAAAGGATGATGTTCCTGCCAGGCACTTCGCTCATCTCGAGGACGGTGCCGGCTTTGCTGCCGGTGAAGACGCGTGTGGTCGAGGGCGTATAAGGGGCTCCGCTGAGATCGATGGTCGCTTGCGCGAAGGTCGCGGGCTGGAAGATCGAGCCGCGCAAGCCGAGGGAGTAGCCCAGATTGCCGACCGCCGCCGGCAGCATGAAGGTTGTGGAGGCCGGAGCCCAGGCCACACCGGCCGCGTTCGACGCGAGGCAGATGTAGTAGTAAGGAAAACCGCTCACGGCAGGAACGGCCGCCGAGAATGCGCCCTGGCGCACGTCCGTCAGCTTGACGGTGTGCTCGTAGTTTGCCGACTGGCCGCCGTCGGTCGCGCCCCAGTAGAGATAGATGTCGGCGGTGCCGCCCGCCGTCAGGTTGCCACGCAGAACGGTCTGGCCGACCGACACGGAGGCACCGGAGCCGTTGTCGACCGCCGGGGCGGTTGCGGTGACGAAATTGAGCGAGGGTTGGGCCCAAACCATCGTTACCGCGTTTGAGGCGAGGAAGGTGTACCAGTTGGTGGCGCCGCCGCTCAGTCCCGTGGCTTGGCGCGTCAGGTTAAACGTACCGTTCGAGTAAGTCCCCATGAGGGCGCTGTTGGCCCACAGGCCCGCATTGGTGGTCCGGTCGGTATCGCCCCAGTAGGCCCACACGTCGCATGAATTTCCGACCGCCACTTGGGCGTTCATCCACCCGGACGTGGCCGTCACGTTCGTCGCCGGCAAATTGTTGACGGCGAGAGTCCGGACCAGAATCTGGAGCGTGCGGACCGAGAACGTGCCGATGTTGGCGGTGTCGAAGGTCCAGTCAACGCCACCGTTGGTAGGCGTCGGGCAGTTGCCGATGCCCAGATTGCTGCCGCCCGCGTTACCCCACGCATTGTAACCGAAGAGCGTTTGCCCCGCGCCGTAGTTGTGGATCTGCATGGAGGCGTGGCCGGGCGAGGCGGTGGCCCCGCCGTCGCCGAAGTCGTAGGTGGTAACGTTCGCCCCGGGCACATTGTATTCGTTCTGGCCCCCGTAGTTGCTGGGCCAGAACTCGAGGTTGACGGTGTTACAGCCGTTGGTGTTGGTGATGCCGCTCACGTTGGAACGGATGGTCGCGTTCGAAGGGGACGCAGCGTCATAGAGGCCATGGCGGAGCATATAGTTTCTCGGTATGCCGAGCCGCGTCGCATTGGTGGTGAACGCGCTCATGGAAACATAGACCCACTGCGTCGGGCCCGTGCTCTTGATCAGCTCCATGTAGTAGGCCACGCGATCGAACGAGCCATTCGCAATAGAAGCCGAGGCGTTGATCGAGTAGGGATTGGTCGTCAAATTCGCAGCCCAGCCGGGCGAGCTGGCCGGAATGGGGAATTCGTAAACCATCGTGTACCCGGCCGCCTCCGGCACGTTGGCGAGCAGGCCAGTCGCCGCCTGGGCCGCCTCTCCGACAAACAGCAGCGCCAGCGCCGCCACCGCAAAACGCGCAACCCGTACGCCACCCGACATCCGTCCAAACACTCGGCTCATCTTAGTCCTCCTGTCGCTATTCATGCACCGTCAGTTGAAATCAATGAAGCACCTGCACGACCGCTTCTCGCATGTGTTTAAAATAAAACAAATACAACTTAGGAACTAGATTTTTTCAAACTTACTGATTTTTGTCCAGAGTGTTTTTGCTTTTGGCGATGCGGGCGACATGAAAAATGAAAAGCTCGCTTTGGAGGGGCTTTTTTCCGGGCAGCTGCGAGGCAGCCCCGGCAGCCTGAGAACACAAAGGCTTTTCCGAGAGGGCAGGCGCTGCGCCCCCAGGAGGAACGGGCTTCCGGAAAGCATGCCCGCAGACCGTTCAGCCGATCGCTCACGCCGCTATCCTTCACGCCCGTTCGTCAGGTTAACCGCCTTCGCTTCTTCCCTGCCGCAGGTCTCTTTCTGACGCGGTCTCCTTACCCCGAAGGCATGACGCCCGCAACCAAAGACAAAACGGCGCGCCGGCCGTGGGCCCGCGCGCCGTCATGTCTGTTTTGCGCCGCCGGTTACCGCAACCGGATCAGTGTGCCGCTCGCGTAGAGCAGCTGCACGCTGCCGTCGGCGCGATAGCTGACATGCCAGCGGCTGTCGGGGAGGTTGGTGGAATTGAACGCCCCGGTCCGCGTGCCCGTGCAAGTCAGGATCGTGTAGACCTTGGTGCGGTCGAGCGCGGCCGGGTTCGCGATTTCAAGGCTCAGGTTCGACAGGTTGACGCTGCCTTGAACAATCAGCTTGTCTGCGTTGTTCGCGGCGACGTCCACCAACAGCGTGCCGGAATTCAATGTCGTGTTGCTGGCGATGGTCAGTTCGCCGACGACATTCGTGCCGCCCGGCGCGATCGTGCCGGTGATGGAGAGCGTTCCGTTGCTGACCGTGCCGGAGCCGCTCAGGTCCTTCAAGGTCTGGACATAACCGTCCAAGTCCAACAGGGCACCCTCGCCGAGGATCATCGACGTCGCGGCGGCGATGAGATTGGTCGCCGCGCTGCTCACGGCCGTACAGCTCAACAGGCTGCCGTCGCCCGGATCGGCAAGCGCCACGAAGTTCGAGAAGAAGTTCGGGGCGTTGGTCGCGGTTTGGCCCGTGAAGTTGACGCCGAAGCCAAAGGTGCTGGTCATCCACCACATCTTGTTGGGCACCAGGCCTGCGCCTCCGGCGCCATTGCCGAAGCGGGCCTCGAAGACGTGCGCGCCGGGCGACAGCGTGAAGGCACCGGACATCGGCACGCCCCAGTTGCCGTCGTTGATGATGGTCGTGCCGTCGATCTTCAGCAAGGTGTTGTCGTCGATGCTCTCGCCGAAAGTCCACGTCGTGTTGGTCCCGGTACGGTTCCAGATGTAGCCGGAGTACACATATGTGGCATTGTCACCCCACAGCCCCGTCGGCTGCTTGGCGTTCGTGTTGGCCATGCGCGTGCCGAGTTGGACCGTGACGTTCGAACACAGGGACGCGGCAGTCGTCGTGTCGAATGAGCCGTTCAGCGTCCCTTCGTACAGTCCCGGCATGGCGGCCTGCAGCTTGAGCGTGCCCTCCGCGATGACGATCGGGGTGGCGGAGGCGAGCGGTATCGCCAGCGTCAACTTGCCGCTGCCGGTTTTGACGATGGCGTCACTGACGAGCGAGCCGTTGACCAGCGAGCCGGACGTGAGGGTGACGGCGCGGTTGGTAATGGCAAACCCGCCCATATTCAAGATGCCGCCAGCCACGGTGACAGCGCCGTTGGTGGGCAGCGCTTCGCGAACAGCCAGACGCAAGGTGCCGTTGCTGATCGTCGTCGCGCCGCCGTACGTATTCGTGGCGGCGAGCGTCAGCGTGCCAAGGCCGAGTTTGGTCAGACCGCCGCTGGGATCGTTCGGTCCGAGCGCGCAATCGTTGGTGACCGCGGGCGCGAGCGTTCCGCCGCCGAACAGGGCCACGGACAGTTTGTCGCCCGGCAGATACCCCGACCCGGGGCTGGTGACGGTGATGCCGGTCACGCTGCCCTTGGTCGGGCTGCCATCCGTCAGGTCTACACTGGCGACAGCCGTCGCGCCTGTGCCGCTGCCGCCCGTGACGACCACGACCGGCGCGCCGATATAGCCGGCGCCGTTGTTGCGCAGCGGCGCATAGGTCAGCCCGTAGCCGGTCGGCGCCAGCAGGGGCTGGCCGACCGTCACGTCCGCACCCGCCGTATCGAACACGGCGCCGCCCGGATAGACCGTCGCGGCGGTGAGACCCTGCAGGAAGCTGACGCCGTACCCCGTTGAAGCGTTGGCCTTCAGTGTCCCGCCGTTGAAGTTGAAGATCGACGGCGTGGTGCTGTTGCCGGCCCATACGCGGTTGACGACCAGCGTGCCGCTGTTCAAGTTGACAACGGAAGCCAGGTTCGTGCCCGAGTACGCCAGGCGGAGACTTCTCGTCGTGCTGTTGATGGCCGTGTCCAACAGCGCGGTCGGGCCGAGCAGGTTGACCATGTTCAGCGAATTCTTCTGCGCCGTGAAGCCCAGCGCGAGATCGTTGCCCGTGAAGTCGCGCATCGTGCCGCCATAGAGGTTCAGCGCGGCGTGTCCGCTGCCCCAGCCCATGATCAGCCAGCCGCCCACGACATTCGCTTCGCCCGCATACTGGTCGAAGGCCGCATTGGCGCCGCTGCTCGTCGGGATGCTCAGCCAGCCGGTCCGCAGCGAGCCGCCGTTCATCCGGTAGTAGCCGTAGCCGGTCGCTCCGCCGTAGCCCAGCCCCAGCGTTTCACCGCTGCTGTTCCACGATCCGCAGTCGATGGCCCCACCCTCTTGGATGGCGGCGGCCGCGTTGGTGGAGTTGTAGCCTACGAAAAGCTTGCTGATGTTGTTCGTTCCGGTCGTCGAGACGAAGCGCAGCGTGCCGCCGTACACATACGTGTTGCCGCCGAATGTGTTGGTGTTTCCGGCCAGCGCGAGCGCATTGGTGCCCTGCTTGATCAAGGCCATGGGCTTGGTCAAGTCGTAGCCGATGTTCAGGTCGCCCGCCGTGGTGTCGATGCTGAGGCCGGACGTATTCGTGGTGAACGTCGAGGCCGTGTACAGGTCGTGGATCTGCTCGGGCATGAATCCGAAGTTCCCGTCGCTCACGTTCACGGCCAAGAAGCCGTCGCCGCCGAGCGTGAGCCGGCCGTCGTTGTAGCCGGGCAGCGACGCCGGGTACTTGGCGTACAGCGTGCCGTTGCTCACGATGGTTCCGCCCGAGTACGTGTTATTGGTGTTGTTCAGCCAGAGGGTCGACGTGCCGTTGCCGCATTTGACCAGCGTGCCGGCGCCCGAGATCTGGTTCGGAATCGACCAGTTCACCCCGGCCACTGTGCCGTAGAGGAACGCCTTGCCGTTCAGCGTCACCGGTCCGCCCCACACGTTGTAGTTCGTCGCCACGGCACCCGCAGCCGCGCCGTTGAAGAACCCGCCCTCGTTCAAGATGATCGACCACGGCGGAACAAAGGGGAAGAGGTTGTAAATCTCCAGCTTGCCGCCGGAATTGACCGTCACCGTGTTCGAGGGGCTTCCGCCCACGAGCGCCGAGGCCTCGAGACGGACCAAGCCCTGGTTGATGACCATTCTTCCGGTGCCGGGATAGATGGGCGCGATGATCGCGATTTCGTTCATGCCGGTCTTCGTGAGCGTGTGGTCGTTGAAGAACAGGTACGGCGAGTCATTGCGGATGTCCCACCGCATCTTGCCGCCGAACGTCGTGTCGTCGGCGAGATAGATCCGGTTGATGGCGTTCATCTGAGTTGCGTTGCCGTTGTTGACGATCGCGCCCGCGCCGTCCACGCCCGAACCGCCGACCGTGAACTCCTCGCGGTTCAGGTAGAGCTGTTCGCCGGTCCTTGTGCCGCCGACCGTGGCGTCGCATCCCAGATCCAGCGTCGCGCCGCTGGCGATGAGGGTGCCGTTGGCCGTGCTGCCGAACGCGCTGTTCTGATCCGGCCGGATGATGCCGGCGTTGACATAGATGGGGCCGGTGAACGACGCGTTCGCGCCCAGCAGCTGCAGCTGATTCGTGCCGCTCTTGACCAGCGTGCCTGCGCCGCTGACGGCTCCCGCCAGTTTCTGCGCCAAGGCCCCGCTGAACTCAAGCGTGCCTTCGTTGATCATCGTGGCTCCGGCATACGAATTGGAGCCCGAAAGCACCACCGGCCCCGCGCCGAACTTGGCCAAGCTCGTCGCCGTGCCGCCGTTGTTGGGGATCGCCGACTTGACCGACAAGGTGGCGGACGGATTCAGGTTTTCCAGTGTCAGGATGCCGCCGGAGGAGAGCGCCATGAGCGCGCCGACATTGTCAGTTTCGCCGACCGTCACCGACGCCTTGTCCGCGCCGATTGAGATCCGCGAGGTCTGCAACGCCTTGGCGCCGGTGGCGTTGGTCATCGCCACGGTGGACGCGTACGCTGTCGCCTGCCGCACCTCGAGGACACGGTTAGTCCAAACGGCCTCAACCGTGATCGGGCCTTCGCTGCCCATGGTGTTGATCACCGCCGAGACACTTTCATTATTCGGAATTACCGAAGCGACGGTGCCGCCGAGCGCCGCCACGCCAACCTCCGCCCCGGAGCCCGCGTAGACGCCGCGCGCCGAACTGTACATCGCCATGTTGGTGCCGTTGATCGTCGCCCACGGGCCGATCATGCCGTCGCCCAGACCGGTGACGAAGATGCGGTTGCGCGCATCTTCGCCAAGCCCGTCGCCGGCGAAGTTCACCGTGCCGCCCACTCGGTTGATCGAGGCGATCACGAGCGTCGAGCTCTGGCCGGACGCGGCCTGCGAGCCGTAGAAGAAGTTCGTTCCGAGGTTGACCGTGACGGCACCGACAGCTTCCGTATAGTTCGTGGCACCGCCGCCGTTGGCGAAGCGGATCCCTGCACCGTTCAGCGTCAGCGGGATGGAGTCGATGATGCGATCAGCCTTATTGGCGGCGACCGTATTCTCCAGCGACAACGTCGCGTTCGCGCTGAGCGTGATGCTGCTCACGTTCGTGATCATCCCCTTGGCGCCCGAGATCGCCGTCTCGCCGGGGCCTGCGAAGGTCAGGGTCTTCGCGCTGCCGGTCAGCATCCCTTGCAGGACCATCCGCTTGGCCGAGGCGATCTGGGTGTTGTCGACGAGCGTGATCTTGCAGGGCACGGTGTTTGTCCCGCCCATGCTGAACAGGGCGCCGCTCTGCGCGACGCCGGCAACGCTCACTCCGGCCAAGCGCGAGTCGCCCGTGCCTTTCAAGCTGAGGCCGATCCGGTCGCTCGGATCGGAGAGGCTGACGCCGCCGTCGAGGGCCAGCGAGTCGCCGTAGCCCACCGTCACCGTGCGCGCCGTGCTCGGCACGCCGAGAGCCTGGTTGTTGGCGAGGATCAGCGTGCCCTTGTTGCTGTCCATCAGCGTCACGTCGCCGTCAAAGGTGTTCGCGCCCTCGAAGCGTATGCTGCCGCCGGTCGACGTGCCCCACGAATAGACAACGGAATCCTTGAGGATGCCCGCACCCGGCAAACCGCTGATGACGGCGTCGATGGCCAGGTCGTAGTCGGGATAAAGCCCTTGGGCGCTCGTGAAGTAGCGGTTGTTGCTGCCCAGCGACAGGTTTCCGCTGATCCGCGCGCGGCCGGTCCCCGACGAATAGAAGACCAGATTGTTGCTCAGTGTCAGCGTTCCCGTGCCCGTGTTGACGCGGGTGAGGTATCCCGGCACCGGCGTGACCAAAAGGCCGTTCACGGCCACGTTGCCGCCGCCGGCCGTGTTCAGTATCGCGGTGGAGTCGCCCGTCGCCCCGTACGCGTTGACGCTGACGGTGCCGATGACGTCGCTCGCGCCGTTGAAGTCCAGCTGGCCGGTGCCGTTGATGACGATCGCGTTCGTCCCGATCATGTCGGGATTCGCGCTGGACGCGGCATATTGCACCACGGCCCCGCTGTTGATGGTCAGCGACGGAGCGTTGGCGAGCGCGAGGACGGGCAGCGCGCCGTTCGCCTTGGCCAGAACCAGTTTTCCGGCATTGACCGTCGTCGAGCCCGAGTACGTGTTGGAGACGGCCCCGCTCAGCGTCAAGGTTCCGTTGCCGCTCTTGATCAACTGCTTCGCGCCCGTCATGATCGCGCCGCCGAGCTCCATCTCGCCGGTTCCGTAAACCGAGAGGTCCTGCACGCCCGTGACGTTGCCCGTGAGGGCCAGCTTGCCGCCCAGCGAGGCAAGATACGTGCCGCCGTTCAGCGTGATCGGTGTCGACGCCGTGTTGGTGCCGGACCAGTTGACCAGTTCGCCGCGGATCGGGCCGATCAGGCTGTCGCCCGCGCCGTTCAGAACCAGGTTCGTGTAGTTGGCCGGAACCGCAATGTTGCCGTTCGAGCCGTCGAAGACCAGCGAGGCGGTGCCTCCGACGTACATCGTCCGCCCAAACGCGGGAGTGCCCAGCGCATACGGATGGCGCAGAATGACCGTGCCGCTGTTATCGGCAACCGTAAAGATGCCGTCGAAGGCGTTGGACACGCTCAGCCGCATGACACCCGCGCCGTTTTTCGTGACGCCGTACCCCGCTCCGCCGATGATCCTCGCGGTGACATCCAAATCGACCGCCGCACCCGGCGCGACGCTGTTGTTGACATTGAAGGTGCGGGTGCCTCCATTGAGGTCAAGCAGGCCGCCGATGGTGGCGGTGTTGGGGTCATTGGCCGCGTTGAAGGTCACGGTGCCGCTGAGCTTGTTCGTGCCGGTTCCTGAAGTGACGTACGCCGACGAGCCCGCCGGGCCGCCGCCCATCGTCAGAGCGCCAAAGGTAAGTGCGCCGTAGGAGGCGGAGTTCGTGATCCCGCCGCTGTAGATGGTGGCCGTGCCGAGGGTGTCCACGTCGCCGGCGAAGTCCAGTACGCCATTGTTCCAGATATTGACGGGGCAGCCGTTGAGGTCGCCGGCGCCGCCCGCGCCGTAGCGGACCGTGCCCTCGTTGATGCTCAGCGTGCCCGAGAACGTGTTCGCCGCGTTGAGCACCAGGATGCCCGCGCCGTCCTTCGCAACCGCGCCAGCGCCGTTGGCGACCGGCACGCTCACGGTGAGCGTCCGGCCCGCGTCGACGCCGAAGAATAACGAGCCGAAGAGATCGCGCGTAAGCACGCCGGTGCTGGAGCCGCTGCGCGTGATCGCGAAGTCGTCGCTGCCCGACAGCGTGAGCCGCCCGGACGTCAGCGTCAGGTTGTACGCGCCCGAAGCGCCGAGATTCACGACATTACCGGCGCCGGGGCTGTCGATCCAGAGCGAGTTGACCGACCGGGCCGCATTCAGCGCCAGGTGGTTGTTCAGCAGCGTGTACTTCGTGTCGAGGCCGGTCTGAGCGGCCGTGCCGTCGAACTCCGCGCCCTCGGCCAGCGTGTAGGCCCGCACGCCGGTCACGGGGTCGTAGTAGGCCGGCGCCGTGCCGACCATGCCGCAGCCGATCACGCCGGCGGCCTGGCCATCGAACAACACGCGCGGGTTGTCGCCGGCCGCGCCGAGCGTGCCGTTCGGCGCCGTGAACTTGACCGTGCCGAAGCCGGGCGTGAGACCGCCGAACTCCAGATCGGACGAGGAGCCCGCGCCAACGCCGTTGACGACGTCGATGGTCGCCGCGCCGCTGTTGAAGACCGCCGCGCCTAGAGCCTCGCCGGAGGCCTCGCCGTCCTTGCCTGCGAAGCGGAAGATGCCGCCGTTAAAGGTGACACTGCCCGGCAGGTATCCTGTCAGGCGATCGCGACTGTTGACAGACGAGTTATCGAGGAGCAGTGTCCCGCTGTCGAAGAGCGTGTAAGCGCTCAGGCCCATGTTGGCCGTCGCGCCGTTACCGCTGAGCGCCAAGACGCCGCCGTTGACCGCAAAAAGGCCCGTGAAGCGTTCCTGGCTTGAAGTGACGTCCATGCGCCCCGAGCCCGTCTTGATGAGTGTGGAACTCAGCGACGAGTTGGTCAGCATGCCGGAGAAGGTCGACGCGTTGTTGTTGCGCCCCACGCTCAGCGTGCTGCCCTGCAGGTTAACCCAACCGGAGCCGCCCAGCGAGCCGATCGTATCCGAGCCATTCAGCAGGAACGTGCCGTTGACGGTCACGTCCGGCTCATCGGGGATCGCGTTCCCGGTGTTCATCAGCGTGGCGCCGGGAATCACGGTGATGCTGCTGCCCGGCAGGGCCGTGTTGAGTCCGAGGGCCGCAGTCAGATAGACCGTGCCGAGCTTCGGCAACAGCACGCGGTCAAGCACGTCCGTCGCGCCGATGGTCAGCGCGTAGGCGCCGAGCGCCATGCGCTGATCGATCTGGAAGGTCGTGTTCGATGTCGCCGCGATCGTTCCGCCGTTCGGCCCGATGACAAGCACGCCGTCGGCGGCGGCCGGCAAGGTGCGACCCGCATAGTCGTTGACCAGCATGCCGCCCAAGCCGGTGGCCGCGTCGCGGTTGAGCGTCATCACCGTCGTCCCCGGCGTGAGGGGATTCGCCGGGCCGTAGTTTCCGGCGAACACAACGTAGGTCGGCGACCTGCCGCCCACGCGCGAATCCAGCGTGTCGAAGGGCGTCCCGAACCCGGAGACGTTGAGGCGAAGAAGCTGTCCCGGCAGCAGCGAGGCGGCCAGCGCGTCCGCCTGCGCACACGTGAGCCCCGTGGCGGACGTCAGTTCGATGGCAGAGCCGCTGTTCATCGTGATCGTGCCGGTGCCGGTCATGCCGCCGGAGTTGTTGGCGAGGAGCCGGCCGCCCGCCTGGACCGTGACGTTGCCGTTGATGGCGGAGGGCACGCCGAACTGCAGCGTGCCTCCGTCTTCGACCCGGATGGAGGCGACGCCGTTGCCGATGCCCATGGCGTTCAGCCGGTTCGCGTTGATGGTCGCTCCGGATTTGACCGCGAAGGTTACAGGCTTGCCGGCCGAGGTGTCGCCGTACGTCGCGTCGCTGTCCTCGAGGATCAAGGTTCCAAGAACGTTGGCTGTCAGCGGTGCGGCCGGCGCAATCACCGGGCCGCCGGCGACGAGCCAGTGGCCCAAATAAAGCTGCGAGGGCGTCGTCCCCGGCCTGATCATGCCCTGGAGATAGATCTCGTCCGTTCCCGGCGTCACATTGATCGTGCCGACTGACCAGCGACGGTCGGAACGGTCCGTGGAGAGCCCTTTGAACGCCGTGCCCTTGCCGATCGTGATCGCGCCTGCCGCAATGTTCTGGTCGGCAATGACGCCGTAGTACAGATCCGCGTTCGTGCCCAAGTTTCTGACCGTGTTATAGGTCAGGTTCAGGGGCGCCGTCAGCGTGAAGTTGTGCGCGATGATCGCATCGGGCGCCAAGGTGATATTCGGGGTGGCGCCCGCGACGCCGAAGCCGCGGTCCAGCGCGTTCAAGCCCTGACCGGCCGTCCAATTGCCTAAGATGACGCCTCCCGGTCCGATGTTGAATGTGTCGTCGCTCGTGTAAGGCACGGTGGCTAGCTGGACTTGGCCGCCGTTGACCGTGACATAGTCGTCGCCGGCGGCGTTCGCCGTCGCGCCCGCCTGTCCCAGATTGAGAAGCCCGGCGTCCACCCGCACGGGGCCGGCGCCAAGATAGCGGCGCATCGCCGTGCCGCCCGTGTTGATCGTACCCTCATTGATGTAGGTGCCGCCCGAATACGTGTTGTCGACGGAGCCGTCGAGGGTCAATTGTGACCCGCCGTTCTTCGTCAGCGTGACCTTGCCGCTGCCGTTGTCGCAGATGAGGGAGCGGATGTAGGTGTAATTGTTGAAGACCGCAACGTCGAGCGAGGCGTCCGCACCCGATCCTGCTGTCAGCACGCTGGGATAGTTGATGACCATCTGCTGGTTCTGCACGCCGCTGATCAACTGGCCGCTGGCAAGGGTCAGCTTGTTCGTCGGCGTCCATGAAGCCGAGGCGCCGACGTTGATGTTCAGCGAATTGATGACCTTGTCGGCGCCGAGTCCCGGGAAGCCGGCCGGCGTGGTGCTGGTGAGCTTGACGTTCTCCGTCGCGCCGGCGGCGTTGACATCGTTGTTCGCAGGGACTTTATATTCGGCAGCCGCCAGCGCGCGGACGCCGGCCACCGCGTCGTGGGTGACCCACTCGCTGCCGTACCGGGCGCCGGGCAAGATGCTCAGCGTGGTGCTGCCGATCGGGCCGCCGCCTCCCAGCAAGGCCGGAGGCGTGGTGAAGCGCACGTGCGGCGCGGCGTTCGTCGAAGAGCCCATGGCATTGCCGGAGCTGGACGTGAAGTTCACGTGGGAGCCCTTGGCCTGCGTTGCGCCCGTGAAGACCAGCTCCGGCACGCCGGAGTTACGAATCGCGTTGATGATGCTGAAGCCGGAGCCCAGCGACAGGTTGCTGAGGTTCTGCGGCACGAGCGCGTTGTAGTTGGCGCCGTTGAGCGTCAGCGTGCCGCCGTTCAGGGCGACAGACGGGCGGTTGCCCTCCGTGCCGAACCGGTTCGGAGCCGAGCTCACCGCGCCGTTCACGTTGTCCTCGATCTGGAAGTTGCCGCCGCGCTTGACCGTGATCGTGTTCGCGGCCGTCATGCCGGGCAGCGTCACGCCGATGCCGGACGCCGCGCCGGGAATGGCGCCGACCCTCATGGTGCCGCCATCCGCGTCCACCACAATGTCGCCGCTGAAGGTATTGCCAACCGAGCCGCCCACCATCATCTGGCCCGCGCCGGTCTTCGTAAACATCTCAGCGCCGGTCAGCGGCGCCGCAGAAGACGCAATAAAGTTGCGGGGAACCTCGAACCCGGCCGCTGAATTCGGCTGCCAGTTCACAATCGTCACCGTGCCGGCGCTCGGACTACCCGCTACATAGCCGCCCGTCGCCAGCGTCAGCGTCACCGAGTCGGTGGCGCGCGTCTGATAGTTGCGGTTGTACAGCGGTGTGACCGCGATGTCCGCCGTCACCGCGCCCGCCGGAATCGTCACCGCGCCATTCAAATAGCTCATGTCGATGCCGTTCGCCGCGTTCCCGCTCAGCGTGTAGTGAACGGTCAGTGGCGCGTCCTGCGCGACGCCGCGCGAAACTGTGATCGTGCCCGTGTCCAGCGGATACTCCGCCGCAGCCGCGTCAGTCGCCTGGAGGGTCACCGCGCCCGTCAGCAGCGTCTCCGTCGCCGACGCCCACACCGTCCCGTACGCATTCGACGCGGCGTAGCGGAAGAAATAGGTCGTTCCGGCGGAAAGGCTGGCGATGTCCGTTGCGAACGCGCCGGCCGCAGCGGGGGCGGCGAACCAGTTGGTGTTCGCCCAAGCTCCGGCGTCGGTGCCGCCGTCCGCCGCGCCCCAATAGACGGCCACGGCCGTCTGCGCCATGCCGGTCGAAACCAGGTAGCCGTTCAGCGTCGCCGCCGTCCCTGACACGCCGGTCGCCGGCAGGTTCGCGACATCCGGGCGCGCGGGCGTCTGGCTGGAGCCATACGCCGCCCAGACGCTATTGGAGGCGGCGTTCATGTACTCGGCCCAGATCCAGCTGCCGGAGCGGGCAACGGACGACACGCGCGTTTCGTCCATGGCTCCAGCGAAGTACCCGTAGTTGTTGCCGCCCAGCCGATAAGGCGAATTCACCTGAACGCGGGGCGACGTTAGGCCCGTCCGCACCAGTTGCCCGTTCAAGAAGATCCGGGGCACCCGGTTCGAATAGGTGACCGTGATATGGTTCCAGTTCGTGCCGATGATGCCCGAATAGACGGCCAGAGGCGGCATGTAGCTGCTGCTGAGCTCGTAGACCGAAATCCCGTTCGTGCCGACCGAGAGGCCCGCGCCCGCAATGTCGCTCCCGCCTTGCTCAGCCTCGAACGCCCATTTCTGCCCCGCCGTTCCAGACGTTCCTGAATTGCTTTCGGCATCGATCTCATGGCTGGCGGCCGTCTGAATCCAGGCCGAGAAGCTGAAGGTGTTGATCGCACGGCCGGCCGTGCCGAACGTCAGGTAGTCGTCCGCGCCGTCGAGCAGGTCGCCGCCGGCGATCACGCCCGGCGCGTCCTGAATGATCAACCCCGACTGAACTCCGTTGTTTCGGAACGGCGTCGAATCGGACACCCCGCCAAAGGTCTCGGAGTGGTGCGCCACGATCACAAACCCCTCGGACCAGACCGTGCCGTTCGTCGTATAGGCGGGAGCGGTCAGGCCGCTCTTGTGCCACAGCATCCAGACTGTGGCGTTGTTGGTGAGGCGCGGCACCTGCACCCACACGCGCGACAGGCCTGTCGCGTCCCACTTCTCGATCTCGTAGGGCAACTCGCGTGTCATGGAATCATCAACGAAACGAAGATCCCCGTTCGCACCCGACAGGAACTGGTCGTAGCTGAAGCCGCTCAGGTTCGCCCCCAGGGTCACCAGCGCGGGGAAGTTGGTGAGCGTCTCCGCGCGGTTGTATCCCGCAAACCGGATGGGCAGCCGCATGTTCCAGTCGTCAGCCGCGACGCCGGCGTCGCCGATCGTGACGGTCGCGGAATTCCCCCCGCCGATCAGATAGCTGCCGGGCGCCAGCGTCGCCGTCACCGTCTCGCTACCCTCGCTCCAAACCGAGTCGGCGACGGGCGTCACCGTGATGTCCGCGCTCGTCGCACCGGCCGGGATCGTCACGCTGCCCGACAGCGCGGCGTAGTCCGTGCCATTCGCGGCCGTGCCGCTCAGCGTGTAGGAGACCGTCAGCGCGCCGTTGGTGATCGCGGCGGGGCGGGTCACCCGGAACGTCCCCGGCTCAAGTCCAACTTCCGACGCGGACGCATCGGTCGCCTCGATCGTCACCCCGTCGGTCGCAAACGTTGCCGGGGCCGGCGCCCACGCGGTCGTCAGGCTGTTTGAGATGAAGAACGTGTAATAGTAGAACGTGTTCGTCAGCAATCCGTTGACGGCGCAGCTGACCGGACCGTCCCAATCATGGAACCTCCCGGCAAACGCATTCGTCTCCCAGTTGGCGGCCACGTTCTGTCCGTCTGTCCGGCCCCAATAGACATAGACGTCAAAGTCCCAGTTCTTGCCGTGCAGGTCACCGTTCAGTGTCGCGGCGTTGGCTGTCAAGCTGCCGGTGCTCACCGGTGTGTTGGCGATGCTCGCCGACGGGGCGGAACCGCTCGGATAGCGCCACTGGCCCGCTTGTGCCGAGGGGCAGACATAAACCTCGCTGCCGCCCGGCGGCGTGTACCAGAACGCAAGGTTGTCGCCGCCGGCGGAATCTTGGCTGAAGAACATGAAGGGGTAGCCCTGTCCGGCCGTCAGCGTCTTGGTGCCGGTGCCGGTCCAGAGCCAGAAGCCTACGGCGTCGCCGCTGTCGAACACGCCGTCGTTGCCGGTGTCCATGAACATCCAGCCCTTATCGTCCTGGTTCCAGCGGAAGGTGTAGGTGCCGGTGACGGGCGGATAGAAGCGGCCGCTCAGCGCCGCCACGAAGTTGTCGCCCGGGCTGCCGCCGAACTCGTTCCAGGAGTTGGCCGGCCCCTGCAAAACGACGTTCCTGCCCGCGACCTCGGTCATCGCGAGCACCGTGCCCGCCTTGCCGCCGGTGAAGACGCGCGTGAGGGAGTTCGTGTAGGCGGACCCGGTGAGATCGACCGTCGCTTGAGCGTAGGTCGCGGGCTGGAACATGGAGGCGCGCAGTCCGTTCGAATACGCGAAAGCGCCACCCTCCGCAGGCAGCAAAAACGTCGTTGACGCGGGCGACCAGGCCATGCCGGCCGCGTTCGAAGCGAGGCAGATGTAATAATTATTAAAGCCGCACGTGCCCGTCACGGTCGCTGAGAACGCCCCCTGCACGACATCCGACAGCTTGACGACGTGCTCATAGTTGGCCGACTGGCCGCCGTCGGTCAGCCCCCAGTAGAGGTAGATATCCGAGGTGTTGCCCGCGGTCAAGTTGCCCCGCAGGACGGCCTGACCGACCGACACGGAGGCGCCGGAACCGTTGTCGACCGCCGGGGGTGTGGCGGTGGCGAAATTGAGCGAGGGGGTGGCCCAAGCCATCCCCAAGGCGTTGGAGGCGAGGAAGGTGTACCAGTTGGTGGCGCCGCCGGCCAACCCGGCGACTTGGCGCGTCAGGTTGAACGCGCCGTTCGAATACGTCCCCATGAGGGCGCTGTTGGCCCACAGCCCCGAGTTGGTGGTCCCATCGGTATCACCCCAGTAGGCCCACACGTCGCAAGCATTTCCGACCGACACTTGGGCGTTCATCCACCCCGACGAGTCCGTCACGTTCGTCGCCGGCAAATTGTTGACGGCGAGCGTCCGGACCAAGATCTGGAGCGTACGGATTGTAAACGTGCTGATGTTGCCCGTGTTGTCGAAGGTCCAGTCAACGCCGCCGTTGTATGGCGTTGGACAATTTCCGATCCCCAGAATGCTTCCTCCCGCGCCAGCCCACGAATTGTAAGCGAAGAGGGTTTGCCCCGCGCCGTAGTTGTGGATCTGCATGCAGGAGTAGCCGGAAGCTGGCGTCGCCCCCGTTATCTCGTCGCCGAAGTCGTAAACGGTCGTGCTGGCCCCGGGCACGCCATGGGTGTTCAGCGGTCCATAGTTGTTGGGCCAGAACTCGAGGTTGACGGTGTTACAGCCGTTGGTGTTGGTGATGCCGCTCACGTTCGAGCGGATGGTGGCGTTCGAAGGGGTCGCAGTGTCATAGAGGCCATGGCGGACGAAATAGTTGCGCGGGATGCCGAGCCGCGCCGCATTGGTGGTGAACGAACTCATCGAAACGTAGACCCACTGCGTCTGGCCGGACGCCTTGACCAGTTCCAGATAGTAGGCCACGCGGTCAAAAGAGCCGGTCTTGATGGAGGCCGAAGTGTCGACCGTATAGGGAACTGCCGTCGCAAACCAGCCGAGCGAGGTGACCGGAATGGGAAGTTCGTACACCAACGTGTAGCCTGCCGCTTCCGGCACGTTGGCGAGCAGGCCAGTCGCCGCCTTGGCCTCCCGGCCTGCCATCAGCAGCGCCAGCGCCGCCACCGCGAAACGCGATACCCATACGCCACCCGACATACGTCCACTCATTCGGCTCATTTACACCCTCCTGTCGCTCTTCATGCACGGCCCATTCAAATCAATACAACACTTGCGGAACATCTGCTCAGCAAGCGAAAAAACATCCTTTTACAACTTAAGAGCAAATTGTTACAAAATTACTGATCTCTGTCTAGCCCGTTTTGTTTTTTGGCGGGCAGCCGCGTTGCCTCCCAATTCATGACACCGAAAACTTTTCGGGGCAGAGGTCGGGGATTTCAGGTTGCCTCACATGAGGCGACTCCGAAAACGGGGTCATGGAAAGGCCGAAGGCAGGAAAGAGGGGCGCTCAGCCGCCGCGGACAGCAGATGGCGCGCGGTCGATGGCCTTTTGCCCGGCCGCCCTCGGCTCACCGCACGTCGCGCGGCTTGAGCACCGTCAGCCCGAAGGTCATGGTCCACGCCTCGCTGATCGGCAGCCGCTTCAGCTCATGCCCCGGCCCCCACGAGTCGGAGTAGAGCACCTCCTGGGTCTTCGCGTTGTAGCCGATGATCAGCCGGATGTGACCGAACGCGCCCTCGTGCCCGAGATCCGGCTTCTCCGGATATTTGCCCACGACACACGCCCACACGAGCGGCACGCCCTGCGTCGTGTACTGGATGATGTTCTTGCGGAACATCTCCAGCCCCTGCGCCTGCCGCACCTTGGACTCTTTGAGCGTCTCGGCATCCATCGCCGCGTAGATCTTCATGGTGTCGATCGTGCGCATGTTGGGGCCGGTCGTCTCGGCGAACTCCATGTAGTCGATCGTCGCCTTCTTCTTCTGTTTCGCCTGCCGGTTGTACTGGTCGATCATCTCGTAAAACTTGCTCTTCTCGAAACTCCGGCCGCTGTCCGAGCGGATCAGGTCCTTCTGGTCCAGCTGGTATTTCTTGCCCACCGCGTCGAGCGCGCTGATCATGCCGTCCAGCGAGGTGCCGCCCTTGGCCGCGGTGTCCGCGAGCTGGGCGATCTCGTGCTGGTCCACCTGGCGCCCGAAATACCGCAGGAGCCGCTCGGAGGAGGCCGCCGCGCAATAGCCCTTCTGGCCCTGATCCACCATCGGGACATGGTCCACCCACACGTCGCCCTCGGGGCTGCTCCTGACGTTGATCTTCACCGTGCGCGCGGTCGGATTGTTCGCCCACGTCGGCCCGCCGATGGTGACCGCCGCCATGCCGCCCTCTTTGGCCGGCACCAGCAGCACCTTCACGAACTCGGCGCGAAACTGCACCGCCTGCCCGCCCGAGCGGTGCGGGTTCACAAAGGCCCATTCGAGCTGGACGCCCACCGGCTTCTTCGACCACTGGCGGCGGTTGACATAATAGTTGGCGCGGTCGTTCGAGGTCTTGCCGGTCATGCCCTTCGACCCCGCGAACGCGCTGATCGCGTCGCCGGCCTTGGTGATCAGCTCTTTGAACGCCTCCTGGTCCAGGTCGCCCGCATCACCCTTGTTATACAGCGAAAGCTCCACGCGGCTCAGCAGGTCCTGCTCGAAGGAAACGCGCGCCTCCCACACCTTGAGATCGAGAAAACGCAAATCGGGCTGGCTGGACTTCGCGCCCTTCTTGCCGTCCTCGAAAGCGAAGCCCAGCGGCTGGTACTCGCCCATGAACGCGTCGGCGCTCTGCCTCCACGCCGCCTCGCTCTCGAGCAGCGCGTCCAGGCCGGCGGCCTGCGCAGACAACCGCAGGGCGAACAGGAGCGCAACCGACAAACCAATCACTCTTTTCATGCGCATTGACCTCGGGCGGCTCGCGGGGACGCGCGCCCTCCAACGATGCACTCGGGAACCCATAGAGGGCGCGACTCCGTCGAGCCGCGCGTCTTCACATCAGCCCGGCCACGGCCGCGCCGATCACCGGCGAATCCTCCACGCGGACCAGCTCGTAGGCGATGCCGCGCGGCGCGAGCAGCGCCTTCAGCTCGCTCTGCACGCGGTTCTTGAAGTCCGCCACCAAAGTCCGGTAATAGGTGGAGCCGTCCACGTTCACGCAGACCGGACGCGCGGCATCCCTGCCCTCGCCGGTTTTAAGGATCGCCGAGGCCAGGTTCACCGCCGTCAACACCGCCGCGCGCTCATACACCGGCGTGCACAGGCGCACCACCGTTTCCCGGTCCGCGGCGCTGAAAGCCGCGTCCAGGAACGGGTTGTCCGGGGTCGGCGCGCCGCCGCAGAAATCGTCGAGATGTTTGTTCGAGACCGTCTTCCACTCCGTGAGTTTGGCGGCAGCCGCAGACGAAAAGAAGCCGGACTTGACCGCCTCCAGCAGCACCACGTGCCCCAAGACGCCGAGATAGGCGCCGGAAATCATCTTCTCGAAGGTGTAATAGCCGACGTCGTTCGTGGCCGCGTCCATGACCTTGTCGAACCGCGACTGCTGCACGCGCCGGAATGCGCCCGATTCGACGTTGATCGCCATCGACCCCGCCTGATCCAGGTCCGTGCGCTTGGTGATGCGCGCGTTGTGCTCGACATAGGCCGTGTTGGTGCCGGTGCCGAGAATGAAACCGACGTAGGCGGAGTAGTTGCGCGTCACGCCCACGCTCTTGCCCGCGAGCAGCGTCGCGACGGTATCGTTCAGGATCACGATGCGCCGCTCGCAGCCGCGCCGCGCGAGGTGGCGCTTCAGCCCGGAGCCGATCATTT
>JAHFSX010000051.1 GCA_023269675.1 Verrucomicrobiota bacterium
GTTGGACCACGCCAGCGTGTTGCCGCTCTGCGAGGTCACGGGCGGCACCGCCGAGGCGAACGCCAGCAGGTTCGAGTTGAACGTGTCGGAGAGCGGCACCGTGTAGACCGGCACAGCGCCCGTGTTGGTCACCGTGATCAGGAACGACACCGTCTCGCCGATCGCCGCCGGGCGGTTGGTCGGGGAGAGCACGCGCTTGGCCACCAGCAGCGCCGCGTCCGCCGCCGTGTGCGGCGCGCCGTTGGTCGAGGGCGGGACAGGCACGCTGTTGGTCGTCGTCGGGGCCGACACCACCAGGTTGGTGCCCGTGCCGCTCCTGACCGCGCTGAACCGGCTCGTGATGACCGTGCTGCCGCCGGGGGCCAGCGGGCCCACGTTCGTCCAGTTCAGGACGCCGTCGTCCGCGTTGTTCACGGGCGGGGGCGTGGCGGAATCGAACGACAGCAGCGACGTGTCGTACGTGTCGACCACCGGCACCGTGTCCAGCGGCACGTTGCCCGTGTTGCTCACCGTGATCGTGAACACGTTGGTCTCGCCGACCGCCGCCGGCCGGCCGGTCGGGAACACCAGCGCCTTGGCGATCGCCACGCGCGGGTTCACGTTGGTGTGCGGCACGCTGTTGGTCGAGGTCAGGGTCACCACGAAGTTCGTGCCCACGCCGTTGGTCAGCGCCGTGAACGACGCCGTCACCGTCGCGGACTGGCCGATCCCCAGCGGGCCCACGTTGGACCACGCCAGCGTGTTGCCGCTCTGCGAGGTCGGGGGCGGGACCGCCGAGGCGAACGCCAGCAGGTTCGAGTTGAACGTGTCGGAGAGCGGCACCGTGTAGACCGGCACCGCGCCGGTGTTGGTCACCGTGATCAGGAACGAGACCGTCTCGCCGATCGCCGCCGGGCGGTTGGTCGGGGAGAGCACGCGCTTGGCCGCGAGCAGCGCCGCGTCGGCCGCCGTGTGCGGCGCGCCGTTGGTCGAGGGCGGGACCGGCACGCTGTTGGTCGTCGTCGGGGCCGACACCACCAGGTTGGTGCCCGTGCCGCTCCTCACCGCGCTGAACCGGCCGGTGATGACCGTGCTGCCGCCGGGGGCCAGCGGGCCGACGTTGGTCCAGTTCAGGACGCCGTCGTCCGTGTTGTTCACCGGCGGAGGCGTCGCGCCGACGAACGACAGGAGCGACGTGTCGTACGTGTCCACCACCGGCACCGTGTCCAGCGGCACGTTGCCCGTGTTGCTCACCGTGATCGTGAACACGTTGGTCTCGCCGACCGCCGCGGGGCGGCCGGTCGGGAACACCAAAGTCTTGGTCAGGCCAACGGAGGGGTCGACTATGCGCGCGGTAGCCCTGTTCGTCTCGCTGCCCACGGGCACGCCATGGATCTCAATGACCGTGGCGATCACGGTATTCGTAGTCAATCCCGGCAGCGTACTCGCGAGGGCCGTAAAGTAGACCGTGACATTCGTCGATTCGCCAACCGCCAGCGGCCCCACGTTGTCCCAGGTCAACTGGTTGCCGGATGCGACGGAGACCTGCGGCGTCGAGGAGTCGAAGGCCAGGGTGGTCAAGTCAAAGGTATCGTTCAAGGCAATCGTCCCCAGGGCGATGTCGCCGGTATTGGTCACGAAAATATTGAAGGACACCGTCTCGCCGATAGCGGCCGGTCGGCCGGTCGGGTTGAGCAGCGTCTTGAAGCTGGTGAAACTCGGCGTCACAGCGGTGTGCGGCACGCTGGATGTGCTCGGCGTGATCGGCAAGGCGTTGGTCGTGGCCGGTGACCAAACCGCGACGTTCGTTGCCGTTCCGCTGGCCAAAGCCTTGAACCGCGCCGTGACAACCACCTGACTGCTGAGGCCCACAGGCCCCACATTCGTCCAGGTCAGCGTGCCCGTCGCGGGATCCACGATGTTGGCGGGCGGCGACTGGCTCACGATCTGAAGCAGATTCGTATCGAAGGTGTCGGTCAACGGTACGGTATCCAAAGCCACGTCGCTCTGATTGAGCATGAGCAGAGTAAAGACGAACTCCTCGCCCACCACCGCGGGACGGCCGCTTGGGCTCGCAAGCCGCTTCTCGACAACAAAGCCCACGGCCACCGCCTCGTGCGGCACACTCGAGGTGCTCGGCGTCACCGGCACGCTATTGGTCGTGGTCGGAGCGACTACGCCGACGTTCACTCCGTTGCCAGATACGCGCGCGGTAAACCGGGCCGTGACGGTCACGCCTGCGCCCGCCGCCAGAGGGCCCACGTTCGTCCAGATCAGCGTGCCCGGCGGCAGGTTCGTGCTGTTCGCAGACGGCGTCTGCGACACGATCGCCAGCAGGTTCGTGTCGAACGTGTCCATCAATGGCACCGTATCCAGCCGGATGTCGCCGGTGTTGGTCACCGTCAGCCCGAAGACGATCTGTTCGCCCACGAGGGCCGGCCGGAGCAGAGGACTGATGATGCGCTTCGTAAGCTGCACGCCCGGTGACACGGCGGCGTAGGGCACGCTCGAGGTGGCCGTCGGCACCGGCACACCGTTCGTCATGGTCGGCACGGTCACCACCACGTTGGTCCCGATCCCCGACCCCGCGGCCGTGTAGCGCGCCGTGATCGTCGCGCTGGCCCCCGGCGCCAGCGGGCCGATGTTTGCCCATTCGATGACGCCGTCGTTGACCGTGTCCACCGACGCCGGCAGCGCGCTCACGAAAGACAGCAACTGCTCATTGTAGGTGTCCGTCACCGGCACCACATCCAGAGTCACGTCCCCCTGGTTTTGCGCCGTGATGTTAAACAGGATCTCCTCGCCCGCCGCCGCCGGGCGGCCCGTCGGGCTGACCAGCGTCTTGGTCAGCGCGATCAGCGGTTTCACGTCAAGATGCGGCGCTTCGGCGGTCTTCGGCGGCACAGGAATGCCGTTGGTCGTGGATGGCGTCGTCACAACCGCGTTTGTGCCCAGTCCATTGGCACGCACGGTGAAGCGCGCCACCACGCTGGCCGATCCTCCCACGGCCAGCGGACCGATGTTCGTCCAGGAAAGCGTGCCCGTCACGGGGCTCACGCTGTTGGCGGGCGGCGTCTGAGACAGGATCGTAAACAGGTTCGTATTGAAGGTGTCCGTCAGCGGAACGGTATTGAGCGCCACATCGCCCGCGTTGGAGACGGTGATCCTGAAGTGTTGCTCTTCCCCGATCGCAGCCGGGCGGTCGAGCGGACTGATGACCGTCTTGGTGATCGCGACATTCGGCGCGCTCACGCGATAGGGAACCGCGCCTGTCTTGGGCGGCAGGTCTCCAAGGCCGAACGGCAGCGACGCCACGACGACGGCGAGGTTAGTGGAGCTGCCGCTGCCGGTCGAGCCCACGGCCAGCAGGTTGACTGTCAGGTTCGTGACCTTGCCGCTAGCCAGCGGCCCAAGATTGGTCCACTGGACGCTGCTGCCGCCCACCACATCAGGGGCCGGGACGGCGTTCGAGAAAACGGCGATGCTCGGGTTGAACAGGTCGGTGACGGCGACCGGCCCCAGCACCGTCGGCCCGCTGTTCGAGACCGCGATGTTGTAGCTCAGGGTTTCTCCGACCGCGGCCGGACGGCCCGTCGGGCTGGTCCAGGCCTTCGTGATGTTGACCGAAGCATGGACCACGGTGGCGGTGACCACGCTCGAAAAGACCGTGTTGGAGGAGACGAAGCCGGTCGCGGCCTGGAAGGAGGCCCGGTTGAAGACCTGGGTGACCGACTGCGAGAGGTTCGTGAGCACGGAAACCGTGAACCTCAAGGGCGGGGCCACAAGCCCGTTGTTCGACTTGGCTTCGACAAACGGCACGTCTGGATCGGATGACGCCGGCGTTCCCCGGAAGACCAGCGTGCTGGGCGTCGTGCTCGCCGCGACCCGGTAGTGATAGGTGAAGGTGGCCGTACCTCCGCCCGGAGGAATCACCGCGTTCGCGGGCGAGGGCCCGTCGACCAGCACGGCGGACGCGTCGCCTGTGGCGTCGACGGCCAGCGACGCGGGCGGCGTGACGGTGACGCTGTTGGTGAGCGTGTCCGGACTGCCCAGCACGCTGGCGGTCAGCGTGACGGTCCCGGTGGCGCCGTCGGCCAGCATCATCGGCAGCAGACTCAACGCCGTTTCCGTACGGACGGTGTAATAGAACAGGTCGAGCCGCGGCCGCTGGGCGACGGTGGCATGCTGCCTGCTGCTGAATGTCGAAACGCCGTTAAGGGCCAGCGGCTCGAGGAGCAGACCGCGGTTCACATACGTGCCGCGCGTCCAGTCCTGAACCAGACCACTGACATCGGTCGAGGCGAACTGGCTCACTTGGCTGGGCACCAAGGTGGAATACGCGATCGCGGGATAGTCTCCTCCGGGGCTGCCCCAGGTGTTCGCGCTGTCACGTTTCAGCCAGGTGGCACCCGTCTCCGTCCATGGGCCGACGGGCGTCAGCGCGTGCACGACGAACGTCTGCCCGGTGGTGTAGGTCTGCACGAACATGTTCAGCCGGGCCGTCGCGATGACCGCGTTGGTCGGAATGGGCGGCAGGCCAAATTGGACCAAGACGTGCGTCACTTCCGTCGGCGTCCGACTGGCGGTCAAGGTGGTCAGCAAACCGTAGTTTGCGGTCGTTGTAGCGTCCGAGATATAGGTGTCGTTGGTGGCCGTCAGGACGAGATTGGATCCCGCCAAATAGACGCCGTTCGAGCCGCCCGCACTCGATCCCAAGGTCCAGAAAACCAGGTTGCTGGCCGCCGAGTATGTGCCGTTGGTGGTCGCGCTGTTCGCAACGTAGGTCGTGTTGGAGGGGATGCGGTCCTCAACCCGTGCGTTGGTCAGGAAATTGGGGTACATGTTCGTGAAAGAGGTGCCGAGGGTATACGTGATCAGGCTGCCCGGCTGGACCACGGACCGGTCCTGCTGCTTGGTGACCGTCAGCCCGCCGGGCGGATAGATGGTGACGACCGTGGCGTAGAAGTTCTCGCGCCCGCAGGCATCGACATAATCCACGCGGATGATGCTCGTGGTGACCTGGGATACGGCCGGGGCTGTGAAATAGGTGCTGGAACTGTCAGGCGTCGTGAACTGCCCCCCTGCGGAACTCGTCCACGAGAACCGGTAGGGCGGCGTCCCGCCGTTCAAAGTGACGGAAAAGAAGAACTGCTTGCCGCTGTCGCTTTCCAGCACGGTGGGAAAGGTCGCCGTGGCCAGTTGCGCCCGGCGGCGCAGGCCGGCTTCCAGCAGGAAGTTGCCGTAGATGCGCGCAGCGGAAACGTTCTGCGCCTCGCTGCCGCTCTGGAGCGAATGCGAGGCCTCATACAGGACCATGCCATAAGCGGGGTTGCCGTAGGCGTGACCCCACGCCACCAGCGCGGCCGGCCCCGGGGTCTTGCCGGCCAGCAAATCCGCCTGATGGGTATCCCAGACGGCCACGGTCGAGGAGGCCCGCCAACCGGCGTTGCTGGGCAGGTATATCTGTTCAGAGCCGCTCTGGAAGGACCCGTCGCAGGTACCCATAAACTGCATATACGGTTGGCCGGCCAAACTCGCCCTGTACAGGAACGGGAAGGTCGAGGCGTCGCTGTGATCACCCCACGGGATCAGGCCGGCGTTGGAAAGGAATTTTCCGTCGAGGTTGTCTCCCGGTATGTCCAGCAGGGCTTCCATCGCCGACACGGCATGGCAGGCCGCCCAGAAATAGCCGCCGCCCTTGACGAAGTCGCGCAGCTTGGTCTTGTACAGGCTGGCGTCGGTCCAATCTTGCGGATCCGCGTGCGGCATGGCGTAGATGTCGTCGCACAGGTTCAGGTCGGCCGGCGTGCCGATAATGTAGGAGTCGTCGATCGACGGATTGACGTCGTCGATCTTGTCATAGAACGCGGCGCGGATCAGGGGCCCGTTCTGCGTATCGAGCACGGCGTTCGGGAAGGACTCAACCCGGTCATAGACCGGTGCCGTGAACTGCGGCAGATTGAAGTCCACGCGCACGCCCTGGTTGGTCCAGGACGCGATCGTGGCCAGAGCCGCCGATATAAACGGCTGTTCGATCACGAACGGGCCGCCCTTGTACTGCTTGCCCGAAATGATCACGTCATACGTGTCCACCTTGTTGGTGTCTAACCCGCTGGTCTTGGTCCCGTCGATGATCCACCAGACGGGGATCTGATGGACCACCATCAGATCATGCAGCAGGCCGAACGGCTTCAGCCCGTTATCATACGTTTGGGGCGTCACCCCCATGTCGATGATGGCGGCGCCGGGCGCGAAAATCTTCATCGGCCGGATGATCACCTCGACCGAGTTGTTGCTGGTGACCGAGTCCGGTTGGCTGGACTGGAGGATGGAGGTTACATTGCGAATCACTGTGCCGTTGAACACCGTACCGGTCAGCGAGAGCGTCGCCCAGTCGCCCATGGCCAGGCTGCCCACATTCCAAAGGCCGGCGGCCGGACTGTAGGACCCCTGCGACACGGCGTGCGAGACATAGACGTAACCGAACGGGATTGTTTCGGAAACCACCACATTGGTGGCCGTGTCGGGACCGGCATTGGTCACGGTGATGGTGAAAACGAGATTGCTGCCCTGCGTGGGACGTGGGTCGCTGGCCACCTTGAAAATGGCCAGATCGGCTCCGGCGACCTGTACGACGGCGGACGAGGCCTGGTTGACGGCGTTGGTGTCGACCTGAGCCGCGGAAGCGATGCCGGCCACGTTGTTAAGGGTCCGTCCGGCAGTACCCGTATTGACCGTGGCGGTGATGGAAAGGGTCTTGACCTCGCTGACGGCCAGGGCCCCCACCGTCCATACGCCGCTGGACGGCACGTAGGCGCCCGCCCCGCTGTCACCGAAGTAGGAGAGGCCTGCAGGCAAAAGGTCCGTGACCTTGACCAAGGTCGCGGCCGCTGGGCCGAAATTCGTGACGGACAGCGTGTAGACCACGGTCCCGCCCTCACTCGGGCCTGCCACATCGACGGTCTTCCCGATGCCGAGGTCGGTCTCAACCACAAAGACCAGCGCCGTGCTCACGTTGTTGTTCGAATTGGTGTCCGTGTCTTGAGACGACACGAACGACGCGACATTGGTCACGAAGCCGCTGGCCGCGCTGCTGACCAGCCCCGTAATGACCAATTGGCGCGAGACACCCGCATTCACGTTGCCGACGGTCCAGAGGCCGGTGCCGGGGAGATAGGTTCCGATCGTCGCACCGTGTGACACGTAGGTGACGGGCGGCGGAAGCAGGTCGCTGATGACGAGCGTACGGGCCACAGTCGCGCCGAGGTTGGTGATGACCACCGTATAAACCACCTTGTCCCCGATGGCGGCATTGGTCACGTTGGCGGTCTTGTTGACGCTGACGTCCATATTGGCGGCGAGAGCCACAGGCACAGCGGCCACCCCCAGCACGGCCGCAGTCAAGACCGCGAGCACACCCCTCGTCACCGGCCGTCCCGATACCGGCCGCTGCCCCTGCGCCCTGTCCGGCGTGCGAGCCATGCTCCTCTCCTTTCTCCCCGCCCATACGAAAACCCGCGCCAGCATTCTTATTCTTTTCATGACTGTTCCTCCACGATGTGGCTCGCCGCTACTTAGAAACTTTTTTTGCGCCGTCCCGCGTGTCATCGGGGACGGGCCGTTCACTCGCATCCGGTGAAAGCAGGAAAATCGGCACTTGCAGCACGGGGCGCTCCGGGTGATCCGTTTCCACGGTCACAGCCGACGAGATCGTACCCGGTTCGCGCGGACCGGCACTGCCCACCACCAGCCGGTAGTCGCGCCCATCCACGCCGGTTTCGACCCTTGTTGTGAAACGGGGGTCGGCGCAGGTAACGCCGGTGATGCGGAAGAGGCGGTTGCTGGACGGGTCATAGATGCGGACCACCCGTTCCAACGCGCCCTGGAGCGGAGCGGCTGCGAAGATAGCGCCGGCCGGCTCGACCTCGATCGCGGCGGAGCTGATTCCGCTCAGCATGAGCCGTAACGGCTGGCCGTCGCCGTTGTTCCAACTGACATACACCGGACGGCGCTGCACGCCATGTCGCCCTTTCAGATCGAAAAGGACCGTGAGCGGCTCGGTCTCGCCCGGAGCCACCGCCGTGCGGGTCGGCAGCGTGGTGGTGCATCCGCACGTGCTGTGCACGCGTACGATTGTGGCTGTAGCTGTGCCCGTGTTATGCAGCACGAAGGTGTGAGAGATAACCTGCGTGTCCCGCACAGACCCGAAATCAAAGGCCGGCGCCTCGCATACCAAGCTGGGCTCGCCCGCGACTGCGCGAGGAGCCAGCCCACGGGCCGAGGCGCAAAGCCAGACGCAGGCTATCCACCCCCCCACACATCCGCACGACTTCATCAGCGTAAGCACTGTCTTCATGTCAGTTCTCTCCCAACAGCATGAACAGGAACGAAACACACCCCGCCTCAGCGGGCATGGAACAAAGAATAAATCATCCCCCTCATTCAAGGATTCCAGCCAGAATAAAAGCATTCCGCGGCAGGAACCGGAACGAGTACAGACGCCTAATGGGCACGCCTCGTGAAGACAATCTAACCGCGATTATTACACAGTTTTCGAACGCAAATAACAATCAGGCGCGGCACTGATTCTTATGTAATACTTATTACGCCTAGGGATTAGCAACCAACCCCGACAAAATGCTACGAGTAAAGCTGAGGGGCGGATCAGACAACGCGGCAGCGCCGGATACAGGCAAAAAGCGCGCGCGAAAAAAGAAAAAACCGCAAGCCTGCCCCGGGCGGGCAGCCTTGCGGCGTGAGGATGAGTTCGGCGTCTCGCCGTCGTTCCTAGTCGGCCTGGACGATCTTGAAGTAGGCCTTTTTGCGTCCGTTCGCCGGCACCCGCACCTGCACGGACTCGCCATCTGCCGTGAAAGGCGCCGCGGAATAGGCGGACCAGCCGTCCGCCGTCGGAGCGCTCGCGTTCTCGGCGGTCCACCGCACCAGGTCCGTGCTGACCATGACCACATAGGCGCGCCGGGGCTCGGTGTTAAAGGTCACCGTCAGCGTCTGCGTGTCCAGCCGGACAGCCTCGACGCGGAACGACCGCACCGCCACGGAGGCGCCGGAGTAGTGCTCGTGACCGGCCTCGTCCAAGATTTTGAGGAAGTACGCGCGGTCCGCCGACAAAAGGTCCGTGTGGATCTTATAGCGGTTAGAGCCCTCGCCCACGACCTCGTCCGCCGGCACGCGCCCGACCTCGACCCACGCGCTGTTGATCCAGGCCGAGACCACGATATCCGCATATCCCGCTTCGTCCGACGTCCACAGATCGATCACCACCCCGCCTCTACCCGTTGCATGCAGGCTGACATCCAGCGCCGACGAGAGCGGGTATGTCGTGAAACCGAAGTTCAGCGGTTCGCCCGGCGCGCTCGCCAGCACGCCGTAACCGGAGGCCACACTGTACGGGATGTAGGCATCGACGGCCTGCGCGTCAGGCAACGCGCGGTTGCGCGTCACATCCGAGGCGGCGGGTTCCTGGGCCGGCACGCCGACCAGCGTGGCGGACACGCGCGAGACCAGCACCGAAACCGCCCCCGGCGGCACGTTCACAAAGCGGTAGTAGCCGGTCCCGTCGGTGTTGGTGGAGGCCACCGTCGTGCCGTTCACCACCAGCCGCATCAGCGCGTTGGAAATCGACGCGTCGCCGGTGTTGCGTAAGAGGTCGCCGTTCCGGTCCCCGAACATATACCCGTACAGCACCGCCGGCACATACAGGCCCGCGTCGATGTCCAGGCGTTCAGGATCATTTGCGGACACGCTGATATTCCCGCTGGCGCCTGCCGCCCCGGCATCGCTGTCCAGTTGCGCATTTCCTCCTGCACCCGCGACGGTGAACACGCTTCCGGATGGTTGCGCAAACTCGACCGTGTAGGTGCGGGGATCAAGCCCGGTGAAAACATAACCTCCGGCCGCGGCGGTGGTCGCTGTCTCGATCAGGGAGTGGCCCGGACCGTACAACCTTACTGTCGCGTTGCTCACGCCCGGCTCACCCACATCCTGAACACCGTTGCCGTTCCGGTCCTCCCAGACGAGGTTACCGATGATGCCGAAGGTGAACTGGTAGTCCTCCACTTCGCCGCCGACGGCGGCGCCGAAGTAGGTTGCCAGCATGGGCTCGGAAGGGTAGAGGCGGAAACGGGAGTTGAGCCAGGTCGCGCTATTCGTCCGGAAGGTTCCAGCCGGAATGTCGAAGCTGAGATTGTAAACGCCGCCGTTCTCCGTGCTGGCGACCGCTCGGCTGATCACATGTTCGTCGGCGTTGGTAAAAGTGCCGTCCTCGTTGAAGTCGACCCATCCTTCCAGCCAGCCGCTTCCCGCGCCCACGGTGACAGTCACGGAGCCGCCGGCAACGCCGTCCCGCCAGCGGCCCACCGGGACCACTCCGTCGTCGTAGGTGTCACCCGTCGCTTTGGCCGTCGGCATCCCGTTCAGTTCGGCGGACACGCCAGCTCCAAGCCAGAGGTCCTGCCCGCTGACCACGGTGTGACTCGGCCCGACCGGCTGATCGCCGACCACGGTGCTATACGTCTCTGGCAGGTCGCCGAAGTCCCGCAGAAGGGTATTCTCAAAGGCGAAATCGATGTTGTCGCGCGCAGGCGCGATCGCGACCACCTGGTAAGCCGAAAGGGTCACGCGGAGCGCGTTCGTCGTGTTGTTCACCCATTGCGCGGCGGTATTTCCCGTTTGCGTGGTCAGCTTGAGGTCGCTGGCGGGAGCGGCAAGCGACACGATGTAGCGGTCACCCGCAGCGCCGTCCGGCAGGCTGCTGAAACCGTAATCGCCGTTCGCCGCGGTCAGGGCGGAAGCGATCAGCGTGCTTTCACCTATATTGAAAATGTTGTTCGTGTTGGCATCGTGCCACACATACAGGTAAAGGGTCGCGCCCGCAAAGGGGTACTCGCCCACACCTGTACCGAAGGCGGAGGGCCCGTTCAGGACCCCATCGTAGGGCGACGCGTCCAGACCCACCGTGCCGCTGAGGCGGTTGCTGCCTGCGTACCGGTAACCGAAATCGAGGGTGAGGTCGGCGCTCGCGACCGCAGTGCCGCCGATGGACGACACGTGTCCGCCGCTGATGACGATGCCGTTCGCAACGCTGTCAGCCGTACCGTCGGCATCGCAGGAGGCCGTGAGCGCGGCCGGAAAGTCCGGATCGGTGGTCAACACCTGGACGCGGTAAGTTCCGTTAGACAGGTTGCCAAAGGTGTAGTAGCCGTCGGCATCCGTGGCGTTGGTCGCGATTAACGTGGCGCCGCTGTAGAGCGAGACCGTCACATAGGGGATGCCCCGCTCGCCGGCATCGAACACGCCGTTGGTGTTGAGGTCGATCCAGAGCAGATCGCCGATGACCCCCGGCGGCTGGTAGCCGAAGTCGGCGCCCATGAAGGACGTGCCCGGCAGGACGTTCACATCCGTCTGGGCGTCGCACGTGGGCCCGGCAACGGGCGGCGTGGGACACGGTTCGCCGTCCATCTCGGGATCGGCCCGCAGGGTGGCGCCGGCCAGCGGCGAGGAGGCCCCGTCAACCGCGACGACATAGCGGCCCTGCGTCAAGCCGGCGAAGAGGTACCGGCCTGCGGCATCGGTCACGGCCGTGGACTCCAACGGCTCGCCCGCATCGTACACGCCGTTGGCATTGGTGTCACGGTAGAGTCTGACGGTCACGCCCGCGATGCCCGGTTCGTTCCAGTCCTGTCCGCCGCTGGCGTTGTAGTCCCAAAAGAGGGTGTCGCCGATGGCCCCCAGCGGCGCGAAGCCGAAATCGGCGGTGGCATAGGTCTGTCCGCCGCTGACCGTCACGTTAAAGGCGGTCACCGTGGTCGACAGGTACGCCTGTCCGAAGGCGTCCTTCGGCACCCCCGCGCCGGCGGCATCCACCGTGACACGGTAGGCGCCGTCCGGCAGGGACCCGAAGCGATAGATGCCGCTGGCATCCGTGACAGCCGTACGCACCTGCGCGTAGCTGCCGTTGCCGGTGAGATCCGCATAGAGGCGCACGGTCACGTTGGAGAGCCCGCGCTCCGTTGCGCCGCTCTGCGCACCGTCCGCGTTGGCATCGTACCAAACGGTGTCGCCGATGGCATTGAAGCCGTAAGGCTGGTAGCCGAAGTCCTGGAGCAGGTTGGTGCTCGTGACCAGCGTCACATCACTACGGCCGTCCCAGGCCCCCTGCGGATCGTACGTGCTCAGATAACGCGCGGGGAAGTCGGCATCGGCCTGATCGACAATGACCAGGTAGGTGCCGGAAGGCAGACCCGCGAAACCGTAGACACCGTTCGCCGCGGTCGCCGCCGTGCCAACCAGCGCGTCCGCCCCGGCATCCACAACGCCGTTGGTGTTCTCGTCTTGGTAGAGCCAGACGGTCGTGTTGGCGATTCCCGTGTCCGTGCCGGCGTCCTGCGCCCCGTTGCCGTTCCAGTCGTAGAAGAGCGTGTCGCCCACGGCGGAGACGCCGGTGAGAAAGTAGCTGTAGTCAGCGAACGCCACGCCGCCGCTCACGACGCTCACCGTCACCTGGCTGGCGCTGCCCGTTCCGTCCGTGTCGTAGGAGCGCGTCCACGTGCCGGTGGCCAGCGGCCCGGTGGCCGCGTCGGCTTTCACGACATAGCTGCCGCTGTACGCGCCGACAAAGCGGTACGCGCCGTCGGCGGCCGTGTTGGTGGTCGCCAGCAGGGTCGTTCCGTCCGACGCGTAGAGGCGCACGGTCACGCTGCCGAGAAGCTCTTCGCCGCCCTCGGGGGCGGGATAGGCGTCCCTGTCGCGGTCGTGCCAGAGCGTCCCGCGGATGACCGACTGAATGCTGCGGTAGCCGAAGTCGGCGTCGAGCACGCTGTCGCCGCCGGTCGCCGATGCCACATCGAGCACGACGGCTGTCGTGCCGTTGGGCGTCGCGTCACGATCCTTGGTGCAGGTGCCCGAACCGCCCGGCAGCGTCGCGGCATCGACCGTGACCGTGTAGGTGCCGCTGACAGCGAGCCCCTCAAAGAGGTACTTGCCGCTGGCGTCGGTGACAGCCGTCGCGACCAACACGGTCGAATTGGTATAGAGCCTCACGGTGACGCCCGCGATGCCGGTCTCGCTGGTGCCGCTCTGCGCGCCGTTGCCGTCGAGGTCGCGCCAGATCGTGTCGCCGATCGTGCCGGCAGGCAGCACGGTGTCGCTGACCTTTTTCCCGTCCTGGTTGGCAGGGCGGCCGTTGAGAAAAGCGGCCTGCGTGACCGACGCCGCGTTGGTGATCGGGGCCGACACGTTGCCGGGCGGCTGCAGGACGGTGAAGGTCACGCTCAGCGCGCGTCCGCCGCCCGCGTAGAGCGGGCCCAGATTGTCCCAGTGCAGCAGACCCGCGGCGGTGTTGGTCGCAGCGCTGTCGGGCGCGGGCGCGGCCGAGACAAACCGCAGGCGGGAGGTGTCAAAGGCGTCGTCCAGGGGCACCGGGTCGAGCGTGGAGGCTCCGCCCGAACCGCCGGTCACCTTGTCGGTGGTGACCTTGAACCCGACCGTGTCGAGATCGAGGCTCGCGGTCGGGTTGCCCGACTTCTTGGTGACCAGCTCCACGCTCAGCGCGGTGCCGTTAAAGTTTGTCCAGCTCCATGCCGCCTGATAACTCGTGATGTCGTAGCTCATCGTGCCGTTCGTAAACGTGCTGCAATCGAGGGTCTGCGCGCCGATCTGGGTTCCGTTATTGCGGACAATCACCTGCAGCGTGCTGCCGCTGGAGAAGGGTCCCCCGATGACGCGCAGCGGAAGCTGCAGGAGCACGTTGGTGGGCGCGCCCGGCTGCGGGCCGAGGTAGTAGCCGTTGACCGTGACGTTTTCGCTGACGTCCTTGTAAGGCGCGCTCGCGAAGGTGCCGTTGGGCTCGCCGGCCTGACACAGGTTTCCCGGGTTGGTGAAAGACTTGTTGCCGCTGGTGCCGGTGGTGCTGTTCGTGGGATACAGGACATACGCGGCCGCTTTGCCGAGTCCCGAGCCGTCGCCCGCCAGACGGTTGGTGACGGACAGCGTGTAAGTTACGCTCTGCCCCTCGCGCAACGTGTCGCTGCCGACGCGCACCTTGGTGAGCACGAGGGCAGGCGCGAAGCCGAAGTCCGCGGTCAGCTCGCTCACGGCGCCCGCGTTGGCGCGGGCGCTGTCGAGATCCACGGCAAAGCGGCCGGCGGTGGTTACGGTGTACCCGTACGGCAGCGTGGCGTCGGCCGCGTCGGCCGCCACCACGTAGCGCCCGTCCGGCAGGTTGCTGAAGAGGTAAGCTCCGTTGGAACCGGTCTCCGTGGTGAAGCGCAATTCGCCGGCGTCGGCCACGCCGTTCGCGTTCAGGTCGGCATAGAGCCACACCGTTACGCCGGCCAGGCCCGGCTCGGCTCCGTCCTGCAGGGCGTTGCCGAGGTAGCCGCCGCTCCCGGCGCCGGTGTCGGCGTAGACCGTGTCGCCGACCGAGTTGTTGCCCGACACGAGCGTCGTGGCGCTGCTGGAGGCGAAGGGCGTGTTGTTGCCGAAGCTCACGCCGGCCACATTCGCGATCTGAGGGTCGGCTTTGAGATAGGGTGAATCGACGGTGACCGAAAAGCGGATGGCACCGGCGGCGGCCGCCGCCAGCGGGTCGTCGAGCCACCATTGGAGGTGGGTGACCGCGGAGGCGGGCGAGGGCTGGACGGCGGCCCACGTGGCGCCGCCGTCAGAGGAGTACAGCACGTGATAACTGGAGACGCCGGCCGGCAGGGTGTTGTTGGCCGTCGCGCTTCCGGAGACGTAAACCGTGCCGGCGGGGACCGCGTCCCGGACCACCAGCGGCACGCCCGCCGACGGGTTGCCGACGGCCGCGACCCCGGCGTTGGTGTAGGCAACGGTGTAGGCGATGCTCCCGCCGGGCGCGACGTTCGTCACGCTGGCGGTTTTGCCGATCAGCACCCGGGCTTCGCCGCTGATCATCGCTTCACCCAGGGAAACGCCGTAGTCGGCATTGAACTTCTCGTTGTCGCGCCCGGAGGCAACCTCCTGATAGGGAGAGGTCATGCTGCGCGCGCCGGCGAGCAGCGGCATGAACTCATACTGCACGTAGCCGACGGCACCGTTGTTTTCCGGGATGTTCTCGAAGTAGAGCTGATCTTCCCCCGTCAGAATCTGTTCCCCGCCGGTCTTCAGTTTCACCACCACCATCGCATAGGTGTGCACCAGCCGGAAGGCGCTCGGGTCGAAAAGGGACGGGTCGCCCACCGGCTGCATCCACGCGTTATGGTCGGGCACCAGATTGCCGTCGTTGTCGAAACCCTCGCCCACATTGCCGAGATCGTACCAGATGCCCTCGGTGCTGATGCGCGTGCCGACCGTGCCGTCGGCGGCGGCGTTGGTCCAGGCCGGGACGAACTGGTTCATCAACGTCTTGTAGTAGTCCGGCACCTTGTTGGCGCCGTTGGGGAAGATCTTGTTGGCGGAGGCGGAAATCTCGTTGCGCAGCGTGACCGTGCGGGTGAGGTCCACCGCGCGTGACGTGCCCCCCTCCTTGGCGGTCGCCCAGACATCGTACTGCAGCCACAGGTCGTCGTCGGGCTTGACGCTCGCGCCCCAGGTCGGCACGCCGTTGACGTCCAGCTGCGGGTACCCGATGAGCCAGTAGATGGTGACGGACCCGCCGGCCGGGATGGACGCGATGTAGCGGGTGGCGTCCGCCAGTCCCGCTCGGCCGCCCTCGTGGACCAGGGCGAAAGCCCCTCCGGCGAGCGGTCCGGTGAGCCCGGGATGCACGCGCGAAGGGTAAACGCCGGGCGTGTCGCCTGTTCCGCCTTTATAGTCGCCTATGCGCGCGAGGACGTCGGTCAGAGAGACGGCGCCCTCGTTGTGGAAAGTGGCCCCCAGGTAAGCCGACCGCGGGGCATAGGAGGAGGGCGTTCCGGCGTTGGAGTCGACGACAAGGTTATAGGCCGTGATCATCTCGACGCGGAGCGCGCCGTCCGCAAGCCCCGCGTGTGCGGCTGCCGCGCCGCACACCAGCGCGAACGCGGCCACAAAGCAGGCGTTTATACCCAAACTCTTCTTGTACTCCATGATAGGCTTCCTCTGTTCAACGGGATTCAAAAAAAAGGTCATCTATGTATATAATCTTTTTTTCTGCACCAAGCTATCAGATTTTGCACTATATGATACGTATCAGTCAGCCAAGACAACCTTAAAGTAAGCCTGCTTGCGACCTTTCACCTGCACCCGCACCTGGACGCTCTCGCCCGCGGCTGTGAACGGCGCATCGGAATAGGCGGACCAGCCGTCCGCCGTCGGGGCGCTCACGAGCTCTGCCGTCCACCGCACCAAATCGGTGCTGACCATGACCACATAGGCGCGCCGGGCCTCGGTGTTGAAGGACACCGTCAGCGTCTGCGCGTTCATCCGGACCGCATCGACGCGGAGCGACTTGACCGTCACAGGTTGAGAGGAGAAGTGCTCGCGGCCGGTCTCGTCCACGATTTTGAGGAAGTACGCGCCGTCCGCCGACAAAAGGTCGGTATGGATGCTGTAGCGGTTCGACCCTTCGCCCACGACCTCTTCCGCAGGCACGCGTCCGACCTCGACCCACGCGTTGTCGAGCCAGGCGGAAACAGCGATGTCCGCACAGCCCGCTTCGTCCGATGTCCAAAGCTCGATCATCACCCCGCCCTTACCCGTGGACCGGAGGCTGATGTCCATCGCCGTCGACAACGTGTAGGCCGAGAAACCGAAGTTCAGCGGTTCACCCGGCAGGCTCGCCAGCACGCCGTAACCCGAGGCCACGCTGTACGGGATGTAGGCGTCAAGCCCCTGCGCGTCAGGCAGCGCGCGGTTGCGTGTCACATCGGAGGCGGCAGGCTCTTGGCTCGGCACGCTGATCAGCGTGGAGGACACGCGCGAGACCAGCACCGAGACAGCCCCCGGCGCCACATTCACAAAGCTGTAGTAGCCGGCCGCGTCGGTGTTGGTGGAGTCCACCACCGTGCCGTTCACAACCAGCCGCACCAGCGAGCTGGAGATCGGTATGTCGCTGTCTCGGCGCAGGAGGTCCCCGTCCCGGTCGCCGAACAAATAACCGTAAAGCACCGCCGGCACATACAGCCCCGCGTCGAGCGTGAGGTTGGTCGTCCCGGCCGCGACGATCACCGGCGCCGTGCGTCCGGTCACCCGGTCCGCGTCACTGTCGGCGAGGTCGTTGGTGACGGCCGCATCGCACGCCGTGAAGACGTACGGGGCCGGCGCCACGAACTCGACCTGATACGTGGCGGGCGGCAGGTTCGTGAAGAGGTAGGAGCCGCTCGCATCGGTGACCGTTGTCGCCACCACGTTGCTGGAGGCGCTCAGCAGGCGCACCGTGGCGTTCGTGACCCCGGGCTCGCCCGCATCTTGCGCGCCGTTGCCGTTCATGTCGGTCCAGACGCGGTCGCCGACCGTCACGACCTTGACCAGCGGGAAATTGTTGTTGATGACCAGCGGGTCACCCGGCGCAAGGTCGAACGAATAGTAATAGGTGTTCGAAGCCGCGCTGGCGTCGGCCAGATAGCCCGGATTGGCCGCGCTCTCGTAACTGCCCAGCGCCGTCGTGGCCGCTCCGCCCGTCGGATCGAACGCGTTGGTTTGAGCCGGGCGGGTCGGGTCGATGAGGTAGCCGGGAGGCGGAGTCACCGCGATGGTGTAGGTGGCGGGCGCGTTGTTCGTGGAAATAAACATATACTGGCCGCTGCTGCCGTCCATCAGCAGTTGAGCGCCGGGACCGCTCACGGCGATCGAGCCTCCGGGCACGATGCGTCCGTCGGCCACGTCGTACAGGTAGCCGGCCGGATCGACCGCGTCGAGGAAGTCGTTGTCGACGCTGTCGGAACTGACGATCGCCACGGGGATGCGGTTGTCGTTGGACCCCACCTTGTCGGCGGTGCTGACCGCGGCGACCGGATCGCTCTCGACAACCACATAAACGCCGCGCATCACGTTGGTGAACGCGTAGCGGCCGTCGGGGGTCGTCCGCATTCTGGCGATCAAAACCCCGTCGGCGGGACTGCCGTCGCCGTTCGGATCCGAGAAGAGCGACACCAAGACCCCCCCTACCGGCCTGTCCGCGTCGTTGAGGTTGCCGCTCATTCTGTAGTCGTCGCGGACCTGGCCCCGGATCGCGTAAGCGACGATGGTCCGGTAGCCGAAGTCGACGTCGGCACGCGTCGCGCCCGCGGTCAGCGTCACGGCCGCCGCCGGGTTGAGCACGCCGTTCAAACCGTAGGTCTGAATCAGACCGGCAGGCAACGTGGAGGTGTCCACGCGTACCGTAGGGGAGCCGACGGCCAGCTCGCCGATGAGATACATCCCGTCCGCGGCGGTCATGGCGCAGGGTTCGCCGGCACTGTAAGTTCCGCTGCCGTCGCTGTCGATATAGACGCGCACATGGGCGATCCCCGGCTCCAGAGCGTAGGGCGTCCCGTGGCCGTAGGCGTCGTAAAAGAGGTGACCCGTCACGGCGCCGTATTGCTCGTCAACGAAGTCGTTGCCGCTGTCGGTCTCGCCCTCGGCCAGGTTGACCGCCAAGCGATTGTTGTTGTTGTCGGTGTTCGCCGCGTCCGCAGGGGATCCGACGCTGTCCGCGGTCGCGTCGCCGTCGCTCACGCTCGTGTAGCCGGAAGGATCGGTCTGCACCACCACATAATTTCCGGGGAGCAAGTACCCGAAGCTGTAGGTGCCGTCGGCCGCGGTCGTGACCGTGCCGTCGGAATCCGCCGGGTTCTGCGTGAAGAGGGCGCCGTCGCCAGGGTCGCCGTCGCCGTTCGGGTCGGTGTAGATCCGGAGGGTGACGCCGGCCAAGGGGCTGTCGCCCGTGGCGTTGTGGTCCGTGTCCGCCTTGACCGTGCCCGAGAGAGACGCGGGCACGGCGGCACCGACGAAGATCTCGTCAGAGGCCCGGTTGAGGACCTGTCCGGCGCCGAGTTTGATCTCAGCCTGGTTGCTGATGCGGGAGAAGTTCGGCGTTCCGCTGTTGACGGTGGTTTGGAAACTGACCGCGCCGCCGCCGCCGGCAGGCACGGATTGCTCGACGTGCCAGCGCAGGCGGTTGACCGCGGCCGCGGCCGGTGCGGCGGATGACCAGCTGGCGCCTCCGTCTGCGGAGTAATAGACCGTGCACGGGTTAGTCGCCGCAGTGGCGCTGCCGGCAACATAGGTGGTGTTGGTGGGGACGGCGTCCTCGATCACCACGCCGTTGCCGGTGCCCGGCTCGCCTGCGGGAGTGCTGCTCACGTTCTGGTAGGTCATCGTCCAAGTGGTGGTGCCGCCGACCAGCGTGGGATCCGGGCTGCCGGTTTTGCTGATCAGCAGGCCGGGCGCACCGAGACCGGTCAAGACCTGAACCCCGACACCGTAATCGCCGTTATACTTCTCGTTGTTGCTGCCGGAGGCCGCCTCTTGGTAGGGGCTGAGGAACCCCGAGCCCTCGCCCATCACGAGGAACGTGTAGGTGTAGGTGCCGTCGAATCCGCCCGACTGGTTGAGGCGGTCATCGAACAGGCGGCTGAGGTACGGCTCGTTATTGTAGTGCGTCGTGATGCCGTTCAACGGGTTGGCACCGCCGGCGCCCGTGATTTCGCTCTGGATGTCGATCAGGCGGAAAGAACCTGCCGGCCATTCCACTTCGCCGACCGGCTGGTGCCAGAAATCGATATCCCAGAGGTTGTCGCGGTTTTCGTCAAAGCCCTGCCCGATGGTGCCGAAGGTCGCGTCGTGGACGGTCACGGTGAAGGTCTGCCCCGTCTGCACCAGAATCCCGTCGTCCCGGAAACTGATCACGCCGTCGCGGTTGAGGTCGATCCGCCCGTCGATCACCGGGAAGCCGTTCAGCTCCCCGTCGTCGGCGGTGGAGATGGCGCCGCTGTTGTTCACGTCCACCGTGCCGTCGATGACCCGTTTCCCGAAGAAGAAGCCGTCGTCGGCCGCCGTGATGACGCCATCCGAATTGATGTCCACGCCGCCGCCCACCACGCGCGGCGGGCCGCCGCTGATGTAGCCTTTGCTCGGCGTGATCTTGTTGGCGTTGGCGCTGATCTCGTTGCGCACCCTGACGGATTCGTTGTAGTCGGCCACGCGTGCGACTCCGGCATCCCGCGCGGTTCCCCACACGGTCCAGTCGTACCGCAGGTCGTCCCCGATGTCCTGGGCGTTGCCCCACGTCGGCGTCCCGGAAGCGTCCAGCACGTCGTAAGCGACCTGCCAGTAGAGGTTCCGGACTTCCCCGCCGTAGGTGCCGCCGTCCGCGCCGGTGACCACGCCGTCGCCGTCGATGTCCACGCAGCCGTCGATGATCGCAGGCTCCCGGTAGCCGTAGAAGACGCCCGGCGGCAGGGGCAGGTCGTCGTCGGCGGTCACGGTGCCGCTGAGGTTGACGTCCACCCGGCCGTCGACCACGGTCTTGCCGTTGCTGAGCGCGCCGTCGTCCGAGCCGTTCACGACGCCGTCGCCGTTGAAATCGATGCCGCCGGCGATGACGGTCTTGGCCGGGCCGAGGGTGATCAGCGGACGGGTGGCGTCGCCCGTGGCCGCCAGCAGATCCAGAGCAAAGGCTCCCTGATACGTGTTGTGGGTCTGCCCCAAGGTCATGACGGTAGCCGGAAAAGCCCCGGGCGTGACGCCGTCGCCCAGAAAGATCATGACGTCCGTGAGCGTGTTCGTGCTGGGGTTGATGATCTTGGTGCCGATGGTGAAAACCCGCGGCCCCTGGTTCGGCTGGGAGCCGACATTGCTGTCGCCGATCAGGTTCGGCCCGGTCAGGTCGCTCAGATACAGCGCCGGCGTCAGGTGGATGGCCGCGCTGGCCGCATACGGAAAGATGGCCCCGCCCTCGCTGCGCGCGCTGCCCCCGAAGGAGAGCTGCCCGCTGGACGCGTCCGCGACGGCCTTGTAGGTCCAGGTGAACGTGACGGGCGCGGGGCCGACCGTGGCGCTGGACGGCGTCGGTCCGCTGACCAGCGTGGCGAACACGCCGTTCTGGCCAAGCACGTTGGGCGGGTTGGGATAGACATTGGCGATGGCCGCGGGTGCCGTCAGGGTCATGGTCACCGTCACCAGGTCGCCGGCGGTGGCCGTGCTCCGGTCCACGGCGATGGCGGTGGTGCCCGTTTGCGACAGCTGATAGCTGCGGACGAACACGCCATAGGAGTCGGTCTGGCCCGCCTGCGTGCCGTTGCCTTCCCAGCTGACCACGACGCGGCCGGACTGGTTGACGTCGATCACAGGGTAGGCCTGGTAGCCGGCGGTGCTCTGATTGACCATGCTTTCGCTGCCCACCGGGGTGCCGTTGGCATCAAACTCCCGCATCCAGCATGAGGTGCCCGCATCCCCGCCCGCGGTGCCGCCGCCGTCGCGGTTGTTGTTGTCGGACCAAACGACCACGAACCGGCCGCTGGCGTGCACCGCCACCTGCGGCTCGAACTGGTTGTTGATGGTGTTTGTGGTGATCGCGAACTCGTTGCCCAGCGGACTGAAGTTCGCATCAAACCGTCGTCCGTACATCCCCATGCCCGAGCCGTCCTGACCGACGCTCTCCCAAACCACCACGATGTTGCCCTTGCCGTCCACCCGGCTGATCGAATATTCCTGCGTGCCGGTGGTGTACTGGTTCAACCTCTGCGCAGTCCCGATGGGCTGCAGGGCACTGGTGAACAGCTGGCCGTACATGTCGCCGGCATCGGTCCATGACAGAACGACCGTGTTGTCATAGCGCACGCTCAGAGAGTCCATGACCACCGCGCCGCCGCCTGAGCTGATCCGGGTCTCCAGGCCGAGTGTGCGTCCCCGGGCGTCGAAGCGCTGCAACACCGTCTGGGAGCCCTCCACGAACGCCGCCACAAAGGTGCCATCGGGAAAGAAGGCCATTTCAGGGTACTTCTGCCCGCCGCTCACCGTGGTGTTCAGCAGAAACTCGTCACCCAGCTTCACGCCGTCCTTCGTGAAGCGCTGCGCGAACACATCGAGGCCGGAACCCGGGCCGTCCCAGCCCACGATAAAACTGCCGTTAGGCGCAACGGCGACGGTCGCATTGTCTTGATCGCCCGCGGTGGTCGTGTTGACCTGGAACTGGCCGCCCGCCTTGGCGCCGTTGGCGTCGAAGCGCTGCCCGAAAATGCCCTTTCCCTGGCCGTCTGTTCCGGCCTTGTCGATCCACACCAGGATAAAGGTTCCGGCGGGCTGCACCACCACGGTGCGCGCCGACCAGTAATAGCCCTGCTGGTCGCCGGCCGTCGTGGTGTTGGCGAGCGTCTCGTTGATCAGCGCCGTCGGGCCCTGCGCGGCGCAATGAAGGGCAAAGAGCGCCAGCGCAACGACCAGACCGAGCAGCGGCTTGAGCTTCGCCGCCTGTAAATAAGCCGAAAACAGCCCGTGCCCGACGCATCCAGAGCGCGCAGCGAGGCGGAAACGGGAAGGCCCGTGCGGCAAGTTTCTTTTTAAAATGTTCATCCGGTTGATCAAAAGTTGTCCTTTTGTGTCTATGCGATTTATTCCTATATGCCGTCATGGTGTCATATTTCGCCGGCACCGCCTATCGGACCATGGTCCTATGGCTTAGCGCCAAGACACGCGCGGCGCCGTACGCGCAGCGTCCGCAGGGAAGCCGCAAACCGCGGCTTTGGCGCATCGCACACAGGGGAAACATCTGGATGCCGCCAGACCTGCTGACATACGCGAATGAACGCACCGACCTATCGGGAATAAACTGAGTCATTTTTAGTATATCTAACCGGCGCCCCATGCGACACTTCGGCAATAGGGTATAAATTGGGTATGCCCGAATCCGTCAAAAGCCCGCTTTTACCCGCCCCGCGGCTGTGGTATCGTACCCCCATGTTGTGCTATTTGACAGAAAGCCTGACCCTGGCCGCCGCGCTCTATCTGGCCATGGCGGTCTACGCGTTGACTCGGCCGCCCAGCCTCGTCAACGGGCTGCTCTTCCTCATCATGTGCATCTGCGCCACCTGGGCGGTGACCTATTATCAGGAGCTGCACGCTGTCGCGCTGGAGACCAAACTGGCTTGGATGCGGGGCCGCTTTCTGGTTCTGCCGTTCCTGACCGTCTTGTGGCTGATGCTCACCTTCCAGCTGGCGGGCCTCGGACGCCGGGTCAAGCCGGCGGTCTGGTGCCTGCTTTTCGTGGTTCCCGCCCTCACCGTGCCCGTGGCGCTGACCACCCACCTCCACAGCTGGTTCCGGTACGGGTTTTCCGTTGTGCCGGGCGTGCCGATGCAGCCGGTCTTGTTTTCGCGCGGCCCGTGGAGCGTCTTTTACGAAACCTATCTTTGCGCCGTGCAGCTGATCGGCATCGCGATGCTGTTGTGGGCCTGGCGGACGTCCGCGCCCCTCGTGCGCAAACAAATCGCCCTGCTGTTGCTCTCCAGCCTCTTCCCGATCGTCGCGGGCCTGATCTTCAACGCGAGCGCGCTGCCGCTCCACGGGCTCAACCTCGCCCCGCTGCTGCTCTTTCCCGCAGCGTCCGCGCTGGCCCTCGCCGTTTTCCGGTTCCATCTGGCCGACGTCGCGCCGGTCGCACGCGACATGCTGTTCGACCACATCCATGAGGGAATCATTGTGACCGACACCCTCGGCCACGTGGTGGACATGAACACAACCGCCGAACAGATGCTGGGCGTCCGGGCCGCGGAACTCGTGGGGCGCAAGTGCCAGTCAGCGCCTGACCCCTGGCCCGCCTCCCTTGACACCGGCAGCGATGCGACCCAGACGTTCTGCTGCGCGAACCCCGGAGACGAGCGCTGGTATGAAAGCACGCGCTTGCCCATCCGCAATAAAGGCAAACCGCAAGGCTGGATGTTCGTCTTCCAGGACATCACCGACCGCATCGCGCTGCAGCAGCAGCACATCAGCGAGGTGCGCCTCAAGGAGGAAAAGAAGCGCGCCCAGCAATGGTCGTTGCTGCTGCGCGACTTGCACGACGGGATCGGCTCGGTCTCGGCCAACATCGGCATGCTGGCCGAGCTGGCGCGCAAAGCCCCGACGGCGGAGGCGAAGGACACGCTGATCGCCCAAATCTCCGAGCTGGCGACCGAGGGCAACATCGAACTGCGGACCATGATGAATTCGCTCGAGGCCCGCGACATGTCGTGGCCGGAGCTGTTGGCCGAAATCCGCCGCTTCGCGGCGCTGGTGCTGGAGCCGCGCGGCATCCGCTTCGCCCTCAACGTGGCCGGCACGCCCGGCGCCGCGCCGGGCATCGTGATCGGCACCTCCATCTTCAGGATCGTGAAAGAGTCGGTCTCCAACGCCGCCAAGCACGCGCGGGCGGACTCCGTCGTCGTCGGCTTCCGTTTCGTCGAGGCGGGCCTCGAAATCAGCATCGGCGACAACGGCCGCTGGCAGGAGGGCCATCCCGAGGGCCGCGGCTTAAGGCATCTGCGGCAGCGCGTGACGGACATGGGCGGCATCTTCCGCCTTGAAAGCACGCCCGCGACGCGGCTGACCTGCTTCCTGCCGGGCCTGGCGCCGACGGACCCGGCAAACGAATCCGCACAATGGGCCCCCCCCGCATGAACCTCTGCATCGTCGAAGACAACGCCCCCCTGCTCGCCAGCCTGCGCATGCTGCTGGACGGCGAAGCCGACATTGACGTGACCGCCTGCCACACCTCGGCGGAAGAGGCGCTCACGCGCGCCAACTGGAACCAGACCGACGTGCTGCTGGCCGACATCGACCTGCCTCAGATGTCGGGCATCGAACTCATCCGGCGCGTCCACCCGCTCAATCCGGACATGAGCATCCTGGTCTACACGGTGCACGAGGACCGGGCCAGCGTGCTGGAGGCGATCCGCGCGGGCGCGTGCGGGTACCTGATCAAAGGCAGCACGCCCCGCGAGCTGATCGCGGCGCTCCGCGAGATCCACGCGGGCGGGGCGCCGATGAGCCCCAAGATCGCGCGCTCCGTGCTGTCGGAGCTGCGGCAGGACGAAGCGGCTCCGGCCATACCGGAAAACCAGCGGTTGACGCAGCGCGAAATCACGATCATGCGGCTGCTGGAGGACGGCCACCCTTACAAAGAGATCGCCGCCGAACTGGGCGTGAGCCCCCACACCGTCCACACCCACATCAAGAACATCTACCAGAAGCTGCAGGCTCACAGCCGCGCCGATGCCATCCGCAAAGGCCGCGTCCGCGGGGTGCTTTGACGGCAGGCGCAGGCGACGGCCGCCAGGGCGTCGGGCGCGTCATGGCGTCGGCCCGGAGGCGCCGCCCGCGGCCAGGCGGCTCTCTTCACGGCAAGGTCCCCGGCAGGACGGGCAACACCACCCGGAGCGCGGCCGGGCCGCCTCCGTATGCATCAGCCAAAGCGGCCCAAGAGCACGATCGCGACCACCGCGAACCCGATCCCCACAATCTCGCGTCTGTTCAACGTCTCGCCGAAGACGAAAACCCCGAGAGCCGTCAACAACACGACGATCGAAAGCGAATAGATGACGCCGATGGAGGACAGCTTGATGTGGCGGAGCGCGAACACCCAGCCGAAGGTGCTGAGGACATACATGACGCATCCGGCGACAAACCATTTGTTCTGCACGGGACGGCTCGACATGCTGGCGAGTTTGATGAAATAGTCCCCGCCCACGGTCAGGATGGCGATGCCGATGATCGACAGAACCAGGCGCCACGAGCTCACTTGCCTCCCATCGGCGGGCGCGCGTCCAGGTGCAGCGGCTTGCCAAACTCGCGGTAATCATCGGTGAGTTCCTCCCCCACCTGAATATCCCGTTTGGCAATCGAATGGTCTCCGCAAAACAGCTGGTTGGCATCGTCAGAGTGGTTTGTGAAGCGATCATCGTCGACACACAAGATGTGCTTCTTGAGATCGGGGTGGAAGAAACTGTAGTACCTGACATGCGCCTGTGCGGCCGGCGGCAAGTTCTCCAGCTCGTCCGGAGAAATCAGGACATCATAGCCGGGCACCAGTTTCCACACCACGGTGCCCTTCGGTATGAATTCGTGAGTGATGACTCCGAGACCGTGAATCCCGCTCACTCCAACCCATGCGTTGACAAGCAACATACGATCTCCCTGCGGAAATTACCGCGTCCAGGCCTTTGTCCCAAATGGCGCTAAACGGTAACACACAAGATTAAGCCGGTTCAAGCCGCAATGCGCGCGCGCCTCATAATTGACGGCGTCGGTATCAGCTCGTCGTGAAACGGACCCGGGCGCGCGGCGGTGGGCGCCGCTGACAGCCGCCGCACGCCGGGCGCGATTCCCTCAGACGGCACCGACCGGCAGGCTGATCAGGAAGCGCGTGCCACCCTCGGGCACGCGTTCGGCGCGGATCTGGCCGCCGTGACTCTCCACAATCTGCCGGCAGATCGACAACCCCATCCCCTGGCCCTCAGGCTTGGTCGTGTAAAAGGGCTCAAAGGCCTTGTCCTCCATGCCCTCCGGAATGCCGACACCCGAGTCCTGCACGCACAGTTCAATTGACCCGCCAGCCGCCACGCCCGAACGGATGCCGATGAGGCGCTCACGCTTGGGTTTATCGCCAACGGCGTCGCACGCGTTCACCAGCAGGTTGCGCACCACCTGCTGCAGCTGGGTCTCATCTCCCGAAACCGGCGGCAGGTCCGCCTCCAGGTGCGTCGTCAAGACGGCTCCCGCCAGCGCGGCGTCACCCCGCACCAGCCCCAACACACGGCGCACCAACAGGTTCAGGTCGACGGGCCGACGGCACAAAACGTCACCCTTGAACAGCGCCCGGGTATGCCGCACCACCGCGCCCGCATGACGTGCGGCCTCGGCAATGTCATTCAAGGCCGACCGGACCTCCTTCAGGTCTGGGGGGTCCCTCGCCAACAGCTGCACCGCCGCCTGCGCGTTGCACAGCGTCGCCGCCAAAGGCTGGTTCAGCTCATGCGCCAGGGCCGCCGTCAGCTGCCCCAGCCGCGCCACGCGGTCGGCCTGTATCAGTTTTTTGCGCAGCATCTGCTTATCGGCGGCATCCGCCGCATGCAGCATCAGGGTACCCAGCATCTCACACATCAGCCGCAGCGCATCCTCGTAAAGGAAAACGCAGCCGGGGGTGTGCTCACGGCACTCGACCAGCAGCAAAAACGCGCGGCTGTCCGAAGCGGAAACCACCTTGCCGGCCGCGCAGCGCAAAACCCCCGCCTCGGCCGCCCGGATGAAGCCGCCGTTCCCGGACACGGCGAAAAGCAGGGGCGCGCTCTCCCGCGTGACCGCGTCGGCCAGCGGCGGCAACTGCGCCGAGGCGCTCTCGTGCCGCGCCACCGCCCGCAGCGCATCGCCCTGCGCCTGCCAGAACACGCAGCGCCCCAAACCCAACGCCTCGACGAACCGCTGCACCTCGAACCGGATCAGCTCCAGAAAATCCGCCCCGAGGACGTTCTGGCTCAACCGCTGCATCATCAACAGGAGGTGCCGGTTGAACAGCAGCCGGTTGCGCAGCTCCCGCGCGCGCGTCTCGACATGCGACTCCGGGCCGCCGGCGGCCCCGCGCCACACGCTCTCCGGCGCTTCGGCGACGGAGATTTCGCGTGCGACATGCAGCGCCCCGAGCAGCCGGCCCGCATCATCGAACACCGGTTTGACCGTAACCAAAAAAAGGCCGCACAGCCGCTCGATCATGACCTCGGCGGTCTGCGCGCATTTTTCCCGCTCCATCGAGGCGTGGGGACAGCCTTCGACCAGACACGTGCCGCCATGCATCAGCTCGTAACAGAAACGTCCCACGACCTCTTCCGGACGGCACCCCAGCGCCTTGGCCTGCGCCGCATTGATGCGGACCACCCGATGCTCACAATCCAAGTACATGAGGGCGTCCGGGTGGATGTCGAACAGCCTCATCCACAGCGCCGCGTCGGCGCCGGCCCCCTGCGCGCCGGGCGCTTTGAAGCCTTCCATACTCACGCCCCCCCCTCGGCGGCGGAGCCGGCCGGCCGCTCAAGCCGGCCGCCGAGCCGCACCAGCTCGGCCACGGAATCAGCCTCCATCTTTTCCATGACACGCGCCCGGTGGATCTTGACCGTCTTTTCAGCAATCCCCAAATTACCGGCGATCACCTTGTTGAGGTCCCCGCGGATCACGCCGTCAAACACCTCGCGCTCGCGCGCGCTCAGGCGCTGAAACCGCGTCTGCGCCTCCGCTTCGCGTTCCCGGCTCCGCCGCTGCCCGGCCGAACGCTGCAGGGCTTCGGAAACCGCCGTCAGCAGTTCGTCCGCATCGAACGGCTTCGACAAGAAGCTCACCGCGCCGGCCTTCAGCGCCCGCACGCAGGTCGGGATGTCGCCGTGCCCGGTCACAAAGATGATCGGCTCCTCACGCCGGGTGCCCCGCACCAGCGTCTGCAGCTCGGTGCCCGACATCTCCGGCATGCGGATGTCCAGCACGATGCAGGCCGCCTCGCACGGCTCGAGCGTGGCGGAGAGATAGGCCTTGGCGCTGTCGAACACAAGGCACGCCCGCCCCGAGGCACGCAGCAGCCGGGCGATGCCGCGGCGCACCGCCGCATCGTCGTCCACCACATACACCATGGCTTTGGGTTGTTTGTTCCCGTTCATACGCGTCCCTGGCCGCTGCTGGGCGGCGCCTTATTCGTGCCGCAGGGCCTCGATCGGATCGAGCGAGGCCGCGCGCAGCGCCGGGTATAGCCCGAAGACAATGCCGATCCCCACACTGATGCCGAAGGCCAAGGCCAGGCTGTACGGCTGCACCACGGTCGGCATCGCCGTGAACGCGGTGATCAGCAAGGGGATGCTGACGCCCAGCAGCAGCCCGACCAGGCCGCCGCCGATCGACAGCACGCACGTGTTGATGAGGAACTGTACCACAATCCGGCTGCGCCGTGCGCCGATCGCCCGCCGGATGCCGATTTCTTTGGTGCGCTCGGTCACGGAGGCCAGCATGATGTTCATGATGCCGATGCCGCCCACCAGCAGGCTGATGCCCGCGATCGCGCCCAGCACGATGTTGTAGGTCCGCTTGGTGCGCTCGGCCTCGCGCAGCAGCGTCAGCGGCACGTCGATTTTGAAGTCCTTCTTCTTGTGAAACCGGGCCAGCACCGCCTCGATCGCCTTGCTGCCCGGCTCGACCGCATCGGTGCCCCTCATTTTGACAATGATCTGGCTCAGCTCGACCTTCTCGCCTTCCATGCCGCCCGCCGAATACCGGATGTTCGCCTCGCCGAACAGTTTGGTGCCGGTCGTGATCGGGATGTAGGCGTCCGCCTCGCTGTCGGGTGCGCGGACCGTTCCGCCCGTCTCGTTCTTGACGATGCCGATGACTTCGAACACCCCCGACGCGATCCGGATGCGCTGCCCGATCGTCTCTTCGGTGGCGAGCAGCCGCCGCACCCCGTGCTCCGTGAGCACGCACACGTTGGCCCGCATCTGCATGTCGCGCTCGCCGAGCACGCGGCCGGCCAGGACCGGCCGCTGCACCACCTCAAACCAATCCGGCTCCGTCTCCACCACACGCATCTCGAGCTGCCGCTCGCCCAGGCGCGCGTTGCGCCGCGTCATCCGCGCGGGGACGGTCAGCAGGACGCCCGGCACCGTCTCCTCGATCCGGTCCTTGTCCTCGTACAGCAAGCCGTAGACCGCCAGACTGCCGCGCTGCGCCCCCGTGCTGCCGCCTTCCTCGGAGGTCGGCTTCACCGACATCACCATGATGTTCTGACTGCCGAGACGTTTGATCGACTCCATCGCCTGCTGGCTGGCCCCCTCGCCCACCGCCAGCATGGCGATCACGCTGCCCACCCCGAACACCATGCCCAGCATGGTCAGGAACGAGCGGGTCTTGTGCCGCCACACATCGGACAAACCCAGCTTCACGAAGGGCAAGAAATAGCGGATCTGGTTCACGCGCCCTCCTCCCGGATCGACAGGATTTTGCCGTCCTTGAGCACAATGGTCGCCTTCGCGTAGGCGGCGATATCCGGCTCGTGCGTCACCAGAATCACCGTTTTGCCCTGCTCGTACAGCTCCTGAAAAAGCCCCATGATCTGCGTGCTCGTCGCGCTGTCGAGGTTGCCCGTGGGCTCATCCGCCAGCAGCACGGCGGGGTCGTTCGCCAGCGCGCGCGCCACCGCCACACGCTGCCGCTGCCCCCCGGAAAGCTCGGACGGCAGATGGCGCAGGCGGTGCGACATGCCCACGCGCTCCGCCAGGGCCTCGGCCTTCGCCTTGCGCTCGGCCTGGGGCAGCCCCAGATACAGCAGCGGCACCTCGATGTTCTCGCCGACCGTCAGCTGCGGAATCAGGTGGAAGCTCTGAAAAATAAACCCGAGGTTGCGCAGCCGGTGGTCGCTCAGCTGGTTGTCGTCCATCTCCGCCACGTTCTCGCCGTTCAGCCAGTACGCGCCCGACGTGGGGCGGTCGAGACAGCCGAGGATGTTGAGCATCGTGCTCTTGCCGGAGCCGCTCGGCCCCATGATCGCCCAGTACGAGCCCTTGAGGATGGAGAACGAGACGCCGTCCAGCGCGCGCACCACCTCATCGCCCACCAGATAGTGGCGCTTCGCGTCGTCGAACCGCACCACCTCGTCCGCCCGCGGCCGGACGAATTCTGTGCCGTGCGCGCTCATGGGGTTTTCGGAGCCCCCTTTTTCGCCCCGCTCTTCTTCACCGGCCCGGCCGGCGGCGCCGCCCGGGGGTCCTTGGGCGGTTTGAGCCCCTTCGGCGCTCCGCCGCCGTTCCGGGCCGCGGGCGAGGCCTTGAAGTTCTCCTTCTGCTCCTTGACGGGAGGCGCCAGCATGACCTCCTCGCCCTCGCGCACGCCTTCCAGAATGTGCACCATGCGGTTATTGTCCATACCCAGGCGCACAATCCGCGGCACCCACTCGCCGCGGTCCTTGACATACACGCGGGGCACGCCGTCCACGCGCACCACGCACTGCACGGGGACATACAAGGCCCGGTCGTAAGACTCCTTCACCAGCTCCACGTCGCAGCTCATGCCGGGCCGGATGGTCACCTCTTTGAAATCGCACTCGATCTCGCACTTGTAGAGCTTCAGGTCAGGATTCAGCTGCGAGCTCTGCCCGTCCGGCAGGATGCCGATCTTCACGAGACGCCCGTCGAACACGCGCCCGGGGTAGGCGTCGATCTTCACCCGCGCCGGCATCCCGTTGTCGATCTTGCTGAGGCTGGCTTCGGGGATCATCACCTCCACCACCATGCCGGACTCGATCGGGATATAAATCAGCTCCTGCCGCTCGACCGCCGTGGAGCCCACCGCCAGCGGCTTGAGCCACCACTGCCTCCGCGAGATCAGCACCGTCGAGGTGTACAGCACGATCCCGTTCGTGGGCGCGTAGATCTTGCTCTTCGAGATCTGGAAGTTCAGCTCCGCCAGCCGGTTGGTCGAGCGGTCACGCTCGCGCAGCCGCGCGCGCAGCTCGGTTTCGACCTGCTTCAGCGTCGACTTGTTCTGCCACTCCGTGCGCGCCATCGCGCGGTCGGCCTTGCGCAGCGTGCTGTCCAAGGTCGAGCGCTGCTGCAGCACCATGAAGTTGGTCAAGACGTTCAGCTTGGTCCTGGCCATCTCGAGATCCAGCTGCTTGCGCTGCAGGGCCAGCTCGTCGGCCTGCAGCTCCGTGCGCGTGAGGAAGCCCTCTTTCGCCAGGCGCTGCGACCACTCCATGCGCTCCACCGCCCGCTTGACCTCCTCGTCCGCCAGCGCGATGTCCGCCTCGTTCTGCCGGAGCTGCTGGGGATAATCGCCCTCCTGGTACTTTTCGAGCGCCATCTTCGCCAGCGTCAGATCCACCTCGCGGTCCAGCGTCGCCGCCTCGCAGTCCCCCTCCGTGATCCCCAGCTTCTCCTGCGCGATGATCAGATTGGATTCGGCGTTGGCCACCACCATCTCCTGCTCGTTGCGCTTGTCGACGAGTTCACTGGCGTCAAACTCAAGCAGCAGGTCGCCGCTCTGCACGTTCGTGCCCTCCTCGATCACCCAGATCACGGTGTTGACGCCCTCCAGCTCGCTGGCGATCACCACCTTGTCGCGGCTCTGGATCGTGCCGCCCGAGGTGACCGCGATCGTCAGCGGCCCGTCCTGAACGGCGAAGACCGGCACGGGCTCGCTTTTCTTTTCGCCGCCGCGCATCAGGTAAGCGGCCGCGCACACACACGCCGTCACGAGGCAGGCGATGATCACCTTTTTTTTCTTGGCCGGCTTCTTAATCATGGTTCTCCCCGTTCGCGATACGCCACATCCCCTCGTCCCTCACGTCGAGCACACCCATATCGCGGCGCAACTCCAGGCCGCTCATGCGCCACTGGATCACCGCCGAGCAGAACGCGTTGCGCGCCGTCAGCATCGCGCTTTCGGCCTCCAGAATATCGCGCATGGTCGAACGTCCGGACTGGAGGAACAGGTTGTTGCTCTCCACCCGCAGCCGCGCCACTTTCATGGACTCGACCTGATTCTCGTAGGAGGCCCGCGCGGCCACCAGATTGCGCAGCCCGTTCCGCACCGTCAGCTTCACGCCGTCCTCCTGCTCCTCCACCGTGCGCTTGGCCTGCTCCACGATGACCAGCTGCCTTTTGAACGCGTTGCGCTCCCTGCGGCGGTCCCACGGGAACCCGGCGCGCACTCCGCCCAGCCAGGTCTCCCCTTCGGCAACCCCGTCGTCGCCCGTCACGCGCTTGCGGCTCATCGCGGCTCCCCCGCTCAACGCCACATCCGCGCGCAAGGCGTCCGCGGCGATCTTGACGCCGCGCTCGGCATCCTCCAGCTGGCCCCGCGTGATCATGAGATCCTGACGTGAAGCCAAGGCGATGCGGAACGAGTCGGCCTCGTCCGGAAAATCCGCGACCGCGCTCCGGCTGCCCTTCGCCATCTGCTCCATCAGCACTTCCAGCCGGTGGAGCTCCTCGTTGTCCACCTCCACCAGCCCTTCCGGAGGCAGGCCGATCAGCATTTTGAACGCGTCCAGCTGCGCCTCGAAACTCTTGCGGGTGCTGATCACGCTGTCGCCCGCCTTGAGCAGGTCCGTGCTCGCCTGGTCCACCTGGATCCGCTGCATGCGGCCCGCATCGAACATCATCTCCGCGCGCCTGCTGTTCAAGTCCAGCCGGCGTTCGTTTTCAATCGCGTTCGTCAGCTGCTGCGCCAACTGCAGGACCCGGTAATACCCGCCCGCGACCGAGACCGCGTACGTCTGGCGATAGTAGTCGAACGTCCGTATCGCATAGGTCAGATTGCGCTCCGCCTGCGTCAGGGGCTCCCGCACAATCTCCCGGCCGGCGCCCCGCATCAAAGGCACGGTGACCGTCAGGTCACCGGCCAGCGCCGTCGACTGCCAGTCGTCGCTCAGCAGCCTCACCACATCCAGCGCCAGCCGTCCCGTCACCGTCTTCCCGTCCGGCAGCGTGCGCTCGGCCGCGGCCTCCGCACCGCCCGTCGCTTTGTCCGCCCCTGAACCGCCCGAGAGCACGCCCAGCATCACCCCGCTGAACGACGTCTCGAACCCGTACTGCTGATAGTCCAGATCCAGCGCCCGCAGGAAAATGTCCTCCTTGAGCTTCTGGTATCGGCGGTCGTTCCGGGCGGCGACGCGGAGGGAATCGAGCAGCGAGAGCCGGAACACCGCGTTGGAAGTGTCCGCCGCCACGTGCGGAACCGCCGGGAAAACCACCCCCTGCTCGCCGCGCGCCGCCGCCAGCAGCGCGATCCGCAGGGTCAGCGCGTCCGCGGGCCGGCACACGTCAAACGTGTTGGTACGCCCCGTCTGCTTCTGCCAGAAAGCCGTCGCCAGCCGCGTCCCGGTCGCATCCGTCTCGCGAACCGCCTTGTCCGGCGTCATGCAGGCCACCGGCACCAGCAGGCACCACACAGTCAGGGCGGCACACGCGACCATGTGCCCCAAAGCCTTTTCCCGCAGGTTTTTCCCTGCCCTCAACATAAAAGCTAATCCCCCCTGAAACCGTGAGCCGTTCGCGCCAGCCCCGGGCCTTCCCCCCAGAACACCCGGGCCGACAACCGTGAACGGTACCCTGTAACCTCAACCGTAATCGTAATCGCGATCGTACTCTTAATCGCGCGCTAAAGCGCGGCCTTACGCCTGTTTGGAGCGGTACGACTCGACCTCCCAGTTCTCGATGAAGCCGCGCGCCACGTCGCTCAAATACTGAAGCCCTCCGAACGCCCGCGCCAACTGCTTGACCCGCGCGCCGTCCAAAGCCAGCTCAAGCGCCAGCCGCGCGGTCTTCTCGTTCGCGCCCACGCCCAGCACCGCCTGATCGGTCACCACCATGCGCGGCGCGTAACCCCGCGCCGCCTGGAACGCGCGCAGGTTCTCGGCCGTCAGCACGCCCTCGAACGCGTAGGACTTGGCGTACACGATGTGGTCCGGCGAAATCGGCCCGTTGCCGACGTCGAAACGTCCGGAAACCGCCACCGCCGCCGCCTCCGCGCCCAGCCCCTCCGCCAGCACCTGCCGCCACCCCGCGACCTGCGCCTCGGAAGGCGCCGCGCCCACCCGCGCCTCGGACGCGACGCCCAGGTCGGCGTAGGTCTTTTTCAAGGTGTCCATCACCCGCGCATACGTCGCGCGGATCTCCGCCTCCGTGTCGCCGGAAACGAAGACGCCGTGGTTCTCGAGAAACATCAGCGAGGGCTCGACCCCGCGCGCGGCCTTGTACAGCTGCACCGCCGCGCGCACCGCCATGCACAGGGTGTAGCCCGGGTCGATGTAGGGCACCCACAGCGCGTCCGGAAAAAGCCGCGCCGCCGCCGCCCGGCCGCCCACCGCACAGGTCAGCCCGTTGACGGCCGCCGGATGCGTGTGCACCACGTAGCGCGCCGCGATCGAATCGTGCAGCGGAGCCTCCACCGAGGCGCGCCCCGGCGTCTCCGGCTTGACCGCCGCGGCCATCATGTCCTTGACCAGCTCCTCGCGCGCCGCCGGCTCCGCGGGCGCGGACGCCGCATAGAGGCGCGACAGCACCGCACGGTCCATCGCCACAAACGTTTCGGGCTTGAGCCCCGCCAGCGTCGTGCCGGAAGGCTTCACCCACAACGTGTCCGCCGTCTTGCACGAGGTGTTCCCCCCGCCCGCCTTGACAAACTCCGCCGTTCCGAACGCGTGTGACAACTCCGTGATGGTCTTGAGAATATCCATGTTTCGCAATTTCCTAAACCGCTGTACCCGATCCTGAAACGCTCAACGTCCAACGTTTAACGCGTAACACTCAAACAAAATCAAAAACTTGAGCGTCGCGTGTTAAACGTTCGGCGTTGAACGTTATTCCTCCGCCCCTACCGTACTTCTTACCGCTTCGCCAGCACGTTGGCTTCGTAGGCCTTGACCTCTTTGAGCCACTCCGTGTCCAGCGGCACGTCCTCGGACGCGCAGAACACGTCCCAGATCGCGCCGAACGGCATGGTCTTGGCGGTCTCGGTCCAGGCCAGGCGCGAGGTCAAATCGCCGCTCACCTCGGCGCCCTGCATCAGCTTCAGCGGCTCCAGCAGCGCGTAGAGCAGCGCCTTCTGCATGGCCCGCACGCCGATCACCCACGCCGCGATGCGGTTGATGCTCGCGTCGAAGTAGTCGAGCCCGATGTGCACGCGCTTGAACTGGTCCAGGCGCACCAGCTCCTGCGCGATCGCGATCAGATCGTCGTTCACGATCACCACGTGGTCGCTGTCCCAGCGCACCCCGCGGCTGACGTGCAGGAGGATCTCGGGCACGAACAGCAGGCAGGAGGAGAGCTTGTCGGAGATGGTCTCGGTCGGGTGGAAGTGGCCGGCGTCGAGCGTCAGCACCTTCTGGTTCTTCACGGCGTAGCCCATGTAGAACTCGTGCGAGCCCACGGTGTAGCTTTCCCCGCCGATGCCGAACAGCTTGGACTCGACCGCGTCGAGCATGTGCTTGGGATCGAACTTCTCGGCGAAGCAGGCGTCCAGCGAGTCGTTCAGGATCTTGCGGGGCGTCGCGCGGTCGGCCGGGATGTCCTTGTAGCTGTCCGGGATCCAGACGTTGTTCACGCAGGGCGAGCCCAGCGCCTTGCCGATGGCCGCGGCGATGCGGCGCGTGGCGATCGTGTGCTTGATCCAGAAATTGCGGGTCTTCTTGTCGCGGCTGGAGAGCGAGAAGCCGTTGAACATCGGGTGCGAGAAGAGCGTGGGGTTGAAGTCCATGCCCAGCCGGTTCTTCTTGGCCCACGCGATCCAGTTCTGCATGTGCTCGGGCTGCAGCTGGTCGCGGTCGACCTTCTCGCCTTTCGCGAACTCCGCGTAGCAGGCATGCACGTTGACGCGGTGCGTGCCGCCGACCAGCGAGAGCACGAACTCGATGTCGCCGCGCAGCTCCTGCGGGTTGCGCGCGCGGCCCGGATAGTTGCCCGTGGCCTGGATGCCGCCCGTCAGGTCGCCTTCGGGATTCTCGAAGCCGCGCACGTCGTCGCCCTGCCAGCAGTGCAGCGAGACCGGGATCTTCAGCAGTTTCTTGAGCGCGGCGTCGACGTCGACCCCCAGCTCCGCATAGCGCTCGCACGCGAGTTTGTAAGCCGCCTCGATGTTCTTCTTGCTCATGGAATGCCCTGCTCCTCTGTTGTTTCCGGCCAGCCGGAAACGGTTTTGTCTCTCTTCCCGGTCACGGGTCGCAGACCTCCCCCCGTTCCCCGGACAAACCTTTAAACGATCGCGAAAGGATACACCAATCGCGGGGCGTGTTCCAGACGGATTTTCGTCAGGATCACGCGCCGAAAATCTCGCGGTAGCGCGGCGCCCAATAGGACAGGAGCAGGTCCGCGCCCGCGCGGTCCAAGGCCATCAGCGACTCGCGCGCCATCGCGCGCAGGTCGCCCCAGCCGCGCTCCGCCGCCGCGATCAGCATGCTGTACTCGCCGCTCACGTTGTAGGCCGCCAGCGGCAGCTCCGTGCGCTCGCGCAGCCGGGCGAGCACGTCCAGATAGAAAAGCGCCGGCTTGACCATCAGGATGTCCGCGCCCTCGTCCTCGTCGAAGTCCGACTCGCGCAGCGCCGCGCGCAGGTTGCCGTAGGAGGCCTGGTACCCCTTGCGGTCGCCCGCGGAGGGCGCGGAGTTCTCCGCGTCGCGGAACGGCCCGTACATCGACGAGGCGAACTTGGTCGAATAGGCCATCAGCAGCGTCTGGTCGAACGCGTTCTCGTCCAGCGCCGCGCGGATCGCCTGCACCTGGCCGTCCATCATCGCGCTCGGCGCAACGACGTCCGCGCCCGCCGCCGCGTGCGACACCGCCACGCGCGCCAGGAGCCCGACCGCCGCGTCGTTGTCCACCTGACCCTGCCGGTCGAGCGGGCCGCAGTGGCCGTGCGCCGTATAGGCGCAGAGGCAGACGTCGGTCATCACCACCAGGTCGGGGAAGGCGCGCTTGATCGCGGGCACCGCCCGCTGCACCACGCCGCGCTCGTCAAACGCGCCGCTGCCGCCCGCGTCCTTTTCGCCCTCGGTCTGGCCGAAAAGCAGCACCCCGCCGATGCCCTGGGACGCCACGGGCTCCAGCGCGCGCACCAGCTCGTCGACGCTCAGCCGGCTCTGCCCCGGCATGGCGGCGATCGGCTCGCACCGCCCCTCGCCCTCGACCACAAACACGGGCCAGACAAACTTGGCGGGCGGCGGCGGCGGCGCGTCGAACAGCCTGCGGATGGCAGGCGTGCGGCGCAAGCGGCGCAAACGGAGTTCAGGAAAGCGCATAGTCACCTCAATCGGGAATAAAAAGGACCTGGCCGACACGGATGGACGAAGGGTTGGAAAGCTTGTTGGCCTTCAGGATCGACTCCACGCTCTTGTTGTAACCCCGCGCGATTTCGGAGAGGGTCTGGCCGCGTTCGACCTTGTGCTCGTAACCGCCCCGTCCCGCCGCGGCCGCGCCGCCGGACGCGCGTGCGGCA
>JAHFSX010000012.1 GCA_023269675.1 Verrucomicrobiota bacterium
ATTGAGACCGACAACCAGTGGCAGCCCGACTTCCTCAACTACAAGGACCAGACCCTCTTCTGCGCCTGGTGCGACTTCAACGCGCGGCGCACCTTCATCGCCACCTCGTCCGACGGCCTGCGCTGGCGCAACCGCGAGGTGCCCACCGCGCCCGCCGCGCTCGCGGGCAAGGTCGTGGGCTTCCCCACCAACCACGGCCTGCTCACCCGCAAAGGCGTCCTGATGTTCCCGTGCAGCCTGACCCCGGCGCAGAAGCAGTTCAGCGTGGGCAACACCCTCTACGCGGGCGTGCTCCTCAGCGCCGACGGCGGCCAGAGCTGGCAGTGGAGCGAGCCGATCGAGGCGCTGCCCTGGTCGAAGATCGGCGAGAAGCCGGAGGAGTTCGGCGGCGAGAGCGTCGCGCTCTGGGAGCCGATGCTCTTCGAGCAGGCGGACGGCAGCATCGGGCTCCTGATCCGCAACTCCACGGCGCAGGAGGCGCCCGAGCGCCTGGAGAAGCCCCACCGCATGCTGCTCTACGCCGTCAGCAAGGACGGCGGCCACACCTGGACCAAGGCGCGCACGGTCGAGCTCGACACCATCTGCTCGCGCAACTACGCCGTGGGTGGCGCCACCTCGCCCGACAGCCTCTTCATGGTGATGAACGACAACCACGTCCGCGTGCCGGAGCGCATCTCCCACGACCGCTTCTTCCTCTCGCTCTTCTGCGCGCCGGTGTGCGACCCCGACCTGCTGCTGCCCGGCCCGCTCGTGCAGCCGCAGGGCGGCAGCGCCTTCTACCCCAACGGCTTCGTCGACGGCGGCAAGCTCTACATCGCCTACACCTATCCCAACGAGATCCACAGCAGCGTCATCACGCCGCTGCCGGATTTTTCCAAGCCCTTCCTGCTGCCGCGCGAGGGCCGTCCGGGCCTGCGCCTGGAGCGGGACATGGCCTATTTCGGCCAGCGCCAGAGCAGCCTCGGCCTCGTGCTCACGGAGGCGCTGACCCGCGCGCCCAAGGTGCGCCTCGCCTTCGACCTCAACGTCAACCGCTATCAGGGCGGCGACTGGCCCGTGCTGTCGCTCGGCGGCAAGGTCAAGCAGGGCTCCTCCATCCGCGCGGTCTACAGCGAGGAGCGCAAGGCGGACCTCTTCCAGGTCGCGACCGGCGGCGGCCGCTGGGCCGACCTCGCCACCTTCAAGATGAAGACCTGGAACCACTTCGAGGTCGAGCTGACGCAAACGAACTTTTCGGTCCGGGTGAACAACGAGCCGCCGCAGGTGGTTGAAAAGGCGCTCCTGCGCAAGATCTGCTTCGGCGGGCTCTACGTGGCGCCGCCGTGGCCGCTCGGCATCACCCGCGACAGCGACATCCGCCTCAGACTGGACACGCTCGTGATCGAAGGGAAATAACCATGCAGAAATCCGCTCTCGCTTGGGCCTCGGCCCTTCTGGCCGCTGCCAGCCTCTCCGCGCCCGCCGCCACCAGCGCCCCCGTGACGGTCAAGGTCAAGGCCGACCCCAACTTCATCGCCACGCCCGCCGACCTCAAGGCGCGCATCCCGGCGCAGCTCCATATCACGAAGCCCGACTACGTGGTCTTCGTGCCGGAGGTCACCGACAGCGGCGTCAACGACACGGGCAACGAGCACTTCCTCGTCTTCGACGGGCCCGACGGCTCGCTGATGGCGGTCTGGACGCAGAGCTCGGCGGAGTCGCAGCCCGACCAGCACATCGCCTTCGCCCGCAGCGGCGACGAGGGCCAGACCTGGACCAAGCCGCGCATCATCGCGGGGCCCAAAAAGCCCGGCGACGGCCACATGGCGAGCTGGGGCTATCCGCTCGTCAGCAAATCCGGCCGCATCTATATGCTCTACAGCCAGCACATCGGCCGGGTCGACAACTTCCCGCACCACACCGGTTGGCTCCACGGCATCACCAGCGACGACAACGGCGCCACCTGGTCGACGCCCCAGAACATCCCGCTGCCGCGCAGCATCCGCGACAACCCCGACCCCACCATGCCGCCCAACATCCTCTGCTGGCAGAAGCCGCTGCGGCTCGGCAAAGACGGCCGGTACTTCGCGGGCATCACGCGCTGGACCAGCTTCGCCGTCACCCCGAACCCGACCAAGTCGTGGATCTCCGCCGACTCGCACGTCGAGTTCATGCGCTTCGAGAACATCGACGCTAACCCCGAGGTGAAAGACATCCGGATCAGCTGGTTCGCCGCGAACGAAAAAGCCCTTTCCGTCCCGTTCCCCGGCCATCCCGAGGTCAGCGCCTGCCAGGAGCCGACCGTGGTGAAGCTGCCGGACGGCCGCCTGTTCTGCACGATGCGCACGGCGTCGGGCAGCCCTTACTGGAGCGTCAGCGCCGACATCGGCGAGACGTGGACGCCGCCGCGCCCACTGCTGCGCAAGGACGGCGGCGCGCCGCTCCTGCATCCGCTCTCGCCCTGTCCGATGTACGACGTGGGCGGCAACACCGCCGGCAGCGGCCATTACGCGCTCTTCATCCACAACCACGACGGCCACTACAAGGGCTATGGCCCGACCGATGCCGGCTTCCACCGCCGCCCGATCCATCTGGTGCGCGGCACCTTCCAGGCGGGTGCGGATCAGCCGGTCTGGTTCGACGAGCCCCAGCTCTTCTTTGACCACGACGGCGTCAGCCTCGGCAAGCCCGGCACCAACGGCCGCCTCGACCTCGCCCTCTACTCCAGCTTCACCGTGCGCAACGGCAACCCCGTCCTGTGGTATCCCGAGCGCAAGTTCTTCCTGCTCGGGAAGAAGATCCCGTCCCCCGTACCCACCAAGGATTAACTCATGAACAAGACGAAACAGAAGATCCGCAACGGCGAAGTCGCCCTCGGCGGCTGGATGCTCATTCCCCACCCCGCCATCGCGGAACTCATGGCCGGCGAAGGCTTCGACTGGATCGCGGTCGACATGGAACACGCCGCGGTCGAGCTCTCGCAGATCGAGCAGATCGAACGCGCGCTGCGCCCCTCCGGCTGCGACCTCTTCGTGCGCCTCGACGGCGTGAACCCCGTCCTGGCGAAGCACGTGCTGGACGCGGGCGCCAAGGGCGTGATCGTGCCGAGCGTCATGTCGCCGGAAGACGCCGACACCATGGCCGCCGCCGTGCGCTATCCGCCGCAGGGCAACCGCGGCACCTCGCTCTCCCGCGCCCTGGACTACGGCCGCGACTTCAGCGACTACATCCGCCGCCACAACGACGAGGTCTTCGTGGCCGTGATGCTGGAGCACTACCTCGCCGCCGAGCGCGCCGACGAGATCCTCGCGCGCCCCGGCATCGATGCGGCCTTCATCGGACCCTACGACCTCTCCGCCTCGCTGGGCATCGCCGGACAGCTCGACCATCCCGACGTGCTCGCCGCCGAGCAGAAGATCCTCGCGGCCTGCCGCCGCCAGGGCATCGCGCCCGGGTACCACGTCGTTCCGCCCGAGCGTAAGCGCATCGACGAGCGCATCGCCGCCGGTTACCGCTTCATCGGCTGCAGCCTCGACACCCAGCTCATCATGTCCGGCTGTCGCGCGCTCCTGAAAAAGTAAACAGGCTGAGGGGTTTCCACCTGCCACGCCCTTCTTTCATACGTACCCGAGTCACCAACTAATGAACTCCCGCACCAACGAACTAATGAACTACCCGCCCGTCCTAATCACCCAAGCCGAATACGACAAATCCGCCTCCGTTTTCACCTCCGCGACCGGGCTCGACTGCCGCCCCGCGCCCGCCGGCGAGGCCGCTCTGGCCGAGATGATCCGCGCCACCGGCTGCCGCGCTGTGGTGCTGGGTGTCGCGCCCTACCGCGACGCCCTTTATGACGCCCTCGCGCAGAATGCCGGAGACCGGGGCGCGCTCATCGTCCGCTTCGGCTTCGGCACCGACGGCATCAATAAGCCGGTCGCCAAGGCCAAGGGCATCACGCTGGTCAACACGCCCGTCGACATCCAGACCAGCGTGGCCGAACTGACGCTCTTCCTGATCGGGGCGCTCATGCGTCACGTCCCGCGGCTCGACGCGATCGTGCGCGGCGGCGGGTTCGCGCCGGTCCGCGGCCGCGAACTTTGCGGACAGACCGCGTTGGTCATCGGCGGCGGCAAGATCGGCCTCAAGGTCATGCGCATGCTGCATCAGGGCTTCGGCGTGCGCACGCTGGCCTGCTCGCGCAGCGCCGAGACGGAGTGGGTCGCCAAAACCGGCGTGACGCGTGAAGTCCTGCGCGAGACCTTCGGTGTCGAGGCCTACTCGCAAGACCTGAACGCGCTGCTGCCGCAGGCGGACATCGTGAGCCTGCACCTGCCGCTCTCGCCCGAGACCCGCAACCTGATCGGCGCGGAACAGCTCGCGCGCATGAAGCCGGGCAGCGTGCTGGTCAATGTCGGGCGCGGCGGGATCGTGGACGAGGCCGCGCTTTACGACGCGCTGACCTCCGGGCGCCTCGCCGGCGCGGCCTCGGACGTGTTCGCCGCCGAACCCTACGTGCCGGCCGCGCCGGACAAGGACCTGCGCACGCTGCCGAACACCGTGCTCTCGCCGCACTGCGGCTCGGACACCTTCGAGGCCAATGCCCGCATGGGCTCCTCCGCCGCCGCGCAGGCCGCGACCTTCCTCGCCGGCCACAAGGCCGGCCTCTGCATCGTCCCGCTGTGAACCGTTGTCCGCGGCTCCTGTTTGTTGTACGGGCTTCAGCCCGCAACGCTACTCGGTAAAACCGAATCGCCGCCTGAAGGCGGTACAACAGACAGAGAAGAACGGACCGCTACACGTTGTTGGTCTCAAAGTTCCCCCCTCAAATACCTCCGCCGCTCCGCCTCCGGGAACTTTTCGATCGCATAACGGAGCATGGTGCGCGGCATGCTCCGGCAGTGCGCCTGCAGAAACGCCTCTAACGCGGGCAGGTCGCGCTTGCCGACTTCGCGCAGCATCCAGCCGACCGCCTTGTGCATGAGGTCGTGCGGGTCGTTCACCAGCATCCCGGCGATCCGGAGCGTGTCGCCGAACGCGCCGCGTTTGATGAAAAGGAAAGTCGCCAGAACGGCGATGCGGCGCTCCCACAGCAGCGGCGATGCGGCCAGGGCGTCGAGCGTCGAGCGGTCGCGCGTCCACAGGTGCGCCCCCACGATATGTTCGGCTGACACATCCACTAAATCCCAGTTGTTGATGTGCCGCGTGTTCTCCAGATACAGCCTGTAAAGCCGTTCACGCAGCGCGTCATCGCCCTTCGCGTAAGAGCGCACCAGCAGCAGCAGGGCCAGCAACCGCGCCTCGTGCAGCGGCGAACGGAGCAGCCGGAGGACCTCCGGCAACGGCAAGTCCTGAACCTCTAGGGCCAGCTTGCGCAGCGCCGGCACCGTGATGCCGACAAACACATCGCCCGCGCCGTACTCGCCCGGTCCGGTTTTGAAAAAGCTCTGCGAGATCCGCGCCCGTTCCGGGTCGCCCATCGCCTGTAGCCGCGCGATCACCTCTGACGCTGTCATCCTCACTCTCCCTTTATGGTCGCAGGGTGTCGTTGAACCGCAACTCTTCCGAATGTGGTAGGGCGCGCGCTCCTGCGCCGCCGCTTATCGCCTGCGCGCGGCGGCACGGAGTGCTCGCCCTACCAGCGCAATCCGAACCATTCCTGAGCGACACTCTTAAATGAAGCTGTATATTACCACGACACTCGAATCGTTCAACCAATTCCGTTTCTGCCTCTTGGAATGTCGGCCTGAATCGCGTATGCTAGTTCCAATTAAAAAACGGGGGACGCATCATGACTCAGCCTACAGCCTACAGTCTACAGCCTACAGCCTTTACTCCCATCGCCATCACCGGTCTCGGCGCGGTCACCCCTTATGGTGCAGGCGTCGATGCGCTGTGGCAGGCGCTGCTGCGCGGCGACTCGGCCATGAGCGACATGGACCTCTTCGATCTCGGAGGCATGGCCTGCACTAAGGCCGGCGTGATCCGCGGTTACACGCCGCCGGCCGGATTTGAGGACGGACCGCGCGCCTCGGGGTTCGCGGCTGGCGCCTGTCTCGAAGCTCTGTGCCAGGCGGGTCTGCTGGCCGATCCCGCCGCGCTGGCCGTGACGGCACTGATCACCGCCTCGAATTTCGGCGATATCGATGTGGGCGAGCGTGCGCTCATCCCCGCCGGTCATCCCGATCACGTGGCCGACGCCAGCATCCATTGCGCACACGCCACCCCGGCCGCCGCGCTCGCCTCCGCCTTCGGGCTCGGCGGCCTGCGCCTCCCGCTCTCGCTCTCCTGCGCGTCCGGCGCCTCCGCCGTCGCCACCGCCGCGAACCTGATTGCCGCGGGACGCGCCGCGCGCGTGCTGATCGTCGGCTACGACGCGATCTCGCGCTTCTCGTGGAGCGGACTCTGCTCGCTGCGCACCATGACCAAAGATGCCGTGCGGCCCTTCGATGTCAACCGCAGCGGCACGATTTTTACCGAGGGCGCGGCCGCGCTGGTGCTTGAGCGCGCCGACCTCTGCGCCGCGCGCGGCGCGACCCCGCTCGCGATGCTGAGCGGCTGGGCCAGCGGCAACAACGGACATCACATGACCGCTCCGGCGCCGCGCGGCGCGGGCTCGGAGTACGTCATGCGGGCGGCGCTCGACAGCGCCGGGATCGCGACCGAGGCGGTCGACCACATCAATGTCCATGGCACCGGCACCAAGCCCAACGACACTACGGAGACCCAGGCGATTCAGGACCTTTTCGGTGCGCGTTCGGCTTCGATCCCCGTGACCTCGGTCAAGGGGTTGCTCGGGCATATGCTCGGTGCGGCGGGTTCGGTCGAGCTCGCCGTCTCGGTGCTTTCGCTCCGGCACGGAATCATCCCGCCCACCGGCAACCTCCTGAACCAAGATCCCGAGTGCGCGCTAGACGTGGTCACCAAACCCCGCGCCTTGCCGATGAAGTGCGTGCTCTCCAACTCTGCCGGTTTCGGCGGCTGCAACGCCGCTGTCGTGCTGACCTCTCCGTCCTTTATCCTCGGCCCTCCGTCTGCCGTCCTCCGTCCTCTGTCCTCTGTCCTCATCACCGGGCTCGGCGTCGTCAGCGCGCTCGGCGCGGACGCGGAGGAGAACGCGGCTGCCCTGCGCGAGGGTGAGCCCGCGCTCTTCCCGCTGGCCCGGTTCACGTTGCCCGAAGCCGCTGAGCCGCCCCTCGCGGGCGAAGCCCCGGCGCTCGATCTCGCGGCCTGCGGCGTCGCGCCGAAGCCTTATCTCGACCGTGCCAGCGAGCTCTTTCTGGCGGCGTGCGGCATGGCGTTTCAGCGGGCCGATCTGAACGCCGCGAAACTCGTGGCGCTTCAGGCGGGCGTGATGGCAGGCACGGCGTGGGGGTGTGTGGGCACGGCGGAACTTTTCTTCGCGGACTACATCCTGAAGGGCCCTCGCCTCGTGAAGCCCTTTCTTTTTCCGCACGCCTACTCCAACACGGCGGTGAGTCTGGCGGCGATGGAGTGGTCGCTGAAAGGCCCGCACGAGAACGTGGCCGCGTCAGAGACCGCTTCGGGCATCGCGCTTGTGGAGGCGTTTGACTTGATCCGTGCGGGTCAGAGCAAGCTCATTGCGGCAGGAGGCACCGAGGCTTTGTCGGCCACGGCGCTGCGCGCCCGAACGGCCGAGGGTGTGACCGCTCCGGTAGGGGAAGCCGCCGCTGTTCTGGTTTTGGAGAGTGAGGCCTCGGCCGCCGCACGCGGCGCGAAGCCGCTGGGACGGCTGCTCGGCTGCGGCGTGGCGGTGTCCCCGCAGGAGGCGGTTGCTGCGGCGCTCGCGCAAGCGGGGGTCTCTTCCGCCGCGCTTGTTGCCGTCTACGTGAACGCCGCCGCGCGCTCGGCGGCGGAATCCGAGTTTGCGGGTGCGCGGATCGTTGTTCCGGAAATTCTCTGTGGCGACGTCCAGGGCGCGACCGCCGCGTTGCACCTCGCCTTCGCGCTGCTTGCCGAACAGGCCGGGCCGGTGCTGATCCTCACGGCCGAGGTGAACACCTGCGCTGCCTGGGTTATCAGCCGCTGCTGATGCGCCGCCCGTTCTGACCGGCACGGGCGAGCCGTCATTGATCGTAGCTTCGAAGATGTGATCAGCGGAGAAACTGCGTAATAAGTGACCACCAGCCTATGTCGTATTTGCCTTGAGGTAGATTATCACACCTTTAAAGGTGTGATAATCAGACAATGCATGCCTGCACCCGATAAAAGCGACTGACGATGGGCCGGAACGGGCAGAGGCGGAATGGCGAGACGTGTGCGAAGGGGCGAAAGGGTCCAATCAGGTGCCTGCACCGCCCGCAATGAAGCTTACGGCCCGCAGCTAGAATTCCTTCGTCTGCGTTCCGAACGGCCGTAAAAGCGCGCGTCGGCAGCCCGGGTCGCCATGACCCGGACCGCCGGTCGCCTTTCGCCGCGGAAATCAAACCCCGGACGACGGCTACTTCCCGTCCGGCTCGCGGTACGCGCGGATCTCGAATACGCGGGCCGACGGATCGCCGTTGGTGGCGTCTACGGTCAGCCGCAGTTTCGAGGCCGAGCGTGTCGGGAAATGATGCACGCGGTGCCGCAGGAAGTTGTCCTTGGCGGCGGCGACCTCGCTCCACGTCTGGCCGTCGAAGGCCTCGACCCGGTAGTCCTTCACGCAGCGCGGCCCCACCGGCTTCTCCGGGAAGCGGGTGTTGAGATCGGTGTCGAAGGTCAGCCGCACCGAGTTCATCTCGACCGCCTTGCCGAAGTCCAGCTCGATCCACTGCGGCAGCGCCTGATGCGGATCCGACGCCCACAGGTGGCTCTCCTTGCCCACGATGCGCGACACGCCGTCGGTCACGTTCTCGGGCCGATGGTCGGTCGCGAAGCGCAGCGCCGGCTCCGTAAAGAAGGCGTACTGCTGTCCCTTCACCACGTTCCACCCCTTGCCGCCGTCGCCGCCGTACGCGCGGCACCCCTCGGTCATGCTGCTGTCCACCATGACCCAGGTCACGCCCGGCGTCTTGGGCAGCCACAGCCAGACGTACGGCTGCGTCACCGCGCAGTTGACCTTGAACGCGACATACGCCCGCCGTCCGGCCGGCACTTTGGCCGTGGCCGTCGCCAAATCGGTGGTGGACGAGAAGTCGCCCGCCGCCGCCGCGCCGCGCAGGTGCAGGGTCAGCTGGGCCGGCTCCTTGAGTTCCGACACGAGGCAGAGGTTGACCGTGCCGATCCGCTCGGTCAGCCCGCGCGGGAACAGCACCGCGCGCGGCATCTTCAGCTCGTGACCCTCGTCCGTCTTGACGTCCTTGCGCGTGTACTCCGAGAAGCTGCGCGTGCTCGAGGCCGTCACCTTGGCGCCGCGCGCGAGATCGGCGGGGTCCTCGTTCTTCAGCTCCGGAATGTACTGGTCGTCCTTCAGCAACCGCTGCTGCAGCTCGCCGATGTAGCGCTGCCCGAATTCGCGCGGCATGACGCCGTGCTGCAGGCAGAGCGCGGCCGCCGTGCCGGCCGCCTGGCCCGCCGTGGAGAGCGTGGCCTCGACGCGCACGGTGCCGAGCGCGATGTGCGTCACGCTCATGTTGCGGCCCGCGAACAGGAGATTCACGATGTTGGTCGAATAGAGCGTGCGGTAGGGGATGCTGTAGATCGGCACGTGTCCGTCATAGTAATAGGGCCCGTCTTTGCCCGACAGGATGCCGCGGGGATTGTGGACGTCCAGGCTCCATCCGCCGTACGAAATGCGGTCCGGAAACATCACGCCCTGTTCCGCATCCTGCTGCTTCAGCAGGTAGTCGCCCACCAGCCGCCGCGTCTCGCGCCGCGCGTCCATGAACGGGACATACGCCAGCGCGTAGTTCCGCGCGCGCTCCTTGTCCTTCCAGCCGTTCTTGATGAACCCCCAATAGGCGAAGGTGATGCGGATCAGCTCGTCGCGGGCCAGCTCAGGATCGGCGAGGTCGTCGATGTCGCCCGGATGCTCCAGCCACCACTGGCCGCCGGTGAAGCCGCGCGGATCGCGGTGGAACTCCTCCGGTGGCGGCAGCTTCAGGGCCCACGCGGGCGGCGTGTAATCAACCGGCTTGCCGGTGTTTTCGGCGCGGTAGGAGATCGCCAGATTGCCCATGATGCAGCCGCTCATCGTGATCGCGTCGGCCTTGGCCGGCGCGGCGGCCTCGCCGAACTCGTTGCTCGACTCGCGGCCGAAGCGGTATTGCGCGCCCGCATAGTAGCCGACCCAGCCGTCGCCCGTGCAGTCGATGAAGAGTTTTCCGCGGTAGCGGCTCGTGGCATGGGTCAGCGTGTCGACGGCCTGCACCGCGCCGATGGTGGCGGCGTCCTTCATCTCGGCGGCCGTCACGCGGCGGTTGTTGAAGACCGTCAGGTTCTTCTCGCCCTGCGCCTGTATCAGGTAGGGCTCGCTCATCTTGGGGAATCCGTTCTTGACGCGGATCAGGTTGGCCTCCTCATTCAAGCCGCCCTCGCGCGCGTTCGGATGCGACACGGCCGCCCCGCACGTCGGCACGCCCAGCTCGCTGCTGGCGTTGCCGCCGAGCACCGGCCGGTCCTGCACCAGCGCGGTCTTCGCGCCGGTCCGCGCCGCCGCGACAGCCGCGCCGCAGCCCGCCGTGCCCGCGCCGACCACGATCACGTCGAACTCGCCCGCGTCCTCGATCTTTTCCGGCAGGCCGGTCAGCCGCGCCCGCTCGCGCTGATACGCCTTCAGCGCCTCGGGCGGATGATACGCGAGATCGCGCGTGAGGAGGAGCGCGTCGCAGCGCGCGAAGGCGCCCGAGAGGTCGACCAGCGCCAGCTTGGCGGGCCCCCGGGCCAGCTTGAACTCGCCCGCGCTCTCCCACGTCCACTGGTCGCTCGGCGCCGCGCCGAGCGTCTGCCCCGACTTCTTCCCGTTGACCGACACCGTGAATTTGCCGGGAGCAAACTCCTTGAGCCAGTTCTTGGTGCGAACCCATACCCGGTACGTGCCCGCCTGCGGGACCTGCACCTCGGTCGAGGCGTCGCGGATCGGCGTGCCGACCCCGCACGCCAGCAGATAGGCCGACCCCATCTTGTGCACGAACTGCGTGTCGAGTTTCCAGTCGCCGTAATCGGCGAAGTCCTCCGTCTCGACCCAGAGGAAGCCGTCCGCCACCATCTTGGCCTCGCGCGGCGGCGGCCGGAAAACCACCAGGTCCTTCTGGTTCGCCGGCGCCGCCGGCATGATCACCTCGGCGGCACACGCCGCCAGCGCCGCGCACGCGGCCATCACTGTGATGAGTTGATTTCTGTTCATTGTTTTATTCTCCAAAGTTTTCCATTCACTCCACTACGATCACGCGGTGGATGTCGAGCTGCGGAACCGTCAGTTTGGCCGCGCCGTCGCGGTACTCGAACGCCAGCGGCTGCCCTCCAGGCTCAAGCGTGATCTTGGCCGGCTTGGCCGCCAGACGCAGCGTGACGGCGAGCGGTCCGACGGGCTCGACCGTCGCCTGGATCGGCTCGGTCTGGTGCGGCCCCGAGGTGTTCACGAGGTTGACCAGCAGCCGGCCCTGCTTGCGCATCAGGCAGACGTCCACGTCTGGCGATCCCGCCACCTCCGCCATCGGTTCAGGCACGAGCTTGCGCGCCAGGGCGTTCAGGAACCCGCGCGCCACCGGATTACGCACGCCGCTGTAGCTCTGGCCGAGATCCGCGTAGGTGGCGGCGATCTTGCCTTTGCCCAAGGACGCGATTGAGGCGGCGGGCCGCGCGACGCCGTTGGTGGCGGACAGCAGGCTGCCGAAGGCTTCAGCCCCCGCGCCGAGCGTGACGCTCTGGGCGAAGCCTTTGGTCGGGGCTGACGCGCCGCTGTGGGTGAGCGTCTGCGGTTTGGCCAGGGGTTCGCCCTCGAGGGTCACGCCCAGCTCCGTCTGGAAGAGCGCCGCGCTCTTCGGGCCAACCAGCAGCAGGTTGCCGCCCGCCTTGACGTAGGCGACGAGGTCGCTCTTGAAGGACGGCTCGAGGTAGGCCCACTCCGGCACGACGATCAGCGGATACTCGGAGAGCCGGCCCGCCAGCTGGTGTTCTCCCACGACCTCGACCGAGTGCTGGGTTTCGAGCAGAGCCTGCAACACGCCGCTGACACTGGATAGCTCGCGGTTGAACAGGCCGTTGATCTTGCGGTAGTGTCCCGCCTGGGAGAGCAGCAGCGCCACCTGCGGCACCGGCTCGGCATGGTGGCAGAGCGCCTGGCGCTCGCGGCAGAATTTGGCGGTCTCCGCCATGACCGGCATCTGCTCAGGGTAAATCGACCCGTCGCGCTTCTGCTTGAAATAGGCCTGGAACCCGCCGCCCAGCGCGACCACCACCGCGGCCTCGCGCTCGAGCTGCGGCGCGCTCTTCTGCAGGGACTTCCCGTCCTTGCCCTGCTTGCGGCTGAAGCTCCACGCCATCAGGTCCCACGGCAGGCCCTGCCGCACGAGATAGCGCGCGGAGAGGCGCGCGGAGTTGACGCTGTCATCCGGGGCGTAGTCGCCCGAGAGGAAGTCCACCGGCGCGCTGACCGGCTCGGCCATGTGGTCCGTGTAGGCCCAGTTGCTGCACAGCTGGAACTGGGGGTTCGTCTTGTGCACCTCGCTGACGTAGTGCCGCAGATACGCGCGGAACGCCTCGCGATGGAACTGCTGGAACTCGAACCAGTGCGGGTCGGCCGGCTTCTTCGGCAGGTCTTGAAACCCCGTCGCGTCGCGGAACGCCTGGGCCGCCTTCGCGCCGTAATCCGGTACCGTGGCCCAGCATTCGCCGTCGATCCAGGCGCCGTCTACGCCGTAGACGCTTGCCAGCTCGCGCAGCTGCGGGATCAGCAGCTCGTCCGCGTACGGGCTGAACACCGAGGTCGCCTTGGCGTTGGGCTTGCCGTCGGCCCCGACCGCGGCCCAGTCCGGATGCCTGGCCACAGCCGCGTCGTCCCGCACGCCGGAGTAGTGCATGTAGAGCGCGACGCCTTTTTCCGCCGTCACCTGACGCCAGACGCGCAGCGGGTCGCCGACAAACCCCGGCACCGGCTGGCCGACCTTGGTCGGATAGCTGGAGTAGCCGGGGTGTCCTTTGCAGTCGATCTGGATGTAGTCAGGCTTCACCTGGTCCAGCATGACCGCCACCATCGCGGGCGTGGTGTTGGACCCCACCGTCTTGCAGTCTTCCCGCGCGTGGAAATCGAAGTGGATGCCGAGGAAGCTGTCCGCGCGCCTGAGACGCGGCGGATGCTTCCCCCCATTCTGCCGATCCGCCACGCATGCGGCTGTCAGCAGTCCTGCGATGACAACGCACCGCCCCGCCCATGCGCCCGCCGGTCCAATGACCCGAAACCCCCGATCCTGTCTCATTTTGTCCTCCCCCTGTCGTCTCTTGCGTTTACCCCGTTGCCCAGCAGACAGACGCGGAACCTCATGGCACAAATAGCGGATATACGCCCGCGTTGTCAAACCAAGTCGTTTCGCCCGCAGCCTGTTGCGTGCCCAGAAGCAGGACCAGCGTGTCCGCCCCGGCTGGAACCTGAACCAAACCGAAGGCCCTGCGCCAGCCGTTCGTGCCGGCCTCATCGAAAGGGATCATGACGTCTTTGCCTTCCTCATGCCAGCGGCCGGCCCTGTTCCAGCGCACGCGAAGGTGTGGCGCGGCGCCCTGCGAAGAGGCTTCGACCGCGTAAGTGTTGCCGGGCAACACGCAAGCTTTGCCGATGAAACAACCGTCGCCCACGCCCTCAGCCCGCAGCGAAAAAGAATCGCCCAGCCCTTTCCTCGTATCCAGGCCGAAAACGCCCTGCGCCTTCTTTTCGTGCTGCCAACATCCCCATGCGGGCGGTAACCGTCCTTTCAAAAAGCCAGCCTCTCCCGCAGCCTGCGTCGGCGCGCAGGTGCTGTTCGCAAGCAGATTGGTCGCGGTTCCCGCCTGCCGTCGGCGCTCGATCACCTGCCGCGCCTGAAGCGGGTGCCGCAGGACGCTCAGCGCTTCGGTGAAGCCGGGCAGCTTCTCTTCCCACAGCGCCTTCGTGCGTCCGGTTCCCGACCACCTGATCCAATCCATCTGCTCGCCGTACACCCAGACATACTCGTCCGCCGCGTCCAAGGCCTGCGCGAAATTGAGCGCGAGGTGAGTCAGCCGCGAACCGTTCACCTCGCCGAAGAACCAGGGCGAGTCCGACGGGTTGGTGTACATGTCGAGATAGAGGCCGAAACCTGCCAGCACCTGCGTGCGGTACTTCATGCGGTTCTCGGGCGCGACCAAGGCCAGCGCTTTGTTCTGCACCGCCCAGGCGGACAGGTAGAAATCCTGTTGATCAGCCTCATACCGATAGCCGTGCTCATTGCCGTCGACGAGCCGTGCGCCCGCAGGCATCGCGTCGAGCATGCCGTTCAAGAAGGCCGGCCAGAGGTCGCCGGCCTCGGCCACCATCGAAGACGGATCGCCATATCCCATGTAATAGGCGGGGTGCAGGCTCAGCATCCAGAACGAGAGCAGGACAATCTCGGGGTAGGCCGCGGACATGCTTCGCATCACCTGTGCGCCGCGCTGCCGCGCCAGCGCGGCCGTCGCCGGGAACGGGGGGTCGCCCACCACCACTTCATACTGGCGCGTTTCCGGATAGTCCTCGGGGTCGATGAGTATGCCTTTGGCGTGGCCCTCCCTCGCCAGCCGCGCCATCACGCCGAGGTTGTGCGCAAACGTCGCCCAGGCCGCATCGTCATTCCAGGCCAGCCGTTTCCGGGGTGCCCAGTAAGCGGTTAAGAAATTGTGTTTCAGGTTGCGCGAGGCACACTGCCGAAGGGTCTTCGCCTCGCCTTCGAACCAAGCCTGTTCCCACGGCGGATCATTCATGAGCGTGTTGTAGCCGATTATTCGTCCTTTAGCTGGCTCATAAGCCACCGCGAGCGAAACGCCGTCCAGCGGCAGCTTCTCCCACGCCTCCAGGTTACGCGCTACATCAGCAGGCCGCACAGCAAGCAGATCCCAACTGTGCCCGATCAGCTTCTTCTCGACCGCGCCCGCCGTCAGAGTCAAACAGATCCCGCCGGCTACCATCAACCGGGTCGCGCCTTTTAAATGAGGCATAGCAGGTTTTCCTTTCTGTTTGCGCGCTTCGGAAATTCCCCGGCAGAGGATATGTGCGAGGAGGTGAGCAAACGCCCGTCAGCGTCACCGCAGATACGCTTCGAGGCGGCCGGTGACGGAGGGGCAATGCACGCCCTCCAGGGCGGCGAGCATCTCGCGCAGGGCGGCCATAACCGCGGAGCGCAGGTCGGGCGCGAAGCTCGGGTACGCCTGGAAGGGCGCGATCAGCCGCAGCGTGGTGAACTCGCTGACCGGCGCGAGTTTGATCACCGTGTCGGTCATCGCCCGCAGCCCGCGCGGGGTCCAGAGCTGGGCGTTGTTGAGCGAGAGCGGCACGTACAGCGCGCGGCTGAGACCGGGGTGGCTGAGGCTGAAGCCCGGCCGCCGCTCCTCTTCCGCGATGGCGTCGAAGACCTCGTCGCGCGGGCTCTGTCCGATCACCTGCAGATAGCCGAGGTATCCTCCCAGCGTCTTCCTCAGGGTTTCGCCTTCGCGCACCAGGATCGCGCGCCGGTCGGTATGGGTGCTTTGCCAAATCGCCGTGAGCGTGTTGAGCCGGTCCGTGATGTTGACGGCCTCATCGAGGTGCTCTTCCAGCGACAGATGCGCGCCGACCGTGTCGGATACCGTCAGCAGTTGCAGATAGGCGTTCCGGAGAAACCGGCGCTCGATGGCGGCGGGCCGGTCGAGAGTGGCCGCTTTGCTGGCCAGCGCGGCCAGCGCGTTGAAAACCGCGGTCTCGCCACAGCCCCGGAGGGTTGCGCGCAGCAGGCGTTGCCGGACCGCGAAGCATTCGCGCACGTACGGCAGCAGCGTGCGGTCGAGGGGCTGTTCGTCGATCTTCAGCAAATAGCCCTTGATGCCGTCGGAAAGAGCGGCGTCATGCATCAGGTGGCGATACAGGGCCAGCCAGGGTTCGGCGGCGGACGCAACCGGATTGGCCATCAGGCGGCGGCGCTCGAGATCGGTCAGCCGGCGCATGGCCTCCACGCGGTTGAAGGCGTTGCCGTCCAGCCGCACCTGCCGCGCGAGCTGTTCCGGTGTGGCGGAAAGGTCGGTGCAGGTGCCGTAGAAACCGGCGTCGCGGTTGATCGAGAGGAAGGCGGGCTCCGCGATGCCGGCGAGGACGATTTCCGCCTCGGGGCTGTCGAAGCGGAGCGTGCGTGAGGTTCCGGGGATATCCCGGCCCGCGGCGTCCACCGCGGCGAAAGAAAAGGGCAGCGTGAAGACGCCTCCGGCTCCGGAGCGCGTCTGGCTCAGGAGCAGGCGCAGCTCGCGGCTCGCGGGGTCGTAGGCGTAACGCGCCGTCACCTGCGGATAGCCGACCGTGAAGAGCCACTCGCGGCTGAAGTCGGCGAGGGACAGGCCTGACACCTCTTCGAAGCAGGCGAGGAACTGCCGCGTGTTGGCGTTGCCGCCGTTGTAGCGCGCGAAGTAGAGGCGCGCGCCGGCGTCATAGGTCGCTTTGCCCAAGAGCTGGCGCAGCATGTTGAGCACTTCCGGCGCTTTGACATAGGTCACGCCGTCCACCAGTTCGTCGGGATCGTTGAAGCCTTCGCGCACGATCTGTCCGAACTTGCCGGTGTCTTCGACGGCGAGAGGCCCGTTGCCGGGCGCGCGCGTGGCGTCCGCCTCGCGCAGGCGCATGAAGGCGGGGTCGAAGACCGAGGCGGTGAACTGCCGCTCGATGTCCACGGTGTAGGCCTCGTTGAGCCACATGTCAAAGGGCGACTCCATGGTGACGCCGCTGCCGCAGTGGTTGTGCTCGTACTCGTGGACGATCACGCCGTGGGCGTAGATCAGGCGCGCGTCGGGGGTGGTCTCGTCGATCAGCGCGGCCTCGGTGATGATGGTGGTGTTGCCGACGTTCTCCATGCCGCCGTAGTTGGACTTCTCCATGCAGATCGTGCGGTAGGTGTCGAACGGGTAGACGAAGCCCAGGGCGGCGTGCTGCCACAGAATGCTGCGCTTGAGGATCTCCATGGGCACGCGCGCGCCGTCGGTCTTGCCGGGCGGCACGAGGTACTCCAGCGCGATGCGGCGGCCCTCGGGATAGGTGACCGTGTCGGCCAGCACGTCCCAGGTGCCGGCGCAGGCGATGAAGAGATAGGGGGCCATGGGCACGTTGTTGACGAAGGTGATGACCCGGCGTGAGGGGTCGCCCGGCTTGGGCACGGGACGTCCGTCGGGGTTGGCCGAGCGGTCGACGTCGCCGTTGGAGATCAGGTGCGTGTAGCGCGCGTCGCCCTCGAGCGTGGTGCGGAAGGTGCATTTGGCGGTGCAGTCGTCGATGACCGGCAGGATGCGCTGAAAGCCCCACTGCTGGCACTGCGACATGTACTGCTGCGGCGCGCCGGGCGGCGTGACGTCGCGGTAAATGCCCTCGAGCAGGGAGTCGGAGGGTATGCAGCGGCAGCGCGTGAAGAGGCGGAGCGTCTCGCCCTCCGCCAGCGGGCGGGGCAAGGCCACCACGAGCTTGTGGCGGGGCGCGTCGAGGGAAAAGGCGCATGGCCGGAACGGGATCCCGTCGACGTCCGCAGATTCCGGTAGGGACGGCTCCCCGAGCCGTCCGCCGGTCTTGAGCAAAGGCGTCTCGCGGACGCCTCGGGGAGGCGTCCCTACCGGGGAACACGCCACTTCGAGGACTTCGAGGTCGCGCGCGTCGAGTTCGAGCGTGGCCACGGGACCGCGCGCGGTGAGGGTCAGCGTGGCGGTGCCCTCCACACGGGTCGCGAAAAACGCGAGCGCGATCTCCATGTGGTTCAGCTGTACGACGGGCAGCCGGAATTCAGAGCGCTTGAAACGGAACGGCATGGCGGGTTCCCCCATGAATGTGGCGCGGGCGCCCCGGCCCGCGCTGCGCGGTCAAACGTGGATGGCGGCGGGGGTGCGGCGGGCGAATTCGGCGGCGAAGGAGCGGTAGGCTTCCGCGCCCTTGCTGGAGGGGTCGTAGAAGATGACCGGCTGTCCGAAGCTGGGCGCCTCGCTGATGCGCACGTTGCGCGGGATGACCGTCTCGTAGACCGTCTCGCCGAAGTGCGAGCGCACCTCCTTCACCACGTCGGCCGCCAGACGCGTGCGCCCGTCGAACATGGTCATCAGGATGCCCTCCAGCTGCAGGCCGGGGTTTACGCCGTTGTCGCGCAGCTGGTTGATGAGAGAGGTGATCACGCTCAGCCCCTCCATGGCGTAGTACTCGCACTGCATGGGGACGACCACGGCGTCGGCCGCCGCGAGCGAGGAGGTCATGAGGATGCCGAGCGAGGGCGGGCAGTCCATGAGCACGTAGTCGAACACGCCGGCGGTGAGCACGCGGTCGAGCACGTTGCGCACGACGGCCAGGTGGTTCTCCTGGCGGGCGATCTCGATCTCCGCGCCCGCGAGGTCGAGCTCGGCGGGAATGATGTTGATGCCGTCGTACGGCGTGCCCTGGATGATGTCCGCCACGTCGGCGGTGCCGGTGAGCACCTGGTAGAGGCTCGCGCCCTGCTGGCGCGGCAGGCCGAGGCCGCTGGTGGCGTTGGCCTGCGGGTCGAGGTCGATGACCAGCACGGTCTTCTTCTGCTCCGACAGCGCGGCGGCGAGGTTGACGACCGTGGTCGTTTTGCCGACGCCGCCCTTCTGGTTGGCGATGGCGATGACGCGCGAACTCCGTGTGCTCATGTGGGAAGGCTCCGTTGGGGGGAGAAGCTACTCGTTACGGGTTACACGTTGTAGGTTACAGGTTGCCCATACGGCGTTACGAACTTGTAACACTTAACTTGTAACAGGCAACGTTATCTTTTGATCATGCCGATTTCACGGGCGTAGGCGAACATGCCGCCCGCCGCGATAACCGGCGCGACGGCGCCGACCGGTTTGAGCGCAAAGACCTTGCCGTCCGCCAGGCGGGTGATGGTGTTCTTCGGGATGTCCACCTCGGCCAGGTCGCCGGTCTTGAACTCGCCGCACAGGCGCGTTTCGGACTCGAGCGGGAAGACCTCGCCGGTGGCCACCGAGTTGCGGAAGAAGATGCGCGCGTAGCTCTGGGCCACGACGGCCTTGGCGCCGGCCGCGCCCAGCGCGATGGGCGCGTGCTCGCGCGACGAGCCGCAGCCGAAGTTGCGCCCGCCGATGACGATCGGGTAGGGCGTCGTGCCGTCGGCGTTGGAGGCGAATTTCGGGAAGGTCTCGGGCAGGCCCGCCAGCGCGTACGAGCCGAGCTTGCGGTACTCCTCCGGAATCGTCGGTACGAGGTTCAGGTAGCAGGCCGGGATCAGCAGGTCGGTGTCGATGTTGTCTTCGAGCACGTAAACCGGGCCGCGGATGAGGGTCTCTTTAGGCATGTGTGAAACTCCTTTCGATTGCTTGTTGTTCCCGTCAGGAAGACGGGAGCCAGAGGTCAGAATCCAGAAGGGCTCGCAAACAGACTGCTCAGCGGTTTTCGCTCAGAGGGAAAGCGTGCAGATCCCATCCTTGTCATTCTCATTCGGACTCCTGGCTTCACGAAGGTCTTACACGTCGCGCGGGTCGGTGATGTGGCCCGTGAGGGCCGAAGCCGCCGCGGTGTAGGGGGACGCGAGGTAGACCTGCGAATCCTTCGAGCCCATGCGGCCGATGAAGTTGCGGTTGGTCGTGCTCACCACCACCTCGTGGCCGTGGGTGCGCCCGAAGGTGTCGACCGGCCCGCCGAGGCACGCGGCGCAGGAGGGCGGCGCGATGGGCTCGACGCCCGCCGCCTCGAAGATCGCGCGCAGGCTCTGGCCGCCGATCTGGGTGTCAGCCAGCCCCTGCTCGACCTGCCGCGTGGCCGGCACCAGCAGCGTGCGGACGGCGACCTTGCGGCCCTTCATGATCTTCGCCGCCATGACGAAGTCCTCCAGCTTGCCGCCGGTGCACGAGCCGATGTAGACCTGGTCGATCTTCACGCCGCGGCAGTCGCGCGCCAGCGCCTTGTTGTCGGGCAGGTGCGGCTTGGCAACGACCGGCTCGAGCTTCGAGACGTCGTAGCGGTATTCGGCCGCGACCTTGGCGTCCGGGTCGCTGTACAGCGGCTCGAAGGGCTTGGCGGTGCGGGCCCTGACGTAGTCGAAGGTCTTCTGGTCGGGAGCGATGATGCCGTTCTTGGCGCCGGCCTCGACCGCCATGTTGCAGATCGTGCAGCGTTCCTCGATGCTGAGGGCATCGATGGCGGAGCCGGTGAACTCCATGGCGCAGTAGGTCGCGCCGTCCACGCCGATGTCGCCGATGATGTGCAGGATCAGGTCTTTGGCGGAGAGGTAGGACGGCAGTTCGCCGTCCAGCACGAAGCGGAGCGTCGTCGGCACCTTGACCAGCAGCTTGCCGGTGCCCATGATGAAGCCCGCGTCCGTGTTGCCGATGCCCGTCGCGAACGCGCCCAGCGCGCCGTGCGTGCAGGTGTGGGAGTCCGTGCCGAAGATCGTCTCGCCGGGGCGGACGTGGCCGAGCTCCGGCAGGGCCACGTGGCAGACGCCGCAGTAGCTGGCGGTGCCCGGATCGTAGAAGTAGGGCAGGCCCTGCTCTTTGACGAAGGCGCGCAGCGTGTCCACGTTGCGGTGGGCCTTCTCGTCGGCCGTGTAGATGTAGTGGTCCGGCAGGATCACGATCTTTTCGCGGTCGAAAACCTTGGCGTCCTTGCCGAACTCGCGGTGGAAGATGCCGATGGTCCCCGGCCCGCAGACGTCGTGCGTCAGCAGCATGCCGCATTTAGCCCAGATGTTGTCTCCGGGGGAGACCAGTTTCGCGCCCGACTCGCGGGCCAGGATTTTTTCAGTGATCGTCATTTTTTTCTCCAAAAACCATTGCCATGCGGACGGCCCGGCGGTCCGTCCCTACCTTTTTCAGGTCGGAAGGGCTCAGCCCCGCCCCTGCACCAGATTGAAAAAGCGGTCCTGGTAGCGCTCGAACAGGTTGTTGTCCTGCAGCAGCTTGCCGAGCGCCTTGATCAGGCTCGGGTCTTTGGCGGCCGCCTGAAAGCCCTTTTCGATCTCGTCGCGCAGCGCGGCCGGCAGGCCGTCCTGAATTTCGAACATGCGGCGCTCGTGCAGCTCGCGGATGTTGGCCTGCGCCGAGTTCTGGATCACGGTCCAGAAGAGCCGCACCAGGCAGACGTCCCACGGGTCATCCACCCCCTTGATCACGGCGGCGAAGGGGTCTTTCTTTGCGGCCACCTCGGTCTTGACGCGCTCCAGCACGGCTTCCGTGGTGTCGGTGAGCACCTGCTCGCTGAACGCCTCCTGTTTAAGCGTGTAGCCGTAACGCAGGATGCGCACCGTGTCCTCGTGCTTTTTCAGCCACTCGAGGTACTGCTGCGCCTGCTCGCCGAACCCCTCCAGCATCAGCGTCGAATAAGAGGAGGGCGTGATGATCTGGGGCCGCAGCGCCTGCATGCGCCCTTCGCGCACGCGCACCTTCCCGATGGAATCCATCAGTTCGCTCACCATATGGTAATTGATGATCGTGTTTCCGAAGGTTTCGAGATGGCGCTTGGGCGGCACCACGATCTCCGTGTTGTTGACGGCGAACCAGAAATCAAATTGTGTGGGTTTCTTGCTCATGAAAAGGCGGACAGTATAGCATGAAAGCCGGCCGGCTGTCACGGGGGCGCGAAAGGCTAATTATCCGTGCGCAGCTCGACCGTCACCGGGCCGTCGTTGAGCAGGCGGACCCGCATCTCCGCGCCGAAGACCCCGGTGCCGACGCGGCTGTCGCCGAGCGTCAGGCGGAGCTGGCGCACCAGCTCGGCGTAGAGCGGTTCGGCGTGCTCCGGGCGCGAGGCCCCGATGAAACTCGGGCGGTTGCCTTTTTTCGTGTCGGCGTAGAGGGTGAACTGCGAGACCACGATCACCGCTCCGCCGATGTCAGCGACCGATTTGTTCATCAGCCCCTGCTCGTCCTCGAAGATCCGCAGCGCGGGGATCTTGCGGGCCAGCCAGGCGACGTCTTGGGGCCCGTCGCTGTGCGTGATGCCGAGCAGAATCAGGAACCCCCGTCCGATCTCCGCCACGCGCGCGCCGGCCACCTCGACCGAGGCCTCGGATACTCTCTGGATCAGCGCTTTCATTGGATTATACAGATCTGTCAGCAAAGAAGGTTCAGACCGTGCCCGCTTGTTGTACCGCCTTCAGGCGGCCCAGGGCAACGCCGCATGGCCCGGGGCCGGCTGAAGCCGGTACAACGTGCCATGGACCGGGGCCGGCTGAAGCCGGTACAACGTGCCATGGACCGGGCCAAAGGAGAACGTTCAAGCATGATTCAGTTGAGCGCCTTCACCATTTTCCAGACGCGCAACAGCTCCGAGACGCCCCAGGCCTGCGCGCCGCAGCCGCGCGCGGCGTGCGGGGCGTCGCCGTCGCAGATCTCCGGCGGCTGGCAGACGCTCCCGCGGTTCAGATGCTCGACCGACGAGCCCAGCAGCGAGAGACCGGTCTGGCGCGCGGCCGCGCCGTAAACCTTCGCCAGCGCCTCGACGTAGAGCGGAAACTGCCACGTCCACGCCGTGCCGTTGTGGTAGGCCGGCTTGCGCCGCGTGTCCTCGTCGCCCTGATAATGCCCCTGATAGGGATTGTGCGGGTTGTTCAGCAGCACCCCGTCGCGCCAGACGGACATGTCCGCCAGCACCGGCCGGTCGGCCACGCTGCGGATCGCGCCCGGCACCAGCAGGCCTTCGCAGGCCTGCACGACCGCGGACTCCAGGTCGCGGTCGCGCAGCGCGCCGAGCGTGACCGCCAGCAGCTGGTTCGGCCGCAGCGCGTCTTCCTGCAAGGCTTTTTCGGCCGGTTCGCCTGCGCCCGCGCGCAGGCAGTCGGCCAGCCACCCCTCCTTGACGATGAAATAGCGCGTGAGCGAGTCGGACGCCCGGTCGGCGAGCGCGCCCCACGAGGCGTCGATCTTGCGCGCGACGATCCGCAGGCTGGCGATCCACAGCGCCTGGATCTCCACGGGATACCCTTCGCGCGGGGTCGCGGCGGGATAGTTGGTGTCCATCCAGGTGAAGTGCGGCGGGCTGTAGATGAGCGCGCTGGCCGGGTCCATGCGGATCCGGTTGGGCGTGCCGTCGCGGTAGTGCGTGACGATCGACACCAGCACGTCGCGGAACGTGCGGTTGCCGCACGTCGCGTTGAGCACGGTCTGGTCGTCGGTCGCCGCCATCAGGTCGCCCGCGGCCACGCAGAACCAGAGCGGCGCGTCCGAGGTGTCGCGGTTGGCGTCGTCGTTGCCGCGGATCATGTTGGGCAGCGTGCCCTCCCGCTCGAAACGCCCGAATTCATTGAGAATCGCCAGCGACTCGCTGTAACGTCCGTCGGCGATCAGGCCGCGCAATACGATCAGCGTGTCGCGCCCCCAATCCAGAAACCACGGGTAACCCGCGATGACGGTGCGCAGCGCGTCGCGGCGCACCACATAGAGCGACAGGGCGCGCGAAAGCGCTTCGGGCACCGGGAGCAGCGCCTCCGTCTTCTCCCGGCCGTCCTCCGGCCGGGGCTCTCCGTCCTCTGTCCACGCGTCCTGCCGCGAGGCGGTCAGCACCGCCTGGCGCGTGCCTTCCAGCGGCAGCTCGAACCAGCCGGGGCTGAAGAGGTCGCTCTTCGATTCCAGGCCGCGCCCCGCCTCTTCGGCATGCTCCAGCATGTACGCCCAGGAGGGATCGTGGTGGAACGTGCCGAGATCAGTCCCGATGCCGTAGGTCTCGCCGGGAGCCGGCGTGAAGCGGAACCCATTGTCCATCGCGTGAATGGCGGCCGGCCACTCGCGCTCGGGGCCGAGGAAAGCTTTGGTCTTGTGGTGGAAGCCGCGCCATTCGATGTCGGGCCGCATGACCACGGTCACCGTGTCGTGCGGATCCAGCCCGCCCTGCTTGTTGCGGCGGGCGACGATCAGCCGCACGCGGTTGACTCCCCACGCCATCTCCAAGCGGATGACCAGCGGCACCCAGCAGCCCATGCCGCAGGGCACCTTGAACGACCACTCCGCGAAGCGCCCGCCGGGGTCGGCCTCGAACTGCGCGAGGCAGGCCTTGTCGATCTCCTGCGAATACCCGCGATAGCGCAGCCAGGTGCGGCAGCGCGTCCAGAAAACCATTTTATCGACCGGCACCCGCGCGTCCGGGTTGGCGGCCAGCAGGCAGTCGTACTGGCTGTGGATCTCGCCCCATGCCGCACGCACCTGCGACATGGCGCCCGCGCCGTTCGAGAGCACCGTGGCCAGCGTGGCGTCGGTGCGCACCTGCACGCCGCTGAAGCGCGTGGTGACGCGCGCCGCGCCGGCGGGCGGCAGCACCAGCAGCGTCGATGCGTCGCGCCGGATGCCGTGCGGGGTGTAGACGGTGGTGGCCAGCGCGCGAGGTTCGGCACGGGTGCCGTCCAGTGTCGGATCGTAGGGCGCGACGGCCAGGAAGACCCCCCACCGGCCGTCGTCAAGGCGCACGGCGGTTTCGGCGGCCAGCGTGCGTTCACCCGAGGTGACCGCCGCGTCAAACGGATGCTCCGCACGCACCAGCAGGACCTGCCCCTCGGGCAGCATCACCTGGCGGCGCGTGTCGGCCGGCCAGGTCCAGGACACGCGGGCGGGCAGTCCGCCGTCCTCGCTCGCGCAGAAGCGGTCGGGGTCAGCCACCATGGCCGCGCCCAGCGCGTCGGGGTCGCCATCGAAGGCGAGGCGCGCGTCGGTGCCGCCGGTCGCCAGTTCCAAGCGCATGCGCAGGGCCATCAGGTTGCGCCGCCGCCGCGCGAGGGCCGCGGGCTCGCGTCCGCCCGCGAAGTGCGCCTGCTCGCCGGGCGTGAGGTCGGCCGAGTCGCGCGTGAGGCAGCAGACGTGGCCGGGCCGCAGATGCAGCTCGCCGCCGGGGGCGAGCGCGAAGGCCTCGCCGGAAACCAGATCCCAGACGACGGGAGCGTTGAAAGCCTTTGCATCCCAATGCACCGTGTGCCCGCGGGCGCAATCGAAATTGACCAGCACCAGCAGGCTCTTGCCGTCCGGGGCCTCGCGCAGCACCGCGATGACGGGGCCCTCGCCGTGATGGACCAGGCGCAGCCGGGTGTCCGGGCCGAACACGGGGTGACTCGCCAGCAGCGTGTTCAGCCGGGCGATCTCGCCCACCTGATTGTGAGGCGCGTCCCAGCTCAGGCCGGAGGCGCCGTGGACATCGATCTTCTCCGCGGCGAACCATTCCACGCCGTTGGCGATGCCGAACGCGCCCTGGTGCGACAGCAGGGCCGAGAGCGCCACGCGCATGCGCGCATAGGTTTCGCCGTGCGCGGCGAGGCGGCTGTTGTCATGGGTTTCGGCGAAGTGGATCAGCGGGCCGCAGCGCTCGGCCAGCGGAATCGCGCGCGGCAGGTACCACTCCATGGCGCCGCGGTCCTCGGTCTGGAACAGCTCGGAGTAGGCCCAGTCAAGGTTGGAATCGGTGAGCAGCGACTCGGTGACTTCGACTTTGCCGCCGAGGCCCTCGAGCAGGAAGAGCGTGTCGGGATACTCTTCGCGCACGCGCGCCACGATATAGGTCCAGATCTCCCCCGGGATCATGTAGCCCGCGTCGCAGCGGAAGCCGTCCACGCCTTGGCGGCACCAGAAGAGAAAGACGTCGGCCATGTAGGCGCGCAGGTGCGGGTCGTGGTAGTCCAGCTCCACCAGGTCGGCCCAGGTCACGCCCCAGGCGCCGGGCGAGACGAACTCGCCGTCAGGCTTGCGGCGGTACCAGTCGGGATGATGGATCTGGAGCGTGGCCGCCCAGCCGGTGTGGTTGGCGGGCAGGTCCATGAAAAGGTAGCCGGCGCGGCTGTGCACCGCCGCGATCAGCTCGCGGAACTGGTCCAGCGGGGTGGCGCGCGTGTCGAACTCGGCCAGCGAGGGATCGACCGAAAGGAAATCGAGCGCCGCAAAGGCCGAGCCGAAACGGCCCATACGCCCGTAGGTGGCGGGCGTGGGGTGGACGGGCAGGAGCTGCACGATGCGGAAGCCGAGCGTCCCCATGATGTGGTCCAGCTTGCGGATCACGTTGCGGAACGTGCCGGACGGCGGGATCACGGTGTACCCCAGGTGGTCCAGCTCGCGCTCTTTGCCGCGCACCGCGTCGGTCCGCGGGTTGTGGCGCAGCGACGCGCCGAACTGCCGCACGAAGGCCGAATACATGGTGTTCGCGCAGGCCGCGTGGGCGGGCTCGACCTTGATGCGCAGGTTGTCGCCCTCCGGCCATTCGGGGACGTGCGAGCCGTGGGCGAAGAAGCAGGCCTTGCCCGCGAAGATGCCGACCTGCGTGAGCGGGATGCGCACGGAAAAGACGCCCGGCGCGGTCGCGCGCATCGGCACGTCGTGCCAGTCGCGCGCCAAGACCGGCTCGCCGGAGTCGGTGCAGGCGATGATTTCCTGACGGCGGATGTGGGCCTGTCCCAGGTTGGTGCGGAACACGGCCCGCCCCGCGCGCGGCGCGTCCAGGCGCAGCGTGACCTCGAAGAGGTCACCCGCCCATTTCAGATGGAAACTGCCGGGATGTGGAGTATGTTGCATGATTCACCCTCAAACTATGCCCCATTGCTTGGCGCTTGGCAACGGGAAAGTGAACGCGTATACTGACGCCCTTTCGGTTTAGGAAAAGCGCATGATTTTTTTTGACAAACTGCAGAGCCACACGCCGACGGTCTCCTTCGAGTTCTTTCCCCCTAAGACGCCCGAGGGGTGGGCGAAGCTTTACGCCACCATCGCCGAGACCGTGCGGCTGAACGTGGACTTCGTGTCGGTCACCTACGGGGCGGGAGGCAGCACGCGCGAAAACACGGTGGATCTGGTCGCCTCGCTGCAGAACAATCTCGCCATTCACGCGATGGCCCACCTCACCTGCATCGGGCACTCGCAGGTGGACCTCTCGAAGATCCTCGACAAGCTGGCGGCGAAACAGGTGCCGGCCATCATGGCGCTGCGCGGCGACCCGCCCCAGGGCGAGACCGCCTTTAAGGCTCACCCCTACGGCTTCGCCCACGCCAGCGACCTGATCGGCTTCATCAAGGACGGCTGGCCGCAGTTCAAGATCGGGTGCGCGGCCTATCCGGAAGGCCACCCCGAGTCGTTCGCGGCCGGCGAGGCCAAAACGCCCGACCGCGACATCCTCTACCTCAAGCTCAAGCAGGAGCGCGGCGCCGACTTCGCGGTGACCCAGCTCTTCTTCGACAACGCGGTCTACTACGCGTTCGTGGAAAAGGCGCGTGCGGCCGGCGTGACGATCCCGCTTTTGCCGGGAATCATGCCCCTGACCTCGGCCAAGCAGATCGAGCGTTTCATCGCGCTCTCCGGCTGCTCGATCCCCGAGACCCTGCGGCAGGCCGCCCGGGCGGCGAACGTGGAGGAGACCGGTTTCCAGTTCGCGCTGAACCAGTGCCGCGACCTGCTCGCGCACGGGGCGCCGGGCCTCCACCTCTACACGCTCAACCAGTCCGCGCTTTCCGGCCGCCTGCTCGCCACCCTCCGCGCCGAAAAGTGCGTGTAGCCGTGTCGGGGGGCGGGGGGCGCGGGCGGACGTAAATGAACGGTTGGGTTCTGCGAGTCGGCGGTAGGGACGCCTCCCCGAGGCGTCCGCGCGTCACGTCGGGCAGGCCCCGGCGGCGGTTTCGGGGAAACCGCCCTACCGTAAGCGCGCTGGGCGTTGAGGCCAGACGCGAGGGTTCATCAAACAGGAGGCTGAACATGGCAAGGCGTTGTTTTCAGATGACGAATCCGGGCCGCGCGTTTTGCGCGCTGCTGTGCGCGGGGCTGCTGGCGGGGGTGCCTGTTTGGGCGGAGCAGCTTTCGGTTGACGCGGACGTCTGCATCTATGCGGCCACGCCCTCCGGCATTCTCGCGGCGGTCGCGGTCCGGCGGGAAGGGCGTTCCGTGGTGGTGGTCGAACCCAGCCGCTGGGTGGGCGGCGTCTTGGGCGCGGGGCTGAAGCCGATGCAGGATTGCCCCAATTACAACGCCACCGGCGGCCTGACCAAAGAGCTGTTGCGGACCTTGGGACACCCCGCGTGGGCGGACGGGTCGGTCGGGGACGGCAAGCCCGCGCTCTCCAAGATGAGCCCCAAGGACGTGCGCGAGGACTTCGCCGCGCTGCTGAAGAAGTATGACGTGCGCGTGATCCACGATCACCGCATCGGCCGGTGCGAGAAGAGCGGGGCCGCCATCACCGCTGCCGTGTTCGACCGCGCGCCGTTCGACGCGCTGGGCTGTCCCGTGGCGGAGCCGGCCGCGGCCGGCGACCTGCGCGTGACGGCGCGCGTCTTCATCGACGCGAGCTACGAGGGCGACCTGATGGCCAAGGCGGGGGTCTCTTACCGCGTCGGGCGCGAGGCCGCGGCCGAATACGGCGAAGAGCACGCCGGGGTGCAGCCGCCCATGGAGGAGGCTCCGATCGATCCCTTCGTGGTTCCCGGCCACCCCGAAAGCGGGTTGCTCAACTGGGTCGAGAAGGATCACGGCAAGCCCGTGGGCGCGGCCGACGGCTACACCCAGGCCTACAACTACCGCTACTACACCACAGCCGATCCGACCAACCGCATTCCGATCACCCCGCCCGACGGCTATCAGCCCAAAGACTTCGAGCTGGTCGGCCGCTACGTGGTCTGGCTGGCGCAGACGGTGAAGGACCCGGCCGAACTCCACAAGCGGCTGGTGGCGATTTATCCCGGCTGGAAGAACTCGGGCGAATGGAACTACCAGCGCAGCTCCCTGTTCTCGATGGCGCCGGTCGGCATCAGCCACCTGTACGCCGACGGCGATTACGCGGTCAAGGCGCGCGTCTGGAAACAGCACCAGGACTACCTGCGCGGGCTGCACGCCTTCATGAGCTCAGACCAGCGGGTGCCGGAGTCCTACCGTCAGGAAGTGGCCGCGCTGGGGCTGGACCGCCGCCCCCACCCGGACACCGGGGGCTGGCCGCACCAGCTCTATGTGCGCGTGACCCGCCGGATGAACGGCCGCTACACGATCACGGCGCATGACGTCTACAACCGGACCCAGGTGGACGACCCGGTGTGCCTCGCGCAGTACGGGATCGACACCTATCCCGCGCGCCGCATCTGGTTCGAGCGCGACGGAAGAGTCTGGGTCGGGCTGGAGGGCAAGATGTTCATCGGCGGGGGCCAGGGGCCGACGAACGTGCCGTATCCGATCCCCTATCGGGCGATCACGCCCAAGGCGGAAGAGTGCGTCAATCTCATCGTGCCGATCTGTTTCTCGGCCACGCATCTGGGTTACGCGTCGGCGCGCATGGAGCCGGTCTTCATGATCTGCGGCGAATCGGCCGGCATCGCCGCCTGCCGAGCGCTGGCGGAGAGGACGACGGTGCAGGGGATCGATCCGGCGGCCTACCGCGCGGCGCTGGAGAAGGCCGGGCAGAAGCTGGCGTGGGATGCGGCGAAAGACGTCGGCCCCGCCGGGGGCGGCTATTCGGTCGAGAAACTGCTTAAGGAGTGTGACGGCGACGGCGACAAGCTCGTCTCGCGTGCGGAGTGGGAGGCGGCGAAAAAGGATTGGGGCTGGCTCTTCCCGCTGATCGACACGGATGCCGACGGCCAGATCACCGCGCCGGAGTACCGCGCGTTCCAGGAGTACAAAGTGAAGCATCCGGACTGGCAGTCGCGGCGGACGAAAAAAGATTAGAGCAATTTCTGAAAAAGCGTAGCCGATTTCGGTAGGGACGCCTCCCCGAGGCGTCAGTAGCAGCACAGCGGATGGACCGGCGGACGCCTCGGGGAGGCGTCCCTGCCAACAAAACAACAGTAGTTAGCGGTTCTTTTTCGGCTGGTCTTTGGCGGCGTCGCTGTCGGGGTTGGGCGTCGGCATCTGCGCGCCGACACGCTGCCGCCAGGCGTGCAACTTCTGCCGCAGGGCGGCGGCCTTCTCGGGGAGTTGAGAAGCGAGGTCGCGCGTTTCGCCGAGATCGTCCTTGAGGTTGTAGAGCTCCGCGCGGCCGTCCTCGTAGAACTCGACCAGCCGGAAGTCGCCCTCGCGGACCGCGCCGTAGGGCGTCGCGCCGCCGGGATGGTAGTGCGGGTAGTGCCAGTAGAGCGCGCCGCGCGCGAGCGTGCCGGACTGACGCAGCAGCGGCTCGAGGCTCTCGCCGTCCACGGCGTGCGCCTTCGGAGCCGGCGTGCCGGCCATGGCCAGCAGCGTCGGATAGTAGTCGGCGCTGATGACCGGCGTGCGGTCCACGCTGCCGGGCTTCGTGACGCCGGGCCACTTGACGATCAGCGGCACGCGCACGCCGCCTTCATAGGCCGAGCCCTTGCCCGCGCGCAGCGGCGCATTGGAAGTGCAGCCGATGAGGCCGCCGTTGTCGGAGGTGAAGACGATGACCGTGTTCGCGCTGAGCTTGAGCTCGTCCAGCTTCCGCAGCAGCCGGCCGACGCTGTCGTCCACGCTCTCGACCAGCGCCGCGTAGGCGGGGTTGTGGTGCGGCGCGCCCTTGTCCTGCCTGGCCTTGTACTTCTCGATCACGGCCGGTTTCGCCTGGATCGGCGTGTGTACGGCGTAGTGGGGGAGGTAGAGGAAGAACGGCCGCTCCCGGTTGCTTTCGATGAACTTCAGCGCCTCGTCCGTGAGCCGCTCGCTGAGGAACTCGCCCTCCGGGCCGTCGGTCAGCGTCGGGATCCGGTAGGGCGCGAAGTAGCTCGGCGGCTGCCCTTTGTCGCAGCCCGCGACGTTCAGGTCGAAGCCCTGCCGGTCGGGCCAGCAGGCCTCGGGGCCGAGGTGCCACTTGCCGACGCTGGCGGTGGCGTAGCCCGCGGCCTTGAGCGACTTGGCCACGTTCGGGATGTCGGCCGAGAGCTGCATCGTCCAGTCGGGCACGCGCAGCTTGGCGAAGGGGCGCTTGTGGCCGGCGATCCAGTCGGTGATGTGCAGCCGCGCGGGATACTGGCCGGTCAGGACGCTGGCGCGCGTAGGCGAGCAGACGGTGCAGGCCGAGTAAGCGTCGGTGAAGCGCATGCCCTGCGCGGCGAGGCGGTCGATGTTCGGCGTCTCGTAGTATTTGCTGCCGAAGCAGCCGAGGTCGGTCCAGCCCATGTCGTCCACCAGCACAAAGATGATATTGGGGCGGCCGGAGGGTTCGGCGGCCTGCGCGCAGAGGGAGAGGAGGAGGACGGAGGACAGAAGGCGGAGGGCGGAGAAGTTCATGCGGAGTCCTTTCGGAGATGTTTACCGCGGTTGTTTTTTCTTGGCGGGCCGGGGGCTCTGGAAGAGCGGCTCGACGAGCTGCGCGTTCCAGCCGTCGTGGAGTTTCTGGAGACGGGCTGCGATCTCGGATTTTACGGCCGCGAGGTTACGGGTCTCGCCGATGTCGGCGTCGAGGTCGAAGAGCTCCAGCGGGCCGGGCTGGGCGAGCGTGCCGCTGCGGAGCAGCTTCCAGCGGCCTTCGCGGACGGCCCATTTGTTGGCTTTTCCGCCGCCGTCGCGCCAGTGCAGCGCGCGGTTATCAAAAGAAGGGGCGTCGCCCTTGAGCAGCTGCAGGAGGCTCATACCATCGGGAGTATTGCCGGGCGCGGGCTTGGCGTCCGCGACCGCGAGCGCGGTGGCGAAGAGGTCGAGCGTGGTGACCGGGGTGCCGATGACGGTGCCGGGCTTGACGGCGGCGGGCCACTGCAGGACGAAGGGCACGCGGATGCCGCCCTCGTACAGCGAGCCTTTGTAGCCGCGCAGCGGCGCGTTGCAGGTGGGCGCGGCGTTGGTGGCGGGCCCGCCGTTGTCGCTGAAGAACCAGACCTGCGTGTCCTTCTCGATGCCGCCCGCGCGGAGAGCGGCGAGCACGTCGCCGACCCCGTCGTCCATCGCGACGGTCATGGCCGCGTAGGTGCGGCGGCGCGGGTCGGCGATGTTGGGCAGGCGGGCGAGGTATTTTTCGGGTGCCTGCAGCGGCGTGTGCACCGCGTTGTAGGCGACGTAAAGGAAGAAGGGCTCGGCCTTGTGGCGGGTCACAAAGGCGGCCGCCTCGCGGGAGATCAGCTCCGTCATGTAGCCGTCGAAGGGCTGGGGCGCGGCATTTCTGAGAAGCGGGGCGCGGTACTCGGTGCGCCAGGCCGGGGCGTCGGCGGGAGGGGCGTTGGCCGCCGGCAGGTACTCGTGGCCGCCGCCGAGGAAGCCGTAGAACTCGGTGAAACCGCGCGCGTTCGGGTGGAAACAGGGCGCCGCGCCGAGGTGCCACTTGCCGACCGCGCCGGTGACGTAACCCGCCTCGGACAGGAGCTTGGGCAGGAGGGTCTCGGTGACCGGCAGGCCGACCTGCGTGTCAGCTGGCAGATAGGTCGGGTTGGCCTCGTGTCCGAAGCGCTGCTGATAGCGGCCGGAGAGCAGTCCCGCCCGCGAGGGGCTGCAGTAAGGGTGGGTCACGTAGCCGTTGGAGAAGCGCGCGCCGTTGCGCGCGAGCGAGTCGATGTGCGGCGTAGGGATGTCCGTGCAGCCGTTGAAGCCCACATCCGCGTAGCCGTAGTCGTCGGCGACGATCACGACGATGTTGGGTTTGGCGAGGGCGGCGCTGGCGAGGGCCGCGCAGAGGAGGACGGAGGAGAGAAGGCGGAGGGCGGAGGGGAGATGCATAAGAGGGGCCTTTGGAAGCGGGGCCGGCTGGACACCAGCCGGGCCGTCAGGGTTGGGCGGCTTTCTTTTTTCCGGTTTTTTTCTTGCCGCCGTTTTTCGCCATCTTGCCTTCCTCTTTGCCGTTCCAGCGGTTATCGATCCAGCGGGGCGGCTCGTTGTCGCCGTTCCAGGCGTCCCAGAGGGTTTGCAGTTGTTTGACCTTCTCGGGCTGCGCTGCGGCGAGGTCGTTCTTTTCGCCGACATCCTGCGCGAGGTTGAACAGGTGCGGGGGGGCTTCGAGACTGGGCTTGACCAGTTTCCATTCACCCTGGCGCACCGCGTACTGCACGCCGAAGCGCCAGTAGAGCGCGTCGTGCGGGGCGGCGAAACTCTTGCCTTCCAAGAGCGGGAGCAGGTTGACGCCGTCGAGCTTCCACTCGGGGTTGACCCCGCCGCCGGCCGCGGCGAGGGCGGTGGCGGGGATATCCACCTGGATGACCGGCTGGTCGAGCACGCGCCCGGCAGGGATGCGGCCCTTCCATTGCGCGGCGAAGGGCACGTGCACGCCGCCCTCCCAGAGCGTCCACTTGGTGCCGCGCAGCGGGCTGTTGTCCGCCGCTCCGCCGGGGCCGCCGTTGTCGCTGAAGAAGAAGACCAGCGTGTTCTCTTCAAGTCCCTGCTCTCGCAGGCGCGCCATGACGCGGCCGATGACGTCGTCCATCTGGCGTAGGTCCGCCCCGTACTTGCGGCGGCCGGCGGGCGCGGCCGCGTCGTGCTGGTCGAGCCACGGCTGGGGTCCGACGAACGGCGCGTGCACGGCGGTAAAGGGGAGGTAGAGCAGGAAGGGTTCCTTCGCATGCCGGTCCACAAAGGCGAGGGCCTCGTTGCAGAAGGCTTCCATGTGGTTCTTCGGGGTCTCGGCGACGTCGGTGCCGCGGTAGGTCGGCGGCGGTTCGCCGCCGGGGCCGGTGGCGCCGAGGCCGTGCGGCAGGATGCCGTAGAAGGTGTCGAAGCCCCGCTGGGTGGGCAGATAGCCGTCCTCCACGCCGAGGTGCCACTTGCCGAACATGCCGGTGGCATAACCGAGCGCTTTCATGCGCTGGGGGAAAGTCACCTGTTTGAGGTCGAGCGCGTGCGGCACGGAGCTATGGGCTGCCTTGCCTTCGGCGTTGGCGTCGAACCCGAAGCGCTGCTGGTAGCGGCCGGTCATGAGGCCTGCGCGCGTGGGGCTGCAGACGCAGCCGGAGGTGTAGCCGTTGGTGAAGCGCACGCCGTTTTTGGCGAGCGCGTCGATGTTGGGCGTGGGGATGTCCTTGCACCCGGTGAGGCCGCAGTCGGCGAAGCCCATGTCGTCCGCCACGAAGAGCACGATGTTGGGCTTGCGGGAGGCCGCGGGTGCCGCCTGCGCCGGGCCCGGCAAGACGCTCGCGAACAGGGAGAGGGCGGCGAGGTGCAGGAAGTCGCGTCGGTTCATGGTGAACTCCGTTTCCCATGTGGTAGGGACGGTTCCCCGAACCGTCCGCCGGTACGTGTGCGATGTGACCTGCGGACGCCTCGGGGAGGCGTCCCTACCAGAGAGGCGTCCCTGCCATATCCGTTACTTGGCGGCGGCCAGAGGCTTGATGTAAAGGTTCTTCCAGCGGACGGTGAACGGCCCCTTGGCGCCGACGCCGTGAACCTGCAGGCCGAAGAGCCCTTCGGCGTGCTCGGTCACCAGCTCGTTCTGCAGCGTCAGGTCCGCGACTTTTTCGCCGCTGATCCACGTTTCGATTTTGGGGCCGACCGCGCGGACGCGGAAGGGCACCCACTGCTGGAGCGGGAAAAGCTTGTGGGGCTTGCGCTCTTGCGAAAGCCAGCCGTACTTCGTGGCCTCGCCGTAGATGTAACCCGCGACGCCGGGGCAGATTTCGACCTGCGGCCCGTAGAGTCGGCCGCCGTACTGCTCGCCTTTCAGCTTGGAGCGGACCTGGAGCCCGGAGTTCAGCCCGCCGTCATCCAGCTTGACCTCCATCGTCAGCTCGAAGTCGCCGAAGGCCTTGGCGGAGGTCAGGAAGCTGTTCGGGCTGTTGCTGGCGGTGGTGCCGACGATGGCGCCGTCTTCGACCTTATAGGTGGCGAAGCCGCTCTTGACGGACCAGCCGTCGAGCGTCTTGCCGTCGAAGAGCGCGACCCAGCCGTCGGACTTCTGCTCGGGGGTGAGGGTGTTGTCCGCGGCATGGAGCGGGGCGACGGCGCTCAGCGTCAGCGCGCCGAGGGCGAGAAACAGGGACGTGGTGTGATGCATGTGTGAAGGGTCCTTGGATTAGCGGTATAGCGAAAACACGTAAGCGGGAGTGTGATTCTTGGCTCCTACTCATAATCCTGCTCTTAATCGTAATCTGCCCGTCCTCTTCCCGCCTGTTCGGGTCGGGTTGGCAGGGCATGAATAAGGACTATGATTAAGAGTAAGAGTACGATTAAGATGAGGATTGGGAATTGTCCCTGTTTACACGCTCAGGACATAGCCTGCGCGCTGCTTGGAGGCCAGCCACTGGTTGGCTTCCGGCAGGTTGGAGAACTGGCGTTTGGCGGCATCCCACTTCAGCTCCTTGCCGGGGAAGCGCAGCGCGACGCAGCCCAGCAGGATCGCCTGGGTCATAGGCACGGAGTACTCGAAGTTGCTGCCGGGCGTCTTGCGGTCGTGCGCCTTGGCGGCCGTGACCCACTGGGCGTGATGGTCGCAGCCCTTGGTCTGCTTCAGCTCCTCGCGCCACAGGCGCTCGGCGTCCTTGACCGCCGGGCCGTAAGCTTCGGCGCCCAGCGCGATCGGCACGGGGGGAGAGGCGTGCGAGCCGCCCACGGCCGTCATCTTGGAGCCCACGATCAGGCAGCCGTTGTCGCCCAGCTTGAACTGCGGATGGGCGTTCGCGGGCTGGGGCGGCAGCTTCTTGCCGTCGAGCCAGGTCATCTTGACGCCCTTGGGGCAGGCCGGCGTAGGGGGGAAGGTGTATTCGATGATCGACCAGGCGGGATAGGCGATGCCCGCGGGCGCGGAGGCCTCGGCCTTGACCGAGCTTGGCAGGCCGAGCTGCAGGATCCAGAAGGCGGGGTCCATGTTGTGGCAGGCCATGTCGCCCATGGCGCCGCAGCCGAAGTCCCACCAGCCGCGCCATTTGAAGGGGGCGTAGGCGGACGAGAAGGGCCGCATCTCCGCCGGGCCGATCCACGAGTCCCAGTCCATGCCTTCGGGCGTGGGCTCGGCGGCGGGCGCCTGGGTCATGCCCTGCGGCCAGATCGGGCGGTTGGACCAGGTGTGCACCTGCTGGATCTCGCCGAAAGCGTTGGCGTCCATCATCTTTTTCCAGAGGATCAGGCCCGCGCCGGCGTGGCCCTGGTTGCCCATCTGCGTCACGACCTTGTACTTGCGCGAGGCCTCGAGCAGGAGCTGGCACTCCTCGAAGGTGCGGGCCAGGGGCTTCTGGACATAGACGTGCTTGCCGCGCTTCATGGCCTCGAGCGCCGCCACCGCATGGGTGTGGTCGGGAGTCGAGATGACCACGCCGTCGATCTCCTTGTCCAGCTTGTCGAGCATCTTGCGGAAGTCGCTGAACTTCGGCACGTCGGCGAACTTCGTGTAGTTCTTCTCGGCCTTCTTGGGGTCGACGTCGCACATGCCGACCAGCTTGCCGCCGGAGCCGACCGTGTTGTTCAGGTCGCTGTCGCCCTTGCCGCCGCAGCCGATTTGCGCGAAGCGGAACTGCTCGCTCGGCGGCGTGGCGGAGGTCTGGCCCAAGGCGCGGGTGGAGGTGAGCGTGACCGCGGTTAACGCGGTTGTGGATGCGAGGAAGCTGCGGCGGGTAATGCCCTGCGAATGCGTCATGAAAATCCGTCCTTTCACTGGATGTCCATTTTAGAACATGGTCGGAATTGTAGAACCGCGGCGGGAAATGCGCAATGCGGAATTTCGCTATCCCCGCGCGGCCACCGTCTCCGCTTGCTTTCAGAACAGGGGTGCGGTATGGTGCGCGGCATGGGTCTGAGGCGTTCCATCTCTCTTTTGCTTTTGTCATTCGGGGCTCTGGCAACACCCGTGCAGCAGGGGGCGTGCTCCGAGAGACCGCGCCTCCCAGGTGGCCCGCGTACTCCGGCCGCGGAGCCGGTCACCGTCACCTTCCTGCAGGGCTACGACCCCGACATTCCCGAGGGGCCGGTCACGCGCCAGATCCTCAAGCTCGCGCAGCAGCGGCCGCAACTCAATCCGCAGAAGTGGGGCGGGCTCTCCCTGCCCGGCGCGGGCGGGCGCGCGCCCTTCATGCTCTCGCTCGCGGGCGGCACCGCGCCGGACATCTACTACTGCTGGTTTCACATTATCCGGCATGACATCGAGCAGGGCTTCGCCTACCCGCTGAACGAGTGGATCGGCGAGGACGCCGACGGCGACGGGCAGATCAGCGACGCCGAGGCGCGCTGGCCGGGCTGGAAGAACGTGCCGCCGCTCTGGCGGCAGGTGGCGACCCGCAACGGCAAGGTCTACGGCGTGCCGATCGCGGGGGTCTGGTACTACGGCATCGTCTACCGCAAGGACCTCGTGCGGCAGGCGGGCGTCGACCCCGAGTACATCCCCGCCACCTGGGACGAGTTTTACCGCTGGTGCCAGCGGCTCACCTTCCCCGGCAAGCAGGTCGCGGGCGCGAAGGTCCAGCGCGGCCAGCGCGCGTTCGGCGCGGAGAACCGGCCCTGGGGCTGGCTGCCGTGGATGCAGGCCGCGGGCGGCTCGCCCGTCGTGAACGTGCGCGTCTCGCCGGCCACCGGCAAGTCCTACCGCTTCGCGATGGAGGAGACGCGCTTCCTCGCGCCGGACACGGGCGAGGACCTCTCCAAGGCCGAGGGCGTGTGGCAGGCCAATTTCGATTCGCCCGAGGCGGCCGAGGCGGCGGCCTTTTTCCACCGGCTGACCTGGTCGCCGTGGATCCGCGACCCGCAGACGCGGGAGCCGGTGGACGTGACGCCGGCGGATGTCGCGGCGGGCCGCGTGACGCTCGCGGACGGGCGCGCGGTCGCGTTCGGCGAGGCCGACGTGATCAAGGGCGTGGTGCGCGCGCTGCCGCGCCTGACGCAGGACCTGCCGCAGCTCTTCGCGCAGGGCGAGGTGGTGGCGCTCTTCTCCGGCGCGGAGCTGGTGGAGCAGCTGACGCGCGACCTGAACCTGCCGCCGGACATGGTGGGCATCATGCCCTTCCCCGCCGCGCGGCCGGGGATGAAGCCGGTGTTCCAGGCGCACAAGCACTTCTACAGCATGACCGAGGGCGTGGCGCGCCGGCCCAAGGCCGAGCGCGACCTGGTGTGGGCCTGCGTCGAGCAGCTCGCCAGCGAGGCCGTGAACGACGAGACCGTGAAGCAGAAGGTGCTGGAGGGCCACGCGCGCTGGTGCACGCCCTCCGACCTCACGCGCCTGGGTTTCACGGAATACCTCGACGAGGTGCCGGCCGGCATCCGCAAGAACTACGAGCGCATCGGGAGCGGCGAGATCCTGGCGCGCACCGAGCCCTACGCGGGCTTCTGGCAGGCGGTCTCGGACCTGATCGACCGGCGGCTGCTGGGCCTGCTGCTGGCGGACACGGGCGAGCACTTCGACTACGTGGCGGCCCTGAAAAGCATCAATGAGGATGCCAACCGCGGGCTGATGTTCCGCGCGTCCAAAACGATGCTGGACCGTCAGCGCCCGACCGCGCGGGTGATCTTCGGCGTGGCGGTGATGGTCCTGCTGGTCTGCGCGTGGCTGTTGCGCGGACGGTCGGACAGGTCGGACCCGTCAGACAAGTCGGACCCGTCCGCCGCCCCCTCGCGCGTCCGGCACGGCTTCACGCCGTGGCTGATGCTGGGGCCGGCGCTGGTCTCGATCGCGCTGTGGAGCTACTATCCGCTGATCCGCGGCGCGGTGATGGCTTTCCAGGACTACAAGATCGTGGGGGAGACGCGCTGGGCCGGGCTCGACAACTTCATCCTCGTGGCCACGGACGCGGGCTTCTGGGCGGCGTGGGGCCGGACGCTGGAGTACGTGGGGCTGACGCTGCTGCTGGGCTTCCTGACGCCGGTGCTGCTGGCGCTGATGCTCGCCGAGATCCCGCGCGGCAAGGTCTTCTTCCGCACGCTCTACTTCCTGCCGCACCTGACGAGCGCGCTGGTCATCGCCCTGCTGTGGAAGCTGATGTATGACCCCACCGAGAACGGCATGCTGAACCAGCTGCTGCTCTTCTTCGGCACGAGCCGGCAGTCGTGGCTGCAGGATCCGGCGCTGGCCATGGTGTGCTGCATCCTGCCGGGCGTGTGGGCGGGCGCGGGCATGGCGAGCCTGATCTACGTGGCGGCGCTGCAGGCGCTGCCGCCGGACTACTACGAGGCCGCGGCCATCGACGGCGCGGGCATCCTGGGGCGCATCCGGCACATCACCTACCCGCAGCTGCTGCCGCTGATGGTCATCAACTTCGTGGGCGCGTTCATCGCGGCCTTCCAGGGCATGGGCAGCATCTTCCTGCTGACCTTCGGCGGACCCGGCGACACCACGAACGTGCTGAGCCTGGCGATCTGGAAAGAGGCCTACAACAACCTGCGCTTCAGCACCGCCACGACCATGGCGTGGTTCCTCGGCGTCGCGCTGATCGGCTTCACCTACCTCCAGATCCGCATCCTGCGCAAGGTCGAGTTCCGCCGCGCCAACACGAACTGACCGGCGGGCGGTCCGGCGGTCCAGCCTAGCTTGGCGCGGGCGCGCACGCACAAACGCCGCACTCGACAACGCCGGGCGAAAACCGCATCATACCGCCTTTTTTTAGCGGAGTACGGTATGATAGCGGCATCTTTTGCTTCACCGGCGCAGATCGTCGGTTATGTGGCGCTGGTTCTGGGCGTCGCGGCTTTCCTGCAGCGTTGCGATACGCGTTTGAAGGTGCTGATCTCGGCGGAGAGCATCGCCTACGTGGTTCACTTCATCCTGCTGGGGAACTATCCGGCGTCGGGCAGCGCGCTGGTCTCGTGCCTGCGCAATCTGACCTCCATCAAGTCGCGCTCCCCGTGGTGGATCCTGGTGTTCATCGCCGTCAACGTCGCCATCGGCCTGTTGTTTGCCAAGGGCTTCACGGGGTGGCTGCCGGTCACGGCGTCCTGCCTGGCCACGGTCGCGGTGTTTCGCCTGCAGGGGATCGTGTTCAGGCTGGTCCTGCTGGTCTGCACGCTGCTGTGGCTGGTGAACAACATCCTGAGCGGGTCGATCGGCGGCACCGTGCTGGAGGCGATCATCGCGGCGATTAACCTGACGACCATCACCCGCATGGCCCTCGAGCGGCGTGCGGTCGGTCGGGCCTCCGTCGCCTGAGACGGGCCGTCGGGTGCGATTCAGTTTCGTTGAAACTGAGTCGCACCAGGGAGAATTTAGGAGTTAGGATTGAGGAGTTGGAAGCGCAGAAGACCCTGAAAACAGGGCGTTCGACAAGGAGGAACCCTTCCGCGAACAACCGTTTCTTGAGGCCATACGTTTGACCTCATTTTGCAGACACGAACACGGACTCTCGAGCAGGGCACGAACTCGTTCGCGGCCACGGCATCGCAACTCCTAATTCCTAAAGCCTAACTCCTCCTTCGGGTGTGGATTCAACGAAGTTGAATCACACCCAGGGCCGTCGCCCTCCTTTGCTTATGTGCGCACACTATGCTAATGTAATGTCATTTGGCGTGTGTCCCTGGAAGGAGTTTTGCCGTGGCGAAGAAGAAAGCGATGACCTTGTTCCGCGCGAATGAGCCGCTCCATCTGGAGGTGGCGTCCGCGGTGCCGTTGTGGCAGCAGCTGGAGACGATCCTCCATGACCGCATCCGCTCGCGCTGTCCGGTGGGGACGCTTCTGCCCGGCGAGATCGCGCTGGTTGAGCGGTTCGGAGTGAGTCGCGCCACGGTGCGCAAGGCCTACGACAGCCTGATCAACAGAGGGGTGATCGAGCGGCGGCGGGCGCTGGGCACGCGCGTGATCGGGACACCGCTGACCGAAGACCTCGGGCGCATGAACAGCTTCACCGAGGAGATGCGGCTCAAGGGGCTTCAGGTGCTGACCGAGCTCGTGGGCGTGGCCACCCATGTCCCCTCGCCCATCCTGGTGGCGCAGATGGAGTTGGCCAAAGGCGAGCGCACCTTGCAGGTCAGGCGGCTGCGCGGCCACGACCAGTGTTTCCCGCTGGTGCTGCTGACCTCCGAGCTGCCGGAAAGGCTCGGCGTGGCGGCGGACGAGGATTTCTCCAAGTCGCTCTATGTGCTGCTCGAAAACAAATACGGGATCGTCATCAGCCACGGCACGGAGTCGATCCGCGCAGGCAAGGCCACCGCCGAGGAGGCGCGCCTGCTGGGGGTCGAGACGGGCGAGACGGTCCTGATCATCGAACGCCTGACCTATCGGCGAGGCGACACCCGGCCGATCGAATTCGTGCGCGGCGTTTACCGCTACGACCAGTATACCTTCTCCATGACCATCCGCCGTTAAAAAGGGGCAACGTTATTCCTGTTGCCTAATGTCCGTACATAATATATCGTACTTTCTGATGGAGCCAAGTTCGGGGGTTCGCCCGGCATAAGGGAGAAGGACGCATGAGAACGAGTCTGTGTGTGGCCGGCGTGCTGGCCTTCGGTTTAGTGGCGGGGCCGGCCTGCGCGCAGGCGGAACAGGCGGTAGCGCCCGAGGCGCGAACCTGGGCGGAAACGCTGCTCGGCCGGGCCGTGCCGGACGGCGATGCGCGGTCGCCGCAGGCGCTGTGGGCGGCGGTTGAGCGCGGCGACGAGCTGTTGGCCGACTGGCTGCGGCAGGACCTCGGGCTGGCCGATGGCGCCGACCTTTTCAAGCGGGCGGACGGAGCCGCGCGGCTCCGTCAGGCGGCGGAGCGGCTCGGGGCGAAGGTCCCGGCCGGCGGCGACGCGGCGCTGCTGGCGGCCTACAAGAAAGCCTGCGCGGACCGCCGCGCCCAGCGTCTGGCCCGCGTGAAGTCCGAGATGCCGCGCCTGGTCTACGCCCGCCACTTTGTGATGGGCGGTTCGCACTACGCCTACACCGAGGCGCTCTCCGACGCGCAGGCGGAGCGCAACTTCCGCGCGGGCGGCAAGCTCTGCATGGCCGAGTGGCAGGCCGGCGTCTGGAAAGAGACGGTGCTCACCGAGACGAAAGAGGGCATCATCCGCGACGCGGACGTGGCTTTCGACGGCCAGAAGATCCTCTTCGCGCTCAAGAAGTCGGACCGCGGCGACGACTATCACCTGTACGAGATGGACGCCGCTTCGCGCGCGATCCGCCAGCTCACGGACGGCGTGGGCGTCGCCGACTATGAGGGGTGCTACCTGCCGGACGGGAACATCATCTTCAATTCCACGCGCTGTATGCAGATCGTGGACTGCTGGTGGACCGAGGTGAGCAACCTCTACCGCTGCACCCAGGACGGCAAGGATATCCTGAGGCTGACCTTCGACCAGGTGCACCTGAACTTTCCCACGGTCACGGAGGACGGGCGCATCCTCTACACGCGCTGGGAGTACAACGACCGCTCGCAGATGTACCCGCAGCCGCTCTTCCAGATGGCGCAGGACGGCACGCAGCAGACGGCGGTCTATGGCGAGAACTCCTGGTTCCCCACCACGATCATCCACGCCCGCGGCATCCCTGGCAGCGGCAAGATCTTCGCGGTCGCGACCGGACACCACTCGCGGCAGCCGGGCGACCTGATCCTGATCGACCCCTCGAAGGGCCGGCAGGAGGCCGAAGGCGTGACCCTCATCGCGCCGGTGCGGCCCACCCGGTCGGTGACCGTCGACGCCCTCGGCCAGGACGGCGACCTCTTCGCATACCCTTACCCGATAGACGAGAAGAGCATGATCGTCATGTACAACCCCGTGGGCTGGCAGATGATTGGCGGCAAGCGGCACGAGGAGCGCGCGACCGGTTTCGGGATCTACTGGATGGACATCGACGGGCGCCGCGAGCTGCTGGCGTCGCGGCTGGGGCTCTCCTGCGGACGGCCGGTGCCGCTGCGGGCGCGCCCGCGGCCGGCGACGCGCCCCAGCATGGTGAACCTCAAGAAGCCGGCCGGCACCTTCTACGTGCAGGACGTCTATGTGGGCGAGGCCATGGCGGGCGTGCCGCGCGGCACGGTCAAGACGCTGCGCGTGATCGGTCTCGACTATCGGCTCGCCGGCATCGGCGCCAACGGCAACGGCGGTCCCGGCGGCGGCGCGATGATCTCGACGCCCGTCTCAGTCGGCAACGGCGCCTGGGATCCGAAGATCCTCATCGGCGACGCGCCGGTGCATGCGGACGGTTCGGTCTTTTTCACCGCCGACGCGCGCGCCCCGGTCTACTTCATGCTGCTGGACGAGAAGGGCCGGATGGTGCAGACCATGCGGAGCTGGACCACGCTGCAGCCCGGCGAGAACGCCTCGTGCGTCGGCTGCCACGAGCCCAAGAACAGCGTGCCGCTCGCCAGCGCCCGGCCGACCCGCGCGCTGGCCGCCGGCGCGAAACCGCTCGCGCCGATCGACGGGCCGCGACGCGGCTTCAGCTTCCTCAAGGAGGTTCAGCCCGTGCTGGACGCCCACTGCGTGAAGTGCCACGACGGCAAGGACGACAAGAAGCCGGACCTCACGGCGGCCGTCGTGGCCGATGCTGAGGCCAAGCGCAACTGGACGCGCTCGTATCTCGCGCTGACGCACGCGAAGCCCGACCGCAAAGAGGAGCTGACGCGCTGGCGCGGCGACGCCACGCACAAGGTGCTCAACTGGGTCTCCTCCGCTTCGGCGCCGCCCATCCAGAAACCCTACTCGGCGGGGTCGAACACCAGCCGGCTCTTCGCGGAGATGCTGGACAAAGGCCACTGCAAGACGCTGACCCCGGATGCGGCGGCGCGCCTCGCGATGTGGGTCGATCTGGGCGTCCCCTTCTGCGGCGACTATACCGAGGCCAGCGCGTGGAGCGAGAAGGAATGGTCTAAGTACGAACAGTACAAAGCCAAGCGCGACCGCGCCAACGCTGAGGATCAGGCCACGCTGAAGGTGCTGGCGGCGCGGCCCTAAGCAAACCGGTCACGCGAGGGATCAGGCGATGCGCTATATCTTGGCACACGATCTCGGCACCAGCGGCAACAAGGCCACGCTCTATTCCGAAGAGGGCGCCCAGGTGGTCAGCGCCACCGTTGCGTACCCCACGCGCTTCTTCAACGGCACCTGGGCCGAGCAGGAGCCCGAGGAGTGGTGGCGCGCGGTGTGCGGCTCGACGCGCTTGCTGTTGGCGCAGGCGGCGGTCGCCCCGGCCGAGATCGCCGTGGTCGCGCTGAGCGGACAGATGATGGGCTGCACGCCGGTGGACCGGCACGGCCGCGCCCTGCGGCCGTCGATCCTTTACTGCGACCAGCGCGCCACGCGCGAGGCGGCCGCGCTGCTCGAGCAGATCTCCATGCGGGAGTTCTACGGCATCTGCGGTCACCGCGCCAGCGCCTCCTACGCGCTCGAGAAGCTGATGTGGCTCCGCGGGCATGAGCCCGAGATCTTCCAGCGGACGCACAAGACCCTTTGCGCCAAAGACTACATCAACTGCCGGTTGACCGGCGTGATGGCGACTGATTTCTCCGATGCCTCGGGCACCAACGCCTTCGACCTGAACCGCTTCGCGTGGTCCGAGCGGCTGCTCGGCCTCGCCGGGATTGACGGCGCGCTCTTTCCTGATCCGGTGGATTCCGCCACGATCATCGGCGGGGTGACCGCCGCGGCGGCACGCGAAACCGGTCTGGCCGCGGGCACCCCCGTGGCCGCGGGCGGCGGCGACGGCAGCGCGGCGGGCGTGGGCGTGGGCTGCGTGCGGCCGGGTTCGGCCTACAACTGCCTGGGGTCATCCAGCTGGATCGCGCTGACGGTCGAGAAGCCGATCGTCGATCCCGAGATGCGCACCATGAACTGGGCCCACTGCGTGCCGGGCTACCTGCACCCCTCCGGTACGATGCAGACCGCGGGTTCGAGTTTCAAGTGGCTGGCGGAGCAGCTCTGCGGCGCGGAGGCCGAGGCGGCCAAAGCAGAGGGCGGCTCGGCGTACGCGCGGATCGACGCGGCCGTCGCCGCGGTGCCGCCCGGCGCCAACGGGCTGCTCTTTCTGCCCTACATGCTCGGCGAGCGCACCCCGTGGTGGAACACGGAGGCGCGCGGCGCGTTCATCGGTCTGCACCTCGCCTCGACGCGGGCGGACATGATGCGGGCGGTGATGGAGGGTGTCGCGATGAACCTCGGCCTGATCACCGACCTCTTCCGCGCCCACGTGCCCATCGAGGCGCTGACCGTGATCGGCGGCGGCGCGCGCAGCGGTGTGTGGCGGCAGATTTTGGCCGACGCCTGCGGCTGTCCCGTCCGGACGCTGACCGCGCGTGCGGAGGCGACCTCCATGGGGGCGGCGATCATCGGCGGCGTCGCCTGCGGCCTGTTCAAGGACTTCGAGGTGGTGGACCGGTTCGTGACCGTGGATCAGACCGTCGCGCCGCGTGCCGAGACCGTCGCGCTCTACCGCCGCCGCCGCGCCCTGATGGAGCGCGCCTACCACGGACTGGTCGATGTTTACGCGGGACTGGCGAAGGGATAGGTAAGGGCGGGACGCTTCCCCGAGGCGTCCGCAAGGTGTGCTCGGAGAGCCCGCGCCCTCTGATGCGGAAAGGAAGCCATTGATGAGAACCGTGCTTGTAAAAAAACCGGGTGAGCTCGTTGTCTCCGACATCGCCCGGCCGGTGCCCGGACCCTATCAGGCGCTGGTCAGGACCGAGGTCGTCGCGCTCTGCAATGCGACGGACGTCAAATTGATCGACGGTCATTTTCCGGGCGTGGACGCCTACCCGCTCGCGCTCGGGCATGAAGGCGCGGGCATCGTCTGCGAGACCGGCGCGAAGGTGCGCTCCTTCGCGGTCGGCGAACGCGCGATCGGCGGTCTGGTGTTCGGGTTCGCCGAGACGGGACTGGCGTCGGGCTGGGGCGGCTTCAGCGAATACACGCTGGTCAACGACCATGACGCGATGGTGGCCGACGGCGTGGCGGACGCCGCGCACGGCTGGCGCGAGTGCTACGAGATCCAGCGCCGCGTGGATGCCGATATCCCGGCCGCAGAGGCGGCGCTGCTCTGCACGTGGCGCGAGGTGTACGGCGGCATCGGCGATTTCGGCCTGAAGCCGCAGGACAAGGTGCTGATCTTCGGCGCGGGTCCGGTGGGCCTGAGCTTCGTCAGGTTCTGCAAGCTGCTGGGGTTCCGCTGGGTGGGGCTGGTCGATCCGTTGGCGCACAAGCGCGCGCGCGGGCTGGGGACGGGGGCGGATGCTGTGTTCTCGCCCGCGGAACTCGAGGCGGCGCGGGCCGGCCTGGCGGGCGCGCTGGATGCGGTGGTCGATGCCGTGGGGCATGAGGGGCTTATCAACAGCGCCTTGCCGCTGATCCGGCTGGGCGGCACGATCGGCGTTTATGGCGTGCTTGCGGCGCCGGCCCTGACGCTGGATAAAGCGCGCGGACCCTACAACTTCAACCTCATCGTGCACCAGTGGCCGACCCGCTGGCGCGAACGCGAGGCGCAGGCGCCGCTGTGCCGATGGATCCGTGAGGGGAAACTCGCGGCCTCCCAGTTCGTCACGCACGCCTATCCCGTCGAACAAGTTGCGGCGGCGGTCGCGGCGGTGCGCACAGGCGAGGTTCTCAAGTGCCTGTTAAGGTTTTAATGAGAGGGGCGAATCATCTTCGCCTGTTCACCGAAGGAGCAAAACGAGCATGTACCCAGCAGACACGTTGACGCCCGAGCAATTGGCGTCCATGATTGACCACACCTTTCTGAAGCCGTTCGGCACGGCGGCCGACATCGAGAAGCTGTGCGAGGAGGCGCTGCGCCACCGCTTCGCGATGGTCGCCGTCAACCCGGCCGAAACCGCGCGCTGTGTCGGGCTGCTGATGGGGTCGGGCGTGCGCACGGGCGCGGCCATCGGTTTCCCGCTCGGGCAGTCCACGTCGGAGGCCAAGGCGTTCGAGACGCGCGACGCGATCGCCAAAGGCGCGGGCGAGATCGACATGGTGATCAACGTCCGCGCCTTACAGGCGGGCGATGACGCGCGGGTCCTCGCTGAGATCGCCGACATGGCGGCGGCGTGCCGCCCGCACGGGGTCATCTCCAAGGTGATCCTGGAAACCTGCTACCTGAGCGACGACGAGAAGCGGCGCGTCTGCCGCCTGGCGTGCGAGGCGGGGGTGGATTTCGTCAAGACCTCGACCGGCTTCGGCACGGGCGGCGCGACGGTATCCGACGTCCGGCTGATGCGCGCGGCGGTGGGGCCTGCCATGGGGGTCAAGGCCTCGGGAGGGATCCGGACGCTGGAGGACGCACTGGCGATGGTCCGGGCGGGCGCCACGCGCATCGGCACGAGCAGCGGGGTGGCGCTGGTGGAGGCGTTGCGCGCCAAGCGGTGCGGCGGCTGAAGCGGCGACCCGGCGAAACATCCCGTCAGCATGCGACATTGCTCATGCGTTTCGCGGCATGCTATACTGCCAACCCACGAAAGGCGGTGATCCCATGTGTGCTGAAAGACCGTTCAAAATCGGGTGTTTGGCTGTATGTTTAGGACTCATGATGGGGGGGAATGCCATGTCTTACGAATCCATCTACCCGCGTACGCCGGTCGGGACGATCGAAATCAAGCAGCTCCCCGCGCGCACGACCTTGGTCGCCGCCGCTCCGGGCGACGCTTTCAACGACCGGGGCGCGGCGTTCCGGAAGCTTTTCGCCTACATTCAGGCGAATCAGATCGCGATGAGCGTGCCGGTCGAGGCCTCCGCCTCCAAGAACGAGATGGTTTTCTTCGTGGGGTCCGGCGCTCCGTCACCGGCGCTGCCTTCAACCAACGGCGTGCGCGTGCAGGCGCTGCCCGCGACCACCGTCGCCAGCATCGGCTTGCGCGGCAGCTATTCCCGCGCGAATTATGATGACGGTGCCAAACGCCTCGCCGCCTGGCTGGCCGGACAGACCGAGTGGCGCGCCAGTGGGCAGCCTTATGCCGTTTATTGGAATTCGCCTTTCGTGCCGTGGTTCCTGCGCAAATCGGAGATCCACCAGCCGCTGAGCCCTGCCGCTGCCACGGTTCCCGCGTTCTATCGCTTCGAGGTCGAGACCATCGACGGCGCGCGCACGACGCTGGCGCCGTACCGGGGCCAAGTCGCGCTGGTCGTCAACGTGGCCAGCAAGTGCGGCTTCACGAAGCAGTACGCGGGGCTCCAGAAGCTGTACGAGACCTATCGCGAGCGCGGCCTGGTCCTGTTGGGGTTCCCCTCCAACGATTTCATGGGCCAGGAGCCCGGCACCAACGCCGAAATCCGGCAGTTCTGCACGCTGACCTTCGGAGTGACCTTTCCGCTCTTCGCGAAAATCCAGGTCAAGGGTGACGCCAAGCATCCGCTTTTCGGCTGGCTGACGGACAATACGCTGCATCCCGGCATGGGCGGCGAGGTCTCCTGGAACTTCAACAAGTTTCTGGTCGGACGGGACGGCACGCTCCTCGCCCGTTTTGGCTCGCGCACAACCCCGGACGCGGCCGAGCTGATCGAAGCCGTCGAGAAGGCGCTGAAGCCCTAGCGCAACCCCATGGCCGTAATTTTAACAGTCGAACGGAAAACGGCCAAGGCGAGGATGTTCCTGGCTTTGGTGTATGCCATACTCTCGCTGGGCGGCGTCACCATGGTGTGGCCCTTCCTCGTGATGCTCGCGTCGTCGCTGACGGGCCCCTACGACTATTACCGGTTTTCCCCGGTCGTGCGCGCGTGGTGGGACCGGCCGGACCGCTTCCTGCGCTATGTGGCGACGTGCTATCCGCGGTTTCCGACGGAGGTTTATCCCGAGGCGCCCGCGCACTGGGGCAGCTGGATCATCGTGTCGCGCGACCGCGCGGGAGGCCGCCGGTTTGCCGAGGCGCAGCTGAAGGGACTCGAGGACCCGCAAACCGCAGTGAAGTGGCAGCGGATGGCGGCGGACTACGCGGCTTTCAATCTCGGGTACGACATCCGTAACAGCGTCTGCACGTCCGACGCGCGGGACGTGGCCGAGTTTGTGCGCGGCCGGTTCGAAGCGCAGGTTCGGAGCGCGGCGCCGCAAGCGTACGCGGCGATGCCGGCGGGGGCGCGTCGGCAGGCGGCGCTGGAGCTGCTCAACCGCGAATGGCTGATCCGGTACAGCTCGTTCTTCGGCATCCGTATGGTCGCGCAGCAGCGCGCGCCGCTGCATCACGCGGGCTGGGACTATCCGGCCGATGATCCCAAGATGGAGCTCTATCAGGAGTTCAAGCGCGCCTACCGCGAACTGGCCTTCACTCCCGGGTGCCAGAAGGGGCCGGCCGGGAGTGCGGGCGATCCCGCGGGCCGCGAGGGAGCCGCCTGGGAGCGCTTTAAGGACTACGCGGGGCGCGAATGTCCCATGACGCGGACGGTTCCTTATGAGTCGCGACCGCTGTGGCTGAGCTACCTGAAACGATCGGATGTGCAGGTACGGCTGGGTTATCCGCAAGGACACGACTTCACCGCCGAGGACTATGGGCGGCTTGCGGGGCAGACTTGCGCGTCGTTTGATCGGCTGCCTTTTCCGCTGCCGCAGGACGCTCCGGCCGCGCTGCAACAGGAGTGGGCGACCTTTGTCAGGGAGGCCTATCCGCGCCGGCTGTTGAGGGTCCGCGTGACACCCGGGCTCGAAAGCGCTTATCAGTCCTACGTGCGGAGCACCTGCAAGACCGTGCAGGCCTATGGACGGCTGACCGGGAAAGCCATCGCGGATTTTGGCGCGATCCGTTTGCCCGAGCACGAGAACAGCACGCTCTGGCGCAACTTCGTGCCTTCGGTGCCCCTCGAGAAGCTGGAGATGCAGAGTGCGGAGCAGTCCTGGCAGACGTTTCTGCTTGGAAAATACGGCTCGGCCGAAGGGGTTAACCGCGCCTATGGCTGGTCGATGGCACGTATGGAGGAGGCGCGTTTCCCGCTCCGCGAGGCGATGGCCGTGACCTTCGCGCGGCGCGGGTGGACGGATTTCCTGTCGGGCATGGCCGCCAACTACCGTATGGTGGGCGAGTTCCTGTTCCTGCGCGGTCAGGCCTTCGGCAACACGCTGTTGCTGGTCTTGCTGTCGGTGCTGGCGACGCTGACGGTGAATCCGCTGGCGGCCTATGCGCTCTCGCGTTTCGGTATGCGCTCGGCGGAGAAGATTCTGCTGTTTCTGCTGGCGACCATGGCGTTCCCGGCGGCGGTGACGGCCATCCCCGGATTCTTGTTGATCCGCGACCTGGGGCTGCTCAACACCTTTGCGGCGCTGGTGTTGCCGACCTTGGCGAGCGGCATGTCGATCTTCATCCTCAAGGGCTTCTTCGACGGGTTGCCGCGCGAACTGTACGAGGCGGCCGCGATCGACGGCGCCAAAGAGTGGCAGATTTTTCTGAAGATCACGTTGCCGATGACCACGCCGATTTTGGCGGTCAACGCCCTGAACGCCTTCATCAGCGCATACAACAGTTGGGAGTGGGCGTTGCTGGTATGTCAGAAGCAGAGCCACTGGACGCTGGCGGTCTGGATGTACCAGATGAGCCAGCAGTTGAGTGACCAGCCGTGGGCGGTGATGGCCGGTTTCGTGGTCGTGTCGATCCCGACGGCGGTCGTCTTCATCGCGTGCCAGAAAATCATCCTCCGCGGCATCGTGCTGCCGAGCATGAAATAGTCGGAGGCGCGGCATCCACCCGCGCCGTGAGGTGTGTGGAAGCCGTCCTTGTGGTGAGGGGTACGGCTTGCGGCTTTATCCTGTGGGGGTGAGGCGACTATCCGTATGATTCGGCGCAGGGCGCCTGTCATTGCGGTGAGGCGCGTGGATCGCAGGGCGGCTACGGGGAGCCTGATGGAGACGGATAAGTTGCCCGATCGCTTAAACACTGGAGATGTCCGGTTATCACACTTTTAAAGGTGTGATAATCGGAGAGTTCGCCTGATTGTCGGCAACGGCTTGAAAGAGACGATTTTAATCGGCACTCTGTGGTTGACCTGCTTTTAAAAGCGCTCTACGCTTATCACACCTATGAAGGTGTGATATGGGAAACTATCATCCTACAATTTGGAGGACCTGCCGGGTCCTGGCGAATGCGCGTCGGATCGCATGCCTCAAGGCTGTGCTCAAGTGCCCGGGAAGTTGCGTCGGAGAAGTCGCGAAACTCGCGCGCGTGGGCGAGAGCCAGGCCAGCGTGGCCCTTCGCGCGCTCCAGGCGCGCGGGCTGATCAGCGCCCGGCGCGAAAGCCGCTGGGTCCGCTACTTTCCGGACACCGACCCGCTGGTTCCCGCCGCGGCCCCCATCTTGGACGGGGTCCGCCAGGCCACGCTGCGTGACGGAGAGCCGGCAAAAAAGGTGCTGCGCTGCCTCACGGCCTTCACCCATCCAAGAAGGCTGGCCTTGCTGCGATGTCTCCTGGAGAAAGGTCCTGCGCCGTTCGAGGCGCTGTCGCAAATGAGCCGGATCAGTCCTCCCGCGCTTTACCGCCACCTGAGGAAACTGGAGAGCCGGCAGCTGATCCATCAGCAGGAGGAGGCCTGGTCTTTGTGCGTTGCGCACGAGCCGCTGGCCGACGTCTTTCTCAAGCTGATCGCCAGTGACCCGAAGCGCTGACGCAGCGCATGAAACGGAGACCCCGATGACGGAGAAATCCCTGATTCTCGCCCTCGACCAAGGCACGACCAGCTCGCGCGCGATGCTCTTTGGCAAGGACCTTGAGGTCGTGGCCGTGGCGCAGCAGGAGTTTCCGCAGCTCTACCCCCAGCCCGGCTGGGTCGAGCACGATCCGGAGCAGCTCTGGCAGTCGCAGCGGGCGGTGATGAACCGGGTCCTGAAAGAGGCCGGACGCGAACCTTCGGCCGTGGCGGCCCTCGCCGTGGCCAATCAGCGGGAGACGGTCGTGGTCTGGAACCGCCGCACCGGCCTGCCTGTCTACAACGCGATTGTCTGGCAGTGCCGCCGCACCGCCGACCTCTGCGAGTCGCTCAAGACACGGGCCCTCGGGGCGCGCGTCCGCGAAAAAACCGGCCTGGTCCTCGACGCCTACTTTTCCGCCACGAAAATCAGCTGGATCCTCGACCACGTCGACGGCGCGCGCGACGCCGCCCGGCGCGGCGACCTGCTCTGCGGCACGGTCGACGCCTGGCTGATCTGGAAACTGTCCGGCGGGGCCACGCACGTGACCGACTTCACCAATGCGTCGCGGACGATGCTGTTCAACATCCACACGCTGCGCTGGGACGAGGAACTGCTCGCCCTGTTTGACATTCCGGCCCCCATGTTGCCGACGGTCGTCGCCTCCTCCGGCGTCGCCGCCGCCAGCCGCCTGCCGGAGTTCGGCGCGCACGCGCCGCCCGTCGCGGGAGTCGCGGGCGACCAGCAGGCCGCGCTGTTCGGGCAGGGGTGCCTCGAGCCCGGTCAAGCGAAGAACACCTACGGGACCGGCTGTTTCCTGCTGATGAATACGGGTTCCGTGCCGGTCCTCTCCACCCATGGCCTGCTGACCACACTGAACGCGCAGACCCGTCCGGGTGCGCCGTCGTACGCGCTGGAAGGCAGCGTGTTCATGGGCGGCGCGGTGATGCAGTGGTTGCGTGATGAGGTGCAGATCCTGTCGAGGTCGTCGGACGCGGGCCTCATCGCCGCCTCGGTTCCCGACACCGGCGGCGTCTATCTGGTGCCCGCCTTTGCGGGCTTGGGCGCGCCGCACTGGGACATGTACGCGCGCGGGGCGCTGGTCGGCATGACGCGCGGGACGGGCCGCGCCCAGATCGTGCGCGCCGCGGAAGAGGCGATCGCCTATCAGACCTGCGATGTCGTGGCGGCCATGCAGGCGGATTACGGTCACCCTGTCACCGCCCTGCGCGCGGACGGAGGCGCGTCGTCCGACGACTTCCTGATGCGGTTCCAGGCTGACATGCTCGGATGCCGCATCGAGCGGCCCGCCTGCATGGAGACTACGGCGCTGGGGGTTGCCGCCCTGGCCGCGCTCGCGCTCGGCTGGCACACGCGGGAAAGCCTGGCCGCCCGGCCGGCGGCCAAGGTCTTCGCGCCTTCGATGCGGGAAGAACAACGCCTCCAGTTGCTCGCGGGCTGGCGCAAGGCGGTGTCGCGCGCCGCGCACTGGGAGGACGGCGGAGCGTGAGGTTTCAGCTTGAGGACATAACCGGAATGGGGGTGACGATGAAGACGGGGGTTTGCGGCATGTCATTTTTAAAATACGCCGGCGCGTGTCTCGCGCTGAGGGTTTGCGCGGGGGAGGCCCCCACACGGGAGATGGTGGACTGCATCAACCCCATGATCGGGGCGATCACGCTGGGAGGGTACGGCGGCCACGGGCTCGGCAAGACCTTTCCGGGCGCGGCCACGCCGTTCGGCATGATCCAGCTCAGCCCGGACACGATCACCGGCGGGGACAACGGCCCCGGCTATTCGTATCACCACGAGACCATCGAGGGGTTCAGCTTCACCCACATGAGCGGCATCGGCTGGTACGGCGACCTCGGCAACTTTCAGGTGATGCCCTCGACCGGCCCGCGCCTGCTCGACCGCGACCAGGCCAAGTCGCCCTACAGCCACGCGCGCGAAAAGGCCTCGGCCGCGTATTATAGCGTGGATCTGCTCAGGTACGGGATCAAAGCCGAACTGGCCGCCGCGCCGCGGGCCGGGATCATCCGCTTCACCTACCCTGAGGCGGCGACCGCCCGTATCCAGATCGACCTCGGCCGCCGGATCGGCCAGAAGGAGCGCTGGCTGACGCACAGCCGCCAGTCGGTGCGGATCGCGGACGAGCACACCCTCGAGGGGTTCATGGTCTGCTCCTCCAAGGACGGCGGCTGGGGACGCGGCGCGGGCAATGTCAGCTTCACGCAATACTTCTGCGCGGTCTTCAGCAAGCCGATCCACGTGTTCGGGGTGTGGGACAAGGACCGCGTCTTTGAGGGGCAGCGGGCGTACGAAGGCACGAACACCGGGTTCTTCGTGGAGTTTCCCACGAAGAAGGACGAGCCTGTCTTGCTGCGTGCGGGCTTCTCCTACGTCAGCGCGGAAGGGGCGCGCGCCAATCTCGCGCATGACATCCCGGAATCGGATTTCGAAGGCGTGCATGCGCGGTCGCGCGGACTGTGGGCCGATGCGCTCAAGGGCGTCGCCTGCCAGGGCGGCAGCGAGACGGAGCGCGAGATCTTCGCGACCGCCCTCTACCACTGCATGATCGACCCGCGCAGCGTCTCCGATGTCGATGGCCAGTATGTCGGCGCGGACGGTCGGCCGCACCGCGCGGAGGGCTTCGTCTACCGCTCGGTCTTCAGCGGCTGGGATGTTTTCCGCAGCCAGTTCCCGCTGCTCACGCTGATCCGTCCCGATGTGGCGAACGACGAGGTCAACTCGCTGCTGCAGATCGCGCGGCTCAGCGGCCGCGACTATTTGGAGCGCTGGGAACTGCTGAACGCCTACACGGGCTGCATGCTGGGCAACCCGGCCGTGTCGGTGATCGTCGACGCGTATGAGAAGGGCATCCGCGGCTATGATAGCGAGGAGGCCTATCGGCAGTGCAAGAACTCGGCCGAGAAATTCGGCAACGGCCCGCAAGGGTTCTCGCCGGGCAGCATGTCGAAAACGCTGGAGTACGCCTACTCCGACTGGTGCGTCGGGCGCTTCGCCAAAAGCCTGGGGAAGCGTGCCGATCAGGACGACTTCTACGCGCGTTCGCTGGCTTACACGAACATCTGGAACCGCGAGGTGCAATGGATGTGCACGCGGCTGGAGAGTGATAAGGACGGCGCGGCGCAGTGGATGCCCTGGAAGGGGAAGACCGGACAGAATCAGGGTACCGCCGAGAGCAACCCTTACCAGCAGGGCTGGTTCGTGCCGCACAACGTGCAGGGGCTGATCGATCTGATGGGGGAGGATTACTTTGTCCAGGAACTGACGGCGTTCTTCGACAAGACGCCGGAGGACTTCCTCTGGAACGATTACTACAACCATCCCAACGAGCCCTGCCACCACGTGGCGTTCCTTTTCAACTACGTCGGTCGTCCGTGGCTCACGCAGAAGTGGACGCGCCGGATCTGCCAGAAGGCCTACGGAACAGGCGTGAAGGGGCTTTGCGGGAACGAGGATGTCGGCCAGATGTCGGCCTGGTACGTGTTGGCGGCGCTGGGGCTGCACCCGGTCTGTCCCGGCGACAACGTCTATCTGTTGACCAGCCCTGTCTTTTCGCAGGTGAGCATCCGCCTCGACCCGAAATACTGCCGCGGCGAAACCTTCACGGTCATCGCCCGCGAGAACTCCGCGACGAACCTCTACATCCAGTCCGCGGCCCTCAACGGCCAGCCGCTGAACCGCGCGTGGATCACGCACGGGGAGGTCGCGGCGGGCGGGACGCTGGAGTACGTCATGGGCCCGCAGCCGAACACATCCTGGGCCGCCGCCCGCGAGAACCGCCCGCCGTCATTCCGGTGAGCGGCGCGGCAAGTCAGTAGTCGCTTGCGCTAAAAAAGTCGGTGGACGACACGGAGGTCGTCCCTCCACGCGCACAGAGGCGTGCTTTTCTCGCATTCTGGAGGGCCGGGCTCCGTCCCGACCGTTCATGATCGGCTTTTTCAGAGCAACCAGAAGTCAGACGCCGGACGGTGCGTTTAAAGGCTCTTGACCCAGTGGAATCGTCAGCCGGAATAAGGCGCCGCCAAGCGGCGAGCGCTCAACCGAGATCCGGGCATGGCTGGTTGCCGCGAACGCCTGCACGGAAAGCAGTCCGAGACCAGAGCCGGCACTTTTTGTTGAAAAGCCCGGATCGAAGATAGATTCGGCCTTGTCAGGGGAGATGCCGGGACCGTTATCGTGGATTTCAATGGCAACCGCACGGTTCGTGCGCTTGGCCACCAGCTTGATCGTTCCGCGCGGCCCCGCGGCTTGTGCCGCGTTCAAAATCAGGTTTAGGACCGCCTGCTCCAAGAGTTCCCGGTTGAGTGCCAAGACCACCTGCGGAAGGGCTTCCATGCTCAAGCTGCAGAATTTCACGTCGGGATGTTTTCGGGCCAGTTCGACAATCTGGGCCAGCGCGATCGTGAGATCCACCTCCGCATTTTCACTGGGCTGCAATTGCCGGACCGTCGAGGCGATGCGCTTGGAGAAAAGGGAAAGGCTTTGGAGCGCGTGCTCAAGCGATGCGCGCATGTCCGAAAGCCTCGCGTCGCTCTGCTCGTGCTCCTTGATCCCCTCGACCAGCCCCGAAAGAACCATGAGCAGATTATTCAAATCATGCGCCAGCGCGGCGCTGTACATCGAAGCCACGGCACGGCGCTCACTTTGCACGAGCAAATTCCGCTGATCACGCGTTCTTCGCCACCAGCCGAGCGATATGAAAAAGAAAAGCACGCCGGTGACGGCCACAAACGCAATGCCCTTGTAAGCCTCGATCGTCTGGAGCTGCTGCAAAGAGACCGAAAACGCGGCGGCGACCCGGCCGGATATGAGAATGTAGAGTCCCGCTATGGCCACATAGATGAAGGCGGCGACAGCGGCAGAAAAAGTCGGCCGGTCCTCCGGCAAATGGGATTTCGCAATGAGATTCCTGACGGATGGCATAGCCTGCTCCTTGGCTTGAGTTAAGCGTCCGGCTTGACTTGGGGATCTCTCTTGATGGGGTGGGCCGGAACACGCGCGCCTAAACAAACGGTGAGTGAACTTTTTCACATTCCGATGGCTAAATCAAGCCATTGCGCTTTTTTTATGCGTGCCAAGCATATGCAGTAGTCGGGGCCGGCGGCGGCTTCGGGGAAATCGGTTTGCCCGGGGGACCGGCGGCGAGGCTTGGAGGCGGTTCCGGCGAAACCGCCCTGCCGAATTCAGGCAGGCCCGTTTTTCGCGCGCAGGCACCTCACCGCAGGGTGACCTTCGCTTCGAAGGAGATCTTGACCGGTCCGAGCAGGCCGGACGGCGCGTTCTCCTTTTTGTAACGCGTCGGGATGGTCTGGTAGTGGTTGTTGAGCGTGTTATAGACCGTGACCTCGACGGTGTTCTCGCCCTTCTTTACAAACTCCGTGATGTCGAGCGTCCACGGCGGACAGGTGCGCACGCGCGCGGGTGTGCCGTTCACCGCCACCCCGCAGGAGACGCCGACATCGCCCAGGTCGAGCACGCAGCGTTGGCCCGCCTGTTCCGGCGTGAGCGTGAACTCCTTTCCGTAGACCGCACCGCCGGAGTAGCAGCGAAGCGCATCGACTTGCGCCCAGTCGCCCAACGTGATCCGCCCCTGTCCGCACAGCAACTTGACGGGCTCGGGGAAGGCCGCTCCGCCCGTATAGCCCGGCGCGTGCTTCACCGTCAGCGTCACCTCCGCCGGACCGGGCGCCATCGGAGTTGCGGTCACGCGGTACAGGCGGTTGCCGTTGGGGAAGCCCTTGTCCAGCTTCACCTCTGCCGCGGACCCGTTGACGGTGGCGCCGACGAGCTCGCCGCGCAACGTCACCTCCGCCGTGACTAAAGCGGGCGGCGCGCCGAAGGTGTAGACGCTCTGTTTCAGCGCTCCGTTGAAACAGTCAAAGGCCAACACCGCCGGGTTGTCGTACCAGCGCATGGCCAGGGGATGCGTCTGTTTCCAGTTTGTGTCGGTGCCCGCTTTCTCGAGCACGACGGCGCCGCGTCCGAAAGCGTCATAGCGCACGAGCAGCAGGTTGCAGCCCGCCTGGAGCGGCACGGTGTCGCCGGGTGTCCGCTTCTGGCCGTTGATCCAGACTGCGGACGGCCGCACGCCGGTGGCCTCGATAACGGCCTGACAGGGGGTTTCGGCATACACGGAGCTCTGAAACAGGCGCGTCTCCTGCGCGGCGTTGGCGGGCATGCTCACGTCGTAGAGCCCCATGTCATACTTGCCGAGAACGAAAAAGTCATCGCCCATTTTGCCGTTCAGACCGTGGTGCCAGTTCTGGAAGCAGGGCCGGTTCTCCACGCCCTCGCGCCACGAGAAACAGAATGGCTGCCACACGTATTCCTTGGACCCGACCCTGACGGTTTTTTCCGTGGCCGGCACGGCGGCCGCGGCCAAAGCCTGTTCAAGCGCGTCGGCTTCGGCGCCCGGCGCGAGCGGACCGAAGGCGAGGAACTGCGGGCCGTGCGAATAGGTCATGCGCTCGGGCATGTTCTCCGCCGACCAGGTGAGCTGGCGCGCCTCCGCACCGATCAGCCCGTCGAAGCCGGGCAAACGGAAATCGCCCCACTTGTTGTAGAGCGTGGGTTTGAGCGCGAAACTCCACGCGCCATCCAGCGCGAGCGGTGCGCACGGGGCGCCGGCTTCGCCGGTGAGCGTGACGCGTTTCCCCTCCCTTTCGACCACGGCGTGTTTGGCGCCCGCCGTGCGGGCGAAACCGGAGACCGAGCCGCCGCGGAGGTCCGTTACCATGTCGAGGTCGCTCTCGACCACGCTGCACGCGGGCTTGGCGGGTGTGAAGACCACGAGCAGGGGCGCACCTGTGCCGTCGAGCCGGACGGTGGTGGTGTGATTTGTGTTCACCGTGAAAGTCGGGATCGGCGTCTGTTGGCCGGACCAGGGGTCCCACAGCTCTGGTGTGCCCCGGGCGCGGAAGCTGCAGTCGCCGCGCTGCTTGAGATCCATGATGAAGTAGACGTCGCTCGTTCCGATGCGGCGGTGCAGCGCTTTCGCGCCCTCGGGACCCGCGAAGTCAGGCGTGGGGAGGAGCGAGCGGATCCCTTGAACCATTGACGTCTTGGTGGGTGCCGTGCCGGCGCCCCTGTGCGCCGCATGCACATTGTCGGGGTCGGGCGCCTCAAGGCCGTCGACCGAGGCGCTGGCGCGCCAGGCGGCGTCCGCGCCGCCTGGCTTCACGCGGAAGCCTTCGGCGGAAAAGACCGTTTTGCCGCTTCGGGCGAGGGCGAAGAAAAGGCCGGCCGTCTTGTCGCCTTGCTCGCCCTCGCTGTCGCTGCCCTCCACGACCAGCACATCGCCCGGCTTGAGCGCGACGGTGGCGGTCCACGGTTTAGAATAATTATCCCATGTCGCGATCTTCGCGCCGTTCACATAAAGGGCGGCGTGATTGTCGCACAAGAGGGCCGCCTGATAGTCGGCCGCCGCGCCGTCCCAGACTTTCTTGAAGGCGGCTTTACGCGTCGGCTTCTGTGTCCAGACCCAGCGTCCGGTGAAGTGGCCGGCATAGGTGCGTGTCGGGACAGAAGACATGGGAGGGGGTTCGTCGGACCACAGCAGCGCGACTCCGCTGGCGGCGTTGGTCTGACGGAGCGGCTTCTTGCCCACCTTGGCCTCGGCGGCGGTGAGCCCGAACAGTTCCTTCACGAGCGCGTCGACGCGGGGATCGTCCGCGCCCGCGCGGTCGGTGGCCTCGGGGAGATCGCCGACGGCGACCACGGCGCCGCCCGCCCGATAGAAGGCGAGGGCCTTCTCCAGCGTGGCGGAACGCACGGCGAAGAGGTTCGGCAGCACCAGCAAGCGATAGGATTCGCCGGCGACGGAGAGGCGTCCGTTCCGCGCCTCGGCGCGGGCGAGCGACTCGGCGTCGATGAAATCGAAATCGGTCTGGCCGCCGCTCAGCAGCTCCGTTCCGACGGCGAAGGCGAGATCGCGCGATACCGCTCCGCGTTTGGCGTCCGCCACCATGGGCTCCTGAGGGTAGACGATGGCCACGTCGGCCACATGCGCGCCCTGGCTGAGCAGGTAGCTGAGGCGCTCGAAATACTTCAGGAAAACCGGCATGTGCGCCCAATACGGCATGTGGAAGTGGTAGCAGGGCGGGGCCCACTCCCACCAGCCGCCCTTGGTCGTGTAGTAGAGCCCGTGCAGGTTCAGGAGGCTCGCGCCATAGAGGAAGTTGCGGTTGCTGGCGTCGAAGATCGTTTCCGTGGAGGCTTGCCAGCCGAGGCTGTGGAAGCCTTCCACCCAGACGCGCGGCCGCTGGTAGAGATGGGCGATGGAGGAGCCGACCTTGTTCTTGATCGGGTCGGAGCTGGAGCCGGGCGTGTCGAAGCCGGGCGCCGTGTACCAGCGCATCGCGCGGAAGTAGTCGCCGAACTCCAGCGGGTTCTTGCCGCGGCTGGCAGGGTCGCACGCGTAGATCATGCCGCGGCTGTTGTGCCAGTCGAAGATCGGTTTGAAATAATGCTCCTCCGTGAGCGAGACCATCACGTCGTTGAAGTCGAGGCGCACCTTCGCGGTTTCGGGGCCGATGTCCGTGAAGAGCGCGGCCAGCTTCGGGCGCACGTCGTAGCCCTTGCGCGACAGGAACTGCGCCGCGAACTCCGGACTCCACAGCCGGCCTTCACCGGCCAGGCGCAGCTCGTCCTGAAAGAAATAGTTCAGCGCGCGGTGCGCCTCCGGCGGCGTGTGCGCGAGGAAGGGGGTGAGAAACTTGTCGATCACGCGTTGGCCGGAGCCGGGGTTCAGCGGGTCGAGCGTTTCCGGGCGCGGCGCGGAGGAAACGGTCACGAGGCGCCAACGGCCAGGCGGCAGTGTCCAGGCCGCGGCCTGCGGTTCGAGCGTCACGCCGCTGCCCGGCACGAGGCCTCCGCCTTTCAGCGCGAAGGCGGTCACGGAGACCACCGTCGCGTTGGAGTTCACTTCCGCCGGCGCAATCCGCGCGGCACCCGCGACATCCTGCAGGCGCGCATCCAGCACGCGGGCGTGCAGCGAGTCGTCCGTGATGCCGAGCTGGCGGAAGAGGTTGTCCCGCCCCGGCCAGTCGAGCGTGTAGCCGCTGAGGCCGATGCCCATGTTGCGCTTGGCCGACTCCTTGGCCATGAAGCTGAAGATGTCCCACCACTCCTCGGAAAAGATGGCCGGCTCGACCGTCTCGGTTTTCCAGCCGTCGGAGCGCGTGTGCGCGTAGTTGATCTGCGTGCCGGAGACGCCCGCCTTGTGCAGCTCCTCCAGCTGCCACAGGAGGCGCTCCTTGTCGAGCTTCTCGCCGGTCCACCACCAGAACGGCACCTCGCCGTAGCCCGGCGGCGGCAGGGTGAACTCCTTCGCGATGTCGATGTCCTGATCAAGGACGGGAAAGCCCGCGCCCCGGACCGGCGCGGCATGAAGGGCTCCTGCGGTCAGGAGAGCAAGCAATCCCGCAACATAAAAAGGCTTCCTCATGATTTCAAGTATCCCTCGGTTTCGTCCTTGGTCGGGACGCCTCCCCGAGGCGTCCGCCCGTGGTCCTGTTCGCTGTACTGTCGCGGACGCCTCGGGGAGGCGTCCCGACCTATTGGGTTAAGGAACAGCAATCGCGGTCGTTTTCGACTGATCCCTCACATGGTCATGCGCACGCTGTTCGAGAACGCGCGTGAAGAGGCGTGCGGCTTCGATGCGGGTCGTGGCGGGCGGGAGGGCCCCGCCGTCGGGCAGGAGTTTGAGCGCGGCCGCGCGCTCTTCCGCGGTGAGCGGCGACTGAGGCTTGAAGCGCGAGCCTTCCAAAAGGAGCAGGTTGTGCGTGAGCACGAGCTGGACCGCTTTCCAGTCTGGCGTGTAGCGGCGGATGTCGGTGACCGGTGTGAGGAACAGCGTGTCGCCCGCATCGAGAAGCGCGAGCTGCACCAGCACGGGGTCGAGCTGGCGCGGCTGGATCTGGTTCTGGAGCGCGAGCGCGGCGATGGCGCCCACAGCCTGCCCCATCAGCAGCGTGTGCGGCTGCAGGCGCGTGGCGCCGTTTGCGAGACGCGACTGCGAGAGGTTCTTCTCGGCGGGCAGGAAGCCGTCGATCCGCTCGGGGATGAAACACTCGAACGGGATCGGGAAGGGGCCGGTGCCGCGCGAGCCGAACTTCTCGTCCGGGACGTCCTCGGCCGGATCGAGGTCGGGTTCGAGATACTTGGGCGTTTTGGAGCCGTGCAGGTCCACCCCGTAGTCGCCGAGCGCGACGCTGGTGGCGAAGCGCACGGGCTGGCGCGGGTAGCGCTCGATCTCATGCGCCGTGAGCGTGTGCAGGCCGATGATGCGGCGGCTTTCGCGCGTGTATGCCATGACGGGGAAGTGGTAGAAGATCGGGCGGTACGGGACGAGGTCGGGCCGCTCGGCGAGCCACGCGTCGATTTCCGCGCGGTTGTAGGGCGTATCGTACCCTTCGTCGTCGGCCACCGCCCAGTCGCGCTTGCCGAGCGTGCTCTGGATGTAATAGATCAGGTGCAGGGTCTTGAGCCTCATCGCCCGCAGGGTCTTGAGCCGCTTGGCGGGGTCTTCCAGGTCGCCGACGTCGTTCGGGTAGTCGTTGTTGAAGTTCAGGTGCGTGCGGGTGATGGGCGGGGCGTCGCCGGGCCGCGAGCTGTCGGGCATGCCGCGGTAGCCGATGAAGGTCGCGAAGGTCCACGGCTTGTTCGTGATGGAGTGAACCGTTTCGCCCGCGCTTAGCGACTTCAGGAACCCTTTGTGGACGGCATCGGTGTAGCCCGGCGGCGGGTTCGTGAGCAGCAGGGCGGGCGGCACGCCGTGTGGGTACTGCTTGAACACCGCGCACCAGGTGTTGTCCTGGATGTGCTGCGCGGGGTTGACCGCATCGCTGGTGCAGTTGCCGACGCGGTAGCGCGCGCCGGTGAGCGGGATGACGTCGCCGCATTCGGTGGCGTCGATGAGGATGCCGCTTTGGACGGTGCGCGTCTCGCGGCCCGCGGCGGTGACGCACGCGAGCTCCGCGCCCGTGACGGTGTCGCCGCGCTTGAGCACCTGGGCGACGCGGGCGCGCAGCGCGAGGTCGAGCGTGCCTTGGCCGCGCGCGTCGGCCAGCATGACGTGCAGCAGGGTGCGGCCCACGCGCGGCTCGACGCACACGTGGCGGAACCAATAGGCGGTTTCGAAGGTGAGGTTGAGCGGCTGGTAGTGCGCGGCGATGAGGCCGCAGAGCTCGCGGTAGAGGCCGCGCTCGCGGCAGAGGATGCCGCCCTCGTCCATGGAGGTCACGGCGGCGGCGTTCATCTGTCCGCCGATCCAGTCGGTCTCCTCCAGCAGCAGCACGGAGCAGCCCATGCGCGCGGCCTGGATGGCGGCGCCGCACCCGCCCGTGCCCGCGCCGGCGATGACCACGTCGTAGCGCGGCTGGAGCTCCGCGGCGGGCGTGGCGGCCAGGGGCGCGGCGGTGAAGGGCCGCGTCGGGCGGACGGGCAGGCGCGACGCGATGCGGCCGAGCAGGACAGCGAGGTTGGCGCTGCCGCAGGTGCGTCCGGCCGCGGTGGCCTTGATCCAGTAATCCGGCGAGCTGGTCACGCCGCGCTGGGCGAGCACAGCCAGGGCCTCCTGGATGTTGGCCACCGGCTTGAAGGCCTTGGTGGCCTGCACCAGCAGGGCGGCCGCCTGCTCGCCCGCGCACGTGTCGCCGGCGGTGAGGAGGCGCTCCCACTCCTCGGGGGCCGTGATGAGATCGCGTTCCGCAAGTGCCGCAAGGTCGCAGCGCACCTGCTCCACATCGGGTTTCTCAACGGCTGACGAGAGGAGCGGGCCGCCCAGCAGGGCGGCGACGAGGAGCGGGCGGAACGGTTTTTTCATTCGAGCGCTTTGCATGTTAGGGACGGGTCTGGATGATGCGGAAGAACGCGTTGGTGGGCGAGCCGAACAGGGCGGGGACCGCGGTGTAGGTGAGCGTGCCTCCGGTGCCTGCGAGCGGCGCGCCGGGATTGACGGGTTGCCAATGGGTGCTGGTCAGATCGGGACACCATTCGATGGTGTAGAGGGTATCCGCCTTGCTCTCCCACCGCAAGGTGAAGGTGTCAGAAGCGGCCGCGGCGAGGGCCGCGGCCTGCAGCGGCTGGGTGTCGACCGCGAGGGTGAAGATGGTGGAGAGGTCGCTGCCCGCGTTGTCGGAGGCGGACACCTCGACGGTGAACGGCCCGGTTTGCGCGGGCGCGGGGCGCCACTGCAGCAGACCCGTGTCCGGGTCGAGCGTGAGGCCGTCCGGCCCCGAGGTCAGCGTGTAGGTGAAGCGGTTGGGCGGCAGGTCGGGGTCGTCATAACGCAGGCGCGTGGCAAACGCTTCGTTGCGCCAGAGGGTGAAGAGGGTGGGCGAGCGGCAGACCGGCGGCTGATTGACTTCATGGACGGTGACGGTGATGTTGGTGGAGACGCGGACGGCGGGGTCGCCGGCATCCTCCGCGGTCACGGTGATGAGGTTGGTGCAGGGGCCGTCGATTTCGCCGGTGGTCCAGGTGAAGAGGCCGGTCTGGGCGTCGAACGTGGCGTTGGAGGGGACCGCGCCCGACAGGCACAGGCGGGTTGCCGTGGGATAGGGAGGGTACTCTGCGGCGCGCGTGACGGGAACCGTGAAGGTGACGGTCGCGCCTTCGTCGACGGACAGGTTGGTGACCGCGCCGAGGATCGGCCGGCTCGGCGTCTCCAGGACCTTGAGCGTGAGCAGAACCTCGTCGCAGCCGGTGACGCTCGGCCCGTCGGCGAAGAAGCCGCAGACGCGGAGGGGGTAGAGGCCGGGGCCCTGGGCTTCCGAGGGCGTCCACGCGAGCGTGCCGCTGGCGTCGTCGAAGGTCACGCCTGCGGGCAGGGCGGGCGCTCCGGCCGGATAGAGGCGGAAGGCGAAGTTTGCGGGCCGCGCGTCGAGGAAGGCGTTGGTGTGACTGAAGGCCTGCTCTTCGCGCAGGAGCTGGAGCGCGGGCTGCGCGAGCAGGGCGGAGGCGAAACGCGGGTTACGGTTGGGCTGGCCCGGCGTGGGCAGGCAGAAGGAGACGAGCTCGCCGTCGGCGCCGTTGAGCCAGCGGCCCATGCTGACGGTGCCGAGTTGTTCGGCGGCATATTGCAGCAGGTCGACGAGGCCCAGCGACGGGCTGAAGAGGCAGATCTGGTCGCCGTCCTTGCTTAAGCCGAACGGCGCCTGCAGGTTGGCCGGGTCAAACGGCAGCGCCGTCGATTTAGTCGCCCCGGTCCAGATGCGTAGGGCCTGGCCGGGGGCGAGCGCGACCCCGTTGGTGAGGATCAGGGCTTTTGTGGCGCGCAGGTCGGGCGTGGGCGGCGTCTCGCTGGTGAGCGTGTCGGTGACCACATAGCCGCTGAGGTCGACCGTCTCGGTGCCATCGTTGAACAGCTCGAGCCAGTCGTCCTTCTTGCCGGTGAGCGGATTGACGAAGAGCTCGTTCACCGCCATGAACTCGTTGATGACGATGCGGCAGGCGGGCTTGTCGGCGCGGTTGGAGGCGGCGGGAGTGGCGGGGTTGAGCCAGCGGCGCGGGTTGGAGGCCCAGTCGGGGAACGCGCCCCAGGCCGCATCGGCGGGACAGTCGGCGAGCCGCAGGTAGTCGATGGCTACGTCACGGCCGTCAACCGGCCCGCGCAGCAACAGCATGCCGGTTGCGAAGTCGAAACGGAATGTGGCGTGGAGGTCGCCGGGTACAGACTCCTCCGGCTCCCCGTCGAGCCAGACGCGCAGGAAGGCGCCGGGAGCGATGGCGGCGTTGGCCGGGAAAGCCCAGCCCGGGTCGGCGGCGGCGGTGGCGAGCGACCAGCCCGCGAGCGAGACCGCAGACGTCTGGCTGTTGAAGAGCTCCACCCACGGCTCGTGCTCGCCGGCGGCGTCGACGGGCCCGGAGACGTTGCGCGACTGCACCTCGTTGAGCCAGACGCCGGGCAGGGAAGTGAGGGTGGTGTTGAGGACGTTGGACGCGCCGGGCGAGCAGGCGTTGGTCAGGGTGGTGACGATGTCAAGCGTCATGCCGAAGACGAGGTCGGAGCTGGTGGTCACATTCTGGTGCACGCTCGCGGCCAGCGTGTTGGTGCCCTTGCGCAGCGCCGAAGCGGGCAACGTGACGGGGTTTCCAAGCTGGGCGTCAGACACCAGCCCGCTGAACGTGGCGTCGGTGACGGTGCCGGTCGGCATGAGCGCGGAGCGGTGGAGCTCCTGTCCGTTCAGGTAGAAGACCGCGCCGTCGTCCAGCATGTAGGTGAGCCGCAGCGCAGCGCAGGCGGGGTCGCCGTTAAAGGCGAACGCCGTGCGGTAATAGTAAACGAGCCGGGATGACAGGGCGTTCGTGGTGGCCAGCGGAATCGGCAGCACAGCGTTCTCCTTGCCGAGCGGGCCGGGGCCGGAGGGCCAGGCGCCGTCGTTGAAATTGGTGGCGGTCCAGCTGTCGCCGGGATAGCCGCTCAAATAATATTTCCACGTCATGTTCCACGGCACGGTGTTCGTAAGGGTCTGCACCGTCTCGGCCGTCCAGTTCGCCACGCGGTTGTTGTCGAGAGCCGGATTAATGAGGCGCAGGGAGGCGCCGGGCGACACGGCCGCGGACCACGGATCAGCCGCCTCGTACACGACGCGGTCGAGGACCGGATCGTCAGGCTCGAAGCCGGCGGCCGGCCGTTTGAGCAGCAGCGTGCCCGCGGCCGGGAGCGTGCCGCTGAACGCGCCCGCCACTTTGGCCGTCAGATTGGATCCGTAAGTGAAGGCGAAGACGGCGGGATTCTCCGTGACCAAGAGCAGTTCGCCGGGCCGCAGCGTCGTGCCGTTGGGGAAGGTGAAGCTCACCGCGCCGGCAAGGGAGAAGCCGGAGAGGTTCATCAGCGTGGCCCTGGAGCGGTTGGCGATCTCCACATAGGCCGCGCCGTTGGTCGCCGGCGTATGCATGATCTCCGAGATGTTGAGATAACCGTCCATGGGCTCGAGCGGCGCGCCGGTGTAGGCGATGGCGAAGTTGACCGTTCCGTTCGGCAGCACGCCGCCGTTCTCGGTAAGGCCCACGACCTTGAAGTCGTTGGTGCCGCTGTCGAGGACGACTTGGGCGGTCCAGTTGGAGGGGGACGTCCAGCTGATTACAGATTCGGCGCCGTTAATGAGGATCGAGGTGACTCCGAAAGGCGCCAGGCCGGTCAAGGTCACCACATTGTTGGTGGACGTGGAGACGGCGGACGCGGGCGAGACGACCGCGAACGCGGCGGCTTGGGCGGCGGCGAGCTGAGCCACGACGTTGGTGCGGCGGATATCGACGTTGGTGAAGAAGGCGGCATAGTCAGTGTCGCCGTTCAGCGCCGTCGCGTCGGCGCGCAGGGCGTCGTATTTGGAGCGCGTGTAAGCGCGCAAGGCGGAGCTGTTGGCGGCGGCCATGAGTTTTTCGACGGCGCGCCAGAAGATGCGGGCGACGAGGGGCGTCTTCAGGAAGGTCCGCATGGTCGGGTCGTCGGTTTGAAAACTTGCGATCATCGGATCGATGGTCTCCGTGAGCGGGCGGCTCGTGCCGAAGTTGTAATCAAGGTCCCACGCGATGAGCTGCCAGCCGTCGGCGCTGTCGTAGAGGTACATGTTCTTGCCGCGGCTGTACCCGTAACTGTCGTAGTTGCCGACGAACTGGTTCGCGGCGATCACGGGCACGAAGTCGGCCAGGTTGATCTTCTCCTGGATGCCGCTGGCGTAGAGCGCCGTGTTGGTGACGTTCAGCGTCTCCACGAGGTCAAAGAAGTTGGTGTAGTCGTTGGCGCGGAAGGTGTCGTAGCCGCGCTTGAGCCAGTTCCAGCGGTAGCGGCCGAGCTTGAGCGCCGGCCCGGAGCCGTCCGGCGCGGGGGTGGTGTACTTCTGCAGGCGGGCGGTGGTGATGTCGAAGGCGGTGATGCCGAGGTTGTATTCGAACCAGTCGTCGACCTTGAAGAAGTCGTTGTCGGAGTCTTCCGGGAACCAGTGCTTGAGCACGCCGGCGTTGGGCTTCTCGGTGTCCTCGTAGATCTTCTTGGGGTTCTGTTCGGCGCCGTTGGCGTAGACATGCACATAGCGGCGGTACATGTGGGGGATGGCGAGGGCGTGGACAAGCGAGTAGCAGAACTGCTCGCGGACGGCGATGGTGTCGCTGCCGAGGTTGCCGATGGTGGAGAGCACCACGCCGTCGTCGTCCAGCAACGTGTCGTCGCTGGGGAAGTTGGCCTCGTAGTCGATGCTGGCGCCGGCGTTGATGGGCGCGCTGTAGCCGCTGTGGAACGGGCTGCCCGAATACTGCATGCCGGCGCCGTAGATCACGCGGCTGGTGCCGTAGAGGAAGGTCGCGTCCACCGGCTCGTTGCTGGCCTTGTCGCGGGCGGTCCAGTAGGCGACGTTCTCCTTGGTCATCCAGAAGCGGTAGACGCCGAACGCGCGGCTGTCGAGCGGCTCGTTGAAGCGCACGAGGCACTCGCGGGCCGGCGCGTTGGCGGGGAACCGCGCCCGCGCGGTCTGCGCATGGCTGTCGGCGGCCTCGACGTAAAAGGCGACCAGCGTGTTGTTCGACTGGCCCGCCGGGATCTCGCCCGCGTAGAAGCCGCCGAGGGCGGGAACCATGGGCACCGCGTTGGTGCCGGCCAGCCCCTCGACGCGATAGTAGAGCGTGAGGGCTGAGAGGCCGTCGGGATCGCGTGCGCGGGCGTAGACGGTGATCTTCTCGCCGTTGCGCGGCAGGACCGGCTGGTGGCTGACGTCGCAGAGGGCGGGCGCGGCATTGGCGCGGGCGCGGCTGTTGGCCTGGCCGGGGCTGCCGAGGGCGCGGGTCGTGAGGATGCTGCCGCTGGCTTCCAGCCAGCTGCCGCGCGTGCGGACGAGGAGCTCCGGACAGCCGGCGAGCCAGCGGGCGCGCACGCTGATCGTGCCGGTTCCGCTCTTGGCCAGCGTGGCGCCCATCAGGCCGCGGACGATATTCATGCCGTTGTGGCAGCGGTCGGTCGCGCGCAGGTGCAGCACGCGGCTGCCGTCCGGCGCGGCGTCGGCGGTCTCGATCGCCGAGTGGTCGTGCGTGCCCAGGAAGCGCCAGTCCGCGGTGTCAGACTCGAACGACGGGTTGTTCACCAGGTTCGCGCCGCCGGAGAGCTTGACCTCCACGGCGTCGACCAGGCATTCGCCGCCGTCCATGAGGCCGACGTTGACCGCGTTGGGGTCGCCGTTCGTGGTGCTGAACCCGTTGTCGATCGCGCCGGTGAACGACAGCGTGACCCAGCCGCTCTTCTGCGTCTCGTCGCTCGCGGCCCAGCATCGCGCGAGGCGCGGGTCGCCGCGCGGGTCGATGCGCTCCAGCGAGCTGCCGCCGCCGTCGGCGAGCTTGTCCCACTCGCCGCCGTCGCGGTAAGTGACCTCCTCGACGACGGCGTTCTTCAGGACCGGCACGGGGTTCGTGGGGTCGGCGGTGTCCATCACAATGACCGGCCTGGAGAGCGTGACGGTGTCGCGCGTGTTGTTGAGCGTGCCCGCGTAGCCGCCTGCCGTCATGAGCGACGCGCGGTCGGGATACAGGGCGGCCAGCTTGGTGCGGGAGTGCGGCACGATCAGGTAGCCGTTGGCGGGGATCGTTTCCGCGAAGGTGTAGGCGGGCCCGCCGCCGAGCTTCCAGCCGGTGAGGTCCAGCGCGTTCGTGCCGGGGTTGAACAGTTCGATGTATTCGTCGTCGTTGTCCTCGGAGATGGGGTGGTACATGATCTCGCTGATCACGACATCAGCGGGGCTGCGCTCGGCGTTCACGCCGGCGGGCGTGGGCGACCCGAGGCGGCTCCACGCGGCGTCGCCGTCGGGACAGCGTCCGAAGGCGACGCCGATCTCCTGGTCGTTGAAGCGGTTCACGTCGATCACGCCGAGGCCCGTGCCAGCGGGGGCCAAGAGCCAGAGCGTGTCGCCGTCGCCGTTGATCTTGAAGCCGAGGGCGGTCTCGTCGAAGGCGAGGAGGCCGCGTCCGGGGAGGACCGTGCCGCCGGGGATGGCGAAGCCCGCGGAGGAGGGCGCGCCGCGCGCGATGACGCAGCCGGCGAGGGAGACGGCGGAGGTCGAGGCATTGTGGAGCTCCACGAACCCCGGCGTGGTTCCGGCGTGCGCCAGGATCTCGTTGAACATCACGGCTTCATAGGTGGCCGGGCGTGCGGGCTCGGCGGCGCCGGGCGACCCGCCGGGGCGGGCGCTGGCGGCCCAGCCGTCAGCTTCGCGGTCGCCGTAAGAGGGGCGGGCCAGCACCAGCGAGTGATCCGAACCGTCGGCGGCGACCGGCCAGGGCGGGCCGTCGGCGTAGTCGATGGTGGTGATCCAGGCGCCCAGCTCGTCTTTGAGCGTGATGCCGCTCGTGCCGTCGAAGGCCGCGGCTCCGAAGCCGCCGATCACGTTGGAGATGCCGCAGACCGCGGCGACGTCGGCGGGGGCCGGCGCCACCGCCAGATAGCTGTTGGCCGACATCACAGTGCCGGAGGGGACCGTGTAGTCGAACGCGCCCGAGAACCGGTAGCCGCCGATGTCCTGGTAATAAGGGTTGGAGTTGTAGAGCTCGACGTAGCGGGTGTCGCGGCCGTCGGTGCGCGGGGCGGGCGTGTGCTGGATCTCGGTGACGGCGAGCGCCGTACGGCGGGACGAGGGTCCGGGCGGCTCGACGCCGCCGCGCAGGAGGGCGACCGGCGTCGCGGCCCAGGCCGGGGGCGAGAAGGCGTAGCTCGAGAGCGTCAGGGTGTTGGCCGGCGCGGCGCAGTCGGCGACCGTCAGCGCAAGGGTGTAAGCGCCGCCGGCCGCGAGCGGGTCGGCGAGGCGCAAGGTCACGTTGGTGGCGCCATCCAGCAGCGTCGCGGTGACGACGGTGGTGCCGGAAACGGCGAAGGCCGTGTTGCTGAGGCTGGCGGCCAGCAGGGGCTCGGAGAAGGACAGGGTTAGCGAACGGCGGTCGTGCGGCATGAACCAGCGGGTGAGTGCCGGCGGCACCCGGTCGGGCACGAAGGTGTAGCGCGCGGTCTGGCTGGTGACCACCCCGCCGGGGGCGGAGAGCCGGCAGCGGAAGAGGCGGTTGCTGTTGGCCAGATCCGCCAGGCAGGCGTATACGGCCTGGGTGGCGGCGGCGATGTCATCGCCGTCCTTCTGCCACTGGTAGCTCAGGCCGTATTTGCGCGCGGCTTCCACGGCGAACGCCACGTTCTGCTTTCCGGCGTACTGCTCGTAGAGTTCAACCGAGGCCGGCTGGGTCTTGACGGCCGGCACCTCCAGGTAGGGCTGCATGACCTCGGGGGGGATGACGCTGGTGACGCCGGAGCCGGGAACCAGCCAGGCGACCGCCAGGTTGTCGCCACCCGCCCCTTCCTTGTGCAGCGCCTCAAGGTAATAGCGGGTTCCGGCGGTGAGCGGGATGGCGGCCGAACACTGCGCGACTAAGGAGGTCCAGACGCGCGCGCCGGTGTACGAGGCGACGTACGCGATGCGCCGCCGCGAGGCGGGCAGGGCGTTGGTGCCCAGCCAGAGTTCGCTGTTGTCGTCGGAAGCGATCCAGAAGGTGTAGCTGCCGGTGACGGTGGGCGCGATCAAGGCGCGCAGGCGCTGGCCATAGTAGTCGCCGAGGTTCGTGGCGGTTTCCAGCACGCCGTTGGTGACCTCATCGGTCGTCGGCGAATTGGGGAAAACGGGCGCGTTGGTCAGGTTCGCGACGGAGCCGCCCGCGATATTGGAATAAAATTCGCGGTAGAAGCCTTGTTGCGCGCAGGCCGACAGGCAAAACAAGCCGAGAACCGCCGAGAGGGTCGCGACACGCGTTTTCATGATACACCCCGGAACACCACAAACCCATAATAAATAGTACAGTGAAATGATAGTATACCGCGAGCAGGGTGCGCTCCGCAAGCCTGCGTCACAGGATAACAAGGGCGGGCGCGCAGGGGGTGAGGTTGACCATGCCCGAGGGGGTGACGAGGAAGGTGTCCTCCACGCCGACCGCGCCGGTGCCGGGGATCACGAATTTGGGTTCCAGCGCGATGCACATGCCGGCCTCGAGGATGTCCTTTGAGCGCGCCCCGAGCACGGGCTGCTCGTTGATGACCAGCCCCGTGCCGTGGCCGATGAATTTCGCCTTCTGGGCAAGCCCCATGAACCCGTCGGCGAGTCCGGCTTCGTCGGCCATCTTCAGGGCGAGGGTGTAGAGGTCTTCGCACCGCGTGCCGGGCACGCCGGCCGCGGCGACCGCGTGCTGGATGTCGATGGAGAGCTGGTGCGCGTCACAGGCTTTGGGCGCGAGATGTCCGATGGCGAAGGTCCGCGTGCAGTCGGTGAGATAGCCGTAGAAATTGCCCGCGATGTCCACCATCACGGCCATGCCGTCTTTCAGGACGGTGCCGCTCTGCCCCACGGGCAGCGAGGGGTGCAGGCCCGCGCCGCCGAGCGCGAAATCATACGGCGAGGCGGCGCCGCCGTTGTCGCCGGCGAGCACCGTGCCCATGAACCCCTCCATGCTGGACCCCGCGATGCGGAAGAGCCCGAGGCTGCCCGCCTTCAGCATCAGCCGGAACATCTCGATCGACCAGGCCTGATCCGTCATGCCGGGCTCGTAGACCGAAGCGAACTGCGACACCACGGTGGCATGGCGGCTGCCGGTCTTTTTCATCACCTGGATTTCGTAGGGGGTCTTGACCGTGCGGCACTGGCGCACCAGGGCGGAGCCGTTGGCGGCCGCGGCTCCCGCAAAGAGCGTCGCGTAGCGCGTATAGTCGCTGAACGTGAGGTCGTCGCCCTCGAGCAGAAACTTTCCGGGCAGCGTCACGCCCGCGGCGCGCAGGATCTCGGGGATCTGTTCCGGTTTGCGGATCTCGGCCACGTTGGCGCCGGTGAGTCCGCAGGGGCGGCGCACGAAGAACCAGGGGGCGCCCTCGGCGGGCAGGTAGACAAAGCCCATGAAGATGCGGCCCGAGAGGTAGCAGAGGTTGACGTTTGAGCCGACCAGCAGCGCGTCGGCGCCGGACAGGCGCACCGCCTGCTGCAGCCGCGACCAGCGGTGTTTCAAATCGTCCATCAGTTCGGGGGTGTAGCGTGTGAACATGGGCCTCGGCCTCCTTGTTTCGAAGAGCGGGCAGTATAGCAGAACCCCGTAAATACCAAATACGAAATGTTCAATCATCGGGAGCGGGCGCAGCCCCGTTCCATTGACCGTTAGACTATCGACGCTTGTGGGGCGTCCGAGACGTCCGCCCCTACCAGGGCTGCGGCAGCCGTAGCGCGGGACGTACCGGACCGCGCACGGGGGGGGGTGCTGAGGCACCCCTGCCCCGTTGAGGTCAAGGAAACACGGGGATGCGCCCTCCGGAGCGCCGCCGGCCCTTTCCGGTTGCGGAGCAAGCGGGAGGTGGTTTAAGATGACGCATCGTTCAATAAATGCGGAGGCGTGATGAGAAAACAGACGGTGTGCGTGGCGGTCGCGGTGATGTGTGCGGGCGGGGTGCTGGCCAAGGAGCCGGTCGATTATGTGAACACCAAGATCGGCAACATCAGCCACATGCTGGTGCCGACCTTCCCGTCGGTCCAGCTGCCCAACGGCATGCTGCGCGTGACGCCGCCCAACGAGAGCTTCACGACGGACCGCATCAACGGCTTCTGCCTGAACGTGCCCTCGCACCGCCAGGGCCAGGTGTTCCAGATGATGCCCTTCAGCGGCGAGGCCGGCGCGCTGCGTCCGGCCTGGGGCTCGCGCTTCGACCATTCGGCCGCGCTGCCTTACCGTTACTCGGTCTTTCTCGACGACTATGACGTCACGGTGGAGCTGGCGCCCGCCCGCAAGGCGGCGATCTACTCCGTGACCTTCGAGAACAGCAAGCCGCGTTTCATCCTGCTCAAGCCCAAGCAGAAGGGCTCGCTCAAGATCGACGGCGCGACGGTCAGCGGCTCCGACGACTACCACGGCATCGCCACCTACGTCTATCTGGAGTTCGACACCCCGCCCGCGCGCACCGGCGCGTTCGCGGGCGACGCGGCGGACTTCGCGCGTCAGGCAACGAAAGACTCCGGCAGCCCGGTGGTGGCGGAGTTCGCGCTGTCCGTCAAGACCGTGCGGATGCGCTACGGCATTTCCTACATCAGCGTCGAACAGGCCAAGAGGAACCTGCAGGCGGAGATCAAGGACTTCGACCTTGACCGCCTGGCCAAGCGCGCCCGTGCCGAATGGAACGCGGCGCTCGGCAAGATCCGCGTCGAGGGCGGCACCGAGGACGAGCGGGCGGTCTTCTACACCGCGCTCTACCGCAGCCATGAGCGCATGGTCAACATCTCCGAAGAGGGCCGCTACTTCAGCGCGTGGGACGGCAAGGTCCACGAGGACAACGGCGTGCCGTTTTGGACCGACGACTGGAGCTGGGACACCTATCACGCGCTGCACCCGCTGAACATCCTGCTCAACCCCGGCGTGCAGCACGAGAAGCTGTCGTCCTACATCCGCGCCTGCGAGCAGTCGGGCTGGATGCCGACCTTTCCGACCGTCTTCGGCGACGCGCACTGCATGAACGGGCAGCACCCCGTCTCGCTCTTCCTCGACGCATGGCGTAAAGGCATACGCGGCTTCGACCTCGCCCAGGCGTTCGAGTGCATGAAGAAGACCATGCGCGAGGAGAGCCTGGTCCCGTGGTACCGCGGGCCCGCCACCGAGCTGGACCGCTTCTACTGGGAGAAGGGCTACATGCCCGCGCTCAAGCCCGGGGAGGCCGAGACGGTCAAGGAGGTCAAGCCCGGCGAGCGGCGGCAGGCCGTGGCGGTGACCCTGGCCGCGTCGTACGACGCCTGGTGCCTGTCGCAGATCGCGCAGGAGCTGGGACGCAAAGAGGACGCGTCCTTCTTCCTCGCCCGCTCCTACGACTACAGGAACCTCTGGAAAAAAGAGACGGGATTCTTCCATCCCAAAGACAAGGACGGCAACTGGATCATGCCGTTCGACTACAAGTACGCGGGCGGCCAGGGCGCGCGCGACTACTATGACGAGAACAACGCCTGGACCTACATCTGGGAGGTCTACCACAACGTCGACGACCTGATCGCGCTCTTCGGCGGCCGGAAGGCCTTCACGGACAAGCTCGACCGCATGTTCGGCGAGGGCTTTGACCGGCCGCGCTGGGAGTTCTGGAACGCGCAGCCCGACTCGACCGGCAACGTGGGCATGTTCGTGATGGGCAACGAGCCGAGCTTCCACATCCCGTACCTCTACAACTTCGCGGGCGAGCCGTGGAAGACCCAGAAGCGCGTGCGCATGCTGATGCAGGCGTGGTTCCGCAACGACCTCATGGGCGTCTGCGGCGACGAGGACGGCGGCGGCATGTCGGCCTTCGCGGTCTTCTCGGCCATGGGCTTCTACCCGGTGACCGCCGGCGTGCCGGCCTACACCTTCGGCAGCCCGCTCTTCAGCAAGGTCACGCTGCGGCTGGACAGCGGCAAGACCTTCGTGCTGGAGGCCCCCAAGGCCGATGCCGAGAACAAGTACATCCAGTCGGTCAAGGTCAACGGCAAGGTCTGGGACAAGACCTGGTTCCCGCACGACGTGCTGGTCAACGGCGGACGCGTCACGCTGGAAATGGGCGACCGGCCGAACAAGAGCTGGGGCGTCGGCGCCGGAGCGGCGCCCTTCTCCCAGGGCCCGCGCGCCAGCGAGTGAGTTTAAACGTCGGAGTTTCCGCCGGTCTGGAGCGGCGGGCCGTTCACGCGGCTCAGGACCTCGGAGAGGACGGCCCGCGTGACGGCCTGCATGCCCGGAACCTTGCTTTCGCGTGAGCCGGCCACGTTGAGGACGCCCTCCGGCAAGGGGAGCGAGGCCAGCCAGGCGACGATCTGGTCAACCGCGGTCTTGCGGTCGGCGGCCAGATTCACCGCGAGGCACGGCCGCCCGTGTTTCAGGGCCAGCGCGCACGTCTTCATGGTGCTGCCCACCGGCAGCCCGCAGACCAGAACGAGGGTGGCGTGGGAGTCGATGACGTTGGCCTCGGAGCGCACCTGGTAGGAGGGCGATTCCGTTTCGCAAAGGCCGGTGTAGGTCAAGGGCACCTTCCCGTCCTCGGCCCGCCGCCCCTTGGGCACCCAGCCGCCATACGGCAGGCCGATCTGGCGCGCCGCCTCGAGTCCGCCGCGGTCCGCGCCGGTCTGTCCGCCTGAAATGATGGTGGAAATTTTCATAGGGAGAGCGTGGCCTGAGCGCGCGGCCGGGCATTCCTGCTGCTGGCCAACACATGAGGCGCGTCCATTTAAACCTTGGCAGAACGGTAACACACCTGCTTGCCTCCGTTCAAGCGCATTGCGCCTTGATGCGACGTGCTGCAGCCCATCGCCAGGACGAGGCCACTGCCGATCCTCTGGTATGAGCCACGGAACCCGCCACTATGCGCCTTTCACTCAATCTTCATTTCGCCGCCTCGCCGCAGCGACAAGCGTCTGTCTTTGAGGGCCGTATAAACCAAGAAGGACAAGAGCAGGAACGCGAGCACCAGCGAGGAGCCGATCGTGCCGAAGTTAAGCCCGCCTTTTTCGAGGGGTTTGGTAAGAAGGTCGCCGAAGGTGGCTCCAAAAGGACGGGTCAGGACGAACGCGACCCAGAACAGCAGTACCCGGCTGAGCCTGGTCGCGAAGGTCGCGAGCACCACCAGCCCGATCAGCCCCCCGGTCAGCGCGGCCCCGCCCGAAAAGCCGAGGCCGGAATCGTCGGCCAGGTAGTCACCCAAGGCCGTGCCCAACGTGTTTGAGAATAAGATCGCCACCCAATAGAAGAGTTCGGCCCGGGTCGTCTGGATGTAGCTGACGGACAGCGTCTTCTCGCTGTAACGCCAGGCCGCAAGTACCGCGCACAAACACGCGAACAGGATCAGGGCGCCTTTGGCGTAACCGAGCTCAAGCGTCCGGTCCATGTAATCGGACATCGTGGTTCCGGCGGTGCTGGTCGTCAGGATCACCGTCCAGTAAAGGGCCGGGTGGCACTTTCTCGTCAGGAGCTGGCTTGCCAGGGAAACCAGAAACAGGCTGAGCAGGATGACCGAACTGGCGGCGTAGCCGACGTTCAGCGTCATCGACAGCAGATCTCCCGCTGTTTCGCCCAGCGTGGTCGCACAGATTTTCATGATCCAGAAGTAAACGGTGACTTGCGCGACCTTGTTCATGGTGGGCCTCTCCAAAAATGCGGCTCTTCAGGACGCGCCGGGCACACGCGCCAGCAGCCATTTGTCAACCAGCGGGGAAAACTCGGCGTGGACCGGGGCGATGCCCTTTTTGAGCCGACTGGTTTGCCCCGGCTTCAAAATCAGGTATTTCTCCCCGGAACCGCCGCTTTTCAGCCACTGCTGGAAAGCAACCGCATCACCCGCTTTAAAAACAGGGAGCTCCTTCTGAAAATAAAACTGAAGCCCGTTCAGCGGCTTGTTCCCGTAAACGCCCAACCGGTCTGGCTGCAGTCCGGGCGCCTGCCCGAGGACCGCGGCGTGCAACACCTTCATGTCGCGGTCACCGGGGAAAAACGGCAACACCCCTTTGGCGACCACGGAAATCGTCCAGCAGGTCAATGCTAAAACCGTCGCCCCTTTCCACAGGCGGGCGGGGTTCCCTCCGAAAACGCGCAGCAACCCGGCGGCGATGAACACGGCGAGGGGACCGAACAGGGGTAGCACGTACAGCGGCAGTTTCGAGCGGCTGAGGCAAAAGACGAGGAGCGGGAACCCGAACGCCCACGCCGACCAGTGTGTCTCGACCGGCCAGCGCCTGACGCCCGCGGCCAGAACAGAGGGGCTCAGGGCCTTGCGCCACGCGCCTCCCGCCGAGACCGAGGTCAGCCATCGGAACCCTGCTTTCCGTTGCAGGTAGATCAGCCAGCCGCCCCACGGCCAGCACCCGAAGAGCAGGACTGGCAGGTAGATGGCGAAATTCATATAGAACTGCGGGTTGCGACGGAACTCGTCCGTGGTCGACCGGTTGATGACCTCGTCATGCACCCAGTAATGCAGCAACCCCGGATTGCGAAAAACCTCCCACGCGTACCAGGTGCCTGCCGTAATGACGTAGAGGACCAGCGCCCCGGGACTGAACAGCGGCAGGGCCTTGCGCTGTTCACGGGGAAGCAGACACCATGCGGCCACGATTCCGGGCAAAGCCAGAAGGCTGGGCGGACCTTTTGTCATAAAGGCCAGCCCCATGAAAAACCACATCGCGTAAACGGAGGGCAGTGGCCGCATCTGACGGACCGCCCGCCAGAAAAACGCCTGGGCCAGAATCAGGAAGGCGGTGAGCGGCAGGTCGGTCGAGACCCCCGTGCCCGCCGCCAGCGGGAAAAAGGACGTGGCGAAGACTAGGGCGGACAACTCCCCGAGACGGGGATCTTGGCCGAGATGACGCCCCAGCAGCCACACCCCGCAAATCGCCAGCAGAAGACTGGGGACCAGATAGGCCCGCGCCGTCCAGGTGTTGACGCCCGCCACCCGCATCGGCCCCATGATCGCCAGATAGGTCAGCGGCGGTTTCGTCCAGTGCGGCTTCCCGTTCAGGACGGGGTCGAGCCAGTGACGGGTCACCATCATCTGCCGCGCGCATTCCGCATAGCGGCCCTCGGTCGTCTGATACAGCCCGCGCGAACCCAGAAACAGGCATCCCGCCACAAACGCGCAGGAAAGCGTCTTCGCCAGCGGCCATTTGAAAGTGATAGAAAAAGCCATAGTGTCAACACGCCCTTTAATTCCGATATTGCCTGATATTTTTAACAGAGCGCCGTGACCGTAAAGTTACCGGCCTATTACAGTTCGGCAATCTTCAGCAGGTCGCCGAGATGCCTTCGGGCGCCGCGGCCCGCGCGTTTACCTAATGCGGAGCCGGACGGAGGGGCTTCCGGCCCTTGCCGACATTTCGAGGCGGGTGGATTACGCGCGTGTAATCCCCGTTTCATTCTCGTGTCATAAGCAGACAGCATCCTACCGCTTTGATATATTCATCTGATTGCGGCGTGTTTGTCACCGCTTGCCGCTTGCCGGCGGTATGGGGATAAACGCGGCCGCCAAATTAAATCGAGGCCCGCCATGCGCATTCTGGTTATTGAGGACGATGAGCGTATCCGCTCGTTCACCAGCAACGGACTTCGCCAAACGGGGCACGTCGTCGACGACACTCCCTGCGGGGGAGACGGCCTCGCCTTGTGGGAGAACGGCCATTACGACGCCGTCGTTCTCGACCTCACGCTTCAGGAGATGGACGGCCTGTCGATCCTCAAGGCCATGCGGCAGAAAGGCGACACAACCCCCGCCATCATCGTGAGCGCCAAGAAGGCGGTCGACCAGCGTGTCGAAGGGCTCAGGTCGGGCGCGGACGACTACCTGACCAAACCCTTCTCCTTCTCCGAACTGCTGGCCCGCATCGACGTCATCACCCGCCGGAGGGTCGCTTCCGCGACGCCGCACCTGCCGGACGGCACGCTGACGCTGTCCGGCATCACTCTGGATCTCGCCACTCACTGCGTGACACGCGAGGGCACTCCGATTATGCTCAAGCCCAAGGAGTTCGCCCTGCTGGAATTCATGATGCGGAACCCCAACCGTCCGCTGACCAAAGAGGTCATTCTGCGACAGGTTTGGGACTACCGGTTTGACCCGCAGTCCAACATCGTGGACGCTTTGATCAGCCGGCTGCGCAATAAAATCGACACCCCGTTCGGCACCACCCTTATCGAAACCCGCAGAGGAGTAGGTCATGTCTTCAACGGGCGCACCTAAAAAAGCACACTCGTTTTTCGTCCACCTGAGCCTGAGTTACCTGGCCGTCTATGCCGTCTGCGCGCTCTTGCTCTACCTCGTCAACTCCCGTGTCATTTCCGAGTCGGCCCGCGCGTTCGACCGGGACGACATCCGCTCTGATTCGCTCGAATATGCCCAAATCCTCCGCAACAACGCCGCCGGCAACTGGCTGGCCGAGGAGGTTGCGATCGAGAACCTTCCCGCCTCCACGCTCTTCGCGATCCGCATACTGGGGCCTGACGGCCAGGTCATTTATTCCGCCAGTCAGCCCAAAGACCTGGCATTGCCCGGCGGCTGGGAAGAAAGGCCCGTGCCGACCGGGCACCCCCCCAAAAACAGCTGGCGGGAAATCTATCTGCCCGACTACAATCGTCATCTGCAAATGGAATCGACGAACCTGCCGGACGGACGCGTTCTCCAGGTCGCCAAGAGCACCGCGCGCGAACACGTGCAAGAAGGCATCCTGTTCCACACCTCACTGGCCTTTTTTCTGCTCGCGTCCATTTTCACGCTGGGCAACGGCGTCTGGATGATGGCCATCACCATGCGGCCCATCAGACAGGTCAGCGCCGACATGGCGAAGATCATCGAAAACGGCACCTGTGACGCAGACCTGTCCCCCGTCAGCAGCAGCATCTCCGAACTCAACACGCTCGGCAGCTTCTTTAACCGGATGGTCCGGAAGAACGACACGCTGATCAAGGCCATGAAAGACACGCTCGATAATGTCGCCCACGATTTCCGCACCCCTCTGACGCGGATCCGCAGCGCGGCCGAATTCGCCCTCACCGCCCGCGAGCCGCCGGCGCCTCGGGAGGAACTGCTCAAAATCTTCGCCGACATCATTGAAGACTGCGACACCGCCCGCATCCAGCTCCAGAACCTGCTGGATATCCGGGCGATGGAAAGCGGGTTCGTCAAACTCGACGTCCAGCGCTTCGACCTGAAGAAAACCGTTTCGGAGGTCGCCGACCTCTACAGTGTCATGGCGGAAGACAAGAGGATTGATTTGCGCACCGAACTCCCCGAGAGCGACGTGCCGCTCGACGGCGACCCGGCCCAGCTCTCGCAGGTCATCGCCAATCTCCTCGACAACGCGATCAAATACACGCCGTGCGACGGACACGTCCTCGTCACGCTCGAAAACGGACAGGGGCTTGTCCGCCTGACCGTCGCGGACAGCGGCATCGGAATTCCCGCGAGCGAGTACGCCCTCGTGTGGCAGCGCCTCTACCGGAGCAGCAACGCCCGTGCCGAAAAAGGCCTCGGCCTCGGCCTGAGCATCGTGAAGGCCATCGTCGGCGGGCACGGCGGAAAAATCACTTTCACCAGTTCGCCTAACCAGGGCACCACTTTTGTTGTGACGCTTCCGGACCGTGCGACAGCCCTCTCGCCGTTCAGGGAGGTGTCCTGACCCCCGGTACATAGCACACCCGTTACGCAGCCATGCCGCCCGTCCGAAAAACAGAGCGCTTTGAAGGAAGGGTTCGCCCGCGCTCTTCCTCCACAGACAAGAAAGGGATATGGCCATGCCCATGTTCTTACGTTCGCGCTGCCTTCCGCTCGGTGTCCTGACGGCGCTTCTCAGCGTCAATCTTCTTGCCGCGACCGCCGTGAAAGTCAGCTTCACCTTAAACACGACCGACAAATACGGCTCACCGCTTGCACAGAACCGATATTACTATGTCTACCGCCCGGACGGTTTATCCGCGGCCTCGCCCGTTCCCATGATCCTCGTCATGGAGGCCAGCCCCAGCTCGGGCGCCGCGTCGATGCTTAACGCGAAGGCCGCTCAGGCGGGTTTCGTGGTGGTCTCTTGCTCCTTTTCGGGCAATTCCACCGGGACGCCCGGAACGGTCTGGGTCAACGACAACCCGCGCATCGCCGGCTTCGAAGACTACGACTACACCACCGAAGTGATCCGCCGCGTGCGGGCGTCCGATAACTGCGACGACGCGTTTATCACCGGAATCTCGAAGGGCGGTCACCAGTCGTTCGCCTATGCGTGCGAGTGCCCGTCGATGATCAAGGCTGCCGGCCCGCTTGACGAGTTCATGAGCCTGACCGCCAACATCCCGTCGGCGCCCGTGCCGATGATCGTGCTCCAGGGCACGGCGGACGCCAACGTGCCGTACGTCATGGTGAAGGATTCGGTGGATGCGTGGCTTGCGGCCGACGATCTGCTGGGCGCGACGCCCGTCACGACGTACGAGGCGTCGCCGCTCATGCCGGGCAAGGTCACCCAGACGACGTGGCGGGGCGGCACCCGCGGGACGCAGGTGGCTTATGTCACGATCATCGGCGGCACCCATACGTACCCGACGCCCTCCGTGCAGACGGGCTACAACATGGCCGACGGCCTGTGGGCGTTCTTCAGCCAATATCTGACCAGCACCCAGTCGCCTCCAAGAATCGTCTCGCATCCGGCAAACAACGTGCAGCCCAGCGGACAGCCCGCGAGCTTTTGGGTGGCCGCCACAGGCCAGGCGCCGCTGAGCTGTCAGTGGCAGAAGAACGGCGCGAATGTCCCCAATGCGACCTCGCTCTGGTACACCACGCCGCCGACCTCCCTGGCCGACAGCGGGGCGAACTTCCGTGCCGTCGTCAGCAACAGTTCAGGCAGTGTCACGAGTTCCGTCGCGGCACTGACGGTGAATGCCGTTGCCTCTGATCCTGTGATCACCGCACATCCCGCCAATGTGACCGTGTTCGCGGGGCAGCCCGTCGGTTTCTCCGCCACCGCTGCGGGCACGGCACCGTTGCGTTACCAGTGGCTGAAGAACGGGGTCGTCATCCCGGGCGCGGCCTCGTCCACGCTCTCGCTGCCCACGGCAATCGGCACCGACTGCGGAGCGACGTTCCGCGCCGTGGTTTCGAACAGTGTCGGCAGTGTCACCAGCACAGCCGCGACCCTGACGGTTTGGCCCGCACCCGGCGCGCCTATCATCCTCACGTACCCGGAGCGGTCACGGGTGCTGAACAGCCAGACGGGCGTGTTCTCGGTCGCCGCCTGGAGCCCGTCGCCAATGGGGTACACGTGGCAGAAAGGAACCTTCGCCACCGCCGACAGCCTCGTGAATATCGCGGGCGCGAACGGTTCCACATACGCCACACCTCCGGCCACGCTCGCCGATCACACGACGCTTTTCCGTTGCGTGGTGACGAACACGTACGGCGCCGCGACAAGCGCGAGCGAAATGCTCTTCGTGACGACAGTCGTCGTGTCGCCCAAAGACATCACGAGCGACATCAAAGTCTCGGCGCAGATGGGTGTGCCCTTCAGCTACGCCATCAAAGCCACGGGCGGCACCGCACCGCTCGGTTTCAACGCCAGCCCTTTGCCGAGCGGTCTGACAGTGAACTCGGTTTCGGGTGCCATTTCGGGAACGCCGGCGGCTGCGGGCACCTCGGAAATTCTCATCGCCGCCACCAACACCGCGGGCAGCATATCCGCAACCTTGGCGCTGACCGTGACGGCAGCCGCGCCGGCGGTTTCATTCAGCCAATGGCTGTCCGGCCATTTCGGCGCCAGCGCGGGCGTTCAGGCGGTCGCCGGCGATCTGGCCGATCCCGACGGCGACGGCATGCAGAACCTGATCGAATACGCGTTCGGCCGCGATCCGCTGGCCGCCGGGCCTGCCGACTTCTTTACGGAACACATTCTAGCGGACCCCGGCGACACCTTCGAGTACCTGACCCTGACCGCCGCGAAGAATCACGCAGCTTCCAATGTTGTTTACTCCGCCCGGGTCTGCGCCGATCTGGCCGCGCCGCATTGGACCAATACCGTCACGGTGCTGCACGACACGCCGGACACCTTCGAGGTCCGTGACAACACCCGCGTCGCGTCTGCACCCCGCAGGTTCATGCGGATCTATGTGAAGCGGGCCCTCTGAGGCGACCAGTGAAGGAATGCGGCACGCACGCTTGAACCCCCTGATCAGGTCGGACGGCGCCCCGGATGCCCAGGTGACCCGCTTCTGCGCGCCATGTCTTCACCTGCCAGGACGTGTCTTATCCTCTGCCAGGCCCGCCTCTGCCATGGCCCTTTTGAGGCACTCCGGGCAGTAGCCGTGCGAGAACTGGGTATCGGTATGCTGCCCGATATAGGTTTCAAGCTGTTGCCAATCGCCCTGCTGGTTGCGGATTTTCTTGCACTGGGCGCAAATCGGCAAAAAGGCTTCAAGCACCTTGATCGCGGAAAGCGACCGGCGTAAGGAATCCGAGGTCTCACGCTCACGGTCCAAAGTCTGTTTCAGCTTGGCCACCGACACCCCGATCGCAAGAAAGGAGATGAGGCGGATCAGGGTGTTCCAGACCGCAAAGACGCTGGACGGATACGTGTGTCCGCTCAGGACATCCGCCCCGAACCAGACAACGGCGCTGAAGATGCCGAAAGAAATCGAACCCGCCAGTCCGAGGTACCGGGCTGCGACCGCCACGGGCAGGAAATAGAAAACGAAGAACTGGAGTTCGTAGCCCGTCCGCCAGTCGATCAAGCCGAGGACAACCGTAAATGCGGCTGTCATTATTCCCCAGGTCAACTGATGCGCGCGTTTACTCACCATTGCGACCTCCCCATGAATGCCGTCCAGCTTACGCCGCCCTTCCTTCCCGTTCAAGCCCCAAGCAATTCTCTCGGCCCGTTCCACCCGATGATTTGGATTTCCCTCGGGAGCCCTGCTTCGTACAGGGGGTCGGCTTTGACCGGAGAACCGCTTGTTGCCTCGCGGAGGGGACGCAATGACCTGTGCGGTAGGTTCATAAAAAAGCGCGCGCATAAAACGAATTGTAAGAAAACCAAGCGTGCGTGCCTATTTCCGCTTCTTTACGGTTTCTGGCCTGGAAATCTGTTGTGGTTTTCTGCCCACCGTGCGACTCGTTTTGCCCTTCTGTCACCCGGGCCCGTCTGACAAACAAAAAACCCCATTTTCATTGGGCTTTTCCAATAAAAACGAGGTTCATAACGTCTATAAAGTGGTCGGGGCGGAGGGATTTGAACCCCCGACATCCAGCTCCCAAAGCTGGCGCACTACCAGGCTGTGCAACACCCCGAAACGGCCGGAAACAAATCAGGGGCGAGTGTAGGCTAAAACGCGGGCTGGCGCAATGCGAATTTGAAGCCGTTTTGGCGTAGCCGCCAATGAGCTGGCGGCGGAGGCGGCCACTGGCGGAAGGGTCGGGAGTGCCGCCCGCGTCACGCGCTCGGCACGGGCGCGGACCACAGACCTAAACCTGGGCCCGCGTCATATATATATAAGGAAAGCGGCGGTGCGCCGCGCGGATGCGCCTGGCGGCGGAGGCGGTTCGCAAGCGCCCGATCCATTGTGGTCTTCGGCGACGGCACGTCCCGCCGACGCCGGTGGCGCCAAACCTATATTCCTATTAGCGCGGCGGGGCCTTAGCGGTGCGCAGGCTCCCGTTATCCATCGAAACTGATATTTTACCCTTGTGTCGAGGGAACCCCTATGGTAAATTGAGCGCGTTTTCTGAAGCCCCATTGAATGCCGGGCGGGTGCCCGTGAATTCTATGAAGTTTATGTGCTACACGGATTGACAGTGTAGTATGGTTCTGCTAAAGTCATACTGTTTTTTGGAATTGCCAGCGATGTTTAGGAGTCGTTTGGCAATCACAAAAAGAGAAACAACAAAGGAGTACTCATGAAGAAGTTGATGATGTTTGCTGCCGCGATGACGATCGTGGGTGGCGCATTCGCTCAGTGTGCCGACATCCCTGTCGTCACCAATAACTGCGCGCTGGTCTATGACGTGAAGCTGAGCGTCAAGACGACGGTTCCGAAAGCCATCGCTGGTTCGACGATCAACGTCCCCTGCGCTGACGAAGAGACCGTTGCGGAAGTCTGCTATCGTACGCCCGGTTCCCTGACCCTCAAGGGTTACCTCCAGGCTTGCGCTTGCGATTGCGAATCGTTCCTGGCCGCCACGCTGACCCTCTGGGACACGCACGCCAAGGCGTATGTCACGGTTGATTCGTTCGCTTGGGACTTCCTCAACGTCATCGGTAAGAAGAATACCGAGGCTGAAGGCGCCTGGACGATGGAGATCGCCGGTGGAACGCTTTACGGCGCGGGCTTCGGCAAGTGGGATGGCAAAGCTACTCCCGCCCGCCTCAGCAGCATGAGCGGCAACTTCGCCGGCTCCGTGTCCGCTCCGCAGTGCGACAGCGAGATCACCTGCGACGCAGCGATCGCTTATCCTTGCGGCAATTTCGACCAGGGTAGCAGCACCCTCGAGACCGCGGCTTATGGTACTTGGTCGATCAAGTACAACAAGTCGCTCTCGAAGAAGGAAGCGGCTGGCGAAGAGCTGCCCTTCCCGAACTACCTGTAAGCCTGTTTCCGAATAGGTTTTAGGACATTCAGAAAAGTAGGAAACTCCGGTTTCCTACTTTTTTTATTTGCTATCGAGATAATGAACCTCTAACATAGACGATGGACCAATAATAAGGAGATAGAATGAAACGAGTCGGTTTGTTGAGCGGTATAATCCTCCTCTGTGCGTGTGTCGCGTCGGCCACGGGCGTTTATCCCGCCGCGCCGGATTCGCCGGTGGTGCCCGGCCAGTGGCACAGTAATCTGGCGGCGGCGGAAGCCAAAGCGAAGGAACTGGGTGCGCCCATGTTGGTCCTGTGGGGCGACCCCGGATGCGCCTATTGCAACGATTTCGACACGGTCTTGACCAATGACGTCTGCGTGAATTATCTGGCGGGACGCGGGATCGTCATGGTGTATGAGAAGTCCTCTAAGGGGCTCTCGACGGACATCAAAGAGTGGACGGGATACGGCGACTGGCCGCTGTTGCGCGTCACCTGGTGGAAGGACGGCTGGCTCGCGGCCGACCTGGCCTGGCAAAGACCAAATCCGGAAAAGCATAATTTCACACGGTCGTTCTCGAACTTCAAGACAGTCCTGGAAAGCCAGATCGGTTCGTTCATCGCGGACCCTTCGAAGGACAGGTTTGATCCGGCCAATGACGCGGGGGCAAGCGCTCCGGCGTTGGTATGGAAAGACCAGTACCAGAGCGAAACGCTGAAGCTGGCCAAGAGCACCACCGCGCCCTACGTTTACACGGATACGAATGATTGGTTCCGGCTCCCGGTCGAGGCCGGAAAGACGTATTTGATCTCGGTCGCCAATGTGGCCGGCGTGGCTGCGGACGCGCCGACGATTGCGCTTTACGGGGACGCCGAAGGCACGGCGGTGATTGGTGCGCCGGTGGCTCTGGCCCAAGGCGACTTCGAGTTTGTGCCGGTCGCCAGCGGAACGGTTTTTGTGAAGGTTTCGCGGAGCACGTTCACGGACGAGTCGATTCAGTATACGCTGAAGTATAAGCGTCGCGCCGCGGGACAGGTCGAGTTCGTCGCCGGCAGCGTGGCTGTGCCCGAAAAGGCCGCGAGTGTGACGCTGACGCTGCGCCGCGTGGGCGGGACGTCCGGACCCGCGAAGGTCACCATCGGCTTCCAAGACAGCCTGAACTCGTCGAATACCGCGACGGCCGGCCAAGACTTCAACGGTACCCCGAGTGTGTTGACGTGGGCGGACGGCGATGCCGCCAACAAGACGGTGACGGTTCCTCTGCTCAAAACGGTGGCGCTGTGGGAAGGGGACGAGACGTTCGTTGTGCCTCTGCTGCCCGACGCCCTCATGTCGCCTGAGCTGACGGTCGGAGCGCCCGCGGTGGTCACGCTGCAAGAGGTGGACGCCTTCAACATTGCGACTCGCAACCCGCAGCCCGCGAGTGGCAGCGTCAAGCTGTCCCGCGACCTGGGCGTCTTCTCCTGGGAGGATGTGATCGGCGTGGAAGCCGACACAACCGGCAAGCGTTTATATAATGTCTATGCGGGCGCCTCGGCCTCGCTCATGTCGCTCATCGCGGGGAACCTGCCAGCGGCCGAACTCAACATGGCAACGAATGCGCTTTTCCAGGCGATTCTGGCGAAGGCGAACGCCAAGCCGACTTACTGGCGCGTGGACTCGGTCTACACGGGTGGCTTGACGCCCAGCATCACCAAGGGTCCGGCGTGGACGGTGAGCGTTCTTCCGACTGGCTCGCCCGAGTTTGTCGAAGGGACAGACGCTCAGGTCGAGTTGTACGTGGGTGTGCAGGTCAATAAGGGGCGTCTGGTTTTCGTCAACGGAATGGGTGGCACGCTTTCAGTCGGGCCGGCCGCTAACGGAGGATCCCTGCCGAGCGGTCTGAAGCTGGAGATCCGGAACGGAAACGAAGTGTGGCTGGCAGGCCTTCCGACGCGCGCGGCCATTGGTTCGGTGTTGGTCCAGATCAGGACCAAGATCGGCCTCGTGACGTATCCGGGGACTACGGTGCGGCTCAACTACCGGGTGTCCGCGTTGCCCTCCTATGCGGCGGGCGCCTACCAAGGCTGGGTCGGCGACCTGGGCGGCTCGGGGGTTCTGGGAACGATCAACCTGAGCGTGTCCTCGGCGGGCCGCATGTCTGGCAAGGCGGTCTTCCCGACCGGCGCGGAAGGCTACTCCGGCACGTACGCTTTCGCGGCGACCTCTTATCAGGCGCTCAGCAACGATACGGCCTGGATCACCGGCAACCTGACCCGTACCGGCGCGCCCAGCGTGCCGGTGCAGTTCGGCGTGTCGGTCGTGGACGGCCGCGTGCTCGGCGCGCTGGGAGCGCCGGGCGACCTGACGCCGGTGGCGCTATTCCGCAACAACTGGGGCGCGGCGGGCATGCCCGCGTTCGCCAGCCAATTCGCCGGCTATTACACGGCGGCGTTCCCGGTCCTGATGTCGTGGCCGGATGACGCGCCGAAGGGTAGCGGCTATGCGACGTTCACGCTGGACGCGCGGGGCGGTTTCAAGATGGCGGGCAAGCTGGCGGACGGCAGCCAGCTGTTGCAGAGCGGCACGCTCTTTGTCGAAACGGACGGTGCCGGGGCCACGAACGTGTGCGCGTTTCTCTACAGCGCGCCGACCGCTTACAAGGGCGGCCTCTTCGGGGGTGTGGTCTGCTTCGGCGACCTGAACACGAACGGGGTCAAGGACATCGGCCTGTTCGATAACGCGCCCTTGCAGTGGCGCAACTTGAACCCGCTGGCCGTGCCGGCTTACGATAGCGAGAACCCGGGTTTTGACGAGACGCTCAGCGTCTCCGGAGGCTGGTACAACAAGCTGGCGAACCTGCAGGCGTTCTACGCGGGCCGGAGCCTGTTTGTGGGCGACCTCTCCGCGCCGCCGGAGATCAGCTACCTGCTGACGCTCCGGGAGCTGGATGACGCCAACAGAACCGTCACGACGGTCTCGCAGGAGTCGGCGATGGCGACCTCGTGGCAGTCGGTCACCAACGTCCTTACGGTCACCCCCAAGGCGGACGGCTCGGGCTTCACGTTGCCTGCGGCCGACCTGAAGCTGCTGGGTGTTGATGAGGACGGCATGCCGCTTTACAACTACGAGAGCGCGGTCAATCCCAATGGCGTCAAGATGACGTTCAACCGCGCGACCGGACTGCTGAGTGGCTCGTTCAACCCGTATTACGATTATGCGACGGTGGACGACATCACCGGCGACACCGAAAAGCTGACGTGGGCGCATACGGCCAAGCTGTGCTCGTACGCGTGCGTGCTGCTGCCCGAGCGGGTCGCGTCGGGAGATGGCATCGAGGCGGACGGCTACTACCTGTTCGGCAGCTCCTCGACGTACGAGACGCCGACCGGCCTCACGCGGCCCTACAGCTTCAACTATTCCTTCGATTTCACGCTGGAGTCCGAGATGTTGCCGGAAGAGCAGTGATGTGGTGGCAGGGACGTGACCGATGATGAGCCGTTTGAAAAGTGTCTGTCTTTGCACCGTCTTGGCTGCAGTGTGTGGATGTGATAAAAAGAGCGATCCCGCCCCTTCAAAGGGGGCGGGATCTTCTGCTGCCCAGGGTAAGTTCGTCGTGGGAACGGACGCCCGCCCCATCGAAGCGTTGGCTGCGGAGGATGTCATCGTCGCGGTCAACGGCGTCGCGCTCAAGCGCAAAGACTATGATGCGTTGCTCCTGAGCATCGAGCAGATGTATCGGGCGTATAATCCCAAACTGCGGATGGCCGATTTGGAGACGCAGCGCCTGAAGCGCGCGAAGACGTTGGTCAGCGAGTTTATAACGAAGCAGGTGCTTGTCCAGGAAGCCCGGCGGCGGGGGGTGAAGGCGACTCCCGAGGACCGCGCGGGTTTGCAGGAGGTCCTGCAGAAACTCGCCAAAAAAGAGGGAATGACCGTCGACGAGCTCGCGAAATCGGACAACCCGACCGTGCGGATCGTGCGCGAGGGGGTGGAGGATCAGGCCCTGATTCTCGCCTTGCGGCAGGCGGAGTTCGGCGACAGGCTGAAGGTGACCGAGGCTGATCTTCAAGCGGCGCGCGAGCGGATCAAGCGCTACAATGAGATGTGCGAACAGACGAACGTGATGGTCAAAGCCCGCGCGCAGAGGATCTGCGAGCGCTTGCGCAACGGGGAAGACTTTGCGAAGGTCGCGCAGGAGACCTCGGAGGTCAAAGGGGATACGAAGGGCGTGTGGGGCACCTTCGTGCGGGGCGAGATCGAAGACGCGCTGGTGCGCAATGCGGCTTTCACGGTGCCGGTCGGCGGGATTGCCGGCCCATTCGACACGTCGGACGGGATGATCATCATTAAAGTCCTGGAACGCAGCGGGGTCGATTCTCCGGTTGCCACGGACGGGGCCGCCGTGACGCTTGGACGCGTGCTCCTCCTGTTAGGCGAGACGCAGAAGGTTCTGGACGATAAAACATTGCGGAGCGAGTTGGAGCGCGTGCGGTTGCTGAAACTACAGCGTCCGTGGTTGGCCGAACTGCAAAGCCAAGCGCGTGTGGAATTCCCGCATGGAACAAATTTTTGGAAAAAGGCGAAGAATCGGCAATAAGTATGAGAACAACCCCGCAAACGTTTTTCATCGGAATCCTCTTGGTCGTGCTCTTGGTGGCCGCAGGCGTGCTGGTCATGCGCCAGACTCGCCTGCACGGCGGGAATCAGTCGCAGCAGCCTGCGGCAAGCCCGGCCGGCGAACACTCCCAGACCAAGACCGCTGTGGCCTTGGCGGCGACGAACGTGGCGCCCCTGCGGGTTGTCGGCGTCACGAATGCGCCGGGAGCGGTGCAAAAGGGCCGCGGCGCCCAACCGGAGGTGCGGACGGCGGACCAGCAGACCGCCGAAAAGATGCGGGAGCGGTTGGAGCAGGAGGATCAGAAGGGCGCCCTGCAACTCGCGAGGCAGCTTGTGGAGGCGAAGGACGCGGAGGTGCGCTCCGAGGTTGTCGGTGTTTTAGGATGGATCGGCGTCAAGGCTTTGCCCGAGCTGTCGAAGATGTTGGGAGACAGGGACCCGGCGGTGGCCCAGGATGCTTTCGAGCAGTGGAAGACGGGCGTGGATGAAATCCAGGACGACGCGGCAAAAGGGCAGGTCTTGGTAGCCGGGATGTTGGCCATGAAAGATCAAACTGAGCTGGAGTCCAGCGTGATGGAGTTCAACGATTTGCCCGATCCGGTCGCCGTCCGAAGCCTGGTGACGATTATCCAGTCCCAGAATGTGGCCGCTTCCGAAGTCGCGCGCGAGCACTACGAGTTTGTCACCGGCGAGCCGTTTACAAATGTGGAAGCTTCTGAAAGTTGGATCAAAAACAACACGGAGCCGGTCACGCCGTAACGGGCGGCCCCGAAAAAAGAACAGGTCAGCCCGCGCGGGCTGACCTGTTCTTTTTTCGGCGGGAGGGCACAGAGAAAAAGCTTTTCAGGGCTCTTTTTCGGCGGTTTCCTCGGCTTTGGGAACGGACGTCACGAAGGTGAGGGTGACCGGCCTGTAGTTGGGATAGGCGAAGGTCAGGGTGGGCTCCTTCTCCTTGAGGAGTTCCTCGACGGCCTTCGGCGTGATGACCACGGTGAGCGCCAGGTTCGAGTTCATCGTCTTTCGCGCGTTAGCGGCGAAGGGCTTGGCCTCGACGGTCACCCCTTCGCGCTGAGGCGTCCATGTCAGGGCGGAGGCGTCGACGTTCTTTTCCGCAGTCTGCAAAAGCACGCGGCGCGTCAGGCTGCGCGTGGACGGCATAATCAGGGCCAGCTTCGGAGAAAGGCCCAGTTCGGTGCCGATCCGCCCTTGCAGGCTGAGCCGGAGGGGCGGCAGGTTCGGCCGGCCCAAGACCGGTATCTCCACCGTGATCGAGCGGCGTCCAATGGTCAGCGGGGTTACGATCAGGGTCACATCAAAGGCCCCCTTCTCCGTGGCGTTCGGGACGAGGGAGCCGGCCACGCGCAGGCTTTCGTTGGTGCAGGCGATGGGGGCAGTGCTCAGGAAAAGGTTGGTTTCGGTCGCGGTGACGGTAAAACGGTTGGTGAACGTGACGCCGTAAGCCGCGGCCCGGAAGACGACCGGGGATTCGGGCAAGCCTGTGAACAGGGGTTGGACCACACCCGTTATCGCCAGGCGGATGCGCTGCTGTTTGGGGTCGCTGGTGTCGACCCAGACGATCCGCTTGAATTCGCCGTGCACGACCGTCGGGTTGAGCTCCAGCGTGATAGGGGCTTCCTCTTTGGGCTGGAGGACCAGCTTCTCGGGATAACCCCGGACGCAGGGGCAGGTCGACGTCACTTTGAGGATTTCGACGGGCGCGTCACCCGGGTTGCGGAACATGAACTTGACCAGTTTGAACTCGTAACACGAGATGGGGCCGAGCGCGACCGTATTCGTGCCGACGAGTTCGATGGTGGGCATCCGCACGCTGGAGACGTCCTGGGCGACGGCCACATCCTGAAACACGCTCAACAGGGTGACAACCGACAAGAGAAAGAGTTTTTTCATAAGGTCGCGGAGTATAACAAAACGGGAGCCTGATTTCAATCCCTATGGAGTTAGTAGGGCAATTTTAAAAAAAGGCGTTGAAGAGTGAAAGAAGGGGGGTAAGGTCTCGGCGCGTGAAAAGGCAGACGAAAGGGTTGACGGGGCGACAGCGGCTTAGATAAAATACCAAATTGCCATTTTCTTATTCCGGCAGCCTGGAGTCAGGGGATGGTCTGTTTTGCGCCGAAGGAGTGCGCTGAAGGGTTTTGCTTTTAACTGGAGGGAATGGGCATGCGTGTTTGGACTTCGGCCTTGATGGGTGTGTTTTTTTTCTGGGCGTCGGTGGCCACGGCGGTCGTGTCGCGTCCCGCTATCGTGCCGCGTTTCGCGGGGGCCGAGATCGGCGAGTGGACGATGGATCACGACACGGCGCTGACTAAAGCGCGGGAAGGCACGAACAACGTCGTTGTGATGTTCAATGGCGCGTGGTGGTGTCCGCACTGTCAGGCGCTGGAAAGCACGGTGCTGACGAGCCAGGTGTGGCAGGCGTATGTGGCGACCAACCGCCTGTATCTGGTCATGATGGATAACCCGGGGCGCGCGGATCAGTACTGGTGCTGGCTGCGCGAGACCAATTACCTTGATAGCGTCGGCTTGACCTTGGCGCAGGGCGAGGCCCTGATCACGAACCGGTACGACCTCCAGACGGCGTATGCGTTGCCGGGGGCGCCGACGAATACGGTTAAGGACAGCCAGTACCTGAGGGTCGGGTATCCGACGCTGATCGTGCTGCGTCCCGACGGTTCGCGGCTGGGGCGCTTCACTCCGCTCCTGACGACGGTTTCTCAGGAGATGGTGATACGCAACATGCAGCAGCTGCTGGCGGCGGACGCGGGGGATGAGGCCGACGACTCCTATCTCGGCGCCACGTGGTTGGATTCATCCCTTTGCGAAGATGAGGCGGTCTCCGCCGGCACACACACGCTGAGCGAGACGGATGCGGCGGACTGGTATGTGTTTGACACCACCAATGGCGTGCAGTGGTCGTTCGCCCTCCGCGCCTCGGGCGTGGGAGTCGCGACCGATGTCCGGGCCCAGATCTTCGACACCCCCACCAACCCGGAGAGTCTGGCTGAGCGCGTCATGACGCCTTCGGACATTGCGGTGCTCTCTTTTGTCGTCCCGAAGACGGGCAGATACTGGCTGAAAATATCGCGGGCGCACAGCCTGACGGAACTGCTGGGCTATGAGCTGTCGCACTGGCACGGGACGCCCCCGGCCACGGTCCTGTTCGCTGCGCCGCAGGTGACGGTGTCCGAGCGCGCGCCGTCCGTCGACCTGACGGTCAACATCACGGGGACGGTTCCCGACGGGGAGGTGCGCGTCAGTTACGAAACGGTCGCGGGCAGTGCGCGTCCCGGGCAGGACTATGTGCAGAAGACCGGGGAACTGGTGTGGGGCGCGGGCACGAAGACCCCCAAAACCATCACCATACCGCTCCTCGCCGATACGGAGTGGGAGGGGGACGAGACGTTTAGCGTGGTGCTGTATGCCGTGAAGAACTGCTCGTCCGGCTCTCAGCTTTCGTCTTGCCGGGTCGTGCTGAAGGAGCAGACTGCGCCGCAGGCCGGCAAACTCGGTTTTACGGGAGCCGCGGCCCTGGTCCTGACGGAAGGCTCCAGCGCGCTCTTCAGTGTCGCGCGCGCGGCGGGCGATGACGGTGCCGTCACCGCGCAGGTGGAGCACGTGCAGGGCACGCTGCGCACGCCCGTGGCCCGTCTCGTCTGGACCAACATGGAGGTCGGCGCCAAGAGCTTCGCGTTTACGTTCACGAACGAACCCGGTTTCCAGGCGGACAGTAGGTCGGCGCTGAGGCTGACCCCGGCGGGAGGCGCGTCGCTGCTCTCCCCTGCGAGCGGGGCGGTGGCCTTGACCCGACGGGACGACCTGGTCGTCCAGACGTTCGCGGAGTATGCCGCCGACCCCGTCAATCAGCCGTTCAGCTACAAGGCGCTGCGGGGATTGTGGTTCTACGGGTTCTGCTCGGACGCCGAGCGCCTGGATGGCGGGCTGGCGGGGCAGTCGGACAAGGACCGTGCTTCGGCCACGTCTGCGAAAGAGGTGCTGAGTTCCTGCTGGTTACGGAGTCAGCCGCTCAAGGCCAACGAGACCGTCACGCTCGCGAGCACGGTGACCGGTCCGGGCGTGCTCGCGTTCGACTGGCGTCTGGAAGGCGAAGGCGCGGGCGCGACGCTGCAATGCCTGCTGGGCGGGCAACCCCTCGCGACGAAGACCAATGCGGCGGCCGCCATGGGCGTGCCCGAGACGAAGGGGACCGCTCAGCTGTCGTTTAAAATCAGTCCTTCCGTGACCGTGGCGATCCCGTCAGGTCGGCGCACGGTGGCGTGGACGCTCAGGAGCGGGTCCGCCGGGACGAATGTTTTCGCGGCGGTCGGCAATCTGATCTGGCGCCCCCTGCCGCAGGTGTCCGGGGCGGCCCCGGCAGACAAGGCGGCGGTCATCAACCGCGGCGTGAGGCTGTCGTGGTTGGATGTCTTGGCCCAGGCGGACTTACCGCCCGGCGCGGCCGCGCACTACGAGTTCTATGCCGGGGCCTCGGCTACCGCGCTCGTTAAGTATACCGAACAGTCGGAGACCGGCTTTCCTCGGACCGGAAACGAGGCGGATGTGCAGGCGTTCAGCGGTTTGCTCGAGCGGACGGGGACACGGGCCGTTTATTGGCGGGTTGACGCGGTCGTGGCGGATGCGGCCGGCCGCCGTGCGGTCATGACCGGCAAAACCTGGTCGTTGACCGTGTTGCCGGAAGGGTCGCCCGAGTACGTCGCGGCGCCGGGCGGCTATGACCCGACCGTGCCGGGGGGCGTGAGCGCGCCGGAGATGACGGTGGGCGTGTATGGCGAGGCCGGCCCGCTCGCGGTGGCGAATGCCGAAGGCGCGACAGTGGGCGTGACTGTCAAGAACGGGGCGCTGCCTGCCGGAACCGGCATCCAAGTGCGTGACGGGAACGTGTGGCTCACCGGCGCGCCTCTGAAGACCGGAGCGGGTTCGGCCGATTTGCATCTGACGGTCACCCGCTATCTGGGTCTGCGGGGCGCGGCCAGCAGCGTGACGACGCCCGGAACATCGGTCACCGTCACCTGGACGGTCCGCTCACTGGGACGTGCCGCCGGTCAGTATGACGGCTATCGCGTGAAAGGGGGCGAGCCGGATTTCGGCAATGCGTCGATCGGCGTGTCCGAGAGGGGCGCGCTGTCCGGAAAACTCCTCAGCGACGGCGCCACGTACACGTTCGCGGCCGCCTCGTTCGGCGGCAAGACCAATGCGTCTTATTTTGCGAAGATGACGGCGCGTTCCGGACAGCGGACGCTGCCGGTGACGGTGTCCGTTGCGGAAAACGGAGCGGCGGCCGAGATGCTGCTGGATGAAGCGCCGGACAGCGCCTACCTGCTCAACCGGAACAACTGGGCGGACGCGGGGATGGCGGCGATCTTAAACGGCTACGCGGGCTATTACACGGTGGCGCTGCCGGTTTTGGAGCAGACTTCGCCGGATGCGCCGTGGGGGACCGGGTATTTGACGGCGACGGTCAAGGCGAACGGCACGGTCACCTATGCGGGACACCTGGCCGACGGAAAAAGCGTGAGCGGTACGGCGACCCTGCTGTATGGGCCGGACTGCTGCAGCGAGCGCGACCGCCTGACCTTTTATCTGCAGGCGCTTCCCTCCGGTTACGGTTACGGCGGCGGGGTGTATGGCTTGCTCTATCTGGCGCCTAACGATAGCGAGGGCCCTCAAGACAACACGGTTGAGGCGGGGCAGGGGCTCGGCATCCGTTGGCTGAACACGGATCCCAAATCGACTTTCGGATATAATCCCGCCACGGGCGAGTTGCCTGACGGCATCGCGGGATTCACCAACACGTTGGATGTGACCGGAGGCTTCTACGACCGGACGGTCAACCTGCAGAGCTATTACAGCGGCCGGTCACTCAGGGTCGGATCGGAGTTTGCGGCCCCTGGCGACTTTGACGGCGAGCAGGGTGAATCCGGTTACGGGCTGGCCTCCCTGCCTGATCCGGCGGTGCTGCCTGCGACGGCCACGGCCGCCTCTTCGCTGACGTTCCAGAAAAGCGTGCTGGTCAAGAGCGGTGTGCTCGTCGACTTCGCCGCCTCAGTCAACCCGTGGTTCATGACTGTCAGCCCGAACCGGTCGACCGGCGTCTTTACGGGCTCCTGCAAGTTCTACTATCAGGGGGCCACGCAGCAGAAGACGAAGACCATCGCGCTTAAAGGCGTGTTCCTGCCGGTGCGCGCGGCGTATCAGGACTATGCCGACTGGATGGGCTTCTATCTGGTGCCCGACGCCTATCGGTATCTCGATGCGGACGGCCATCCCGGCAGCTACCGGTTTAACTGGGCGTGCGACTTCTCGCTCGTGCCGAGTCCGACAGTCGATGAGTGATCAGGCCTCATAACCCATGGCCGGAAAAACCGGCCCCAAGATGCCTTGCCGTTCAACGGCAAGGCATTTGCGTATCGTGCGATACGCAAGAGATACATATAACGACGCGACTGAGCCATGCGGGATTGCAGACGGGGTGCGCGGTTTTCGGTGCCCTACCCGTTCAACGGCTCTTACAATTTGCCGTTGACGCCGCCGTAGTCGTGGGCGACAGCCCGTGGTACGAGGCGCAGCCCGATTAAAGGGGGCGGTTCCGGAAATGGAACCGCCCCGCTTCGTTTGGCATGCGTTCTGCGCACGAACACGCAGGTGTCTGACGTGCGGATGACCCGCATGGCGGGCGAACGGCGCGTGTGGCCGGGACCGGCCCGCGGGCATTGAGACCTTCCTGTAAAGATAAGCAGACCGCGCGTATCCGCAATGAGCGCAATTTTTAAGGTAAAAATGATAGTAATTTGTGAAAAAAGTGACTTACGGCAACGGCTGGGGCGGGGTGCAGCCATGAGGTGGCCCCCTGCGGAACGGCTGCTTGCGTCCGCGGGAGTGTGCCTTTTACGCCGCGACACCGGCGTGCGGTCGCCGGGCACGGGGAGTCTGGCGGCTGGCCTGCTTTCTCATTTCGCGCGGGCCGCTCTCATTTATGCGAGTATTCTGCTTCAGATTGGGGTGCTCCGTGCGGCACCGGTCGGCGAAGCGCAGGCGCGTTTGGCCGCTTCGGCCTATGTCGGGCGAAACTACGCCCCTTCCTCGATCGCCAGGGCCGCGCACCGTCTTGCGGCCCCGTCGGTACTCGCCGTCAGTGCCTGCCGTCCGATCGCGGGAGCCTCAAACCCGGTCGGGTTCGTTGTGGCGCTCGCGCCTGCGGGATTTGTGCTCGTGCGCGCCGACGATGACCTTCCTCCGATCAAGCTCCATTCGTCCGCTGGCTCCTATGAGGCGCTGCCGCCGGGATTCCGTGCGGTGATCGAGGCCGAGCTCGCGGGTGAGCAGTCCGAGCTTGCCGGGCTGCGGCGCGCCCGGGGCGCGGCCGCCACCCGATTCCGTTCGGCCTGGGCGTCGCTGGCGCAGTCCTCCGCTCCGATGGTGGAGAGCTTCGCGCTGGCTCCGTCTGTGGAGACGCTGACCACCGGAGCCGGCCAGACGCTGCTGGCGACGACGTGGGGCCAGGACCCTCCCTACAACGGGTATGCGCCTGTCGTGTCGGGCGGTGACGGCGGGCATGCGCCCGCTGGCTGCGGCCCCGTCGCGATGGCCCAGATTATCCGATATCACCAGCAGCCGGACGCGCCGGCCGTCGACGCCACGTACACGGACAGCTACGGAAGCTGCGTCGGCAAGCACCGCATCAGCGATGTCGGAGGCCTCGGCGACTACGACTGGGCCAACATGCCGGCTAACGTGACGACGGCCAGCCCGCTCGCTCAGCGACAGGCGGTCGGGCGGCTGATGTACCATTGCGCCGTGGCGCTGGAGGCGGACTTCGAGCCCGGCGGCACATCGGTGATTAGCCAGTTTTATGCCGCGCGGGCGCTGCGCGAGGTGTTCGGATACTCGTGCGAGGATTATCAGTCCCGATCCAGCTACGCCACCCCGGCCTGGTATGCGAAGATTCAGGCCGACGTGGCCGCGGAGCGCCCGATCTACTACGCCATGGCGTCGGCGCTGGGAGGGCACGCGGTCGTGTGCGACGGGTATCGTAACGGCAACGAAATCCACCTCAATTTCGGGTACTCCGGTTACGGGGACGCTTGGTACGACATCGATTCGGTTGTCTTTTACAACTACTCCTGGAGCCGGCATGAGGCGGTTTTTGGCATCACGGCGGGTCTTTCGAGCGGTTCCAACACGCTGACGGTCGTCAGCGGCGCCGGCGGGGGACGGTATCTCGCGGGAACACCGGTCGAGGTCTCCGCGGACACGCCCCCGTTGGGCTATCTGTTCAGCCAGTGGACCGTCGCGCCCGAGAATTCGGATCTGGGTGCCGGGTTCGTTCAGACGCAGGCCGTCACGTCGGTCACCATGCCCAATCGCAGCGTGACGCTGACGGCCGTGTACCAGGCCCCCAACCAGACGCCTGTATTTGCGAACCGGTCGCCGGTCAACGAGCGGTGCACCCTGAACGAAGGGTTTTCGCTGGCGTTCGGTGTGACGGCGAGCGACGGCAGCGATCCGGACCCGACGGCGCGGGGCATGGTTTCGGTGACGTGGCTGGTGGATGGCTTTCAGAAACAGGTGGTCCAGAGCGGCGCGCCAAACGCCATCACCAGCGCATTCACCTATAAGCCGGACACGGCCGCGGTGCAGGGCGCCACCTCCAAGGAGGTGACGGTCAGGGCCGTCGCGCTGGACAGACAGGGCGGCACAACCGAGTCCTTCTGGACGGTGTGTGTGAGCAACGTGCCCGCCAGCCAGGCGGTGACTTTCAACGCGTTGCCGGTCACGGCGCCGGGCGACGCGGATCTCGCGCCGGGAGCGACGTCGTCGTCGGGCCTGCCGGTCTTTTACACGAGCTCCGACGAGTCCGTGGCGCAGGTCGTGGGCGGCCTGATCCACGTCGTCGGGGCAGGCACGGCGCTGATCGCGGCGGGCCAGGCGGGCAACGCGGACTACAAGGCGGCGACGCCGGTCAGGCAGACGTTGACGGTGAAGGCGCGCCTCGCGGTGGAGATCCCCGGCGGCGGCGGGACGGTGACCGGCGCGGGTCTCTACGCGCCCGGGGCCAGGGTCGCCCTGACGGCGAAGCCCGCGGCCGGCTATACGTTCCTGCGCTGGGAGAACGGCTCGCAGGCCGCCGCGCGGGGCCTCGTGATGCCGAACGCGAGCGTGACGGTATCGGCGCTCTTCAAGCCGACGTCCGACGTTTCCGTGCCGGGGATCGGGGATCCTGGCCCGCAACAGGCGACGGTCGGCGTGTTTTTCAGCCTGCCGGTGGACGTCACCTCCGAGAGTGCGCCGACGGTGACGGTGACCGGGCTGCCGACGGGCCTGAAGTATGCCGCCGCGACGAAGTCGGTCACCGGCGTGCCGAAGGCGGCCGTCGCCAACTGGAGCGTGACGATCACGGCGAGGAATGTGAAAGCGACCGTCTCCCGGCAGTTCACCCTCACGGTTGCCCCGCTTCCCGCATGGGCCGTGGGGGCGTTCAGCGGCACCTGCGCGATCGGCGACGCCCCGGGCGTGGCGGCCATGACGGTTTCGGCGCGGGGCGGCATCTCGGGCAAGCTTGCGGCGGGCGGCACGAACTACACCTTTAAAGCCGGTTCTTTTACGAACGCGTTCACGTTTGCGGTGATGGCTGTGGCCGGCAGGGCGAAGGTGCCGCTGGCCGTTTCGTTGACGCCTCCCGGCGCTTCCCTCGGCGGCCCGGTCGCTCTCGGTGCGGCGGAGGGGCGGCTGGACGTTTCCGCAAAAACAGACAGCCCGACGGTCGTGATGTACCGCAACGTCTGGCGGGACGCGGACATGGCTGCGGCGGCGCAGAACGACACCGGTTACTATACGGCGACACTGCCGGGCGGCGGCGAGTACGGCAGCGGCTACCTGACCTTCACGGTCGACAAGGTCGGCGGCGTGAAGACCGCGGGAAAATTGGCGGACGGCACGACGGTTTCGCTGAGCGGGACGCTGATTGTCGATGAGCGCGGCCGCGTGTGGACGGTGCTGTACACGGCGCCGACCGCATATAGGGGCGGGTGCTTCTTCGGGGTGGCGGAGTTCGTGAAGCCGGAGGGCGGCGATCCGGTCTTCGTGCGGCTCTTGGATGGGGACGCTTTTTATTGGGAGAGCCGCAACCCGCAAGCGACGGAAGACTATGGCGCGGGTTTCAGCCGTGAACCCGGGTTGACCGGCGGCCGGTACGACAAGCTCGGCAACCTGTACACTTACTACCGGGACCGGGTGCTGACGGTCGGTACGGATGACGGCGCGCCCGTGCCGGAGGTCCTGGCCGGGGCCAGCCGCGCCGCCTCGGACTGGTGGAATCCGGATGGCCTCGCGCTGACGGTTGTGACCAACAGGCTCGGTGTCATGACCGGCCTGTCGGCCCCCAGGCCGGGAGCGCCGCTAAAGGGTGCCGACGGCGCTTACGACTACGGCGCGACCAACGCCGTGGGTCTGTCGGTGACTCTGGCCCGCGCGACGGGCGTGTTCAAAGGCGCTTTCAAGGCGTGGTTCGACGACGGCGCGACGCACATCCCCCGAAGCATCGCGTTCGAGGGCGCGCTGACGCCCGAGCGCGAGGACGCCGCCGACGGCGTCGGGGGCCGCGGCTTCTTCTTGTGGTCGGACAAGAGCCAGTACCCGAACCCCTTGGGTCAGCCGGTGCCGTACAGTTTCAACGGGTCGTATGACTTCCTGCTTCTCACGACTCCGGCAGAGGAGTAAACTCGCGCTTATGAATAGATACAAAGTGTTGATTGCCGGTCTGTTGGCGCTGGCCGGTGTGTTGCTGTACCTGGCCTTGCGGCCTTCCACGCCGGTGGCGAGCGAGAAGGGCCCGGCGCTTGCCTCGGAGGGGAAGCGTCATGCCGCAGCGGCCAAAACAGCCGCGAAGGCAGAACCGACCAAGAATACGGCTCAGGCCAAGGCCTCCCGGAAGACGTCCCCGATGACGCAGTCCGCCGAAGCGGAACGGCCCGCGGTTAATCCGGGCGAAACGCAGCAGGCGGCGGCAGCGCCGGAAGCGAAGACGCCGCGCGAAAAGGCGGTCGACGCGTGGGAGTCGCTGGTCGACCAGGTGATCGAGCAGAAGGACCTGCCGGCCGCCGACCAGGCCAAACGCGTCAAGGAGGCTTTCGACAAGCTGGACAAGGCGGATCAGATGGACGGCATTCACCGTTCGCTGAACCTCTTTCCGGACGAGCAGTTCCCTGCGCTCTACGCGATCCTCTACGACAAGACCGAGAACGCCGAGGTGCTGGACGCGATCTTCAGCGATGCGTTGAACCGCCCCGAAGAGATCAAAAACCCGCTGATGAAGGATCTGCGCAAAGACCGCGAGCATCCGATGTACTTCGAGTCGGCCCGGATCCTGGACGTGGTCGAGCCCGAAGAGGAAAAAGCGCCACAGCCGTGAGCCGCGCATAGGACGTTCTTAATCCTCATCCTGCTCTTAATCTTAATCCGGTTTTGGGAGAGATTAGGATTACGATTAAGGATAGGGGAAGCGTTCCTTGTGTTCTTGGGGTACTTGGTGTCTGGGTGGTTAGCTGTTTTTTGGCGGCAAACCGGCCGCAATTTAATACAACGCGCTAACCCAGCCGCTCCATGACCCATTCGTGCTCGGCGACGAGACTGTCCACGACGTCAGCCGGGCGGATCGCGGGCGGCAGCACGTTGAAGGTGTAGGTCTCGATCTCCAGCGGGTACCCGCTGGCCTGAACGTGCGCGAAAAACCCGGGGGTCAGATCGGTGTGCGTCGAGCCCAGCACCTCGTCACCCGTATAGAAGAGTGGCACGTGGAAGTGCGTGCGCAGCTCACAGCCCGCGTGCTGGCGCGCCGCCGCCAGCGTCTCCTCTGTCAGGTCGGGCAGCGGGACGACCTGTCCGCGCGGCAGGCGGATCTTGGTCTGGTGCAGATACACCGGATCGACGAACGCGGCGAGTCGCGTCAGGCACTTCTCCGTGATCGTCGTGCGGATCGCCGCGCTGAGCTGGATGCGCGCGACGCGGATGCAGGCGCTTTCGAAACGGACCAGCGCGGCGAGCGGGTCTTCGAACGCCACGGCGAAATGGCAGGTGTCAAGGCAGAGCCCGATCGTCGAGCGCAACAGCGCCTCCGCCGCGTCCGGCGTGCGGCGCCCCTGAAAGGTCAGCCAGCGCTTCCCTTCCACCAGCAGCTCGTCCTCGAACCAGGCGACCACCTCGCCGGTGTCCTCCAGCAGGCAGTCGGGCTCGGGCTCGATCGCGAGCACGATCTCGCGGCCGCTCCGCTGTTTCAGATCGTGCAGGAACTCCGCCATCACGGCGAGCTGCCGCACATAGACACGGCGGGCATCGGTTTCAGCGGTGGAGGGCGCGCGCCCCCGCGCGCCGTTGCCCTTGTAGCCGAGGGGCACGGTCGAGATGTTGCCGGTCTGGCCTTCGGGGAGCAGCGCGGCGAGGATGGTGGCCAGGCGCGCGGTGTAGGTCAGGCGTTCGGGCGTGGACCAGTCGGGCTGGTAGACCGCGGTTTTGACGGCGGTGTTGTGGAACGTGCCGTAGGGGAAGCCGTTGATGCCGGTGACGAAAAGGTCATGGCGCGCGAGCAGGTCGCGGAACGCGTCCAGCGCGGCGTGGTCGGCGAGTTCCTGCGCGGCGCTGGCGGCGAGGCGCAGGCCGAGCGGGTAGGGCGCGCCGGGGGAGACGCGCGCCTTCACGGCGAGCGCGTAACGCTCGATGGCGGCGCGGGTTTCGGCCAGGCTTTCGCCGGGGTGGATGTTGAGGCAGTAGGGAACGGTCATGGAAAAAGTTACACGTTACAGGTTCACGGTTGAACGGCCGGGAGGGGAGCTGGAGGGGGAGCGTCCTCGCGCGCCGCAGAGGGCTGGATCGTCGGGGACGGCGGCAACGGCTTCGACGTGGCGAGCAGAGAGAAGCCCCGCACCTGCATGACGGCGTCATAGGTGCCGGGCATCTCCCAGCCGAAGTTGAGCCCGCTCACATAGAGGTCTTTGAGTTCGGTTTTGGCGAGATAGCCGTTTTTGCGCGCGAGCTTGAACGCGTAAACGATCCACGGAGCGGCGTTCACCCGGATGTCCACCCAGCGCGCGTCTTTCCCCGCGAGGAGGAGGCCGTTCTTCACGAAGCCCTCGCCTGCGGCGATGCAGGCCTTGCTGGGGAGGGAGTAGATGAACTTGCCCGAGGCGTCAGGCTTGCCGCCGTCGCGCTGATAGGTCTCCTCTTTGAGCGGAACCCGGTTGTCGAAGACGGGGATGCCGAACCAGAGCATGTCGCCGAACCCGTCATCGCCCTGCGTGAGGTTCTGAACGTAAAGGAAGAGCTGGAACTGGGCGGCGTGCAGGTCGGGATCGGGGTCGGGGTGCTTGTCGGCGAACTCCGTCAGGCGGCACGCCATCGAGACCTCTAGGCGCTGCATCTGTTCGACGCGGCAGAAGTCGGCCGGGTAGCGCGTGTCGGTCAGGGCGGTCGAGGCCAGCAGATGCGGCCAGGGCTCGTTTTTTTGACGCGGGCGGTCATAGCAGGCCGAGGCGAACAGGCCGAGCTCGATCTCGCCGCGCCGGCTGTCTACGATCACCCGCTTCGAAGGGTTGGCGATCTGAAACCGGTCTTTCGCGAGCTGAGTCTGCCGCGTGACGGCGGTGTCGGCGAGGCTGTGTTTCGAGGCCCACTGCGCCAGCGTCCAGACCGGCGTGCCGCTCTTCGCGGGGCTGCTGCGGAAGACGCCATGCACGCCGCCGTCATCGGTCGGCAGGCCGAGGCCGCGGATGTGGAACCACTGCGTGAAGGTCGGATCGGGCAAGAGCTCGCGCGGCGCACGCGCGTGGTCGTCGCGCGTGGCGCATCCGGCGAGAATCAGCGATAAAAGGGTGAGAGTGCGTTTCATTTTCAGAGTTGAGCGCTGTTTGTAGTACCGCCTTTAGGCGGAATCTTTCATGTTTACGCTGCCGGCTGAAGCCGGTACTACAAACAGGGCAAAGGATACCTTACGGCTGTTTCTTGATTTCGTACATGGAGGGGGCCGCGGTGACGGCGAGCTTCGGCAGCAGGCAGGGGTCGCGCGGACCGGCGGCCGCGACGGCGTCGAACGGTTTGAAGCCGACCTGGGCGGCGGGCGAGCCCGGCTTGAGGCGGAAGTCCCCCGCGGCGGGGTTCTCGAAGAGCGGGTCGGCCACGAGCGAGCCGGCGTCCTGCCCGGTCTCGGCCTGCCACTGCGCCAGCGTCTTCTTGCCGGGGAAGATCTCCTGCGAGCCCGGCGCGTGCCAGTAGAGGTTCGGGCCGAGCTCGTAGTGCTGGGTGGGTTTGCCGTCCTTCACGCCGCGCGCGCCGCCCTTCCAGTTGCTGCCCAAGAGCGCGCCGTCGTTGTCCCAGTAGACGATGTTGTTGCGGAAGGTGAAGGAGAGGTGCGGTTCGTCGCGCGTGCGCTGGAGCTGGTCTTTGCGCGAGTTGGCGAAGATGTTGTTCTCGATCACGTTCTCGCGGCCGTAGTGCTGGTGGAAGCCGCCGGTCTTGACGTTGTAGACCAGGTTGTTCCACATGCGGATGCCGGTGGAGCCCTCGTCGGTGTAGAGGCCCCAGCCGCCGTAGTCGAAGGCGTGGATGTCGTGGATGCGGTTGTCGTGGACCGTGGTGCCCGGCGAGATCCCGAGCGTGTAGACGCCGCCCATGTCGGAGAGCACGCCCTGCCCGATGTGGTGCAGGTGGTTGAAGGCGACCTCGTTGTGGTGGGCGCGCGAGGGCTCGGCGTAGCCCCAGACCCAGCCGATGGAGACGGCGGTGTAGTAAAGGTCGCTGATCTCGTTGTTCAGGATGCGGTTGTAGGAGGAGTGGCCGATCCAGACCCCGTGCGCGGCGGGATGGATGCGTCCGCCGCCGGTGATGCGGCAGTTGCTGATCGTGATGGCGGAGGTGGTCTTGGCGAGGCCGTCCGGCGCGTCGGGCGTGAGCACGTTTTTGGGGGCCTCGGCCATGCGGTACCCGGCAAAGGGCGGGCCGATCTTGACCCCGCCCGCGCCGAGGTCGGTCATCAGGCAGTGGTCCACGGTGTTGGAGTGCGCGCCCGGGCCGAAGGCCAGGGTGTAGCCGCCGAGCTGGGTGAAGGCGCAGCGCCGCACGGTGATGTTGCGCGCGCGGACGAACTCCACGGCCGCGGGAATGTTCATCTCGCCCTGCGGCGTGAAGTTGCCCTCGGGCGGGGTGACCCACTGCGACTGCTTGAAGACCAGCCCTTCGAGGGTGGTGTTGACGAGCGGCTGGTTCTCGAAGCCCTGGAAGATGAGGAGCTGCGTGAGCACGGGCGCCTCGACGCGGGTGTTGGCGGGCGTCTCGCCGGGCAGCGGCATGTACGCGAGCGTGCCGGTGGGCCGGTCGAGGTGCCATTCGCCGGGCGCGCCGAAGGCCTCCTTCACGTTCTCGGCCCAGTAGCGGCGGTCCTTGAAGTTGCCCCAGTCGCTGTTGAAGGCGCGGGTCTTGGGAAACTTCACCGCCCTCAGCGCGGGGTCGATGGCGGCGGCCCGCATGCGCGAGGCGGACCAGACGTGCAGCACGTGGAACTCGATCTCTGCGAGGTTGGCCCAGGCAACGCTGAGGTCGTTGCTCTGGTAGAGGAAGCCGTTGATGCCGGCGTCGTTCTTCTCGAAGTCCCCGGCGGTCTTGAAGTAGCCCTGCCTCGGCAGGCGCGGACGGAAGCGGCGCTCGCCGTTGACGAAGAGCTGCGCGAAATCCCACTGGCCCGACCGTACCTCGGGGAGCTGGACGGTCCACGCGCCGTTCGTGCCGACGGTCCAGCCCGTGATCGCGCGTCCGCCGCTGAAGACGGGCGTCTGGTCGGCGCGGGCGCGGTAAACCACGGGATACGCGGCCGTGCCGCCGTGCGCGGGCTGGAGCACGATGGGCTTGTCGAGCGCGTAGGTGCCGCCTTGGAAGAGCACCTCGATGCGCTCGACCGGTCCGGCCGGCGGGGTCTCTTTGAAGGCCTTGACCGCCGCCTGGGCGCGTTCGAAGGTGGCGAACGGCCGCCACCAGGAGCCTGACGCGGCATCGTTGCCGTCCGGCGCGACGTAGATTTTTTTGACTGTTCCCGCCTGCGCGGCCGCGGTTCCGGCCATGAGGCCGGCCAACATCCAGACTGCCACTTTCATTCGCATCCCCCCGATTGTTTTCACACAGGATAGCGCATTGAGACTCGCTTGTCAGGCGCGAAATCGGGCGGAACCCCATGCCCACCATGCTCTTTATTGCTACCCTTTTTTGAGGTTGACGATTGCATGCATCGAAAGTTAACCTATACAAACTTAGAAGAGGAGTGTGTTTATTCTTCACGTTTACGTACTTGCGCTGTGGTATCTGGTTTTGTCCGTCGTCGCCTTCATGGCGCGACCGAATTTTGTTCTTAAAAGGGTGTCGGCTTCTCTGGTTTCAGGTCGTAGCCCATAAAAGCAACAATCGGGAAGGGCAATCATGAGAACGACGTACCCTATCGTAACACTGGATGTCTTGTTCTCGCTGGCCTCAGCCCTGGCTTGGCCGAGCCCAACACAGTTGACCAGTCTGGAAGACTTGGATGGGGCGGTCTCAGGAAATTATGGCGGACTTATTAAGGAAGGCCACGTATTTCCTCCTGGGCCATACGTGTTCGGTTTAAGGGCGGGGTATTATACATTCGATGACGGTGACCTCGCCGCCGCGACCAATCTGTTTGCTTTCCGACCTCGGATGGGAGTGCCGGTCTGGACGGTCTCCATCATTGAGACCCAAGCCCAAGAACGCGCCTGGATGTATGTGGGAGCAGACTGTAAAATCTTTCGAACCCAAATTGTCCAAGGAGGATTCGATCCTCATCTCTGGGTGCGTGAGGCCTACGGAGATCCGCCTGTCTGGCTGTCCTCCGTCAGTTTGGACAGTTGGTACGCCGCTCGCGACCGTTCGCGCATGCAATTAGAATTGTCTCTGGTTGCGGCGCGTGATTGGCCGCTCTTGCTGGCGGCGTGGAGGGAAGCTTTCACCAACGCCCCGACGTCCGGAGTGTCAACGTCGACGCTCTCGCCTGACACGAACAGGCTGGCTTTCGCCGGGGTGGAGAGTGTGGCTTCCGGTTCCGTGTGGCTCTGGGTCTACACACCGACGAACCCTGTTCCTCTGGATGTCTTCTCATGCCCGCGCCTTCCGCCGCCAGACCGTCATTGGACGCTCGTCGGCAGTGTCGGGGCCGACCTGCCGGTTGAGTCCTGGAGCGCCCCTGTGGTGCTGGGATCCGCATTTTTCTGTGTTTCACGCGGCGACATGGACAGCGATGGCGACGGTGTCGCGGACGGACGTGAGATGCTGATGTTCGGGACTAACCCGCTCAATGCCGACAGCGATGACGACGGTCTCTCCGATCGCGAGGAAACGTACCGGTACGCAACCAACCCGAACCGGGACGACAGCGACGGTGACGACATCTGGGACGGATGGGAGGTCGATTACGGACTGAATCCCATGGATGCTTTGGACGCATACGGCGATGCCGACGGCGACGGGCTCAAGAATATACAAGAATGCGAGTTGGAGACGGACCCTCACGATAAAGATACGGATCATGACGGTATACCGGATAATGAAGATAAAACGCCGACGAGGCCGGGACCTTTGATCAGCATCGATTCTCCGCGGGACGGCGCGGTGTTGCCAAGTCCTATCATAACGGTTTCGGGAGTGGTGGAGTGCCAGGGGGTCTTGGACTCGGTATGGATCCGAGGGGAAAAGGTACTGGTTAACAACCAGGGGACAGGTATTTATGCCTTCACGAACACCCTGACCCTCGAAGAAGGGCTACGCGAGATCACGGTTTCGGCCAGGAGGGTCGGCTCTTCTGCGCTGGAATCGCGGAAAAGCGTGACCGTCGGGGTAGACGCGTTACCCCCCGACGTAACGATCCTGAGTCCGGTGGATTTTCAGGCATTCTCGGGGGGGGCGGTCCGCGTGACGGTCTGGACAGACACCTCCAATGATGTCGTGACCGTCAACGGTGTCGCAACGACACGAGACGGGTACATCCGGTATGCCTGGGTAAGGCTGCCGTCAGTGGGAACCCATACGATTCAAGCGGTTGCGGTAGACCGACTGAACAGGGTCGGCTTGGACGTCGTGACGGTTTCCTGCACCGATGACACGTTTACGGATCCGAACGATGATGATAATGACGGCTTTCCCAATGGGGCTGATTCGGATCCGAACGACCCGGCGGTGAGAGCCACCGTGGTTATCACGTATCCCCCGAACGGAATCGTAATTTACGCGAACTGAGGTCGTCATGAGAAGATCAAATCGGACATGGGATCTATCTCGACATGCGCATGTAGCTGTTGGGGTTTTAGCATCGTGCGACGCCGCAAGCGAACGCGCGGAATCACGGCTCGAACGCTCGAAACACAGCAAAGACCAGATCCGGACATGGCTGCCCCTGATGAAGGCGGGTGTGCGATGAGTAGGGTTGCCGGGGCCTGCCCGGTGCTGGAAATCTTCCTTTGGTTCATATTGGAAGCGGTGGCAGTCGGCATGGCCGAAGATTTCGAAACGGCCAGGCGCCGAACGATAACGGGTATTGTTCGGGATAAGCAGACTGCCGTTGAGTTGGATCTGAAAGCTTTAAGCATGCCGTCTGGCGCCAAATGCAAATATACAACCGCAGCGGAAGGCGGCAGGTTTTCGCAGGAAGTGAAGCTGTTCCCTGGAAAAAACCTGATAACGGCCAGGACGGCCACTGGATTGAGCGAGACGATGGCAAAACTGTCGGTGGAGAAGCCCAATTTACGGGTGGAACTGAGTTGGATCGGCCCGAATCTGGGTTATGTTCTTCAGGTGAATGATGCCAATATGCAGGGTGCCGGTGAAAACGGAGAGACCCGTTTTTCGTTTGATCGAGCTGAAGCGGGCCTGTATAGAATATATGTCCGATACTCGCCGCCTGTTACGGGGGGGGGCGGCGGAGGAGGAGGGGGAGATCCGGGAACCAGGTTGGTTCTCGCTATCGGTAATTACGACATTTCGTTATTCCCTTATGTGCCCAGTGGTCCGACTAGCCCATATTATAATGCTTTTCTTGGCGAAACCTATATTTACTCATGGCCCCAAAGCCTCTTTTCTAAACCGACTTTATGGCAAGACGACAAGATAAGCATTTGGTGCCTTGTGGACTGGGATGGAAAAAACCAAGTGAAAATAAACTTGGCTCCGTTTCCCTTCTCGAGAACGATGGAGTTTTACCCGCTAACGTATTCACGCGACTGCGCCGGAACTGCCTTTATCCCGCAAAATGGAAATACTTATGCATGGAATCGGGCGGGACTGATGGATACGCTCGAGATTAATGCGACAACGGCTTGCATAACCCAAAAGCCGTGGATCGCCCCGGGAGTGTTGGCGGCCGCTGCTCAGATAGCAAAGGTAAAGATATATTTGAATGATAAGGAAATCTTTGAGGAAGCCCAGTTTGTCCCCTATTTGTCCGAAAAAAGGGATTTGGTTTGGAATATTGGTACCGTCGTGTTGCATTCTGGTGATCAGGCGGGAGGATACGCCGTGGATGGCAGACGTGTGGACGTCGCGAAACAGGGTGAACTGAAGGGCGTCTCCCCGCGGACACCGTACGTCGTGACGGTGCTGTCCGGGCCTCATATTAGCGGGCCTGTCTATTTGTCAGTCGGAGATGCCGTGCAATTCACCGCCTACGGCGCCATAAACCTAGGGCCGAATAACGAACAAGCGGGCAGGGAGATTATCGAGAAGTTCATAAGCTCGGATACGGCGGTCGGAACCGTTGATGCCTTGGGAGTCTTTATCGCAAAGGGTCCCGGTTACACGCAGATATCCTGCGAGGGTTATTCGGGTGATTCGATTGACGTCTATGTCTTGAAAGTGGACATGATTCCCGATTATGACTGCGACGGGACGATCTCCGATGCGGATCAGAATCGCCGGGCGGAAGACGGAGCATATTATTTTTGGCTAAATGACGATGCTGATATCAATAAACATGAGGGCTCGAATATCCCTGGGGCGCAGACTCCAGACTACGCCGATACTATTGTAAACGGGGTGCGCGATCTGAACGACTGGTTCCCTGTTCTGCTGGACGTGGGGCAAACTGTCGATCAGATCGCTTCAGAAGAGTGCAGTTATTGGCTTTGCCACGAGGGTGGCGCAGTCAATATTCTCACGGATGTTACCGGAACGCCACTGGTGCTGTTTGATGTGGCGTGCAATGCCCATGTTTTCGATCCGGAAGTCGCCGAATCCGCCGCCGCAGGGAGGACTCGTCAAGTGACCGCCAGCGGTGTCCAGTTGGACGCGTTGTTTATGATCTCGGCGCTCAACGGGAAGGGTGTCGTGCTGCTAGAGGGTCGTTCACCGACGCGGGATACCGGCGAGAACCTGACGCTGGAGGTGCGCGCGGGGACGGATGGAAGACTAATCTGCCGGTCAAAACTTTTCGTTTCCCTCGACTCGGTCACCGGTATGTACCGGCAACTGAACCTGCGAGGCGTCGGCGGCGGCATAGGCGGGATGAGCACGTACATCACAGATCCGCCCAATCTGCCGGACGCGGTGACGGCGGCCAAACACATCGTCTACGTTCACGGCTACAATATCAACGGGACAGACGCGCTCGACGAGCAGAGCGCGGTGTTTAAAAACCTTTGGTGGTGCGGCTCGCGCGCGCGGTTTCACGCCGTGAGCTGGTTCGGTGATGCCACGCAGGCGCCGGCCATTGAGGAAACCCTTAATTTCTACACGAACGTTGCGAACGCCTTCGCGACCGCGCCTTACGTTTCGGCCTATAGCCAGGCGATAGCCCAGTCAGGAGAGGTCACGGTGATCGCGCACAGCCTCGGCAACATGGTAGCTTCCGCGGCAATCTGCCTGCACGGCGCTCCTGCGGCCAACTACTTTATGCTGGATGCCGCGGTGGCTCAGGAAGCCTACCGTTCCGCGACGCTCATGACGCACAACATGGTGAACGCAAACTGGGCGGACTACACTGACGATAGCTACCCCAACCGACTGTTCGCAAGCGAGTGGCATACCAATTTCGATCATCCTGACGCACGTAGCGCGCTAACCATGCGCGGGCTCTTTACCGATTGGGGCGATACGCGCGTCTGCAACTTCTACAGCTCCGGCGAAGACATTCTGGACAACGCGCCGTACGACTGCGCGGACGACTGGTATGAAATCAATATTAGCGGCCTGGAATCTCTTAACTACGTCTGGTGCGCGCAGGAGAAACTCAAAGGCCGCATTCCGGACAGGGTCGACTTGATAAAACAGCCGGACTGGTGGCCCGCATGGTCGGACGGGCCGATGAGCGCGCCCTTGTCTGCGGTCGGAGCGGTCGAGAGTTACATCAACGACTGGCTGACCGCGTTCGTCAACGAGGCCTATCCAAACAAGGAAGGCGGTTGGATGGTCAATAAGGCCAACCTGACCCAATGCTACTCGGTGCCGGTGGATTGCCTCGGCGTGCCGTGCTACCGCAGGAAGACCTTGAAAGAGATATTTGATCCCATGATCACAATGCCGTGGGTTCTGACACGTTATCCGATATTCACCCTGCCCGCCGAACTGACAGATACGAATGCCGCAGCCGCCAGCACATACGCAGCGGATAACAGGCTCTACCTCCTGGCCCACGTATTCCCCGCCACTAGCTACGCGATGGGCAAGAACCAGATCGAAAACGAAAGCGGAATCGAGAATTGGGACATGAACGATCGTGCTAATTTTTTGCGGCACGGATGGTACGAGGTTAGCTCTTCTGACAAGTGGAAGTGGACACATTCTGATTTCAAAAATGTGGCGCTATTGTACACCCAAGAGGTGTACTCGAAAATGGTTACGGATGGAGGTTTGAAGTGAAAAGTAGTTTAATGTTTCTGATATGCATGTTGCCGTTCATACCGATATTGGCAAGGACCGGTCTGGAAATCCAGTTTCATTATCGAATTGTTGACGAACCGGGTAATCCGGTACATAACGCAAATATAGAAATGGGATTCGATGGTATGGTTGACGAAAAAGATCCTTGGAAAGGTTTGAAATATTTTAATGTTCTGGGGGAGACAGACCGCAAAGGGCTGTGGTCTGTGGCCGGGGTGACTCTTAACAACCCAGCGATTTCCATTCAGAAGGAAGGGTACTACGCCTCATGTATACGGTACACGCTGAGCGAAAAAGACAAGATGACCGGACGATGGAAGCCCTATGACCGTGATGAGGAAACGATTTGCCTTCGTAAAATCGTAAATCCGATACCGATGTATGCATGGAATATGAGTCTGATGAAGTATCCTGTGAGGACAAACGAATGGGTCGGTCTTGATATGCAACGTGCCGAGTGGATGCCGCCGTATGGTAATGGGCAAACCGAGGATGTGCGGTTCCATGTGTGGCGGTCTACAAATGGGTATGACAGAGCGCACCCCGCAGAGGTCCTGACGGTCCGTTTTATCGGCGATAAAAACGGTGTTTGCGGAATAAATGACAGAGACATTTCTTATCAAAGCACTATGAAACTTCCATACGGAGCTCCACGTGATGGATATTCTGAAACTGAGTTCCGTTTGGAACGACAATTAATCAGAAATGATTTTGAAACCAAGACGAACACGGGGACCACCAACTGTTTCTTCCGAATCCGGTCAACGGTTGATCAGGACGGCAACCTCGTAGAAGGGTTGTATGGAAAGATCAGAGGTCCGATGGCAGTAGAGGGCGGAAGGGGTATTCGTATCAAAATGCTCTATTATGTGAACCCCACGCCGAACGACCTGAACATGGAGTTCGACCCCAAGCGGAATCTGATCCATAAAAAGGGCGTGAGCCTGGCGGTTCCTTTGCCCTGAGCGGGTCATGTTCGTTTCCCTGATAATCTTCCGGCAACCTAAACGCATTGTCGGGTGGGTGTCAGGCGTGAAAACGTCGCGAAAAGGGTTATGACTTTAAGGGCGAGACGTAAAGGGCGAGGCATGCGTCATCGCGGCTTGCGGGTGCCGGCAGGTTGCTTTCCGGGAGGTCCAGCCCTACTTCACCATCATCAGCGTGCCCTGGAAAGAGAGCTCGGCCGAGAACAGCGTGCGGCCGCCGCTCAGGGGGGCCGTGACGACCGTGGCTTTGTAGTTCAGCAGGCTGTGCCGCACCGGCACCGTCGCGGGGTCGGGGGCCATGCCCGACGGCACGGTGAAGAGCGGCACCGTGAAGTTTCCGGGCACGGTGAAGCCTTCGTCCAGGGCGATCTCCAGGCGCGCGCCCGCCTCGAAGGTGACCGTCGATCCCAGCGCCACGCCGGCGGGCAGCGCCGCGTCGGGATAGCGGCGGCTCAGCGTGCCCGCGCCTTTGATCAAAACGGGGCCCGTGCCGAAAGCGTTGGTCGAGGCGGGACGGAGCGCGCCCGCGATGACCAGGGTCTGGCCCGTGTAGCTGTTCGCGCCGCCCAGCACCAGGGCCCCCAGCCCGTTCTTGATCAGCGTGCCCGCGCCGGTGATCGGGCAGGCCACGGTCAGCGTGACGTTGCTCGACTCTGGCCGCAGCGTGCAGCCGCCCTCGTAGCGCAGCAGCGCGGCCGGCGTGTTGGTGAAGAACGCCCCCGCACCTTTGTCGGTCGTCATCACGGAATTGCCGCCGGTCGCCAGCAGGGTGATGCCGCGGCTGGCGTCGTCCAAAGTCACGTCGTTCGTCACGCTGAGGCCGCCGCCGTTGAAGCTCAACTGGTCGGCGCGGAACAGCGGCGGGTTGCCGCCGAGCTTCGCCTCGCTGGCGATACGCAGCCAGAAGTTGGTGTTGCCGTCCATCCGGATCTTGCCGAAGTAGGAGGGGTTGTCCGCGTGGGAAGTGTAGAGATTGTTCGAATAGGCCGGATCGCCGTGACTCTGAAGAAAAAGATCACCGTAGCCCGAGAGCGTCGAATAGAGGTTGAGATAGCGGCCCATGTAACTGCTGGTGACGCGCATGGCGTAGGTCTTGTTCGCATCCCGCACCGCGTGCAGCAGGATGTCGCCGGCCATCCGGCTGCCGGCCCCTTCGGCCATGCCGAACGAGGCGTCGTTCATCATCACGAGATTGGTGATGGTCGGCGTCGTGCCAACCCCCTTGAGCGTAATGCCCTGGCCGTCCACCACCAGCCGCTTGCCGGCGAACGTGAGGCTGCCGGCCGAGGGTGTGCGCAAGCCAAACCCGCGGACCACATAGGTCTTGTCGGGCGAGGGCGCAAGCCCGTCCGACCATTTCGAGCCGAGGGTGAACCCGCTTTCGTTGAGATTGTCTACGACCGTCTTGAAAACGATCTTGTCGGCGGGCGTGGGCGTGAAAAGCAGCACCTGTCCGCCTGCGCCGTCGTCCGCGCGCGACAGTTCGCCGATCCACGGCGGCGTGACGCAAAAATCGTAGTCCGCGAAGTCGGTGAGGTTGGAGGCGGACAGCACCTTGTAGGGCGCGGCCGCCGTGTTGTTCGTGTTGACCACGAACTGAAACACCTGAAACGGCTGTTTGGTCAGCGCGCCGCTGACGCGGATCAGCGCGGTGTCGGGATTCGCCTCCGAGAGGTCAAGCGCGAAGGTCACGTTGGTCGTGTTCTGCACGGACAGGTTCTTGATCGACCAGCCGCCCTTTTCGGCCGCCAGTTGTCCGCCCGCAATCAGCGTCACGTTGCTCAGCGTGCCTTCGCCCGCCACCACCGCGGTCGTGCCGGTGACGGTCAGGGTCTGCGAGGCCAGCGTCCAGGCAGGGGAGAGCCGCAGCGTGCCGGCCTCGACCGTGGTCGCGCCGGTGTAGGTGGTGTTGGTCGCCAGCAGCAGCGTGCCGTTGCCGCGTTTGGTCAGCGGCCCCGCGCCCGAGATCACGCAGGCCACCGTGGCGGTCGCCAGGTTGGCCACCTCGATCGCGCCGCCGGGGTAAAGCTGGTTGCCGGCGTCGAGGGTGTTGTTGAGCACGATGCCGCGGTTCGGGTCGTCCAGCGTCAGCGAGTTGGTGAGCACGAGCGTCATGCCGCTGAACTCCAGCTTGTTCGCCGCGAAAGCCGCCGGATTCGGCCCCAGGCTCTCTTCCATGCAGACGCCGAACTTGCCCAGGCCGCGCAGGATGATTCTTCCCGTGAAGCCGCTGTTGTCGGCAAAGAGGCTGGTCTGCTTCAGCGCGGTGACATGGCCCATGGTCACCTGCAGGTTGCCGTTGCCGGCGATCGTGGAATAGACCGCGAAAACCCGCATGTCGTTTTCCGTGGGCGCGCACTCGAAACGCGCCGTGCGCGAGGCGGGGACCGTGATATTCCCGTAGAGCCGGCCTATGATGCCGCCAAACCAGTGCGAGACGGGGCCTTCAAGAACCAAGTCCGCGACGGTCACCGGGCCGGTCGACTTCCACGCCAAAGCGCCGCTGCTGCTGATCGTCAGCCGGGAGCCCTCGAACACGAACGGCCCCGCGCCTTCCGGCGTTCGCATGATATTGTTGGTCGTTTGGTAGGTTTTCGCGCCCGACGGGGCGAGCTGGTCCGCCCAGTTGGTGTAGCTGTTGAACGAGCTCGTAGCGGGCGCGTCGGATCGGATCATCACGATGTCCTGCGCACCCGCCGACGCCGCCACGCACAGACACACACTCGACATCCAGAAACGCTTCATGGTCATCCTCCTTTGCCAACCGCTTATCAAACAGAAACTACAGTATAGTCTTTCGAGGCTGTAAGAACAAGGGGGCGGCGGGGCCGACGCGCGGCGCGAGCAGGCCGGGATGCGGTCTCGCCTGTTTCACCGGCCCGCCCCGCAAACGTTGACCCCTTGGCGTGCGTGGTGCTAAAGTAACGCATGTGGTTTAATGTCACCGCCTGCTTTTGAGGAGCGCGGCTTGGCGCATGGTTGTCTGAGGGCGGTTATAACGGTGGAGGCGGGTATGAGTGCTGGGAAAGAGGATGGCGGGTGGAGCCCGTATTTGGCGGGCGCGCTGGTCGGGCTTTTGGCGATCGGCTCGGCGTTCGCCACGACGAAGATCATGAACAAGACCACCTATCTGGGCGCGTCGACGACTTTCGTGCGGGCCTCGGCGATGATCGAGCGGAAATTTCTTCCGGAGCGGGTGGCGAAGAACGCCTACTTCCAGAAGGAGCAGGTCAAGTTCGACTGGCAGTTCGCGCTGGTGGGCGGCATTCTGGTGGGGGCGCTGGCGGGCGCGCTGACGGGCGGGGCCTTCGCGTGGGAGGGCGTGCCGCCGGCCTGGGCGCGGCATTTCGGGCGCAGTCCGCTGAAGCGCGCCTTCTGGGCGTTTGCGGGCGGCGCGCTGGCGATGTTCGGCGCCCGGCTGGCGGACGGTTGCCCGAGCGGGCACGGCCTGAGCGGCATGATGCAGCTCTCGGCGAGCGGCTTGGCGGCGCTGGCCTGTTTCTTTGCGGGCGGGGTGACGGTCGCGGAGATTCTGTATCGGAAAGGAGACCGCTATGAGTGAGCAGCTGCTGGGGCTTTTGACGGGGCTCGTGTTCGGTTTCCTGCTGCAGAAGGGCGGCGTGCTGCGGTTTGACCGTCAGATCGGCGCCCTGCTGTTCCGGGACATGACGATCGTGAAGTTCATGTTCTCGGCGATCCTTGTGGGCAGCGTGGGCTTTCAGCTCATGAGCGACGCGGGGCTGATCACGCTGAGCCACAAGGCGCTGAATGTGGGCGCGGTGGTGATCGGCGGCCTGCTGTTCGGTGCGGGCTGGGCCGTGGCGGGATACTGTCCGGGGACGGCGGTGGGCGCGCTGGGCGAGGGGCGCTGGCACGCGCTGTTCGTGATCGCCGGGATGCTGCTGGGCGCTGCGCTCTATGCCGAGGCCTACCCGTATTTCAAAGACACGGTGCTGGTGTGGAAGGATTACGGGAAAGTGGGGCTGCCGCAGCTGCTCAAGGTTTCGCCGTGGCAATGCATCGTCGTGCTGTGGGGGGTCGGCATCGTGACCTTCGTCTGGTGCGAGCACAAGCGCGTGTGACCCGTTTTACAGCTCGGCGCGGGCCTCGGGCGAGGTGTCGGGGTTGAGGTCGTCGGTCTCGCCGCCCTGGTCGGCGCGGTCGCCGAAGCGGGTGAGGGCGTCGTCGAAGTCGAGGCGCACGATGCCGGTGGGGCCGTTGCGGTGCTTGGCGACGTCGACGATGGCGAGGCGGCGGTCTTCGTACTCGGGGTCGCCCTGGGCCTTGCAGGGCCGGCGCAGCAGCAGCGCCACGTCGGCGTCCTGCTCGATGGCGCCGGAGTCGCGCAGGTCGGAGAGCTTGGGCGTATTGGTCTTGTCGCCGCGCTGCTCGGGCCCGCGGCTGAGCTGGCTCAGCACGATGACCGGCAGGTTGAGCTCCTTGGCCATGGACTTGATCTGGCCCGAGATCTGGGAGGTCTCGATCTGGCGGCCCTGCTTGGCGAACTCGCGGCAGTTGCAGAGCTGCAGGTAGTCGATGACGATCAGCTCGATCTTGTGGCGCTTCTTCATGCGGCGGGCGCGGGCGCGCATGTCCATCACGTCCAGGCCGCCGGTGTCGTCCACGTAGATGGGGGCCTTGCCGAGGTCCGAGGCGGCGCGGGTGAGCTGCTGGTTGATCTTCTTGGGGTTGATCAGGCCCTGGTCGATCTGGAAGCCGGGCACGCCCGCGAAGCCGCAGAGCATGCGCATGGCGAGCGACTCGGTGGACATCTCGAGCGAGAAGACGCCCACGGGGTGCGGCCGGGCGTTGTCGCCCTTCATGGGGCGTCCGTAGATGTCCTTGCCGAGCGCGACACACTCGGCGATGTTCATGGCGAGCGAGGTCTTGCCCATGGAGGGGCGGGCGGCGAGCACGATCATCTCGCCGTTGCGCAACCCCTTGAGCTTCTTGTCGAGGTTGGCGAAGCCGGTGGGCAGGCCCGACACGCCGCCGGGGCCGAGCGAGAAGAGGCGGTCGATGTGGCCCATCGTGTTGCCGATGGCCTGGGTCCAGGTGAGGCCGGTGCCCTCGCGGCGGTCGGCGATGCCGAGGAACTGCTGCTCGACCTCGCCGAGGATCAGGTCCGCGCTGACGGCCTCGTCGAAGCAGCGCCGCTCGGCGTCGCGGGCGCAGGCGATGACGGCGCGCAGCAGGTGCTTCTGCCGCACGATGTTGATGTAATACTCGGCGTGGGCGGCGGTGGGGGTCTCGTCGATGAGCGCCTGCAGGTAGGCGGTGCCGCCGATGTCGTCGAGGCGGTTCAGGGTGCGCAGCCGCTCGTTGAGGGTGAGGGCGTCGATGGTGGCGGCGGCGCGGGACATCTCGCTCAGCGTCTCGAAGAGCAGCTGGTTGGCCGGGGCGAAGAAAGACTCGGGGGTGATGCCGTTTTCGGTGCAGAGGTCCAGCACGCGGCTGTCGCTGCCGGCATCGAGCAGGATGGAGCCCAGAACGCCGCGTTCCGCCTCGGTGCTGTGCGGCGGCACTCTCAGGGACGGGGCCGCCGAGGAAGATGGGAAGTTGCGCGCCATGGGGAGGGGGGGGGAGAAGGAACGAGTTAAGAGGGAGGAGTTAGGAGTTGGATGCCTAACCGCCGAAAGGACAAACACATTTTCGGGCTTTGAAAACGGGAACAGAAAGCGAAAGAGGAATTAGGAATCAAAAATCAGGAGTGCATTGAAACTCCTAACTCCTAACTCCTAACTCCTCCTTGCTTGGCTTTAGCCTTCGACGATCCACACCTTGATGGTGAGGCTCACGTCGGCATGCAGCTTGATGGTGACGTCGAACGTGCCGGTCTCTTTGATCGGCTCGGGCAACACCACCTGGGACTTGTCGATCGCGATCTTGTTGCCTTCCTGAAGGGCGGCGACAATGTCACCCGCGCCGACCGAGCCGTAGAGGCGCGTGCCGTCCACAGTCTTGGCGCGGATGGTGACCGAGACGTTGGCCAGCTTGCCGGCCGTGTCTTTGGCCTCGGCCATCTGGATGCGCGACAGCTCCTCGCGGGCCTTGCGCATCTTCGCCAGGCGGCGCAGGGCGTGCTGGGAGACGGGGGCGCCGAGGTCCTGCGGCAGCAGGTAGTTGCGGGCGTATCCGTCCGCGACTTTGACGACATCGCCCGCTTTGCCGAGATTCTCGACATCCGCCAACAAAAGAATTTCTGTAGCCATAATGTTACGGTCCTCTCGGGGTTACGCCAGCAAACCCATGTTGCGGGCGCGACGTACGCCCTCCTTGATCTGCCGCTGCTGGGCAGCGGTGACGCCCGTGAGGCGTGCCGGGACGATTTTGCCGTATTCGGTGATGAACCGGCGCAGGAACTCGACATCGTTCACGTTCACGATATCATTGGGGTCCAGGATCCGCACGCGCTTGCGGGGCGGGGTGTTGTCGCGGTCGCCGCGACCTTCCCGGTCCGGGCGGCTGCTGCTGCTACTGCTGCTGCTGTTTCTTCTTTGCATGGCCATAAGCGTAATTCCTCTTTTTCGACTCTCGTGTAGTTAGAACGGCAGGTGCTCTTCATCGTGGCTCAGGTCGCCCGCTTCGAAAGGCTCGCCCGCGTCGGCCGGGGTGCCCGCGTCTGCGGGGCGTGTCTTCGCCGCCGGCCCCGCAGGGGCGGCCGCGCCGCCCTGGGGAGCGTCATGCGCATCGGCCGGCTTCTGGGGAGACCCCAGGAACTTGACCGTGTCGGCACGCACGCGCAGTTTGCTGCGCGGTTCGCCCTGCTGGTTTTTCCACTCGTCCATCTGCAGGCGGCCCTCGACGAGCACCGGCCTGCCTTTGACGAGGTATTGCTGGCAAAGTTCCGCCAGCTTTTCCCAGACCACGACGTCAACAAAGCACGTCACCTCTTTGGTTTGCCCGTTCTTGTCGCGCCACGTCTCCGAAACCGCCAGACGCAACTCGGCCACTTTCGCGCCCGAGGGGGTCTGTTTGAGTTCCGGGTCACGCGTGAGGTTCCCCATGAGGATCACTTTGTTGAAGGAAGCCATAATCCACCGTCCTTAAGTGCGCGTTTCGGGCTTAAGCCTCTTGCGCGTTCTTGTTTGCCGCTTCCTTCTCAGCAGCGGCGACGCGTGTCGCCTCGCGGACCTTCTGCACCGCGATCTGCTTGAGCATGACCTCCTCGCGGCGCTCGTCCACGGCCAGGATCTGCACGCGGAAGATGTCCTCGACGAGGTGGTAGCGGGTGACCAGCGTCGAGACCTGTGCGGGGTCCAGCTCGAAGCGGATCTTCACATACACGCCGCTGTCGCGCTTACGCATCGGGCGTGCGAACGTTTTTTTGCCGAGCACTTCCGTGGTCAGCACGTTTCCGGACAGGCGCGTGATCTCGCCGCGCGCCTTGTCGATCTGTTTGTCCAGAACGTCATCCTTCGCCGAGCCGGCGAAGATATACAAGCCATCGTACTTGTTCATGAGGTGATTCCCATTCTCACTTCCGGTCTTCCGGCCGAGCCTCTTCGGCGCTCCAGCTGTTGTACCGGTTCATCGCTTCATTCAAACCATTTGCGGTCAGGCACTGCACCGCGTCGGCGGCCGCCTCGATCGTCGCGCGGACCAGGTCCAGGCGCTCTGCGCCGAACTTGCCGAGCACGTGACCGATCAGGCCGCCCCGCTCTTCGCGTCCCACACCGAGCCGGACCCGCGGGAACGCTTCCGTCCCCAGCGCCTCGATGACCGAGGCCAGTCCGCGGTGTCCTCCGCTGCCCCCCGAGGCCCGGATCCGCAGCCTGCCCAGAGGCAGGTCCGCGTCGTCCGAGACCACCGTGAGGTCCGCGGGGTTCCCGCCGTAGTACCGCAGCAGAGGCGCCACGCTGGTGCCGCTCAGATTCATAAACGTCTGAGGCTTCACCAGCCACACCATCTCGCCTGCGACGGCCACGCGGGCCACGCGTGCGTGAAACCCGGAACTGTTCTTCCAACCGGCCTCGAGCCGCTGCGCCAACAGGTCGACAACATCGAAACCGACATTGTGCGGTGTGTTCGCGTACGCCTCGCCGGGGTTGCCCAGTCCCGCAATCATTTTCACGCGGTCGTGCCCTCCGAGTTACTTTTTGGCGGGTGCCTTGGCTGCAGCCTTGGCTGCGGGGGCCTTGGCGGCGGGTGCGCCCTTGGCTCCGGCGGCGGGTGCGGCGGCCTCTTCCTTCTTGCCCTTGGCAACCACGGCGGGCTTGCCTCCGGCGGCCTCGCCCTCAACCACAGCCACAACCTCTTCCGCGGCGGGCGCGACAACCGTCGCCACCGGCACGTCCTTGGCCGTGACCAGCGTGTACTTGTCGCTGAGCTGCAGGTCGCGCACGAAGAGCGACTGGTCGAGCCCGAGGCCCGAAACGTCCGCATCCAGATGCTCGACGATGTCGGTCGGCAGGCAGTCGACGTCGATCGCGCGGATCGACTGCTGCAAGACGCCGCCGCCGACCCGGACGCCCTCGGGGTCGCCGAACAGGCGCACCGGGATCGAGACGCGGATCTTCTTGGTCAGCGAGACCTCGCCGAAGTCCACGTGGATCGGGTCGTTCGTCATCACGTTGTGCTGCACCTCGCGCATCAGCGCGGGAATGTCCTTGCCGTCCAGTTCGAGCGTGACGAGCACATGGTCGCTGGAGTGGTGGCGCAGCATGGCCTTGAAGGCATGCGCGTCAAACTTCACCATCGTCGTGCTGCCGTCGATCCGGTTCACCGCGGCGGGAAGGCTCCCTGCGCGGCGCAAACGGCCGGCTGCGTTGGAACCCTGTTCCGTGCGCAGTTCGGCTTTCATTCTGATCTCTTCGTTCGCCATTTCTTTTCCTCTTCAGTAAACCCGCCAAGCAGGCACGTGACACGACCCCCCATCCCGGCTCCGGAAAGTGCAACCTTTTCCCGGAGAGGAACCGGCTCATCGCGCCCAATGCCCGCTCGTGCGGACTTGTATAAGCCCGTGCGCCCGCCGCTCAATATCTGAACAGCGAACTCACGGACTGGTCATTGTGGATTCTGCGGATCGCCTCGCCCAGCAGCTCGGAGACCGTCAGCACCGTCAGCTTCACCGGCAATTGGGTGATGTCCAGATCGGCCCGCAAAGGGATCGTGTCCGTCACCACCAGCTCTTCGATGAGCCCGTTGTCCGCCTTCAGGCGCTGAACGCCCTTGTCCGTCAGGGGCATGTGGGTGACCGCCGCTCGAATCGAGGCGGCCCCCTGCTCCTTCAGGATCTTCGCTGCCGCACACAGCGTGCCGCAGGTCGTGGTCATGTCATCGACCATGATCACGTCACACCCTTTCACGTCGCCAACGACGCTAAAGGCATCCACTTCCGCGTCTCCCAGGCGCTGCTTCGCTACAATTGCCAGGCCCGTGCCCAGCATTTGCGAATAAGCGTAAGCCGCTTTTGCCCCTCCGGTATCGGGCGATACGACAAGCGGCTTCTTGAGCTTCATCTCGCGCAGGTACTTCACCATCACCGGCGCGGCGTGCAGGTGGTCGACGGGAATGTCAAAAAATCCTTGGATCTGCTGCGCATGGAGGTCCATGGTCAGGATGCGGTTGGCGCCGGCGGCCACCAGCAGGTTCGCGACCAGCTTCGCGGTGATCGGCACCCGCGGCTGGTCTTTGCGGTCTTGGCGCGCATAGCCGTAATAGGGGAGCACGGCCGTGATGCGCGAGGCCGAGCCGCGGCGCACGGCGTCGATCATGATCAGCAGCTCCATCAGCATCTCGTTGGGCTCGTTGCAGATCGGCTGCACGAGGTAGACGTCCATGCCGCGGATGTTGTCCACGATCTTGATGTGGGTCTCGCCATCCGGAAAACGGCGGATGTTGATGTCACCCAGCTGCCCGCCGAGGTAGGCCATCATCTTTTCGGCCAACGGCAGGTTAGCTGTTCCAGAAAATACGATCATGCTCATTTTTTTGTTCGCGCTCTCCCGCGTCGCCGCAGGTTCAGAATCCACCGTCCGCCATCAAACTGGTTGCCCGGGGTGGATTCGAACCACCTCTGAAAGAGTCAAAGTCTCTTGTGCTGCCATTACACCACCGGGCAAGTACGCACTAAAACGTGCCAGAAGCCGGAGCCCAGCTTCCGGCTGATCTCCTGCCCATGAGCCTCATCCCGCGCCAAACCGAAGACCGATGCGCCGCTGCCGGAGAGCAAAACACCCAAACACCCCGCCTGTTGAAGCTGCGCGGCTGTTTGGGCAACGCTGGGATAACTCTCGAAAACCCCGCCCTGCAATCCGTTATAAAGCGCATCCGCCGCAGCCGACACATCGCTGGTTCGGATAGAAGAGGCCATATTATGGAGAATGAGGGGGCCTGCCGTCAAGCCCGCTCTCCATTTCTTGAAAACATCGGGCGTCGGACACATCACGCCGGGGTTGGCGATCACCAGCCAGAAACCCTCGCAGGCGACCGGGGCCTCCCCCTCGAAGAGGCCGCGCACGAGCTCGCCCCGGCCCTCCATCAGCACCGCGCCGCCGTGCACCAGCGCGGGCACGTCGCTGCCCAGCTCCGCGCCCAGGGCCATCAGCTCGCCGCACGGCCGGTCCAGCCCCCAGAGCCGGTCGAGCCCGCGGATCACCCCCGCCGCGTCGGCGCTGCCGCCGCCCAGGCCGCCGCCGATCGGGATGCGCTTGTGGATGTGGATGCGCGCGCCGGCGTTGATCCGGTAGCGCGACTGCATCAGCCGCGCCGCGCGCACCGCCAGGTTGCGGTCCATCGCGCCGATCTTCGAGAGGTCCACGCCCGGCCCGACCGTGAGGGTCATGGCGACCTGGGAGTAGGTGGTCGTGAGGAACAGGGTGTCCGTCAAGGTGACCGGCATCACGATGCTGCGCAGCGCGTGATAACCGTCAGGCCGCTTGCCGAGAACCTCCAGCGTCAGGTTGATCTTGGCCGGCGCCTCGATTGTGATGACAGAACCTGCTCTGACCATTTGGCCGCGTATTGTGACAGAAACCGCCCGCGGCTTCAAGCGCGCGACAGAGAGGAGTTTAAGAGGCAGGATGAGCGCCTCATGGCCTGACCAGCGATAAGAACAAGATGTTTTACCACGAAGACACCAAGAGCACGAAGAAATACCAAGCTATTTTGCGTAATACCGATGATTTTCTTGGTGTCCTTCGCGCTCTTGGTGTCTTTGTGGTGGAAATTTCGGGGTTGCGGGCTGAGCCCGGGTTGGGAATAAGATTACGATTAAGATTAGGATTACGATTGGGGCCGAGACGTGGCATACTACGCCCATGACTTTTTCTGACATCGGTGTGAACCCTGAACTCATCGCGGCCCTGGCCAAACAGCGCATCACGGAGCCGACCCCCATCCAGACCGTGGCCTACCCCGTGCTCCTGGCCGGCAAGGATGCCTACCTGAACGCCGAGACCGGCACCGGCAAGACGCTGGCCTACCTGCTGCCGCTCTTCAGCCGCATCGACGCCAAGCTCGCGGCGACCCAGCTGGTGGTCGTGGCGCCTACCCACGAGCTGGCCCTCCAGATCCAGCGCCAGTGCTGCGACCTGGCCCAGAACGCGGGCTGGCCCATCAGCACGCTGCTGCTCATCGGGGGCACGCTGATCGACCGGCAGATCGAGAAGCTCAAGAAAAAGCCGCAGATCGTGGTCGGCTCGCCCGGCCGCATCCGCGAGCTGATCCAGCTCAAAAAGCTGAAGGCCCACCTGGTCAAGAGCGTCGTGGTCGACGAGGCCGACCGGCTGCTGGTCGAGGAGAGCCTGCCCATGATCCGCGACCTGCTGCATGTGCTGCCGCGCGACCGCCAGCTGGTCTTCGTCTCGGCCACGGAGCAGCCCGAGAGCGCGGGCGTCATCGCCTCGATCGCGCCCGAGCTGGTCATGCTCCAGACCGCGGCCGTGCCGATGAACCCGAACATCGAGCACCTCTTCCTGGTCTGCGAGGAGCGCGACAAGCCGGACCTGCTGCGCAGCCTGCTGCACGCCCTCAAGCCCGTCCGCGCGATGGTCTTTGTCCACCGCACCGAGACGGCCGAGATCGTCGCCTCCAAGCTGGCTTTCCACCATATCCCGACCGCGCAGCTGCACGGCGCCTTCGACAAACGCGACCGCAAACAGGCGATGGACGACTTCCGCAGCGGCCGCGCGGCCGTGATGCTCGCGTCGGATGTCGCGGCCCGCGGGCTCGACATCCCCGGGGTCACGCACATCTTCAACCTCGACGCGCCCGCGCTCGGCAAGGCCTACCTGCACCGCGTGGGGCGCACCGCCCGCGCCGGCGCCTCCGGCGTCGCCGTCACGCTGGTGACCGCGGCCGAGTCGCACCTGCCCCGCCGCTACGAGCAGGAGCTGGGCATCGTCATGCACCCCATGCGCCTGCGCGAGGGCCAGCTGATCCGGCTGTAAGCGGAGACGGCGGCGCGGAGCGCGCGCCCCGCCCCAGCCGGCGAGGGGCGACACCTCTTGGAGGTGGGGGTCGGGCGAGCGCTCCGCGCCGCCGGCGTGATGTGGCGTGCGGCGGCAAGCGGTATCCCGCGCGACGCCGCTTTGCTTGGACGGGCCAGAAAGCGGTGCCGCGCTACGCTTGTCTCCGCACCCCTTCTCCGTCCCACGCCCGCTTCGCGCTTGACGCGGCGCGCTTGTTTCACCATGCTGATACTGGACTATTTTTGTGCCAGGTGGCGGTTAGACAAGGAGAAGGCGATGAAACGGAAAAGCGCGTGGTTTATTCTGCTGGCGGTCGGCTGGGTGTGCGGGGGTGCCTGGGCGCAGGCGTTGCCGTCCGGGTGGCTGGATGTGCCGTTCGGAAGATATACGGACGCCTATCAGGGCGGCAGCACCTGCGCGGACGGGGTATTCACGGTCGCGGGGTCCGGGTATGACGTGTATGACGTGGCCAATGACGGCGGCCGTTTCGCGTTCCTGCCGCTGCTCGGCGACTGCGAAGTGATCGCCCGCGTCAAGAAGCTCCAGGCCGAGCTGGCGTACGGCGCGCGGGCGGGCCTCATGCTCCGCCAGAACAACGACCGCAACGCGGTGAACGCGGTCTTCGGCCGCATGCGGGGCGACGAAGTCACGAACATCGGGCGCATCACCTCGGCCTATCGAAGCGCGGTTAATGCGTCCACCTCGTCCAAGAGCGGGAACGGCTTTGATTATCCGTGGCTCCTGATGCGGCTGATCCGGCAGGGCAACACCGTGCGGTCATACATTGCGACCAATGAGACCGGCACCGTGTGGGAGCTTTACAACACGCAGACCGTGGCTCTGGGCGATGCCGTCAACGCCGGAATTTTTGTTTCCCGCAACAACGTCACCACCAACGCCTTGCCCGTCATGACGAACGATTTCGACCAGGTCGCGGTGCGGCAGCTGGTCACAGTGCAGACCAATGCCGCGGCGGGCTTCGACGTCAGCTGGGTCACGGAGTCGCCCAGCCTCTCCAACGGGTGGAGCTACACCTATCTGTTGACGCGCACGCCCGAAGGCGGGTCGGCCGTGACGCAGGCGCAGGACCTGGCGACGGCCGCCTATGCGGATGCCTCGGTTTCTGCGGGCACCTTTTACCGCTATGCCGTGACCGCGGTGCCTGTGCCCCAGGACCCGCTGACGCCGCCGCCGAACGTGCTGATCGGGACGAGCGCGGCCACGCGCCTGCCGTATGCCGTGACCAATCTGCTGGCCGGTCTGGCGCAAGGTCTCTATGCGGCCTACTACATGCCGTCCACTGCGGTGGCGCCCGGCGTGACGCGTGTCGAGAATTCCGTCTCCAACGTGGTGTCGCTCTATCCGGCGGGATACACCAACAACTTCAAGACCGTGTTCAACGCCAACCTCCAGGCCGAGGCGGCGGACCTCTACACGTTCTTCATCGAATCGGACGACGGCGTGCGGATGTGGGTGGGCGATACGCAGATCATGGACACGTGGTACGGAGCGCTGCTGAAATCCTCCTCCGGCCCGGTGTGGCTGGAGGCGGGGCGGTCTTATCCGGTGCGGGTCGAGTATTACCAGAGCACCGGCGCGCGCGCCTGCACCTTGCAGTGGCGGCGCGCGGGTGCGCCGGAGGTGAGCGCGGCGGTGCCGCCTTCCGCACTCTCGCCGGTGCCGCTGCCGTGGCGGCATGAGGATATCGGCGATGTGTCGCAGAACGGCAATGCGGCGTTCGACCTCGGCACCGGCGCGATCACCGTGGCCGCGAACGGCAACGCGATGACCAACAGCGCGGACGCCTGCCACCTGGTCAGCCGCGACATCGAGAACGATTTCGACGTCGCGGTGCGGCTCGACGCGCTGACGGGCGCGGGCGCGGACCGCCGGGCAGGCATCGTCCTGCGCGGCGACCTGACGCCGGGCGCGGCCGGTGTGGCGCTTCTCGCCGTGCCGGGCGCGGGCGAATACACGGTCTCTGTGGTGGCGCGCGACGCGGCCGACGCGGCGCCGTCTGTCGCCGCCTACGCCACGGGCGTGGCGCCGGGCTCTGCCCTCTGGCTGCGGCTGGTGCGCACCGGCATGCGGGTCGCGTGCTACTACCGCGCGGACGGCGTGACGTCGTGGAGCCCGACGCGCGAGTTGACCAATGCGCTGTACTTTGCGACCGACAAGCTCGGGCTCGTGGCGAGTTCCGCCGAGGCGGGCGGCGCGGCCGGGGCCGTGTTCGGCGCCGTGGCCATCACGCCGGCGCCCAGCGTCGCGCTGCTGCCGACGGACGACGTGTACCTGCAGGCGGACGACGCCAACTACGGGACCTCGACGAACCTGACGATGAGGCGCGCCTCGGGCACGCAGCAGCGCGAGGTCTTCTTGCGCTTCAACGTCGCGGGACTGGCGGCGGTGAGCTCGGCGAAGCTGCGGCTCTACGTGCAGGCGCGCGCCGCGTCGCCGGCGGTGCAGGAGACCGTGGTCAGGCGCTTCGACAATCTGGACTGGAGCGAGACCGCGGTGCGCTGGAGCAGCGCGCCGGGCGGCCTGCGCGTGCCGACGGTCTTTCTGGCGGATGACGATCCGACGATCATCGGGCGGGCGAACACGCCGCAGGCGGGGCAGTTCCTGGAGTTTGACCTCACCGGTGTGGTGCGGGATGCTGCGGCTGGGACCGGCGACCTGACGCTGAACCTCTTCACAACGGCCGTGTACAGCACCCCGGTGAATTTCGCCTCGAAAGAATATGCGGACAGCGCCAAGCGCGCGGCCATCGTGTATGCGTTGGACAAGCCGGCGGGACTGACGGCTGACGGCGGGCCCGAAACCGGCAACATTTCGCTCGCGTGGCAGGCGGTCACGGGTGCCACGGCGTACCGCGTCTACCGTGCGGCCGCGGCCGAGGGGCCGTATGCCCAGGTGGGCGGCGACCTGACCGCGACCGTGCTGAAGAACACCGGGCTGACCGGCGGGCAGCGCTATTACTATACCGTGAGCGCGGTGCTGCCCGGCGGCGAGGCGGCGCCGTCGGCACCGGACTCGGCGGTCGCGCCGGCCACGCACACCGCGGTGGGCGACAACGCCGACACGTATGTCCAGGGACCTTCAACAAACGCCGCAAATTACGGCGCGGCGTCATCGATGAACACCAAATACTCGGTTCCGATCGGCACAACCTCGCGCGAGGCGTACATGCGCTTCGACAACGTGGCCGGCCTGGGACATGTCGAGAAGGCGGTGCTGCGTCTGACGGCCTCGCAGACCGGACCGGATTACGCGGCGACCTATGTCGACTTCCGGCTGATGGCCTCCAACAGCTGGGAAGAGATGGCCGTCTCGTTTTCCAATCCGCCGCCCGGTATCGTGCTGATGACCAAGGCGGACACGGTGCCGAACCCGCTGACCACGGTGCGCATGCAGATGCCGCCGGCGGTGGGCAACATGCTTGAAATGGATGTGACCCCGCTGGTGCGGCGCGCCGCCGCGCTGAACGCGGACGGCAAGATGAGCATCCAGATCATCCGCGTCGACACGGCCACCGGCAACAACAGCGCGTTTTACACGAAGGAAGACGGCACGGCCTCGCGCCGCCCGCAGCTGGTCTACACGCTGGGACGGACCGCCGCGCCGGCCGTGGCGGTCAGCAACGGCTACGCCTCCGTCTCCTGGCCGGCGTATCGCGGCGCGGTCGGGTACGTGGTGCGGCGGGCCTGGGCGGCGGAGGGGCCCTACACGGTTGTGACCAACACGACGGCGCTGGCGTTCAAGGACCTTGACGCGGGCGTCGGAGGAATCTCCTTCTACACGCTGACGGCGGTGCTGGCCGGGGGCGACGCGGAGACCTCGCGGCCGACGGCCGTCTGCGTGCAGGCGCTGGAGGCGCGCTATCCGGTGGCGGACACGATGATCGAGTCCAACGGCGGCGTCACGACCACGACGATCCACGGGAGCGACACGGCCTTCAATCTCAAGCTCAGTCCGGTCCGGGAGGACTTCTTCAAGTTCGACGTGGGCGGGCTGGAGAGTGCGACGAACGTGCGCTTCCGCGTTTGCTCATCGGCGCAGAACACGTCCTATACCCCGGTCAATTTCATCGTAAGGTCCGGCGATTTCGGGGACTGGAACGAGTATGGGGTGACCTACGACGCGCCGCCTCGCGGCTACACGCCGCCGAGCGTCTCTACGTCGGCCAAAGGGACCAACGAGCTGGCGCGCATCAACTGCCCGTACAAGGATCCGTCTGACGCCTTCGACAACTACCTCGAGGCGGACGTGACGGCGGCGGTGCGGGCGGCGGCGCAGGCCGGCAAGCGGTACATCACGCTTTTCCTGACGGGCGACAGCACCAAGCAGAACGCGGCCGGCTACATGAGTGTTCCGTCGCGCGAGTACGGCACGCTGCTGAAGCGGCCGGTGCTGCTCTGCAGCGCGAGCCGGTTCGGCGCGCCACAGACGCTGCGCGCCGAGCCGCTGGCGGACCAGGCGGGCTTCGCGCTGACGTGGCGGCCGGTGGCGGGGGCGGTGCGGTACATCGTCATGCGCTCCGGTCCGCAGGACGGCGGGTCGGTGGTGATGCTCGCCGACAGCGTGACCGGCACCAGCTACACCGACGCGGGGCCGGATTACTGGAACGGCCGCTCCTATACCTACACGGTGACGGCCGTGAACGCGGACGGGACGGTGTCGGCGGCGGCGCAGGTGGCGCAGGCCCTGCCGTTGACCTTCACGCGGCCGGTGGTGGCGGACACCTTTGTGCGGGGGGGCGCCTCCACGAACAGCTCCTACGCGCTCTCCCCCCTGGTCGAGCTCAAAGGGGACAGCAACCCGGACTATGAGCGGGAGGGCCTCTTCCGCGTGGCGGTGACCGGACTGCCCGAGGTCGTGCGGGCGCAACTCCGGCTTAAGCTGAATTCGACCAACACCTTTACGGACAGCACGGTGGTGCTGCTGGCGACCAACGACACCGGGTGGGCGGAAAGCGGCCCGACGGCGCCGACGTGGAACACGGTCATGGGACCGGGCGCCGGACGGCCGCCCGAGCCTGCGCCGGATGACCCGGCGGTGATCGCGCGCTTCAACCTGAAGGCCGCCGGCTACGGGCGGGGCGATGACATGTTCTTCGACATCACGGCTCAGCTGAAGGGGGCGCAGGCGCGGGCGGAGGACACGCTGATGGTGCAGATGTTCCTCACGACGCTGAACGCGGCGGGGAACTTCACGGTCTGCTCGCTCCAGTCAGCGGATGTGGGTGACGTGCCCTACGTGCTCTACACGGTGGCACGCAACCCGGCACCGGGCACGCAGCTGCTGCTGAAATAGTTGACGCAAAATCCTCGCGACTGGTTTTTTGTGGTAGGGACGTGAAGGCGGTTTTGAAAAAAAGGGGGTCGATATGAAGAAGACATATAAAACGTGGTGGCTCGGTTCGGCTTTATTGTTGGCGGGGTACGGCGCTTTCGCGCAGGCGCTGCCGGCGGAATGGATGGACCTGCCGTTCGGGAACTTCGACGCGGCGAATCCGGGCGCGGCCAGTCAGGCCGGCGGCGTGTTCACGGTTTCGGGCTCGGGCAACAATATGTACGGCACGGCCGACGACGGCGGCCGGTTCGTGTTCCAGCCGCTGGCGGGCGACGGCGAGGTCGTCGCCGCGGTCGAGCGCGTGGCCTTCAGCCAGGCGATCTATGGGCGCGCGGGACTGATGTTCCGCAACAACAACCAGAGGGAGTCCGCCACGGCGATCTTCTACCGCAGCCGTTTCGACCCCACCAACGGCATGTCGACGTTGCGCGGCCAGTACCGGGCCTCGGAGGCGGCCACCATGGTGTGGCAGACCGAGCGCCGGTACTACTCCAACGAGTGGATGTATGTGCGCCTCGTGCGGCAGGGGGATGTCTTCACCAGCTACTACACCACCAACGCCACGCCGACCGAGTGGCAGCTCGGTGACGTCGCGACCGTGACCATGGGCGAGGCGGTCAACGCGGGTCTGTTCGTTGCCAAGTACGGGACACAGACGGTCAAGGCGATCACCAACCGCTTCGACCAGGTGGCCGTGCGTCCGTTCGTCGCGGTCGCCCAGGCCGGAGCCGACGCTCTCGCGGTCTCCTGGGTGGCGCAGCCCCCGGTGACCAATGTGTACAGCAGCCTGACCTACACCCTCTCGCGCGGCGCGAGCCGCACCGGCCCCTTCACGGTGCTGGCTGATGGGCTGACGGACACGGCTTACACCAACACGGTCGATGTCGGGCCGACTTACTACTACCGCGTCGCCGCGGTCTGCGACGGGGCGGCGACCAACTTGATCGGCGTCAGCGGCGGCCGGCGCATCGCCTTCGTTGCGACCAATCTGGTGACCGCCGCGGCCAACGGCTACTGGGCCGAGTCCTACACCGTGGGCGCGGAGTTCGTGGTCCGCACCTCCCGCGTGGTCAACGCGGTGCTCAACACCGCGATCACCAACGGCGTGGTCTTGCACGGGGACGCGTACCACGCCTACTACACGGCCACGCTGGTGCCGACCAACACGGACGACTATTTTATCCAGACACGCTTCAACGATGCCGGGCGCGTGTGGCTGGGCGACGACCTGATCATCAACGACATGACCGCGGGCGCAAGCCGGCCGGTCTGCTCCGCGCCGATACGGCTCGAGGCCGGGCGCGCGGTCACGCTGCGCGTCTACCACTATCAGAATGACACCGCAGCCGAAGTGACGGTGCAGTGGGCGCGCATGGGCGACAAGACGTTCGCCGACATCCCGTTGAACTTCGTCAGCCCGCTGCCGAGCCCGTGGCGCAGCCGCGATTTCGGGCTGCCGCACCTGAACGGCTTTGCCGAGTATGACTTCACCGCCAAGCAGTTCACGGTCACCGCGGGCGGCAGCGCTGACAGCGCGGCCGAGGCCGGACACTACGCCTATCAGGAAACCGCCGGCGACTTCAGCCTGCAGACCTGCGTGGCCTCGCAGAGCGGCACGCAGAAGAAGGCCGGGCTGCTGATCCGGGCTTCGGTTTCCAATGACGCGGCGCGTGCGGGCTGTTTCGTGGGCGACGGCCAACTCATCGTCGAACTGCGTGACGCAGCGGGGGGCGCGGTGACGTCCGTTCCGGTCACATTCCCGACCGACGCACCGGTCCGGTTGAAAGCCGAGTACGTGGGCGGCACGCTCTCCTTTTTCTGCAAGGCGAATCCGACGGACGCGTGGGCGGTAGTGACCAATCTGCCGTTCACGCTGCCGTGGACCGCGTATGCGGGTGTCGCGGCGCAGTCGCTGAGCGATACCGAGGCCAACCGCGCCGTGTTCTCCGAGACCTCGCGCGTCGGCGTGTCGGTTCCGGTCGCGCCGGAGGCGGATGCGCAGGTGCTGATCGGCTCCACCAACTTCGGGCGGGCCTCCTACATGACGGTCAAGCACTGGGACGCCGGAACCACGAGCGAGGCGCTCCTGCGTTTCAACACCAAGGGGCTCTCCTCGGTGCGGACGGCCAAGCTGCGGCTGTACGCGCTGGACCGCGCCGCGACCGGAGCCGCCGCCAACCAGACGCTGATCGTGCGGCGGCTGCAAGACAACGCGTGGGGCGAGACCAATGTGACGTGGGCCAACCCGCCCGCGGGCGTCGTGCTGCCGAGCGGGCTGATCGGAACGGACGATCCGCTCTATCTCGCCTCCGTCAAGGTGGCCGTCAAGGGCACCTACACGGAGATCGACCTGACGGCGGCGGTGCGCGCCAGCGCGCAGGCGGACGGCCGGCTTTCGCTGCAGCTGCACACGAGCGCGATCTACGACGCGAACCCCGCCCAGTTTGCGACGCGCGAGTACGGCGACGCCACCAAGCGTCCGGCGCTGGTCTGTTACGGCGACGGACCGGTCGGGCTGACGGCCGAGCCGGGCGCGGCCGCGAACGAGATCGCGCTGGTCTGGCGGCTGGTGGAGGACCCGTCCGCAACCTACACGGTCAAGCGCGCGACGGCGGCGGAGGGACCCTTCACGGTGATCGCCACAAACGTGTTCGGCTACACCTACTACGACAAGAGCCTGACGCCCGGCACGCGCTACTACTACACGCTGACGGCCGTGACGCCTGCATGGGAGAGCCCGGTTTCGCCGGTGGTCTCGGCCCTGCCCGACGCGCTGACGCGCGGCACGCAGGAGGCGCTGGCGGACGTTTATGTGCAGGCGGGAACGACGCGCGACACGACGTACAACAGCACGACGATCGTGCTCAAGAGTTCGTGCCTTGACGATACCTTCCAGCGCGAAGGCTTCATCAAGTTCAACGTGGCGGGTCTGGGCTCGGTGCAGAACGCGCGGCTGCGACTGATGCCGCAGGTGTCGGATGAGGCCGGCAAGACGCTGCTGACCACCTACATCGACATCGAGGCGTTCGGCAGCGGAAATTGGACGGAGGCGGGGACGACGTGGAACAACTCGCCTTTCGGCTACCCGCTGCCGATCCGCACGCGGGATCTGACGTGGCCTGACCAGGTGCAGAAAGTGCGCTTTCGCGTCGCTCCAAACAATCAGCAGCAGGAGATCGACATCACGCCGCTGGTGCAGCGCGTGGCGCGCGTCTCGGATTTCATGACGCTCTACATCTACCGCGTCGACGGCTACGGCAACAACAATTGCATCTTCTACCCGCGCGAGGACGGCACGGCGGCGCGGCGGCCGGCGCTGCTCTACGCCCTGCAGCGGCCGGGGGCGCCCGGCGCGCTCTTCACCAACGGCCTGGTGACCGTGACGTGGCCGGCCTACACCAACGCGACGAGCTACACGCTCGCGCGGGCGACGGCGGTGACGGGCGAGTACGCGACGGTCGCCAGCGGTCTGACGGCTCGGACCTATACGGACCGCGCGGCGCTGACCGGGCAGAGCTATTTCTACAAGGTCACGGCGGTGACGGCGGGCGGCCCGAGCGCGGCGTCGGACGCGTCCGGCGCAATGGCGCTGGGGTTGCGGCGGCTGGTGGCGAAGGCGGACACCTACCTCGACCAGGCCGCCCCGACCGGCAACTTCGGGGCCAACACCGAACTGACGCTCAAGGCCTACAGGAGCGGGAATTGCCGCGAGGGCCTTTTCCGGTTCGACGTCCGGGGGCTTGAGGCGGTGCAGTCGGCGCGCGTCCGCCTGAACATCGCGGCGCGCGACGCCGCGTACATCGGCAGCGGCGTGGTGGTCTACGATGTGACCGGCTCGGTCGGCGACTGGGACGAAATGACGGTGACGTGGAACCTGCCGCCCAAGGGGTACGTGCCGCCCACGACGAACAGCCTCGTGAAAGCCTCGAACGAGCTGGCCCGCGTGCTCCTGCCGTACAGGGTCAAGGACAGCGGCACGCACGTGACCTTCATCGAGGCCGACGCGACCGCGGCGGTGCGCGCGGCGGCGGAGGCGGGGCGTGACCTGATGGTGCGGGTGAGCGGCGATGACATGCTGCCGCACGGGCAGTCGATCTTCTCGGTGGCGTCGCGCGAGAACGCGGCGGATGAGCGGCGGCCCGCCCTGATTTGCGCGACGGCTTCGGCGGCCAATCCGGTGGCGCTGGCGGAGACGGTGGCCAGCAACCGGACCGTGGCGGTCTCGTGGTGGCCGGTCGGCGGCGCGGTTTCCTACACGGTGACGCGCCTCGCGCCGGACGGCACGGCGACGGTGATCGCGGATCAGGTGGCGGGCACGTCCGTCACCGACGCGGGGCTGTGGAACGGCGACAGCCACCTGTATACCTATCGGGTGGAGGCGCGCTACGCCGACGGGTCGACGGGGCCGGTGGCGGACGTCGCGGTGAGCGTGCCGCGCACGTTCGAGCGGCGCATTACTGATGACACGTATGCCATGGGCGGGCTCAACTCGAACACGGTCCACGGCGCGGAGGTGATCTTCGGCGTCAAGAACGACGTGGGCGACACCGCGCGCGAAACCTATCTGCGGGTCGACCTGTCCGGGCTGCCGCCGGTGACCGGCGCGTCGCTCAAGCTGACGGCGCAGTCGTTCAATGTCGACAAGGTGTTCACGCTGGTGGCCGAGTCGGTCGCGGACCTGGGCTGGACCGAGACGGGCGCGTCGGCGCTGACGTGGCTCACCGCGCGCGGCTACGGCGCGACGGCGACGCAGCCGCCGCCGGTGCCGGCCGCGAACGAGGCGGCGAACCGCATCGACGTGACGGCGCTGGAGGTGGGGAGTCTCGCGACCTTCGACATCACCCGGCTGGTGCAGGCCGCGCAGGCGGCGGACGCGCCGTCGCTGGTGGTCCACGTCTGCTCGGCCAACTCCGGAGGCACGAAGATGATTTGGTTCCACTCCAGCGAGGCTGCGGACATGGGGGATCAGCCGAAGGTGGCGTTTACGGTGGCGGTTTACCCGCCGCCGGGCACGCAACTGCTGCTGAAATAGGCGCGCATGGTGATGGCTTCATGGTGCGGCGGCTCGGCGGAGCGTCGCCCTCCAGTTGCCCTTGAGAGGCCGGTGAAGAGCGAGCGTCCGGTCGGGGCGCATCCCCGTTTCATTGACCTCAACGGGGCAGGGGTGCCTCAGCACCCCGCCCGTGCGCGGTCCGGGACGTCCCGCGCTACGGCTGCCGCAGCACCGGTAGACGTCTCGGACGCCCCACAAGCGTCGATAGTCTAACGGTCAATGGAACGGGGATGCGCCCGGCGGGCGGAAAAACGGCATTTGCGCTTGACCGGCGGGGGATAATCATAGAAACTACAAAACACTGCGCCTTTATGGCACAGTAGGGAACGTTTGTCCTACGGGAAAGAACGCGATGTTCAATAAGTTTTTGTCCTTTTTTTCCAGCGATATCGGGATCGATCTCGGTACCGCGAATACCTTGGTTTACGTGAAAGACCGCGGAATTGTCATCCGCGAGCCTTCGGTGGTTGCCATCCAGGAAGGCACGCGGCGCATTCTGGCCGTCGGCGAAGAGGCCAAGCGCATGATCGGCCGCACGCCAGGGAACATTGTCGCGATCCGGCCGATGAAGTCGGGCGTGATCGCGGATTTTGATATCACGGAGGCGATGATCCGGTACTTCATCCGCAAGGTTCACGTGGCCAAGCTCGTGAAGCCGCGGGTGATCGTGGCGGTGCCGAGCGATATTACGGAAGTTGAGAAGCGCGCCGTGCAGGAGTCTGCGCGGCACGCGGGTGCCCGTGAGGTTTTCCTGATTGAGGAGCCGATGGCGGCTGCCATCGGGGTCGGGCTGCCGGTTTCTGAGCCGGCCGGCAACATGATCGTCGACATTGGCGGCGGAACGTGCGAGGTCGCGGTGATCTCGCTCGCCGGTATTGTGTACGCGCGGAGTGTCCGCGTGGGCGGCGACGCCATGGACGAGTGTATCGTCCAGTACATGCGAAGAGTTTACAATCTGATGATTGGAGAGCGGACCGCGGAGGAGATTAAAATCACGATTGGTTCGGCCTATCCTTTGGGTGAGGAGCGCACGCTGGATGTCAAAGGCCGCGATCTGGTGGCCGGACTTCCCAAAACCCTGACTGTCACCTCGGAAGAAATTCGTGACGCGTTGCAGGAACCGGTTTCCGCGATCGTCGACGCCGTACGGATCACACTCGAAAAGTGTCCGCCGGAGCTGTCGGCCGATCTCGTGGACCGCGGCATGGTCCTGGCTGGCGGCGGCTCGATGCTGCGCGGCCTGGACAAGCTGCTCGCGTCACAGACAGGATTGCCCGTTACGCTGGCCGACGACCCGTTGAGTGCGGTCGCGGAAGGTACGGGAGTGGTGTTGAACGAGCTGAATTTCCTGTCCAAGTCGAAGCTGGGCCGGTGATCTGACTTCTCGGCTGCTTTCTGGTCTCTACCTGCCCGATAAAACGGGGGAGCGACCAGGGTGAAGCAATCGAAATTGTGGGTATGGCTGTTGGTGCTTACGCTCGGCGCGCTGTTGTTCTGGCGCTCCGGGGTCCGTGATTTTTCACGGGAAGCCATCTACCCTTACGAGAACGCCTGTTTATGGTTTGAGCGGACCGTTGCGGTCCGCGTCCAAGCCCTCCTCTTCCGTGCCCGTCAGGCCTCGCGCAATGCGATGCTGGAACGCGACGTGGCGCGCCTGCAGATCGTCGCGGCGGATACCGAAACCTTGGAGGCGGAGGTGGCCCGCCTGCGCACGCTCCTGGATTTCACGCCGCCTGTGGCCTGCCGCTGGCTGGCCGCGCCGGTCATCTCGCGCGGCGGCACCTCGGGGGTCTGGCAGAGCGTGCGGCTCGCCAAAGGCTCGGCCCACGGCGTGCGCAAGGGCGATCCGGTGGTGGTGCCCGAAGGGGTCGTGGGACGCGTCATCGACGTGTCGCCGCACACCAGCGAGGTGATGCTGGTCACCGACCCCAACAGCCGCGTGGCGTGCGAACTCGAAGCGTCCGGCGAGGGCGTGGGCGTGGTGCGCGGCATCCTTTACGGCGGCGGCGAGCGTCCGGCGGCCGACCCCAAGCTCAAGCTGCTCTATGTGGTGGACCCGCTGCGGCTGCGCTATCTGGCGCGCGAGTTCGAGCCTGCGCCGCGCACGCGCGTGGTGACCTCGGGCCTGGCGCAGACCTTCCCGAAGGGTCTCACGGTCGGCTACCTGCTGGAGAGCCGGCTGGAGCCCAACGGGCTGTCGCGCGAGGCCGAGGTGATGCCCGCGGTGGACATGGCGGCTCTGGACGAGGTCTTCATCCTCTCGGCAAGGGGGGCCTCCCATGCGCCTTGACATGAATCTGCCGGTGGCGCTCCTCACGCTGTTCGCGGCCGCGCTGCTGCAGGACCTGATCCCGGTGACGCCGTCGTTCCCCGTCAAAGTCGTTTTCCTGACGTCCGTGGCGCTGCACGCCGCCCTGACCAAGCCGGTGTGGGTGGCGCTGACCACGCTGGCGTGGGCGGGCGGGCTGACGGACGCCTTGGGCGGGCTGCCGCTCTTCTGCACGTTCACTTTCCTGCTGATGATGTACGGCGTGGTGCGGATGCTGCAGCGCGTCTTTCTGACGGCGACGCTGGTGCAGGGCACGCTGCTGGTCGCGTGCGCGGCCGTGGCGCAGGCTCTTTGGACGCAGCTGTGGGCGGGGACGGGCGCGCCGTTCCTGGAGTGGCAGACGCTGGTGGCTCTGGGATATGCGGCGCCGGCCGGAGCGGTGGCGGGCCTGGCGGGATTTGCGGTGTGCGGCGTGGCGGACCGCGTCTCGGGCAATGTGAAGCCGGTGAAAGAGAGCAATGGTTTATTGTGGGCAGAAACTGACCGATAGCTGGCGGATGGCTGTCCTGGCGTTGGTGTTTGCGGCGGGCCTGGTGTTCCTGGGCGCGTCGCTCCACCGTGTCCAGGTGGTGCAGGCCTCCGACTATTCGCGCGACCAGGTGCGGCAGAGCGTGCGGCGCGTGCAGGTGCCCGGGCCGCGCGGCCGGATTTTCGACCGCAACGGCGTGTGCCTGGCGGAGAACCGCGCGAGCTACTGCATCGCCTACTATGTGGAGGAGCTGCGCCAGCGCGGCAAGTGGGAGAACACGATCGATGCGGTGGACGCGGACATCGACCGGCTGGCGGCGGTTCTCGGGATCCCGCGCGCGATCTCGAAGGAGAAGGTCAGGCAGCACGTGCTGCAGAGCTTGCCCATGCCGCTGCTGGCGTGGCGCGACGTGGATCCGGTGACGCTCGCGCGCTGGGCCGAGACGACCGAGGCCTTCCCCGGCGTGGACGTGTATGTGCAGCCGGAGCGCTCGTATCCGCAGGGCAAGCTGGCCGCCCACGCGATCGGGTATGTCCAGCGCGACCGGCCCCTGCCGCTGCCGGGCGAGACGGTCCACTTCTACCTGCCCGAGATGATCGGCCGGGCGGGGCTCGAGCGCCAATATAACGATGTGCTGACCGGGGTGTCGGGCGGGCAGCTGATCCGGGTGGACGCCCGCGGCTACAAGCATGCCGAGCTGGAAGGTGCGCAGGCCGTGGCGGGAGGCGACCTGCATCTGACGCTGGACGTGAACATCCAGCGCACCCTGGAGAAGGCGCTGCGCGGCTGGCGCGGCGCGGGGGTGGTGCTCGATCCCCGCAACGGCGAGGTGCTGGCGATGTCGAGCTCGCCCGCCTACGACCTGAACGAGCTGGTGCCGGCGCCGAGCGCGGGGACGTGGAACCGGCTGAGGAATGACGAGGCGCTGCCGCTGTATAACCGGGCCGTGTCGGGACGGTACGCGCCGGGCAGCACGTTCAAACCGGTGACGGCGGTCGCGGCGATGCTGAGCGACGGCTTTGACCCGGCCGAGACCTACACGTGCGACGGGGTTTTCACGCTGGGCAACATGCGGCTGCGGTGCTGGAACACCTACGGGCACGGGGCGGTGGCGCTGCGCAAGGCGATCGAGCAGTCGTGCAACGCCTACTTCTGCCATCTGGGCAACGCCATCGGCTACGACGCGATTTACGCGCAGGCGCACAAGGTGGGGCTGGGGGCGCCGACCGGGATTGACCTGCCGTCCGAGACGCGCGGGCTGCTGCCCACGGCGGAGTGGAAAGAGAAGAATATGAAGGAGAAGTGGCGCCCGGGGGATACCTGCCAGATCTCGATCGGGCAGGGACTGCTGGTGACCTCGCCGCTGCAGATGGCCTTGCTGGTCTCGGTCTTCGCGAACGGCGGCACCCTCTACCGGCCGCATCTGGCGCGCCGGGAGGGCCCGGGTGAGCGCGTGCGCGAGATGGGCTGGCCGCCGGCGGCGGTCGGGCTGGTGCGCAACGGCATGCACGACGTGGCGTCGGTCGGCACCGGGCGGCGCGTGCAGGTGCGCGGTATCGAGGTGGCGGCCAAGACCGGCACGGCCGAGTACGACGCGGGCGGCGTGCGGCGCAAGAACACGTGGGTGACGGCCTTTGCGCCGTTTGACCAGCCGACGGTGGCTTTGGCGATTGTGATCGAAAACGGCGATTCGGGCGGGCAGACGGTGGCGCCGATGGTGCACGATGTGCTGGTTTCCATTTTCGGCGAAGCGCCGAAGACGGCGGAGGTGCGGGCCGAGAGCGACGCGCCCGCGGCCGCGCCTACGGGAACGGAGAGTGACTGAAATGCTCAAACAGGTCATCTCCCATCTGCGTCGGCTGAACCCGTTCCTGCTCGCCTGCATGACGGGCCTGACCCTCATCGGCGTGGCGTTCATCTACAGTTCCTGTTCGGTGCGCGAGGATCCCGAGCTGCAGAAGCTTTACATGCGGCACGCGGAGATCGGCGTGCTGGGGCTGGCGGTGTATCTGGCGGTGGCCTGGTTCGATTACCGGCAGGTGCTGCGCTGGAGCTGGTTTTTCTACGGGGCGTGCCTGGTGCTGCTGGTGCTGGTGCCGTTCATCGGCGAGGAGACGATGGGCGCGCGGCGCTGGCTCTTCGGCATTCAGCCCTCGGAGCCCGCGAAGCTGGCGCTGATCATGATCCTGGCCTGGCTGTTCGGCCGGCGCGAGGCGGTCCGCGGCCCGTGGCTGTTCCTGCTGGCGCTGGTCTTGGCGGGCGTGCCCGCGGCGCTGATCCTGATGCAGCCCGACCTCGGCACGGCGATGGTGATGGTGCCGACGGCGCTGGCGATGCTGTTCGCGGCGAATGTGGCGCCGCGGCTGCTCTGGGGGTTTGTGCTGATGGGGGTGGTGGCGGCGGGGCTGGTCATGGGGCTGATCTACACGGCCGAGCGCACGGACCTGCCGCCGGAGCGGCGCGCGGCGCTGATCCATGCGACGCACCTGAAGGACCACCAGATCAAGCGGCTGCAGGTGTTCATGTTTCCGGACAAGGACCTGCACGGCAGCGGCTACAACCGGCGGCAGTCGCAGATCGCGGTGGGCTCGGGCGGCTTCATGGGCAAAGGCTATTTGAAAGGCGAGCAGTACATGCTGGGCTACCTGCCGCCGTCGATCTCGTCGAACGATTTCATCTTTGCGGTCCTGGCCGAAGAGGCCGGATTCAGAGGCTCTTTGATTGTGCTGCTCCTCTACCTGGGCCTGCTGTGGCCCGGGCTGTGGGTGGCATTCCGTTGTCAAGACGATACAGGGCGCCTGTTCTGTGTCGGTGTCGTGTCCCTGATCTTCTGTCACATGTTCATCAACATTGCGATGACGATCGGGATGATGCCGATTACGGGGCTGCCGCTGCCGTTTATCAGTTACGGACGGACCTTCATGCTGACGATGATGTTGGCGTTGGGGCTTGTCCAGAGTGTGTCCATTCACGGGCGTGAACCGGAGACGAGGTTTTAATCCCTCAGAAAGCTGGGAGTGATTATGTTAGATCGGATTGGAGGACTTATGTTTGGGTGGTTTAAGAAGAGCGCGCCGAAGCGCGAGATCGTCGTGAACGTCGAGAAGCTCGAGACGCGCGTGGCGGTGGTGGAGAGCGGGCGGGTCGAGGAGTTTCAGGTGGAGCACCCCACCGAGGAGCGGCTGGTCGGCAGCATCTTCAAGGGGCGCATCCAGAATCTGGAGCATGATCTGCAGGCGGCCTTTGTGGACATCGGCCTCAAAAAGAACGCCTTCCTGCATTATTGGGACATGCTGCCAGATGACGACAGCCGCCTGGACGACGACGAGGAGAACGCGCGTCCGCCCTCGCGCCGGCGGCGCGTCTCGAACGAGGACATCACCAAGCGCTTCCCGCCCGGATCGGAGATCGTGGTGCAGGTGACCAAGGGGCCGATCGGCACCAAGGGGCCGCGCGTGACCGCGAACCTGAGCCTGCCGGGGCGCTATCTGGTGATGATGCCGGGCACCCGCCTGCGCGGCGTGTCGCGCAAGATCGGCGACGCCAAGGAGCGCCAGCGCCTGAAGAAGATCCTCGACCGCCTGCCGCTGCCGGACGACGCGGGCCTGATCGTGCGCACCGTGGGCGCGGGCGCCAGCAAGCTGGCCTTCGTGCGCGACCTGCGCAACCTGTGGGAGTCGTGGAACGACCTGCAGGACAACATCAAGAACCTGAAGCCGCCGGCCTGCGTGTATCAGGAGCCGGACCTGGTGGAGCGCGTGGTGCGCGACTGGCTGACCGAAGACATCGACCGCGTGACGATCGATGACGGCGAGGCCTTCGACCGCATCCGCGGCGTGGCGGGCAAGATCTCGCGCCGCGCCAAGAACGTGATCCACCACTACGAGGGCCAGCTGTCGATCTTCGAGCACTACGGGGTGGAGCGGCAGCTGGAGGAGGCGTTCCGGCGCAAGGTCAACCTGAAGTCCGGCGGCTACCTCGTGTTCGACGAGACCGAGGCGCTGATCGCGATCGACGTGAACACGGGCCGGCACCGCGGCAAGGGGTCGCAGGAGGACGCGATCCTCGAGGTGAACCTGGAGGCGGTGGAGGAGGTCGCGCGCCAGATGCGGCTGCGCAACATCGGCGGCCTGGTGGTGCTGGATCTGATCGACATGAAGTCGCGCAAGCACCAGAGCTCGGTCTACAAGACGATGAAGCAGGCGCTCAAGCGGGACCGCGCGCGGACGAACGTGCTGGCGATCTCCGAGCTGGGCCTGATGGAGATGACGCGCCAGCGCCAGGAGGAAAGCCTCCTGTCGCAGATGTACACCGACTGCCCGCATTGCCGCGGCCACGGCCTGATCAAGTCGCCGCTGGCGCTGAGCGTGGACATCCAGCGGCAGATCGCGGCGCTGATGCGCAAGGTGCGGCACGAGGGCCGCGACGTGGAGCTGCAGATCGTGGTCGCGCCGAGCGTGCTCGAGCGCCTGCGCACCGAGGACGAGGTCTTCCTGGTGGAGCTGCAGCGGCGGTACACGGGACGGCTGACGTTCAAGTCCGAAATGCACCGGCACCCCGAATCGTTCTGCATCGCGGACGGCGCGACCGGCAAGGTTTTGTATTCCGTCGGTGATGCAAAAACAGTATAACTATGACGTGGCTTGCAAAGGCCACGTTAACCTTAAACCAGCGGGTACCCGTTTATGATACGAACAGCGATGATGGCATGGGCGGTCGGTTTGATGGTCGGCTGGGCACAGGCGCAAGGCGGCGGTCTGATCCCGGGGCTGACCCCGGCCGCCGGAGCGGGCTTGGAGATGACGGCCGATAAGTTCGAGGTCGACCAGAAGACCGGCTGGACCACGGCCGCGGGCCACGTGATGATCCGCACCGGCGACCACGAGATGAAGGCCGACCGCGTGCGGCTGCATCAGGACAAGGGCGACGTGCAGGCCCGCGGCAACGTGCTCATCCAGCAGCGCGGGTTCGGTTCGTGGTCGGGCGACTACATCGAGTACAACTATAAGACGGGCAAGGGGCTGACGGGGTCGGGCGACTTTCAGGCGGGCGTCTTCCGGGTGCGTGCGCCCGAAGTGACGCGGCGCGAGGACGGGCGCTACGACCTCAAGCACGCCGAGGTGACGACTTGCACCAACGCGCCGGGCCACGAGCACTGGAGCATGACGGGCACGGTGGTGTACAAGGACAACGACTACGTCGAGATCTACGATGCGGTGCCGTGGATGTTCGGCGTGCCCTTCGCCTATCTGCCTTACTGGTTCCGCGATATCGATACGCACTATGGGTTCCGTCTGATTCCCGGCTACACCTCCCGCTGGGGCGCGTACATGCTGGGCGGCTACGTCTACAACATCTACGAGTCGCCGCGTGCGGACGGCCCCAAGCTGGACGGCAAGACGCATTTGGATTACCGCAGCGAACGCGGCGTGGCGGTGGGCGAGGACTTGTCCTGGGACCTGAAGGACGCCGGGCGCGGCAAGCTGGAGGCCTACTACGCGTGGGACCAGAACCCGCCGGACGGGGCGCGCGACCGGAACTGGACGTCCGACATGGATCAGGAGCGTTACCGTTTCAGACTGGAGCACGAGGCGGACCTCTCGCCCCGCGACCAGTTCCTCTTGAGGGGAACCGTCAACAGCGACTCCGAGGTGGCGTACGATTTCTTCAACCGGCAGGACCGCGGCGAAAGCACGCCGATGAACTTCGCCTCGCTGGAGCACCGCGAGCACACGTGGGCCTCCGGCGCGGCGGTCAGCGGGCCGCTCAACGACTTCTACGCGGGCACGGCGCGGCTGCCCGAGGGCTGGCTGAATATCGAGCCGCAGCCGATCTTCGGCACCGGCCTGAATTATGAGAGCCAGCACCGCGCGGGCTACCTCAGCCGCCAGGCGGCCTACTACGAGAATGCGGCCGACCCGTACCAGTACTATCCCGGCTCCTGGGCCGACTACGACCTCTTCCGCGCGGACACGGCGCACCGCGTGACCTACCCGATGAAGTTCGGCGATGTCGTGAGCGTGGTGCCGCGTGCGGGGTACCGCGGCACCTACTATTCGGAGACGGAGTCGGCGACCGATGTGATCCGGAACTCCGCCGAGCTGGGGGTCGAGACCTCCCTGCGCGGAACCTCTGAACTGAACAACGGCTACCGGCACGTGGTGGAACCTTACGTCGACTACAGCTATCAGCCCACGTGGTACGAGAGCGAGAACGGGGACGTCAAAAGTTTTGACCATTTTGACCGCTCGATCGAGTGGCTCGACCAGTTCGGGACGGACGGCACATGGCTGCCCTACGATTGGCACGGCGTCCGGCCGGGCGTGCGCAACCTGCTGCAGACGCGCGACGAGAAAAAGGGCAACATGCGCACCCTGCTGGAGTGGGACGTCTACTCGGCGGTGCAGATCGACTCGGAGGGGCCCCTGGAGGAAAAGGGGCTGCGCATGGCCGGCACCAAGGCGGTGTACTCGCCGACCAAGGCGCTGGACCTCAAGGCGCAGTCGGAGTGGGACACGGAAGAGAGTACCATGGCTTACGTGGATCTGGGCGCGTTCTACAAGGTGAACGAGAAGTTCCGCCTCGGCGGCGGCTATCTGGGGCGCGACCACAGGCTTTATGACTATCGGGAGTCGGACGTCGAAGAGTGGAACCGCGTGAAGGAGAACCTGATCTACGGCGGGTTCACGCATGACATCAACGACACCTGGTCGTACAGCGTCTATACGCGCTATGACCTGCGTAACAACGAGCTCGACGAGGTCGGCGGATATGTCCAATACAGCTTGGACTGCCTGGTGTTTCAGCTCCGTTCCGCGTACGTCAACAACTACCAGCGCGCGGACGACACCGAGAGCCAGGACGATTTCCGCGTCGCGCTCATGGTGTGGCTGCGGGCTCAGAAGAAGTCGCCGGCCGACGACTGGCTGACATGGTAAAGAGGTGGCCCGAGGACGGAGGCCGGAAGACGGAGGAGGCGGCATGACAGAACACATGACACGCAGGGACTTTATGGCTCAGGCGGGGGCCGCAGGCGCGGTGCTGGCCGGGGCGGCTGTGGTGACGGCGCAGGCGGAGACTCAGAAAACGGAGGCGAAGGCGAACATGGAGAACACCGTGAAGAAGATTATTGTGGCGGCGGACCCGTTTGCGGTGACGCTGAAGGACGCGGTCGTGGAGCATCTCAAGAGCAAGGGGTATGAGGTGATCGACATGGGCTCCACGAAAGAGAAGCCTCAGCCGTACTTCGAGTGCGGCGCCGAAGCCTGCAAAGCGCTGCAGGCCGGCAAGGCCGAGCGGGCGATCCTGTTTTGCGGCACGGGCATGGGCATGTCGATCGTGGCCAACCGCTTCAAGGGCGTGACGGCGGCGGTGGTGGAGTCGGTCTTCGCGGCCAAGATGAGCCGCGCGATCAACAACGCCAATGTGCTCTGCTTGGGTCAGATGATCTGGGGCGAGTGGATGGCCAAGGAGGCGGTGGACGTGTTCCTGAACACGGGCTTCACGCAGGGCATGGACCAGTTCGCCGGATTCCTGCACGAGGCGTGTGGTAAGGTCGAGGCGATCCGCCCTTAGGCAGCGTCGCCATATGAGGTCCGCGTATGGATGTTGTCAGGCTGGAGGAGGTCTCGAAAGCGTACGGCGCGGTCCGTGCGGTTAACGGGCTTTCGCTGTCGATCAGGCAGGGCGAGATCCTCGGGTTCCTCGGAACCAACGGTGCCGGGAAGACCACGACGATCAAGATGCTGCTCGGCTTCTTCCGGCCCGATGCGGGCCGGCTGACCGTCCTGGGCGGTGACCCGTGCGAGCCGGCCACGCGGCGCACGATCGGGTACATGCCCGAGACCGCCTACTACTACCCGTACCTCAATGTCCGCGAGCTGCTGGCGCTCTACGGCGGGCTGTGCGGCATGCCCAAGCCGCTGGTGCGCGCGCGCTCGGACGAGTTGATCGAGCGGGTGGGGCTGCAGGATGCGGGCGGGCGCCTGCTGCGCAACTACTCCAAGGGCATGCTTCAGCGGGCGGGCATCGCGCAGGCGCTGTTGCACGATCCCGAGCTGCTGATACTGGACGAGCCCTTCACCGGGCTCGACCCGTTGGCGCGGATCCAGTGCCGCGATCTGATTTTAGAGCTGAAGCGGCAGGGCAAGACCGTCTTTTTCTCCTCCCACGAGTTGTCCGAGGCGGAGCTGATCTGCGACCGCGTCGCGATCCTCAAGCAGGGGGCGCTGGTCTGGTCGGGCGCGATGAGCGAGGTGGCCGGCGACGGCCAGCAGAATCTGGAGCGCGTCTTTCTGAAGATGCTGGGCGGCGCCGCCGGGGAGCGTGTGTCATGAGGATCATGTGGCTTCAGCTCAAGGCGTTGGCGGGCTTGTCGGTGATGGAGCTCTACCGCCGCAAAGACCTGATCGTCGTTTTCGTGCTCAGCGCGGTGATACTGTTGCCGCTCTCGTTCTTCACGCCCTTCGGCCTGTCCGGCGCGAGCCGGTATGTGAACGAGTTGGCGCTGTTGCTGGTCTGGATTTTTTCCGTGGTGATCGGCCTGGGCGTCTCGGCGCGGCTGTTCCCTCCGGAGTTCGAGAGCCGGACGATTTATCCGATGCTGGCCAAGCCCGTGGGCCGCGGCACGATCCTGCTGGGGAAATATCTGGGCGCGCTGGCGGCGTCGGTTTCGTCCTTGGCGGTCTTCTATCTGGCCTTCGGCGTGCTGATCGGGGTGCGGCAGGGCGTCTGGTTTCCGGAGATCCTGCTTCAGGCGTTTGTGCTGCATATCGGGTTCCTGGTGATCGTCACGGCGCTCGGGCTGACGGGGTCGCTTTTCCTGACGCCCTCGGCCAACCTGACGATGTGCGGGCTGCTGGTCGTCGGGATGCTGTTCTTCGGGCAGCGGTTGCCTGCGCTGGCGGCCGTGCAGCCGGTGCCGGGGAAGTGGGTGCTGGCCCTGATCCACTGGTTCGCGCCGCATCTGGAGTTTTTCGATCTGCGGCAGCGCGTGGTGCACGACTGGCCGGCGCTCGGCTGGGGCGTGTGCGCGGCGGTCTCGGCCTACGCGGTCTGTTATGCGGCTGCCTGTCTGGCGCTGGCGGCGTGCGTGTTCCGTAAAAAGCGGTTCTGAGAGGAGTCGGATGAGCCACAACCTGCAAACAGGCGTGCTGGTGTTCGCCTCCGCGCTGGCGCTGGCGCTGGGGCGGACGATCCCGGCCCTGTTCGCGGGCGGGATGCCGCAGGCTCCGGGCGAGGACGTTCTGGCGCTGGTTCTGGGTGACGCGCGGCAGGTCCTCAGCGCGGCGCTGCTGGACAAGACCGAAGAGTATTTTCACGGCGGCGTGCGCGATCTGGACTGCGAGCAGGGGCTGGGCGGCGCGGAAGAGCCACACGGGCACGAGCATGCCGCGCAGAGCCGTGGCGGGCGGGGGGCGTCCGGACCGGCCGATGTGTGGAGCCGGATCAACAGTCGCGTGCACGAGCAGGTGGATCGGCATCTGGAGAGCGAGCGGGCGGTGGAGCTGTTGCCGTGGGTCTGGGCCGCCACGCGCGCGTCTTCCAAAAACGTGGAGGCGTTCCAGGTGGGGGCCTTTGTGCTGTCGAGCATGGCCGGCAAGCCGGAGGAGGGCGTGCGGCTGTTGGAGGAGGGCGTCCGCAAGAATCCCGCCTGCCCGGAGTTGGATTTCGCGCTGGGGGAGCTCTTGCTGAACAAGGTTCGCTCCGCCGCGCGGGCGGAGCCGTGGTTCCTGTCGGCGCGGGCGAAGTGCCGGCCCGCCGACGGTCCGGCCGGGGAAGAGGCGCGGGGGCTGAAGGTGCGGACGCTTTTCTATCTCGGGTATTTGGCCAGACAGCGGGGCGAGTGGGAGCGGGTGGAAGCGTATGCCCGGGAGGCCGAAGAGGTGGCGCCCGGGCATGTGAGCACCCGGGACCTGCGGGCGCTGCTCAAGAGCCACAAGTGATACGTCAGGATTGAAGAATCGGAGGAGTGCGGCATGAGCAAGCAGATGTTCTGGATGATGTGTGTGTCGGGGCTGGTGACGGCCGCGCTGTTGGCCTCGGGGTGTCTCAGTGCCAGCCTTGGAAACCTGCATTAGCCGCTCGCGCACGGCGATGCCTGAAACCTTCACAGAAGCGCGCCACGCCTGTTTCGCGGTGGTGGATTTCGAGACTACCGGCGCGGTGGAGGGCTATCCCGTCGAGCCGTGGCAGGTCGGGATTGTCCGCGTGCGCGCGGGCCGGGTGTGCGCGGACGAGGCCTTCGAATCCCTGATGCGGGTGGGTGAGCGGCCTTTCAACCCGCGTGCGCCGGGACGGCACGCGCAGCTCCGCGGGGCGCTGGCCGCAGCGCCGACGCCGGGCGGGCTGTGGCCCGAGCTGGCCCTGTGGGTCACGGGCGTCCCGCTCGTGGCGCACAACGCGGGCACCGAACGCACGACGCTGAACAGGCTCGCGCCGCTGCACCGGCTGGGGCCTTGGGTCGATACGCTGGCGCTGGTGCGGCGCGCCTACCCGGGACTGGCCTCCAAAGCCTTGGAGGATGTGGTCGCGGCTCTGGATTTGTCCGAGAGGGTGCGGGCGCTGTGCCCGGGGCGCGGCGCGCACGACGCGCTGTACGATGCCTTTGCGTGCGCGGCCGTGCTGGAACATTTTCTGAGTCTGCCCGGCTGGGAGCGCGTGACGGTCGCCGCGCTGGCGGGGAAATAGGGCGGCTGATCAGGATTAAGATTACGAAAGACCTTGGATACTCTTAATCCTAATCGTGCTCTTAATCGTATTCCGTTTGAGGTTATAGCTAAGGATGCGTTCATGAAATTGCTGGTCGCGACACGGAACAAGCACAAGCTCGACGAGATCCGCCAGATTTTCGCCTTGCCGGGGCTGGAGCTGCTGGCGGCGGACGAGGTGCCGGGGCTGCCGGAGGATGTGGTCGAGGACGCCGAAACCTTCGAGGGCAACGCCTTGAAGAAGGCGCGCGAGCTGTGCGCGGCTTCGGGCCTCTGGACGCTGGCGGACGATTCGGGGCTGGAGGTTGTCGCCTTGGACAACGCCCCGGGCGTGTACTCGGCGCGCTATGCGGGCGAGCCGTGCAGCTACCCCGCGAACAACGCCAAGCTGCTGCGCGAGCTGGCGGGCGTGGCGGACCGCGGCGCGCGCTTCCGCTGCGTGATCGCCCTGTGCGCGCCCGACGGGCGCGAGTGGACCGTGGACGGCGGCTGCGAAGGGCGGATCATCGAGGAGACGCGCGGCGCGCACGGCTTCGGCTACGATCCGCTCTTTGTGCCGGACGGCTATGAAAAAACCTTCGCCGAGCTGGACGGCGCGACCAAGAACCGCATCTCACACCGCGGCCGCGCGCTCGCGGCCGCGGCCGCCGCTTGGCACGCGCTGCTGCAGTAGCAGGCCTCCCGCCGCCACCTAAGGGCTCTGGCTGACCCGGACGCGCATGAAGCGCGCGCGCGCCGTGGCCGCGTCAGCCGTGTCTGCGAAGCGCACGCGCTCCCAGACGGCGTCGATCGGCGTCACGGAGACGGTGTTGTCCAGCGGGGCCCAGGCGCCGCCGAGCGCGTCGCAGCACTCGACAGCGTAGGTGATGCCCGGGGTCAGGGCGGGCTTGCGGCGCACGAACTCCGCGCAGAGCCGCTTCTGGCCCTGGTCCAGCCACAGGAGCGGCAGGCCTTGCGTGCCTGTGTCGCGCTGGTGATAGACCATGGGGTCGTCTGCGCCCAGGTTGAAGGCGTACTTGTACAGGTTGGAGTGCCCGTCGCGTCCGACGGCGGAGAGCGCCGCCGCGCCCGTGGCCTCGGTGGTGCCGTAGTTCAGCAGTAGCCACGCGGCCAGCTGCGTGTAGGTGCGGACGAACACGGGCGAGGTGCAGAGCGAGTAGCCGCCGGCGTTGCTGGCCGTGATGCGGTAGGCGTAGAGGGTGTTGGGCAGGACGCTCCGGTCCGTGAAGTAGGGCTGCTGGGCCGAGGCGATCCCGATGACCGACCAGCTCGCCCCCACGCCGGTGCGCTCAAGCGTGTACTTGGAGGCGCCCGGCGAGGCCGCCCAGAAAATGGCCACCTCGGTGTCGGAGTTGGCGCTGGCCAGCACGAAGGGCGGCGTCACCGGCGGCTGGGGCCTTTCGCTGAGGATGCAGACGTCGTCCAGCGCCCACGTGTCGTAGGGCGAGCCGCTGTGGAGCGGCTGACGCCAGCGCAGCTGCGTCCGCGCCGACAGCGCAGCCGCGGGGAGCGCCACGGTCATGCTCGTCCAGCTGCTCAGCTGAGGATACACGCTGTTGAGCGTCTGCAGGGTCGACCACGTGACGCCGTCGGTGCTGTACTCCAGCAGGACGTTCTCGCCGCTCTCCGAGTTCTCCCAGTAGGCGCTTCCGTCGACGGCCGTGTTGCCCGCGCGGATGGAGAACTTGACCGAAAGTCCGCGCGAGAGGTCGAGCGGGATGGTGGTGGCTGAGCGCGCGGTCCCGCCGCTGAAATAGAGCGCCTGGCCGACGGCAAAGCCCACGGAGCCCCGCAGGGCCTGCCCCCCGTAGACCGACGACCAGAACAGCGTGTCGAGCGCGGGATCGAAATCGTCCTCGAGCGCCACCACGTAGTCGGCGGCCCTCGCGCTTGCCTCGTTGCTGTAGGGCGAATTTCCGACGGCGTTGAACGCCCGCAGCCGGTAGTAGTACTCCGAGCCCTCCATGACGCCCGTGTCGTCGAACGCGCCCGCGTCGGCGGGCAGTTCGGCGATCTGTGTCCAGACGGCGCCTTCCACATGGCGCCGCTCGAGGCGGTAGCCGGTTTCGCTGTCCACGCCGGTCCAGCTCAGGCGGATGCAGGAGGCGGAGTAGGTCGTCGCCCGCAAGAAGGTGGGCGCCGCCGGCGGCTGCGGCCCGGGCGTGGTCACGCTCCTGACATTCGAGTACGCGGAGGCGGACGTGCCGCGGAGGGCCTTGACGCGGTACGAGTAGGAGCGCTCGGGCAGGACTGCAAGGTCGACGGCGGAGGTGACGTTGGCGGCGGGCGTGGCGATGACGGACCAGTTGTTGGATGTGCCGTCGCAGCGCTCCAGCGCGTAGGCGTCTTCCTTGTCGGAGTTGGACCACGCGAGCGAGACCGAGGTCATGGTCACCACGGGCACCGCCAGCACGGGCGTCGAGGGCGGCGTGAGCGGCGTGGTCGCCGTGACCACCGGGCTCCACTCCGAGCTCGCGCCGGTCGCGTTCGCCTTGATCCTGAATTCATAGGCGGTGTTGTCGGTCAGGCCCGTGACGGTGCAGTTGGTGGTGTTGAACGCCAAGCCGGCGCCCACGTCGGTCCACACGGCGGCGCCGCTGACCCGCTGCTGGAGCGTGAAGCCCAGCTCGAGCGTGCGGTCCGTCCACCGCAGGGACACGGAGGTGGCGCTGACCGCGTTGGTCGTGAGCACAGGGGCTTCGAGCACGATCGGGTAGGTGAGCGGGTAGAAGCTGAGACCCGAGCCCAGGCTGAGCACGAGCTTCCGGGTGGTCGCGTTCACGGCGCTCACGCTGGTGGCGGCCGGCAGGCCCAGCGCCGCCTGGCGCAGGACGGTGTCGTAGACCCGGTCCGTCCCCACCGCGTAGCGGCCGTCGGCGGAGCAGGCGTAGACCAGTGCGCCCATCTGCCAGTCCACCGCCAGGTTTCTGGTGAAGACGCCGCCGTTCCAAAACACGCGCTGGCCGTCTTCGGAGGCGGTCACGATGCGGCTGCCGTAATAGCTGTAGCTGTCCACCCGGGCGCTGGCGAGCTGGGTGAAGGTGTCGCCCGTGACGTCGAACTGGGTGAGCGAGGCGGACGAGATGTTGTTGTCGCCATGGTAGTAATAGCGGCCGGTCGGGTCGAACGCGCCTCCGCCCTCACGCATGGACTTGCGCGAGAGCAGCGCGCCCGTCGCCGTGTCGAAAATGGAGATGTAGATCCACTGGTCCTCCTCTTCCACCACCAGCCGCCCCGGGCCGCCGGCCGACAGCCGGAAGATGCCGACGGCGCCATACCCGGTGTTCGTGACCTGCTGGAAGCTCGACAGGTCAACCGCCAGCAGCGCGCCGGTTCCGCGGTTGGGCACGTAGATCCGGTTGTCACCGTTGTGGACGGCGATGTCGGGAACCGACTTGCCGACGGGCACAACCCGCGTGATCTTCTCCTGCCGCGTGTCGATCTCGACGAGGTAGGCCAAGGCCGCCGGGTTGGACGTGTCCTCGCTCACGGCGTAGGCGTTGGCCGAGGCCCGGTCTGATTTGAGCAGGGTCAGCCGGAGCGGCTCGACGCGGAAGGTGACCGGCAGGGTGAACAGCGCCGCGCCGTTCTGCGAGAACGCGACCTGCGCGGTATAGTCGCCCGGCGCCAGGGCGGAGGCGTCGAGGGTGAGCTCGAGGGAGGCGGGGGTCACGCCGTTGGTCTGGGACAGGGTGATCCACGGGACATCGGCCGCGGCCGACCAGGCCGCGCCGGGAACGCCCGAGGCGAGGTCCACGCGCGCCCGCTGGCCGGCGTGGCCTGCGACGGTTTGCGCGTTGACCGCGCCGGGAGCCGAGACGACCGTTGACACCGTGAAGGAATAGACGGCGCCGGTCAGGACGCCGGCGGCGGACACGCTGTCGACGCGCCAATAGTAGGTCGTGCCCGGCGTGAGGGCGGCCGCCAGCGGGAAGCCGGGCGTGTGCACCTCGCCGCGGTAGGCCGCGGACCGGGTGTCGGCGCCGGTGACGTCCGTGTCCGCGAAGTAGACGCGATACGTGTCCACGCCCGGCACGGGGCCCCATTTCAGGGCCGCGGGCGCGAGCGTCACCGCGCCGTCCGCGGGCGCCACGTCGAGCCCCATGATGGTCGCGCCGATCGTGCCCAGCAGATCCAGGGTGGACAGCGTGTGCTGTGCGGGGTCGAAATAAACCAGGCGGGCGTAGTCGGTGGAGATGGCCTGCACCGTCGAGGCGACGGGCAGGTCGGCTAGCTTGAGTCCGGTGCGGGTCTCGTAAAGCGCGGTTGCCGTGGCCGCGACTTCGCCGCCCGGGCTGATCGAGTAGATGTCGGACGGGAAGGCCCGTTTCAGATCACGTAGGGATTGTGTGCTCAGCGCGTGGCGCTTGATGAACACGGTGGCGTCGTCGGCTGAGATCAGCGCCGGCGTCTCCACCGGGTCGCGGCCGAGAACGGTGGGATAGGTCGCATCGGTGTTCTCGGCCAGCGCGAGGGTCCCGTCCGCGTTCACGGCATAGCGCGCGATGAACGAGCCGACCCAGCCGGCGGACCAGCCGTACTGCACCCAGCCGAAGAGCGCGCCGCGGTCGCCGGTCGTGGCGATGTCGCCGAACCCGTAGCCCGAGATGAGCACGCTTTGGAGGTGCTGCCGCGAGCCTCGGTCGAACACGTGAATCGCAGGTGCCCAGGCCGCGTCGGTGTAGTAGAGGATCTGGCCCGGTCCGGTAGCGAGATTGGCGGTGGTGGAGCCCACGCCCCAGTTGTCGAAGGCCGGCAGCGCGAGGGTCTCCTTGACGCGCAGCGTTTGCAGGTCGATCACGGAGACGGACTTGTCGACCACGTTGAGAACGAATAGCTCGGAGCCGTCGGACGATAGGTCGAGGTCGGTGGGCTGGCGGCCGACCGTGAGGCAGGCGACATGCGCGCCGGAGACGGGGTCGATCACGACGACTGCGCCGGCCTCCAGCCCGTTCAGGTGGATGCCGTACATGCGTGAGCGGTACGGGTCGTCGGCGAGGCGGAAGACGTTCAGCGGCGCGACCGCGGTCGAAACGAAGACGGTGTTGGTGACCTTGCCGTCGGTGGCCGTGACGGTGGCCGTGTAGTGCGCGTTGATGAGCGCGGCGGTGTTAAAGGACAGCACGATCTCCGCGCCGCCCGCCGGGACCGACGGGCTCACCCAAGCCGCGTCGGAGCTCACGGTCAAGGCGCCGGCTGCGCCGCTGAACGGGATGTTCACGGGGACATGGTCGAAGGAGGGGATGGAGGCGATGTCGACCTCGGACGCAGCGAGCGTCAGGGCCCGGGCGCGGAGCGGTGTGCCGAGGCAGACGGCCGCCAACGTCAAATGGACAAACAGATTCATTTTCATGGCGTGATCCTTCTCAAGTAGAGGGGGCGGTCGCCCGCGGTTGGGGTCCGCCCGCCTGTATGTCGTGAGCCCTGGCGGGCGCAGGCGCGGCCGCCGGTGGAACATAAACAGACCGATTGAGAGGCTGAAGCCGGCCGCGCCGCCCGCGTCCATGGCTTAGCGATGGCCGCTTAACGGGAGGGATGGCCCCGCGACTCGATACGTATACATGAACAGTTTTGCAGATTATCAAGTCAGGATCAAGCCGATCTTTGACGGCTGGAGGCCTTGGGCCCGCGGGCCGGCGGGCACGCGGGGGGCCGGACCGCAGCGCCCCGTTCCGGGGTGGCTGTCACCACGTCTTCCGCCCTTCCACGACCTGCGCGGTGCTGGCGTGGGCGCGCGGCGCCGGGTTCCGCATGGATACTCGGAGCGCCAGACCTTAAGCAGATTCAGGCAGATTCGGGCTGTATGCAGGAAAGGGTCAAATGTTCCGGTTAATATTTGAAATAAGCGGTTGTACATACTAATAAGCGTTGTTACTATAAACAACAAGATGACGTTAGCCATTTGATTTCCCTTGAGCGGGAAGATTGCACGCGGGTGTGTGCTAAACGGACTAACGTCGTTCAGGTCGAGGATAAAGAAAAATGAACAAGAAACTGGGTCTCGTTGCCTTAAGTGGATCACTCCTGCTGTTCACCGGATGTCTCACGGCGCCCTTTATGCCGCCCATGGGGGGGGTCTATTCGGCAGTCGATGCGCCGCTTTCGGTTGACCATAACAGGACGGCGGTCACATCGAAGAAGGGGGAGGCTTCGGCCATCTGCATTCTTGGGATGGTTTCCTTCGGCGACGTGAGCACACAAACGGCCGCTCAGAACGGTGGTCTGAAAACCATCCAGCACCTGGACTACACGTATTTTAACGTTCTCGGTATTTACCAGAAAACGACCGTTATCGCACACGGCGAATAAAGGAGGAAATCCTTATGGCAAAACGCCAAACAGGTTTTCTTATTCTCAGTGCTGTAACCGCCTTGTTGATGGCTGGGTGTGTCAAAGCGCCATTCTCGCCGCCATTTGGGGGAGTGGTCACCTCAGTGCGCGTGCCGTTGCAGTACGAGTTTAAGGACGGCGGGACACCGTGTGCGACAGCATCGGGTTCTGTCTCGTCTTGGTTTGTCCAATGGCCCTTTTATCCGACAGTGAGTATTGCGGCGGACGATTGTTCCATCCAAAAGGCCGCCCGGGACGGAGGTCTCAGCAGCGTAAGTTACGCTGATTACGAGTACTTCCAGGTTTTGGGCGTCTTTGGAAAAACGACCGTCAGGGCTTATGGTCCCCGGGCACCGTAAAATCAGGTGGACTGATTTTCGGACGGCGTACGGAAGCGAGTAGTTAAAAACAACAAGGCCGGGCGTTACCGCCCGGCCTTCTGTCTGTGCAATACGGGACGGGCGGCTTACTCGCCGTAGACGATGGTGATCGTTTCGTTGTAGAGGAACAGGATGTTCTTCACGCTGTAGTCCACGTGATGCACCTTGGTGATGCCGCCGTTCTTCATCGCCGTGCCGATCGAGGCGTCGCCGGTGTTGAAGAGGACCACGCCCATGCACTTGGATTCGCCGCGTTTGACCGGGCGGACGTTGTTGTCGACGATCGAGTCCGAGGCGATATGGTCCAACGTGACGGCCGATACGGAGTTGCCCTTCATGGGGAATACGCCGCAGCCGGTCATGATGAGGGAGCTGGCGCAGACGGCGGAGAGGACGAGCAGTTTCTTCATGAAATGAACCTCCTATAACGAGTTCTGACAGGGGCGGTCTCAAATAACCGCGTTAAGTATCGTCTGTATCTTGGCATACCCAACGGAAGAAGGCAAGGGCGGAACGGTTCACGCGGGGTGTGATTCAACTTCGTTGAATCCACACCCGAAGGAGGAGTTAGGATTTAGGAGTTAGGAGTTGCAATGCCATGGCAGCGAACGTGTTCGTACCATGCTCGAGAGTCCGTGTTCGTGTCTTCAAAATGAGGTCAAGCGAATTGCCTCAAGAAACGGTTGTTCGCGAAAGGGTTCCTCCTTGTCGAACGACCCGTGCTCAGTTTCCCTTCGCCGGGGGCTTGGCCGGCTCCGGAAGCGTGAGCCGCCAGAGGCGTGCGATGTTCCTGGCGATGTCGGTGTTGTCGATGGTGCCGCTGAAGAGGTCTGCGCCGGGGCCGTAGGCGTAGAGCCGGACGGGTACGCCGGTGTGGCTTGTGGTGGCGTAGTGCATGACCAGTTTGCCGGGCGGATTGTTCGTCACCCAGCAGGTCAGTCCGCCGGTTTCGTGGTCGGCCGTGACCAGCACGAGCGTGTCGCCGCGTTGGCGCGCGAAATCGACGGCGGCCTTCACGGCCCAGTCCACCTGGAGCGTGCCGCGCACGGTCAGCTCGGGCTTGTTGCCGTGGCCGCCGGCGTCGGTGATGGCGCACTCCGTCATCAGGAAAAAGCCTTTGTCGTTTTTCGCGAGACGCGCGATGGCGGTTTCGGTGAGCTGTGCCAGGCAGGTCTCGGCATCCAGCGTGCCTTTCGCCATGAAGCCGAGCGCGCGTTTGTCTGGAGGCGTCCGGGCGAAGGCGGCGGGATCCTCGGACACGGCGTAGCCGTCGGCGGTCATCTCGCTCAGCAGGTTGCGGCCGTCGGCGCGCTGGCCGCCCGCGGTCTTCGGTGCGAACCAGGCTTTGCCGTTCGCGTTGCCGACGAAAAGGTCGAAGGCGCTGGCCGCAACCCCGTCGGCGACATCGGAGTACGAGCCGCGGGCGTTGACGTGCGCGAAGAAGCCGGCGGGCGTGGCGCCGGTGATGGCGTCGGAGGTGATGAGGCCGACGGCGCGGCCCGCCGTGTGCGCGGCCTCGGCGACCGAGGTGACGCGGCGCCTGTCAGGCGTGAGGCCGAGGGTGCCGTTGTCGGTCTTGTATCCGCAGGCGAAGGCGGTGGCGGAGGCGGCCGAGTCGGTGACGGGGGAGCTGGCTGAGAACGTGGTGCAGAACCCGGCGACGGGCAGTTGCTGCAGGTAGAGGCGGCCTTCGGCCTGGTGCTGGTAGAGGGAGGTCAGCTTGAGCGCGCCGGGGCCCATGCCGTCGCCGATGACGAGGATGATGTTCTTGGGCGCGGCGGAGGGGGCCGTCTTGGCGAGCGGCGCGTCGAGGGTTGGCGCGTTGTACTTCTTGTCGAGGGTCAGGTCGGCTTTGAGCGGGACGAGCGGCGTCTCGTCGCCGAGGCTGGCGGCGACGACCATCCAGGCGCTGTCCTTGGCCTCGAAGCGGAGGGCCTTGACCGGCTGGTTCTTGAGCGGGAAGCGCGAGAGGAAGAGCGAGACCTGCGTGTTGCCGTTGTAGGCGGACCACGCGCGCGCGGCATTCTTGTAGCTGTCGGGGCTGGTCCAGTCGCCGACATCGCGCCCGCACCGCACGTGGAGCTCGGCCGAGGTGCCGTCCGCGTAATCGACGGTCAGCACGCCGGCCATATTGTTCTTCGCTTGCGCCGGTGGGCACAGGGCTGCGGCGTGCAGCAGATAGAGGCACGCGCCGCGCAGGCCGGGAACAGGGAGGACGGCCTGGCCGGGGAGGTAGGGCCGCGCGCTCCCGCCCAGCACGATGCAGGTCCTGCCGGGGGCGGAGGTTTCGCTGAGGACGTCGAAGGGCACGCCCGAGAGCGCGAGCCTGCCTGGCGGCAGCACGTGCAGGTCGTTGCCGCCCTGATCGGTCCAGCCGCCCTGGCGGTCATTGGCCTGCCTGTCGCAGAAGCCGGTGTTGGCGGCGTCGCCGAAAGCGAGCGGCGTGAAGGCGGTCGCGGCGGCCGGCTTCAGCGTTGCGCACGCGGCGGACGAGGCCAGCAGCAGAAGGGCGAAGCGGAGCGCGGGGGATAAGGTCATGGGTATCCTTTTCAAGCGGATGAGGCATTGGGAAAACGGTCAGCATTTTAACACAGCGGGTTATTTTGTAACTCGGAAATCGCGGGATGCGAAAAAAAGTTTCGGCCAGAACGCGGCCGACGTGCCAAGCAAAAATTTTACGCGGGCAATTTTATTTGCTTGTCAACCGCGCGTGCTGAAGGCAGATCAAAAAGAGCACAAAGTGCCATTTTTGTTGGCTTTTTTGGCCATTTTTGTCCTCCTGGCCCTGTCAGTTTGCCGCCTCCGTTTTTCCTGGCGCGAAACTTTTTTCGCAATTTTCAAAAACTGTTCTTGCATTTTTCGGAGGAGCGATTACATTATCGCTAAAACAACATTTTGCTGCATTGTTTTTGTGATGCATCGAGTGTTGTTTGTAACAGTTCAGATCAAAAGAAAGGATCAGCGCAATGGCCACAGCAAAGAAAGCAGCTCCTGCCAAGAAGGCGGCTCCCGCCAAGAAGGCGGCCCCGGCGAAAAAGGCAGCTCCTGCTAAGAAGGCGGCTCCTGCGAAGAAGGCGGCTCCCGCCAAGAAGGCAGCTCCTGCGAAGAAGGCGGCTCCCGCCAAGAAGGCAGCTCCTGCGAAGAAGGCTGCTAAGAAGTAGTGATTCGCATTTAAAGAAAAAACACTCCTGCGGCTTTGGCTGCAGGAGTGTTTTTTTGTGCCGCGCAGGCCCGGCGCCGGACTACCGGTCGCGGTAGATGACCTTCTTCTGGCCCTTTTCGATGACGCCGACGATGACCGGGTTCTGGCGCAGCCCCTTGAGCAGCTCCATCGTGGCGGTCGCGTCTTTCGCGCGGACGACGATGACGTAGCCGATACCCATATTGAAGACGCGGTACATCTCGTCGTGATCGACCTTGCCCTGGCGCTCGATGAAGGTGAAGACCGTGGGCGCCTTCCAGCTGTTGCGGTCGATGATCGCGTTGCAGTTCGGGGGCAGCACGCGCGGGATGTTGTCCACGAATCCGCCGCCGGTGATGTGGGCCATGCCGCGCACCGGCACCTTGGCCATGAGGGCCATGACCGGTTTCAGGAAGCTGCGGTGAACGGCGAGCAGCGTGTCCGTGACCGTCATGCGGGTGCCGGGGATGAGGTCTTGCGGCGTGAGGCCGCACTGGTCGAGGATCACCTTGCGTGCGAGCGAGAAGCCGTTGGTCTGGAGTCCGCCGGAGGGGAGTCCGATGATCACGTCGCCGGCCTTGATGTCCTTGCCGGTGATGACCTTTTTCTTCTCGACCATGCCAATGAGCGTGCCCACCAGATCGTATTCCCCCAGCGGGTAGAGGCCGGGCATTTCGGCGGTCTCGCCGCCGAGCAGCGCGCAGCCGTTTTCCTTGCAGGCTTTGCAGAGCCCGCCGATCACGTCCGTGAAGATCGCGGTGTCGAAGCGCGACGCGCCGATGTAGTCGAGGAAGAAGAGCGGTTTGGCGCCCTGAACCAGAATGTCGTTGACGCAGTGGTTGACGATATCCTGGCCCACGGTGTCGTGCCGCTTGGCCAGCGCCGCGACCTTCAGCTTGGTGCCGACACCGTCGGTGCTGGCCACCAGCAGGAACTCCTTGCCGGGAGAGTGGAAAAGGCCACCGAAACTGCCGATCCCGCCCACGACACCTTTGGTGGTCGTGGTGGCGACCATCTTCTTGATGATCTCAATGCCAGACATTTTCGAGTCAATATCCACACCGGCTTGCGCGTAGGCGGAGACTTTCTGAGCGTGAGCTGGCTGTTTAATCATCCTCGTGCCTTTCGATCGGTAGAACAGTTTCAAGAAAACGCCGTAAAATAGCATTTTCGACTCGGTAATTCCAGTCAAAACTGTAAGGAATACGGGGAGAACGGGAACCGGACACGCGGGAGTGCCCTCCAGAACCGACTTTTTGCCGGCCGGCGGCCGGAAACCGCGCGCCGCCGGTCCGCGCGTATTTTCCGTTTCTGTCCGCTTCGCAATCCTGATATACTGAGTCCACATTTACCAGATGCTTATACCGGATCAACGCGAACCCCGAGCCTTCCCCATGAACCTCACCCTCCCAGAAACCTGCTCCACCGAGAGCGTGGCCACGCTTTGGCGTGAGATCATGCCCGCGGTCTCGGGCCTGGGGAAGGGGGACGCGCTCACGCTGGATGCCGACGGGGTCGTCCGGTGCGACGGGGCCGGCGAGGCGCTGATCGTCGAGCTCTACCGCAGGTCCGCCCAGCAAGGCTTTGCCATCACGTGCCAGGATGCCCGGCGCATCGTGTCGCGGACCCTGGGGCTGTTCGATGTGCGGCGCTTCACCGAGGATCCCGCCGCGGCCAACCCTATCCGCAATACGCACACGCGCGAGCAGCTGGGCCAGGCGGTCGTCAAGATCTTCGCCGACGTCTGCGAGCAGATGGCCTTTCTGGGCGAGCTGACGGCCTCGGGCTTTTCCCTGCTGGTGCGCCCCGGGCGGCTGCGGCTGCACGACACGATGCTGCATTTCGAGCGTGCGGGGATCGACGCGCTGCCCATCACCGTGCTGATCGGTTTTCTGCTCGGGCTCATCCTGGCCTTCCAGTCGGCGGCGGCGCTGCGCCAGTTCGGGGTGGAGGTGTATGTCGCGGACCTGATCGCGATCGGGCTCTTCCGCGAGCTGGGGCCTCTGATCACGGCGATCATTCTGGCGGGGCGGTCGGGCTCGGCCTTCGCGGCGGAGATCGGCACGATGAAGGTGAACGAGGAGATCGACGCCCTCACCACGTTCGGCCTGCCGCCGGTCGTCTTTTTGGCGCTGCCGCGCGTGATCGCCGCCACGCTGGTCATGCCGATCCTCAGCATCTTCTCGGTGCTCGCGGGCCTGATCGGCGGGGTCATCGTGCTCGGCTCGGTGAATGTGCCGGCCGCCACGTATTGGCAGCACGTGATCGCCGCCTCATCGCTGAACAATATCATGCTGGGGCTCTTCAAATCCGCGGTTTTCGGCCTGCTGGTCGGCCTCGTGGGATGCGCCCAGGGGCTCCAGACCGGGCGCACGGCGGACGCGGTGGGCCGTGCGGCCACGGCCGCCGTGGTGGGCAGCCTGATCCTGATCACGATCTTCGACGGCATTTTCGCCGTTCTGTTTTTCCTGCTCGGAGTCTGAGCCATGACCGAACAAACCGTCATCGAAGTCACGAATGTGGACGCGGGGTATGACAGCCCCGTGTTGGAGAACGTCAGCTTCACGGTGCGCAAAGGCGAGGTGTTTGTGATCCTCGGCGGCTCGGGATGCGGCAAGAGCACCCTGCTCAAACACATGATCGGACTGATGCCGCCGCTCAAGGGCGATATCCGCATCATGGGCGACCGCATCGACGGCGGCTCGCCGCAGGAGCGCGAGCGGGCCTTGCGGCGTTTCGGCGTCACCTACCAGAGCGGCGCGCTCTTCGGCTCGATGACGCTGCTCGAGAACGTCTGCCTGCCGCTGGAGTCGTTCACGGACCTGCCCAGCGAGGCGCGGTATCTGGTGGCCGAGATGAAGCTGGAGCTGGTCGGGCTGAAAGAGTACGCCGCCTTCTTCCCGTCGGAGATCAGCGGCGGCATGAAGAAGCGCGCGGCCATCGCGCGGGCCATGGCGCTGGACCCCGCCATCCTGTTTCTCGACGAGCCCTCCGCCGGACTGGACCCCGTGACCTCCGCCGGACTGGACCACCTGATCCTGCGCATGCGCGACACGCAAGGCATCACGGTCGTCATGGTCACGCACGAGCTGCCCAGCATTTTCGCGGTGGCGGACCGCTGCATCATGCTGGACAAGCCGACGCGGAGCCTGCTCGCGTCAGGCGCGCCCGCGGCGTTGCGCGACCGGCCGCCCAATGCGGCCGTGCGCGCCTTTTTCAACCGGGAGGCGGCGGAGACAATCAGGAACGGGCTGTCAGGGACAAGGCTTTTGAACCCGTCCTGACGCGCGCGCCCGTCATCAAAGATGGATGCTTGCAACTATGAATGAGAATAAAGCCAACTACGCCAAGATCGGCTTCTTTGTCCTGAGCGGGGTCGCGATGATCCTGCTGGTGATCGGCATCGCCGGCGCGCGCGTCTTCAGCAAGCATGCGGTGCTGGCCGAAACCTATTTTGCCGAATCGGTCACCGGTTTGGACCTCGGCTCGGCCGTGAAATACCGCGGCGTGCCGGTCGGCGAGGTGAAGCGCATCGGCTTCGTGTACAGCGAA
>JAHFSX010000052.1 GCA_023269675.1 Verrucomicrobiota bacterium
GCCGCCGCTCGCGGCACATCCCCCATCGCGCCGAGCACATAGGCATACGGCACGCCTTTGGGACGGAACGCGCGCAGCTCGACAGCCGCCGCATCCGCCGCCGCATCCGTCACCGTCACCTCGCCCGCCAGCGGGTTCGGCGGCACGAAGAACAGGCGGTCCGAGCTGTCCAGCACGCTCGGCACAAAGGTCATGTCGCGGGCCTGCTGCTCGGCCGCCGCGAACGACGCGGCCGAGTCGTCCCTCATCGGAAGCGCGATCTCGCACTCGAAAAGGCGGCCCTGGACCTTCTCTTTCCCGAGCGCGGCGCCATACAGGCCGAGCCGCTCTTTGACCGTCATGCCGTCCGCCTTGGGCGCTTCGCCCGCGATGACCATGCGGCTGAAGGTGTAGGTGCCCGCCGGGAAGGGCCGCGCCTGGGCGCCCGCCAGGCGGCAGACCTCCGCGCGTTCCGTGGCGTCGATCACCACCTTGGCGATGACCGCCTGCCGTCCGCTCTTGTCGGCCACCACCGCACCCGCGATGCGCCCGTCCGCGTCGAGCAACGGCTCCGTGGCGAAGCACCCGGTCAGGAACGGCACGCCCGCCTGCAGCAGCGCGGCGTCGAAGGTTTTCTTCACTTTCAGGGGATTGGCCTCCGCGACCCCGGCCGCGCCGCCTTCCATCGCCGTCTGCGCGCCGGCCGCATAGAGCGCCTTGCACAGCGCCGTTTGCGGCACCGCGTCCTCCGCCAGCCGCAGCCGCAGCGTTCCCGCGAGGTCCTCGCCCAGATACGGGCGCGGCGCAGCCAGGAACACCGAGGCCCCGCACGCCGCCGCCTTCTGGGCGGCCTGCACCGCCCCGCTGCCGCCGCCGAGCACCAGCACGTCCACCTCCTGCAGGACGGTCAGCTCCCGCGGGGCCTCCACCGCCGCAGCACACGCCAGCCCGACCACGCCGACCGCCGCCATCATCAGTACGCCTCGCATAGCACGCTCCCCTTAAATGATTCAGGCAACCCGTCCGCCCCGTCGGCAGCCAGCTTTTCCAGCCTTTCCCGCGGATTATATCGGCTTCCCCTCGCGGCCGCAACGGGCAAGTCCCTGAACCGGACGGACCTTCGGTAAACTTCCTGCTTCAACTCCGGGCACCGGTGGGGTATACTGACGCGTTCACATTATGACCGCATTCCGTTTGAATTTTCTTTCCCTTTTCTGGGTGCCGCTCGCCTGGCTTCCCGCCGCCCTGAGCGAGCCCGCTTCGGGCGCAGCCCCGTGGCGTACCCTGACGTACGTGCAGAGCGCCTTCGGCGTGACCAATTACGCCTGGGACGGCGACTCCGTCTGCTTTTCCAACAGCCACAACCTCGTCCGCTTCTATCAGGGCCGCCGCAAGTCGGATGTCAACGGCACGACGGTCTGGCTCAACGCCCTGCCCGGCGGCTCGGTGTCCACCGGCAATTGGCGCCTGTCCGGAATAGACCTCGACTTCCTGCAGCTCGCCGTCCTGCCCCAAGAGGAAGGCGCGCTGAAGCCGGTGCGCGTGATCCTCGACCCCGGCCACGGCGGCGAGGACAACGGCGCCAGCAGCAAAGACCCCCAGGTGCGCGAGAAGGACCTGACCCTCTCCATGGCGCTGCAGATCGGCAAAAAGCTGCAGGCGGCTGGCCTGTCCGTCGCCTACACCCGCACCAACGACACGACCCTCGCGCTCGACGACCGCTCCCGCCTCGCGCGTGAAGCGGGGGCCGACGTCTTTGTCAGCGTCCACGCCAACTACGCGGGGAACGCCGATGCCGCCGGCGTCGAAACCTACGTCCTGCCCCCCAACGGCTATCCGGGCACCGCGGACGGCAGCCGCCCGCGCGGCTGGCAGATCGGCAACCGCAACGACTTTCACAACACGCTGCTGGGCTTCTCGGTCCACAAGAAACTCGCCGTGGTGAACCAGGCCGGCGACCGCGGCCTCAAGCGCCAGTCCTTCTTCGTCCTGCGCGAGACCAGCTGCCCCGCGGTCCTGCTTGAGTTCGGCTTTCTATCCAATCGGACGGAGACCCGCAAAATGCTGGACCCCGGCTGGCAAGACAAGTGCGCCCTCGCGATCTCCGACGGCATCCTCTCCTACGCCAAAAAAGTCGACGCCCTCGACAAGGCCGTGGCCGAGAAGCGCAAGCACGAGGCCGAGGCGAACGAGCGCTGGAGGCTCCATCTGGCCGCGCCGGCCGCGAAGCCGCCGGCCGCGCCGCCCGCCCTCACGCTCAGCAGCAGCAATGCCGCCCCCGCGACGGTGACGGTTCTCGTGCCGCCCGTTTCCAACCAGTTCTGTGTCACCGCCTCCCGCGCCGCCCCCCTCACGGGCACAAACGCCGCGCCGCCCGAACTCAACACCCTGATCGATTTCTACGCGACCGGCAAAGTAGAGTAGCTCTTATGCACAACACCCCGAATCCGAACTTGGGAACCCTCCGTTCCCGCACCGACTCCCAAAAGGTCCTGCGCACCGCGCTGCTCGCCGGCGCGGTTTTCCTGGTCCCCGTACTGCTCGGCGTCCTGTTTGTCTTCACGTATCAGCACCTCGCCCCCGCCGCCGCGCGGCGCTCGGCCGACACCGCCAGCGTGACCAACCGGTCCGCCGACATCACCGCCACCAATCTCGCCCAACTCGTCTCGCTGCGCCGCGACCTGCGCGGCAACGGGCGGCCCGTCGACGAGGTGAACCTCCGCATCTGGGCCGCGCACGCGAGCGCGCCCGAGCGTCTCTTCAACGTCCCGCCGCCGGAAGAGGGCAAGACGTGGAACTGGCACCTTTCGCAAGACGGCCGTTACGCGATCGCCGTCTCCCTCAAGCCCGACGCGTCGGGCCGACGCGCCGTCGGCCTCTACGACCTCGTCCCCGCCAAGTGGCTCTGGAAAAAGACGCTGCCCTGGCCCGACACGCACGAAGCCCCCTACGTTCTCGACCGCCACACCGTGCTGCGCTACACCAAAAAAGCGCAACGCTTCGCCATGGAGATCAACGCCGACGGACAGATCGTCAACATCGACCCCTTGGGCAAGACCCCGTTCGCCGTCCACCACCCCGTCCCGTTCGACCCCGCCTTCCCCGGCGAACCCGTCGCCAGCAAGAACGGCGTCTTCTTCGTGGTGGACGCGCTGCACCAGAACCTCATCGGCTACGCGCAGGAGCGTCTGCCCGGGCTGCGCTATGCGGGCAAAGGCGACGCCAACACCCTCTTCTCCGGCAACGGGCTGCTCAAGTTCACGCTCCGCGACGGACGCGTCACCGTCTCCGACAGCCTCACGCAGACGGTCCTCCAGCAGACCGACGCCTGGCCCAACAACACCAACACCGTGGTCACGGGCGCCCTGACCACCCACGACGGCTCGCAGCTCAGCGTCTTCCTCAAAACCGACTTCAGCGGCGCGCCCCCCTCGACCCGCGAATGGAGCGTCTCGCTCTCGCTCTACACCGGCACCGTGATGCAGAGCTACAACGCCGACGCCCTGCTCGCAAAGCCGCACCGCGGCCTCCAGCGTCAAGCCCTCGCGCCCGACGGCCAGTGGCAGGTCTCGGTGACCCCCGCCAACGAGCTGGTCTTCACCTCGCAGCCGGAGAAGCGCGAGGCCGCCCGCCTCAGCCTGTCCAGCCTCCTCGGGCTGCAGAAACCCCTCGACCACCTCGCCTTCCTGGAGGAGGGCCGCCACATCGTCCTCCGCCAGGGCGACAACCTCTGGCTGTTGGACTTCGATATCGCGCGCGGCTATGCCGACCTGCTGGCCCGCAAGACCGCCAACGCGGATGCCCCCGCCGCGCCCCTCCCCGTCCCCGCAGCCACCGCGGCCGCTCCCGCGACGGGCGAGGCGCCGACGAGCTGCGCCCCCCCCGCCCAGCCCCTCCCGCCCTCCACCTTCACGGAGGACCCCGCGGCCTCCATCCCCGCCGCCCTCGCGCTGCGCGCGGAGTGGTTCGCCGACAACCAGGCGTGGTATTACGCCGCCGCACTGCTCGAAGAGACGCGCGCCCTCCAGCAATACGACGGCCGCGCCCCGCGGGTCAACCCCCTGCTGCTGGCGCGCTATGACCTCCTTTCCGGACAGAGACAAAAGGCCCGACTCGCCTGCCGCGAGGCCCTCGGCATCCTCGTCGCCGACCACACCGGCTATAACCGCATGATCCGCTACCACCTCCAGGGGCTGCTCTTCGCCAAACCTTGACCCGGCACGGGCTGAACCGAAACGCCCAACGTTCCCGCATCCCCACGTAAAGGCGTTCAGCGTTGAGCGTTTTCGCTTCACAGCCTCCCTTTTCCAGTTTGAAATTTCCACGCACCCCCTTGACACAACCGCGCTCAGTTTGTAAGGTAAGCGCCTTTCTGAAACCACAAGAGGAACACCATGCTTGACGCATCCGATCTCCGTAAAGGCGGAAAGATTCAGTTAGACGACGGTCAGCCCTATCTGATCACCGACTTCGACTTCAGCAAGCCGGGGAAGGGTCAGGCCATTTACAACTGCAAGCTCAAGAACATGCTCACCGGATCGACCATGAGCCGCAGTTTCCGTTCGAACGACAAGTTTGACAAGCCCGAGCTCCTGCAACAGACATTGCGCTTCTCGTATGAAAACGCCGGGCACTACATCTTCCAGAATGCCGACTTCGAAGAGGTCATGATCAGCGAGACCGTCCTGGGCAAGAACAAGTTCTTCCTGACGGACGACATGCCGATCGACGCGCTCTTCTTCAACAACCAGGTCATCGAGGTCGAGCTGCCCAACCTCGTCGAGCGCAAGGTCACCCATTGCGACGCGGGCGCGAAAGGCAACACCGCGGTCGGCAAGGTCACCAAGCCCTGCACCGTGGAGGGCGGCTACGAGTGTGCCGTTCCCCTGTTCGTGAACGAAGGCGACACCATCCGCATCGACACCCGCACGGGCGAATACGCGGACCGCATCCGCAGTTAATCCCGTCCCGGAATCTTTCCCGCTGATTTATAATGTTTCGGTTTGACGAATCCCCCTCCGACTTGGTAACTTGTCGGTCACGTTTTTGACCTCTTCGGGGCGTAGCGCAGCCTGGTAGCGCGTTTGCTTGGGGTGCAAAAGGTCAGGAGTTCAACTCTCCTCGCCCCGACCATTTTTAATGGGCAAAAGACCGCGATTTCCTTAAGGATTTCGCGGTTTTTTGTTTTTCTGGCGGTCCATGCTACAACTTGATGCAAGTCGATTTGGTATGACCGAAACGCCGAAACATTGCCGAAACACGGGCCGGCTGCCGAAACAAACAATACTCACGCCCGCTTGATTTTCGGCCTTTTAGCGGGTTTACGATTATCACGGTCAGGCTGTTTCGGTTTTGTTTCGGCGTTTTCCAACCCGGACAAGGCCAGCCACAGATGGAAACTCTTCATCTGGTTCGACCTTAAAGGCCTTGGCTTCTATTTTAGAGCGTCCAGGACGGTTCCATGCGGGAAACAAGATATCCGTCTATCCCCTGGCGGGATGCCCCTCGGCAGGACCCGCCTCAGTTTCGCCTAAACCCGCTTGCCGTGCGCATGATCCACCCCATCCCCTTTTATTTTCGGTTTGCGTACGGCTCGGAAACCGAGCATCATCATACCCTATCTTGGAATGTGACCTGTTGAGAGGAGCGCATCATGGGCAGGAGCGGCACGGAGGAGGATCGGGAGCTTGCGGTGCGCGTGGGTGAGCGGATCCGGCATTTGCGCGCGATCCAGAATATTTCCCAGAGCAAGCTGGCGGCGGATAGCGGAATCCAAGCCGGGCCTCTGGGGTGCATCGAAGACGGCAGGCACCTGGCGACCGGGCGCGTGCTGTACCGGATCGCGAAGCAGCTGAACGTCCGGATCGACGACCTGTTCGAGGAGGACGACGTCTGGGAGCCGGCCGCTCCGGCGGGTTCAGACGCAATCCCTGCGTTGTTCCCGCCGCTGGACATGATGGCGGACGCGGGGCCGATGAAGGCGGCGCACGTCGTCTGCCAGTCCGTTGTGGAACAGGTGCTGGCGCTGGAGGACCTCAGCGGCGCGGTCAAGATGGCCGGGATGCCGCTGTACATGCCGTTCACGCCCACAGAGGCCGGGGCCGAGCATCTGGCGGCGCGGGTGCGCCAGAACCTCGGCATCGGCAACGCGGTTTTGCACGATTATCTGCCGCTTTTCGAGAACGCGGGGCTGCGCGTCATCTTCTTGGAGATGCCCCAATGGTGCGAGACGTTCTGCGGTTATGACCGCCTGAACCGCAACGCGTTCCTTTTCATCAACAGCCTGCTCGGGAAGCAGCCGGAGCTCCAGATGTACCGCCTGGTCTTCGAGTTGGGTCGCATTTTCTGGCACACGCGCACGTTGTACGGCTCGGCCGAGGCGCAGACGGAATCGGGCGACGAGCCGGTTTTGGACGAGGCGCAGTTCGCGCGCCGGTTCGCTGGCTGCTTCCTCATGCCGGCGGGCGCGGTGCGGAACGCCGTGCGGCAGTTGGGGCAGGCTCGGAAGGGGCAGGTTCCGAAGGCGCGGTCGTGGGACATGCTGCTGCGCCTGAAGAGGCGGTACGGCGTTTCCGCGCAAATCCTTGCCCTGCGCTTGCGGGAACTCAAGCTGAGTTGGCGCGAAGCGCCGAAAGTGAAACCGCGGGGCTTTTATTTCAAAGGAAATAAATGGCACCGTGAGAACGCGGAGCCGGGCGGCTACCGTCCTGAACTCGCGATGAACGGGCGGCTGGGCGACCTGCTGCTGCGGGCCGACCAGAAGGCCGGCAAGAATCAGCAGGCGGTCGACGCGCTCAAACGCGCGCTGCGCCAGAACGGGGTCGCGCTGGAGGGGTGAGCGGGGAGAAGTGCATTAGTTCGTTAGTTCATTAGTGCGTTAGTGCGTCAGTGCGTGAGGCTGGTGAGCGTAAACAGAGGTCGCGGACGGAGGGCAACTTGACATTGGCTGAGGTGTTGCGTACATTCAGACGCCTGATCTGTGAGTCGGCCTGTGGGGCCGGATGAATAAAACGAAAGAGAACCCGATGAATTTAAATACCGTGCTCGGCGCCGCTATCGCCAAGGGCGCACAGAGCGTCACCCGCAAACCCCTATCCGCTCTGCGTGCCGACGTGGCGGAACTCAAGCGCCAGGTGGCCGAGCTGAAGCGCCTCGTGCGCAGCCTGCAGAAGGTCGCGCCACAGCACACCGCGGTTGAGCCGGCGCCTGAAGCTGGGGACGGCCTGACGCCGGTCGTCCGGCCCACAGGCCCGATGGTGCGCAAGGTCAGGGCCCGGCTGGGACTGACGCAGGTCGAGATGGCCAAGCTCATCGGCGTGTCGAGCCTGACGGTCTCGACGTGGGAGCAGGCCGAGGGCCGGATCGCGATGCGCAGCCGGACGCTGGCGGCCTTCGCCGCGGTCCGCGGCATGGGCAAGCGGGACGCGCAGCGGGCGCTGGCGGGCGCGTAGAGGGCCGGGCGCCGACCGCGCCGGCCTCGCGCATCTTGCGACACATCACCCGCGGCGTCAGGTGGCTCAATCCGCAGCCTGTCAGGCCAAGACCCGCGCCACGATCTCCCGCAGTTCGCTTTGGGTGTAGGGCTTTGCCGCGACGTCTTTGAACCCGTATTCGGCGTAGTTGGCCATCACCGGATCGGCATCGTATCCGCTGGAAACGATGGCCCTGACGTGGGGGTCGATCGCCAGAAAGTTTTTGATCGCCTCTTTCCCGCCGATTCCTCCGGGGATGGTCAGGTCCATGATTACCGCGTCGAAAGGCTCTCCGGACTCCATCGCCCGTTTGTACAGCTCAAGGGCTTCCCGGCCTCCGGGGGCGGAGGCGACCGAGTATCCGCAGGGGGCGAGCATACGTGCGGCGATGATGCTGATCGCCTCATCGTCGTCCATCACCAGGATGCGGGCGGTGCGGGCCGCAGGCCGGCATTCTTCGGCAGGCTGCTTGACGTCCGCCTGTTGCATGCGTGCGGAAGCGGGCAGGTAAAGCGTAAATGCCGTGCCTTTGCCAAGCTCCGATTCAACGCCGATGTGGCCGCCGTGCTTGCCGATGATGGACCAGACCGTCGCCAGACCCAGTCCGGTGCCAGCCTGCTTGGTGGTGAAATAGGGGTCGAAGATCCGGTCTAGGTGCTTCGGATCGATGCCGGTCCCCTCGTCCCGTACGGTGACCTTGACGTAGTTCCCCCCGCGGAGACCGGCGACGGCCGCCTCCGGAAGGGCCGCGTTCTCCAAGGTGATGTACAGGTGCCCGCCCTCGGGCATCGCCTGACGGGCGTTGACGGTGAGGTTGGAGACGACCTGCTGGATCTGCCCCTTGTCCGCTTCGACCGGCCACAGATCATCGGCTTGCCGATATATGAGACTCACCTTGCTGCCGGAAAGGTCGAAGCGCGCGACTTCCTCGGTCAGTGCGCCCAGGCTGACGTCTTCCTTGACCGGATCTCCGCCCTTCGCGAAGGTCAGCAACTGTTTTGCCAGACGGACCGCGCGGTTCATGGACTTTTCCGCCTCCTCCAGGAACGCGCGGCCGGGATGCTCTTTGGCGAGTTCCTCTTTAGCGAGGGCGATGTTCCCGTACAGCCCCGTCAGGATATTGTTGAAATCATGCGCGATCCCGCCAGCCAGCGTGCCGACGCTCTGGAGCTTACGCATGTTCTGCAATTCGGCCTCGGCCTGTTTGCGGCCGGTGATGTCCAGAACGGAAATAATGCCTGAGGGCCGGCCTCCCAAGGTCGTCGAGGCGCCCGACAAAACGACCCACTTCTCGGTGCCGTCCTTGGCGATGATTTTGAATTCAAAGCTGCTCGCCGTGCTGTCTCCGCGCAGGCGCTTCCGTCCGTTCTCCCGGATGAGCGACTGATAATCGGGATGGACGAAGCCCCAGAAAGGCATGCCCTGAAGCTCTTTTTCGGAATACCCGCACATGGCCACGGCGGCGCGGTTCGCGTAAACCCAATGGTCATCCTGGTAAAGCATCACCGCCGTGGGCGTCGAGTCGGCCAGCACCCGGAATTTCTCCTCGCTTTCGCGCAGCGCCTCCTCGACCCGCTTGCGCTCGGTGATGTCGCGGTAGATCGACTGGTAGGTGCCGTCGGGCATCATCTTGGTCCGCATGTCCAACACAACCGCCGAACCGTCCGGACGGATCAGGGTGCGTTCGGAAACAACGGCCTGCCCCTGCTGCAGCAAATCGTAACGGAACGGCTGCCTCGTCATACTCTCCCGCGTGAAAGGCATATCGCGGATGTCCTTGCCGATCAGTTCCTCTCGCTTCATTCCGGACAGATCGCACATGCACTGGTTGGCCTCGATGATCACGCCCTCGTGAGAACCCAAGAGTATCCCGTCCACGGCGAGTTCGACCAGTCCGCGGTACCGGTTCTCGCTGCCGCGCAGGGTGCTTTCCGCACATTTGCGCGCGGTGATGTCCTGCACGAAAGCCACGATCCTTCCGCCGTCCGCGGGCTGGTACTGGGCGCTGATTTCGACATCGAAAACACTCCCGTCCTTGCGGCGGTGCCGGGACTCGAACCGGTCCTCGCCCTGCTCCATGATCCTCCGGATATGGGCGGCCATGTCTGCGGCTCTTTCTCCGGCTTCAAGGTCGGCCATACGCATGGACAGCAGTTCCCGCAAGCTGTAGCCGCTCATCCGGCAGAACGCCGCATTGACTTCGAGCAGCCGCCCCTGCGTGTCCGAGAGCCAGCAGCCGTCCATGGCCGCCTGGAGGATGGCCCGGTGCCGCGCCTCGCTTTCGCGCAGCGTCTCGACAAACCGGGCCCGCGCCGCCTGGTCCGAGAGGATCTTGCCGATCAGGACGGTCGCCAGCGGATAGACCAGCATCACCGGCCATCCGATGCGTTTCAGCACGGGAAGGATCAGGTCCGCCGGCAGCGTGACCGTCATCGCCAGCATGGCCAGGTGCACCGCGAGGCCGAACGCCAGGAGCGTGGCGGAGGAAACCTCCGCCGGCTTGCCGCGCCGGCGCAGATAGAGGCCGATTCCGAGCGCCGCCGAAATCAGAATCACCGACACGCCCATCACCGTGCCGGGCCCGCCCTGGAAAACGCGCAGAGGTATCGTCGTCAGGCAGGCCACCGCCGCGGCCCACGGGCCGAAGAACAGACCGCCCAAACTGACCATCACCGACCGGCCGTCAAAGATCAGGCCGGGCCCGAAGACGAACGGGTGCAACATGCCGATGGCCGCCGCGCTCCCGAACACGGCGCCCTGCAGCAGTATCCCCGCCCGGGTGTTGCGCTTCCAGCGCAGGTCCACGAAACCGCTCACCACACTGAGCGCGATCAGCAGGGATAGATTGTAAATCAGGTCGATCCAGATCATGGCGCTCCCGGCGGTTATTCAAACTGTCGTGCACGGTAACACACATGATCGTCTTCGTTCAAGCCGATTGCCATGCCGATGGGCATGGTTTGATTCCGGCCCGGGCGGGCGGCTGCTCACGTCTTGCGACGTGACACCCGCGGCGTGCTGGTGTCGCTGCTGGGCGCTGAACCGTCTCTGGAGGTGGAGGGCGAGGCGGCGGACGGACATGACGCGGTTGCGCTTGCGAGGCGGCTGCACCCGGATGTCGTCGTTATGGATGTCCGAATGCCGGTCATGGGAGGCATTGAGGCGACGCGGCTGATCCTCTCGGAATTTCCGGAAACCATGGCGATCGGCATTTCGGCCATTGCGGACGAAGGTTTCAGATCCGGGATGCTGGATGCCGGGGGAGTGGATTTGTTGGACAAGAAGGACGGGAGCGGGCAGTTGCCGGGGATGATCGCGCGGCACGTTGACCGCCGCGGAAAATGAACGCGCCGGCAATCCCGGGAAGTCCAAACGAAACCGCTGGTCTTATCCGTTGCCGCCCGGCAGGCCCGTCGTCCGTGTGATGTTTTTGCCGGCGTCGAGCGCATGTCCGATGGTGTCCATCAGCGCGTTGATTTCGAACGGCTTGGCGACATAGGCGAACGCGCCGAGCTCGACCGCTTCGGCGGCGGCTTCCCTTGACGAATAGGCCGTGATCAATATCACCGGCATGGAAAGCGCGAGCGCCTTGACCGCCCGAAGCAAGCTCAAGCCGTCCATGTGCGGCATGCGCAGATCGGTGATCATCAGATCAAATGTGTATTGCTTGATCAGTTCGAGCGCCTCCTGCCCATCCTCGGCAATCAGGGTCTCATGGCCGTTCGTGTTCAAAAGGATGCGGAGCATGGACCGGAGGCCAAGGTCGTCATCGACTATCAGGATTTTAGCCATAGATCATACTCGTTTCCTCTGACATCCATACATTTTGGAGTGGGGTGTATTCTAGCGCCGGTTTCATGAATATACAACTACCTTCGAAGCCGGAGGAGCGTGGCGCAAACCGCAAGCTGAAATACTTAACAACCTGTAATATAGACATTCCCGCCGGCAATCTCAATGGGTCAAACCCTGAGGCGGGGCCGAGGAGACGAATTCACGGTAGGGTTGCACCCCATATACCGGGTTCACCTTATCGGATATCCTGTCTTAGTTCGAGGGTTCGCCCATCTCTCGGAAGGAACGTGACATTATCGCATTTGAACAGACACTCGGGAGCGCCTATTCAAAGAAAGGTGACCGATATGAACCAGGCAATGAAACTCTCACTGAAAACCGCCCCCTTTAGGGCGGCGGACGGCCGCGTGGTCTTTGGGACGACGACGCCGCTGACCGCGAAAGGCCGGGCGCGGATTCTTATCGCGGATGACGACAGTCTCCTTCGTCAGAACGTATCTCGTTTACTGGCTCTAGACCCCGGTCTGGAGGTGGTCGGCGAAGCGCAAAACGGGGGAGACGCGGTAGCGCTCGTCAGGTCGCTGCGCCCCGACTTCGTGATCATGGATGTCCGGATGCCCCGGATGGACGGGATCGAGGCGACTTTCCTGATCACGGAGGAATGGCCAGAGACCCTTGTGGTCGGATTCGCGACGTCTTATGAACATAACATCAAGGCCAAGATGCTGAAAGCCGGTGCGGTTGACCTTCTCTATAAAGACGAATCTGTTACCAGGCTTGTACCCATGTTGAAGCGTTTGTGGGCTGAGCGCGGCTGACCGGCGTGGCCTGGCCAATCAGGTTGTCGCTCATGTGGATGGAGACATTCGGCATGTAGGGACGCGGACTTTGGGGCGCCTCTATCTCGGGGAACCTATTGCTGTACGCGGACAAGACGCGGTTACAGGCGAATCGGTTTCCGGTTGATCGACGGTAAACGCGCTTGGTTTTTCGGCCTTCAGCCGCTAATATGACTGGCGCCGGCGTGGGCGCGATAACCGCGGGTCACGGAACGGCAGGCGGGCCGGAAACGGCCATAGGAGGAATCAGATTATGAACCGTGTGATTCAGTCATGTTTCGTCATCGCTTTGGCGTCTGTGTTGGCCACCGGCTGCGCGCATCTGCCCGGCAAGTGCGACTTGGCCAAAGCCGCGAAGGACGCCCAACTGCAGAACGTGACCACGGGTGACGGCACCTTCGCGAACTATCAGGCCACCGGGCACTACACCAGCACGGAGATCGGCATTGGCGTCGGGTTCCCCCTCGTCTTCAAGCTGATGGAACTCTTCCCTGTGCAGGATGACACGACCCAGATGACGCAGATCGCCAAAGACGCGAAACGCGACGGCGCGACGGCGGTCATCAACGCCGAGCCGCCCAAGGGACTGTACACCGGGCTCCCGTTCTTCTTTGTCGGCCTGTATATTGACAAGGCCGCAGGAACCGGCATCAAGAGCAAATAGTCCGTTTCCCGGCCCGCAGGCGCGTGACGCGCCTGCGGGCTCCCGGATGACCGAACTTCCCGCCGCCGACCGTATGACCGCACGGGGACAGAGCGCATGACCATCGAACGCCGAACGTTCAATGTTGAACAGCCGGGCGGGAACAGCCACAGGTTAAACGATGGGCACCTGGACGTGGCGTTCAATGACGCCCGCTGACATCGCGTAGCGGGTGAGGCCCGCGGCGTCGTGTATGTCCAGTTTTTTCATGAGGTTGTCGCGGTGTTTCTCGACGGTCTTGATGGAGACGCCGAGCGCATCCGCGATCTGTTTGTTGACCGCGCTTTCCGCGATCAGCTGGAGCACTTCCACCTCGCGAGAAGTCAGGCGGGCGGCTTGCGCCCCGGCCGGAATCCTTTCGCCGGATGCCCCTGGAGTCAATTCCGTGAGGCGCTTCGGGAGGTCGGGGCTGAAACAGGTTTCCCCCTTATGGACTGCCCGTATCGCCTCTGCCAGAAGGCTGGATGCCGTTTGTTTGAGAAGGTACCCCGATGCCCCCGCTTCCATCGCCTGTTCCACATACACGGCATCGCCGTAAGCGGAAAGGAAGATCACCTTCGTGTCCGGAAAGGCCTTGCGGATCTGCCGCGCAGCCTCCAAGCCGTTCAGCTGCGTCATCGCGACGTCCATGACGACCACGTCGGGCCGGAGTTTGCCGGCCAGTTTTACCGCCTCGCGTCCGGTGACCGCCTCGCCGGCCACCTCTAAGCCGGTCTCGGATCCCAACAGCATTTTCAGTCCCTCGAGGACGATCATGTGGTCATCGGCCAGCAGCACGCTGATTCGCTTTGTGGTTTTCATTTTCAGTGGCGCTCCTTCAGCCACAAGTCGCAGGAAGTACTTTTCTCAAGCGTTTTAAGGGCGTTCATGCGGCCGGTCTCTATGGGGTGAAAACCTGATGCTGGGCCGACGATTCCCCTGCTTTGTGAACGCGTCAGTCATTGCGCGACAGTATAGAGGAGCGGCGGGTGGAAGGGAAGGAGGCAATTGGCTGTCGACCAGGCTCCGCCGGGGTACTTTCCGGTTCACGCCTCAAGCCGCCCCAGCTATTCTGAATGGTGCGCAGGGTGCGTGTGGACCGCGGAGCGTTTCGACAATCTGCGCCCGACTCCAATACGAAAGCCGCAAGCAAACGATTGTTTCCTTGCGGCTTTAATCAAGCGCGGTTTACACCGCCCGCCTATGCCTGCTTACGGGGTCACGTATTTGCCTTTATCGGCATTCGTGCCCGCGCCGCGGATGTAGATCTCCACGCGGCGGTTCTCGGGATTGCCGTTGACCAAGTCGGGCTGCACTTTCGGACGGCTGTAGCCATAACCGACGGCCGACAGTCTGCCTGCCGCAATCCCCTTGCCGGCCATGTAGTTCTGGACGGCCTGCGCACGGCGCTCGGAAAGATCCTGGTTGTATTGCTTGCTGGAACGTTGCCGTTGATCCGCATGGCCTTCGATTACGGCCGTGGCTTGCGGGTTGCGCAGCAGAGCGCGAGAGACCTGATCGATCTCCTTGCTGTACTCGGGCTTGACCACGGTTGTGTCGTAATCGAAGGGGATATAGACCTCGAAGAGCATCAGGTCATCCGACGGATCGAGCGGGTTGGTGCGGTCCTGAAGCACTTCGTGCCCGTCAGCCACACCCCCCTTGTCGGTATCGCGGTCCAAAGGATTGGTCTTGTAGGTGAAGACTTCCGGCCCGTCCTTAAGTTCGTCGAAATCGGAGTCCGGATTGAGCGGGTCGGTCTTGTAGACCTTGACCTCATCACCATCCGTCAGTCCGTCTTTGTCGGTGTCCTTGTTGAACGGATCTGTGCCCAGCTTGGCCTCTTCGTCGTCAGTCAGGCCGTCGCCGTCCGAATCCTTCGGTAACCCCGCAGCCACCGCCGCGACCCCCGCACCTACGCCGGCAGCCGCCACCGCGCCGCCTCCGAAACGGTAAACCACACCGGCATCCGCCGTGTAGATCGGGGACATGTCATCCTCCAGCGGCACGAACGCGCGCGTATCCGCACGCAGGGACCAGCGCTCATTGAGATGGTACATCACGCCCGCGCCGACACGCGGACCGGCCACGCTGTAATCATGGCCGTCACAAAACACCTTGTTGTTTGCACGGTAGTATGCGGCACCGGCCGTCAGATATGGATCCAGACGGTTGAAGCGGTTGAAATGATACATGCTGTCGATGAAATACCCTTTGATCTGCTGTCCGTCAATATCGTCGTCGCCGCCGGTGCTGTAGATGGCGTCGCCGCATGGGCTACATGAGGTCGAACGCCCGTTATGCCCGTCCTCATCATTGCCGGTGATGTTCGGGGCATATGAGAAACCGGCTTCAGTTGACCAGTGTTCGGAAAGGTCGTAACCCAAACGCAGCAACAGGTTCAGCCCTTCGTCGGTCGGCTGATTGCCCTCGAAAAACATCATACCGGCACCCGGGCTAACATACCAGCGCGGCGAGTCAGCCAGTTCTCCGGCGCCGAAAACGTTCATGCCCGCGAATCCGAAAAGAAGTCCCGCCATTGCGGCAAACGGTTTTTTCATTGTCAGCTCCTTAAAGTTACAAGAAGAACGGTGTCATTGTATGAAAACGTTCCCGGTTTTGCAACAGATAGCAGTGATTGTTACAAACATTAAATAAAAGTACCATTTGAATCACAATGCCAGAACGTGTCTGGCCGACTATTTGCGGTTGCTTTATGAACGCGCTCTGGTTAATCTAAAAATATACCGATGGCAGTGTTTCATGCGATCTGTCAGTTTCGCGGCTCTGCCGGGACGTATGTGGGTTCATTTGGAAGGTTCAAGTAAGAAAGGTGTTTCTTATGGCCAATTATCCGATTGAAGAGGTTGAAGGCATCGGCCCCGTCATGGGCGATAAACTGCGTGCGGCGGGAATCAAGGACACGGACTCGCTGCTTGCCAACTGCCTGACTCCGAAACAGCGGCAGGATCTGGCCGCAAAAACGGCGATCTCCGACAAGCTCATCCTGAGGTTCGCCAATATGGTCGACCTGTTCCGGGTGAGCGGCATTGGCTCGGAGTTCTCGGAACTGCTGGAGGCCGCAGGCGTGGACACGGTGCCCGAACTGGCCAACAGAAAACCGGCCAACCTCGTCGCGGCCATGGCCAAAGTCAACGACGAGAAGAAACTGACGCGCCGCGTGCCGACGGAGGCCGAGGTCGCCAAGTGGGCGGCACAGGCCAAGGAACTGCCCCGCAAGCTCACCTACTGACCGGGCAGATCCCCTGCCCCTGTTCTGATATAATAGAAAAACCGGCGGCCCTCACAAGGCCGCCGGCCATGTCAAGCGAACCCGAAGAATAAGCTACTTCTTCAGCGCCTCGTCCATCTGCTTCTTGGCGTCGGCTGCGGCCTTGTCGGCCTCCTTGGCCATATCCTTCGACGCCTTTTGAGCCTGCTTCGTGGCGCTGTCCATCCGCTCGCCCAGGGTCGGCTCTTTTTTCTTGCAGCCCGTGAACGCGACCGCGACCGCGGCCACCAGCGCGAACATAACCAAACGCTTCATGTGCGTACTCCTTTTCTCGTGTTGAACTCACGACGTGTTACCGTCGTACCCTCGGGTGAAAATGCCGTCTGAGCATCCTCACTCCCGAAACAGCCACATTCCAGCCTGTATCATTTGCCTTTCGGCGCGGCCGGCACCACCACGGTTACGTTGCAAACTGCGGCGGGCGGATGCCTCTTCATCGGGCCCGGCATCACGCTGTCCAGCAGGCCGGCGAACCAGAGGATCGCCACGACCGCGACGAGGATCAGGATCGCGATGAACCGGTTCCGCACGCTGTTGTCGTCGGCGAACGGGTCGGTCAGCTGGCGTTCCGAGCCGGCCGGAATCGCCGCCTCGGTGGTGAAGATCCGCCCCAGCTTGAGCGAGAGCCGTAGACGGCGGTTGATGGCCCAGCCGCACGCGTTGAGGATCGGCGCGATGTCGCGGGCCCGCAGTTTGAACCAGGTCAGGATCATCGAGGGCCCGGAAATCAGCAGGAGGAGGGCGACCAGCCCCAGGGCGGTTTTCCAGAGCGGCATCCCGGCGATCGCGCTGACGATCCCGGCGATGGCCGTGCTGATCAGACCGACCGCGATGCCGAGAGCCGCCGCCGTGGACGCGAGGGCCGCGCCCTCCGCTTTCTTGGGGGCATCGGCCGCGGCCGCGGCCGCGCCGGGCGTCTCGATCTTTTTGGCGGCGTTGACGAGCGCGGCGTCCTGCTTGGCGGCCAGCATCTTCCTGACCTGTCCGCTGACCATGGCGGCGATCTTGCGCCACGGATCCCAGAAGGCCTCTTTCAGGCTGATGGAGTTGTCCACCATCTTGACGATGACCGCGTCCCAGTCTTTGCCGTCGAGATCGTAGAAGATGCCGTTGCGCCCGACCCAGAGCGAATGCGCGAACCCCGACGTGAAGGCCGCGCAGATGGTGCGCGTCTCCTTCGTGCCCGGGCGGGTCAGCGTGCAGTAGGCGAGGCAGCACTTGCTGGCGCCGGCCTGGCCCGAATGCGCGGCGATGTCGTCCACGTGGAAGCAGAGGTTGCAGGCGCGCGCGTCCATGTAGAGCGTTCCCACCTGGAAGATCGAGAGGGTCTTCGGGTCGTAGAGGCGCCCCATGTTGACATAGTTGCTGACCAGGGTGAGCAGGTTCGCGTGGTAGCGGATCAGCCGCTCGACCTCCGTGATCTGGGCGTTCTCGGCCTCGAGCGCGGCGTCCTCGGCGATCAGCGCGGAAATTTCCGCTTTCGCTTTGCCGGCGAGCACGCCTGCGAGGCGGGCCGCCCCCAGACCGGCCACTTCAGCGCCCGCCTTGGCGGCGACCCACGCCTCGTAAGGCGCGAATTTGGCCTTGAGCGCCTGCCACTGCGCAACTGAGAGCGCGGCGCAGTCCGCGCCGAGCAGCGGCGCGACCACCGCGCTCTTGAAGCCGGTCAGTGCCTCCGCCCAATACGGGTTCACGCCTTCCAGCAAAGGCAGGTCGCGCCCGGCCGCGATCTTCGAAAGCGGGAAGGCCGCGATGGCGGGCAGTCCGTCGCTCAGTTCCTGCGGCGCGAGCGCGGCGAAGTCGGCGTCCGACCGGCTGAGCGGCCCGGCGGCGCGGGCGTCGAAGGCCGAGAGGCGGCAGCGGGTGAAGTAGTCGTCGAGCTTCGCGCGGACCGCCGTAAGCGCGGCGGCCGCGGCGGCCGTCTTGTCACCCAGCGGCAACACGGCGGCGTCCGCGCGTCGGGTCCAGTCGAGGTATGAGGCGGCGGCCGCGAAGAAGGCGTCGACCTTGGCCTGGTTCACGCCGGGCTTGCCGCTGCGGTCGGTTTCCGCGCCGAAGGCGGCGATGATCTCGGCGATGATCTGCCGCGTGGCCGGATCGTCGGCCGCGTCGGCGGGCACGATGCCGTCGCCGTTGAAACGGGTCCCGGCGAAAATCTTGGCGGTGTCGCCCACGTCGGCCAGGCTGATGGCGTCGGCCGAAGCCTTGCCCAGATTGGCGAGGATGCGCCTGGCGCTCGCCAACAGGGACTGCCCTTCGGGGGTCGAGGCGCTGACGGAGGCGAGGCGCAGCGTTTCGGAGCCATCCATCAGGGGGTCCAGGGAGACGAGACGCGCCGAGAGCCACTTGACCGCCGCGAGCAGTTCGGGCACGCGGATGCGCCCGTCCTTGTCGGTGTCGAGCATTTCGAGCGTCTTGGCGTCGAAACGGATGCCCTTCGTGGGGCAGCTCAGCGCGGTCCAGAGTTTCTGGTCGAGTTCCGCGAGGTGCGCGATGTCCGCGCCGTTACGGAAAAGCACCTGATCCAACCCGCCCGTGCGGTAGAATTTCCACGTGTGCATGGGATCCTCCCCTGTGAAGTGAAAGTCAATTACGTCACTCAAACTGAAACCCGGTATGCATGTCGGAATGAAAGGGCGGACCGGACACCCGCGCCGCGGGAACGTCTCCACACGGCAGCGAGCGCCGGCCCGTCCAGTCAAAAAGCGTTAGAAGGCCCAGCCGATCCCGAGCGTGTAGCGCAGATCTTTCTTTTCGCGGCCTTCGGAGGGCTGGGAGTTGTAGGCCAGCTGCGCCTTGGCTTCGACAAACATCCGCTCGGTTATCGCCGCGCGGAGTCCCACATCGGTATCGACCAGCACGGCCTGGATATCCTCGAGGCTGGGGATGACTTCCAGATTGTGGAAGCCCTTCACATGGTCGTTGAAACTCTTGTCGAGGTGGTAGGCCAGCCGGGCGGCCATGTAATCGCGCGTGTCGTCCGGGTCCGTGTAAACCTCGTGGACATACGTCAGGCCGCCTTCAGTATTGAAGTTCAGGTCAGGCGTCTCGATCCACTGGTAACCGAGACCGACGCCGGGAGTGAGGCGCATGTCAAGGTTGGCGATGCGGTCCTTCTCATACTTGATGTTGCCGTAGCCGTAGAACTTCTCCGAGAAGAAGTAATCGTACTTGCCCTTGAGGAACAGGCTGTCCGCGCTGGTGCTGTTTTTGCCGGTGTTGTTGTCGCGCTGGTTGGCGTAGTAGTACCCCGCCCCGAAGGAGGTCCGGTCCTTGTCGGTGCGGCGCATGGCGTCCGCGCCGACGCTGGCGGTCGAGCTCTCGGTGTTGCCGCGGTTGAGCACCGCGCCGGCCACGACCGCGCCGGTCCAATGGGGCTTCTCGGGATTGACCTTGGCGACGTTCGCCAGAGAAATCGACTGCGGCTGGGCCGCTCCGCCCGGCATCGCGCTCACATAGCCCTCGTCGGAGGCAACCACCTTTTGGGAGAGAACCGTCCCGTCCGCCATGGCGATCTCGATCGGCGCGTCCGTCGAAAACGTTTTGATGTCGGCCATGTTCAACGTCAACTTGCCGGCCGCTTTGGAGGTGAACGCCATCTTTCCGCCGACGACACTGTCGATTGTGCCGGTGAGCCGGTCACCGGATTTGAAGAGCACCTCGTCGGCGAATGCCGTTGCGATCGCCAAGCAACCGAGAGCCGCCAGTACACCCGTGTTATTCATGCGTATGGTCCCTTTCGATGTTTAACCGCCCCGCATCGCGACGCAAAAGCGGCACCCCCGTAACCGATTGCGCGATCTCTCGCGCACCAACATTAACGATTGAGGTATTATGTTGAGACCGGATAAACAAAGCAACTCCTTCTTCTATTATTTTTAATTTATACCTTCACCACTTTTTCCCGACTCGTACTGCGGGTGAATAGAGTCCCCTTTCAAGCAACAGGAAATCCAGTAAGAGTTGCTTGCATGCTGACCGCCGCCACGTCCCGGTCCAGCATCGTGAACGCCAGCCTCCGGCAGCTACTCATCGGGTGCACGTAGAATAAGTGGAACGTCGCGTCCAACTCCGTCTTCAGATCTCCCCAAGCCTATTTGAGTGCGACGTGCTCCTGCCACCGCCTGAGTCAAGGATCAAGGGTTGACTCATGGCAAGTTGTAGTGTATTTTTTAAGCATAATTTAACCCTGTTCATATAAGGCGTTGACCGAAGCTCGCGCTGAAGACGAAGGGTTAAACGGTTCTTTACGGTTTCTCAACTCACAAAGGAGAATGACGATGAATACAGCAAAGATGACGTTGGCGGTTGCATTGATGTCAGCCGTTATGCTGCCGGCAGCCACGTTCGCGGCCGACAAGACCTATCAGGTCACTGGCAAGGTTGTCTCGGTCGATGACAAGACGATCATTGTGGACAAGGAGGGCGAGAAGTTCGAGATGGCCCGCACGGCCGACACGAAAGTCATGGGCGACTTGAAAGTCGGCGAGAAAGTCACCGCGCACTACTCGATCACGGCCGTGAAAGTGGAAGTGAAAAGCGAAAAGGCGAAAGCGGAAGAGAAAGCCCCCAAAGCGAAGACGGACAAAAAGTAGCCGCGCCTAATATGTGCTGCCCGCCTGAACGGGCGGGCCGCAAAATTCCTTGGCCTTCGCGCCCAAGGCGTATGTCTGCTGACAAAGGCGTGGAACGCCTCACAGGCTATTCCTGCTTCAGCGCGGCAATGAATGTGTCAGCCTGGGCGATGGCAAGGTCCATGTCGCGGATCAGGCTGTCCACGTTGGTCTGTACGCCGGCGAGTTCATCGTTCAGCCCCGCGATGGCTTTGGCGTTCAGGTTGTGCTTCAAGTAAAGCACCTGGTCGCGCAGCGGCACCAGCACGGGCTCCAGACGGGCTCCAGACGGGCTTCGGCCGCTTTCATCGCCCGGATGAGTTCCTTGTATTTGGAAATCGTGATGTCGTATTTGCTCTGACTCGACCTCCGTAGCGCCTCGCTGGAATACTGCGTGATCTCACCGCGCCACTCCTTGAAGAGCGCGTCCGAAACATCCTCGACGGACCTGATGCGTCTGCGCACGGCGGCTGCCTCGGACTCGCTCTTCTGCAAGGTCGAGTTGAGTGTGTTGTATTCTTTCTCGAGATCTCCGCCCTTGAAGTTGACGACGCTCTTGAATTGCTCCATGGCCGTCAGAAACTGTTTTTTCGCTTCGCCCTGCGTCTCACGCGCCTCCTTGACGCGGTCCATCATGATGTCGCGCTTATGCACCCCAACCTTATCCATCGCCCCATAGTACAGGGTACTGCAGCCGCTGAGCCCAAACATCATGCCGGCACACACGAGCAGTCGAATCTTCATATGCCCTCCTTGCTCTTCGAAAACGACATTTCAGGCTCACCGCAAAACCGGTGATACATAAGGCCTGAAACGATAACTGAATGCTTAGAAAGTGTGCGGGCTCGCCTGATGAGAGTCAAGCAAAACGTCATGCAAAATGTCCGAGCCGCGTGGCCGCACGTGTGCGGTGCGCCCCCCGCGGGCGCGGCTGTTTTTTTGAACGAAAAGACACATGGTGAAAGCATAATTTCTCCCGGACGATATGAGCCGAGCACCTCCCCGTCATCTCGCGTTTGAAAGAGCGGTACAGACTGAGAGGCTGTCAGGCAGAGGGAAGGCCCCTGCACGCTCCGACACGCCCGGCATTCTTTCAGAAACGCAAAAAACGCTCGCATTATTGAGAAATATCGCGGCGATTTGTCTTTAGCGCGCGCGCGTCTGCGGTGCTTGCCGGTGAAAGTGACGAGTACCGGTCGTCACGATTTCACCAGTACCGATGCGTGTATGCGTGATACGACCGTGCAACATGGATGACTTCCGCATGATTTTTGGCATTCAAGATGCGTTGATCGATCGGAGACGTTATGAGCCGTCGGGAGGGGGGATCTGTCGGCGGTAGAACATCCTTGGCTGATGTCAGTGCCAAGGGTCTTGCTCGGAAAGGGCGTCACATGCATCGAAAGACTGATCTGTGCCGGCAGGAGGGGAAGCCGGTAAAGCTCCGCAAGCGGAGAATGGGAGCTCGCAGTGTCCGGATACTCATTGTCGACGATACGGCGATTTTCAGAAAAGCCCTGTGGCTGTTCCTTTTGACCGAACCGATCTTTGAACTTGTCGGGATGGCGTGTGACGGTTCGGAGGCGATCGGCAAGGTTGAAAAGTTGAAACCGGATCTCGTTATCATGGACACCCTGATGCCTGTCATGGGTGGCGTCGAGGCGACGCGCATGATCACGACCCGGTTTCCCGGAACGATCGTTATCGGGCTGTCGTCCGTCGACACTGAAGCGGCGCGTGAGGCCATGCTCAACGCCGGGGCCGCGGATTTCTTCGGAAAAATCGAGGCGCTCGACACATTGATGCCGGCGATTCAAAGATGCATCGCCGCTCGGAATCCGCATAAGAGCAAAGGTTGCACGTAACGGCGTTCCGGCGCTTATTTCCGCATGAGTTGAAACAGGTTGTTGAGAATATCGGCGACCGGCTTTCCCGAATGTTTTGACACAACGTAAATCGTGTTGTTTTCCTTGGCGGACCGGGTGATCTTCTTCCGGGCAGGTGCAGGTGGTTTAGAATTTCCGGCACGGATATTGTGAGGTGTTTCCACGATTGTTATGCCTTCTTGGTCCGGTGCGGAGGGCTTGCCTTTATGGCGCACGACCACGCGTAGCAAGAGCATTATTTGTTCCACCATTCAGGGGAGCGCGTTCATGAAAGAAAAGATCACCGTCCTGTTAGCCGATGACCACAGCATGGTGCTTCAGGGGCTTCAAGAGCTCCTGAAGGCTGAAAGTGACATCCAGGTGGTCGGCCAGGCCGAAACGGGCACCGAGGCCGTGGAGTGCGCCACGCGCCTGCGTCCCGACGTGGTGGTGATGGACATCGCCATGCCGTTACTCAACGGACTGGAGGCCACCCGCCAGATCCGTCTGGCGGTGCCCGAAACCCGCGTGATCATCCTTTCCGCCTACGGCAACCAGGTCTGCATCGACCGAGCCGTCGCGCTCGGGGTGGCGGGGTATCTGATCAAGAACGCCTCGGTCCGCGTTCTGGCCCAGGCGATCCGGCAGGCCGCGCAGGGCGGGTTTTATTTCGACCCTTCCATCGCGACCCCGGTTGCCGTCGGAAAACCCAGGCCGGCCGCCTTGCGCGGAGCGCGGCAGAACCTCGCATTGTCACCGCGCGAGACCGAGGTCCTGCCTTTGATCGCGGATGGATTGCTCAATAAGCAGATCGCCGACAAATTGGGAATCAGCGTCAAGACGGCGGAAAAGCACCGCTATAATCTGATGAACAAGCTTGAGATCCATGACACGGCGGGGCTCACCCGATACGCCGTCGCATCGGGTGCCGCTGAAAACGGCCGTTCGACGGTCGGAGCCGGCGGATGAGGGTGTTTGCCAGAGGTCCCGGACGGCGGCTGCCGGCGGGGCTGGTACGGCGCGCCCACCGCGGGCGCGCCGGATTTTTTCGGAGGGGGATGAACGGACGTAACGGACATAACGGGACGGCCCGCGTACGAGGCCCGCGGGCGAGCGCTGGGTTCAGTGGCAGCAATCGGGGATGAGGCTCTGAGCGGTGGCGGTGTCGAACTGGGTCCAGCCTGCGGGCACGGTCTCGATCATGCCCATGAAGTCGCCCAGGGTGAACAGGCCGAGGCCGTATTTCGAGCGGCGGGCGAAGGAACCGTTTTTCAGACCTTCCTCGCTGTAGGAATAGTAGCTGATGGGTGTGTTCATGGTCTTTTTCCTTTCAGATTCCCAGCGGTAGCTGCCGGGGTTCGTGGTTGTTCCTGCGTTGGTCGCTCGCGATGATGCGGGCGTAAATGGATTCCTGCCGGGGGGTGCGCTGGACATACCGCACTTTTCCGCCGTTGCGCTCGATCTCGCGCTGGATCTCCATGAGGCGGTGAAAGCGTTCGGTCTTGAGCCAGCGTTTGGGCTCGCGGCCGACGTGGGGCGCGAAGGGCATGGCGTCGAATTCGCGCAGGTCTTTCCAGGCTTCCACCAGTTCGCGGCGGATGGCGGCGGTCGAGGTCAGGAGCGGGGACGGCGCGTGCCAGCGGGCCTCGGCGGTGTCGCCGGTCTTCAGGTAGTGGCGGTAAAGGTCGTTGGAGCGTTCGCGGCTCTCGAACGTCTCCCCTGCCCGCTTCAGGTCGCTTTCGAGCAGGGCGCGGCGCTGGGGGATGGTGCGCTGGTTGGTGGGGGTCTTGCGGATCGCGACATATTCGGCGTCGGGAAGATCCTCGGCGGCGCGGGCGGCTTCGATGGCTTTCTGTTCTTGGCTGGTGTGTTTCATGGCGGCTCCGGTCTGCCCGGTCGGGCGCTCGGTCACATGAGGTTGAATTCGCCTTGGACGGCTCCGGTGAGGGCGGCGGCTTTGAGTTCGGCCCACGGGAAGAAAAACACGCCGGGGATTTCCTCGGGTTTGCTGAGGGTGACGAAGGTGCCCACGAAGAAGCCGCGATGGTTGTAGGCGTAGCTCACGCCGGTGCCGCAGTATCCGCCTTCGGTCTGCGCGAAGGTGGTGATGATTTCGGCGGCGGGCTGTTCCCAGTGGTTGGCGTAGCTGCGCACGAAGTCGAGGGCGATCAGCATGGCCTCCTCGCGGGTGGCGGTCTGGTGCCGGTCGGGCTGGGTCGTCGCCGATTCGACTTCGACGGCGGGGATTTCGGGCTCGGCGGGCGGCAGGGTGACGGTGTGCTGTCTCTTTTTCATGGCGGCCTCCGATCTGCCCGCGTACTGGCCCACGGGCGGGCGCCGGGATTAGTCGGCGGTGATGGCTTGGTCGATCTGGTTGCCCAGCTTGTCGAGCAGGTGCTTGGAGATGCTGACGGCTTCCAGCGTTTGGGTCCGGTTCGGATGGTGCCGGTGGGCGAGCATGTTCACCTCTTCAAGCCACGCTTGCAGGGCATTCCATGTCTGGGTGAATTCGGCTTGTTTGCCGAGTGTGGTGAGCATCGTGTTCATGGTGGCCTTTCTGCCCGCATACGATGCCCGCGGGCGGGCGCTGGTGGTCAGAGGTGGTCGGCGCGGGGGCAGCGGGCCTCCCAGTCGTTGAAGTCGGCCGGATCGGGCGGGCGGTCAACGGGGATGGGCGGGCAGTTGCGGCAGAGGCGGGCGAGATAGGCAAGCTCGGCTTCGGTCGCGGGCTCTCCGCCGTTGGCGAGTGCGTACTTGCGGCCGTCGGGGACGGTCTCGGCGTCGCGCTGGGCTACGAGGGCAAGGAGGGTCTGCACTTCGTAGGGGGTGCGGCGGGTCTGAGCGGCGAGGGCGCGCAGGGTGGTTTCGGCGTAGCTGTTCATGGGTGGATTCCTTTCGGTGGTGGCGCGGTGGGCAGGCAGGGAAGGTGTGACAAAACGTCTGCTCTGACTGAGTCCGGATTCCTCACTCGCGGCACCCGCCGCGGTGGACGCCAAACTCAAACCGGCCCTGCTCTGCAATCTGTAAAGTGGCTGACTCATAACGCTGCCCTTCCTTTCGCCATCATCCTCGCCTTTGTATTCGCGATGATGGCTAAAGGACAGGGCAGTTGCGTTGTAAGCCACGAGATTGCAGACAGGACGGTGAGGGCGTGGACGGGACCCTGGGGAACGGGGAAGCGTCCGGGCAGGAGGAACGGATGACCGGACGCCTGCCGATCAGGCGCGCCGTCGGCAACGGGCATGCCAAAGGGCGTACCCGCCCGGCGCGAGTAGCCGAAGCGTTGGCGTGACCGCTGCAACCGGCGCGGCGTCGGGTTCCGGAAGCGGCTGAGAAGGCGGACACGGCGGTGTATCGTGCCGGCCTTGGTGACGGGGGTTTTAAGCGGAGCGAAAAGCCTGTGCCTTTCCCCGAAGGGACGCGCGGGGCGCATCATGCGGAGCATGCAAACGGCCCCGGTTTTGCGTATCCGCGAAGCCGGGGCCGGAAGGGCGGGTGTTGAACTCAGGCCTTATTTGAAAACCGGTTGAGCAACGGGGTTTGCACCGTGGAGCGGCTGGGCTTGAACCGGGATTTCGTTGTGTGATACATTCGGCACCATGGTGACAGCGCGACACGGCTGCACCTCGATGTTTTGAGGTTTAGCAATATGTTCCCATAACCAAGGATGATGTGAGAAACGAAGGTGTCTAATCATGAGATCGATGAAACAATTGGTATTAATGGCTTCTTACGGTGATTTGTCGTCTCAATTTGCTCGGCTAGAATATGAGGTTTCAGAAGTCCTAGTAATATTAATTGACAAAGACCCCGGTCATATGGCCGGATATCTGGTCGCGGCGGAGTTTCAAATGTCCAGGAAGGTGTCCATGTTGCTTGAACTCGCTTACTTCAGGTGCGTTCATGATAAAGCGGTCCAGGAGCGTGTTGCAGTTGTCTGCAAAGAGATCAAAGATATCTTGCCAACAAGAAACACGTTTGCTCATGGATTGTGGGGTTTCATGAAGGAGGATTTTGACCCTGATGTAATATCTGTTTTGGACATGAATGTGAAACGTGTTGGACATACAAAAGACCAGTGGACTAGGGCAAAATCGGCTAGGTTCTCAATTGATGACATCAAGAAACTTTTAAATAGAGTTGGTGCGATTATACGTGCATTGGAGTCGATTAAGAAAGACTTCGAAAGGGTTGGCTTGCAACCACTGAATCCGCCCGAGATTGTTGCTGACTGACAAAATAACCAATCATAACAATGGTTCTTTGGGCATTTATCGACTGTTGTTGGCATTAGGATGGGTATGCGTCCCAAGGGTGAGGATGACTACCGCAGGGAAAGCTGTGGCGATGATGTGATTTCGGAGACTAAATGAAAAGATCGACTACATACTACTTCCTCCTTCTACTGTGCCTAAGCGGTTTTTTCGCACACTGTATTGATTCGGGGGCTCTTGAGATGCGAAGGGGTGTGCGGATTATCCTTGAGGGAAAACCATTGCCGCTATGTACTCAACTTGCCATTGACTATCATTGGTGGCCATGGGTCTTCGTCCCTCTTTGCATTTTAGGTGCCATTGGTTCTCTAACATGGAAAACCAACGACAGAGTTTTTATCCACGCCTTATTGTGTCTTCTGCTAGTGGAATTATCGACTATGTTCATTATGGTTATGAGTCTGTTCATGCCATGGTTACTATTACATGGGTATTTTGGTTCACCGTGACAAGGGAGATCGGCAGATAATGAAGAATTACGCGCGGTTATTTCTGGTCACGATCATTCTCTTACTCGTGTTCCTCTGGTTTCGCAACGAACGAGTTTCGCTTCCTTCAGAACAGTCAATAACGCAGATCACGGTTAAATTGGATGGCTATCGACCGGAGGTGCATGGTTACCTCACTAACCACTACACACTTACCCAAAGTGATTATGGTCTATTCATGAAACTACTTGTAGACTCAAAAAGGACTCTAATTCCAATAAAGTGGCAATCGTTGGGAACAATCAAACTCACGACATCATCCGGGCAGATTACCACAATCGATTTGTTTTCCACTTTCCAGACTCGTGGGGCTTTCGATATTGACGGGAAGAGTTTCCGAACGTTAAGCGAGCCAGCTATGATGAAGTTTCTAATGGGAGGCGGCAGAACCAAGGGGGGGTGACAGATGAAGAAAGCAATATGGCCGGGAATACTGGCGGGCATCCTCCTCGTCAGCGGATGTTTTGACATCAGTGAGTATGACAAGCTGACAACGGAAGCTAATGTTGTTGTCCTGTGCAAAAATCACGTGATCAACGGTATGTTATGTGCGAAAATTGCAGAAGTTTGGCGGGACGAGAGCAGCGGAGCTTTCACAAACAAAGTGGCAGACATGATAGAGCTGCATGTTCTAGTTAATTCACTTGATTCGTGTGGCGAAACCTCTATCGCGTTCTTTGGAAACATGAAAGGAATCCCCTATAATTACCGCACGGTTTTTGTGCATGACGGGAAAGTCAGCGGAGGACTGGCCGTTGAAAGGTTTAAGTCAATGATCGAAAATTCTCACTATTCTGGAAAAGAACTCGAAATTCCATCCAGAGCCAGTGGTGTCACCGAACGACTCTGACGCATGTCGAAAGAGCAACCCAAAGGCGAACCAGGTAATGCACCCTCTTGATTACATGAGGGTGATTACCGACGGTAGCCTCGATTTGAGAAATAGAGAAAAGATCGGCTTCCAGAGGCAGGACAGAGGGGTGTTTTCCGATCGGTTTTCCCCGTGGAGATTGGCCTTGGATCGTCCAAAAAATGAATAAATCAGATCAAACTGTCGTCGGGATCGTAATCGGGGTATTTGGATTACTGCTTGGCATCGGAGCAATCCTTTTTAAGGTTGTCGCAAAATTGGTAGGCATGGAGCTAAACGGCTCTAATGGATGGGCTATGCGCTTGTCCTCTGTTCAGTTGACTGTGGCCGTGTGCCTCATTGTAACGGGGAGTCTCATGTGGTTCTTTTCAAGGTATAAACGGTGAGATATGGCCTGTATGACTAGCCACAGGCCTTTCACCCGTAACACCGGGGTCCTCTTCATTGCCCCGCTCTCCGGACACTGGCTCCCCTTGCGTCGTTGCGCTGGTTGCCGACCGTCGGCGGGGCGGGAATGTGTGGTTTTGCCCCGCAAGATCTTCCGACGCATCCCAGGGCCATTCCAGAAGCCATTGCGCCTTGACGGTAAGGTTTCCACGGTGATACGCTCCGAACATACGGCTTGGGCAGGCATTTCCGAAAGAGTGTTGCGATTCCAGCAATGGGTAACGGGCAGGGTTTTCGTAGGATAAAATTCTATGTTTTCTTATTTCCGTGCTTTTATGTACACAATTCTCAATACCGAGGGACACGTGATCAAGACACTACTTCAACTGGTGGCGGTGCTTCTCAGTTGTGCTGGCCCAGCGCTAGGGTATCTGGCCATTGACTATTACGATTCCCGATGCGCCGATGGACTGACTAGCTACCGCTTGACCATCCGTCTTTCAGAGATGAAGGGGGATAGCGACTTGGGGCAGATAACTTCCGGATACGCGGGAATGAGCCTCGCATCTCTTCGGCCAATGACATACACCGACACCGGACGATCGTACTCGCTGCAAACCGAAATGGTGGTGCAGACTTTTCGCGACATCGCAGGCGAATGGTTCCTGGCTTTCTATACAAACGGCGTTTTGCATCGGACTCTAACTTTTACTCTCCCAGAGCCCCCCCCCGCTGATTTTCCTGTGCATCCACCATATCCTACTCTCTGCCACAACGATGACCCACACCAAGTATTAATGCCAGCGATCTCGGGTGCCCTCTCGGCAGAAGGAGAGAAGTCGAGCTTCTTGGAAAATGGTCATTGGATTTACACGTTCCCAACGGGAGGAGTCTTCTCTGCCAGTGCCGACTCCATTGTGAACAAACAACCACCGGCGATCCGCGATACTAATGATGGATCGGCATACGCAATTACGGCCAACATGAGGCTCCGTTCACAAAGTCGTCTTTATTTTATGGTTCCTCTTTCCACCCATTTGCCTCACCTTTGGATAGAGGACGGCTCCGTGCAACAGGGCAAAGCCCTCTGGTTCGGTGGCCTAACAACAGGCTCCGTGTATACACTGTCGCAGTCAACCAATCTCAACCAATGGACGTCTATCGGTGTTTTCACGGTCGATGCCGACACGGCAGTTCAACCCTTCTTCTTTGGAGAAGAGAAGATTCGGTTCTTTCGTCTGATAGCAACGGTGTCAGAATAGAAGGCACTTGCAGGGACGCCAACAACACGCCGGAGGATGTCGCCCTATTTGCAAACGCTGGCTGATTGTGAATGGTCTGTCGGATTAAAGACTTGTTCGAAAGATGGGCTAAACCGTTCAAATACGAAAACAAGGGTAACACGTGTAAAACAACCTCGTCAGGACCCGACCGAAAATGGGTACCGAAGATGACATAACAAACTGAAATGCTTAACCAGAGCGCGTAGGCAACGGATTCGCCTTGCGTAACGCTCGCCGGTGCTTATAAGAATGCGCCCTGAGTTAACCCGTCTGTTCAGGTGAAGGGCTGATCGAAACCCTTGGCTTTGAATTCGGCTAAAACTGCGGATTGGTCCTAACCGATTCTACGCGGATTACAAAAAAAATGTGTGCCATTTTCTGTGTGAATTTTCATAATTAGTGCCTCCCGCCCGAGGCCACAGCCCCACTGCCCTCCGAAATTTGGGCCTCCCCCCCCTCCCCCGCAGTTCCCCCTGCTTTGGCAACGGGCTAGCTTGCGGGCCGACGCACCGAGTCCCCCGGCGGCGGCCTCCCGGTTGTTGGCCGGCGGCGCGGAGCTGCCCGCTGTTGTTCTCCGCGCGGGCCGCGTCCGCCGGTCCTTGGCGCAGGCGAGCGCCGGGGTGCCAACTGATCTGTCCCCAGGCGGGCGGTGCGCGCCGTCTTCCGGATCTGCGGTTACGCCTGCTGTTCGCGGCGGCGGTGTGGCGTGGGCCGACGCCGTTGTTCCCCAGGCGGCGGCCTCCCGGCTGTTGGCCGGCGGCGCGGAGGTGCCCGCTGATGTGTCCCCAGGCGGGCGGCGCGCGCCGTCTTTCGGATCTGCGGTTGCGCTTTCGGATCGTGGCGGCGGTGCGGCATGGGCCGACGCTGTTGTTCCCCAGGCGGCGGCCTCCCGGCTGTTGGCGGCGGCGCGGAGGTGCCCGCTCCGAGTTCCCCAGGCGGGCCCGCGTCCGCCGTTCCTTTTGCGCAGGCGCGCGCCGGGGAGCCCGCTGTTGCGGTTCAAGGCGGGCGGCGCGCCGCCGTCGGTTGGTGGTCGGTTCCGGTTTTGAGGGTGGGTTGCGGTTCGGCATCGCAGGGCTTGTTGTTCATTCATGGCCGTGCGTGTAGCAGAACACGCGTTAGCGCGGGTATGCTACATCGCTTGCCACGCCTCGCAGGGTTGACGCGCAGCGGGACCCCGCGTGACGGGTCGCGGGCGGAGCTGATACAGCCGCCATAAACGGCGGCGTCTATCCCTGTTCCGAGTGAGCGGCCTCCGGCCCCGGAGCGTCCACTTGCGGGCGGGTGGCGGACTAGCCCGCTCGTGGCGCGTGGGGTCCGGACGCGCGAGTGAGGGTCTCCGCGCTTAACCGGCGCGGTAATCGACGTTGTCTTTGGGCGGGCGCGTTGTGGCGGGAGCCGGCGGGCCGGCGGGGTTGCGGGCCGGGGCTTGTAGTCATGCTCCCGGACCGCTGCCCGGCGGACAGGCTGCCGCCGCGCGCGCCCGGAAGGCGGCGGCCGATCGACGCGCAGCGGCGGCGGCCGTCCGCACTGGGGTTTTGAGTTGGCGGCGAACGCGCAAGGCCCGCAAAGGAGCCTGCGACTGGCGGGCCTGCGCGCTGGCCGCCAAAGATGCCCCTGCGTGAACGCGCGGCGGTGACCGTACCGGACCGGATGGCGGCCGGTTGCCAGGGAGCTTGCGACCGGCACCGGCCGGCAATGCCCGGCCCCGCGCGCGCCGGGTCGTATCTCCACTCAGCGCCGCGGGGGCGGGCCGGTGCCGGACCGGTCTGGCGTGCGCATGCACGCGCCGCCCGTGTGAGCGGGCTACATTGCGGAGCGTCTGGTATCGGGGGGAGACGGCGAGATCGCCCCGGCTGTACTCGGCCGGGGAAGCTCGCCGCGGGGGGACGTGTCGCCCCCCCGGATATAGGTTTTGTATGTTTTACGGCCTATTCACCGGCGTGCGGCGGACAATTGTGATAAGGTTTTGATTAAGATTAACATGCATCAGCGCTTGACGGACTGCGCGGGACTTGTCAAAGTTCAAGCTGAACTTGGTCGTGAGTGGACGCGCAGTACCCGAGGTTCGCGAGTGGCCACATGAATTATGTTTGAGTAGTGAAGATGAAGATAGAGTATACAATTCAGATTGCGGCGGGGCTCATATGTGGCCTATCCCTAGCGGCGCTGCCAGGGGAATACCGAGTTGGCCCTATTGCCTTCACGAATGAAATTCCCTTCGGCTATCCGCAGTTCCCTCCCGCCACGGGATATCTCCATGCAATCACGTTTGAGGTGACAAACTGCGTACGCAGCCTCGACATCATCTGCGATAATGATTCCACCAACGAGGTCAGGCTGAGCACCTCGTTCTCCGAGTCGCTTCTCCTTGTTCAATACCCAAAGTTCTGGCCCGCCGGGTCATATGGGATTATAGCGAGCATTCATACCAACCTTGTCGGCGTGTTTCCGGGGACGGACGACGGGGACAGATTATTCCCGTTGACCCATGATGGTGGCAGCGATGAGTTGATCTATTCCTGCTCATTCTCAAACCCCGCCGGTCACTTGATCAAGACTGACGCACAAGTCCTGTCAGGACACACCGGATATCAAAGTAATTCCGCGTCTGTACTCAGCCCCCTTTTCGGCTATGGTCTTGGCAGTCCCGACGATTTTGAGGTGTTCCGTACGAACAAGACGCTCGTCGGGCAGTTTTATGTTTACTATCGGTACGAGACAACACCGCTCAGGCCCGAGATCGCAAGCATGTCTCTTTCCAATTCGGAAATTCGGATCGAGGTTCAGAACATCAGCCTTGGCAGTTCCAACACGATTCAGAGGTCTTTTGACCTCATCTCACATGACTGGACTGATGCGGGTGTCTTTCTCGGCACTGGCTGGAAGACAAACTGGAACGAAACCATCCGGAGTGAATGGACATCGGTGTTCTACCGGGTACTCAGCAAATAATGGATCCAACACGCCGTCACAGGGTGTGCCTCGCAAACTCGGCAACCCTGAACGGCAATATGCAAGAGAAGGGAAATGAAATGATGCATACGGAAGACGCCGTGAAAACGGCCATAGGTTTCTTCGTCACCATCTTGATTGGGTCTCTTCTCTCCGCTTTGGTCGGCGGCGCTTTCGGCGCGTTGATCGCCACAATCTCGCCGGATTTCGTGACCGGGCTTTTCAACCCGAAAGCAGGAACCGGAGTTGTTCGCTACGCTTTTGCCGTCGGCATGATCTGGGGTGTCTTCATCGGTGCCGCCGTCTCAGGCTTTGCCTGCTTCCTTGCGGCGGTCATCAAAATTCTGCGGATCCGGCTTGAACACAATAAGGAGCAGGCCACCAACAATTGACCGCGCCGTATGGTTAAATCCGTTGCGCAACTCACCATAACGGATGAGCTCAAAATGAAGGCCATTGCCTTGCCCCTAACCGATAATGCACGGGTTTTGCGCAAAAAATGTGCGTAATATTTTTGTGCGGATTTTCAAAATTGATGTCTACCGCCAGAGGGCACCGCCCCCCTCCCCTCGAATTTGGGGCCGCCCCCCCCTTCCCCCTCAGTTTCCCCCGCGCTGCAACGCCGTTGCATTGAGCCGCCGCCCCGAGCCCGCCGATGCGATTGCAAACGGATATCAGACCAAGACCACGCTGTTGAGGGTGCCGGTGTTGTTCAGCGCCCAGTACGGGCACTTGGCATCCATTTGCCAGACGCCGTCGATCACGAATTTGTACTCGTGCAGCCCGGCCGGCAGATAGAGGGCCGCTTTGAAAAGGTCGTTCTCCGGGTGATACGACAGCGGGTGCGTTTTCGGGTCCCAGCCGTTGAACGTGCCGGCGATGTTGACCCGGCTGTCGCGTTTGGCGGCGACCTCGAAGCTGACCTCTCTTCCGGGCGTCTGGGTCATCAGACGCATCAGGCGGTTGAATGGCAGGACCCGTTGACTTTGTCCCTTTGGAAAATGTAAGTTTGCTTGGGCTCTTGCAGGGTCGTCTATTGGGGCAGTTTTCATATACCCTCCAATCGTTGTGTCCGTATGTCCTATTTTTCCGGTGTTTGTCGTGAGTTTGTCACAACCTCTGGTATCTACTCCACCTCTCGTTATTGTACCCTTTTGCTACCTGTGCGCAATCGGGCGGCACGCTGATTCTTAGGTCCGCTTATTGATGCACTACTGATAGCAAAAAATCCTATTGTAACGTGAGCCTAAAATATTGTCTGCCACGCCCCGCAGGGTAGACGCGCAGCGGAACCCCGCGCGAAGGGAGCGCGGGCGGGGTTGATACAGCCGCCCAATCCGGCGGCGTCTATCCCTGTTCCGAGTGAGCGGCCTCCGCCTCCTAAGCGCCACTTGCGGGAGGGTGGCGGACTAGCCCGCTCGTGGCGCGTGGGGTGCGGATGCGCGAGTGAGGGTTTCTGCGCTTAACCGGCGCGGTAGTTTATTTTGACTTTGGGCGGGCGCGTTGTGGCGGGAGCCGGCTGGCCGGTGGGGTTGCGGGCCGGGGCTTGTATCCATGCTCCCGGACCGCGGCCCGCCGGCCAGGCTGCCGCCGCGCGCGCCCGGACGGCGGCGGCCGTCCGCACTGGGTACTTGATTTAGCGGCGAACGCGCAAGGGCCGGTAGTCCGGGCCTGCGCGCTGGCCGCCATGGATGCCTCTGCGGAAACGGGCGGCGGTGACCGGGCCGGCCCGGATGGCGGCCGGTTGCAACGAGCCTGCGAGGGGCACCGGCCGGCAAGGCCCGCCCCCGCGCGCGCCGGGTGGTATCTCCGCTGAGCGCCGCGGGGGCGGGCCGGTTCCGGGCCGGTCTGGCGTGCGCATGCACGCGCCGCCCGTGTGAGCGTGCTGCAATGTTGGGGCGTCTGGTATCGGGGGGAGTCGGCGAGATCGCCCCGGCTGTACTCGGCCGGGGAAGCTCGCCGCGGGGGGACGTGTCGCCCCCCCAAATGGGTTTCGGGTTTGTCGTTACTCTGCCTGTTTTCTTTACGCTGCCGTAACTGCTGGGGAATGGGTCCGGGAAGGGGGCCGGCGGCGGGCGCCCGCGCTTGCGCGGCGGCCGCCGCACTGGGTCCGGGACGGCGTAACCGTTTTGAGACGTATCCGGATCAAAACGTTACGCCTGCCACTGGTGGGCGGGTGGGTTTCGATTCCGGCCGCCTCTGGCGGACGGCAGGGTTGGCGGCGGCCCGCGGCGCGTTGCGACGGGGCCGCCGCACTCGGTTCGAGAAACGGCGGCGAACGCGTAAGGCCCGCCAAAGGAGCCTGCGACGGCGCGGGCCGCGCGCGCTGGCCGCCGTGATGCACGCTGCGGAAGCGGCCGCCGGTGACCGTACCGAGACGGGCCAAGGAGGCGAGCGCGCCCCGGCGGCAACACCGAGGCCGGTATTCCGGACGAATGGACGCCTGGGGCGCGTGGCGAGCCGAGGCGGGACCGGCGCGGTATGGCTGCCTGCGAGTGATGCGCCGGTATCCCGGCGCGGTGGGCGAGCGGGCAGCGGCGGGCGCGTGAGTCAGGAGCGGCGGGCCGTCCTCCGGCCCGGCGCGTTTGGTTGGGACCGGGCCGGTGGGCGCGACGGCCGCCGCCGCAGGGAGCTTGCGACTGAGGACGGCGGACGGAGCGCCGCCCGGCCGGATGCCAAGCGCGGAAGCGGCCGCCGGTGACCGTACACCGCCGGCAACAAGGCGGGCGAGCGGCTGTAGCGCAGACGGTCCCGTATGCGGGCCGGATGCGTGTAAGCAGGGAAGCCCGGCGACGGGGCCGCCGGTGTATGGCTGCGAAGCAGCGGCGGGCGCGTGAGCTTGTGGGCGTGTGGGTTGCGGGTGCCGGCCGCCGGCTGTGGCGGCCGGTCAAGGGTCGCGGCGGCGGATCGACGCGCAGCGGCGGCCGCCGTCGCGCCGGGTCCGGGACGGCGGACCGTCCGGAGACGTAGGCGGCTCCGGACGTTACGCCTGCCACTGGTGGGCGGGTGGGTTTCAATTCCGGGCGCGGCCCGGCTGGGCCGGGTTGCGGCCGGTCAAGGTTGCGGCGGAGGATCGACGCGCAGCGGCGGCCGCCGCCGCGCCGGGTCCGGGACGGCGTAACCGTCCAGAGACGTAGCCGGATCTGGACGTTACGCCTGCCACCGGTGAGCGGAAGCCAAGCCGGCGCTCTGCGCCGCCTGGCTGTAGCTGGGGGGTTTCGGGTTTGCCGGTGGGGTTTCGGGCCGCTGTTCTTTTCCGACTGTGGGGATGTCGGCGGCCTGCTGGTTGCGGCGGCGGATCGACGCGCGGCGGCGGATCGACGCGCGGCGGCGGATCGACGCGCAGCGGCGGCCGTCGCCGCGCCGGGTCCGGGACGGCGTAACCGTCCAGAGACGTAGCCGGATCTGGACGTTACGCCTGCCACTGGTGGGCGGGTGGGTTTCGATTCCGGGCGCTGCCCGGCTTTGCCGGGTGGCGGCCGGTCAGGGTTGCGGCGGCGGATCGACGCGCAGCGGCGGCCGCCGTCGCGCCGGGTCCGGGACGGCGTAACCGTCCAGAGACGTTCACGGATCTGGACGTTACGCCTGCCGCTGGGTCTGGTTTCATTTTTTTTACCGGGGCTTGAGAGCGCTGCCGCAACTGCTGGGGGATGGGTCCGGGAAGGGGGCCGGCCGGCGGGCGGGCGGCGCGTAGCGGCGGCCGCCTGTCCGGGCCGGCTGGGTTGATGAGAAGCGGCAACGGTGCGCAGCACGTTTGCCGCCTGCCTCCGGTCTCGGCGGCCGAGGCGGCGCTGCCGCCGAAGGCCGCCGGGTGGGTAAGCCCGCGCAAGCGCGGCGGCCGGGACCCGAGGGGCAGGGCGAGTCATGCG
>JAHFSX010000053.1 GCA_023269675.1 Verrucomicrobiota bacterium
GTGTTCGCGCCGGCGAGGGTCAGCGTGTACGCGGGCCCGTTATAGGTCAGGCCCAGCGCGCCGGTCAGCCGGCCGTCATAGGTGGTCGAGGCGCTGCCGTTCACCGTGAGCGTGGCGGGCGCGGCGCTGGTGACGATGCGGGTGCCCGCGCCGGTGGTGCCGCGCTTGAGCTGGCCGACCGTCTGGCTGTTGCCGTTGAGGTCGAACGTGCCGTGCGGCGAAAAGGCCGTGCCGATCGAAAGGATCGCGCCGGGAGGGAATATCTGCGGGAGGTCGGCCCGCACCGTGAGCCCCGCGACCTCCAGGGTGCCGAAGGTGTTGCCGGCCATGCCGAGCGCGACGGTTCCCGCGCCGTTCGCGCAGACCTTGCCGGAGCTGCCCACATTGACCGGGCCGCACCCGAGCGCCAGTTCGGCTCCGGCGTCGGGAGAGAGGTAGGTGGCGGTGCCGCCGGTCAGGCCGCCCGCCAGCGTGAGACGGCTGCCGGCCAGGACCCGGATGCGCGAAGCGGCCGTCTGGGTGACGGGGCCGGACCAGGTGTTGGTGCCGCCGGTCGAGCGCAGGGCGCCGCCTGAGCCGGAATCGCCAATCGTCAGAGGTTCAGGAACGGTTACGCCGCCGCAGATTTCGACAGCGCCGTTGCTGACGACGGTCGTGCTTCCGTTGGTGCTTCCCAGGGCGTTGGCGCTGATGACGCGCAGGACGCCGCCGGCGGCGACCGCGGTCGCGCCGTCGTAGCTGCTGTTGCCCGCGAGCGTGAGCACGCCGTCGCCGCACGCGGTGATGCCGAAGGCGGATGGGCCGTCGGAGACGGCGCCTGAAACGACGAGGGTGGTGGCGCCCGCGCCGTTGTTGGTGACGCCCCAGGTCTGGTCCGCGGCAAGGGCTACGCTCGCGGCGAGGGTGTAGGTGCGCGGGGTGGCGTTCGGCGCGGCGGCGCGCAGTCCGCCGCTGCCGAGCGTCAGGATGCCGCCGCCGTCGGCGAGCGTGAAGTCCGCGTCGCGGTTGAACAGAAGCCCCAGGAGAGCGGCGTGGGTGTTCATTGTAGCCTGCGTGCCGCCGCTTCCCAACTGGACAGAGGCCGTGCCGTCTAAGTTCGGGTACCAGTCGGTGTTCCAGTTGTTGGGATTGTCGAAGCCCGTGTCGCTGCCGCCGCCATCCCACACGGTGCCGGGGATCATGGGCGGCACATAGAGCATGCCGGCGCCGAGGAAGTGGGCGTCGTCGACGGTGTCGGCTCCGCTGCCGGAGGCGCCCCAGGTGCCCTGCGGTTTCCGGACGCCGTCGATGTAAAGACGGTCCACCGTTTCGGTGCCGGACTCGATGCGGACCTTGCCCGAACCCGAGATGCTGAGCGCGGCGGCATCCTGGATGGCGTTGGCGCTCCTGAGTCTGAGCGTGCCGTTTGCCACGCTCACTTCCAGGCTGCTGCCGAGGCTCGAAGACGAGCTGATTTCCAAGGTGCCGCCGCCGACGGCCGTGGCCCCGCTGTAGGTGTTCGCGCCGGCGAGGACCAGCGTATAGGAGGCGGAGCCGTTGTAGGTCAGGCCCAGCGCGCCGGTCAGCCGGCCGTCATAGGTGGTCGAGGCGTTGCCGTTCACCGTGAGCGTGGCGGGCGCGGCGCTGGTGAGGATGCGGGTGCCCGCGCCGGTGGTGCCGCGCTTGAGCTGGCTGACCGTCTGGCTGTTGCCGTTGAGGTCACACGTGCCGTGCGGCGAGTAGGCGGTGCCGAGGGAGAGGATCGATCCGGGCGGGAGGGTGTTCGGCAGGTCGGTCCGCAGCGTGAGGCCGGCGACTTCGAGCGTGCCGAAGGTGTTGCCCGCCATGCCGAAGGCGACGGTGCCCGCGCCGTTCGCCGAGACCTTGCCGGAGCTGCCGATGTTGATCGGCCCGTTCGTGAACGCCAGTTCGGCGCCGGCGTCGGGCGCGAGGGTGACGCCGGCGCTGCCGGTCAGGCCTCCCGCCAGGGTGAGGCGGCTGCCGGCCAGGACCCTGACGCGTGACGCGGCCGTCTGGGTGATAAGTCCGCCCCACACGTTGGTGCCTTGGGGCGAGCGCAGGGCGCCCGCTCCGCCGGGGGTGCCGTCGCCGTTGAGCGTCAGGGGGTCGGGCACTGAAACGCCGCCGGCGATTTCGAGCCCGCCGCCGAACATCACGGACGTCTCGCCGTTGGTGCTGCCGAGGGCGTTGGCGTGGGTGACGCGCAGGACGGCGCCGGTCAGCACCACGGTCGGCCCGTCGTACGTGCTGTTTCCGGCGAAGGTGATCGGGCCGTTGCCGGCCAGGGTGATGCCGAAGGCGGCGGCGCCGTCGGAGACGGGGCCGGAGACGGTGAGGGTGGTGACGCCCGCGCCGTTGTTGGTGACGCCCCAGGTCTGGTCCGCGGCGAGGGCCACGTTCGCGGCGAGCGTGTAGGTGCGCGGGGTGGCGTTCGGCGCGGCGGCGCGCAGGCCGCCGCTGCCGAGCGTCAGGGTGCCGCCGCCGTTGGCGAACGTGAAGTCGCCGTCGCGGTGCAGGCTCAGGCCGAGGAACCCGATGTTCGTGTTGACCGTCGCGGCGCTGCCGCCGGCACCGAAGTTGAAGTAGGCGGACCCGTCAAAGGCCGGGAGGCTGTCGAAGTCCCAGTTGGCGGCGGTGTCGATGAGGGTGTTGGCGCCGCCGCCGTCCCAGAGTGTGCCGCCGGCGTGGAAGAAGTCGGGCGTGGTGATGGAGGCGACGGGCGTCCAGGATGAGGCGCCTGAGGCGTTGACCGTGCGGATGCGGTAGGCGTATGTGACGGCCGGCTGCGTGGCGGTGTCGATGAAGCTCACCGTGTTGCTGCTGAAGGTCTGCAGGAGCGCGAACGCTCCGCCCCCCGCACTCCGCTCCAGTTCAAAACCCGCTTCGTTGGCGGCGTTATCGCGCCACTGCAGGACGGCGCTGAACCCGTTGCCGGGGACGGCGGTGAGGAAGGAGGCGCGGGCCGGCAATGTGGACGACGCGCTGAGCTCCAGCGTGGGCGGGGCGAAGGAGGGGTGCTCGCGCGAGGCCCACTCGGCCGTGGCGCCGTCGTACTGGTGGATCACGAGGGTGACCAGGTTGTTCGCGCCACGGTAGGCGTTGAGTGTCGCCACGGCCAGGTTGACGGAGACCACCTCTCCCGCGGCCGGGAGCACGTCGAGGTAATCACTGTAGCCGACCGCATAGCTGGAGCCCGTGAAGCCGTAGCCCGCCATGTTGTTCTGAGGCGCGTTCGTCCACGTGATGGTGTTCTCGTCCCACGTGTCGGAACTTTCGCCCAACAAGGTGAGGTAATTGTAAAGATAGCCCGAGTCGTCGAAACGGTCCGCACCCACGAAGGCCAGCTTGAGTTTTGCCGCTGTAAAGGCGCCTGCGCCCGCGAGGTTGAACCGCAGGTAGGACTTGGCCGCGTTCGTCATCACGAGATAGGTGAGCGGATCGTAGCACGCGACCGTCAGGTTGGTTTGTGAGCCGAGCGGGGTGGACGGCATGTCGCGCCGCACGGTGGCGTCGGCGGCTCCCGCGCCGGCGGTGGTCAGGCTGGAGGTGACGTCCGGAGACGGTGTCGCGGCGTAGGCGGACGCGGAGGGGGCGCTGGTGCCGCTGGAGTTATAGGCGCTGACGCGGTAGGCGTAGGCTGTCTCGGCGCTCAGGTCCGCCTCCGCCTTGGTTTGGGTGGTGCCTGTCCCCGGAGTCACGTCGGCGACCTGCGCGAACGCATGGGACTCGTCGCGCCGCTCGATGCGGTAGCCGGCGGCGTTGGCGACCGTGTCCCACGTCAGTGTGATGGAGGAGGGGGATGTCGCCGTGGCGGATAACCCCGTTGGCGAGGCTGGAAGCGGCAGGCCTGTGAGGGTGAGGCTTTGCGCCAGGGCGAGGTGATAGTTGCCCAGCCCTGTGACGGACCAGTCGGATGAGCAGTGGAAAAGGCCCCATTGCGCCGTCGCGGGCATCGAGTCGAGCGTGGCCGACCCCAGGAGGGTCCAGGCGGATCCGTCGGCCGAGGTCTCGGCGGTGAAGACGCTGCCTGCGCGGGTGAGCCGCATCCAGCGCGCGAGGGTCAGCGCATTGGCCGAAGCGGGCTGGACCGCGGCTCCGCCGCCCGCGGCCGAACGGGTGGACAGCAGAGAGCCGAAGGAGGTGCTGGCGCTGGTGGCGGCGGCGGCCATGATCGCGTTGTTCGCCGTGGAGGCGCGCACCATCACGGCGACGCGCGCGTTGCCGTCGCTCGGGATGCCGGCCGGGAAGTAGCTCGTCAGGATGCCGTCGCCGTCGCGGCTCTGGTAAATGAAGCGCCCCGCCTCTGCCGTGGCGCCGGAGGACAAGCCGGAGCCGCCGATCGTCACGGAGCCGAACTCCCCGCCGGTGAGGACGGCGGCCGAATTGTCGGTGATGCCGCCGATGATGGTTTGGCTCCAAGGGGCGGCGAGCGCGGCCGTGGGGTCCTCGATGAGCACCGCGACGCTGGAGTTGACCGTATACCCGGTGCCGCCGGAGGGACTGCTCAAGTTGACTTTGAATTGCCGTGCGGCCTGGGGCGCGGCGGTGTTGATGATCGGGACGGAAAAGGTCTTGGCGCCGGTTTCGCCGTCGGCCCAGGTGAGGGTGCCGTTGGCGGCCGTATAATGGGTGCCTGCGAGCGCGGAGGAGTTGGCCGTGGCGAAGTTCACGCTGGCGGCGCCGGTCGCCCCGCCGAAGCGGTTGACCGTGATCGTGGCCGTGCCCGCGGCTTTGCTGACTTTGATGCGGGTCGCCGGCAGATCAAAGAAGCCGGCGGCGGCGTCGAAGGCGGCTTCGTTCGAGGGCGGCGACTCCCCGGCCGCGCCGGTGGCGATGACGCGGTAGTAATAGACGTTGCCTTGCGTGAAGGTTCCCGGATCGGTGAAGTTTGTGACGCTCGCCCCGGAGGTGCCGACGGCAACGTAGCTGCCGCCCGCGTTGGTCTTGCGCTCGATGCGGAAGCCGGTCTCGTCGCCGGCGTTGTCGGTCCAAGCGAGCTGCGCGTTCGCCGCGCCGGTTTGCGTGACGGTGAGGGCGGTCGGGTTGCGCGGCGCGGCGGTCGCGCCTGCATTCGCCGTGAGCGTGAGAAGCGCGCCCACGCTGAGGTTGTTATACGAGCCGCCCGGCGAGGTTTCCAGCTTCAGCGTGCGCACGAGGTAGCTGTAACTCTGGCCGGCCGTGACGGAGGCGTCCGTATAAGCCGGGGCGGCCAGCGGGTCCGCCGTGAGACGTGTGAACGGTCCGGCCGGCGCGGCCGCGCGAAAGACGAGGTAGCCGAGCAGGTTGGACTCGGTGGAGGCGCTCCAAACGAGCGTGACCTGGGCGCCGGCGCTGGAGGCGGCCAGATTGCGCGGCGGCTCGACCGCGTGCAGGCGCAACGCGGGATCGCCCATCAGCCCGCAGTGCACGCCCGCATAGTTGTTGGGCGTGTATCCGCCGCCGCCGCTCAGGCTGCCGTTGTGCGAGATCAGCATGGCGTAGCCGGCGGTCTCGCCCATGCCGAGGGGGTGCATGAACCGGTTCGGGCGGCCGCCCCAGAAGCAGGTCAGGCCCAGCGAGTCGCCCGTCGCGTTGCCCGCCAGCGGCGCGCGCATGAAGTTGTTGCCGGAATCCCAGTCGCCGAGGTAGCTGCCGAAAAGGCTGGTGAAAACCACCCGGCTCGTCTTCAGCCCGAAATCAACGGAGTTGCCGACGCCGCCCGCGGTGTCGTAGCTGCCGCCGCCGTTGCCGTAGCCCACGAGGTAACTCTTGCCTCCCGCGTAGCTCGCGGCGAACCACTGGTCGCTGGGGGCCTCGTCGACGGTGGAGCCCGCGCCCGAGAAGAACCAGCCCCAGCCCGCGATGGCGAAGTTTTCGCCGCCGAAGTAGCCGAAGCCGTCGCGCATGAGGCTGCGGCGGGGGACCGCGGCATATGCGCCGAGTTTGAAACGGAAGTCGTGCGCCTTGCGCAGGTAACGGCGCAGGAGCGACGTTTCCGACGCCGCCGGGGCGGGCGCGCGCGTCATGTTGGACAGGTCCACGCGCCCCACCATCAGTTTGAGCGGGGCGGGCAGGGTGCTCTGGTCGAACTTGCCGTCGCCCGGGATGTTGCGGTTGCGCGTGTCGGACGCTGAGGTGTTGTTGACCGATGTGTCCGTCCAGGTGCCGGTCATGTCCCCGTAGTAGCCGTCCGCCGGCCAGGCGCCGAGGTGGTTGCCGTGTCCGTCCGGATTGATGTTGCCCGAATAGGGAACAGGCACGTGGCCGAGCAGATACACCATCTTCACGTTGGCGGGGTCGGCGTCGTACGCGGTCTTGATCAGCGCCTTGGTGTTGGCGGCGGTGTCGGTGCGCGTGGCCGTGAGGGCCTGCACGGTCCAGCCGTCGCCGGTGAGGTCGGCCTGCAGCTGCGCGATCTCCGGCGCGAGCGGGGCGGCCATGGTGCTGTCCACCACCAGCAGCAGCTTGCCGCGCGCCTCGCTTGCCGGCACGCATACGCCGGCGCTGAGATAGCCCATCGCGGTGGCAGGATAAATCCCCGAGAACGTGCGCTCCATCCAGTATTCGTATTCCGTGTAAGGTGCGGCCGTGGCGTCCACGTAGCTGGTCTGGTTGGTGGCGAGGTCCGCCTGCTTCACCCAGACGGTCTCGCCCTTGAGCCGCCGGTGCAGCCTCTGCGCCGTGATGTTGCCTTGCCGCCGCTGGGTCCAGGCGAGCGTGATGCACGGCGCGCTGGTGGAGACCGTGGTGCTCAGGTCGACAGCGAAGTCGCGCGGCGTCTGGGCCTGCAGCGGCATCGCCGCCAGAAGGCCGGCCGCCCATGCGAGAACCGCGCTCGAAAGAAATCTGGGCGTGCGTAACTTCATAAAAACGGGCTTGTCATGCGTGTTTTCACCGTGCTTGCGGGCTGACGGTTCAGCTGCGCCGCCGGGGCCAAAAAACCGAAATACATTACTGAATCAGTATAGAATACTTTGGCCGCAAGTCAAGGCGGGACGCGCGTGGCCGCGCGCTGCCGTAAACGGGTTGGGCGCGCGCGCGGCACCGCGGACCTTTGCGGCGGAGGGTGTCATCCTCGCGCAGGAGGCTGTTCCAGCAGCCAAGTGACCAGGTTGGCGCGGCGCTCGGCGTTCGCCAGGGGTTCGGCGCCAGGCGTGCCGCGGGACAGCACGTCGCGCATCTTATCGCGGTTGGCGCGGCGGAGGTCGCACGCGCGGCGGAACCAGACGTAAGGCAAGAGGCAGGTGTGGCGGGCGCAGGGGTAGCGCATGGCCAGAAAGGCGCGGGGCATGAAAATGCGGCTCAGCACCAGTCGCGTCCGCCCCCGAACAGAGGCGTGCTTGAACCGCAGCAAGGTGGTCTCGCCGTCGCGCGCGTGCGCCTCCGGCAGGTTGAAGAGCGCCTCGAAGGCCTGGGCGTTCCGCTCGGCTTCACGGTCGGGCGCGCCCTGCCGCACGGCCGCGGGCAGCGGGATCGCAAACAGTTCCGCCACGAGGCGGAGCAGGAACGGCGTGGCGCGTCCGGTCTTCCACCGGGCGGCGGCGCCGTCCATGGCGTCGGCGGTCAGGAGCGCGCCGGCTTTCTTCAGGTAGAGCGCGATGTCGAGATAGCCGCGCAGGGGCACGGCGAACAGGTGGTGCAGAATGTGCTGGGTCAGGTGCGAGACCTGGTCGGCTGGCGCGAAGAGCCGCACCGGCTGTCCGCGCAAGCGGCCGGCCGAGGTGTTCCGCCAGACGGCCGCGATGTCCGGCCGCGGCGTGCCTCCGGCCATTTCGGGCTCGACATGCCAGTGCAGCTCAACGCACAGCGGGTGGCCGGGATGGCGGTAGGCGAGGTCGCACGCATAGACGTTGTGCAGGGCCTCCGATTCCGCCGCGTACCCCAGCGCGCGGAAAAGCGCGTGGCAGGCGTCGCGGTCTTCGGCGCGGATGAGGAGGTCGAGGTCGGCCATGGAGCGCTGGGCCGGATCGTCATACACGGTCTCGCTGAGCCACGCGCCTTTGAGCGGGACCACGTCGATGCGCGCGGCCGCGCACGCGGCGAGGAGACCGTCGAGCTGGCGGTGGCGCTGCGCGGAGTGCGGCAGCGCCGCTAAAAACCCGTCGCGCCAGGCGGCCGTCGCGGAGTCGGCCCCGACGGGGGCCCTGAGGGCGAAGAGGCCCGGAACGCGGGCCGCCAGCCAAGGGTAGAGGTAGGTGTCCACGCCCTGCTCGCGCGCCTGCCTGAATACGGCGGGCCAGTCGGCGGAGGCCAGGTCCGTGTCCGGCGGCAGGCCGTTGACCGCGCCGCGGAGGCAGGCGATCAGCGTGCGGTAGGCGGGCGGTATGGCGGGGTAGGGGTTCACTGGAAGGCTTGCCAGAGGTCCTGGAGGCGGCGGATGGCGTCGAAGGGGGCCGGAGCGAGGCAGACGTAGCGCACGACCGCGAAGTTGACGGCCCCCTCGCGCAGCACCTCCGCGAGGTTGGTCTCGTCGAGGCCGCCGATCGCGACGGTGGTGAAGGGTGCGGCGCGGATGATGGACCCGGCCTGGCGCGGGCCGAGCGCGGGATCGGGGATCTCTTTGGTCGGCGTGGTGAAGACCGGTCCGACGCCGCAGTAGTCGGGGCTGACCTCGACGGCGCGCTGCGCCTGCTCGGGGTTGTGGGTGGAGAGCCCGAAAAAGCGCAGGCTCGGAAATTGACGGCGGGCTTCGGGGAGCGTCATGTCGTCCTGGCCGAGGTGCACGCCGTCGGCCCCGACTTCCGCGGCGAGGGCGGGGTCGTCGTTGACGATGAAGCGCGTGGCCGTGCCGCGGGTGATGGAGCGCAGGTTCAGGGCGGCGCCGACGGTCTGTTCGCGCGCGCTCTTTTTCATGCGCAGCTGGATATAGCGCAGGCCGGCTGACACGGCGGCTTCGGCGCAGCGCTCGTACGAGGTGGCCGGGTTGGTGATGACGAGGTAGAGTCCGAATTTTTCAATGGGCATGGGTGTCTCCAGAGTGCGGCATAGTTGTAGCACGAAGGGCCGGGAGGGGGAAGGAGAATCAGGCTTCTGGAATTAGGAATTGGGGGCGGCGAGGGAGTGTGGTAAGGTGATGCGATGCTGTTGAGAGATCATGTTTTGACGATCGGGGTTTGCGTGTTGGCGGCCGCTTGCGCGGCGGCCGGCGCCGAGGAGACGATGGAGTCGCAGTTTGCGGACCCGCCGCCGAACGCCACGCGTCCCTGCGTGGCGCTGACGCTCGAAGGGGCCCGGGGCGATGCCGAGTTTTTCTCGCGCCAGCTCGAGCGGGCGCGAGAGGCCGGGGCGGGCAGCGTGCTGGTCACGGTGCCGACGGCCGACGACGAGGTGTGGGGGCTGCTCGCGAAGGTCGCGGAACGCTGCCGGAAACTGGGTCTGGAGCTGGGTGTGCGCGATTTCGGGCTGACCGCTCAGGAGGTCGCGTCGGCGGCGCATACGCGCCGGCTGGTGTGGTCCTCTTACCCTGCCGACGGGGCGTGCGGCGCGACGAACACGCGCCCGCAGGTGTTCCAGACGGACCGTTCGTATCAGGAGCTGGCGAGGCTGGCGGTGCCGGTGTCGGAGAGCGTGCAGCCGCACCAGATCGTGGATTTGACGCAGGGTGCGGCCCCGACCGGCGGCGCGTGGCGCGTGTTTCAGTTCGGCCACGCGGATGTCGTGCCGCCGGTGATGGACTGCTTTGACGAGCGGCAGGTCGGCCAGCATGTCAACGGGCTGCTCTTCGCGTTCCAGAAGCGGCTGGAGCGGACCTACGGCACGACGTTCCTGTGGTATCAGCTGGAAGGGTTCAGCGGGACCGAGGCGCTGTGGCCGCGTGACCTTCCGGCGGCCTTTCTGAAACGGAGCGGGCTGGGGCTGTCGCGGCACCTGCCGGCGCTGGCGGGCGTGGCGGTGGGGGACGAGGCGACGGCGGCGCATGTGCGGCTGCAGATGGCTCAGGCGGTGCGCGAGCTGTGGCGCGGCCGTTACGCCGGGCAGGTGAACGAGCTGGTGCACGAGGCGGGGCTGGAGGCGGGGATCGGCATTGGCGGTTTGCCGGTCGATCCGGAAGAGGTGGCGCTGTACTTCAAGCGGCCCCTGCTGGCGCCGGCCCGGAGCGAGGCGCAGCGCGCCGCGAACATCCGTGCGGCGGGGGGGGCGCGGGCCTTGGGGCGGCGGACCATCGTCGGGCGCGTGGACACCGGCGCGGTGGCGGCTACGGCGGCGGCGGTGCTGTTGCCGTTTCCCTGCAAGCACGAGGTGGACCGGCTGCTGTGCGCGGGGGCGACGCGCATCCTGTTCGAGACCGGCGGCACCTTGCCGGGAGACGGGCGTTTCGTGGCCGTCCGCGACGCCTGCCGCTACGCGCACCGCTGCCAGGTGATCTTGCAGCAGGGGGAGGCGGTGTCCGATTTCCTGGTGTGGTCTCAGGGGCTGCTGCCGGTGCTGGAGGGGTACGGGTGCGACTACGCCAACCAGACGATGCTGGAGACGGCGGTGGCGAAAGAGGGGCGCCTCCGGTTTGATTCGGAGCGCAGCTACGCGGCGCTGGCGGTGTCGGCGGAGGTGCTGCAGTCGAAGGCGGCGCAGCGGCTGGCCCGGAACTTTGCGGCCCGCGGGGTCCAGGTGTGGGTCGTGGGCGGCGGGGCCGGGGCTGCGGCAGGCGGGGCGGAGCCGGTGGGCAAGCCGCTGCGCGTGGCCGCCGATTGCGCGATCCGGCCGGACTTCGAGTGGCGCTCGGAGGTCGAGGCGGTGCGGGTGCGGTTCTTGCACCGCCGCGTGCCGGCGTGCGAGCTGTATTTCGTGGCCAACACGGCCGAGGTCGGCGGCCCGGTGGCCTGCACCTTCCGTGACACGGGCAAAGGCGCGGCGGAGCGCTGGGATCCGGTCAGCGGCGAGGTCAGCACCTTGGCGCAGGGGGTGCGGGCCGCGGACGGGCGCTTGACGGTGCCGCTGTTTCTCGCGCCGCACGAGGCGTGTTTCATCGTGTTCGGCGGCTGAATAATCAGGTCACTTGAATTGACGCGTGCGGGCAATAAAACGTATAATCGCGACCACTTGCCCGAAAGTCCATGCGGTTTTCCGCGGGGGGCGGGGCCCGATCATTTTTAGGAGTCATGCGTGCAGCCAGACAGTACAGCGAGAATCCATGTTCCGCCGACCGAGCGGGTTGGGCCTGTGAATCTTCAGGACACGCCGACCGTGCGCGTGGCGCCGGGCGAGTCCTCGGCGTACGAGGAGCCGCGGAACGACAAGCTTTTCGACCAGTACACGATTTACAGCAAGATCGGCAATGGCGGCATGGGGGTGGTGTATCTCGCCCGCGACCGCCGGCTGGGGCGGTTTGTCGCGATCAAACGGCTGAACCATCAGGCGCAGTCCATCCCGTCGCTGCGGCAGAGGTTCCTGCACGAGGCGCGGGCGGTCGCGGCGCTGAGTCACGTGCACATCGTGCACATCTACGCGCTGGGCGAGGACGACGACGGCCCGTTCATCGTCATGGAGTACATCGCGGGGCCGGACGACACCCAGGTGAAGAGCGAGCCCCAGGCCGGCGGGCTGGTGCAGCCGAACCCGCCGCTGACGCTGGACCAGCATGTGGCGAATCACGGCCAGCTGACGACCGAAGAGGCGGTGGAGCTCCTGATCAAGATCGGGCGCGCGGTGGCGTACGCGCACGCCAGCGGCGTGATTCACCGCGACCTGAAGCCGAGTAACATCCTGCTCGACAAGAGCAACGAGCCGAAGATTGTGGATTTCGGGCTGGCGCGTCTGATGCGCAAGGAGGAGGTCAAGCTGACTGTGCCGGGCGAGAAGCTGCTGTCGCTGGGCTACGGCGCGCCGGAGCAGGAGTCGGACGCCAGCCTCTCGGACGAGCGCGCGGACGTGTACGGGCTGGGCGCGCTGCTGTATTTCACGATCACCGGGCAGAACCCGCGCTATTTCCGCGAGCAGGACATCCCCGTGCCCTTGCGCGACGTGGTGGTGAAGGCGCTGGCCACGGACCGGGAGCAGCGCTGGCCGACGGCGACCGCTTTCACCGAGGCGCTGCATCAGGTGCAGACCAAGACGCGCGTGGAGACGCCGACCGTGCGGACCACCTGGCGCTGCAAATGGTGCGATGCGGTCAACCCGCTTTCGATCAAGTTCTGCGCGGAGTGCGGCTGGGACGGCTCCGAGGCGTGTCCCGAGTGCGGGGCGGACACGTTCATGGGGGTGCAGTACTGCGGCAACTGCGGGGCGGATGCGCGGGCCTACGAGTCGGTCCTGCTGCTGCTGAAAAAGATGTGTGAGGCGGAGGGTCAGCAGCGGTTCGAGCGGGTGATTTCCGCTGCGGGCCGGGTGCACGGTTTTGAGCCGGCGGGCCCTTCCGGGCGGCGGTTGCTGGCGGAAGTGGCGGAGCGGCGGGAAGCGGCCGAGAAGAGCATCCGGCGGCGCGATCAGCTGAGGGAGCAGATCCCGATGGAGATCCGCGCCGAGAACTACGAGCGCGCGGAGATGTTCATCAAGCAGATCCGCGAGCTGGCCGAGGACAAGAAGATTTTCGAGAGCGAGGCGCAGCAGCTGCCCGAGCTGATGTTGCGGCGCGACCTGCACCGGGCGCGGCGGGCGATGAAAAGCCATGAGTGGGAGTCGGCCGCGCGCATCTGCGAAGAAGTGCTGAGGGTGGTCGCCCCGGAGCATCCCGAGGTGCAGGAGATCCGGCGTACGATCCGGTATCATGCGGTGTTTGCCGAGGTGCGGATTGTCTGCGCGCTTGTGCTGGGGGTTCTCTTCCTGTATCTGCTCAGCCTGCCGGTTGCGGCCAAGGCGGCCAAAGGCGCGTTCGGGACCGTGCCGAAACTGTTCTACCGGCCGGCGCTGTGGGTCTACGAGCGGCGGGTGGTGGGGGTGCCCCTGCAGCGGTACGCGAAGCTCTGGCTGCGCGACGCCGAGCTGGCCGACCGCTTCCGGGGGTCGCTGCTGGAGGAGGAGGACGAGATCGCCGACCAGGTGGTCAAGCCGGACGAGCTGGACCAGAAGCAGAACGAGTATGCGCGGCAGCTGTCGGAGATGGCCTCTGTCCAGACGACCTTTGCGCGGGCTTGGCCGGTCGAGTATGCGCGCGAGCTGGACCTGCTGATGGAGCGGCGGCGCACGGCCGGAGACTTCGAAGGGTGGGCGGTGGTTCAGGCCGAGCGCAAGCGCTTTGACGACACGCGGCAGATCAACGAGCAGGCCAGCGACGAGCTTACGGAGCTGAACGTGCTCAAGGGCAAGTACCGGCAGATGCTCGTGGACCAGAAGCTGCTGCGCAGCCGCAAGCTGGTGTCGCTGTGCAAGAAGTACGTGAACGACCTGACCGAGATGCAGAAGACCTACATGCGCGACGGCAAGATGGATTTGGCCACGGCGGTGAACGCCGAGATCCGCCGGGTGCGCGGCACGCCGGAGCAGCTCGAGGCGGAGGAGATCCTGGCTGCGGCGGCGACCGCCGGGAGCGTGGAGTCCGACGCGCCCGCGCAGATGCTGTTGCCCGGCACGGTTGAAAACCGCGTGCAGGAGGTCGCCAAGATGCGCGGCGTCTTCGAGGGCGAACTGGCCGAGGTCGAGCGGGTCGCCTTGCAGAAGGAGACGGAATGGCCCGACAAGTACATGCTCGCACTGACGGAGCTGATGGACACGTTCCAGCGTGCCGGCGATTACGGCGGCTGGGAGAGCGTGCGCGACGAACTGGGGCGGTTCGAGGCCGACCGCGCGATCGCGCAGCGGAACGTCGCGCTGCAGCCCGCCGAATTGGCGGTGCTGCAGAAGAAGTTCTTTATGCTGCGCGAAGACAACCGGCGCAAGCGTGCCGAAAGCGTGGTCAACGCGACCGAGAAGCACGTCAAAAAGCTGCAGGAGTTGCAGAAGAAGCTGACGGTCGAGGGCCAGATGGAGACCGCCGCGATCGTGAACGCCGAGATCAAGCGCGTGCGGTCACGGGTGGACTTCATCGAGGCGCAGAACGAGATTTCGCCGCAGGGTCCGCCGGTGCCGCCGACGTTGCAGCAAGTGATCGCGCCGGCGGCGGGAACCGCGGCGCAGCCGTAACCGGGTAGAGGGGAAGGGCTTTTCGTATGATGGATTTAGCGTGCAGCGTGTTACAGCAGACGCCGCTGACGGCCGGGTATTGGGCGCTCGATCTGGCGGCCGGCAAGATCGCCGACGCGGCGCGGCCGGGGCAGTTCGTGCACGTGCGCGTGCCGGGCCTGGAGCGCGCGTCGCTGCGGCGGCCGTTCAGCATTTTCGGCGCCAGGGACGGCGTGCTGAAAATATTGTACAAGACGGTCGGCCGCGGCACGGCGGAGATGAGCCAGCTGCGCCCGGGCGATGCTGTGCAGGTGATCGGGCCGCTGGGCAACGGCTTCCCGCTGGAGCCGCAGGGCGTGCCGGTGCTCGTGGCGGGCGGCTTCGGCGTGGCGCCGCTCTGCTTCCTGGCCAGCCGCCTGCGGCGGAAAGGCGTGCTCGTGGTGGGCGGCCGGACGGCGGACGACGTGCTGGCGGTCGAGGCGTTCGAGCAGATGGGCTGGCCGGTGCATGTCGCGACGCAGGACGGTTCGCGGGGCGAAACCGGCCTGGTGACGCTGCCGCTGGACCGGGTGCTGGCGGAGCTGAAGGCCCAGGGGCAGGCGCCGGAGCTGTACTCGTGCGGGCCGGACGGCATGCTGCGGGCCGTGTGCGAGCGCGCGCTGGCGGCGGACTGCCGCGGCTGGCTGTCGCTGGACAAGCACATGGTGTGCGGGGTGGGCGCGTGCCTGGCGTGCGTGCAGAACCTGCGGCGGCCGGACGGGAGCACCTGGATCGGGCGGGTCTGCCATGACGGGCCGATCTTCGAGGCGCGTGAGATTGTTTGGTGACGGGACAGGGAAGCGGACAGCGTATGCAAGATGTGGACATGAGCGTGGATTTGGGCGGCATCCGGATGAGGAACCCGGTGACCGTGGCTTCGGGCACCTTCGGCTACGGCAAAGAGTATGCCGAACTGATGGATGTGACCGGGCTGGGCGCGATTACGGTCAAGGGCATCCGGTGGCAGGCCTGGCCGGGCAACGCGCTGCCGCGTCACGTGGAGGTGCCGGGCGGCATGGTCAACGCGATCGGGCTGCAGGGGCCGGGCGTGGAGGGGTTCGTGCGCGAGTACATGCCTTTCCTGCGCACGACGGGCGTGCCGGTGATCGTCAACATCTGGGGCACCAGCGAAGAGGAGTACGCCGATGTGGCGCGGCGCCTCAGCGATGTCGAGGGCGTGTCGGGCCTGGAGCTGAACATCTCCTGCCCGAACGTGAAGGAGGGCGGCCACGCGTTCGGCACGGACCCGCGCACGGTCGCCTCGCTGGTGGCGGCGGTGCGGCGCGCGACGCGGCTGCCGCTCCTGCCGAAGCTGGCGCCGAACGTGCCGGACATCAAGGTTTTCGTGCGCGCGGCGCAGGAGGCGGGCGCGGACGCGCTGTCGCTCATCAACACCTTGCCCGCGATGGTGATCGACATCGAGAAACGGCGGCCCGTCTTGGCGAACAAGGTCGGAGGCCTCTCGGGGCCGGCCATACATCCGGTCGCGGTGAAGCTGGTGTGGGAGGCGGCGCAGGTGGCCACCGTGCCGATCCTGGCGATGGGCGGGATCATGGGGCCTGAGCAGGCGATCGAGTTCCTGATCGCGGGCGCGACGGCCGTGGCGGTCGGCACGGCCAACTTCATCGACCCCTCGACGTCGCTGCGGGTGGTGGACGGGATCGCGGCGTACCTGCGGCGGCACGGGATGCGGTCGGTGCGGGAGTTGACGGGATCGCTGATCAGCGGGTGAGACGAGGGGGTGGCGCATGGACAAAAAATGGTATTATGCGGTCGACGGCGTGCGGTACGGGCCGGTCGCATTCGACGAGCTGCGCGGTTTGGCGCGCACTGGCGCGCTCAAGGAGCTGGACCTCGTGTGGCAGCCGGAGTTCGGCCCCGAGTGGCGCAACGCGGGACAGGTGCGCGAGCTGTTCGGAGCGGACGTGCCCGCGCTCCCGCCGGCGGAGCAGGTTTCGCGTCCGGACGTCCCGCTGCTGGGCGTCACCGGGGCGCGGCCGTCGTGTCTCGAGGCCGCTTCCCGGGCCTATGCGCGGACCGTGTCGCTGCTCTTCAAGCCGTTCGACATGACCCGCTGGTTCAGTATGGGGTTCTGCGCGTGGCTGGCGCATCTCGGCAGCACGCAGTCGGGCAATTTCAACAGCATGGGCAAAGACGGGGCCGGCAACCTGAAGGTGCAGCTCGACGGGGTTCTGGATAAAATCTCGACCGCCTCGCTCCAGCCTGGCGTGGTGGCGCTGACCGTGGGACTGGCGCTGCTGAGCCTCCTGTTCGGTCTTTGGCTCTGCAGTTTGCGCTCGCGCGGCGACTTCATGTTCCTGCACCGGTGGTACCGGCCGGATGCGCCGATCCGCCAATGCTGGCAGGCCGCGCAGGCGGCCGGACGCGAGCTGTTCGTGTGGCGCCTCGCCTTCTTCCTGGTCGCGTTCCTGCTTTTTGCCCTGGACGCGGCGGCCGCGTACAGCCTCGTCCTCCGGCCCTATCTGGCGGCGGGGAAGGTGTGGAGCGGCGCCCTGCTGACGCCGACGGTGGCCTGCGCGACAGCGGCCGTGCTGCTGGGCGTGGCGGTTCAGCTGGTGGCGCATCTGGCCAAGGCGTTCGTCGTCCCGGTGATGTATTGGCAGGGGGTGACGGCTGCGCGCGCCTGGCTGGTGGTTTTCGCACTCTGCAACCAGTATCCGGGGGCGGTGGTCGGCTATCTGGTTTGGGGGTTCCTGTGCGGGCTGGCGGCCGGTGCCGCCCTGGGGCTGTTCGGCCTGCTGACCTGCTGCATCGGGTTCATCCCCATGATTCTGCCGTATTTCGGCGCGGTGATGCTGTTGCCGGTCTATCTGTTTTTCAGAGGGTACGCCGTCTGCTTTCTGAGCCAGTGGCGCGCGGAACTGATCCCCGCTGTGGCGTGAGTCGGGGAGGAAGGACGCAATGATTGCGCGAGAGCTGATACAGGCGGTGCCGAAAAGCGATCTGCACGCGCATCTGGACGGATCCATGCGCGTGGCCACGCTGATCGAGCTCGCCCGCGAACAGGGCGTGGTCCTGCCCTCCTATGAGGTCGCCGGCATGCACGAGCTGGTGTTCAAGCCCGTATACCTCAATCTGACCGAATATCTGCGGGGCTTCGATTACACCTGCGCGGTGCTGCTTTCGGCCGAAGCGATGGAGCGCGCGGCCTGCGAGATGGCCGAGGACGCGATCGCGCAGGGCGTGCGGTACCTGGAGGTGCGCTTCGCGCCGCAACGGCTGGTCGCTTCGGGCGAGGCGTGCGTGCGCGCGTTCCAGGCGGTCGGGGACGGCCTGGCCCGCGCCGCGCGGCAGCACAACCTTTCGGACGCGGTCAAGCGGGGCGATGACATCCTTTTCGACTGGGCGATCATCTGCTGCGCCATGCGCAATTTCGGCCGCGGCATGAGCGCCTATTACGACCGCCTGCAGGATGTGCTGCCGGGCATGCGCCACAAAGAGGTGGTCGCCATCGCGTCGCTGGAGGCGGTGCGCTCGGCCGTGGTGGCGCGCGAGCGGCACGGCATCCCGGTGACGGGCTTCGATCTCGCGGGCGAGGAGTCAGGCTATCCGGCGGGCCATCACTATGCGGCGTACGAAGAGGCGCACAGGCACTTCATCCGCAAGACGGTGCACGCGGGCGAGGCCTATGGCCCGGAGTCGATCTACGAGGCGATCGCGCGCTGCCATGCGGAGCGCATCGGTCACGGCACCTTTCTGTTCGCGCCGGAGCGGATCCAGGACCCGCTGATCACCGACAAGGCGGCCTTCGCCGATCAGCTGGCGGACTACATCGCGACCATGCGCGTGACGATCGAGGTGTGCCCGACCAGCAATCTCCAGACCATCCCCGAGCTGGGGGGCGACATCCGCAACCACCCGGTGAAGCGCATGATCGACTACGGCATGGCTGTGGCGGTGGGGACCGACAACACGCTGGTGTCGCACACCAACATCAATCGCGAGTTGGGCCTGGTGGCGGACGCGTGCGACCTCACGCTGGACGGGTTCAAGCGGCTGGTGCTGGCCGGCTTCAAAGGCGCGTTTTATCCCGGCAAGTATTCCGAAAAACGGGCGTTTGTGCGGCGCGCGGCCGATCGCTTCGAGCAGATCGCGGAACGCTGCGGCAAGGTTTCCAACAGCGGGGAGCGGACATGCAATTCCTGACAACCGAACAGATGCGGACGGCGGATCAAGCGGCGATCACGGAAAAGAAAATTCCGGGGGCGGTTCTCATGAGCCGCGCGGGCACGGCCTTGGCGCGGGTGGTGGAGACGGTCGCGGCGCTGCGCGGCCTGAAAAACGTCCTGCTTGTCGCGGGGCACGGCAACAACGGCGGCGACGCCTGCGTGGCCGCGCGCTGCCTGAATGAGGACGGTTTTCACGTGCACGTCATCATGACGTGCGTGCCGGCCACGCTCAAAGGCATTGCCCGCGAGGCCTGGGACGAGATGCGCACGGCGGGCGTGCCGTATGTCGTGTTGGCGGCGGCCGAGAGCTGGACTGAGGATATGGGGGTCTTTTCCGGCACGCTGCTGCGCCACGGGATCTTGGTGGACGGCGTGATGGGCACCGGCTGCAAGGGCGCGCCGACCGGCGCGGCGGAGAAGGCGATCCGTTGGATCAACCGGATGCGGCCGCACGCGCTGGTCGTCTCGGCCGACCTGCCGTCGGGCATGAACGGCGACACGGGCGCGGCCGCCGGCGCGGTGGTGCGGGCGGACGTCACCGTGACCTTCGCGCGGCCCAAGCGCTGCTTTTTGAACCAGGAGCAGGCGGCCCTGGTGGGGCATCTCGTGGTGGCGGACATCGGCATCCCCGCCGACATTTGCGAGCGGGGCGCGTCGGACGCGCCGTGCCGGCTGATCGCGCTGCCCGAGCTGGTGAGCCACTTCACGTCTCGCGGCCGGGATGCGCACAAGGGCGCCTTCGGGCATGTGTGCGTGCTGGGCGGCTCGGCCGGCTTCCCGCACGCGCCGGTGCTGGCGGCGCTGGGCGCGGTCAAGAGCGGGGTGGGCTTGCTGACGCTGGCCGCGCCCGTGCAGAGCGCCTGTGCGGCGGCGGCGCACGTGCCCGAAGCGATGCTGGCCGCGCTGGAGACGCCGCAGGGGGATCTTTCGGTTGACGCGCTGAAACGCTGGGGACGCGACCTGGACGGCTTCGATGTGCTGGTGGCGGGCCCGGGCTTGACGCAATCCGCGAATGCGCGCGAGGTGGTCGCGCACCTGCTCGCGGCCTACAGCGGACGGCTCGTGCTGGATGCGGACGGGCTCAACCTGCTGGCCGCTTGTCATGCGGACGGGTGGCAGCCCAAGGCGGGGCAGCGGCTCATGCTGACCCCGCATCCCGGCGAGGCCGCGCGGCTTTTGGGCGTGACGGTTCCGGAGATTCAGAGCGACCGGCCGGCGGCGGTGCGCAACCTGGCGGACCGGTATCAGGCGGTCGTGATCCTCAAAGGCGCGGGCACGCTGGTCTGCGCGCCGGACGGCATTCCGTGGCTGAACCTCACGGGCAATCCGGGCATGGCGACCGGGGGCATGGGGGATGTGCTGGGGGGGATGGTCGGCGCGCTCTGGGCCCAGGGCCTGGAGGCGGTGCAGGCCGCGGCCACCGCGGTCTGGGCACACGGCACGGCGGGGGATTTCGCGGCGCTGGCCGAGAGCCAGACCTCGCTCAGCGCGACGTCTCTGGCGGCGCGGCTGGGGGCGGTCTACCAGACGATCGAGCGTAAACCGGTTTAGGGGGACATCTCCATGCGGCGCTTATTTGCGATTCTTTTCTGCGCGGGCATCGGCTGCGCCGCGGCCGGAACCGTACCCTCTCCGCGGCCGGATCACCCGGGCCACGTGTACCTTGAGGGCGAGCGGGTGTCGGTCACGTTGCCGCCGGCTTCCAAGAGCGCGGTGCGCTGGGAGGTTCGTGATGCGGCGGACGGAACGGTGACGGGCGGCCTCCACATTGCGGCCGCGGGACGTTTCGAACTCGGGGCTCTGCCGCTCGGGTGGTACCGGGTCAACGGAATCGATGCGTCCTCCAACGTGTGCGCCTGGACCACGGCGGCGGTGCTGAAACGGCTCGCCGCGCCGGTGCCTGCGGATTCGCCGGTGTGCATTGACACGGCCAACGCGTGGTTCACGCGGACGGGCCGCGCGGAGGCCGATCTGAAAAAGATGGCGGCGTTCGCGAGCCTCACGGCGCTGGCGGGCGTGAGCGGGGCACGCGACCGGCTGACGTGGGCCGAACTTGAAAAAAAGCCGGGGGTCTTCGAGGCCGCGACGCGCTACGATGACTCCGCGCGGATCTTGCGCGAGGCGGGGCTGCAGGTTCTGCAGGTGTTTCACAGCGCGCCGGAGTGGGCGCAGACGCGGCGTTTGGAACAGGACGCCGCGTACAAGCGCTACCCGCGCGACCTGCGCGACCAGTACCGGTTCTGTAAGGCCATGGGCGCGCGCTTCACGGGCACGATCCAGGCGTGGGAGCCGTGGAATGAGGCGAACATCTCCGGGTTCGGCGGACACCTCATCGACGAGATGTGCTCGCTGCAGAAGGCGTCGTATCTGGGTTTCAAAGCGGCTGACCCGTCGCTGACCGTGTGCTGGAATGTTTTTGCGGGATCCGGCACGTCCCTGCACACGCAGGGCGTGCTGGCGAACGCGTGCTGGCCGTATTTCGATACCTACAACATCCACTCGTACAGCGGGGTCGAGAGTTATCAGAACGAGTTCGAGACCGCGCGGCAGGCGGCGTGCGGCAAGCCGTTGTGGATCAGCGAGTGCGGCATCCATGTGCAGTGGAGCGCCGAACACGGCGACCTGTCGGAGAGCGAAGAGCTTCGCCAGGCGCGGTTCGTGCCCAAGTCGTTCGCGTCGACGCTCTTCGCGGGTGTGGCGCGCCATTACTTTTTCATCCTCGGAAACTACAACGAAGGCAATGTCCAGTTCGGGCTGCTGCGGCATGACCTGACGCCCCGGCGCGGCTATCTCGCGCTGGCGGCGACGGGGCGGCTGCTGGCGGGGGCGCGGCCGCTGGGACGGATGACGAACGGCGCGGCGCGCGTGTACGCGTTCCGGGCGCGTCCCGACGGGGCCGAGCGGGATGTGCTGGTGGCGTGGTCGGATAAAGGGCGTTCGCCGGTACCCTTCGGGAGGGATGTGTCCGTCGAGGCGGCTTACGACGGATACGGTCGGGCGTTGCCCGCCGGTTTTCCGAAGGAACTCGACGAGAGCCCGGTTTTTGCCGTGCTGGCGCCGGAAGAAACGCGGAAGTTGAAGTGGGAAGCTCCGTTGGAAGTGACACCCGCCCCCCTGCGCGCATCCTGCTCGCCGGTGGTCATGCAGGCGATCCTGCCTCAGGCGCAGACGCGTTTGGACCTCCAGTCTTATCAGGTCGAATGGGATGTGGAGAGCACGGTCCCGGTCGCGGTCTACAACTTGGGCGACGCGACGGTTGAAGGCACGCTGGCGGCAGACGCGCTGCCGAGGGGCTGGAAGGTCGCGCTGCCGACGGACAGGCTCTGGCTGCGGCCGCTGGAGCGGCAGGTGGTCGCGCTGAAAGTGACGGTCCCGGCCGAGGCGGGACGGAACGCGATCTTCGGCTCGCCGGTCACGCTGCGCGGAGACTTCGGCGCGGCCGGACGCTCCGTGCTGTCGTTCCGGCTGGCGTGCCCGCCGGAGGCGGTCAAGCCCGCGCGCGCGTGGCCCGTCGTGTCGTCCGAGCAAGCCGGCGCGTGGGTCGACAACATCGTGGGCGGGGCCAAGATGACGCATGCGGAGATGAACGGGCGGATGGTGTTCACCATGGATTTCCGGGATCAGGATCCGTGGGGTTATCCGCGGCTGAAGCTGGCGGCCGGCGAGCGCCCGCTCGCGGGCGCGGACGGGCTGATGGTTGACCTCGAAGTGCTGGAGGGCGCCGGCGCGCTACGCGCGCAATTCGTTGAAGAGGGCGGCTCCGCCTATTTGTGCGAACTGCCTTACGACTTCGTGAAGGGCGGAAGGCAGACCGTGGTGGCCTTTTTTGACAAGGCGAATTGGGGCGGTCATTCGCGGCCCGATGCGGACGGAAAGCTGACGCTGGCGGATCTCACCGGCGTACTGATCGGGATCAATGCTAAAAAACAAAGCCGCGTGCGCGTGGCGCTCGGCAATCTGCGCTGGGTGAAATATTGAAGGCGAGCGGTATGGCGCGTGAGGACACGGACGGGGCGGTGCTGCGGCGGCTGCTGGGGCTGTTCGCGGCTTTAGCCGTGATCTGCCTGCTGGCGGGGGTGAGCCGGATGCGTCCGCCCGCGTGGCAGCTGGTGTCGCTGGGCGGAGACGTCATGCGCGTGCGCGAGGCGCTTTCGATGTTCGTTTTCGCGCCCGCGATCGCGGCGGTGTTCTGGCTGCTCTACCGTACGCTCGGCCGCGGGCGATCGCATGCGGCGGTCGACGTGCTGATGGTGCTTTCGATCTACTGCGTGGCCTGCGGCATGGGCATGCACGACCCGGCCAACCGGATGGAGACGGTGTACCGTCAGACCGGGGCGCTGGCTCCCGAGGTGCGGCGCTCGCTGGCGTTCTTCGACGACCAAGTGGGGCATTGGATTTTCTGGGCCGGCTTTGTGTTGGGCACCTGGGTTCTGGGGCTCCAGCAGGCGCTCGCGCCGCTGGAGCAGAAGATGGGAGCGGTGTGGCGCGCGGGTCTGGGTTGCGTCAGCGCGGCGCTGCTGTGGGTGATGCTCTCCAACCTGTGGGACGAGTATCCCAAGACGCGGGTGGATCTGGGTGTGATCGCGGCGGCGGTGGCTGTGCCGCTGTGCGCGTGGCTGGCGCGGTGCCGGCGGGTGTCGCTTCTGCGGCTGCCGGTGCTGCTTGTGATTGTTCCCGCGTATGTCGGAAGCATCGCGGGCACGTTGCTGTGTTGGCTGATCCGCTACGGTAAAGTTTGAGAAAGAAAGAAGTCTGGAGACAGAATCCGGGAGACAGAATCCAGAAGTCTGGGGACGGCAGAGGGTCGGGGAGCTGCTGAGATCGTTCCCGGCCGTTGCTTTTCATTTAGTCTCTTCTGACTCCTGAATCCTGTTATCTGTCTTCATCTTTTTAGAGTAACGAAAGAAGGGTTTTCATATGTCGGTAGTGAGCATGACGGGGTTCGGGCGCGGCGAGGCCTGCGCGGGTGCGGTCAAGGTGGTGGTGGAGCTGAGCACGGTCAACCGCAAGCAGTTCGACTGCAACTTTTCGATGCCGCGCGAGCTGGCGAGTCTGGACTCCAAGCTGCAGGCGCTGGTCCACACCCGCGTGTCGCGCGGGTATGTCAAGGGCCTGGTGTCGGTGACGGCCGCGAGCGCGGAGGCCGTCAGCGCGGGCGGGCTGGATCTGGAAACGATCGCGAAGCAGATCGGTGCGTTGCGGGCGGCGGCGGCGAAGCTGGGGCTGGCGGACGACCTGACGGCTTCGGCCCTGCTGCGTCTGCCCGACGTGTTGCGGCCGCGGGTGATGCCAGACGATCCGTTGGAGCTGTGGCCGCTGATCGAACGTGCGGCGCAGGCGGCTCTGGAGAGCCTGGATCGCATGCGGCAGCGCGAAGGCCAGGCGCTGGAGTCGGATCTGCGCATGCGCTTCGCGGCGCTCGCAGGGCTCAGTCACGAGGTCGCGAAACTCGCGCCGGCCGTGCCCGCGTCCTACAAGGCGGTGCTGGAGAAGCGGCTGGCGGAGCTGCTGGGGCCGGGGTGCGTGGCCGACCCGGCGCTGGTGGCGCGCGAGGTGGCGGTGTTCGCGGACCGCTGCGACGTGAGCGAGGAGCTGACGCGGCTGGCGAGCCATTTTGGGCAGGTGGACAAGGTGCTGGGCGCGGGCGGGTCGTGCGGGCGGACGCTGGATTTTCTCTGCCAGGAGCTGTTCCGCGAGATCAACACCACGGGCTCCAAGGCCAATGACGCGGCGATGTCGAAACTCGTGATCGAGTTCAAGGCGGGGCTGGAGGCGGCGCGCGAACAGGTGCAGAACGTCGAGTAGCAAGGCCGCCCCCGCGCAGGGTATATCGGGATGTGGCACGCCCATCCGTGGGCGTGCGGGGTGTGAGGCGCGGCGGGGAGGCCGCCCATGCGCAGGGATGCGTATGGCACATTGGGATGTGGCACGCCCATCCGTGGGCGTGCGGTAGTGCGGAGGCCGTGATTGATGAAAAACGTGCCGGATGTTACGTTTCTTTCAGCAGGGGTGGCTCCGGACTGGGAAACGCTGGAGATTGCAAAAGGCGCGCAATTGCCGCACTGGACCGCCGAGAGGGCGATCTATCATGTCTGTTTCCGGCTGGCGGATTCGGTGTCTTGGGCCCAGCGTCAAAAGTGGTTGGAAGAGCGCGAAGCCCTACAGAAGTCGCTGCAAGCGGAGGACCGCCAGATGACGGAAGCGGAGCGGTTACGGTTGCACAACCTCTTCGCCGGAAAAATCGACCGTTTTTTGGATCAAGGTGAGGGGGCTTGTGTGCTGCGTGATCCGGTCTGTTCCTCGATTGTGTCAGACGCGTTGAAGTTTTTTGATGGGCAGCGGTATGATCTGCATGCTTGGTGTGTGATGCCCAACCAGGTGCACGTGGTTGTCGAGCCGAAGGATGGGCGTAAAGTCGGGGAGACCGTGCATGGATGGACATCTTTTACGTCCAATCTGATTAACAGGCACGTGTGCCGTTCCGGAACGTTGTGGCAGCATGAGCCCTACGACCATATCATCCGTTCGGCGAAAGAGTATGTGTTTCAGGTATTGTACGTTTGGGAGAATCCGGACAAGGCCGGGATCAAGGCGGCGCGCTGGCGCAAAGAGTGGGAGTAGGAGCGTAGCATCGGGGTGTGGCACGCCCATCCCTGGGCGTGCGGGGGCGAACCGCGGCGGGGAGGCCGCCCATGCGCAGGGATGCGCATGGCACATCGGGATGTGGCACGCCCATCCGTGGGCGTGCGGGGCGTGAACCGCGGCGGGGAGGCCGCTCATGTGCAGGGATGCGCATGGCACATCGGGGTGTGGCACGCCCATCCCTGGGCGTGCGGGGGCGCGCCTCACAGCGCGGGGTCGAGGTGGCTGCGCCGGTAGTGCCCCGGGGAGACGCCGATGATGCGCTTGAAGGTGCGCGTGAAGTGGCTGTGGTCGTAGAACCCGGTCTCGCAGGCGATGTCCGCGATCGTGCGGTCGGTGGTTTCCAGCAGGGTCCGGGCGGCGGCGATGCGCACGCGCTGGAGGTATTCGTAGGGCGTGGCGCCGAAGATGCGGTTGAAGCGGCGCTCGAACTGGCTCTGTGAGACGCCGGCCAGCGCGGCGAGCTTCTTGACCTCCAGGTTTTCGCCGTAGTGCGTGTGGATGTGGGCGACCACCTGCGCGAAGCGTCCGTGCCAGCGCGGCGTGTCGCGCAAGCCGTCGATGATGCGGTGGAAGCCGACTACGCCGATGGCCGCGCCTTTTTTGTCGTAGACCGGAAACTTGCTGTGGATCATGAGGCGGTCGGAGTGCTCGGGGGCGGGCGCGATCTCGTTGATCACCGGAACGCCGGTGGCCATCACGGCCTGGTCGCCTTTCACGTAGAAGTCGGCGCGGTCGCGCGAGAAGAAGTCGTAGTCGGTCTTGCCGAGCGTCTGCTGCTCGTTGTCGGCGTTGCAGAACTGGCAGGCGCGCGGGTTGTTCAGCATGAAGCGCCCCTGGTCGTCCTTCATGAAAAACGCGACGTCGGGCAGGACGTCCATGAGCTGGCGGAAGGGTGTCAGATCACCGATGCGTGCGAGGAAGCGGCGTTGCAGCGTTTTCTGATTCATGCCGATAGTGTACACATATTATTCTGGGATTTACAAGACCCGGTTCGCGGAAAAGTCTATCATATCCAGATCGTATGGGTCGAATTTTGGGAGGTGATATGCGTGCTCAAGTCAGTCGTCGTTCGTTCTTACAGGCCGCCGGAGCGGCCGGGGTCTTCACGATTCTGCCGCGCCGTCTGATTGCGGGCAGCGGGGAGACGCCGCCCAGCGAGACGGTGTATTTCGCGGCGGTCGGGGTCGGCGGCCAGGGTCGCGGCGACCTGCAGGGGCTGGGCGCCCTGGGCAAGGTTGTGGCGGTTGCCGACGTCGACCCGCGCAGCATCGCCGCCACGAAGAAATTTCTGCCTGACGTGCAGGCGTTTGAGGATTACCGCGAGATGTACGACAAGCTCGGCAAGTCCTTCGACGCCGTCCTGGTGGCGACGCCCGACCACTGGCACGCGTTGCCCACGGTCGAGGCCATGAAGCTCGGCAAGCACGTCTACACGGAGAAGCCGATCGCGCGCACGGTCTGGGAGGTGCGCAAGCTGATGGAGGCGGCGCGGAAATACAACGTCGTCACGCAGATGGGCAACCAGGGGCACTCCTTCGCCAGCCACCAGACGTTCAAGTCGTGGGTGCGCAAGGGCCTGCTCGGCGACATCCGCGAGGTGCACACGTGGACGACCATGCGCCAGCTGGATTCCAAGAGCAAGATCCCGGAGCTGGCGAACGTCGAGAAGGTGCCCGACGGCCTCAACTGGGACCGCTGGGTCGGCCCGGCGGAGTTCCATCCCTATTCGCCCTATTTCACGCCCAACCGCTGGCGCGCCTGGACGCCGTACGGCACCGGCAATCCCGGCGACTGGGGCTGCCACCTGCTGGATCCCATTTACGACGCGCTGAACCTGCGCAGCCCGAACCGCATCACGGCGGAGGTGACGCCGGACTGGGACCCCAAACGCGACGCGATCGCGTTCCCGAGCGCGTCGCGCATCCGGTACGAGTACGACCTGTCGAACGGCAAGACGATGACCATCCTGTGGCACGACGGCGAGTTCTGCAACGAGGTGCCGCGCCCCGCGGCGCTCGAAGAGGGGCGGGAACTGGGCAACAGGATCGTCCCCGGACAGTGGAACGCGGGGGCGGTCGTGTACGGCAGCAAGAATGTGCTCAAATACGGCTCGCACGGCGCGGACTCCTGCCGCGTCATTCCCGAGACCGCGATGCGCGCGATGATCCGCGACATCAAGGAGGAGGAGAAGACCAAGCCGAACTTCTGGATGACCCAGATCGGCAGCCACTTCGAGGATTTCGTGACGGCCATCAAAATCGGGCGCAAGTCCAACAACCCGTTCGAAACGGCCGGCTATGTCGCCGAGAACGCGGCGCTCGGCGCGATCGCGGTCCGCAATCCCGGCATCCGCCTGGAGTGGGACTGTGAGGCGCTGCGCTTCAAGAATTGCGACGCGGCGAACGCGATGGTCACGCCGGAGTACCGCAAGGGGTATGCGCTGAAGGTGTAGTAAAGACACGGCAGACGTTAGGCTGTAGGCTGTAGGGAGGCGAGACATGATGAAGCGGATGATGATGGTGGCGTTTTGCGCAGGTTTGGCGTGCAGTTGCTTTGCGCAACAGCGGGAGGTCCGGAAGATTCTGTTCCTGGGCAACAGCATCACGCTGCACGGGCCCTCGAAAAAGGTGGACTGGTCCGGCAACTGGGGTATGGCGGCCAGCGCCCAGGAGAAAGACTATGTGCATCTGGTGACCCAGGCCCTGTCCAAGAAGGACGGGCGCGCGCCGGAGACGCTGGTCAAGAATATCGCCACCTTCGAACGGGAGTATGCCGCCTACGATGCGTCGGCGCAGCTCAAAGACGCGGCCGCTTTCGGCGCGGACCTGATCGTCCTGTGCATCGGCGAGAACGTGCCGAACCTCGCCACGGACGCGGCCAAAGGACAGTTCAAGGACGGCGTCGTGAAGATGCTGAACAGCGTCCAGGCGGGCCGCAAGCCCGTCATCGTCGTGCGCAGCAGCTTCTGGGCGAACGCGGCGAAGGACGGGGCGCTCAAACAGGCCTGCGCCGACGTCGGCGGCATCTTCGTGGATATCAGCGCGCTCGGCAAGGACGAGAAGAACTTCGCGCGTTCCGAGCGGCCGTTCAAGCATGCGGGTGTGGCCAACCATCCGGGCGACGCGGGCATGCGGGCGATCGCCGATGCGATTGCCACCGCGGTCAAAGCACAGAGCAAATAAGGGGACTGATAAATGAGATCCATTCGTGTCACGGTCGCGTTGCTTCTTTCCGTTTCCTTTCTGGCCTTTCTTGCCGGTGCGCAGGAGTCCCAGCCCCGCATGAAGCTGGGCGCCTACTACTTCGCGGGGTGGGCGGGCAAGTGCCCCTACGACGACGGCTCGGTGTCGAACGCGTGGGCCAAGGGCATGCCCACGCATTTCACGAAGAAGCTGGCGACGGACTATGCCGGCCGCACGCCCGTCTGGGGCTGGCGCGACGACACGCCGGAGCTGATGGAGCGGCAGATCGATCTCGCGGCCGACAACGGGGTGGCCTATTTCTCGTTCTGCTGGTACTGGCACGACAACAAGAAGCCGATCAACGTGAAAGAGATAGAAGCTGATCCGAAGCATCTGCCGATGCAGTTGTTCATGCAGGCGAAGAACAACCGCCGCATGGAGTTCAGCTTGCTGGTCGCCAACCACGGCGGATTCGAGATCGTCGGCCTGGACGCCTGGAAGCAGGCGGCCGACTACTGGATCACGCTGTTCAAGCACCCCTGCTATCTGCGCGTGGAGGGCAAGCCGGTGCTGGTCATCTTCTCGACGGGCGGCGCCAACAAAGAGGGGCTGGCCTACCTTCAGGAGGCGGCGCGCAAGGCGGGCTTCCCCGGCGTGGCGGTGGCGGCGTGCGGCAGCGGCAAGCCGGAGAACGGCTTCGCGCTGCTGACCCAGTACAATGTGACGCCGAAAGGCACGTGGACGGACAAGAAGTCGGAGAAGCACACCTATCAGGAGATCGTCGAGGCTGACGCGCAGGCCTGGCATGGCACGCCCGAACAGCCGTATATCCCCGTGGTGACGCAGGGGTGGGACCGCCGTCCCTGGGAAGCGCCGAACGGGGAGGGCTTCGGCCCGAAGGGCGTGCCGGTCTCGTGGTACTTCGAAAAGGCGACGCCCGAGCAGTTCGGCGGCTTGCTGGAGCGCATGGCGTCGTGGATGGAGGCGAATCCTCTGGTTGTGACCAAGGACCGTTTGGCCATCGTTTATGCCTGGAACGAGATCGGCGAGGGCGGCTGGCTTGTGCCGTGCAGGGACGACCCCGACGGTGCCTATCTGAAAGCCATACGCCGCGTTGTGCTGCGCAAGTGATGCCCGCGTAAAAATCGCTGGGCATGGCGCCGTCATGTCACCCTGGACGTCGCAAACATACCTCTTGTGTCTCCGGGTATGGTTTAGTAACTTTAGCGCATTCGTCAGGTCGGCGCGCTTGGGCGGCGCTCGCGACATGGCAGGCGCGCGCTTTTGAACAAAAAGGGTGATTGTGGCAACGGCAACGCGGAATCTCAGCGACAGCGTGAAAACGAAGAGTTGGATGGTGCGGAACGAGCAGGGCGAGACGTTCGGCCCCGTCGACTTCGAGACGCTTAAGATGTGGGCGTGCGACGGACGGCTCGCGCCCACGAACGAGGTCTCCGAAAACGGCACCGACTGGCAACTCGCGACCTCGCAGGGCGGGCTCGCGATGGATTGGGTCGCTGAAGTCACCCCTGGCACCTTTTACGGACCCATCCACCAAGCTGCCATGGCGGACCTCATCAAGGACGGCTCGATCGCCGCGCGCGTTCCCTTTTTCAAGCGGCTCGCGTTGGACGCGCTGCCGGTCTCCGTGCCGGCTGACCCTCAGGTCGAGCACCTGCGCCAGCAACTGAAGGCGCAGGGCGAGCTCTCCAAACAACTGGCCGCCGCCCATGCGGCGGAATTCGAGCAGGCGCGCCGGCAGGCCGCGGCTGAAGCCGAGTTGACCAAGCAGCAGGCGACGCTTGCGGCCGCCGAGCTCGAGCAGTCCCGGCGGCACGCGGCGGACGCCGAGGCCCAGTCACAGGCGGCTCGGCGGCAGGCGTCGGAGCAGGCGGCCGGCGCGGCGGCCGCGCTCGAGCAAGCGAGGCTGCAGGCGGAGGCGGCTGAGACCCAAACCCGCGCGGCGCGGCAACAGGCGGCGGCCGCGTCGGCTGAGCTTGAGAAGGCGCGGCTGCAGGCGGCGGAGGCCGAGGCCCAGCTCCACGCGGCGCGGCTGCAGGCGGCGGCCCAGGCCGAGCAGGCCATGCAGCAGGCGGGGGCTGCGTCGGCTGAGCTTGAGAGGGTGCGGCAGCAGGCGGCGGACGCCGAAGCCCGGGCGGGTGAGGCGCGGCGGCAGACGGCGGCACAGGCCGAACAGGCGCGGCTGTCGCAGCAGCAGCTGTCGGACCGGGTGGCCGCGCTGGAGCGTCAGCTCGCGCAGGCCCGTCAGGAACAGGCCGAGGCGGCCTCCCGGTTGGCGGAGTTGCAGGCCGAGCGCGAGACGCATGCCGCCGTCTGGACCGCGAAAGAACAGGCGTTCGAGGCGGAGTGGCTGTCGCTGCGGTCGGCGGTCGGCTGCGCGCAGGCCGAGACCGCCACGCACGCCGAGCGGGTGAAGCACCTTGAGACGGCGCTGGCTGAAGCCGGCCGCGCGGTCCAAGACGGCCAGGCGGTGGAGACGCAGGCGCAGGTGCTGCGGTCCGAAATCGAGAGCTTGCGGTCGGCGCTGGCTGAGGAACGTCAGAGGGCGCAGCAGGCGCAGACGCGGTGCGCGACGCTTACAGAAACTCTGGAGGAGGCCAAGCAGAGCCGCAGCGGCGAAACGCGGCAGGTGACGGAGTTGCGGGACGAACTGGAACTGGCGCGGCGGCAGGCCGAGGGGCTGCGCTCCCTGTTCCGTCAGGCCGAGGCGGTGCTGGGTGCGACTCCCGCGCCGGCGCCGGCTTTTGAGACGGTGGCGGCCGTGCCCGCGGACTTTGCGGCTCCCCGCCCGGAACGCCCGAAACCGGTGGGCAAGGTCGTGGAGGATGCTGAGCTGTTGCCGCCTCAGCGTCCGCAGTCCGCGGAGAAGCCGCCGGTGGTCAACCGCGCGGCCCAAGCCCGGCCGGGGCTTTCGATGGCCGATTTTGAGCAGCAGGCGCGGCGCGAGCTGGAACGTCTCGGTGCGCAAGGGACGTCATTCTTCAAAAAAAAGAAGTGAGCGGGGACGCGGTGACGATGGGCGCGGACGCGTGATTGTGAACGTGTAACCTTGAATCCGTCGCCGGTAACCTGTAACCTAAAACCCGTTATGTCTGACACGCAAATCGAAAAAGAGGACACGCGCCAATGGTTCTTGCGAACCGGAGGCGATACGGTCTTTGGGCCGGTCTCGACGCAGGGCCTGATTGTCTGGGCTGAGCAGGGCCGCATTCTGCCGGGGCACGAGGTCTCGACCGACCGCAAGAAATGGCTGCAGGCGATCTCGGTCGAAGCGCTCGACATGCGCTGGTTCGTGGATGACGGCGAAGGCGAGCTGCGGGGCCCTTTGAACCGGCTGGCCGCCGAGGCGTTGATCAAAAGCGGCAAGGTCCCGGAGGGCGCCCAACTCGTCGCGGCCGACGACGTGGAACAGGAAGCTGTCCCGGAGCGTGAGACGAAACGGCCGGAGAAGCCGGCACATGAGCCGGTCCCCGAAGAGGTTTTCCGCGTGCGGATCCGCGAGCTGGAGTCGATGGTGAACAGTCAGCGCGAACGGCTGGCCAAGCTGGCGAACGCGGACGCGCTGGAGACGGTGCAGCATGAGCGCGACGTGCTTGCGTCCCTCGTCAAAGAGGCGGAGACGCAGCGCGACACCATTTTGCGCAACGCCGAGAAAGACGCGCGGGCGCATGAACGCAAGCTGGAGCTTCTGCGCCAGCAGGTCAAAAAACTCGAGCAGCAGCTGGAAGAGAGCAACAACCGGATCCTGTTGTCGGACGCGGCCGCCGCGGCCCGGCCGGAGCAGATTGACCGGATGGAATCGGAGCAACAGGTGGCGCTGGCCCGGGGTGAGGCGGCCGAGCAGGTGGCCGCGCTGAGGCGCGAGGCCGACGGGCTCAAGGACCGGTTGGCGCTGGCCGCTCAGGCGGTGGCGGAAGCCCAGGCCTCCGGCGCGGCTGAGCGCGCGTCGCTCGCCGGCGAGAACGAGGCGCTGGTCAAGCGCTTTTCAGAATTGGAGCAGGCCCTGCGGTTTCACGAGCGGCGGGCCGAAGAGACGGCGCAGATCGTGGCGACACGCGAGGCGGAGCTCGCGGCGGCGCTCGAGCGCGCGGCGGTGAGCGAGCGGCAGGCCGGGCAGGCCGAGGCGGCCGCCCGCCTTTCAGAAGCGAACGCCGCCGAAAGCGAAGCGGCGTTTGCGGAGCTGCTGGTCGATGCCAACAGCCGCGACAACGCCTATAACGAGAAGATCGCCGCGCTGGAGAAAGCCTGCGCGCTGCCGCCGGAGGAGACGGCGCGATTCTTCGCGGACCAGGCGGCGGTGTACGAGCTGGCCAAGGCCGAGGTCGATGAGCTCGCCAAAGCCATGGAGGGTGAACGGGCGCATGTCGAACAGCTGAAAGAGTGGAGCGCGCAGCGGCAGCAGGCGCTGGTGGAGCGCCGGCAGACGCTGCTCAGGCAGCTCGGCGGCAGCCCCGCCGAAATGACGCGGCGTTCGGTGCGCGAGCAGCCTTCGGACCCGAACGCCGCCCGGATGCGGATGGAGTTGGACAACCTGCGGATCGCCCACGAGCGCGAGCTGCGGCAAGCCGAGGACCGCGAACGTGACATGCAGCGCAAGCTGCGGGTGTTCGAGGCCGAGGCGTCCAAACTGCAGGGGCAGGCGATCGAGGGCGAAAAGAATGGCCGCCGCATGTTGGATCTGTCGGAACTGCTCCACAAGCGGGAGCAGGAGTTGGCGGAGGAGCGCAAGAACCGCGACGCGGAGCGCGAGCAGTTCCAGGGCAGCCAGCAGGCTTTGATGATGCGCATCGAGACGCTCGAGAAAGCGGCCAAGCCCGGCACGCCGGACGAGATTCAGATGGCCGAGGCCAGGAATGTCAAGCTGGCGTCCTGGATGCGCCTGAAGAAATGAGCAGGTCCCGGTTGCCGGGACAGGAGTTGACATGGTCATTGAGCAGATACGTGAGGCGCTGATCAAAGGCAGAGCGCCCGAGGTGGTGAGCCTGGTGAACCAGGCGCTGCAGGGCGGGGTCACGGCCGCGGAAATCCTGAACGACGGGCTGTGCCAAGGCATGGGGATCATCGGCGAGCGGTTCAAGAAGAACGAGATTTTCGTGCCGCAGGTCTTGCTGGCGGCGCGTGCGATGAAGCAGGGGACGCAAATCCTGAAACCGCACCTGATCGCGGCGGGCGTCCAGCCGAAGGCCACGGCCGTGATCGGCACCATCCAAGGCGACTTGCACGACATCGGCAAGAACCTGGTCGGCATGATGCTGGAAGGCGCGGGCTTCAAAGTCGTGGACGCGGGCATCGGCGTGGCCGCCGAGACGTTTGTGAAGCTGGCGCAAGAGCACCGGGCGCAGATTGTCGGCGTGTCGGCGCTGCTGACGACCACGATGGTCAACATGCGCGCGGTGGTCGAGGCGGTCCGGGCCGCCGGCCTCGCCGCCAAGGTGATCATCGGCGGCGCGCCTGTGACGCAGTCCTTCTGCGACGAGATCGGCGCGGACGGCTACTCGCCTGACGCGGCCTCCGCGGCCCAGTTGGCCTCGCGGCTGGCCCTCGGCGTCTAACGCCAGCCAGGCGGCCCGCGGCCCGTCAGGGCAGGGACGCTTTCACCAGGCGGGGTTCGGCCCAGACGGCGTAGTTGCCGGTGTTGTCTTTAGCCGCCGAGGTCACGGTGAGCTGGAGGTTGGTGACGCCTGCCAGGGCGACGTCGAGCAGCTGGGCCGGCGCGTCGCCGGCGAGCGGTCCGAGGCGCGCCAGGGACTTGCCATTGCCGCTGACCTCGAAGATCACGCTTCCGCTTTTCCCTAACTCGGCATGCAGGCCTACCCGCGCGCTGAAGCGCTGGTACACGTCGGCCGGGATCAGGTACGTCAGCACGCTGCGCGTGCCGGTCCCGATGCCCGAGGCGAACGTTCTTGTCACCGCCTGCCCTTGCTCCAGCACCGCGAGCCGCAGGGGCACGGGCTCTGTGCCGTTGCGCAAGATCACGCCGGGCGTCGCGTGCCCCCAATAGGGTTTGCTGAAGAACGAGGACTGCGGGAAATAGAGGTCGGGGGCCTGCAGCGGGAGAAGCGTGGAGAGGTCAACGGCGGAGAGGTCGTCGGCGGCTTCGAACTTCATCTGGCCCAGGCAACACACGGTGTGCAGCGCGTCCGCCACGACCGCGGCGTCCAGCGTCGCGGCTTTCTGCTGGGCGGCGTTGACCGCGTTCGTGTCGCCCGCGTACAGCGCCTGGATAATGGGGACCACCTGGCCGCGGGCGAAGATCGTGGCCTCTTGCGAGCGGTGGAGCAGATTGAAGGCCGCCTCGTCCACCGAGGTCCCGAGCAGGCGCGGCCGGTAGGCGTCGAGCGCGACGCTGAACGTGCCGCCCTCGACCGGGCTGTGCAGCAAGGTGTATTGCTGCGCGGGCGGCGGCGGGAGAAACTGTTTGAAGAGCGTGAACATGTTGTCGCCCGGGACGGCATGGGCCGGACAGCCCCAGTCTTCCAGAACATGGGACAGCGTGCCGGAGTAGCGGGCCGCGTCGCCGACGTTGCCCGCTTTAAACGCGGCGACCGCCTTGTCCATGAAGTAGCGCAGGATCTCAAAGTTCTCGGCCGGTGCCGCAGGCAGGTGCAGATTCACCAGGTAGACCACGCCCGGATGGGTGTCCATCGTCGCGAAGGGCGCGTTGGTTTTGTCGGTGTAAACCAGATCGGGGATAATACAGTAGGTTTCTCCGAGCCGCTGCAGTTCGGCTCCCAGCAGCTGCTTCTGCCAAGACGGCAGCGTCGCCATGGCGGCCCGGGTGATGGTGCCGTGCGGCGCGCCCCAAGCCCAGGCGCGTGACGGGGCCAGGACGAAGGACAGGGCCGAGAGGGCCAGTCCGGCGGCGAGCGAGAGGCTGCAGGCGTGTTTTTGCATGTGAGCTACCTTTTCGGACGTGTGTTGGGTCCGGCACGGTTACGGACGCCGTGGGGATGCGTTTTCCCTAAATGCGTCAGTTGAGAAAGCGGTGGCTGAGGTCGAACAGTTCCCGCGTCCAGGCTTCGCCGTAATAGCTGTGCCCGGCGTGCGCGATGGTGTGCGACGCAAACGGGATGCCGTTTCTGCGGCAATAGCCGGCATAGGCGCGGCTGGAGCCCGGCGCGTCGGGATCGGAACCTCCGAATACAAACAGGACCGGGTGGCGGTAGGTGCGGAACGCCTTGAGCACGCCGTCTTCCCACGCGGCCTCCGAGGCGCTGCGGGTCTCGTGCTTCACGAGCGCTTGGGTCACCAGGCCGGTCTGGATTCTGCCGCTCAGGATCTTCTTCCACGTCTCGGGGCGCACGAGCTTGCGCGCATACGTCATGAGCGCGCTGAGCGTTTTGCGGAATCCGGTGGCGGAGCTGCGCAGCGAGCCCATGGATTCGGCCGACCAGAGCAGGAGCTTGGCGACGTCCTGATTTTTTGCGGTCAGCGCGACGGCCACTTTGCAGCCCGAGCAGATCGCGGCCACGGCGACCGGCGCGCCCGGAGGCAGCCGGCGGCGCAGCGCGTCCAGGGCGGCCTGCGCGTTTTCGGCCATGCGGGCGATCGTGGCGTCTGCCGCCTCGCCGTCGCTCAGGCCGCGTCCGATGAAATCGGGGCGCACGCAGAGGACCCCGCGGTCCGCCTGTTGCCGCGCGAAGCGCGTGAAGAGCCGGTGCGGTCCCGTGCGGTCGCCCGACCAGCCGTGCAGGAAGAGGATACCGCCGCGCGGCACGGCGGCGGGCGTGTCGAAGATGGCGCGCACCGCGGGCGCGGGGGTCAGATCCGCACATTCCCCGAAGGGCGCGGTGACGCACAGGTCGGGGCATGCGGCCGGGGCCGGGGCGGCCGCGGACAGACTCGCCGCCAGCCAGCCGGCGGTTTCGCTGATCAATGCCGCGAGATCGACATGGCCGACGGTGTTCCAGAAGGGCGGATAACGCAAGGCGAGGGCCTCCGACGCGGGCATGAGCGCCGCGCATGCGGCCGCGGTCTTTTCGTCGTGCCCGCCGGCGACGATCAGCGCGGGCGCGGCGGCGGGTTGGGGCGCGAGGGCTTGCAACCAGGCGTAGAACGCGCCGGAAACCGGATAGCCGTCCAGGTCGACGGTCTCGCCCGCCCGCAGCCGAGCTTCGAGCGCGGCGCGGCTCTCCTGCGCCTTGCCGTAGGCGACCATGTCGTTCACCATGCGGCGCTGCAGGAGCTGGCGGACCAGGTCGGCGCCGG
>JAHFSX010000082.1 GCA_023269675.1 Verrucomicrobiota bacterium
AAAATCCTCGACGGTCTCTCCGCAGAAGAGAAGGTCAAACGTTACTTCGAGGAAAACGCCGCATGAAAATCATCTCGCCGCTCTATCGCCTGCGTGCATTTGCTCTTGCAAGTCAGGCGGAAGAAAGCCGCTCAACACGGCGCATTCATTCAACTTATTGGCACATGCAAACGGTCGGCCCAGCGGTCCGACCCTACCTATAAGACGAATCACGTGACCGGTTTAGGTATGTCCAGGTGGGGCTCGACCGCCGGGCGAGCCGCATTCTGGAGCAAATGAAAACGCCGTAAGCCGGTCAGCGGGATTTGCGGAAGTCACGCATGGTACAGGCGAAATGCCGCCGGAAAAGGGTGCCCAGATGACTTTCCGAGTCACTCCCGCAGGCGCGGGCGATTTCCCCGATGGGCAGGTTGGTCTCTTTGAGCAGCGTGCAGACGCGCTCCAGACGTACCCGCAGGATCTCCTCGAGGATCGTGTGGCCCAGCACCTGCCTGAACCGCATCTCCGCCAGACGGCGCGAAGCCCGGACATGCCGCACGACGTCCGGCACGCCGATGCCCGAGCAGGCGTTGACCGCGATGAACTCCAGCGCCCGCACCACCACCCCGTCTGCGATCTGCGTGGCATCCGTGGAGCGGCGCGAGACCACATGCGCCGGGCCGTAGGTGATGACGTGGCGTTTGCGCGTGGTGTGGCGCATGAGGCTGTCCAGCAGGTGCGCGGCCTCGTAGCTGGCGCGCTCGGCGTCGAGCAGGATACTCGACATGGGCGGCGTGGTGGTCTCGCACAGGTCGTCGTCGTTGTCCACGCCCAGCACCGCCGCGTCGCGCGGCACGGCGATGCCCGCCCATGCGCAGGCGTCCATGACCTGCCGGCCGCGGTTGTCCATGGCGGCGAGCAGGGCGACGGGCTTGGGCAGGGCGCGCAGCCATGCGCAAAGCCGGGCACGTTCGAGTCCGGCGTCCTCCTGCTCCGCCCTGGGAAGCGTGCCGTAAATATGGCACTCGAACCCGGCCTTGCGGATCGTGTCGGCAAAGGCCATGCCGCGCGTGACCGACCACCCCAAGCCGTGGATCTCGCCCACGTAAGCGTAGTTCGTGAATTTGCGGCTGAGAAAGTACTCCGCCGCCAGACGTCCGATCGCGGCCGTGTCGCTCCGGACGATGCTGCAGCGGGCGAGCGGGTGGCCCGGCCGCTGGAACTCCTCTTTCGGATCCATGATGATCAGCGGCACATCGGCGTGGAGCGCCACCTCGACCAGTTCCGGGGTGTAGAGCCGTCCGATGATGCCGGTGCACCCCCACTCCTTCATCTGGACGAGTTTCTGCTCCCCCTGCCGACCTTCCAGGATGTGGAGTCCCCACGGTCCGTGCCGGTGGACGTACTGCAGGATGCCGCGTCGCATGTCGCGGCAGACCTTCACCGAGGTCGGCAGCAGCACCGCGACCTGCGGCATTCTTTTGAGCGTGCGGGACATGGCGAAAGTGTCGCGCAATCGATAAGTGAAGTCAACGGCGTATGCGCAAAACCGATAAAAACTTGTGCGTAAAACCGGATAGTATGCGCTTGCGGGCTTAGATAGAATGTAAACGGACAGTGAAACTGAGCAGGTATGATCCGGGAGCACACCAGAGACTCGTTCAACTTCCGCCCCAGAATACCGGGTTCACTCCCTTACAGGGTTAGACCCCATAGCAGCGGACCCGCTTCACGCCTATCATTCTCATCAGATCAATCAGATGCCATGAAAACAGGAGCCTATTAATGAATAAGTGTGTGGTTTTTGCATGCAGCATGACGGTTCTGTCGGCGTTTGCCGGCTGGAACGGCGCCGGCGTGTCCGGCGGCACGGGCGCCAACAACATCAACGACCCCGCCAACTGGACGGACGGGTCCATCAACGGCGATTTCAGCGCCATCACCTTGCCCGGCCCTACCGCACTCGCGCTGACCGACAATCTCACCTTCACCAACGGAGTCACCGTCACCACGACCGCCACCTTCACCAGCGGCCTGACGGGCATCGCGCTTTCCAGCACCAACGGGCTCTCCGTCGGCCAGGTGGTTAACGGGAACGGCATCGCTTACAACACCGTGCTTATCGGAGTCTCCGGAAGCAACACGGGCGTCTTAAGCCAGGCCACGCTTGCCTCCTCAAGCGGCAACTACACCTTCACCCGGCCTGCGTTGAATCTCGATTTCGGAGTCATAGCGGCTCGCGCCACCAACGTGGTGGTCACCTTCGGCAGCGACTCGCCCGCCACTCCGCGGACAATCACGCTGTCCGGACGTGTCCTCCAGACGCAGCTCACGCGTGCGGCCTCGCCCAATGCGGTCACGTTCTCCACCAACATCGCCTTCGCGCTGACGGATCAGGTGATCATCACGCGCGAGACCGGCGCGATTAATGCGGGTACGACCCAGCCCCGCCTGACGATCAACGGACTGTTTGAACTCGGTGCGGGAGGCGGCAACGCCCGGCTCAACTTCGCGGGCGGCGACATGGCGCTCAACGGCGTGGTCTCGGGAGCCGGCTCGGGGTGTAACTTAGGCGGCGCCAGCACGGCGGGTACGCTGACGCTGACCAACCCGGACAACAGCTACAGCGGCGGGAACACCTCCAGCGGCGGTTTCGGCTCGCCGCTTGCGGATTCAACCCGCGTGCTTGCCGACACGGGCTTCAACTCCGCCCTCGGTTCCGCCGGCAACATCGGGCTCAACGACATCGCGTTGACGCTGCAAGGCTTCAGTACCCCCCAGATCACGGACAGTTCCTGGAATGTGGGCAATGCGTCGCTCGTCAACTATGGCACCGCTCCGGTCGTGCTGACGGGCACCCTGCGTAACGACATCGTCGCGGCAGGCATCTTCGCCTTGGGCAGCACCTATCAGAATTACGGAAAGCCCAACGTGCTCAGCGGGCTGATCTCCAACGGAGCTTACCCCCTCAGCATCTACGTGTCGCGCGGCGTCTGGCTGCTGAACAACGACGCCGACACCTTCAGCGGAAGCGTCAGCGTCGCCAACGGCGCCGACCAGGCCACGCTTCAGTTCACCTCGGTGGCGGATATGGGGGTGGCTTCGGCGCTGGGCGCCGGCACGGTCATGACCCTGTGGGGCGCGGGTGCTGCCGGCAACGTCAACAACTTCGAGTACACCGGCACCAACAGCGCGACGGGCAACCGCGTGGTGAACATCTCCGGCAACGTGGTTGCCAGC
>JAHFSX010000013.1 GCA_023269675.1 Verrucomicrobiota bacterium
GGCGACCGAGGCCCGCGCCGCATTGATGTCCGCCTGCTGCCGCGCCGCGATCTTCTCGATGCGCCCCGCGAGATCGTCCGTGATCTCCTTCTTCAGTGTCTCGCGCTCGGCGCGGACGCTCTGCACCTCGCGCCGCAGCGCGGCGAGCTCGTCCGGCGTCCGCGGAGCGGCGGTCGCCTGGGCTTCCAGCCTCGTCAAGCGGGTGTCCAGCACCTCCTGGGTACGGGTCAGCGCGGAGATCTGTTCCGACAGCTGGCGGAACTCCAGATTCATCTGCTGCGTGTTCGTGGCGATGCGCGCCACATCCGGGTCTTTCCGCGGGGGCTGCTCAAAAATCGACCCTTCAAACATCGGTCCCGCGCACCCCGCAACCAGCGCCGCGCCGCACAGGACACTCGCCCGTATGATCATATTCACGTCCGTACCCCCCCTTGAGCCTAAGCGCTGGGCAAAAAATAAAACGCCACCCAGACCGCCACCACCAGCACCAGAAAAAACAGGAACGAGCGGCGGCGGTCCTCGACCAGGTCGTCAACCGACGTCCGCCGCAATTGCCGCAGCCCGCCCGCCGATATGTAGTGGAAAAGCTTGGGCCGGGCGCGCTCCAGGCTCGGGCGCTTGCGCTTGCTGAAGAAATGCGGGTTGCCGCGCGCGTCCTCGCGCACATCCAGCCGCCAGGAAACCGACGCGCGGGCCGCGGCGCCGCCAACGAACACGCTGGAGCTCCCCGGTTTCAGAACGTGCTTTCCCGCTTTCGGCAACATGACCCCTCCCGCCCGGCTCACGGCACCATGATGATCTGCCCGGCCCGGATGCGGCCGTCCGGATCGATTCGCGTACGGTTGGCGTCGCGGATCTTCTTCCACTGCGTGGAGTCGCCGTAAAACTTCTCCGCGACCCGGAACAGCGTGTCACCCGGCTGAACCACGTACGTCCGTTGCTCACCGACGGGCTTGGCGCCCTTCTCGTGCTTCTCCTCCCGGCCGAACAGCGACAGCGCCGAAAGGTTGGACTTTTCCGTCTTGCCGGTTTTTCCGGTTTTGTCGGACGCCTCCGGTTTGGCCGGGGCCGCCTGCGCCTCGGGCGTGCCTTCCAGCCGCGACTGCACCTTCTTGATCATCGCGTCCGTCGAGGGCACGTCGACCAGCGGCTTGCGGCCGGTTTCGGCGGCGCCGTTCCCGGACATGGACGAGGCCTCGTCGCGCAGCGCGCGCAAGCCCTGCGCGTCCATCTTGGCCGCCGGCGTGTCACTCTCGCCGCGCTTGATGGCGGCCTCGACCCGCTTCAGGATCGGCTGTGCCGGCTCGGAGACGGTCTCGCTGACGCGCATCTTGTTCAGGACCTCGCGCAGCCGCGCCGTGTCGCCCCGCAGCTGCTCCAGCTCCTTGTCGGCCGCCGCCTTGCCCTCCATCAGGACCGCCTTTTCGCCTTCCATGGTCGTGATGATGCGGTTGAGGCGCTCATTCTCCTTCAGCAGGTGCGCCTGCGAAATACCCTGGACCGAGTCGCCCACCTTTTTCAGGATCTGCGGCGCTAGCAGCTGCTCGGCGATCCGGATGCGCTCCTGCGCCAAGGTGCTCTTCTTCGAGTCCGGCCGCAGGTACAGATACTGCTTATAGTGGTAAATCGCGCCGACGTAATCCTCGTCGTGATCGTGCAGCAGCGTGGCGAGCTGGAAATGCGCGGAATACGAGCGGGGCTCTTCGATCAGCACCTTGTTGAAAAGGCGGACCGCCTCCTTGATGTCCCCCGACTGCTCGGCGGAGAACGCCTGGCGGTATAACGCCGAACCGCGCTCCGCGCTCTCGGCGGCGGCGGGACCAGACCTGGAACAGCCCAACCCGCACAGCATGAGGCAGACACACGCACCTGTCAGATACACTCGAAACATCCGGAAGCCCTTCTGAAAATGAAAAGCATTTTCATTCATTTTTCGTTTGGTTTACGCGATGGGCTCGCATATCATCATCTCACGGTTCGAAATACCGGAGGCGGAAGCCGCACATCCCCAAACTGTCAGAAATGAATGACCGCATATTTTACTTAAGTCACAGCGAATGACCACAGAAAATGCGAAAAATCTTTGGCGCGGCGCACAGGCGTGCCTCGGGCAATCCGGCTGCCTGAGCGTCATCATGCCGGTCTACGGGCTTGCGCCCGTGATCGAAGAGAACATCGAAACCGTCTGCGGACTGCTGCGCGGCCACATTCCCTTCGAAATCGTGCCCGTCGACGACGGCAGCCCGGACGGCTCGGCGGAGGCGCTCCGCCGCGCCGCCGCCAAAGACCCCGAGCACGTGCGGCCGGTCTTCGTGAAGGTCAACGCCGGCAAGGGCAACGCGCTGAAATGCGGCTTCGCGGCGTCGCGCGGGTCGCACATCCTGCTGCTCGACGGCGACCTCGACCTCTCCCCCTCGCGCGTCACCACGTTCTTCGACGTCATGGCCGAAAAGCGTGCCGCCATCGTCATCGGCTCCAAACGCCACCCCGATTCGGTCATCGACTACCCCTGGCACCGCCGCCTCGCCAGCGGGGTCTACTTCACGCTCGTGCGCCTGCTGGTCGGCCTGCCGATCTCGGACACCCAGACCGGCATGAAGCTCTTCACGCGCGACGCCCTCGGCTGGGCCTTCGGCCGCATGCTGGTCAAGGCCTTCGCCTTCGACCTCGAAGTCCTCACCATCGCGCACGCCAAGGGCTTCACCGTGGCCGAAGCCCCGGTCGAGATGCACTTCGGCCAGAAAGTCGGCTGCCTGTCGTGGAACAACGTCAGGCAGGTCATGCACGACACGCTCGCCATCTTCTACCGCCTGCGCGTCCTGCGCTACTACGACAGCGTGGAGGTCGCCCCGCCCGCCGCGACGCCCTTCCTGGTCTCGGTCGTGATCGCCTGCCCCGCGCCCAGCCCCTACCTCACCGAGTGCCTCGCCGCCCTCGCGCTCCAGACCTACCCGCACTTCGAGGTGATCGTCCTGCCCGACGCGCCCGCCGAACTCGACGCCTATCCGTTCGCGCTGCGCGTGCTGCCCACCGGCAAGACCCGTCCCGCGGAAAAGCGCAACGCCGGCATCCGGGCGGCCCGCGGCGAGATCGTCGCCTTCATCGACGACGACGCCGCCCCCGTACCCAACTGGCTGGAGCACGCCGTCAAATATTTCACCCTGCCCGACGTCGGCGGCGTGGGCGGGCCGGGCGTCACCCCCGGCAACGACCCCTTCCTCGCCCAGGCCGGCGGACTCGTCTACATCAACCGCCTGGTCTCGGGCAATTTCCGCTGGCGCTACATCGGCGACCGCGTGCGCTCGAACGTCGACGACGTGCCGAGCTGCAACCTCTTCGTGCGCACCGATGTCCTGAAGGCCATCCACGGCTACCGCACCGATTTCTGGCCGGGCGAGGACACCATCCTCTGCTCCGACATCGTGTTCGGCCAGAAGAAGCGCATCGTTTACGACCCCTGGGTGCTGGTCCACCACCACCGCCGCCCGCTCTTCGGACCCCACCTGCGCCAGATCGGCCGCTACGCGCTGCACCGCGGCCATTTCGCGAAGCGCTTCCCCAAGACGTCGCTGCGCCTGAGTTACCTCGTGCCCTCCCTCTTCGTCATCGGCCTGGCCGTCGGCGCGCCGCTCGCCTGCCTGCACCCCTGGCTCCGCATCGCGTATCTCACCGTCCTCGCGATCTACGGCACCGCGACCCTCCTCTCGTCGTTCAACGCCAACCCCCTCATGTGGCTGACCGTCTGGCTCGGCGTCATGGCCACCCATGTCGTCTACGGCGTGCGCTTCTTCATGGGCCTCGTCACGCGCCGCATGCCGTGCGAGGTCGCCGTCTTCGACCACCCCGCCGAGAAGCCGATCGCTTAATTCTCAACACAAAGGCACAAAGACATAAAGTAGAGCCAAGGGGGCAGATTCGAGACGGAAAATGACGGCCAAAAGGGGTTTGGGCGGCATCCTTTCTCAATCCCGTGTCTCTTGCACATTTGTGTCTTTGTGTTAAAAAGGAATCCCCATGCGTCTGACAACCTGCCTGTGCCTCGCCTTCGCCGCCGCGCTCCTTTCCGCCCAGACGCCTCAGCCGCAGGACCCCTCCAAGGTCCCCCTCGAGACCGTGGCCGCCGCGATCCGGCAGGCCGGCAAGACCCACCCGCTGCTCTTCGCCGACGCGGCCGCGTTCAGCGCCCTGCGCGAACAGTGCGCCACCACCGAACTCGGCCAGCGGGCCCTCGGGCGCATCCTCTTCGAGGCCGACCAGATCCTCACCTTCAAGCCCAGCGCCCGCGAGATGGAGGGCCGCCGCCTGCTCGGCATCTCGCGCCGCACCCTGCACCGCGTCTCGACCCTCGCCATGGCCTACCGCCTCTCCGGCAAGCCCGCCTACCTCGAACGCTGCGCCGCCGAGATGCGCGCCGTCGCGGGCTTCACCGACTGGAACCCCTCGCACTTCCTGGACGTGGCCGAAATGACCCTCGCCATGGCCGTGGGCTACGACTGGCTCTACAACGACCTCGATCCGGCCACCCGCAAAACCGTGGCCGACGCCATCCTCGAGAAGGGCCTGCGGACCTCGCTCAAAACCACCGGCTGGGTCAAGGCCAGCAACAACTGGGGCCAGGTCTGCCACGCGGGCATGCTCGCCGGCGCCCTCGCGCTGATGGACCAGCAGGAGCCCCTGGCCGTCGAGATCGCCCACCGCGCCATCGTCAACCTGCCGCGCTCCATGCACGCCTTCGACCCCAAAGGCTGCTACCCCGAGGGCCCCGGCTACTGGTCCTACGGCACCGACTTCAACGTGCTGGCGATCGCCCTGCTCGAGGGCGTCCTGAAATCGGACTACGGCCTGACGCGCCTGCCCGGCTTCACCGCCACCGCCGAATACCCGGACCTCGTCACCGGCCCCTCCGGCCAGCCCTTCAACTACGCCGACGGCGGCATGGGCCGCGGCACCGACTGCGCCCCGTGGTGGTTCGCCAAGCGCTTCAGCCGCCCCGACATCCTCGCCTATTTCGAAAAGGCCGCCTTCGCCGAACACTGCGCCGACCGCGCCTCCATGGCCGGCGACCGCCACGCCCACCGCCTCTTCGCCTTCACCCTCTTCTGGCTCCAGCCCCTGCCCGAGGGCCTGGCTCCGAAAGCGCCGCTCACCTGGTCCTCCGGCGGCGAGGTGCCGATCACGATCCAGCGCACCTCGTGGGACAACGCCCGGGCGCTCTTCGTGGGCCTCAAGGCCGGCTCGCCCTCGGCCCCGCACGGCCACATGGACGCGGGCTCGTTCGTGCTGGACGCGGACGGCGTGCGCTGGGCCTACGACCTCGGCATGGAGAACTACAACCGCATCGAATCGCGCAAGATGAACCTCTGGAGCTCCAGCCAGGACTCGGACCGCTGGCGCATCTTCCGCCTGAGCAGCCTCAGCCACAACACGCTCACGATCGACGGCCAGCTCCAGCTCGCCAAGGGCAAGTCCAGGGTCGTCTCGTTCAGCGAGGGCCCGGGCTCCGAGGCCGTGCTCGACCTCTCGCCCGTCTACACCAACGCCTCGCAGGTGACCCGCACCGGCACGCTGCTGCCCACCGGCGAGTACTGCCTGACCGACACGCTCAAGGGGCTCAAGCCCGGCGCGCGCGTGCGCTGGGCCATGGTGACCAAAGCCGCGCCCGACGCCCGGCGCACCGGCACCCTCGTCCTGCGCGAGGCGGGCAAACAGCTCCGCCTCGCGCCGCTGCACGACCCCGCCACGGTCTGGCAGACCTACGAGGCCGCCAAGCCTCGGAACGAGTGGGACTCCCCCAACAAGGGCATGGTGATGGTCGGCTTCGAGACCGTCGCCCCCGCCTCGGGCGAACTCACCCTCGCGGTGCTCTTCACCCCCGGCAGCGTCATCAAGCCGTAAAACAAAACGCCCAACGCCCAACACTCCAGTCAAGAGCCGATGCGGCCCTTGAACAGGGGGAGTTGCGCGGTGCGCGTTGAGCGTATACGGTCAGCTTCTTGGTCGGCAATCCTTGTGGAATGACACCCGTTGAGTTCGCCCGGCGAACGGGTTACAGAGTGCTCGCCTGCTGAAGGCCGCTTTCGTACCGGGACGGGACATCATCGTCCGGCGGCGTGGCAACATTGACAGGCAGGTGACTAAAGAACCACATCAATGTTGCGGCCGAGAGGCCGCACACGACAGTCAGGACGGCTGCAATCAACACATTAGCGAGATGCTCGAGTTCGTTCATTGCTGTTCCTTTCTTTTCGATGTCTGGTTTCCACACGCTGGACTCTGTTTCCCGGCGGCCAAAGTCGTAAAAGACCTCTTCAACTGTATGTATGATATGCGACGTCGCGGATAAATATCTATGGGGCATTATCCTACCGTCACGGCGGTTTCATTTACCCCGCACGATGCCCGTCCAGCGGGCGGGCCGCCTAGGCATACGGATGGCGCCCCTTGCGTCGGCTCAGAAGGGACGGACCGCTGGGCCGCCCGCTTGTGCAGGGCGCCTTCCGACGTGGCGCGCCCGACTCCGGGCTTGCCGGGCTTGCGTGACACGCCTGTCGGCCGGCCGCACCGAAGGGGCGCCGTTTCCCGCTATCGCCTCACGGCGCTTGGATGCGGTAGAAGCGGGCGGAATGATTCACCGCTTGAGGATCGCTGAAAGCGGATGTGCCGCCGGTCAGGGTGTTGGTGCCCACCGGGCACCAGACGGAATGGGCCAGGCTCGTGCAGGCTTCCACCACGATGACGAGATTGCTGGTGCCGGAGATGCTGAAGCCGAATTGACCCGCCCGCATACCGAAGCTGCCGCCGGCCTGCACCTGCGCATTCCATAGCACGGTGGGCCGGCCACCCATGGCGGCAGCCCACCCCGTGGTGCGCGGCAGGTAATAGACGGTCGTCTGGTTGGCGTCCAAAAAGATGTTGGCATCAACGCTCGGCGCGTTTCCTTTGAAAAAGACGCGGGCCAGCCTTCTGCAGAGTTTGAACACATCGAGATCCACGTTGGTGACGCTGCCGGGGATCGTGACGCTGATCAGGCCGGTGCAGCCTTCGAACACCCTTTTTCCGATGACGGTCACGCTGTCGGGTATCGTGACGCGAGCGAGGCCGCTGCAGAAACCAAACGCAACGTCCCCGATACTGGTAACGCCGTTGCCGATGGCGAGGCCGGTCAGGCCACTGCAGTTTTTGAAAGCATAGCCGCCGATACTGATGACGCTGTCGGGTATCCTGACGCTGGTCAGGGCGGTGCAGCTTTGGAACGCAGAGCTTCCGATGTTGGTCACGCCGGTGCCCATCGTGACGCCAGCCAAGCTGAAGCAGTCCTGAAACGCAGAGGGCCCGATGCGGGTGACGCCGTTGCCTAGAGTGACGCTTGTCAGCCAATCGCAGTCATAGAAAGCCCAATCCCCGATGGTGGTGACGCTGTCGGGTATCGTGACGCGAGTGAGTCCGCTGCAGGACTCGAACGCCTGCTCCCCGATGCCGGTGACCGTCAGGCCGTCGATCGTGTCGGGGATGCTTAACTCACCGCCGGAGCCTGTGTAGCCGGTGATGGTGATCGCAATTCCATCCGTCGTGTAAATGAAGTCGCCAGACTGCAAAGCCTCAACGACGGGCGCGGTGGCAGCCAGGAAAAGCGCCGACAAAAACAAAGCCCAGCCCCTTCGCGTCAGCGAGAGTCTCAGCCCCGGTCTGGCTTGCATTCGCACCGTCCACGCTTGGCTCATGACATTCCTTACGGCTAGCGGGGATACAAAAAGAGGCACCCGACAATAAAGAACCGTCATTAGCGTGCGCCTGATGTCTACCGTTTGCAAGAAAAAAACGCCGGCGCCGGGGCGCAGGGGGGTGCGATTCAGTTTCGTTGACACTGAGTCGCACCCAGGAGCATTCAGGAGTTAGGATTGAGGAGTTGGAAGCGCGGAAGTCCCTGAAAACAGGGCGTTCGACAAGGAGGAACCCTTCCGCGAACAACCGTTTCTTGAGGCACGACGTTTGACCTCATTTTGAAGACGCGAACACGGACTCTCGAGCAGGGCACGAACACGTTCGCTGCCACGGCATTGCAACTCCTAGCTCCTTGCCTATAACTTCAACCGGATTACGATTAAGAGTACGATTACGATTAAGAGGAATCAGGGACCCTTCTTTCTCGTAATCTTAATCCTAATCTTAATCTTAATCGTTCAAAAAAGTTACCCCGCCGTTTGTTCCCGCTCCGCGGGCGGCGGGCTAAATCCTAACCCCTCCTTCGGGTGTGGATTCAACGAAGTTGAATCACACCCGGGGCGCAGGATCCGCGCGCGTGCCTGAATCCCCAGAAACCTGGCCGCCGCCTCAACGCGGAGGAACCAAGAAGCCGGAGACGCGAAAGGCCGAGGCAGGGCGCAAAATCCCCAGCGTCGGCCGCCTGGCCGCGTGGCGTTTATGCCAGGTGCCGGAAAGGCCCCGCTTCCCGCCGTCGGCCGGCAGGGGGTCACGCAAAGAGCGGCGACCGTTGCCCCGTCACGGCAGGTCGATGACCCGCGCGTCGCTGCCCGGCACAAGCGCGGTGATGCGCACCGGCGCGGCCGGGTCGCTCACGGGATAGAAGCTGGCCTCATACGGGAAGCGCTCGCAGACCTGCGACACGCCGCCGCAGGTGAAGGTCACCCGGGCGCCCGGAACCGCGTCCGCCGTGAGCACCGCGTAAACCGCGTCCTTGCCCCACGGCGACCGGATCGTGAAGGCGTGCGCCTCGCCGAACGCCCCAGCGGCCGCTGTGCGGTGCGAAGACAACAGCGGCTGGCACTTCGGAAAAACGTCGCGCGGCGCGGCCGGATAGCCGACCGTCACCATCGAGAGCGGGGCGACCGTGACCGTGAGCGTGTCGTCCTTCAAGGCGGGCGCGGTGCGGGGGGTCACGCTCCTGGCGGCGCGGAAAGGGTCTGCATCGCCCTCGTAAAGCAGGCCCGCGCCCTCGGCCAGGCCGATCTTGGCGCGGTCGAGTTTCGCCACGACCGTCTTGGGCGCGCGCGTCTGGTTCATCAGCATCATCCAGAAGCGCTCGGGGCTGCGCGCCGCCAGCCAGTCGGTCTTCACGTCCGTTTCCACCACGCCGCGCTCGATCCAGAGCACGGCCTGACTGTCGCCGTAGACGTTGCCGGGCTCGGCGGTATAGATGCGGTTGTTGAACCAGGCGTAGTTTTTCTGCTTCACCCACGGGAAGGCGACCTGCCCGCCGGAGCGCACGTCGGCGTCGGCCAGCAGGTAGTCCACCGTAAAGGCGAAATGCACGGGGATGTGATGGTAGTAGAGACACGTGATGTCCGGCCCGGCGTAAGGATAGCGCGGGTCCTGCTCGCGGTCGGTGAAGCACGTGAGATAGTAGCCGGGATAGTTCGCGAAGCGACCGATCACGCCGTCGCGCGCGAAGGTGCGGTAGATCTCGCGTCCGGTGTAGCGGTACGCCCGCAGCAGGTGCGGAGCCCACGTCGACTGCATGATGTTGTTCATCGCCCCGCGGAAGGCCGTGTAGGTGGAGGGCTGCTCGAGGCCGAGGCCCACGGGCGAGACCTGCCACGCGGGCACCGCGTGCTCGGGCGTGTCGTTGGTCTGCCGCGGCCAGCCGAGGCGGAAGAGCTTGTCGTTCTTGTTCCACACGCGGTGGTACGTCACCTGCGAGCCGCCCGGATGGACCGTCACCTCGCCCTGCGGCACGCGCGGGTGCGACCACAGGCCCGCGATCGTGTGGAAAGCCCCCTCTTCGGCGGCGTCGAGATAACGCGGGTCGTGCGTGGCTTCGTAGAGGTCGATCACGTCCCACCAGTAGGGATAGAAATGGATATTGTAGAAATAGCGGAAGTCAACCGGCTTGAGCTGCGGCCCGTAAACCTCCTTGGCGAGCCACACGTCCGCGTTCGCGGTCACGTCCGCGAGGCTCATGACGTCCGGCGCCAGCCGGTGGGCCGCGAGCCGCTCGGTCCAGGGCCACGAGCTGTTGTAGTCGGTGGACGTGCGGACGCGCCCGCCGGGCAGCGCCAGTTCGGTCAGCCACGGGTTGAGTCCCGTGGTGAGCCGGTGGAGCCCTTCCCAGCCGCTGGTGCCGTAATAGTCGCCCGGCACGTGGAGCTGGCCCGTGACGGGCTCCCCGTCGCGGTCGACGCCGCTCTGCAGGATGGCCGAGCGCTTGCGGCTCAGCATGAACTCGAAGGCCGGCAGCGCCCGCGCCGCCCAGAAGGCCTCGCTGCGCGACAGCGTGGCCGCGGAAAGCAGCGCGAGCGGCGCGGCGTGCTTGCCCATGGTGGCGCTCTCGATGTCGTAGAAGCCCTTGAGCTCGCTGTTCCAGCCGCCGGACTCGTCGCTCATCATCAGGTCGACCATGTTGAGCGCGGCCTCGGTGAGCGAGGCGTTGACCGGCTCGCGGTAGTCGGTGACCTTCATGAGGTTGAGGCAGCAGGCTTCGAGCGTGGCCTTCCACTCGGCGGGACGGGTCATGACGCGCCAGTTGATGACCCGCGTGGCGCCGGCCTCCAGACGCGAGTGCGGGCTGCCGAGCACGGGGCTGAAAAAGGTCGGCTGCACGCGCGCGCGGCTGTTGAGCAGGCTGAAGCCGCAAACGGCGTTGGTCGCGCTGGGCCAGACGAACGGCAGGTCGGACGGTTCGGCGCAGACCACCACGCACAGCGGCGCGCCGTTCGTCTGCCACGGAATCTGCGCGAGCGCCAGCGGGTGCGGCGTCAAGGTGTTGCACAGCATGTCCGGGCTCACCGGCAGACGCTGGAACTGGTAGAGCGGCGGCAGCTGCACGAACGCGACGCGCTCGCGCGCGGTCTCCTCCAGGGCGCAGAAGCCGAGCGAGTAAAAGCCCGCGGCAGGCGCGGTCAGCCGCGCCTGGACGCGCAGCGTGAAAGGGTCGTCCGGGTCAAGGCTCCAGCGCACCGGCAGCGCCTGGCCGCCCGCGGAACGGTAGACCAGGTCGACGGAGGTTGCGTCCGAGGAAACGAGTGCGCGCGGTGCGAAACGCGCGGCGGGCGCAGCCGTGTAAGGGTCCGAGGCCGGCCCGCAGGTGGTCACGGACTGGCCGTTGAAAGCGATCTCGACCGGCACGCGCGCGCCGTTCCACGTCGCGATTTTCAGAAGGTCGGCGGTCACGGACGCCGCCTGCTGGACGAAGAGCGTCTCCTGGCCCGCGGCATCGGGGATCGGCAGCCACGTGTCGCCCGACTTGAGGCTGACCCGGCGCACGACCCACGGCTGGCCTTCGGCGTCCTTACCGGCTAAGAAGGCGACGCGCATGGCCGACGACGCCAGCGTGGCGAGCGGCGCGGCCGCGTCGACGGTGACGCGTGCGGCGCTGAAAGCCGCGGGAGCCTCGGCGGCGAGCGGTTCGGGCTTGACGCGGCAACGCGCGAGCTGCGCCGGGGTGAGGTCGACCGGCGTGGCGGCGTCACGCGCGATGAAAAGCGCGTCGCAGCGCCCGAAGCCGTGCGTGGTGTCGCGCAGGTTCAGCAGATGACCGCCCGCAGCAAGCGTGCGCGTGCCCAGCGCCTGCCAAGCGAAGCCCTCCTTGCCATGGGTGCCGCCCTCTTTCTCCAACCGCGCGCCGTCCACCAGCAGGGCGAACCGGCGGGTGCCGGGACGGTCGCCGGCGAAATCGCGGGACCTTGCCCAGAAGGTGTAGTCACCGGGCTGGCCGAGCGTGACCTGCGTGACCGCATCGGCGAGCGGGTCTCTCTGGCCCGCCACGGGAAAGGCCTGCAGGAGACTCCGTCCGGAGGCGGTCGCGTCGGCCACCCTGAGCCAGCCGCCCGTGAACTGGAAATCCTCAGCCTCAATCAATCGGCTTTCCGCCGCGGCCAGCCGGAGCGCAAGAAAGCAACCCAGACACAGATACGTCAAGCGTGTAAAACCATTCATCAGAGTCCCCCTCCCAAACAATGGACGCACATGATACGTCGCCTTTACCCGTCATGCCAACCTTGATTTGGGAAAGGTGCTTAGCGGCTTAGAAGGCGGCTCATACAAAACCATAGCTGCAGGGTGCGTGCTCGGAGAGCCCGCGCCACTCAGGTGGCCCGCCACCGGGCTCGGCAGGTTTGTCAAGGCTCTCAGCCTAACAGTCTAACAGTCTATTCACCTTTTTTCCGCTCACCGGGTCACGCGATACTTCGTCATGGTGGTGAGGAAGGAGCGGCGGAAGACCTTGCCGAGGTAGCTCTTGCTGGTGAAGCCGCACGCCCGGGCGATGGCGGTGACCGAAAGGTTGGTTTCGGCCAGCAGCGTCCGGACGCGCTTGAGGCGCGTGCGCTGGAGCTCCTCCTGGATCGTGCCGTTCAGGGCCTCGCGGAAGCGCAGTTCCAGCAGACGGCGCGAGACGCCCGCGTGTTTGACGATGTCGGGCACGCCGATGGGGTTCTGCGCGTTGAGCCAGATGAACTCCAGCGCGCGGGCGACCAGCGGGTCCGCGATGTGGACCGCCTCGGTCGAACGGCGCGTCACCACCGTGAGCGGCGGAAAGGTGCGGGTCAAGCGCCGGGCCTTGCTCCGCTGGCGCATGGCCTGGTCAAGCAGCCGCGCGGCCTCGTAACCCATGCGCTCCGTGTCCAGCGCGATGCTCGACAGCGGCGGCGTGGTGGCGTCGCAGATCAGCTCGTCGTTGTCCACCGCCAGCACAGCCACCGCGTGCGGCACGTCGAGGCCCGCGGTCAGACAGGCGTCCAGCACCTGGCGCCCGCGCACGTCCATGGCGGCGAACACGGCGGCCGGCTTGGGCAGCGCCTTGAGCCAGGCGCTGAGGCGGTCACGCTCGACGCCCCAGTCCCGCTTCGCGCGCACGCTGAGCGGGCCGTACGTGTGGCACTCGAAGCCCGCCTTCCGGACACAGGCCGCGAAGGCCGCGCCGCGCTCGCGCGACCAGTTGATGTCGTGGATCTCGCCCACAAAGGCGAAGTGCGTGAACCCGCGCTCCAGGAAATAGCCCGCGGCCAGCTCTCCGACGGCGCGCAGGTCGGAGGCCAGCACGCTGTGGCGCGCGAGCAGTCCGGGCGGCAGGCGCGACTCATCCATCGGATCGATCAGCACGGCGGGCACGTCGGCGGCCAGCACGGCGTTCGCGTAGGCGGAGTTCTGGATCACGCCGATGATGCCCGCGCCGCCCCGGGTTTTCAAGGCCAGCAGCCGCTGCTCGCCGGCGCGACCTTCGGCGACATGCAGGCTCCACGGCCCGTTGCCGCGCTCGTAGCGCAGCACGCCGCGCAAGATGTCGCGGTGCGCCTGCTCGTTGGTCTCGAAGAGCAGCGCGACCTGCGGGATTTTGGAAAGGTTGCGTGACATGGTGTTGCGCAAAAATACCACAGAAGTTGCGCAAGTGTCATCTTGAATTAACCCCGGAAGGATCGTATTGTGATAAACAGTGAATGGTGAATGGTTACACGTCATAAGGGGAGAGTGAGCGATGATGAAGCAAACAGGTTTTTCCCGCCGGGCGTTCTTGCAGGGCTCGGCGCTGGCGGCCGGCGCGGCCGCGCTGAACGGTTGCACGTCCACGCGGCCCGCGGCGCGGTTCCGCAAGCCGGGCGAGCAGCTGAACATCGGCGTGATCGGCGTGGGCGGGCGCGGCATGGGCAACTGGCCCACCCTGGTCGATTGCGGCGGCGTGCGCATCGCGGCGATGTGCGACGTGGACGCGAATTTCCTGGGCGAGGCCAAAAAGTGGCACGCGGACAAAGGCCTGAAGGCGGACTTCGCCACCTATGCCGACTACCGCAAGATGCTGGAGACCGAGAAGGGGCTGGACGCGGTGGTCGTCTCCACGCCCGACCACACGCACGCGCGGGCGGCCATCCAGGCCATGAAGCTGGGCTGCCACGTGTACGTCGAGAAGCCGCTGGTGCGGACGATCTGGGAGGCGCGCTATTTCAAGCGGACCGCGGCGGAGTGCGGCGTGGTGACGCAGATGGGAAACCACGGCAGCGCCAAAGACGGCGTCCGCCGCGGCGTGGAGATCCTGCGCACGGGCATCCTGGGGAACGTGCGCGAGGTGCACGTGTGGACCAACCGTCCCGAGATCTCCCCCGGAAACACCTGGGGCTGGAAGCAGCCGCTGCCGCGTCCCGAGGGGGCCGACCCGATCCCGCCGGAACTGTCGTGGGACCTCTGGCTGGGCACCGCGCCGGCGCGGCCCTTCAAGAAGGGCGCGTACCACCGCATCGCCTGGCGGGCGTTCTACGACTTCGGCACAGGCGCGTTCGGCGACATGGGCTGCCACACCATGAACCTCGCGTTCCGCGGCCTGCAGCTGGGCGAGATCGTCGCGGGCGAGGGCGTGGAGGTCTCCGAACACTTCGACGACACCTATCCCAAGACCAGCAAGGTCTGCCTCACCTACGCCGCGCGCGGCAGCCAGCCGCAGGTGAATCTCTTCTGGTACGACGGCTACAAGAAGCCCGCGGCGGAGATCATGCCGCAGGTGGTCGCCACGCTCGGCCAGGTGCCCAACACCGGCTGCCTGATCATCGGCGACAAGGGCATGCTGGTGAACACCGACGACTACGGCGAGGTCAGCTACCTCGGACTCAAGGACGAGGCGAGGATGCGCTCGCTCGACAAGCACGAGGCGTGTCAGGCCGTGCCGGTGACGCTGCCGCGCGCCAAGGGCCAGAGCCAGCACCGCGAGTTCCTCGACGCGTGCCGCGGCGAGGGCAAGACCAGCTCGTGCACCGCGCACTCCGTGCCGCTGGTCGAGAGCATGCTGGTCGGCTGCATGGCGCAGCGCATCCCCGGCAAGATCCGCTGGGACGCGGCCAAATGCCTCTCCGACAACGCCCAGGCCAACGCGCTCATCAAGCCCTTCATCCGCCCGGGCTGGGAGTATTAAGGGGAAGGCTGTTAGGTGGTGGGTGAGGGAGGGCGAAACTCGGTCGAGCCGTGTGGATAGACGATCCGGCCCGTGAGGACACTCGCCCTCCATGTGCACGAATGCAGCGGGCTCGCGGCAGAAGGCAGGGCTCGACCGCCGGGCGAGCCGCAAAGCCGCGCCTCGGTCGGCCCGGCGGGCCGACTCCACCCTCAAAAAGCTTGCCCACGGAGAGAGATGACGACATGAAAAAGACACTCGCAGGATTGGGGCTCTGTCTGTTGGCGGCGGTCACGTGCGGGGCGGCGGAAGCGCCCTTCACGCTGGCGCTGCAGGCCTACACGTTCAAGGACCGCACGATGGTCGAGACCATCGAGACGGCCAAGCGGCTGGGGTTCAAGGCCATTGAGCTGACGTCCGTGCAGCAGCTGGGCGGCGCGTTCAAGGGATCGGTCAAGTACTCCGACATGTCGCCCGAGACGGTCACGGCGGTGCGGGCCTACCTCGACGGCTGCGGGCTCCAGGTGCGGAGCTACGGCGTGGTGAACGAGAAGGACGAGGCCGGCTGGCGCAGGCAGTTCGAGTTCGCGCGGGCGCTGGGGATCGGCATGCTGCTGACCGAGCCGCCGCCCGGGCAGCTGCCGCTGATCGACCGGCTGGCGCAGGAGTATAAGATCCGCGTCCACCTCCACAACCACGCCAAGACCAGCCCGTGGTGGGATCCGGCGTTCATGGCGGCCCAGGTCGCGGCGTGCAGCGAATGGGTCGGTGCGGGCGCGGACATCGGCCACTGGGTTCCGGCGGGCGTCGATCCCGCCGAAGGCATCCGTCAGCTGGCCGCGTCGCGCGTCTTCGCGCTGCACTTTGTGGACGTGAACAAAGACGGCAAGCCCGTCCCTTACGGCACGGGCGTCGGCAAGCTGGACAAGGTGTTGGAAACGCTGAAGGCCAAGGGCGCTCCGGTCATGCTCACCTGCGAGTACGAGCAGTGGGACGACCAGACGGAAGCGAACGTCCGCGCCTGTGTCGCATGGTTCAACCAGCACGCGCTGAAATAGGTGTTCACTTGAGACTTGCAGGCCAAAGCGTGATCTCCAGCACCATTCCTGACCGGAGCGACATTCGCGCGCGCATCGCCGCGTTGCCGAGAAGCAAGACCAGCGGACGCCTCGGGGAGGCGTCCCTACCCCTCCGCGCGTGTGCGGCGCTCGTTTTACTGTATGTGGTTCCCTTCTGCCACGCGCAAGCCAACATGGACAAGCCGGAGGTGTGGATGATGCCGCCCGGCAACGAGGGCCGCAGTTTCCGCGAGCTGTCCGGGCAGCCGGAGGCCTGGCAGGAGACGCGGTCGCTGATCCACGTGCTGGGCTGCACCGACCTGCAGACCCAAAAACTCTTCACCGATGACGAGCTGCGGGGCTGGTTCGCGCTGATGAACGGCTGGGGGCTCAAGTTCGGCGTGGAGGTCGGCGCGATCAAGGAGTGGGGCCTGACCGGCGCGAAGACCTTCGCCGCCGAGCGCCCGCTGTGGGAGCGCGTGCAGCGCCTCGGCGGCAAGATTTACGCCGTGGCCATGGACGAGCCGCTGGTGTGCTGCCGCCAGCACATCCGGCAGACCGACGCGTACGCCGTGCAGGAGACGGCCAACTACATCGCGCTCGTGCGCCAGCACTTTCCGGACGTGCGGGTCGGCGACATCGAGGCGTATCCCTCCATCCCCCTGCCCGATCACATCTGGTGGATCGAGGCGCTGAACAAGCGGCTGGCGGAGATGAAGGTGCGCGGGCTCGACTTCTACCGGCTCGACGTGGACTGGGCCGCGTTTGTGGTGAGAGACCAGTGCTCGTGGCGGGATGTGAAGAAGATCGAGCAGGCATGCCGGAAGCGCAACCTGCCGTTCAGCCTGATCTACTGGGCCTCCGGGCTGCCCGCGATGCAGCGCAAAGGCCTGGCCGACGATTCGACGTGGTATACGGGCATCATGCAGCAGGGCTACGACTACGCGTTCGTGGGCGGCGCGCCCGACCAGGTTGTCATCGAAAGCTGGGTGCAGGCGCCCGCGCGCGTCCTGCCCGAGACCGGCGAGTTCACCTTCACCCGCTCGGTCCGCGACTTCGTGAAGAAGTTTGTTCAGGCGAAGCAGGCATCACCTTAACCAGGAGCAAGACCCGCCATGAAACCATCGCTCACGCGCAGAACCTTTCTCAGGCAGGCCGCAGTCGCGACCGCCGCGTTCCAGGTCGTGCCGGGCCACGTGCTCGGGCTCAACGGCCAGACGCCGCCGAGCCGCAAGCTGAACGTCGCCGGCATCGGCGTCGGCGGCATGGGCGGACAGAACATCAAAAACTGCTCCGACGAGAACATCGTCGCGCTGTGCGATGTCGACAGCACCTACGCCGCCCACACCTTCAAGGCGAATCCGGGCGCGAAGGTCTACACGGACTTCCGCGAGATGCTCGAAAAGCAGAAGGAGATCGACGCGGTGGTCATCGCCACGCCCGACCACTCCCACGCCGCGATCGCCATGGCCTGCATGCGGGCCGGCAAGCACGTCTACGTGCAGAAACCGATGGCGTACTCGGTGTTCGAGGCGCGCACCATGACCGAAGCCGCCCGCGAACACAAAGTCATCACCCAGATGGGCAACCAGGGCCGCTCGGGCGACGGCGTGCGCATGGTCTGCGAGTGGCTCTGGAGCGGCGCCATCGGCAACGTGCGCGAGGTCCACGCCTGGACCAACCGCCCGGTCTGGCCGCAGGGCGTCGAAATCGGACGGCCCGCCGAGACGCCCCCCGTGCCGGCGGGCTTCGACTGGGACCAGTGGCTCGGCCCCGCGGCGTTCCGCCCCTACCATCCCGCTTACCATCCGCGCAGCTGGCGCGCGTGGTGCGACTTCGGCACGGGCTCCCTGGGCGACCTCGGCTGCCACATCCTCGACTGCGTCTACTGGGGCCTGAAGCTGAAGTACCCCGCCAGCGTCGAGGGCAACATCTCCACGTACTGGGGCGATTTCTGGAAGAAGACCGAGCCGAAGAACGAGAACTTCCCGCGCTCTTCCATCGTGCGCTACAAGTTCCCCGAGCGCGAAGGCCTGCCGCCGCTTTCACTCACGTGGTGGGACGGCGGACTCATGCCGCCCAGGCCCGAAGAGCTGGAGGAGGGGCGCCAGATGGGCGACTCCGACGGCGGCGTGCTCTTCATCGGCGACAAGGGCAAGCTGATGTGCGGCTGCTACGGAAGAAGCCCGCGCCTCATCCCGGAGACCAAGATGAAGGAGTTTCAGCGGCCGCCCAAGACGCTCGAGCGCGTTCCCGGCGGCGAGAACGGCCACGAGAAAAACTGGCTGCAGGCCATCAAGGACGGGAAGCCCGCCATCTCCAACTTCGACTACGCCGGGCCGTTCGCCGAAATGGTGCTGCTGGGCAACCTCGCCGTGCGCTTCCCCGAGCGCCGCCTGCTGTGGGACGGGCCGAACATGAAGGTCACCAACGACGCCGAGGCCCAGGCGTTCGTCAAGCGCGACTACCGCGCGGGCTGGACGCTGTAGAACAGTCACAACTGTTGACAGGGTCCATGTTTGAACACGAAGACACGAAGTCACAAAGAAGAGACATCTTAGAACACGGCGTTCTTTGTGTCTTTGAGTCTTCGTGTTGAAGAATTTAAAAAAGGAGAGAGACGTGGAGAATGACATGAAGCAGGCTTTGACGGCCTACGCGGCGGACACCGGCGCGCGGCTGATGCGGACGGATTTCGGGAAACTGGCGGAGATCGGCGGCCTGCTGCTCAAAGCCAAGGCCGAGGGCCGGACCGTCTTTCTGATGGGCAACGGCGGCAGCGCGGCCACGGCGTCGCACGTGACCAACGACCTGGTGAAGGGCTGCCGCGCGGGCGACACGCCGGGGTTCCGGGCCTTCTGCCTGAGCGACTCCAACGCGCTGGTGACCTGCCTGGCCAACGATTTCTCCTACGAGGAGATCTACTCCATCCTGCTGCGCACCTACGCCAAGGCGGGCGACGTGGTGCTGGCGTTCAGCGGCAGCGGCAACTCGCCGAACATCCTCCACGCGCTGGCCACGGCGCGCGAGATGGGCGTGACGACCGTCGGCTTCGGCGGCCGCGACGGCGGCCTGATGAAGGCGCTGTGCGACCTGGTCCTGATCGCGCCGACCGACTCCATGGAGATGCTGGAGGACATGCACCTGGTCTATTTCCACGACCTCGTCTGCGCGCTGCGTCCGGGACTGGCCAAGCTGGCCGGGGTGGAGGTCGCGTGCGGCAAGTGCTGAGCGCGGACGGTTCGGGGAACCGTCCCTACCAAATCGCGTCAGGTCACATGACGCATGTGCTGGTAGGGACGCCTCCCCGAGGCGTCCGCAGGAAGTGTGGTGAACAGTGCTCATTGGCGCGATAGACGGCGGCGGCACCAAGGTGCTGACCGCGGTGATGACCGGGTCCGGCGAGGTTCTGGCCCGGCGGCAGCGGTCGATCCCGACGGCCGACCACAGGGCTTATTTCGCGCAAGGCGCCGAAATGCTCGGCGAGTGCGCGGCCGAGGCGGGCGTGCGTCTCGCAGAGCTTGCGGGCGTGGGGGCGAGCCTGCCCGCGATGACCGACGGCCGCGACCGCGTGCTGGGGTCGCCCTCGGCGGGCTGGGGCGAGTTCACCGTGCGCCCCCTGCTGGTGCCGGCGCTGGGGATGGGGACCGAGCGCGTCTTCATCGAGAACGACGTGAACGCCTGCGCGCTGGCGGAGCTGCGCTTCGCGCACGGCGGCGATAACTTTATCTGGATGACCGTCAGCACGGGGATCGGCGGCGCGGTGGTGGCTGACGGGCGGCTCGTGCGCGGCGCGGGCTTCTGCGCGGGCGAGATCGGCCACGTGAAGGTGGAGTTCGCGACGCCGCGGGCGTGCGGCTGCGGGGGCTGCGGGTGCCTGGAGGCGCATGCCTCGGGCACCGCCATCGGGCGGCTGGCGCGCGCGGCGGGGCTGGGGGATGCCGACGCGAAGCGCGTCGAGCAGCTGGCGAGGAAAGGCGACCCGGCCGCGGCGACCGTGCTGGCGCAGGCGGGACGCTACATCGGACGCGCGCTGGCGATGACGTCCAACGTGCTGAACCCGGAGCGCGTCTACATCGGCGGCGGCGTGGCGCACGCGCTGGACCTGCTGCTGCCGTCGATCCGCGAGGAATTTGAGCGCGGCGCCTTGCCGCAGTGCCGGAACGTCGTGATCGAGCAGACCCGCCTGGGATACGAGGCGGCGCTGTTCGGCGCGGCGGCGGTGTGCCTGGACGGCCTGGCTGGGAAAGGCTGCTAGCCTTTTCGGTGATACCGAACCTGTTTGGAGTAAACGCAGCTCATTGGCAAGGTAGGGCGAGCACTCCGTGCCGCCGCACCCGGTCGATGCGAGGCGGCGCAGGAGCGCTCGCCCTACCGCGTTAAGTCTATTCAGTTCTCACGACAATGCCATATAGGGGAGGATCGCGGATGCAAGCTGAACTGAACCGTCGGGAGTGGATGAAAGCCACGGGGCTGATCGCGGGGGCCTGGGCCGCCGGCCGGGCCGGCGCGGCGGAACCGGACGCTTCCTTACCGCAGGGCAAGGGCGAGGTGGTCTTCCAGCGCAAGCTCGCGGTCAAATATGACGTGGACGTGTTTATCGCCGGCGGCGGGCCGGCGGGCACGGCCGCCGCCGTCGCGGCGCGCAGCCAAGGCGCGAGCGTTTTCCTGGCGGAGGCGCACACCTGCCTCGGAGGAATGGGCACGGCGGGCCGCGTGCCGGTCTTCATGCCCGTGAGCGACGGGGTCAACTTCCTACCCGGCGGCTACGGGCGGCAGGTGCTGGACCGCCTGTCGAAAGAGAAGGCGCTGCCGGGCCCGGCCACCGACGTCGAAGCGCTGAAACGCGTCTACGACGCGCTGGTGGGCGAGTCGGGCGCGGCCTTCAGCTTCTACACGACCCTCAGCGACGTGGAGGCGCGGGACGGCCATGTCCGCTATGTGGCCTGCTCCGCGCCGGGCGGGATGTTCGCGGTCAAGGCCAAGGTCTACGTGGACGCCACGGGCAACGGCGACCTCGCGGCGCGGGCGGGCGCGGCGTTCGAGAAGGGCGATGGCCACGGGCGTCTCATGCCGGGCACGCTCTGCAGCGTGTGGAGCGGCATCGACTGGAAGACGTGGGAGGCGAGCCGTCCCCAAGGTCCGCAGCCCGACGGCCACATGCTGGAGAAGGCCTTTGCGGACGGCGTGTTCAGCGTGCAGGACCGCCATCTGACGGGCATGCACAAGATGGGCGACGGTCTCGGCGGCGGCAACATCGGCCACACCTTCGGCGTGGACGGCACGGACGAGTCCTCGCTGACCGCGGCGCTGGTGACCGGACGCAAGAGCATGAAGGAGTACGAGCGCTATTACCGCGGGTACCTGAAAGGGTTTGAGAACGTCCGGCTCGTGCAGACCGGCTCGCTGCTGGGCGTGCGCGAGACGCGGCGCATCACGGGGGACTACGTGCTGGGGGTGGAGGATTACAAGCAGCGCGCCGTCTTTGCCGACGAGATCGGGCGCTACGCGTATGCCATCGACATCCACCCGCAGACCACGGACAAGGCGAGCTACGAGAAGCACCGCAAGGAGTTCGACCAGGAGTTCCGCTACAACAAAGGCGAAAGCTACGGCATCCCCTACCGCATCCTGACGCCGCGCGGGCTCGACAACGTGCTCGTGGCCGGACGGTGCGTCAGCACCGACCAGCTGGTGCACGGCTCGCTGCGCGTGATGCCCGGCTGCTTCATCACGGGACAGGCGGCCGGCGTGGCGGCGGCGATGGCCGCGCAAACCGGTGGCTCGGTCCACCGACTTGACGTGAAAGCCTTGCAGGGCAGGCTCAAAGCCTTCGGCGCGTATCTGCCGAATGCGTGAGGTCTAAAGGTAGGGACGCCTCCCCGAGGCGTCCGCGGACGGTTCGGGGAACCGTCCCTACCGTACCACGCAAAAAATCAATCCTGGTCCGACTCGGGGACAATCGGCAGCTCTTCTTGGGGCTCCGGCTCCACGGCGGCGGCCTTCTTCTTGCGCGAACGCTTAACCTTGCCGTCCTCCTCGACGGTCGGGGCGGCTTCGGGCGAGCCCACGGCCAGCTCTTTGACGCCGATCTCTTTCAGGCGCATCGAGACGATCTTCGAGATGCCCTTCTCCTGCTGCGTCACGCCGTAGACGATGTCCGAGCCCGCGATGGTGTGCTGGTTGTGCGTGATGATCAGGAACTGCGAGTGCGTCAGGAAGTCCTTGAGCGCCTGCACGAAGCGGCCGATGTTGCTGTCGTCCAGCGCGGCGTCGAGCTCGTCGAGCATGCAGAACGGCGCGGGCTTGATCATGAAGATCGCGAAGAGCAGGCTCACCGCCGTCATGGTGCGCTCGCCGCCCGAGAGCAGGGTCACCGTCTGCGGGCGCTTGCCGGGCGGGCGCGCGATGATGTCGATGCCGCACTCGAGCGGGTCCTCGGCGTTCTCCAGCAGCACCAGCTTGGCCTGGCCGCCGTTGAACAGCTTCATGAACATCTTTTCGAAGTTGGCGTTGGCCTGCTCGAAGGTGGCCTGGAACATCTCGCCCGACTTCTTGTTGATCATCGTGATCAGCTCAAGAATCTGCGTCTTCGACTTCAGCAGGTCCTCCTCCTGCGCCTTGAGGAAGGTGTAGCGCTCCTCGAGCTCCTTGTACTCCTCGATGGCCACGAGGTTCACCGGGCCGAGCGCCACAATCTCGGAGTTGAGCTTGGCCGCGCGCGCCTCGATCTCGGGCACCGGCGGATGCTGCCCCCCCTCCCAGACCGGGTCGGCGTGAGCGACGAGCTCATCGACCGAGAGCCCGTACTCGTTGGAGATGTGGTCGATCAGATTCTGCCGCTTCATGCGCGACTCGGCGATGTCGATCTCGGCCTTGTTCTTGTCGTCGCGGGCGTTGTCGAGCGCGCGGCGGCGCTCCGAAAGCGTGGCGTCGGTCTTTTCGAGCTCGCGCTGGCGGGCGGCGCGCTCGCGGCGCGTCTCCTCGATCTTCAGGTGCAGCGTCTCGGCGGCGATGCGCATGGGGTCGAGGCCGGCCTCCAGCGTCTCGATCTCCTGCGTCAGGCGGTCGATGCTCTCGTCGTAAGACGACACCCCGCGGCTGCGGCCCTGGATCGTGCGGTCCAGCTCGTCGATGCGCGTCTGCACGGCCTCGGCCTGCGAGCCCGCGTGCTCGATCTGCTGCGAGATGCTCGACACCTGGATGCGGCACTCGGTGAGGTTCTGGCTGAGCTCGCTGTAGACGCTCTCCAGCTCGTGCAGGAGCGTCGACTTGTCCGCGGTCTGCTCCAGCAGCTGGTTGCGCGTGTAGATGAGCTCCTGCAGCTCCTCGGTGAGCGAAACGCGCGTCTCGTCGTCGCCCGCGGTCAGCTCCGTCAGCTCGCCCAGCTCGCCCGCCACGACGTTGAGCCGGGCGCGGGCGCGCTCCGCGTCGCGGCTGACGGACTGATACTCGCCCTCGGACTGCGCGGCCTTGCGGCGGTTGTCGTCCAGCTCCAGCCGCGTCTGGGCGATCAGCAGCGTCAGCTCGTTCGTGCGGGCGTTCAGCGCCTCCAGGCGGCGGCGGTGCGCCGTGATCTTCTCTTCGAGCGTCGCGAGCTGCTCGGACGTGTCGGCGACCAGCATGCGGCGCGCGAGCGGGCTGGAGACCTGGTTGTCGGGCATCCAGAGTTCGACGCAGCCGTCGGGATGGAAAATCGCGCCGTCGCGGGTGACGACACAGCAGCCGGCGGGCAGCGGCTGCGGCACCGCGTCGAGCGTGTCGGCGAGAAACACGTGGCCGAGCAGGCGGCGGGCGGCTTCGGCGAAGTCGTCGGCCACCGACACCTGGTCCAGCAGCGGCACCAGGCCCTGGGGCGGCGCGCACGGCGTCCGCTCCGCGCCGGCGGCGGACACGAGGCGCGTGGCGGCGTGGCTGCCTTGGGCGAGCAGCCGCACGATCATCTGGCGCGCGGCGGCGGCGTCGCGCACGACCACGGCATCCAGCCAGGCGCGCAGCGCGGCCTCCAGCGCGAGGCGCATGTTTTGCGGCGCGTCGAACTTCTCGGCGAGCGGGCCCAGCACGGCCTGCGCCTCAAGCCCCAGCGGGTTGCCCGGGTCGAGCAGCTGCCTCGAGCCCGCGGCGTACTCGTCGGAGGCCTCGCTCTTGTCCGTCAGCAGGTCGATCTGCGCGCGCTTGGCGGCCGCCTCGGACTGCATCTTGGAGGCCTCGTCCTGCACGGTGCGCAGTTCGGAGGTGGTGTCGGCCCGCTCCTCCTCCAGCGTCTCGAAGCGCTCGAGCACGCTCTCGGCATTCGCGCGGTAGGTGTCGAGGCGCGCCTTGACCTCGGCGCGGGTCTGATCGACCCCCTCGAGGTTCTCCAGCACCTGGCGGTGCTCGGACGAAAGGCGGTCGCGCTTCATCAGCAGCTCGCGCTGGCGCGCCTCCATCTCGGAGAGCGTCTGCTGGACCTGGGCGGTGCGCCGCTCGCAGTCCACCGAGCGCTGCCGGTCCTGCTGCAGCTGCGTGCGGGTCTGGTCGATCTGGATCTTGTGCGCGTCGAAGCGGGCCTGGGCCTCCTCCAGCTTCGCGCGCTCGACCCCGGCGGCCTGCTGCATGAGCAGGCGCTTCTGGGCCAGCGACTCGATCTGCATGCGCAGCTGCTCGATCTGCGCCTGGGTCTCGGAGATCTCGCGGTTGTCGCGCTCGGCCCACGCGCGGTACTCGGCGATGCGCTGCTCGTTGACCTTGATGACCTCTTGGGCGCGGATGTAGCGGTTGTCCGCCTGCGCGGCCTGCTCGGCGAGCGCGGCGATGCGCTCCTCGGTCTCATGGATGAGGCTGTGGATGTGCGACGATTCGGCCTCGGCCTCGGCCACGAACTCCTGGTGCGAAACCAGCTGCTCGTTCAGCGCCTGGATCGAGGTGTCCAGCTCGCGGACGCGGATGTCCAGCGCCGCCAGGCGCCGGCGCGTGAGGAAAATGTCGAGGCCGCGCAGCTCGTCGCGCAGCTCCTTGTACTTCTGCGCCTTGCCGGCCTGGCGCTGCAGCGTGCCGATCTGGCGCTTGACCTCGCGGATCACGTCGGCGAGGCGCAGCAGGTTGGCGTCGGTCTGCTCGATCTTGCGCAGGGCCTCCTTGCGGTCGGCCTTGAACTTGGTGATGCCGGCCGCCTCCTCGAAGACCGCGCGGCGGTCCTCGGGCTTGGACGAGAGGATCGCGTCGATCTGCCCCTGGGCCATGACCGAATACGAGGTGGTGCCGATGCCCGTGCCCATGAAGAGGCGGTGGACGTCCTTCAGGCGGCAGGGGTTCTTGTTGATGAAATACTGGCCCTCGCCCGAGCGGAAGACGCGGCGGGAGATGGTGACCTCGTTGAAGTCGTTGCCCAGGATGCCTTCGCAATCGGCGAAGGTGATGGCGACCTCGGCCATGCCGAGCGGCTTGCGGGTGTCGGTCCCGTTGAAAACCACGTCCGGCATCTTGGCGCAGCGCAGGGCCGTCGGGCGCTGTTCGCCCAGCACCCAGCGGATCGCGTCGGAGACATTGCTCTTGCCGCAGCCGTTGGGGCCCACGATCGCGATCATGCCCGGCTCGAACTGCAGCTTGGTCTTGTCGGCGAAACTCTTGAAGCCGGTTATTTCAATCTGTTTTAGATACACGGAAACCTCAAAAAACGGCCACGGCCGCCACAGCGTCAGAAACAGCGGGGAAAACGGCCCTTGCTCGACCTCAGAAATGACTTGTTTATTACCATAATCCAGGGTCCAGTGAAAGCCTAAACAGGGACCGCACGCGGGCCGCGGGTGCATGATCGGTTTTGTGTTAAGGGCGAGTTATTTTGTTTTTCAGGCCCCGACGGCAAGGGTACGCAGACGGCGCGTGCGAAGCACCGGTAGGGCGAGCGCTCCGCGCCGCCGTTGCGTCCGGCTTCGCTGCCGCCAGAACTGAGGGACGCGCTACGTGTAGGGCGCGCGGGCGGCGGCGCGGAGCGCTCGCCCTACCCGTTACGCATAAATCCCCGAGCAACACAGGAAATCCCCACCTCTGCCTGGACATCGCATTCCCTTCGTTGCTTCGCGCTCTTCAGTCCTTCGTGGTGATGATTCGAATGCGATCTCAAAAAAAGCCCCGTGCGCCCCGACCTCCGAGTTGGCCGCTTGACGCAGGCTGGGAGAACGGGTACGCTCACAAGGTAGTGCTGGAGTTCAAACGTGGGGGATCCGGGTGTCCGTGGCACACCTTAGTTCAAGGGGGAGTGAAAGCGTGAAGAAAATCGGGCTTTTGTCGCTGCTGGCCGGCTCCGCGTTCGGGGCGCAGACGGTTCTGTATGTCAACCCGCAGTCCGGCTGCGATGAAGACCCAGGCACGGCCGCGAAGCCGTACGCCTCGCTTGACAAGGCCCGGGACACGATCCGCGCCCTGAAGAGGGACGGCGCGTTTCCCGGGACGGGCGTGACCGTCGAGCTGACCGGCACCTTCGCGATGCCCACCCGCGCGTTCGCGCTGGCCGCGGAGGACGGCGGCGCGGGCCCGGACGCCCCCGTGGTCTACCGGGCCTCAAAAAGCGGCGCGCTCCTCACCGGCGGGCACGTCCTGCCGGCAAGCGGCTTCCGGGCGGTGACCGACGCGGCGACGCTGGCCCGTCTGCCGGAGCCGGCGCGCGGCAAGGTTGTCGCCTTCGATCTGAAATCCGTGGGGCTGTCCGCGTTGCCGCCGCTGCCGGACAAGTTCAGCGGCTGGAGCGAGATGGAGGTCTTCAGCGGCGGCCAGGCGATGCGGCTCGCCCGCTGGCCGAACGCGGGCTGGGCGGAAATCGCCAAGGTCATCGACCGCGGCGTCAAGCCCGTCGACAAGGCCACGGGCGAATGGGAGGTCGGCTACAAGGGCGGCACGTTCGAGTACGCCGAGGAGGCCCCCTCCCGCTGGAACGTCGCGAAGGGCATCTGGATGAACGGCTTCTGGTGCCACGACTGGGCCAACGAGACGCTCAAGATCGGCGCCATCGACACGGAGAAGAAACAGATCACGGCCGCCGCCGTCCACACCTACGGCATCGGCAACTCCTCCAAGTGGCATACGGCCAAACGCCGCTACTACGTGTTCAACCTGCTGGAAGAGCTCGACGTCCCCGGCGAGTGGTACGTCGACCGCGAGGCCGGCGTGCTGTACTTCTACCCGCCGGGCGGCGACCTGGGCAACGTCGTGCTTTCCGTCCAGAAGAAGCCGCTGATCCAAATCGCCCAAGCCGGCAACCTCAGGCTGGACGGTCTGGCCTTCCAGTACAGCACGGGCAAAGCGGTCGCGGTCGACGGCTGCGAGAACGTCGTCCTGCAGAACCTGCGCGTGTCCAACCTCACGACTGACGGCATCAGCGTCAGCGGCGGGAAGGCCTGCGGCCTGGACCGCTGCGAGGTGTCCGGCGTCGGCGGCACGTGCGTATCCATATCCGGCGGCGACCGCAAGTCGCTGGCCGGCTGCGGCCATTTCGTCACGAACTGCCGCCTGCACCACAGCGGCCGGCTGCAGCGGACCCAAGGCAAATGCCTGAGCTTCAGCGGCGTGGGCATCCGCGTGGCGCACAACCTGATTTACGACTCCCCCTACATCGCGGTGGTCTACGGCGGCAACGAGAACCTCTTCGAGTACAACGAGGTCCATTCCGCGATGATGGAGAGCGGCGACGGCGGCGGACTCTACACCGGGCGGGACTGGGGCTCGCAGGGCAACATCGTCCGCTACAACTACCTTCACCACTTCGGCAAGCCGGGCGTGGAGTGGCAGAAGGCGCGGGGGCTGAACCCCGACTACGAGCCGCTGGGCGAAAACGTCATGGTCATGGGCGTCTACCTGGACGACTGCGACAGCGGCGACACGGTCAGCGACAACCTTTTTTACCGCACGGGCTGGTCGGCCTTCGTCGGCGGCGGACGCTACAACACGATCAGCAACAACCTGTTCATCGAATGCACGTCCGCGCTGCACCTGGACGACCGCGGCCTGAAGCGTGCCCGTCCGGGCGAGGGCACCAAGGACGGCTGGGATCTGCTGGCCAAGCTGCAGGCGTTCAACTTTCAGGCGCCGCCCTGGAAGGACAAATACCCGCACCTGGTCAACATCATGCAGGACGAGCCGAAGCTGCCGCTGCACAACGTCTTCAGCGAAAACGTGGCGATCAACTGCGAGCGCTTCCTGCAGATGCACGGCAGCCTCAAAGCCACCACGCTGCCGCGCCTGGATTTCCACGGCAACCTCGTGTTCGGCCCGGTCAACAAAGGGGACGCGGAGTCTTTCCCGCAGACGGAGGACGGCCGGAAGCGCGCCGACTTCCGCTCCGAGACTCTGCCGGACAGCGCCTCCCCGGACGCGGACGGCTTCAAGGTGCAGGACAGCGCCGAGTTCAAGCGGCTGGCCCCCGGGTTCAAGCGCATCCCGCTCGAGAAGATCGGCATCGCCGGACAGTGATCTCCGGGGCGGGGACGGTTCCCCGAACCGTCCGCCAGTCTCTTTGTCGATCGCCCGGCACCTGTACCCGCGCACCCCGCTGCGGACGCCTCGGGGATGGCGTCCCTGCCGATGGAACAACCGTCCTCATACGGTTTCAAGCCTCAACCGATTGCAGAAAAGAAGGGGTGACGTATGCGTCTGCTCGAAATGATGTGTGGCGCCGCGCTGGCTGCGGGCGTGTCTTTGGCGGCGCCGGACGGAGCCGTGGTCAAGCGGGTGATCGCCGCCGAGCGCAATGCCGCGCTCCAGCCGATGGCACCCGCACAGGCCCGGCCTTACGGCAAGGGATTCACGCGCGACGGCGAGACCTACGTGTGCGACAACGGCGCGGACGCCACGGCGCGGCGCGGCGTATCGTGGACGATCGACCTGAACCAGAGCGTGGCCGCGCCGGTGACCGCCTCGGCGTGGGCCAAGGCCGAAGGCGTGGAGGGATCACCCGACAGCGGGTTCTCGCTCTATCTCGATCTGCAGTACACGGACGGCACGCCGCTGTGGGGACAGGCCGCCGCGTTCGAGACCGACTCCGGAGCGGGCTGGCACAACCGCGAGGTGATCGTCACCCCCGACAAGCCGATCAAGCGCGTGAGCTGCTACCTGCTTTTCCGCAACCGCGCCGGCAAGGCGTTATTCAAGGAGCCGCGCTTCGGCGTCCTGGCATCGGACGGCATGACGCGCTTCGACGGGATCGTGACCGAACAGGTTCAGCCTGCCGTGGCGGGATTCCTGCTGCGCGACGTGGGCATGAACTCCGACTTTGTGGCGCTCGGCAGCGAGGCCTTGGGCATACGGCTGACAACCCGGATGCGGCGCGGGCCGGGAGCAACCTTCTACGACGTCACGCTGGAAGACCGGACAGGCAAGGACCGCGCGCTGACGCTCGCCTACACGCTGCCGCTGGAGAGCGAGGGGCTCACGTGGTTCCATCACCCGCGGCGGGCCGTCCCCCTGGCCGGGTCGAAAAGCGAGATCATGAACACGACGCGGCACGCCGTCGGCGCCAGCGGGCTCCTGTCGCGCTACCCCTTCGGCGCCGTGGCGGCCGCGGGACAGGGCCGCGCCATCGGCCTCGATCCCGCGACGCCGCTCGTCTTCCGCACCGGCTGCCAGCCGGTCACGCGCGAACTCTTTCTGGCGTGCGACATCGGACTCGCGCCGGAGAAGCCCGCCGCGACGTTCAGCTTCTGCGTGTACGACTTCGAGGCCGCCGCGGGCTTCCGCGGCGCGCTGGCGCGTTACTACGCGCTCTACCCCGACGCCTTTACGACGCGCATCAAGGAGCAGGGCGTCTGGATGCCCTTCGCGGCGGTCAGCAAAGTCGCGGGCTGGGAGGATTTCGGCTTCCGCTTCAAAGAGGGCGACGGCGAGACCGCGTGGGACGACGCGCACGGCCTCCTGACCTTCCGCTACACCGAGCCGATGACGTGGTGGATGGCGCTCAAAGGCGACGGGCCGCGCACGCTGGCGCGCGGCGCGGAGGAGGCCCGGCGGCTGGCGGCGGCCGGCGACAGGGCCGCGCAGGCCTGGGCGAGCAGCGCGTTCGCCGACGAGAAGGGCCGGGCACCAGGCCGCGTGCTGGACACGCCGTGGTGCAACGGCGTGGTCTGGAGCATGAACTGCGCGCCGGGCGTGGCGGGCGCGGTGACCGACTTCACGAACAAGTGGAACGCCGCCTACATCGAGAAGCAGTATGGCGCGTCGCGCAAGGCCAGCTGCGACGGCGAGTACATCGACTCGGCCGAGGCGTATGTGACCGAGGAGCTGAATTTCCGGCGCGAGCATTTCGCGGGCGCGGAGCGTCCGCTCTGCTTCGCGCCGGGTTCGCGCAGGGTGGGGATCTACAAAGGCACGACCGGTTTCGAATACGTGCGGGCGCTCGAGAGGGAGATGCACGCGCGCGGCCGCTTCATGATGGCCAACAGCACGCCGTCCAGCTGGTTCTGGCTCGCCCCCCTGCTGGACGTGATGGGCACGGAGACCGACTGGAACCATGGTGGCAAGTGGAGCCCCCTGTCCGACGAGGAGCTGCTCTACCGGCGCGCGCTGTGCAAAGGCAAGCCCTACTGTTTCCTGATGAACACCGACTTCTCGAAGTTCCCTTACGAGGCATCCGAGAAGTTCATGAAGCGGGCGCTGGCCTACGGCATGTTCCCCGGCTACTTCAGCGCCGACGCGTCGACCGGCCACTATTTCACGCGGCCCGAACTGTACGACCGCGACCGGCCGCTCTTCAAGAAGTACATTCCGCTGTGCAGGTTAGTCGCGGAGGCGGGCTGGGAGCCGCTCACGGGCGCGGTCTCCGACAACGATGCGGTTATTGTAGAGCGGTTCGGCTCGCCGCCGGGGCCGTGCTACCTGACCGTCTACAATCTGGCCGACACGCGGCAGAGGGCCGTGCTGACGCTGACAGAGCTGACCGCGGGCGGCCCCTGCCGCGAGCTGGCCGCCGGCGGCGCGATCGCCTGGCGGGAGAAGCGGACGCGCCTCGAGCTCGAGGCGGGCGACGTGCGGGTGATCGAGATCCGGGGTGCGCCGCCGGTTACGGCCAAATAGCCGACACACGAAGGAGGATTTAGGAGTGAGGATTTAGGCGTTAGGAGTTGCGATGCCGTGGCAGCGAACGTGTTCGCACCAGGCTCGAGAGTCCGTGTTCGTGTCTTCAAAGTGAGGTCAAACGTAGGGCCTCAAGAAACGGTTGCTCGCGGAAGGGTTCCTCCTTGGCGAAGGCCCTGTTTTCAGGGCCTTCTGCGCTTCCGACTCCTCAATCCCAACTCCTGAATTCTCCTGGGTGCGACTCAGTTTCAACGAAACTGAATCGCGCCCCGAAGATCCGCCGTTGAAAACACGCCTTGCCAGAAAAGGCGAACCGGCTTAACATGATGACGGTCAGAAGGAACGTTACCTTGAAAAGGAGGCGGAACATGAATGGTCAAGTGAAGAGGATCGTCTGTCCGGTGGACTTCTCCGAGCCTTCGGAACTCGCGCTCGTCCAAGCGGCCAGGCAGGCCCAGCAAGCCGGTGCGGAACTGCACCTGATCGCCGTCGTGCAACCGATGCCAGCCGCGCTGATCAGCGACGGCATGCCGTTCACCGACCTCAACCCCACGCCGGACATGCCCACACAGGCGGCTGAGGCGCATCTCGCCAAGCTGCGCGACAGCACCTGCGCGGCGGTCTCTGAGCGGACTTCGCTGCACGTGGCGGTCGGGGTCCCGTTCGTCGAGATCGTCCGCTACGCGCGCGAAGTCGAGGCCGACCTCATCGTCATGGGCTCGCACGGCCGCACCGGCATCGAGCACCTGCTGATCGGCAGCGTGGCCGAGCGCGTCGTGCGCAAAGCCCCCTGCTCGGTCTTGGTGGTGCGCGACGCGAAGCGCAGTTTCGTCATGCCCTGAGCCGCCGGGCCGGCTTCAGCGCATCAGCATGCCGCCGGTCAGGTCGAGGGTCGTGCCGGTCATATAGTCGGAGGCCGAAGAGGCCAGGAAAGTGACCGCGTTCGCGATGTCCTCGGGCTCGGCGATGCGAGCGAGGGGAATGCGGCTCAAATAATAGTCGAGCTTGGTCGCGAGGTTGGCGGCAACCATCTCGGTCCTGACCATGCCCGGCGCCACCGCGTTGACGTTGATCCCGGCTTGGGCCACCTCGCGCGCCACGGCGCGCGTCAGCGAAACGACCGCGCCCTTGCTCGAATCGTACGGCAGGTGCCCGGACGTGGACCCCAGGAACGCGGCCTGCGACACGATGTTCACGATCTTGCCCTTGCGCCCCGCCGCCAGCAGCCGGCGCACGTGCTCCTGGCAGGCCACGAACGTGCCGGTCACATTGATGCGGAAGGTCTTCTCCCACTCCTCGACGCTGTAGCCCGTGAGCGGGCCGCCGGGGCAGTAGGCCGCATTGTTGACCAGAATGTCCACCGGCCCGAACTCCCGCTCCAGCGCGTCGAACAGGGCGGCGATCTCCTCGGGCTTTTCCAGATTGCCCTTGAGCGCCACCGCCGCCACGCCGAAATCGCGCGCGATGCCCGCCGCCACCTCGGCGGCCTTGTCCGGGCTCGCCGAATAGTTGACGCCCACGCGCACGCCCTCTTCGGCCAGCCCGCGGCAGATCGCGGCGCCGATGCCGCGCGAGCCGCCGGTCACCAGGGCGACCTTACCTTGCAGATTCAGTTTCATCGTTGGTTTCCGCTTTCCGCTGATCCGTCACGAACGGCCTTACGGCGTCAGCACGACGCGCAGCGCGTCGCCCTTCTCCATCAGCGCGATCGCGTCCTTGAAGCCCTCGAACGGCAGCGCGTGCGTCACCAGACGGTCGGCGGGGAAGGTGCCCGCCGCGATCAGCGCCACGGCCTTCGCCACGTGCTCCGGCGTCGAGTCGCTCGTGCCCACCACGCGCAGCTCGTTGTAGTGGATCGGACGGCTGTCGACGGCGAGCATGCTCTTGCCGGCCGGCAGCGAGGCGAAGAGGCAGACCGTGCCGCGCTTGCGCGCCAGCGTCATCGCCTGCTCCTGCGGCGCGGCGGCCGGAGCCGCCACGATCACCACGTCCGCGCCGAGGCCGCCGGTCGCGTCTTTCACGACCTGCGCCAGGTCCTCGGCCGCGGGATTGACCAGGCGGTCGAAGCCGAACGCGGCGCACTGCGCCAGACGCGCGGGATTGATCTCGGAAAGGATGATCCGCGCCGCGCCGTACTCGCGCGCCACCACCGCGTTCAGGATGCCCATGGGCCCCGCGCCCATCACGAGCACGGTGTCGCCCTTCCGCACCTGGCTGTTCTCGCACGAGTTCACCGCGCAGCTCACCGGCTCGGCCAGCGCCGCGTGCAGCGGCCGGACGCCCGCGGGCACCTTGATCACGTGGCCGCCGCGCACCGCCAGCTCGGGAATCACGACATACTCGGCCATGCCGCCGTCGTACCCGAAGCCCATCGGGCGGACGTTCGAGCAGAGGTTGCGCCAGCCGCGCGCGCAATAGGCGCACTCGCCGCACGCGACCGAGGTCGCCATCACCACGCGTTCGCCGACGTCAAAGCCCGCGCCGGCGCGGTTCTCGACGATGACGCCCGCGAACTCATGCCCCATCACGATCGGCGGACGCATGCGGGGGTTGCCCGATTTGTAAGCCTTCATGTCCGACCCGCACACCGCGCAGGCGTCGACCTTGACCAGCAGCGCGCCGTCCCCGCACACGGGGACCGCCACCTGCTCGACCCTCACGTCCATCGGGCCGTGATACACCACCGCACGCATCGTTTTTCCGCTCATCGTCACTCACTCTCCACGCTCAAAAGATCAACTACGCCCAGAACCCGGCATCCAAGCACGCCCAGGAATGGGCGTGCCACATTCTCTGATGTGCCATGCGCATCCCTGCGCATGGAGCACGCCGTCAGCCTCAATACCCGTCGGCCGCCGGCGCGCCGTCGAGGATCTTGTCGGCCGAGCCCACGCCCAGACGGCCCACGCCCATCTTCAGGAACATCACGGCCCGGTCCCAATCGCGGATGCCGCCGGAGGGCTTGACCTTCGCGCGGCCCGCGCAAGTCGCGAGCATGACCTCGACCTGCTCGACCGTCGCGCCGTCGCCGTTGAAACCCGTGGAGGTCTTCACGAAATCGGCCCCTGCCGCGATCGAGAGCTCGCAGGCATGGGCCACCTGCTCCAGCGTCAGCAGGCAGGACTCTTGAATGACTTTCACCAGCACGCCCTTGGGCTTGGCCACGGCCACGACCGCCCCGATGTCACGCTTCACGTAGTCAAAATCGCCGGAGAGGAACTTGCCGATGTTCATCACCATGTCCAGCTCGTTCGCGCCATCCTCGATCGCCAGCTTGGCCTCCAGGGCCTTGACCTCGGAACGGCTCGCGCCGTGCGGGAACCCGACCACGACCGCCACGGTCGTGCCCGAGCCCTTCACCAGCTTCGCCGCCAGGGCCGCGTCGGTCGGGCGCACGCAGAGGTCGCCCACGCCCTTGGCCACGCACATCGCCGCGTTCTTGCGGATGTCCTCGTCGGTCATCGCGGGCTTCAGCACCGCGTGATCCATCATCTTCGCCACAAACTCTTTCGTGATCGTATTCATGTCTCTCATCTTCCTTAAGGGTTGTTACATCAACCGGCCGCCCGAAATGTTGATCGACTGCCCCGTCAGGTAATCCGCCGCCGAGGAACAGAGGTAGACGGTCGTCCCCACCACATCTTCAATGCTGGCCAGGCGTCCCAGCGGAATCTTGGCGGTGAAGCGCTTCACCACGTCCGCGCGCTCCTGCTTCAGGTTCTCGATGTAGTTCGAGGACATGAACGTCCACACGCCGGTGTTGTCCGTGATGCCGGGGCAGACGCAGTTCACATTGATGTTGTCCTTCGCAAACTCGTGCGCCAGCGCCTGCGTAAACGTGATGATGGCGCCCTTGGCCGCGCTGTAGTGGCTCAGCAGGGCCGACCCCATCTTGCCCGACTGCGACGAGAAGTTCACGATCTTGCCGTACTTGGCGCTCTTCATGTAAGGCACGACGTGCTTGATGAAAAAGAAGGGGCCCTTGCAGTTCACCGCGAACACGAAGTCCCACTGCTTCTCCGTGATCTCTTCGATCGGGCTCTGGCCCGCCACGCCCGCGACGTTCACGAGAATGTCGATCACGTTGGTGAAGCGCGCGGCCGCGCCGGCCACCACCGCCTGAACCTGCGCCTCGCTGGTCACATCCGCGGCCAGTCCGGCCACATCGTATCCGGCGGCGGTGAACTCCGCGACCGTGGCGTCAACCGCGTCCTGCTTGAGATCCGTGATGTACACGCGCGCGCCGCACTGCGCCAGCCCCTGGGCGATGCTCTTGCCGATCGCGCCCGCCGCACCGTTCACCAGCGCCGTCTTGCCCTTGAAATCCAAAAAGTTCTGCATTTTCCGTTATCCTGTACTCTAGACTTTCATTCCGGTAGGGACGGTTCCCCGAACCGTCCGCCGGTCCTGAGCCTTGCCGAAGGGCGGACGCCTCGGGGAGGCGCCCCCACCCAGAATCAGACTGTTTAAAAATTGGCGGGGCGGGCCCAAACCCGCCCCGAGAAAACCCTAATGCCGGACCGTCTCACCGGCCCGGCCGCGCCGTCCCTTAACGGAACAGGTTCAGAAAGGAGAACCCCGACGGTTCCAGATTCATCACGCTCAGCGTGTGCATCGGGTCGTTCTTGGAGTTCTTGAGGCCCGGGAAGGACATGTCGAAGTTCACGACGAGGAGCTTGTCGCCCCATACCATCGGCTCGCAGGGCTGGTCCAGCAGGCCGTCCTTGCCGCAGGTGTCGTCGTTCATCCACAAGGTGCCCAGCTTGCCCGCCTTGATGTCCCAGCAAAGGACCGCGTTACGCTCGGAGTCGGTCATGATGACCCAGTCCTTCTTGGCGTAATAGCAGATGCCGTCGCAGCACGGGAACACCTTGGGGTCGTTGATCAGCGTGGCCATCTTGTCGTAGGAGCCGTCGCTCCTCATCTTGATCACGTAGAAGTGCCCGTCGCCGAAGTTGCCGGTGTAGATGTTCCCGTTCTTGTCGAAGCACATGCCGTCCGCGCCCGCGGTATCCTTGCGGTGCTCCAGCGGCACGGTCTCGGTGATGCCGAGGCAGTACGGGTCGTTCCCGGCCTGCTCCTTGGGCAGCAGAAGGGCCGGACGCTCCTTGAACGCGCTGAACGGCACGCGGTACACCCCGCCCTGGTTCTTGCCCGCGACATCGAAGAAGGTGTCCGTGAAGTACACCGCGTTGCCGCGGATGCGCACCGCGTTGGCCAGCTTGATGTTCTCGACCACCGGCTCGATCTTCAGCGGCTCGCCGTCCTTGCCGATCACCACGCGCATCACGCGCGACTTGTAGTTCTTGTCGAAGAAATACTGGTTGTCGCAATAGTAGAGGTTGCCGTCCTCATCGAACTCCATGCCCATCGGCGCGCCGCGCTTGGTGTCGGGATGCAGCAGGCCCGCCACGAAGACCGACCACTTGCCGCTCTTCTTGTCCATCTTCATGATGGTGCCGGCGTACGACTGGTCCACAAAGTTGGGCGCGGCCATAAAGATGTTTCCGGCCTTGTCCTGCGCCAGGCCGTCCGGCGTGTTGACATGATCCCCGAACTGCTTGAACAGCTTCGGACGGTTCTTCTCGTCCATCTTGACCGCGGCATCCGCAGCCATCACGCCCCACGCGGCCGTCGCAGCCGCGCCGGCCAGCACCCACATCGTCGCCTTGCTCATCGCATTCCCCTTTCGTTACACCTGCGGGCACGTCGTCACCGACGCCGCACCCGGCTTCCGCACCGCGCCTGACGCCCAAACGCCCCGCGCCCGAAATTGAGCCGTACGATAACACGAATGCGCCGGCCTGACAATTCGGATTTTACTTTTGATGTTGCATTTCTTTTCGACTTGCTTTTTATTTACTTTCGTTTTAAGGTCATAGGCGTTTTACGGACCTCGAGAGGAGCCGGCCGGTATGACCAAAGCACGCGAGCGAAAAGCAAGAATCCTGGAGGCGCTGATGGAGCGGCCCACCCTTTCCGTCGCCGAGCTGAGCCTGCGCTTCAACGTCTCGGAGGTCACCATCCGCACGGACCTGAAGGACCTCGCCGCGCAGGGGCTGATCCTGCGGCAGCACGGGGGCGGGCTGCCCACCTTCCACGCCAACGTGTCGGACCGCCAGCGCACGCGCATGGAGGAGAAGATCCGGATCGCGCGCGCCGCGGCGGAGCTGATCGCCGACCGCGACGACGTGATGATCACGGCCGGCTCCACGACCTCGCTCATTCCCCGTTTCCTGCTGGGCCGCCAGGGCGTCAACATCGTCACCAACTCCACCCTGCTGCTGCCCTACGTCCGGAATAACGCGGGCCTGCAGGTCACCCTCACCGGCGGCGAGTTCCGCCCCGCGATCGAAGCCTTGACCGGCCCCGCCACCATCCGCGAGATCGGCCAGTTCCATGTCGCCAAAGCCTTCCTCGGCTCCGACGGCCTCACGACGGACAAGGGCCTCACCGCCGACAGCGCCGAGATCGCCGACGTCTGCCGCCGCATGTCCGAGCAGGCCCGCCAGACCATCGTCCTCGCCGACGCGTCGAAGCTCGGCCGCGCGGGCTTCGCCCACATCATGCCGGTCGCGCGCATCGACATCCTGATCACCGACACACAGGCCCCGGCGTCCGAAGTTTCCCTCCTGCGCAAAAAAGGCGTGGACGTCCGCCTCGTCTGAGCCGGAGGCCAGGTGCGATTCAGTTTCGTTGAAACTGAGCCGCACCCAGGAGAATTCAGGAGTTGGGATTGAGGAGTCGGAAGCGCAGAAGACCCTGAAAACAGGGCGTTCGACAAGGAGGAACCCTCCCGCGAACAACCGTCTCTTGAGGCCCTACGTTTGACCTCCTTTTGAAGACGCGAACACGGACTCTCGAGCAGGGTACGAACACGTCCGCTGCCACGGCCTTGCAACTCCTAACTCCTAAATCCTAACTCCTCCTTTTTTTTGTGACACCCCTAAAAGGTTATGCTAAAGTTTCCAATCATTAGGAGAATTTATGCGCATACACTCGCTCTGGTCCCTCGCCCTGGCCTGCACCGCCCTCTTGCTGTGGAACGGGTGCATCAGCTCGCGCGTCATCGAGAAATCCCGCGTGCCTGAAATCGTCATCGATGACTCCGGCGCGATCACCTTCAACAACCGGCGGCTGGAACCCGGCAAGATCGCGAACACGCTCAGGTCCGCCGGCATCGAGCGCACCCAGGAGGTCAACATCCTGATCCCGGACAAGCCCGACCGCGCGATCATGCGCACCGTGTCCGCCGAGCTGGTCCGCAGCGGCTACACCCGCACCGTTTTCGTCAAAAACCGCAAAGCCTCAGCGGTCGTCCCGAAACCGCAGTGAGTATGCCGCCTACCCGCCACCCCCCGCACATGCTCGGTCTCGCGCTCGGCAGCGGGGGCGCGCGCTGCTGGGCGCACATCGGCGTCCTGCGCCGCCTCGGCGAGCTCGGCATCCGCCCCCAGTGCATCGCCGGCACGAGCGCCGGCGCGATCGCCGCCGCCCTCTACGCCTCCGACAGCGTCGAAACCATGGAGGAGCTGGCCGCCCACCTCGACTGGAAACAGGTGGCCCAGCTCTTTCTCGAGGTGAACTTCCCGCGCTCCGGCCTCCTGACCGGCAAGAACTTCATGCAGATGCTGAAAAGCATCATCCCCGTGCATGCCGTCGCCAGCCTCCGCATCCCCTACGCCGCCGTCGCCACCGACCTCGAAGCCGAAAAGGAGGTCGTCCTCAAGTCGGGCAACCTGTTCGACGCGATCCGCGCCAGCATCGGCATCCCCGGCATCTTCACCCCCGCCCGCCTCAACGGCAGGCACCTCGTCGACGGCGGGCTCGTCAACCCCCTGCCCGTCTCCGTCTGCCGCTCCATGGGGGCGGATCTCGTGATCGCCGTCGACGTCAACCTGCGCTCCGCCGCCCAGAAACGCAAAACCGTCCAAAAGCCGCAACCCTCGGAGCCGCCCCCGCGCATCGCCCAGCTGGTCGCCTCCCTGAGCGGCCTGTTGTCGCAGTGGACGGGACCGGCGGCGAGCCCCTCCCGCCGCTGGATCGCTCCGCCCAAGAACGAGGCCGACCCGCTCTCGATCTTCGACGTGCTCACCCGCTCGTTCCGCCTGATCGAAAACCAGATCACCCTCCGCGAACTCGCCCTCAACCCGCCGGACATCCTCATCCAGCCCGAGGTCGGCGACATCATGACGCTCGAGTTCCACCGCGGCCCCGAGGCCATCGCCGCCGGCATCCGCGCCGTCGACGAGGCCCTGCCCCGCCTCAAGGCCCTTCTCCCCCTTGCGCGTTGAGCGTTCAGCGTTGAACGTTCAATGTTGAAAGTTGTTCTTCCCGTAAACAAAATTGATCTTCCCAACCTCTAACCTGTAACCGGTGTCTTCCCATGTCCCTTGCCCGCATCGAACAGCTCCGCGCCGAGATCCGCCGCCACGACCGCCTCTACTACGTCGAGGCGCGCCCCGAGATCGGCGACGCCGACTACGACGCGCTCTACGCCGAGCTCGAGGCCCTCGAGCGCGCCCACCCCGAGTGGCTCACGCCCGACTCGCCCACGCAGCGCGTCGGCGGCGCGCCCCTCGCCGCCTTCCGGCAGGTGCGCCACAACCCGCCCATGATGAGCCTCGACAAGACCCGCTCGCGCGACGACCTCCTCGACTTCGACACCTTCCTGCGCCGCCAGCTCCCCGACGAGGTCTGGGACTACGTGGTCGAGCCCAAGATCGACGGCGTGGCCTTCTCCCTGCTCTACGAGAAGGGCCTGCTCACCCGCGCCGCCACGCGCGGCAACGGCGAGGTCGGCGACGACATCACCGCCAACGTCAAGACGCTCCGCTCCGTCCCCCTCTCCCTCGCGGACGCCCCGGAGATCCTCGAGGTGCGCGGCGAGGTCTACATGACCCGCGCCGGCTTCGCCGAGCTCAACCGCCGCGAGGAGGAGGCCGGCCGCGAGCCCTTCATGAACCCGCGCAACGCCGCCGCCGGCTCGCTCAAGCAGCTCGACCCGCGCGAGGTCGCGCGCCGCCCGCTGGACGCCGTCATCTACGCCGCGGGCGCGGTCAAGGGCGCCGCCTTCCCCACCCACGGCGGCATGCTCAAGCAGTTCGCCGACTGGGGCTTCCGGACCCCGCCGTGGCAGCGCCTCTGCGTGGACATCCGCGCCGTGCTCGCCGCCATCGACGAGCTCGAAGTCCAGCGCCACGCCTTCCCCTTCGAGATCGACGGCGCGGTCGTCAAGGTCAACCGCCGCGACCTCTACGCCCGCTTCGGGGCCACCGCCAAGTCGCCGCGCTGGGCCCGCGCCTTCAAGTACGAGCCCGAGCGCGCCGAGACCCGCATCTGGAAGATCACCGTGCAGGTCGGCCGCACCGGCGTGCTCACCCCCGTGGCGGAGCTCGAGCCCGTGCTGCTCGCAGGCTCGGAGATCGCCCGCGCCACGCTCCACAACGCCGACGAGATCGCCCGCAAGGACATCCGGGTCGGCGACCGCGTCTGGATCGTCAAGGCCGGCGACGTCATCCCGGCCATCGAGAGCGTCATCGCCGACAAGCGCGACGGCACCGAAACCGCCTTCGCCATGCCCGCCGCCTGCCCCGAGTGCGGCGGCGCGGTCGCGCGACTCGGCGACGAGGTGGCCCAGCGCTGCACCAACCCGGCCTGCCCCGCGCAGCGCGTCGGGCGCCTCGAGCACTTCGCCTCGCGCGACGCGCTCGACCTGCGCGCCATCGGCGGCAAGGTCGCCGAAGCGCTCGTGGCGCAGGGCTGGGTCAAGGACCCGCTCGACCTCTTCAGCCTCACCCTGCCGCAGCTGGAGGATTTCCGCATCGGCGACGCGGCCTCCGGCACGCGCAAGTTCGGCAAGAACGCGCAGACCGCGCTGGAGGCCCTCGAAGCCTCCAGGTCGCTGCCCCTCGACCGCTGGCTCTTCGCCACCGGCATCCCCAACGTCGGCGTCACCGTGGCCGAGCAGATCGCCTCGGCCCACGCCCGCTTCTCCGACCTCCCGCACTCGCCGGTCCTCGCCGCCGTCCTGCGCCTCAGCGAGCTGTACGACCTGGCCGCGGCCGAAAACCCGCGCTCCACGCTCAACCGGCCCAAAGACGAGGCCGAGCGCGAGGAGCGCCACGCGCGCTTCAACCGCCTCTGCGGCGAGATCGGCGTGCTGGGCGACGACCTGGTCGCCGCGGGCGTGGCCGCGAAAACGCCCGGCACCGCGCTGCCTCCGCAGGTCATGTGCGTCATCAAGACCGAGGCGGCCAAAGCCGTGCTGGGCTTCTTCGCCTCCGACTACGGCCGGCGCTATCTCGAGCGCCTGCTCGCGCTGGGCATCGACCCGCAGGCCCAGGCGAAGCCCGCGGCCGCCGCCGACGCGCCCCTGGCCGGCGTGACCTTCGTGCTGACCGGCACGCTCTCGCTGCCGCGCAACGAATTCGCCGACAAGATCAAGGCCGCGGGCGGCCTCGTGCAGGAGGCGGTTTCAAAAAACACGCGCTATCTCGTGGCCGGCGCCGAAGCGGGCGCGGCCAAGCTCACCAAGGCCCGCAGCCTCGGCACCGCCATCCTCGACGAGTCCGGACTCCTCGCCCTCCTCGCCGGCACGCCCGCCCCGGCCCCCGCCCCGCCACCGGCCAACGCCGCCAAGCCGGCCAAGCCGGCACCCGCCCCCGCCCCCGCCCCCGCAAAAAAGAAATCCTCTGCGGCCCCGTTCCGCCAGCAAGAACTCTTCTGAGGCGGGAGCGCCAAACGGCAGGGACGCCTCCCCGAGGCGTCCGCAGGGCATGGCGCGCACGGACCGGCGGACGGTTCGGGGAACCGTCCCTACCGGAAAACGGACATCCCCTGAGAAATGTCCCTCCCGTCAAAGCGCCAAACGGCAGGGACGCCTCCCCGAGGCGTCCGCAGGGCATCGGGCATTGACTTTTCCCCGCCATCCCCGCTACCATCCGCACCTACCAAGGAGACGCCCCATGATCATGCAGGAACAGCATACCGACAACCAGGCCGACCAAGAGGATGACAAATTCGCGCGCGCTTATCTGGCGCTTGTCCACCGCGGCCTGCAGCAGAAGCGCGCCACGCCCGTCGTCAAGCGCAAGGAGTCGGAGGCCCATTACGTCGACGCGCTCGAAGCCGCGACCGACGAGCACGCCTACGAGCTGCTCGTGCAGGCGGTCGACACCGACCCCGGCAACGCCGCCGCGCTGCGCGAGCTGAAGGACTATTTCGACCTGACGCTGGAAGAGGACCTTCTGGCCACGCGCGGGATCGTCGCGATCGCCGAGAAAAGGCTCGGCAAAAAGGGCTTCACGGACAATGCCGGGCACTTCTGGAGCTTTCTTGAAACGCGCCCCTACATGCAGGCGCGGGCGGATCTCGCCAACCTGCTTTACGAGGCGGACATGACCGATGAGGCCATTGCCGAGTGGGAGGCCCTCCTGGCGCTCAACCCGAACGACGACCAGGGCGCCCGCCACTTTCTGATCGCGACGTGCCTGGAGTACGGACACTTGGACAAGGCCCGCGCGCTCTTTGACCGATTCCCTAACGAAGCCGGAGAAGGCGCCCTTTTCGTGTGGTGCGGCGTGCTGGAACGCCTGCTGCTGCAGGACGATGCCGGCGCCGCAGCGGCCCTCGCCGTTGCCCGCACCGTCAACGGGTTTGCGGAGGCCTATCTGCTGGGGCACCGTCAGCTTCCCAAGGAGCTCCCGGATGCCTATACGCCGGGCAGCCGCGAGGAGGCGTCCTTTTACGCCCCGATCCTGTGTCAGACGTGGAGCGCCCACCCCGCCGCCGTCAAATGGCTCGAAGCCCAGCCCAAAGCCCGCAAGTAAGGTCACCCGATGAGCAACCTGACGTCCCGCCGCACGTTTCTGGCGACCGCCGCCATCGGCTCCTGCGCCCTGACGCTGCCGGGCCCGGCGGCCGCCGAGCCCGCCCGGCCCGCAGCCGCCGGGGGCTTCCGCTATTCCCTCAACACCGGCACGCTCCGCGGCTACAAGCTGCCGCTCGCCGAACAGATCGACCTTGCCGCCCAGGCGGGCTATGCCGGGATCGAGCCGTGGATCGCCGACCTCGCGAAGGCCGCGGAGTCCGGCGGCGCGCTCAAGGACCTCGGCCGGCGCTGCGCGGACGCGGGCCTCGCCGTCATCAGCGCCATCGGCTTCGCGGCCTGGGCGGTCAACGACGACGGCGCGCGCGCGAAGGGGCTCGAGCAGATGCGGCGCGACATGGATCTCGTCCTGCAGCTGGGCGGCACGCACATCGCCGCCCCGCCGGCCGGCGTGAACCAGGCCGGCGCGACGCTCGACCTCGACCGCGCGGCGGAGCGCTACCGCGCCGTGCTGGAACTCGGCCACTCCATGGGCGTGGTCCCGCAGCTCGAATTCTGGGGCGCCTCCGCCAACCTCAGCCGGCTGGACCAGTGCCTCTACGTCGCCGCCCGCGCCGGGCACCCCGACGCCTGCGTGCTGGCCGACGCCTTCCACCTGTACAAGGGCGGCAGCGACCCGGCCGCGCTGCGGCTGCTCGGGCGCTGCGGCGCCTACAGCTTCCACATGAACGACTACCCCGCCCAGCCGCCGCGCGAGACGGTCAAGGACTCCGACCGCATCTGGCCGGGCGACGGCGTCGCGCCGCTGCGCGACATCCTGCAGGCGTTCGCGGACAACCGCGCCGAGGTCTGGCTCTCCGTCGAGGTGTTCAACGCCGAGTACTGGAAACGCCCGCCCGCCGAGACCGCCCGCACCGGCCTCGCGAAAATGCGGGCCGTCGCCGCCCGCACCTGACCCCCGCGGGGGCCGGCGCGAAGCCAGCCGGCGCCGCCCTACAGCACCGTGAAGCGCGTGCCGCGGTCGTAGCGGAGCGCGCCGGGTCCTTCAAACACCGTTGGGCTGGTCAATGCCGAATATTTGGCCGGCGGCATCAGCACGCCCTCCTGCCAAAACTCTTTGATCAAAATGCTGCCGACATAGTCCAGCGCCAGCGGCGTCATCGAATCGGCCACAAACACCAACCCGCGGCCCTGCGGCAAGGCCTGCTCCGCCGTCATTTCAAACCGCTTGAGCTTCAGGTTGTCGATCAGCGCGCCCCAGGTCACGCCCTTGGAGTTAACGCCCTCGAACCGCAGCGTGTGCGCGCCTGCGGCGACGTTCGGCAGAAGCACCTGACGCAGCGTGTTCGTCAGTTGCGCGACCGTCACGACGGCTTTATCAACACCGTCCAGGCGGACGCGGAAATCGTACCCACCGTTTTCGGTGGTGCTGCTGATGACCGTGCTGTTCAACTGGAACTGCAGCGCATGCGTGCCGTTCGTCGCCACGCTGATCTGCGTCTCCATGCTGCCGCTGCCCATCAGCACCGCGGTCTGCTTGCCCTCCGGCGCGATATAGCGTAAATAATAACCGGTGTTGACGTAGTTCGTCGAAACCGGGCTGTTGTTGCGCTGGAAGCCCGCATAGTTCGCGCTGTTCGCATACGAGAAGGTCCAGCCGTTGGTCGTCCCGCCCTTGACGATCATCGTCGCGGAGTCGCCGTCCGGAATCTGCTCGGCCTCGAACCCCGCGCTCGGGATGGCGTTCGTCACCTCGACCGGCAGCGCCCCGACCACCGCGGACGGCGGGCGGTAGATGGTGAGTTCGCCCAGAATCTGCGCGGTGTTCGTCGTGGACTCCGTATCCGTGCACCGGTAGGCATCTAAACGCAAGTAGCGCGCATAAGGCAGGTTGGTAAAGGTGACCGCATGGTGGTACGGCCAAGCTGAACTCCAGCTTGTGATGTCAGCAACCTGCGACATGTTGTTCGTCTCAAGTCCCCCGTACACGACCACGCGCCCCGTGCCGTAAGCGCCCGCCTCCTGCGTAAACACGTTCGACCAGCAGAGCAGGTCCGTGCCCGCCACATACCGCGGCGCGCCCAGATCCGCGGTGACCGAAAAGTCCCCGTAAACGCGCACCGCGTTGCGGGTGTTCGATTCCCACGTCCCGTCCGTCAGCTTGGGGCATTCGGTTTTGTCCACATGGACCGAGGGCGCCTTGCTGAACACATAGGTGAAAGCGAGCGGGTCGCCCAGCGGCGAAGCCAGCGGGGCCTCGTAGATCTGGATCTCGCCCAGCAGTTGCCGCACGATATTCGTATTCGATATTTTCTCGCAGGCGAAGGCCAGATAGCGCGCCTCGACGTTCGGAAGGGTGAAGTCGAAACGTATCGAATTAGGCGTATAATATCCGGGAAAACTGCTCTCGTAGTTTGTCTGAACGCCCGCGCAGGTCCAAGCTATGCCGTCGAGACTGTTGCTGAGCGTCACGCGTGTGGTCGCATAACTACCCGCACCAGTTGATCGGAAGGCATACAGGTGGGCGCGCTGCAACGTACGGACGCTATTCAGAGTCGTCGTGACCACCACATTGCTCGCGACACATTTGCTCGGATCGGCAGTATCCACAAGCGAAGCAGTGTTCGGGCCATACTGGACGCTCTGTGTGCCCGCATTCGTCCAAGACCCATCGGACAGCTTTGACAGGGTGCCATCCGGATGCGCCGAATTATACGGCATCGACGTCGTGTACGAAAAAGCCGACAGACCGGACGCGCCGGCGGAACTGCCGGACACCACGATCTCGGCCAGCGACTGCCCCGCAACGCTGCCTTTGGCGCAGGCCAGACGCAGGTAGCGCGCGTTCGCATAGAAGGCGCTCCCCGAGAAGAGCCCGTTGCTCACCGCGGACAGCGCACCCAGCGGGATCCACGTCACGTTGTCGTTGCCGCACTCCAGCGCCACACCCAGCGTCGAGAGCGGCGAGCCGCCCGCCACCGTGAAGGTATAGACATCCACCTTGCTGAGCTGCATGCGCCGGCCCAGGTCCACGGTGACGGCCACGTTGTCGCCGTACTTGACGCCGTCCGCGGCGCTGTTCGCCCAGTAGCCGTCGTTCAGCTTCCTGAGAAAAGGATCCGGCGTCGAAGCGTCCGCCGCCAGGCTCGTCGTGTAGGCGAACGAGAGGATGTTCGTTTCAGCGGCCAGGCTGAGTCCGGCCACAAGGGCCGCGCCTGCCATCATCAGTCTTCTCAGTATTACCGTCATAAAGCCTCCCTGCACGCACACAGATCCAAGTTGAATTACCACACAAAACCTTGAGTATAGCAGAACGGACGGCACAGCGTCCATTGTTCGCGCCTCCGAACTGAAGGCTCAGGTGCGGCGGACTCGGGCGGATGACAGGCTTGGGTCGCCGTCTGTGGTGCAGGCGCGACCTCGCGCCGCACAGAATCCCAGCCGGTGCGGGGTCGCACCGGCTCTACAGACCTCACCTGCGCCTGGGCCGGTCATAGACGCCAAGCGAACAACGCATGCATGCGCCTCGCCGCTGCCGGACCGGAATTCGGGCGCATCCCCGTTTCACTGACCGTTCGACTCGTTACGGTTGCGGGGCGTCCGAGACGTCCGCCCCTACCGGTGCGGCAGCAGTTGCGCGGGACGTCCCGGACCGCGCACGGGCGGGGTGCTGAGGCACCCCTGCCCCGTTCTAGTTACGGTTGTGGGGCGTCCGAGACGTCCGCCCCTACCGGTGCGGCAGCAGTTGCGCGGGACGTCCCGGACCGCGCACGGGCGGGGTGCTGAGGCACTCCTGCCCCCGTTCTAGTTACGGTTGTGGGGCGTCCGAGACGTCCGCCCCTACCGGTGCGGCAGCAGTTGCGCGGGACGTCCCGGACCGCGCACGGGCGGGGTGCTGAGGCACTCCTGCCCCCGTTCTAGTTACGGTTGCGGGGCGTCCGAGACGTCCGCCCCTACCGGTGCGGCAGCAGTTGCGCGGGACGTCCCGGACCGCGCACGGGCGGGGTGCTGAGGCACTCCTGCCCCCGTTGAGGTCAATGAAACAGAGATGCGCCCGCGGAATTCCCAATTTGCCCTGCTCGCGGCGGTTGTGTTATCCTACGGGCTAAAGATTTGGATCAAGGGGGGACGCATGGAGACTCTGAAGGCTTATTCGCTGATGCTGACGATACGCTTCTTCGAGGAGGCGATCGAACGGCTGTTCCTCGAGGGTCGCGTCATGGGCACGGCCCACACCTGCATCGGCCAGGAGGCGGTCGCCGTCGGCGTCGCCGCCGCGCTCGACGCCCGGGACGCGATGACCACGACGCACCGCGGACACGGCCACTTCCTGGCGCGCGGGGCGGACGCCGGGCGCGCCATGGCCGAGCTCTTCGGCCGCGCGACCGGCTACTCGCGCGGGCGGGGCGGCAGCCAGATGATGATGGACCCCTCCATCGGCTTCTACGGCGCGAACGGCATCACCGGCGGCAGCATCCCCTTCGCCACCGGGCTCGCGCTCGACGCGCAGATGCGGGGCTCCGGCCGCGTCACCGCCTGCTTCTTCGGCGACGGCGCCTCCAACCAGGGCGTCTTCCACGAGTCGCTCAACATCGCCGCGCTCTGGAAGCTCCCCGTCCTTTTCATCGCCGAGAACAACGGCTACGCCATGTCCACCGCCACCGCCCAGGGCCTCGCCAACCCGCACATCGCCGACCGCGCCGCCTCTTACGGCATCCCCGGCATCCGCGTGGACGGCAACGACTTCTGCGCGGTCCGCGACGCGGTCGCGTCGCTCGCCGCCGACGCGCGCGACGGCAACGGCCCCGCCCTGCTGGAGTGCACCACCTACCGTCTCTCGGGCCACTCGCGCGGCGACCCGCGCGTCTACCGCACCCGCGACGAGGAGTCGGCCGCCTGGAGCAAAGACCCGATCCTCCGCTTCGAAGCGCAGCTGAAGGCCGACGGCACGCTGGACGATGACGCGATCCTCATGCACCGCGAGAACGCCAGGTCACACATCGACGCGGCGGTGCGCTTCGCCGAGACCTCGCCCCTGCCCCCCCACACGGGCCTGACCGACGACCTCTTCGCGTAACGCCAAAACGACCGCACAGGGTCGCCCCTACTCCCAACTCCTAAATCCTAAATCCTAAATCCTACTTTCCATGAGAACCATCACCTTCACCCAAATCATCCGCGAAACGCTCGCCGCCGAGCTGCGGCGCGACCCCTCGGTTTTTCTGATGGGCGAGGACATCGGCGTCTACGGCGGCGCGTTCGGCGTCACCCGCGGGCTCATCGAGGAGTTCGGCCCGGGCCGCGTCCGCGACACGCCGATCTCCGAGCAGGCGCTCACCGGCATCGCCATCGGCGCGGCCGTCGCGGGGCAGCGCCCCGTGATCGAGATCATGTTCATGGACTTCATCACCCTCGCGGTGGACCAGCTCGTCAACATGGCGGCCAAGGTCCATCCGATCTACGGCCAGGCCTGCCCGCTCGTGATCCGCACGCCGCCCGGCGGCGGACGCGGCTACGGCGCGACGCACTCGCAGTCGCTCGAGCGGCTCTTCGCCGGCGTGCCCGGCATCAAGATCGCCGCGCCCTCCAACGCGGCCGACGCCTCGGGCCTGCTCCAGACCGCCATCCGCGACAACAACCCCGTGCTCTTCCTCGAGCACAAGCTGCTCTACCCGCAGCGCTTCGAGGTCGACGACGAGCTGCCGCCGCCGATCCCCTTCGGCCGCGCGAAGGTCGCGCGCGCGGGCCGCGACCTCACGATCGTGGCCTGGTCCCACATGGCCTGGGTCGCGCAGCACGCGGCCGCCAAGCTGGCCGCCGAGGACATCGAGGCCGAGGTCATCGATCTGCTCACCCTCAACCCGCTCGACATCGACACCATCGTGTCCTCGGCCAAGCGCACCGGCCGCGTGATGGTCCTCGAGGAGGGGCCCAAGACCGGCGGCTTCGCCGCGGAGATCGCCGCGCAGGTCGCCGAGCACGCCTACGAATATCTCGAGCAGCCGGTCCGCCGCCTCGCCGGCGCCGACTTCCCCGTGCCCTCGGCCAAAAACCTCGAAGCCGCCTGCCTGCCCTCGCTCAACGACATCCTCGCCCTCGCCCGCGAGCTGGTTCAAAACTGAGCACGAAGACACGAAGTCACAAAGAAGAGAGGGAGCTTAATGATGAACGACATGCGTGCGTTGCCAAAAGAACTCGAGGAAATCGGCACGCATGTTGTGGATGCGGCTTTCAAAGTTCACTCAGCGTTAGGCCCGGGACTATTGGAAAAAGTTTATGAAGCCTGCCTCACGCACGAATTGAAGAAACGAGCTCTCTTGGTTGAGTCTCAAGTTTATCTTCCCGTCCACTATGACGGGATCACCATCGATTCCGGGTTGCGTTTGGACGTGTTGGTCAACAGGCAAGTCATCATCGAACTCAAAGTTGTTGAAGCGCTCCATCCTGTTTTTGGCATTCAACTCAAGACCTATCTGAAACTCACCGGTTTGCGCCTCGGCTATCTCATCAACTTCAACGTTCCCCTCATCAAAAGTGGTATCCACCGCATTATCCTCTGACGCTTTCTTCGTGCCTTCGTGTTAAATCCCCCTCAATAACCTCTGATGTTTTCTTCGTATCTTCGTGTCTTTGTGTTAAATCTCTACCTCTTATGACCTACTCGCTGATCACGCTCTCCTACAACAAACTCGACTGCACGCGGCGCTGCCTCTCGGCGCTGATCACCGACTCGATCGTCGACGCGCCCTGGGAGATGATCGTCGTCGACAACGGCTCCACCGACGGCAGCGGCGAATGGTGCGACACGGAGCTGGTCGCGCTCGGCGCGCGCTACGGCGTCCCCGTCACCGTGCTGCACAACCCCGGCAACATCGGCTGCTCCTACTCCCGCAACCGCGCCATCGCCGTCGCGCGCGGCGAGTACCTGGTCTTCGCCGACAACGACATCGCGCCCCGCACGCGGCGCTGGATGCCCGGCCTGCGCAACGCGCTCGTTTCCGAGCCGCAGGCGGGCATGGTCGGCCCCAAGCTGCTCTACCCGTGGCACCCCTTTCCGATCCAGTGCGCGGGCGTCGGCATCTCGAAGCGCGGCCACGTCTGTTTCCGCGGGCGGGGCGACCCCGTCGAAGACCCGCGCTACGGCCGCCAGGAGCCCGTGCAGTGCCTGATCAGCGCCTGCCTGATGATCCCTGCCGCCCTCCTCAGGAAGCACGGCGCCTTCGACGAGGCCTTCCACCCGGTGCAGTTCGAGGATTTCGACCTGGTCTACCGCCTGCGCGAGGCCGGCCACAAGGCGCTCTACGCGCCCGCCGTGGAGATGTACCATTTCGAGAGCGTCACCACGCAGGGCACGCCCACCGTGCGCAACGCCGCCGTGGTCGTCCGCAACGGCCTGCTCTTCCAGCAGCGCTGGCGGCACCTGTTCGAACTCGAGAACGGCCCGGACGAGGCGGCCTGCCGCTGGCGCAAGATCGAGCCCGTGCCCTTCTCCGCGATCGGCGCCCTGCCGCTGTTTTGAGGGCGGGACGACCCGTTCCCGACGGAAACGGTCTGCCGTCGGGTGCTGCAAAGGGCAAGAACGATTTGGACGATAGCCGTCTAGTAATCGCGGGTAGGGCGAGCACTCCGTGCCGCCGTTCCCGGCCGATCGGCGGCGGCGCAGGAGCGCACGCCCTACCGAGAACGGTCCGACTATCTCATCCGACGAGATGCCATCATTCAACCTTCCGCTGCGTCTTTTCCCCGCGTAAGCAAACCCGCCGCGCCCGCGCCGCTCACTCCAGCACCAGGACGTTCGTCACCTGCCGCGCGGCCACGTGATCCTCCCATTGCCACACCAGCTCGTTGCCGGCATTGAACTCCACGAGATGCGGGCCCGTGCCGTGTTTGCCGTGGCCCAGCCAGTTCGCAACCACCACGTCGCCGTTGTCCAACCGCTCGAACCCGCTGAAGAAGTCCAGCCGCCACGCCGGATGCGTCCCCTTCTTCGGCTCGCCCCAGAAGCGCACCAGCCGCCCCTCGCGGTCCACCTGCACCACCTTGACCCCGTTGCCCGTGCCGGCCAGCGTGGTGCCGTCCGCCAGACGGCACACCGCGTAGCCCTTGTCGCCGTACGCCTCCAGCGCCGCGGACCAGACGGCCTTCCCCTCCGCATCGAGCTCGACGGCGCGGAAGGGCTTGCCGGCCGCCATGAGAATGTGGCCGTTCTCCAGCACCTGCATCACGCGCAGGTAGGCGGCCTCCGGACAAAGCAGGCGGCTGCCGCACGCGGAACGCAGGTCCTTCCCGACGCAGTGGATCACGATCCCGGAAGGCGCGCTCTCCGCGAGCCACGTGCGGCCGTCCGCGAGGCGCGCCACCGCGCTGATCCGCCGATAGCCGTCCACGCGGGCGCACTCCGCCCCGCTCTTCAGGTCATACTCCGCAAAGCCGGTGGCGAGCCCCACCAGCACCCGCCCCTCGCCGACCCGCTGCAGCGAACGCGAAGCCGCGGAGACCGCCCGCGTCCAGTTGTTCGACGGGTTGAACTGGTCCACGTAGAGCAGCCGCGCGTCCTTCGCGTTGTCGATGCACACGAAGCGGTGCCGCACCTGCGCCTGACCGCATGCGGCCAGCAGGGCCAACCCCATCATCACCCCCACGCTTCGCATACTTTCCCCTCTTTCACTCAACCCACTCGTCAACTAATGAACTAATGAACTAACGCACTTCCCCAACCTACTCCCGCGCCAACAGCGAGGTCGAGTTTACCGTGCGCATGCGCTCCTCGTCGTGACGGCGCACCACCCCTTTGAACCAGATCTTCCCGCGGTAGCGCAACGCGCCCTCCTGCGGCAGACAGGCGACAGGCGGCTGCGTCGACGCCTGGACGTACCCGCCCCGGCTCTGCGGCGAGGCGTCGGCGTCCTCATGGCAGCCCATGCACCCGCGGTTCTCGCCGGGCCGGAGCTGCATCCAGATCAGCTGGTCGCTCAGGATCTGCCAGTCGCTGTCCAAGGCCTGCACGTGGACCAGCCGGTCCGCCGGCACGTCCACCGCGAACGAGCCGTCCGGCGCCAAGGGCACGACGCCCAACACGCGCGCCACCGCGCCGCCGTGGTTCTTCCACGAGATGCCGCCGTCCGCGTGCGTCTGGTGGCGCGCGACCACGGGCAGCCCCTCGACGACCCGCACGTAGCGGGCGCGGGCGCCCACCAGCGGGTCGCGCGAACGGAAGACCGACTGGCAGTCGAGCCGCGCCGTGAACGCCGCGCGGTTCGCGACCTGCTCGGGCAGCACCGGCGGCCGGGCGCGCGCGACCAGCGGGCGCGCCTCGAAATCGGCGGCCGCGGGATCGTTGTAGATCAGGGCCAGCGTGCCGCTCTTCAGGTCCAGCCGATAAAGCCCCTGGTCCACCGCCGCCACGCGGTCACGCGCCAGCCGCCCTTTTTTGTCTTTGGCCATCGGCCGCTCCCCCGCCGCCACCAGCAGCGTGTCGTTATCCAGCGGATACGGCGTGGTCAGAGCGTAGCGCTCGTCGGGGAACAGCAGCGTCTGTTCGTTCTTGCGCGGCCCCGCGAGGAACGGGCCGTCGAAGGAGTTCAGCAGAATCCGCCCGTCCGGCATCTGCTGCGGCTGGGAGAAGGTGAGCACCCGGTGGCGCGGCGGCGTGGACGCCTCCACGCAGTACCGCTTGCTCCAGAAGGCGCGGCTCTCCGGCCCGTAGAGCGTGAGCGGCTGGGTCCCGTCCGGCAGCACCGACAGCAGGTTCCACTCGGTCTTGACGCGCGAGTAGATCACCTCGAGACGCGTGAAGAGGATGCGGCCGTCTTGCGCGACCACCGGCTCGGCGTCCCCCCCGAAATTCATGCCGATGACGGTGATGCCGCTCCCGTCCGGCTGCATCACGGCCAGCCCCGTCGCCGCATAGCCATGGTACTCGTCGCGCAGGCCGGTGCGGCTGGTCGTGAAGACGATGCGGCCGTCCGGCAGATAGTTCGGGTGCACGTCATGATAAAACCCGCGCGTCAGCTGGCGCAGCCCCGAGCCGTCGGCGTTCATCTCGCACACGTGCCACCAGGGATCGTCCTCGCCGCCGCGCCGCGAGAAGAGCAGGCGCGTGCCGTCGTACGACACCTCCAGATCCGCCACATAGCCGTTGGTGAAAGTCGTCAAGGGCCGCATCGCCGCGCCCGGCTCCTGCGACGCGAGCCGGCAGATCGTGTGCCCCATGCGGAAGACCGGCCCCGAGTCGGTCGTGGAGTAAGACTGGCGCGTGTACGGGATCTGGAACACATTGTCCGGCTTGAGGCTGCCCTTGATGAAGACCAGCGGCGCCCGCGAAGGATCCGCCGCCGCCCCCGGCCGGTCCGGCGGCGCCGCCACGTGCCCGGCCGGCGCGACCTCCGGCAGCGGCGCCTGCCTCCGCCACAGCGCCTCTTTGGCCAGCATCCGCACCGACTGGAACGGATGCGCTTCAGCCACGCCCTGCAGCACCTGCAGCGCCTCCGGCCCGTCGCGGTCCGACAGCGCCCGCACAGCCGCGTACTGGACCTCGAGCGTTTGCCCCGGATCGTGCGCGTAACGCGTCAGCAGCGGGACCACCTCCGGTCCGCTCAGCCGCCCCGCCGCGATCAGGAAGCTCTCTTTCCAGCGCGGCGAAGGGTCGTTGAACTCGTCCTGGCCCTGACGCGGGTTCCGGTAGTCGAAAACGCCGCAGAAGCCGTACGCGCTGTCGGGCGGCGCCTGTTCGAGCGTCTTCCGCAGCGCGGGCGCGCTTCCGCGCGCGTTCAGAAAGAGCAGCGCCTTCGCGGCGTTGATGCGGACCCAGCCGTTGGAGTGCGAGAGCAGGTGCTCGAACCGCGGCGCGTCGCCCGGCTCGCGGCTGAGCGCCAGCAGGATGTTGGCGCCGTAGACCGGATACCGGACCCGCAGCTCCGCCGCGTTGTGCGAACCGATGGCGCGGAACGTCTCGTAGAGGTCGCTTCGTTTAACGGGCGGACCCGACTGGCCGAACTCGTCGAAGACCGCCTCGACCGCCTCCCGCCTCACACCCGCGCGCTCGAACAGCCAGGCCGCGAGCAGCTGGATCGGCTCGGGCTCATACACGATCGACGCGTCGTGGTCGGAGGGCAGGGTGACCATGATCTGCGGCGTCAGGCGTCGCAGCGCCTCCCGTTGCGCAGGCGTAGACAACTCCAGCCTGCTCAGCGCGAACAGAATGGCGTAGGCCGCGCGCGGCACGCGGTCCGCCGCAGGAAAGCCGGGCACGTCCATCAGCGGCAGCGAGGGAATCTCTTTCGGGCCGTAGAGGGGCCAGTCGCTCAAGAGCAGCAGGTGCTCCTTCAGCGCATGCTCCGGGAAGGCCGCCAGCAGCGCGTCGACCGCCGCCGGACCGCCGCAGTCGCCCAGCGCCTCGGCCGCGTAGCACGCCCACTCCTTGACGCCGAGCAGCGCGATCAGCGTCCGCTCGGCCTCCTCCCCGCCGAGCCGCCCCAGGGCGCGCAGCGCCGCCTGCGCGAAGAGCGCCTCCTCATCATCCCACACCTTCTTCCGATCGGTCAGATACGGGGCGAGCGCGGCCCGCAGCTGCGGCACCGCCGTTTCGCGCACGCCGACCGCGCCCAGCGCGCGGGCCGCCCGGCAACGTGCCAGCCAATTCGATCCCGACACGTCAGACACCGCATCGAAGCGCAGCGTGCGGCTCTGCGCCGACGCCACGACCTGCCGCCAAGCGTTCCCCTGCCCGCGCCGCACAACCTCGGGTGCGAAAGCGCTGAAGGCCGGCTCCTGCCCGGTGAGATTGAGGAGCGCGACGGCCGAGGACTGGCGCACCCACACGTCCGTGTCATCCAACGCCGCCAGCAGCGCGGGCAGCTGCCGCACCCCGCCGCAGAGGCCCAGGCTCGCCGCCGCCGCCCGGCGCACGGCCGCGTCAGGATCAGAAAGCCGCGCGGCCAGCGTATCGGCCGCCGCGTACGCCCGCAGGAAACCGAGGTTCTGCAAGGCGACGCCGCGCGCCGCCGGTTGCCCGGCTCCGGAGCGCTCGACCGCCTCGCGGATCTGCAGGTCATACGGGTTTGTCTGTGCCCATGCCGCAAGCCACACCGGCTCCGCACCGCAGGCGAACGCCAGCGGACAGCAGAGCAGGCCTGTGACCATGAACCGTCTGATAAACACGCTCCGCCTTGCCATGGAGTCTATTTCCCTTCCGCGTTCACGACGCGCCGATACAGGGCCAGTTCTCTGATCTTGCCGCTGAACTGATACGGCTTCTCGTTCTGCGCGGAATACTGGCCGAGATAAAACGCTTGGCAGTAGGCCGCCGGCGCAGCGGGCACCGCCACCTCGGCCACAGGCTGTCCGTTCTGGTAGAGCCTCGCCGTCTGACCGTCATACGTGCCGACCACCCGCACCCACTCGCCCAAAGGCACGGTGCCGCCGTCGCAGGAGACGCCCGCCAGATGAAAGCGCCACCGTCCGCCGAACTTCTGCAGGAACCAGCCCGCGCTGTTGAACGGCCCGAAGCCCAGCACCACCGGCATCTCTCCCGGCCCGTCGAAAAAGGCCTCGACCACAAAGCTGAAGGGCCCGTCCAGGAGCCGCTCGGCGGTCGGGCTCAGCTCCGCGCAACCGCCCGCCGGAACCTGCAGCACCTCGCCTTCGAAACGCGCGCCGCCCCGCAGGCTCAAGCCCCGGGCCGCGGCCCTCAGCATGAAGACCGGCTCCACGCGCGCCGGCAACGGCCGCGCGGACACCCACTCCTCCTCCCGCGGCAACCCCGGCTCCGCGCGGCGCGGCGCGCGCGCGAGCACCGCATAGCTCGCCTCCCGGCCCCCATGAAACGTCATGTCCGAAAAGCCCGTCTCCCTCAGCGGCGCGCCGTTGAGTTTAAGCGGCGCGCCGGCCTGGCCGTTCAGGCGTCCGAACACGTCGTAGGTCGTGACCCCGGGAACCCCCGCCGGCGTCCAGCGCAGGACAACCTGGCCTTCGCGCGGCTCCGCCTCCGGCCTCGTGACGCGCAGCGCCGGCAGCGCCTCCGGCACGTCCAGCGACGCCCGCACCGGCGCGCTGCGCCGCGGCGCGAAGGTCGAGAGCGGACACCGCCCGCCGGGAAGCGCGGTCGTGCCTCCCTTGTCTCCTTCATGCTGATAGTCGAGCACCGCGCCGCTCCTGCACGTGCCGCAGGTCGCGGCCGGATCGGAGACGAACACCACCGCATAGTGCGCCTGTCCGGGCGGCGGGTGGGTGTCGCAATACGTGAAGCGCTCCGTGCGGCCGAGGCGCGTCGACTCGCACGGCGCGAAGTCCGCGGCCGCGCCGCGGTGGATCTCCGCAACCAGCCCGATCATGCGCGCCGAGGACTCCCAGCCGAGCCGCACGAACCCGTTCCCGTCGAGCGCCGCACAGAGCGCGGGCAGCGGCTCCGGCAGCGCCTGCGGAAGGATCTGCCGCGACCGGCCCTCGTGAATCCCCTCGCCGACCAGATCCGCTCCCGGCATGTCCACGCGCGGGTTCGCCAGCTGCGCCGCGCGGGCGTCGCGGATGATCCCCAATATCTTCTGATAATTCGGATCCTTGACCGAAGCGAAGGGCGTCACCGGCTGACCCTCCGGCGGCCAGACCGCGGGCCACGTCTGGGTCGGGAATTTGTCCAAGTCCATGACCGCGTGCGCGTAGCCGAAGCCGTAGATCAGGCCCTTGCGGCTGAAGCTCTGGTCCACCTGGCGCGAGCGGCAGAGCGCCAGTCCGTACCCGCCCTCGGCCGTCGGCGCGGGCGGCAGCGGCGCGCGCAGCACGCGGCTCATCTCGGGCGCGTCCAGATTGATCCACTGGTCGAACCGCCGGATCTCGCCCTTCCCGTCGGCGTGGCAGCGCGCGCAGCCCGCCTCCTTCATCACCGCTTTGACGGCCGCGACCGCATTCAGGTACGGCTTGGACGTGGGCCCGGCCGCCGTGTAGTCCCACGTGCCGAAGTACATGCCGTTGGAGTCCATCCACGCGAAGAGCTGCTCGCGCTCCCGCTGCGTCAGCCGGCTCCGGTGCGGCTCCCTGAGCAGGATGTCGGCCAGCGGCGCCTTGCCGCTGCCGTGCGTGTAGGGCTCGAACACCTTGCACGACCAGTACGCCGTGCCGTTCATGGCACAGATGCCCGCGATCAGATCGGCCGTGTACATTTTTTCGCGGCGCGCCGTCAGATGCTCGTACGAGATGTTGAAAAACTCGGTCCAGCCGCGCGAAAGGTCGAGCCCCGCGGCCAGGCCCTTCTCCCCGCCGTGGCAGCTCACGCAGTTGGCGTCGAGGATCGGCTGGACCCGGGCCGCGTAATCGAGATACCCGCTGCCCCAGGATTCCTCGCGCAGCCGGCGCGGCGCGCGGTTGGCCAGGCGCGGCGCGCCGGCCGCTTTCGGATTGTACTCGTGGCAGCCCGCGCAGCTGCGCGTGGTGCCGGGCACGGCCTGGATGAAGGTGCGCATGCCGCGCACCAGCCGGTAATCCTGGTCCAGCAGCTGGAAGTAGAGAGAGCGCCCGGAGGGCGCCTCGAAGTAGACCGAGCCGTCCGGCTCCACCGGCACGAGTCCGTGATAGATCTTGGCGCTCCACGCCATGGCGGCGGAGATCATGAAGGTCTGGTTCATCCACGAGCCGCCCGGGCTCTCGCTCACGCGCGAGGTCTCCTCCAGCACGCGCAGCCATTTCACCGTCCCCCGCTTGACCGCCGGCATGGAGGCGTACACGTCGTTCACGAAGAACTGCCCCGTGGCTTGGGTGCGGTCGGTCATGTCGATGTTGGCGCGCGGCAGCGGGCGCGGCGCGAGCGGAATCGGGTTGTGCAGGTCGATCGCCGCATCGCTGTGCACGACCACACGCGTGCCGGCGCGGTCGATCAGCATGAGCGCGTTGAGCTTCGGGTTGTTGCGCTTGCGGAACCCGGGGGTCTCCACCGGAACCGACGGCGCGTCCGGCGCCTGCGGCACGCCGCTGAAGAGCACCACCTGAGCGCTCAGCGCCCACGGGTCGCACGAGTCGCCGCGGTCGTGCGTGGGCTTTCCGGGCGACTCGAAGTTGAAGATCGCGGCCGGATCGTTCTTGCCCACGCGCGTGTCGACCATGGCGATGGCGCCGCGCGGCGGCGCGTTGTGCGGCGCAAAGGTCGCCACCACCAGCGCGTCGCTGCCCGGCACAGGCTTGGCCTGCAGGACCGCCTCCGGGAAGACCATGTTGTTGGCGTAGAGCGCGGTCTCGTTGCGGCCGTCGGGCAGCACCGTCCACAGGCTCTGGATCACCAGCGCGTTGCGGTCGACATACTCCCAGCGCCCGAACAGGATGCGGCCGTCGGGCAGCACGCAGGGATCGAACTCCGTCACGTTGTTGACCGAGATGGTGTGGATGTCGCCGCCGTCGGCGTTCATCACGTGCAGGATCGCCACGCCGTTGTTGGCGCACGGCACGAGCCCGCTGTAGCGCGTGGAGGTGAAGACGATCCGACCGTCGGGCAGGTAGCAGGGCTTCACGTCGTGGTGCCCGCCACCTTTGCCTTTGTACGGATTGCCGTTCGCGTCGAGGTGGGTGACCTGCCGCAAGCCCTTGCCGTCCGTGCCGATCTCATAGATCGCCGAGTTGCCCTGTTCCGATCCTTTGAAACAGAAGAGTAACCGCTTGGCGTCATATGAAAGTGACGGATCGAAGTAGATGCCCACCCCCAGCGTTTCCGGCGTTTGGGGATCGACCACCGCGCGCACGCGGTGTTGCTCCGGCGGGTCGGCCGGATTCTCCAGCACGTAGATGCCGCCGCCCGGACGCCACTGGTAGAAGGTGTCGTAGATGTGAAGGCCCTGATAGTTGAACCGTTTGCAAAACAGGACCGGCCCGGACAACATCTCACGCGAAGCGACGTCCGCCTCCGCACACCCGCAACCGGCCGCCCCGAGAACCAGAGCCGCAAGCGCCGTTTTTAACCGGCGTAACTGATTTAGCCGCATTCCGCACACCTCCGCCGTCACTTCACGGTTTTCCGGACCGACCAGCACATACGGGTCCCTGCCCTCAGCGTCACCGGCACGCCCTCACTCAGACGCTTTCCGCTCAGGACGGTTGTCGACTCCGCAAGAACGTCCCGCACCTCGTACGTGGAGGTCTCGGCCACCGTGAACCATTCCGGAAACTGATTGATGCGCGGATAATCGAGCGGCAGGCGCATATGCAACGTGTGCCGCGGCCGGTCGAAGACGACGTGGCCGGACCACTCCCTGTCCGCAGTGACCGTGAGATAGACCTCGCCGTTCTGACGCACGGCGCCGAACCGGACGTCCTCACGCCACGGCCGGACCAGCATGCCCTGCGTTTTCCAAAGCGCGTACATCAGCGACGTGCGGGCCGAATTGCCGTCGCCATGCCAGCCTTCGATCACGCCGTCGGGCTGCTGTTTGCCCCACATGGTCTTGATCTCCGTATCGGCCCACTCGGCCGCCGACGCGACGGGCTCGCGGTTGAGAAGCGTGATCGCGCCCTCGATCGAATCGGCATAGCCGTCGGCTGAACCGCTCTGGCACATGCCCCCTTTTCCCGTGTAATGCTCCCTGAGATTGCCCAGCGCCTGCCGGACCGCATCGCGGTAGGCCTCCGTGCCGTCCAGCAGCCAGACCGTATAAAAACCGTCATAGTTGTAGCCCCAGTTGTCGGTCAGTTCGTCGCTGTGCGCGCCCGTGCGGGTATCGACGGTCAGATAGAAGAGCCCGTGGCTGTTGCGGCCGATCGCGAGGATCCGGTCATACATCTCGTGCAGCGGCTTGCGATAGGCCTCGCGCTTCGCGGGCGCGGCGGCCGCGCAGGCCGCGTAAAGCTCAGACAGGCCGTTGATCACCTCGCACGAGTGGTCGCCCAGCGAGAGCTTGGCCAGATCGCGCGTCGGATGGTTGGTGCCGCAGAGGTAGTAGTCGCCGAGCCGGATGGCCCAGTCGAGGTACTTGCGCTCGCCCGTGAACCAGAAAAGCCGCGCGCAGGCCTGCAGCAGATCGCCGTTGACCTCGAAGTTCAGCGTCGGGATCTTGCCGGACGGCGTCTCGACGGCGGCGTTCGCCCAGATGTCGTCGATGATGCCGACCGCCCGCACGCTCCAGGGACTCGGCCCCAGCCATTCGGTGATGGGCAGCAGTCCGTCCTTCACATACTCGGCGCCGTCAAAAAAGATCGCGTCCAGATCGACCTTTTCGCGGCGCCAGCCTCTCTTCGAAAACGAGTAGTCGTCCGGCAAGCGCCCCACGCGGCTAGTCAGCCGCGTCTCCGTGCGCAGCATCTCCAGCATGCGGCCCTCGAAGAGCTCCCGGTCCGTCATCGCCGCCGTCAGGACCATGAACGGGTAATTGTCGGCCGCCGAGTCGCGCCCGTTCCAGAAGTCGCGGCTCTCGCGGAGATTGCGGGGAATCAGGCCGGTCGCCGGGTCGGCCCTGGCCAGCCAGCCGTCGACAAAGCGCCGGCTGCGGTAGAGCGCCTCGTTGGCCTGCCGCGCGTGAACCTCGCACTGGCGAAAGGCTGCGGCTTCTTGCGGCGAACCGGTCGCCGCGGCAAAAGAGGCCGAAGGGGTGTCCCAAAGCCTGCGCATCTCAGGGAAAGCCTCGCCCGTGAAACCCGCCGCCCTTGCTTTCAGCGCCGTTTTCACGCGGTGACTGGGCCGGTCGAGCGACGGACGATCCGGGTCGCCGCCCGGCAGCGTCAGCCGCACCTCCGCGAGAAAGGCCGCCTTGCCCTCGCCGGGCTTCAGCAGCACGTCATACCGCTCCCCGCGCACCGCGTCCGGCAACGGCACGCGCACCCAGCGGAAGCCGTCGTAGTCTCCGCCTCCGGTCACCGGCAGCGAGACCCCGCCGACCTGCACGACGGCCGACCGCACATCGTTCTTGGAACCCCACAGCAACTCCAGCGCCGCGCCCGGTCTCGGCTTGACGTCGAAAAGCAGCTCCCACTCCTGCTGTCCGAGAAAGGTGTAGGACGCGTTTTTGTAAGACTCGGCACCCCCCCGGATCCACGCCACCACCTGAGCCTCGTCCGGCGATGCTCCATGGGCATGGATGGCGAACAAAAGGCTCAGCATGACGCTCGCACGTTTCAATGGGAAGATCATGGGTAATTTCTCATTTTCTGACCAGCCGCACCGTGTGGGGATGGCCGTCCGAGAGCGGGATGTTGAAGGTGAGCTGCCACTGCCGCGTAACAGCGACGTAGTCGGCCTGCCAGAAATCGTTGCCGTGGACGCTCTGATCCACAGGCTTTCCATCAAGCGTAAGTTCGTAGCCCGACGGTCCGGCAAGCCCGGAGAAGGTGACGGGAACGTAGCCGAGCCCGCCGGTGAGCGTGAACTCGGCCGCGCCGTTCACGGTGCGGACCTTCACGGCGGGATACAAGCCTTGCAGGTCACCGGTCCGCATGGCGACATGCCTGTCATTGCCGACAGCCTCGCGCCGGATCATGCGCCAGGTGTTTCCGTCTTTCATCAACGCCGCACTCAGCGCCTTGTTAGGGCCGTAATAATCCTCCGCAGCCTGCGGCATGATGAGGTGCTCGAAGGTGGCCTCGACGAAGTCGCCGGGCTCGAGCCGCGCGACCCCCGGCGGCGGCACGATGTCCGCCGTCGAGGTGTCCACTCCGCCCACTTTCATGCCGTGCTCGGCCATCCACGGCGCGGCCTCTTTGCCGCCAAGACGCGCCTTCCAGGAACGGATGACGATGCCGCGGTTGGCCCAAGCACCTGGCTCACCCGGCTTCACGCGGGCAACAGCCTCGTGCAGCGAGACCCACGGCACGCGTCCGACACATTCGAAAGGTCCGGCCCGGAGCGTGTCTCCGCCCCACCGCGTGTCCCACTCCTTCAGCAGACCCGTCTCGTTGCCGAGCGCCATCTTGCGCTCGCCGGTGTAGCTGTAGGTGTCGGCCCCGATCTGGAAGATGACGAAGCGGCTGAACGCCACAGGCTTTGTCACGTCGAGCCGCAGGCGGTAGACGCCGCGCACGATATCGTCGGTGCGGCCCAGGCTGACGGTGGCCGCGTGTTCGAGCGCGGGACCGGTGTGGCCCGCGTAAGTCACTTCGGTCAGGCAAGGCCCCTGCCTCTCATACGCCGTGCGCATGCGGGCCGGGAACACGCGCTGGCCCTCCGCATCGAACAACCTGAAGAAGTCGCCGCCGCCCACGTTATGCGTCCATCCCCACTCCGCGTTGCTGTTCATCGAACGGACCATCACCGGCCGCACGTCGAGGACCGCGGCGTGCGCCTGCGCCTGGTCCGGCTCGTAACAGATGCTCTCGCCCCAGGAGCCGAGCGCGCTCTGGTCCCAGAGCTGGTTACTGCCCCACCCGATCAGACAGAGCTGCGCGTGCGACGCCGCCGCCACCCCGCCCCAGTGCCCGTACGCCAGCGTTAGCTCCAATTCCACATTCGCTTTAGCAGGCAACCGGATCAACGAGAAGCCGTGGAACCACGGACCCACATAAACACCTCCGTCGGGACGCCCATGCCAGTTCTTGCTGAGCTGCACCGGGATGCCGGTCGGGTTACCTGCCGCATCGCGCAGGATGGCTGAAACGCCCGTGATGGAAATGCCGGCCTTTCGTTCGAACAACAGCCGGATGGGCTGCTCGCGGTCGGCGGGATTCGCAAGCGTGAGCCGCACGCGCTCGAGCGCGTCATTCTTGCCCCGGTTCCCGCCCGCCGGCAGGACCGGTTTGACGCCGTCGAGGTCGACCCGATGCCAGCCGCGCGCGCGGTCGAAGGTTATCGGACACTCCATGCCTTGGGTCAGCGCCTTCGCCTGAACGCCCACCGGCTGCAGAGATGGCGGCTTATCCGCAGACAGCCTGCGCAGGGAGGCGCCGAGCCCGGTCTCCGTCCACCTTCGGATGTCGCTCGCGTCCAGCGTCACCGCAACTTCCTGCCACGCGTCGTCGGAAAGCCCCTGCCGTTCGACGCGCTGCTGCGTCCGTCCCTCTCGGGCGGACAGGCCGATCTCCATCGAAGCCGCATTCCAAGTCTCGCGGGGCTGCCTCAAGGATGCCTGCCCGTCGGCGCGGAAACTCCATTCGCGGACAGGCGTCAACACGGGACTGGCTGCCTCGGGCTTGGCGAAACGACCGCGCACCTCGGCGTCCGTCAGCGCGCGGCCGTAGAACCGGATCTCGTCGACCGCACCGCGGAAATAGTATCCGTCGCCGCAGTTGTCCTGGCGCCGCCCGAAGGCCAGTCCGCCGCGGCCCGGAATCCTCCGCCGCCCGATTTTCTGTTCGCCCGCCCGGTCGCCGTTGACGTAGAACCGCAAAGCGTCGCCGTCATAGCTCAGCGCCAGATGGTTCCACGCCTCGCTCTTCAACATCCCGGGGCGCGCGTCGACCTTGAACGCGCCGTCCTTCCCGCCGCCGATATTCAGCCGCGCCTGCGGCACGCCGTTCAGAATCACGATCCCGTAGTTGCCCTCGGCCTGCTCATGAGCGTTTTTGCACACCAGCCAGGGATGGGTCCGCGCGGAAACCTGGCAGTCCGCCGGCACAAAGGCCCACAGCTCCAGCGTGAAGCGCTCCGGTTCCAACTCCGGGCTGTGAGCGATTTCAAGGTGGTTCGTGCCGTCCAGACCGAAGCCGCCGCCGACGCGGCCAAAACACGCCTCGCCTGCGGGGATGGGCCGCAGCCCCGGACGCGCCGCAAGAATCAGCCCCAGCCGGTCCGGCCACGCCACGGTCTCGAAGCGCGCCTCGGCGTTGAGCCGCCGTCCGTCCGCGGACTCGAACACGAGATCCGTCACGTCAGCGCGCTGCACGAAACGCCCCGACTCGATCAGGCGCGGCCCGGCGAGAGGGGTCCACTTGCCGCCCGCCACACAGCGGTAGGCCATGCCGTTCGCGCTGATCGAGAGCGTCAGGTCGGCCGGCGGCAGACGCTGCCACGCGCGGTTATCCGCCCGGGCGCATTCGGCATAGCCCAGGCCGGCCGGCACAGAACCGAAGTGCGGCATCCGCATCGTCTCCGTGTCCAGCGCCAACGCGTAAGAACCCGTCTGGATCATGCGCCGCCACGGCGCTTCGGGCGTGTGCGAGGGGAAGCCCTCCGCCCACCACATGTGCGTGTAGTCCTCCACGCGCGGCATCAAGGCCTGCGCTGGCATTGGCCCCTGTTGCGCGGCGTACACGTGCGTCAAGACGCACGGGCCCAGCAGTAGGGCGATCCCCCACGCATGCGAGCGTCTCATTTGGCGTCCTTTTTCTCTTGCTCGAGTGACTTGCTGATGGCCTCGTTGAAGTTTTTCTGGTGCTCCGCATTGCTGAGAGCGGAACCTGTTATCCGTAGACCCGCGTATTCGCCGCCCTCCCAGCGCAGGTTGCGGATCTCGCGCGGCCCCTGCCAAGCCCTGCCCGCGACCTTCACCTTCTGCCCGTCCTTGACGGCCTCGCCGCTGGGGCTGAGGCTGAACTCGGTGACGGTCTGCCAGTCGGCCAGCGGCGCGGTGACCTTGGGGTCGGTGGAGGCGAGATCCCCGAGTCCGACCGACACGCTCTGCCAGTCGGCAGAGCCCTTCAGTTCTTTGACCGCGGCATAGTCGAGAGCGGGTTTGCCGGGGAGGAACGCGCCCCAGGCATTGCAGTTGAATCTGACCACCAGCGTGTTGTCCGTGGCCGACTTGATCTCAAAGACCAGCTGCGCGCCATCCGGACCGCGCCACTTGGGATCCTTGAGCTTGCGGGTCGTCGCGCTCCACAGCGGCGGGTGGTCCCAGTTCAGCTGATACCAGTCGCGCCAGCCGCGGGAGCCGTCGTCGACCATCCGCTCCGGTTTATCCGTCGCCTTCACGCCCGCCGCCTGCAGCTGCGCCGGAGCCAACACCAGAACCCGGGAACTGAGCACGAAGTTTGCGGAATTTCCCTGTCCCGGAGCATGAGCGATGCTGCGGTACCGCTCCGGCGTGTCGTAGACCGCGTTGACGTAAACGAAGAGCGGTTGCTCAAGGCTCATGACCGGACAGGCCGCGCGCCATTGTTTGCCGTCTCTGACAACGGTCGCGGCGCGCCAGAAGCGGCTCAGCACATGCGGATCAATCGCATAGTAAAGATCCACCCGCTTGACGGGACAGGCTCCGTCGGGCGTGACCGTGACGAACGGCACCCCGTCGGCGGTCTTTAAATTCAATTGGACCTTGGGCGTCAGCGGCATCGTGAACGCGCCCTTCAGATGTTGCTCGAACCAGAGATGCTGGGTGACGGCGTGCTCGTCGGTGTGGCGGTGGTTCAGGTGCGGGGCGATGCTGAAACGGACTAGGCCATCGGGGACCTCGCGCCAGGTGTAGGCCATGTTGTCGATGGGCGCGTTGAAGTCATTGGCCGGCGACAGCCACAGGATGGGACAGGTGGTCCGCGGGATATAGGCGTTGTCGGAAACGCAGGCCAGCTCCAGCGCCGAGGGTTTCGATTTGACGCAGCCCGGCAGGTCCGTCTGGCTTTCCAGGATGGCCCCCGCGCCGCCGCAGGACGGCACCGCGGCCCTCACCCGCCTGTCGATGCCCGCCAGACAGGTGGTGAGCTTGCCGCCCATGGAATGCCCGTAGACGCCGATCTTTGAGGCGTCCACCTCCGGCTGCTGTTCCAGGAAAGTGATGGCGCGGCGCGCGGCGATCAGGACCAGAAACCAGTTGCTGTTGCGCGGCGATTCGACCGCGTCCAGCGTGTAGGCGTCGGGGGTCAGAGGCCCCGCGAAATGGTTCACCGGGTTGCGCTGCGGCGGGTGCGTGGCGTCGAGCTTGCCCCAATCGGTCTGCGGGCCGTCATACGTCATCTTCGACCGTCCGAAGTTCAGCCGGTTGCCGCCCCAGTTGATGGAAATACCGGCATAGCCGCGCTTGGCGTCGGTGACGGCGCTGTCGAGATTGGCCGACTGCCCGCCGCCGTGGATCTGCAGCAGCCCCGGCAGCTGCGTTCCGCCCTTGGGAAAGGCGTAAAACGCGGCGACCTTAGCCGGCGCGCCCTTGAACACGCCGACCTGGTAGCGGATCAGCCGGCAGACCACGCCGTCCTCTTCCCACTCCTTGAGAACTTCAGTCTCGAGCGGCTCTTTCTTGGGATCGTATCCGCCCCACAACGCATCGAGAGTCTGCGGCACCCTGCCGTCCATCACAGACGGCAGGGAGTCACCCGCGCGGAGCGTCGGCAGCCCCATCGACATGCCCAAGGCCAGCACGGCGAAAGTCATTCTCCCAACCATCGCAACCCCTTTCGTCTTGAGCGCCGGGTTGACCCGTACTGACCTGAGCGTTCAGTTCACTTCCAGTCGTCGGTGCGGAAGGTCTGCGCGGGCAGCCCGTCCTTGTTGAACAGGTTGGCCCACGGGGCATTTCCGGACCAGGCGTAGCGGACCGCGGCAGGCGCCGCCACCGCGGGGCTCGAGACGACCACGCGGTCGCCATCGATCACCGCGTCCGCCCAGACGAACTTCTTGTCCGCGCCCGCGATCATGAAGCCCTGCAGCTTGTCGCTGTGACGCGCGGCGAGGCCCTGCCCGACATGTGTGAATTTCACGCGGACTTTGTTCCCCTCGATCGTATGCGACGCATAGAGCGGACCGCTGATCTCGACCGGCTTGCCGTAAACGAATCCCAGCGCCACGCGGGCGGCGCGCTCGCCGTAGCCGGCTTTGTTGGTCGGGTGCGTGCCGCTGCCGAGATCAGTGCACGGGACCATCGCGGTCTTCGGGTGCTGCTGGATCCGGATGTGCAGCTCGCGGTAGAGGCCCTCGTTGTTTCCGGGAACCTGCTTGGGCAGCGGGCTGAAGGCGCTCGCGTTCTTCGTCACCGGATCATCCAGGTTCCACGCGGTGCCGCCGCCGCTCGTTTTCTGGACGTAGAGGAAGGGGAAGTCCTGTCCCCATTCCTTGCGCCAGCCCGTGATGAGCGCGCCCATGACGTTGAACTGGTCCACGCCGGTTATCGCCGTGCCGCTCTCGCCCTGGTCCCACAGCACGCCGCGGATCGCATAGGGCGCATAAGGCCGGACGTGCGCTTCGTAGAGATTGCCGATGCGGCCGGCCGACTCGCCCGCCTTCGCCGCCGGCGTGGGCGCGCGGGGCCCCTTGACCTTGGCCTGTTTCGCCTGATCGGCCGCCACCTTCCAGACGGCGAGCTGTTCCTGATACTTCTTCTGCGCCGCCTCGAAGTCGTAGGTCTTGGCGAACTCCTTCGCCTGCTCCTGGCAGGCTTTGTCGCTGCGGTACATCTCCTCGGTCAGCCAGTAGCCTGACGGCGTGCCGCCCACCGCGCCGACCATGATGCCGACGGGCACACCGAGCTCGCGCTGGAGCGGGACGCCGAACGCGAAGAGCAGCGCGGAGAAATGGACGTTGTTGGTGGGCACGGCCAATTCCCAGCCCTTGCGTCCCTTGTGGAGCAGGCGCAATTTCGGATAGGTCAGTGCGGCGGCCTGGGCCAATACGGGGTCGCCGTTGGTGTAGCTGTTGACATGCATGTCCATGTTCGACTGGCCGGAGCCGAGCCACACCTCGCCGACGAGCACGTCCTGAACCGTGAGCGTGTTCTTGCCTTTCACGGTCAGCGTGAGGCATGCGGCCACCTTCAAGGGATCGAGGCTGACCTTCCACTGGCCCTTCGCGTCGGCCGTCGCCTTCTTGGTTTGGCCGGCGATGGAGACGGAAACCTCCTCGCCGGGCGAGGCGAGGCCCCAGACCGGCGCGGCGACGTCGCGCTGCAACACCATGTGGTCGGAAATCACCGGCGGCAGCGTCACATCCGCGCGGACGGCAACGGCACAGCAGATGCAGGCGGATGCGAATAGGGTCGAAGTGAGTCTGTTCATCATGTTCTCCAGAAAATAAGTGCGTGAGTTTAGGCGTTTAGAGTGCGACCGGCCCTACTTCCCGTCCGTCCGAACATCGGTTTGGAACGGCGACGCGGGCAGCCCCTCCTTGTTGCAGAGGTTACAGGTGGGATTGCTGGCCCAGCCATAACGCACGGCCGTGGGCTGCTTGACCTCCGGCGCGCTGACGAGCACCGTCTGTCCGTCAATCGCGGCATCGGCCCACACCCACTTCCGGTCCTCTCCGCAAATCGCAAACCCTTCCAGCGGGCTGCCGGGGCGGTTGCGCACAAGCGGGGCGGTCTCGTTTTGCGCCGTCTTCACATCGTACGTGGCGGGCAGTGCCCGCGCCACCAGCTCGCCGCCCGCCGGATCGAAGCTCAGGCGGATCTTGTCGCCCTCGACTTTCATGGACGCGTATACCGGGCCGGTGTAGCGGCCACCCTTGCCGTAATCCTTGGCCAGCGCGATCTTGGCCAGGCGCGAGCCGACCTCCATCTTGTTGCGCGGGTGAATGTCACTGGCCTCGCCGATGTCGACCAGCACGGCCTGCCCCGTGTTGGGCAACCTGAGGGTCATGCTCTGCGCCTCGCGCAACGACGCCCAACCGCCGTCGTCCGCCCGCGCCGTCTTCGGCAGGAAGTTGGCCAGCTGGCAGAAGTAGAAGGGGAAGTCGCCCTGTCCCCACTGCTTGCGCCAATCCGAGATCATGACCGGAAACAGCGTGCGGTACTCCAGCGCCCGGCCGGCGTTGCTTTCGCCTTGGTACCAGATGGCCCCTTCGATCGCGTACGGGGTCAGGGGCACGATCATGCCGTTATAGAGCGACGTCGGGGTCCACGGGTTCCGGTCCGGCTCGGCGCCGATGCTCTTGGGCGCGGCGCTGGCCAGCGCGGGTTTGGCGGGCGCGGGTTTGCCCTCGGCCTTGGCGCGGGCGCTCTCCGCGTCCCACGCTTTCAGCGCCGCCTGATACGGCCGGTTGACCGTCTCCTCCCACTGCTTGTAACTGACCTGAAACGCGGCGCGGTCTTTCGCATACTTGGCTTTGATTTCCGGCAGGTTCTTGACCAGATTCTCGTATTGCTCCACATACCCCTTCAGTTCCGGCTCCGCCTGCAGGCTCGCCAGACTCGCCCAGGACTGGGCCGGCGTGCCGCCCCAGCAGGTCTCGATCAGCCCCACCGGCAGACCGGTCGCCAGATGAATGTCGCGGCCGAAGAAGTAGGCGACGGCAGAAAAGCCGCCCCACCCGCCCTGCAGCGGCAGCGTCTCAGGGCTGCACTCCACCCACTTGCCTTCCACGTCGGTCTGCGGCTGGAGCGTCGAGGCGTTCCTCACCCGGAACAGACGGATCTTGGGATACTTGGCCTTGGGCAGTTCCGTCGCCGCATTGTCGGCCATGCCGATGCCCATCTCCATGTTGGACTGACCCGAGCAGATCCAAACCGTGCCCGCCAGCACGTTGGTGACCGTAAGCGTGTTCTTGCCCGTCACAGTCAGCGTGCCGCGCGTGTCGGCCGCCAGCGGCTTGAGGCTGACCTTCCACCGGCCCTGAGCGTCGGCGGTCGCGGCGACCGATTGCCCGGCAAAACTCACGGTCACCTTTTCTCCCGCCTCCGCGCTGCCCCAGACCGCCGCCGGCTTGTTGGCCTGCAGCAGCATGTTGTCGCTGATCAGCGCCGGAAGTTTAACGTCGGCCCAAACACCCGCCGACAAAGCCAGACACGACAGCGCCACCGTTCCCCTGAGAACCTGTTTCATTGAAAGACTCCCTTTTTAATTGAAGCCGTATTATCGCGCAGGAGCATTCCGGTTTTCAACCAGAAACTTGAAAACGTCGTCCGCGCAAATTGGGGGGAGACAGTCCGCGTGACCTTTGACTATAATGAGGCTCAATCGTCCTTGGAATAGCTAAATGAGAGGTTCCCTTAGTATGAGACTGCCCGCACTCGGCTTCATCGTCCTTGCCCTCCTGTCAACCGCCGCGCAAGCCGCCGAAAGCCTGCTCGAATCGCCTGACAAGACGGTCCGCGCCGCGGTCGACGTCACACCTGACGGCGCCATCACCTACCGCGTGGACTATAAGGGCAAGCCCGTCCTGCTCGCCTCGAAACTCGGTTTCACCGCCACCAACAGCGCGGACCTCACGGCCGGCTTCACCCAGACCGGCAGCACGCGCGGCGAGAAGAACGAAACGTGGAAGCCGGTCTGCGGCCAGCGCGCGCAGATCATCGACGCCTATCGCGCGCTCGACCTCGCCTTTGAAAACAAAGCCTGCGGCAACCTGAAAATGGTTCTGGAGTGCCGCGCCTACAACGCCGGGTTCGCTTTCCGCTACGTTTTCCCCAAGCAGACCCGCACGCAGCTCGGCATCGCCAAGGAGGCCACCGAGTTCGTCTTCACGGGGGACCACCGCGCCTGGCCGGTCTACACCGCCCAGGGCACCTACAAGCCAGCCCTGCTGAGCGAGGTCAAGGACGGCGCAGAGCGCCCGCTGACCGTCGAGACGGCGGACGGCCCCGTCGTGGCCCTCGGCGAGGCGGGCCTCTTCACCTTCGCCCGCATGAAGTTCGCGCCGCTCGCGGCCAAGCCCCACGCGCTCGCCGCGCGGCTCGACGGCCCGGCAGAGCTGCCCCTGCCGGGCGCGACGCCGTGGCGCTACGTGATGGTGGCGGACAACGCCGCGCGCCTGCTCGAGCAGAGCGACCTGGTGCTCAACCTGAACGAGCCCTCGAAGATCGCCGACACCTCGTGGATCAAGCCCGGCAAGGTGATCCGCGAGACCTCGCTCACCACCACGGGCGGCAAGGCCTGCGTGGACTTCGCCAAGGTCATGAACCTGCAGTACGTGGAGTTCGACGCCGGCTGGTACGGCCACGAGTACAGCGACGCCTCGGACGCGCGCGCGGTCAACCTCGACCCGAAGCGCTCGAAAGGCCCGCTCGACCTGCAGGAGGTCATCCGCCACGGCAAGGAGAAGGGCGTGGGCGTGCTGCTGTATGTCAACCGCCGCGAGCTGGAGCGCCGCCTCGACGAGCTGCTGCCGATCTACAAAGCGTGGGGCGTCGCGGGCCTCAAGTACGGCTTCGTGACGGTCGGCAGCCAGAAGTGGACCACGTGGCTGCACGACGCCATCCGCAAGGCGGGCGAGGCCGGAATGATGATCGACATCCACGACGAGTACCGCGTCACGGGCAACCAGCGCACCTGGCCCAACATCATGACCGTCGAGGGGATCAGCGGCAACGAGGAGATGCCCGAGGCCGCGCACGACTGCGCCCTGCCCTTCACGCGCTACCTCTGCGGCCCCGGCGACTACACGCCCTGCTGGTACAACGCCCGCGTCAAGAACACCCGCGCCCACCAGCTCGCCCTGCCGGCCGTCTATTACAGCCCGTGGCAGTTCCTTTTCTGGTACGACAACCCGAGCCTCTACAAGGCCGACCCGGAGCTCGACTTCTGGCGGCAGATCCCCACGGTGTGGGACGACACGAAGGTGCTGAACGCCAAGATCGGCGCCTACGCCACGGTGGCGCGCCGCAGCGGCGACGACTGGTTCGTCGGCTCGATCAACGCGCTGGAGCGCCGCACGCTGGCGATCCCGCTGACCTTCCTGACGCCCGGCAAAAAGTACAGCGCGCAGATCTACAGCGACGGCGCGCCGGACGGCAGCGACCGCACCAAGGTGGCCTGCGCCACGCGCGAGGTGACCGCGTCCGACACGATCAGCGCCGACATGGCCAGCAACGGCGGCCACGCCATCCGCCTCGTGCCGGTGAAATAAATAAAGTTAACCACCAAGACACAAAGCACACCAAGAACACAAAGTTAAATCTTGGTGGACTCCGTGTTCTTCGCGTCTGGGTGGTAAGATAAATCAAGCGGATGACGGATTTAAACCGTCTGCACAAAGTGGCTACACTAAAAGTGAAAATGCTCTAGACAAAAATCTTTCCACTCGGATTCCATACTTCCAGAAGTTCGGAATGATAAGAATCGGCGTTCCCTCACCGAGGAAGGAACGCTGGCCAAACAGAGTGCTTCACGCACACGCGAGCAAACCCATGTCGGAACTGCCGGCGCAAGCCGGCATTCCGGACGAAAGGACACCGCGCCCCAGCCACGCCTCACCGCATCAGGATCAGGGTGCCGTTGGGCATGAAGGTGACCCGGACCGTGTCGCCCACACGCTTCAGCACCGGGAATTGTCCGGCCGGGCGGTCACCCGTCAGCGTCCACTGCGACAGGTTCGAGGCGCCCTCGAGCGTGCTGAAGCTGAAGAGGATGACGTCGCTGAAGGGCGCGGTCAGGCCGTGCAGCTTCAGCTGGACCGTGCCGCCGCCCTGCAGCGTGAGCGCGCCGCTCGCCGCCACGGAGTCGCTGGCGGCGCTCCCGTAATCGGCTTCGTAGCGCACGCCCGCGCCGACCACGAGGTTGCTCACGCTGAGCGTGCCGACCATGTCCGCCGCGTCGCCCGGAGCGATCACGCCCGTCACCACCAGCGTGCCGTTCGAGACCGCGCCGCCGCCCGCCAGCGTCTGCGCGCCGACCGTCTCGCCGCTCAAGTCAGCCCACGCGCCTGCCCGCACCGTCACTTCCGTTGCCACGGCCGAACCCGAACGGCGCACGCCCGCCACCGGCTGCCCCATCCATTTTGTGCGCAGGTAATTGTAAACCTGCACGCGCTCATCCTCCGTCAGCAGGCGGTCATACGCCGCCACCTCGCCCAGACGCTGGCCTCCTGAGCGCAGGATGCCGCTCGGCGCCGTACCGTCCGCCGTGCGCGAGCGGTCGAAAGCATGCCCCTGAAAGCGCGTGTCCGAAGAGGCGTGCACTTCGATAATCTGATAGCCGCCGTTGAAACCGGTCGTCCGGGAATTCACAACCACCCCGTCCTGACGCGTCACGCCATAGGTGTGGATGTTGGCACTCTCGGGATAACCGCCTTCGAACATCGGCGTCGTGCTGACGCCGTAACCGCCGGTGTTGTTACGGTGAAACGGCTGGTTGCTGCCGGCGATGATGTACTTCTGGCCGAGAAGGAAGCCCGCGCCACCCTGGCTGCCAAACACCATGAAGATCGAGCGCACGTTGTTGACCTGCTGGTCAAGTTCCAAGAACCGCTCGGAGTCGAAATTGCCGAAGTCGAGCACCGGCAAGCCGTTCAGCGCATTCAGCATGAAGAGCGGGCCCTTGTAACTGGGCTGGTACGCCCAACGCCGCGCCACATTGCTGCCGACCTGCGAGAACACCGAGGTCACCGAGCCGTCGGCACCGAACAGCAGCGTATTCGTATGCGAAGGGTCGATGTGATAGATCAGGCCCGTACTGACAGGGATGTTGGTGTACAGCGTCCCGCCGACGGCCAGACCGCCTTCAGCGACAACGACACGCCCTGTGACCGTGGAGAGCCCGCCGACCGTCAGCGTTCCGGTCCCCGTCTTGGTGAATTCCGAACCCGCGCCGACACCGCCGACCAGCGTTCCCTCAGGCCCCACCTCCAGAGTGGCGCCGCTCTCCACCACCACCGCGTTCGCGCCCGGGACCGCGCCCGCATAGCCTCCGGGGATGCGCCCGAACCACTTGTTCGACAGATACGCCTCCACGTCCCGGACCTCCAGCGCCGAGAGCGTCCGGGTGTAGACCAACACCTCGGCCAGCATCTGCCCGCCCGTACGGTCGGAGAAATTGCGGTCACCCGCGAACATCGAGGCGCGCGTGTCCCCCGAGGTGACGAGCGAGATCAGGTCGAAGCCTCCGCCCAGCGGCACCAGTTCGCCGTTCACGGTGACGCCGTTCAGACGCGTGACGCCGCCGCGCACGTTCGACGAGGCGTTGCTGCGCCAGAGGCGGCCCAGCACCTGGGTGTAAGGATCGCCGCGGTGAAAGTGGGCGTAATTGTCGTCCGTGCCGTAGCGCGGGTCACACCCCAGCAGGAAGCCGCCGCCGTTCTGCGAGCCGATCACCCAGAAGACCGAACGTATGGTGCTGACCACATTGGTCCAGAGCATGCACCGCCCGCCGCCGTATGCGCCGAAATCGAGCACCGGCTTGCCGCCGAGGCTGTTCGCCGCCAACACCGGCCGCACCGCATCGTTTGTGGCCCAGGCGTAGAACGCGCGCCCGTCCGCATCGTTGACGCGCGTCACATAATTGGTCGTGCCGTCAGTCGCCGTCTCCAAAGACGCCAGGGCGGACGCGTCCACCCGGAAGGCGAGTCCGCCCGGCAACGTGGCAGAAGTCGGGACCGGCCGGTCACCGCCGAAGCGCACCGCCCCCTGGGTCACCTTGATGGTTCCGGCCAGGCTTCGGGTATCGCCCAACATCAGCTTTCCCGCACCGGTCTTAAGCAGATTTCCGGTGCCGGAGAGATCCGGCACGCTCACCGTTCCCGACCCGCTCACCGCAAGCGCGACCGTGCCGGTGGCCTGAATCTCCAAGCCAGACAGTCCGACTCGCGTGTTGTTGGCCAGCACATACCCCGGTGCAGGCTGGCTGAGCCACTTCTTCATCAGGTAGGCCTCCACGTCCCGCCGCTCGCTGTAGCTCAGGCGGTTGGTATAGATGACGATCTCGGCCAGCGTGCTGCCGCCGGTGCGCCAAGCCAGCCCGTTGCCGTTCTGCCAGCGGTCCACGGCAAAGGTGGAAGCGGTCGGCGTCCCCGCATAGTCGGTCGCCACCGTGCTGAACACAGACGGCGTTTCGGGCAGCACGAATTTCTCGCCGACATCGGCGATGCGGCCGTTTACGAACACCGGGGCTGCTTTGAACGAACCATTGGCTCCGCTGTACCACACCGTGCCGTCAATGCCGCGGTGGAAACTCAAGGCGGCACCGTTCGTGCTGCTGTCACCCAGGAGGAAGGCCTCGAGCTGCGCCGTCAGGAAGCCGTAGACCATAAAGACCGTGCGGATATTGGTGTTGGTGTGGTTCCACAGCAGGCACTTGCCGGAGCCGACCGCGCCGCAGTCCACCAGCGGCAGGCCGTTCAGGCTCCTCGGCCTGAAATCGGGATAATAGGTCTCCGTCGCCGGCGAGGGCGGCGCCAGAGCCGCGCGGCCGTTCACCGCATAGTTGACGTCGCGCCACTCCAGCACCCGTCCGTTGCCATTGGTGATGACCGTGCCCTCGGCGCTCGCATCCACATGGAAAAAGGCGTTGGAGATCGGGTTGGCCGTCTGCACAGCCACGCCCGCCGCCGCCGGCAGCTCGAGCGTCCCTTGCCGCATGACGACCTGCGCATCGGAGAGCGCGTTGTTCTTCAGAACCGTCGTCCCGCCGCCGCCCACTTCAACGCGCTTGTTTCCTCCGATGGCATCCAGAATCAGGCGCGACCCCCCGGTGACCTGGACGCTCACCGGCGACGACACCTTCGCGACCACCTGCAGCATTTCCGAACTTCCCGGCACCGCCCGCAGCGTGTTGTTGAACCACTTCTTCGCAAGATACGCCGAGGTCTGCAGCCGCTCCGGGTCCGTCAGCGCGCGCGCATAGAGCAGCACCTCGCCGATCCTCTGCCCGCCCGCACGGTTGCGCGACGGGACGCGGTCAAAGCAGAAGGCGTTGGCGCGGCCCACGCTGGGCATCACCATTTCGAGGAGCTGGTAACCGCCGCTGAAACCGTCGACCTTCGGGGCGAGCTTCTGGCCGTCCAGATAGAGGGCCGCGTTCTGGAATCCGGCACAGCCGACGGTGGTGGACGCCAAGGGATCGGCGCTCAAGGCGCCGGCGACCGCGCCCAGCGCGCCCCGGTGGAAATCGTAAATCTCATTGAATCCGGCCGTGTTGTACGACCCCAACACGAAGCCGCCCTTCTCCTGCGTGCCCAGGACCATGAAGACGGAGAGCATGTTCGTGACCGGCGTATTCCACGCCAACGAAGATCCGCCCGCGCCGAAGACACCGAAATCGACCATGGGCAGCCCGTTGAGCGCATTGGCCACAAAGACCGGCGCGTTCATGCCGGAACCCACCACCGCCGCATTCAGTCCGCCCACGTCGCGCCACTCGGTCACCGCGCCGCCCGCGCCCAGCGTCAGCGAAGAAAGCACGGACGCGTCCACATGGAAGACCGCATTCGAGGCGGGAGCCGGCTCTGCGAATGACGGGTTGTCGACCACCAGCGCGCCCGCTTCGAGGCGCACGGAGCTCACCATCGCAGAGAGATCTCTCACCTTCAGCGTTCCCGTGCCGGTCTTGCGCAGATTGTCGCCCCCCTCCAGCCTGTCCGCCTCGACCGTCAGCGTCTGATTGCCGTTGTTGTTGACCTGTATCTCCGCCGCATAGCCGATGTCGTTGTTGTCGCTGTTCACCAAGCCAATGCGCGTCCGCGACTGAGGATAATAGGCGGCGAAAGCGAGCGCCGAGGAGCTGTCCGCCGCGGCCGCCACGCTCAGATCGAACGTGGTCGCGGTCAGGATCCGGCGCACAAAGGCGCCCGCCGGCACACCGCTTCCCGACACGCGCTGGCCCGCCACAATCGCCGTGGTGTTGGTGCTGGAGGCCGCCGTCACCGTGGTGCTGCCGTTCGCCAGCGTCCAGACCGACGCGCTGGCCGCCTTGCCGCCCGCCGCGGTGAGCACCGCATTGCCCGAGGTGACGTAGAGCGCGCCCGCCGTGAAGAAGTCTTCAAACACCGGCGCCTCGGCAACGGAGGCCTCAACCAGCTCGGGAGTCGCGACCAGCGAGCCGGCCAGCACATCGATGCGGCCGGTCGAGGTCATCGGCCGGAAGAACGCCACCGTCCCGCCGGTGCTCTTCGGCTCTTTCTGAAAGCCGTTCGTCGCGACGACCGGCACATAAAACTTCTGCGTACCCTTCGTCAGCGTGAAACGGCGATTCGGGCCGTCGATGACCAGCGGGCCGCCGTTGAAGCTCCAGTTGTTGTTGCCCACCGTCGAACGGTACTCCAGGCGACCGACCGTCACCCCCTCGGCTGGAATCGTCACCATACGGTCCAGCGTGCTGTTGGTGAACACCGCCACCGCTCCGACGCCGCCCGCCACGGCCCCGTTCGTCCAGTTCGCGGCATCGGACCAGGCGCCGTCCGCATTCGATTGCCACATGCCGTTCGTCGTCTGCGCGAAGCCCACGCCCGCACACACGGCCCAAGCCGCCACCGCCAACCGCACCCCGTTCGCCATGCTCATACGTCCGTCCCCCTCATCCGTTCCGACTGACTCTGCCCGATACGACAACTTGTGGATGATAGCATGTCCCGGCCGGACGCGGGAATGGCAATTCTTGACTCGGCCCTGTCAATTCTTGACTTTAAAAAGAAAGCGGCGCACCCGGCCTTCGCCGGACACGCCGCCTTGTGATGCACGCGCTGCGGGTCTTAGCCCTTGATGGCCGCCTGCGCGGCCGCCAGGCGGGCGATCGGCACGCGGTACGGGCTGCACGACACGTAGTTCAGGCCGTTCTTGAAGCAGAACTTCACCGAGGCCGGGTCGCCGCCCTGCTCGCCGCAGATGCCGACCTTCAGGTCCGCCCGCGCGGAGCGGCCCCTCTGGACGGACATCTCGATGAGCTGGCCCACGCCGTCCTGGTCGATCGTCTGGAACGGATCGTTCGGCAGCAGCTTCTGCTCGAGGTAGTCCGGCAGGAAGCCGCCGATGTCGTCGCGGCTGAAGCCGAACGTCATCTGCGTCAGGTCGTTCGTGCCGAACGAGAAGAACTCCGCCTCCTGCGCCATGCGGTCCGCCAGCAGGCAGGCGCGCGGGATCTCGATCATCGTGCCGACCATGTAGGGCAGCTTCTTGATCTTCTTGGCCTTGCACACCTCGGCGTGCACGCGGGCGATGATCACCTTCTGGTGCTTCAGCTCGCTCACGTCGCAGGTGACGGGGACCATGATCTCGGGCTTGCACTTCTTGCCTTCGGCGATGAGCTCGGCCGCCGACTCGAAGATCGCGCGGGCCTGCATCTCGGTCACCTCCGGATAGGTCACGCCGAGGCGCACGCCGCGGTGGCCCATCATGGGGTTGTTCTCGTGCAGGGCCTCGCCGCGCTTGTGGATGTCCGCGGCGCTGATGCCCAGCGCGGCGGCCAGCTCGGCCTGCTTGTCGGCGCTCTGCGGCACGAACTCGTGCAGCGGCGGATCCAGCAGGCGGACCGTCACGGGCAAGCCTTCCATGGCTTCCATCGTGGCCTTGATGTCACGCTTAACGAACGGCAGGAGCTCGTGCAGCGCGCTGCGGCGCTCGTCGAGCGTGGAGCTCAGGATCATCTTGCGCAGCAGGAAAAGCGGCTTGTCGCTCCCCACGCCGTAGAACATGTGCTCCGTGCGGAAGAGGCCGATGCCCTCGGCGCCGAAGGCGCGGGCGACCTTGGCGTCCGCCGGCGTGTCGGCGTTGGTGCGCACGCCCATCGTGCGGAACTTGTCGGCCATGGCCATGAACTTCTGGAAGCGCGGGTTCTCCGTCGCGTCGATCATCGGCATGGTGCCGACGTAGACGTGGCCGAGGGAGCCGTTGAGCGTCACGACGTCGCCCTCTTTGAGCACCACGTCCGAGCCGGCGATCTTCGCGGTCTTGTTGTGGGCGTTCACGTGCAGGCCGCCGGCGCCGACGACGCAGCACTTGCCCCAGCCGCGCGCGACCAGCGCCGCGTGCGAGGTCATGCCGCCGCGGGCGGTCAGGATGCCCTTGGCCGCGCGCATGCCCTCGACGTCCTCGGGGTTGGTCTCCTCGCGGATCAGGATGCACTTCTTGCCGGCCCGGTGGGCGGCGACGGCGTCCTCGGCCGTGAAGACCAACTTGCCGCAGGCGGCGCCCGGACCGGCCGGCAGGCCCTTGACCAGCGGCTTCGCGTCCTTCTCGAACTTGGGATCGACGATCGGATGCAGCAGCTCGTCCAGCTGCTGCGCCTCCACGCGCAGCACGGCCGTCTTCTTGTCGATCAGGCGCTCGGCCAGCATGTCCATGGCCATGTTCAGCGCGGCGGTGCCGGTGCGCTTGCCGACGCGGCACTGCAGCATCCAGAGTTTGCCTTCCTCGATGGTGAACTCGATGTCGAGCATGTCGGTGTAATGCTTCTCGAGCTTGTTGCGGATGGCGAAGAGCTGCTTGTAGGTCGGCGGCATCGCCTCCTGCATGCTGTGCAGGTGCTTGTTCTGCTCGTTCTTGGTGTCGTCGTTGATCGGGCTCGGCGTGCGGATACCGGCCACGACGTCCTCGCCCTGGGCGTTGATCAGCCACTCGCCGTAGAAGGTGTTGTCGCCGGTGGCCGGGTCGCGGGTGAACGCCACGCCGGTGGCGGAGGAGTCGCCCATGTTGCCGAACACCATCGCCTGCACGTTCACGGCGGTGCCCCAGGCGTCCGGGATGCCTTCGATGCGGCGGTAGGAGACGGCCTTCTTGCCGTTCCAGCTCTTGAAGACCGCGGCGATGCCGCCCCACAGCTGCGCCATCGGGTCATCCGGGAAGGCCTTGCCGAGGTGCTTCTTCACAAGGGCCTTGAATTCGGTGGCAAGCAGCTCCAGGTCCCCGGCCTTCAGGTCGGTGTCGGACGCGCAGCCGCGCGCGTGCTTGAACTGGTCCAGCGTCTCGTCCATGATCTTGCGGATGCCCTTGCCCTGGGCCGGCTCCAGGCCCTCCGCCTTCTCCATCACCACGTCGGCGTACATCATGATCAGGCGGCGGTAGGAGTCCCACACGAAGCGGGGGTTGTTGGTCTTCTTGATCATGCCGGGGATGGTGGCCGTGGAGAGGCCGACGTTGAGGACGGTGTCCATCATGCCGGGCATGGAGCTGCGCGCGCCGGAGCGGCAGGAGACCAGCAGCGGGTTCACGGGATCGCCGTACTTCTTGCCCATGATCTTCTCGGTCTTGCTCAGCGCGGCCAGAACCTGGTCGGCCAGCTCGGCGGGCAGCTTGCAGCCGTTGGCGTAATACGCGGTGCAGCACTCGGTGCTCACCGTGAAGCCGGCCGGCACGGGAATGCCCAGGAGACACATCTCGGCCAGGTTCGCGCCCTTGCCGCCGAGCAGGTTCTTCATCGCCGCGCCGCCGTCGGCCTTGGCATTGCCGAAGAAATAGACGAATTTCGGGGCCTTGGCCGCAGCCTTGACCGAAGCTTTGACCGGCGCGGTTTTCTTCACTGCCTTCACATTCTTAGCCATACCGTTTAATCCTTTTATTTTATGCAAAAAACCGTGTGTAAGTTTAACACACGCACCCCCATAGTCAATCACAACTCGGCCCGCCGGCGGGCCGCGGGTGCGATTCAACTTTGTTGAATCCACACCCGAAGGAGGAGTTAGGATTTAGGAGTTAGGAGTTGCAACGCCCTGAAAGTGAACGCGTTCGCGCGATGCACGAGAGTCCGTGTTCGTGTCTCCAAAATGATGTCACACGTCTGGCTCAAAGAAACGGTTCTTCGCGGAAGCGCTCCTCCTTGTCTAACGCCCTGTTCTCAAGGTTTTGTGCGCTTCCAACTCCTAAATCCTAACTCCTAAATTCTCCTTGGTGCGACTCAGTTTCAACGAAACTGAATCGCACCCGCGGGCCGCGGAACGGGCCGGCCGCCTCTTAAACTAAATGCGGCGTGGTTGTCCGGGCACATTCCTGCTAAAATCATGCGCATTCTTTGGGAGGCATCGGCACGGTTATGAAGCGCACGCGGATTAAGGAACTGTTGGAAACGGAACGTCGCGGGATCCACGTGACGGCGGCGGGCTGGGTACGCACCCGGCGCGACTCCAAGGGCGGGTTCTCGTTCGTCGAGATCAATGACGGCTCGTGCCTGGCGAACCTGCAGGTGATCGCGCCCGCGTCACTGGCCAACTATGCGGACGCGGTCCTGAAGCTGCACCCCGGCGCCTCGGTCGTGGCCGAAGGCGTGCTGGAAGCCTCCGAGGGCGGCGGCCAGGCGGTCGAGCTGAAAGCCGACACGCTCCAGGTGCTGGGCTTCTCGGAGCCGGTCGACTATCCGCTGGGCAAGCAGAAGATCAACTTCGAGCGGCTGCGCGAGCTGCCGCACCTGCGGGCGCGCACCAACAGCTTCGGAGCGGTGGCGCGCGTGCGCCACCTGCTCGCGCACGAGGTGCACCGCTTCTTCCACGACCGCGGCTTCCTGTACGTCCACACGCCGATCATCACGGCGAGCGACTGCGAGGGCGCGGGCGCGATGTTCCAGGTGACCACGCTCGACCCGCACGCGCCGCCGCGGCGGCCGGACGGCACGGTCGATTACGACCGGGACTTCTTCGGGCGGCGCGCCTCGCTCACGGTCAGCGGCCAGCTCGAGGGCGAGACCTACGCCTGCGCCATGGGCGACATCTACACCTTCGGCCCGACCTTCCGGGCGGAGAACTCCAACACGCGGCGGCACCTCTCCGAGTTCTGGATGATCGAGCCGGAGATGGCCTTCGCGGACCTGGAGGCCGACGCGGAGCTGGCGGAGGCGTTCCTGCGGCACCTCTTCAGGGCGGTGCTGAAGCACTGCGGGGCCGACCTGCGCTTCTTCGACCAGCGCGTGCTGCCCGGCGTGCTGGCGCGGCTGGAGCGGCTGGCCGAGGCGCCGTTCGGGCGCGTGAGCTACACCGAGGCGATCAGGCTTCTGGAGACCTCGGGGAAGAGCTTCGAGTTCGCGCCCTTCTGGGGCATGGACATGCAGTCCGAGCACGAGCGCTATCTCGCGGAAGAGGTGTTCAAGGGCCCCGTCGTGGTGACCGACTACCCCGAGGCGATCAAGGCCTTCTACATGCGCCGCAACGACGACGGCCGGACCGTGGCCGCCATGGACGTGCTCCTGCCGGAAGTGGGCGAGATCATCGGCGGCAGCCAGCGCGAGGAGCGTCTGGAGGTGCTGTCCGCCTCCATGCGCAAGAGCGGCCTGAACCCCGACGACTACGGCCCGTATCTGGACCTGCGCCGCTACGGCAGCGTGCCGCACGCCGGCTTCGGGCTCGGCTTCGAGCGGCTGGTGCAGTTCTGCACCGGCATGCACAACATCCGCGACGTGATCCCCTACCCGCGCGCCCCGCGCCTGTGCTAGGGCATTCTCACGTTTAGCGTAGCCGCCGTTTGAATGCTTTCACCGCCAAGGCTCCAAGAACACGGAGTTCACCAAGCTGTGACTTGGTGTTCTTGGTGAACTCCGCGTCTTGGTGGTGAGCTGTTTTCTGGAAGCAAGAACGGCGACAGCATCTACATAACCGCTGGCGTCAGCCGCCGAACTTGGTCATCAGCGCGCGCGACACCGCCACCGGCGAACCGTCGCTCGTCAGCAGTTCCGCCAGAACCGGCAGCGTGTCGCCCCACAGCCCGGCGAACGCCTCCGACACGGCCTGCCGCACATCCTGCGGCTCGGCCAGCCGCCGCGGCAGCGCATAGGCGCGCGCCAGCAGCACGACCGACTCCTCCAGCGGCTGGCGCGCCGCGTCGAACGCCAGGCCCGCGAGCAGCTGCCGCGCCCGCCGGTAGGCCGTCGCCGCCTGCCGCCGCAGCTCCAGCACCCGCGCCCTGTCGCTGTCCGGCGCCGGAAGCGGCGGGGCCAACCCGCGCCCGGACGCGTAGAGCGTGCGCACCGCGTTCTCCGGCGCCGACAGCACGCCCCGCGCGACCAGCCGGCTCAGGGCCTCGTGCGTGGCGCGCCCCACGACCTCCACGGCCGGCGCGCGGCCGCGCTCCTCCCCCCCGAACCAGTCGGCCCACACGCGCTCGGCGCACGCCGCGGCCGAAACGGTGTCGCCCTCGGCAACCAGCAGCAGCACCGGCCGCCCCTGCGCGCTCCGCCGCGCCTCGCACGCCAGCAGCCGGTCGCCCAGCCGCTCGGCCACCGCGGCCGCGAAGCCCAGCTCCGGATCGGCCCTACGCAGCGCCGCCAGCGACGCCTGCGCCGCCAGCGGCACCTCCGGCGGCACGCGCACCACCGCCTCCAGCCGCTGCAGGAACGCCTGCCGCCCCGTGCCGATCGCCAGCGCGTCAAGATCGCCCTCGCCGTCCAGCACGCCGTCGGCCAGCGCGCGTTTGCGCGCGAGCGTCTCCACCATGCGCGCCTCGATGCTGTCCTCGGAGACCAGGTTGACAACGGTGACGTTGCGCACCTGATTCTTGCGCCAGGCCCGCGCCACGCGCTGCTCCAGCCGCGCCGGGCTCCACGGCAGGTCGCAGTTGACGACCACGCTCGCCTGCTGCAGATTGAGGCCCAGACCGCCCGCGTCGGTCGACAGGAACACGCGGCACCCGGGCTCGTTCTTGAAGCGCAGAATCTCCTGCCGCCGCTTCTGCTGCGGCACCGACCCGGTGTGCCACGCGAACGCCAGCCCCCTCTGACGGCAAAGCTCCTGGACCAGCAGGAGCATGCGCTCCCACTCCGAGAAGATCAGCACCTTCACCCCCGGCGCGGAGAGCGCGCTCTCCAGCAGGTTCTGCACCTCGTCCAGCTTCGGGCAGACCTGGCACGCCTCGTCCAGGATGTACGGCGTGTCGCACACCATGCGCATCATCGAGAGCTCGCGCTGCAGGCGCTGCGACTCCGGCGGCGAGAGCGCGCGCGCACGGGCCTGCGACACCAGACGCGCCACGCGCGCCTCATGCGCGGCGTACCGCGTCCGCTGCTCCGGCGCCATCGCCACGAACACGGTGCGGTCCGTGCGGTCCGGCAGCTCCTTCTCCACATCCGCCTTGCGCCGCCGCAAGAGGTACGGCCGGATGAGCTCGCGCAGGTGCTGCAGATTCCTGTAGCCTTCAGGCCGGCCGTTGGCGTTCAGCACATAGAACTCGCGGTTGAAGCGGAAGAGCGGCCCCAGCACCTGCGGGTCGAGGATCGACATCAGGGAGTAGACCTCGTCGATGCGGTTCTCCAGCGGCGTGCCGGTCAGCACGAACGCGTAGCGGCTCTGAAGCTGCTTGACCGCCTGCGCGGTCTGCGTGTCCCAGTTCTTGATGCGCTGCGCCTCGTCGAGGATCACGCAGTCCGGCTTGAGCACGGTGTTGACGAGCGCGACGTCGCGCAGGATCTGCTCGTAGTTGGTGAGCGTGAAAAAGGGCGGCTGCTCGTAGGCGGCCTTGCGGGCGCCACGCTCGCCGAAGACGAGCTGGTACGGCAGGTCCGTGAAAAGCCGGATCTGCTCCTCCCACTCGGTCTTGAGCGAGGCCGGCGCCACCACCAGCACGCGGCTGACCTTGCCCAGGCGGTGCAGCAGCGCGGCCGCCGCGATCGCCTGCGCGGTCTTGCCGAGCCCCATCTCGTCCGCCAGCAGGGCGCGCTCGGTGAACGCCAGATGCAGCATGCCCTCGCGCTGGTACGGCAGGAGCGGCAATTTGGTCTCGTGCGCCGGATACTGGCCGGAGCGCACGTTCTGCTCGTAGGCGCGGCGCAGCCGGATGCGCTCCTCCGCGCGCGCCTGGTGTTCGGTCCAGGCCGCGACCTCCTGCGAGACGCGCAGCGCCGGATATCTGGACTTGTCGAACGCCGCGAGGAGCTCCTCTTTGAAATACTCGGACAGCGCCAGACCCGCGCCGTCGAAGAACACGCGCAAGGCGGCCGGCAGCCGGTTCAGGTTCCGCTCCACCCGGAGCCGCCCCGTGGCGATGTCCGGCACGAGGTCGATGCGCGGCGAGCCCTCGGCCTCGGCCTGCCGCACCGCGGCGGCATCGCTGCGCAGCCAGCGCAGGAGCCCCTCCACGTGCTTGCAGGTGCCGAGGCCGTTGATCCGGAAATCCACGCACGCGCACGCGCCGGCCAGCGGCTTGAGACTGCGCAGCTCCACCTGATAGGTCTGCCCGCTCGCGGACTCCACGGTGAAATTGGAGAAGACCGGATGCTCCGGCGTCAGGTTCCGGAACCGCATCGCCTCTTTGGCCGCGCGCAGCCTGCGCCGGTTGATCTCGTCCTGGTCGGTCGTGCGCCAGTTGCTCACCGGCGGCAGCTCCGGCAGCGGCTCGCTTGTCATCGCTCTCTCCATGGGCCCCCTCGCTTGTCAGATGCGCCCATTGTACCCGCCCCGCCCTCATTCGGCAAACCTCCTCAGGGAGCCACCCGGCGCCGGGACTCGCTAACCGGGCCGCCGGCGGCGGCCCTCAGACGCCGGCCTTGTACAGGATGCCGCCGCCGGCCGCTGAGCCGGGCCGCTTCTGGCAGAGACGGCGCGCCTCATCCATCGCCGCAGGCGTGATGCCCAGGCAGAGGAACACTTCCTTGGGAATCATGCGGGCGAGGATCTCCCCCGTGAAATCGCTGAAGCCGACGAAATGCGCGAGAAAAATGAACGCTCCCGGCGGGCTGAGGTCGTCCTTCAGCTTCGGCGTATGATGCCGGAGGACGCCCTCTTTGAGGGTCGGCGAGAAGTTCCACTGGGAGCAGATCTGCAGGCCGATGTCGCAGTGGTTCAAACCGGCCATGCCCTCCTCGTCTTTGACGACCGCGAGCATCCGGTCCGCCGACGTGCCCACGAGCCGCGCCCCGAGATCGTCGGTGGCGATCAGCATGACCAGGCGGCCGATATCGTGGATCAGGCCGGCCACGCTGTACATGTCGAGGGCGTGGACCGGCAGCCCCGCCACCTCCGCCAGAGCCCGGCAGGCAACGGAGATCTCCTGGGAGTGCGCAAAGTATTGCGGCAGATGGCGCAGCGCGGCGAACTCCTTCTGGATCACCGTGTTCACGAAACTGACAGCCGCATACTGCGCGAAGCCCTCCGTCCCGACCCACCGCAGCGCGTCTTCCACGGTTTCCGCTTTGCCGTCGGTCGCACCGCAGGAGTTGGCGAGCCGGAGCAGTTCGATGCACAGCCCCGGATCCTGATGGACCAGCCCCGGCAGCTCATCCGCCGACAGCCGCAGACGCCCGTCCATCAGGCGCTCCAGGGTGTCCGGCATCGGAGGCAGCTTCCCCACCAGCATTCCGACCCGATGTTCGATTTCACGCGACGCGCTCATGGCCGATCCCCTTCCATTGAAGACCCGGTGCGGCCGACAACAAGGCCCGCCGCACACACAGCACGCATATGATGCACCCGGTACCCTTTTCCGGTCAACCCCGTAAACCGGGGTGCGATTCAACTTTGTTGTATCCACACCCGAAGGAGGAGTTAGGAGTTGCAATGCCCTGAAAGTGAACGCGTGCGCGCGATGCACGAGAGTCCGTGTTCGTGTCTTCAAAATGAAGTCACACGTATGGCTCCAATTAACGGTTCTTCGCGGAAGCGTTCCTCCTTGTCTAACGCCCTGTTCTCAAAGTTTTGTGCGCTTCCAACTCCTAACTCCTGACTCCAAAATTCTCCTGGGTGCGACTCCGTTTCAACGAAACTGAGGCGCACCCCGTAAACCGCGCCGAAAATGCAGCCTTTTCAGCCGTCGCCCGAGCGCGGCGCGCGCGCCCGCCCTGACCGCCGGGATGACGTCATTATCGCACCTTTCTTGCCCGCGCTACCCTTTAATTCGCGCCGGCCCGCTTTCCCGTTTCTGATAAAGCCTTGATGTCGGGCACCGCTTTAGGTAATCTGACGCCCCTTTTCAGCGACACCTCCCGCGGTTGACGGGGGGACCGTCGTTCACCTGTACGGATTGAGAGAGCATGGATACGGATCAAGAGATTTCACGGCGCCGGACGTTCGCGATCATTTCGCACCCGGACGCGGGCAAGACGACGCTGACCGAAAAGTTCCTCCTCTACGGCGGAGCCGTGCAGTTGGCGGGCTCGGTCACCGCGCGCAAGACCCAGAGCGCCACGACCTCCGACTGGATGGAGCTGGAGCGCCAGCGCGGCATCTCGGTCACGTCGACCGTGCTGCAGTTCGACTACCGCGGCTTCTGCATCAACCTGCTCGACACGCCGGGCCACCGCGACTTCTCGGAGGACACCTACCGCGTGCTGATGGCGGTGGACGCGGTCGTGATGGTGATCGACGCGGCCAAGGGCATCGAGAGCCAGACGCTCAAGCTGTTCGAGATGTGCCGCCTGCGCGGCATCCCGATCTTCACCTTCATCAACAAGTTCGACCGGCCCGCGCGCGACCCGCTGGTCCTGATCGACGAGCTGGAGCAGAGGCTGCAGCTGCATGTCTCCGCCATGAACTGGCCGCTGGGCGACGGGCTGGAGTTCCGGGGCGTGTACGACCGGGTGAAGCGCCAGGCGCACTTCTTCGAACGCACCGTCGGCGGCTCCTACCGAGCGCCGGTCTCGGTGCATGACGTGACCGACCCGCAGGTGCGCGAGCGCCTCTCGGAGCAGACCTACGCCACCCTGATCGAGAACCTCGCGATGCTCGACGCCGCCAGCGAGCCGCTCGACCTCTCGCTGGTGCGCTCCGGCGACATGACGCCGGTCTTCTTCGGCAGCGCGATCAACAACTTCGGGGTGCACCTGCTTTTGGACGCCTTCCTCGAGTACGCCCCGCCGCCCCACCCGCGCGCCTCCAGCAAGGGGCTGATCGCGCCCCAATACCCGCTCTTCTCCGGCTTCATCTTCAAGATCCAGTCCAACATGGACCCCAACCACCGCGACCAGATCGCCTTCATGCGCGTCTGCTCCGGCAAGTTCACGCGCGACATGAAGGCGTTCCATTCCCGCACCGGCAAGTCGATCCGGCTGGCCAGCTCGCAGCGCGTGTTCGGGCGGGAGCGCGAGACCGTGGACGAGGCCTTCCCCGGCGACGTGATCGGCCTCGTGGGCCACAGCGGGTTCGGCATCGGCGACACCATGACCGAGGACGAGGGGCTGACCTACGAGCCGCTGCCGCAGTTCCCGCCCGAATGCTTCGCGATGCTGCACAACCCGAGCTCCTCCACCTACAAGCGCTTCCGCGCCGGGCTGGAGCACCTGCTGCAGGAGGGCGCGGTGCAAGGGTTCGCGCTCAAGGACTCGGTCCAGAACGTGCCGCTGCTGGGCGCGGTCGGCACCTTGCAGTTCGAGGTGCTACAGTACCGGCTGGAGAACGAGTACGGGGCGGCCTCGCGGCTGGAGCCCATGTCGTGGCGCCTGGTGCGCTGGGTGCCGCCCTCCGATGTCGGCCACGCGTCGCTGAGCGACGGGACCCTGCCGATGGGCTGCCGCGTGGCCACGGACGCCCACGGGCGGACCGTGGTGCTCTTCAACACCGAGTGGGAGATCAAGTACTACAGCGACCGGAATCCGGGCGTGCACCTCATGAAGCTGCCCACCGACATCCGCAAGGACAGCGACGCCGCGGCCGGGGCCTGAGGATAGAGCGGCCGGGGCCCTTGCCCCGCCCTCCCCGTCAGGCGGGAGCGCGGGCGTCCCGGGCGCCGACGCGCACCGGCGCGTACTGGGTGGTGCGCTGGACCGGCGTGAAGCCGGCCTCGGCAATCAGGGCGGTGACCCGGCCGATGCCCACGTCGTAGGCCGTGCCCGTGGCGCGGACCACCTGCTCTTCCATCAGGATCCCGCCCCAGTCGTCCGCGCCGAACACCAGCGCCATCTGCGCGAGATCGGGGCCCTCGGTGACCCAGCCGGCCTGAAGGTGCGGCACATTGTCCAGCACCAGGCGGGACAGGGCGATCATCCGCAGGTAATCCGCGCCGGTCGCCGGCTCGCACGGCAGCTGCGTGCGGTGCGGCGAGAAGCTCCACGGGATGAACGCGGTGAAGCCCCCGGTGCGGTCCTGCAGCGCGCGGACGCGCAGCAGATGCTCCACGCGCTGGGCGCTCGTCTCGCCCAGGCCGTAAACCATGGTGGCCGTGGTCTTCAGTCCGAGCCCGTGCGCGGTCTCCATGACACCGAGCCAGTCGTCGGCGCTGATCTTGCGCGGGCTGACCACCCGCCGCACCGCGTCCACCAGAATTTCCGCCCCGCCGCCGGGGAGCGAATCCAGTCCGGCGGCCCGCAGGCGCTCCAGCGCGGCCCTGACCGGGATGCCGCTGCGGCGGGCCAGGTACTGGACCTCGGCCGGCGACAGCGAGTGCAGGCACACCTCCACGCGCCGCTTGATCGCGCGGAGCATGCGCTCGTAGAAATCGATGTGCAGTTCCGGGTTCAGGCCGCCCTGCACCAGCACCTGCGTGGCGCCCTGGCGGACCGCCTCCACGACCTTCTCCACCACCTCGTCCACGGTCAGGGTAAAGGCGCGCTCCGAGCCGGGCGCCACGTGAAAGGCGCAGAACCGGCAGCCGGCCTCGCACACGTTGGTCAGGTTAAGGTTCCGGTCGACGACAAAAGTGCCGCGGTCGCCGGGCACCTGGCTCCGCCGCCGCCGGTGCGCGGCCGCGCCCAGCTCCCACAGGTCGGCGCCGTCGAGCAGCGCCACGCTTTCGGCGGCGGTGAGCCGCTGCCCCTCCCAAGCCCGCGCCAGCGCGGCGTCCACGCCGGCCCGGCGCGGCGGCGGGAGGGCAAGGGCCGGGGCCGCGCAGGCGGCGGCCTCCGCGGGCCGCGCGTACCGGCTGTTCACCAGGCACGGCTCAAAGCCGAGACCCGCGATGAACGCCGACATGTCGCCGACCGTGCGGAAGCGGCCGTCGGCGCCGGCGCCGGCGGCGCGGGCGATGCGCTCGTCGAGGCTGGTGCCGCCGATGTCGTCCACTCCCGCGTGCAGCAGCACCTGCAGGAGCTTGCGGTCCATGTAGTTCACCAGCACCCGCACGTGCGGGATGTTGTCGAGGAAGATGCGGGCCAGGGCAGCGACGCGCGCGATCCGGTAGCCGCCTGCGCCGGCCGCGCCCGCGAGCCGGGTGCCGCCGGGCTGGAAGGGCAAGGGGATGAAGGCTTGGAAGCCGCCGGTCAGGTCCTGCAGGTCGCGCAGGCGGCTCAGGTGGTCCACGATGTCCTCGTCGCTCTCGAGATGGCCGAACAGCATGGTCGCGTTGCTGGGAAGCCCGAGCCCGTGGGCCTGCCCGTGAACCTCCAGCCACTCCGCGGCGTCGATCTTTTTCGAACAGATCCGCGCCCGCGTGCCCGCCCCGAAGATCTCGGCGCCGCCGCCCGGCACGGCGTCGAGCCCGGCGGCCTGCAGGCGCAGCAGCGCGGTGCGCACGTCCACGCCGGCCTTCCGCGCGAGGTAGTGGATCTCCACGGCGGTGAGACCCTGGCGCAGCGCCGAGGGCAGAATCTCCCGCGCCAGGCTGAAGAGGGCCTCGTAATAGGCCAGGTCGATCTGCGGCTGGATGCCGCCCACGATGTGCAGCTCCGTCAGCCCGAGCGCGCGCGCCGCCTCCAGCCGTAGGCGGGCCTCGCCGAGCGTCAGGAAGTACGCCTCCTCCGACCCGGCCTCGCGCCAGAAGGCGCACAGCTCGCACCGGTTCTCGCAGATGTTCGTCGGGTTGAGGTTCAGGCTGTGCGTGAAATAGGTGGTGCGGCCGTGCAGCGCGCGGCGCCGCGCGTCGGCGCGGCCCATCAGCTCCGCCGTGTCCGCCCGGCGCAGCAGCTCCAGGGCCTCCTCGGCCGTGATCCGGGCCTGGCCCCAGGCCTGCTGTTTGAGATTGCTCACGACTCTCCCCCCGCTCGCGTTTCCCCTTCGGACGCCGGACACTCGGCCGCCAGGCGCCAGAAGAGGCGCATGGCTTCGAGCTCCGGCCCGCCCGCCTCGAAGTAGATGCAGGTGGTAAGATAGTCGAGGCACGCCGCCTCGTCCAGCCCCAACCTCCGCGCGACCAGCCCGGCCAGCAGCGGCAGCTCCGCCACGCCCCGTCGCTCGGCCGCCTGCGCGATGCGCGCGAGCGCCGCGGCGCGGGGATGCCCGCGGCGGTGCACCCACACCGCGAACACAAAGGGCAGTCCCGTCAGCTCGTGCCAGGCCGCGGCGAGGTCGACGTCCCCGCCGGGCGCCGGCGGCGCGCACAGGGCCCGGTCGCCGATCATCACCGCCGCGTCGGGCGCGGGCACGGCGCCGGGCTCCACGAAGCGCACGGCCTGCCGCCAGTGGTTGCGGAACAGGACCCGCACCAGCGCGTTGGAGGTGACCGAGGCGGGATCCGCCTCCACCGTCCGCACGTCGCGCAGCGCGACCCGGCACTTGAGGAGCACGCTGCGCACCCTCCGCGCGGCGCACACGCCCAGGCCGTCGATCATCGCCAGGTCCGGCCGCCGCGCCAGCTCCGCCACGGGCAGGAGCACCGCGTCAGCGTCGCCAGACTCCAGCCGCGCCAGCACGTCCGAGGGCCGCGCGACCGTCAGCAGCCGCGCGCCGGAATCCACCTCCGGGATGAAGTGCGCGAGCGGAAGCTGGTTCGCGTACGCGGCGGAGGCGAACCGCAGCGGACAAGGGGAAAGGCCGGACCGCTGCCGCGGGTCGAGGGGATCTTCAACCATGGTGCCCCCCGCACAAGGGAATGCCGTAGGACGCCCAGCGCCGGTCCACCCGAGCGGCGCGCTCGGGATCGAAAGCCACGGGCTGCCGGTAGCCCGGCTTCCAGGTCGCGTCGATGGCGATCGGGAAATGCAGGACGAGCCGGTTCCCCTCCACCTCGCGCCGGGCCGGGTACAGGTCGGCGAGCGGATCGAAACGCGTGAACCAGCCCCACAGCACCAGACAGGGATCGTCCACCGGGACATCCTCGGAGACCAGGACGTGGAACAGGTAGGCGCGGGTGGCCGGGTGCGCGGCCAGCGCCGCGCGGACCGCCGTCCTGTCGGCGTCCCGCGCGACCTGCGCCACCAGGAAAGCCTCGCCCACGGCCGCCAGCGCGCGGATGCCCGGGGCGACGGCCCCGGGCGCGGGCGGCGGCGGCGGGGGCTGTGTCCGCAGCTTCGGCCGGTCGCCGCGCGTGGCCAGCAGGATCAGGCGGCTTCCCGTGTTCATGGCCGGGCCCGTGAAGTCGAGCGTGTCCTGGGCCGTGGGCGCCAGCAGGTGCAGCCCTTCGGCGGCATCCAGGTTTTCCCAGACCGCGCGGCTGACGTCGGCGAAGCGGCGCACATTCACGTTCTGGTCCACCACGATCAGGACCTTGGTCAGCGAGAGCTGTCCCTCGCCCAGGATGCCCAGCGCGTGCTTGAGCGCCTCGCGCGGGTAGCGCTCCCGCACCGCGGCCACCGACAGCGGGTGGAAGCCGGTTTCCGGGTAGGCCCAGAGATCAACGATCGCCGGCCGCAGCAGCTTGAGCAGCGGGAGCGTCATCTCCTGCAGCGCGCAGCCGATGAAGTAGTCCTCCTGCGGCGGCTTGCCCACGACGGTCGCCGGGAAGATGGCGTCGCGGCGCGCCAGCAGGCGCGCCACGCGGAAGACCGGGAACCGGGCGCTGTGCGAGTAGTGGCCGAGGTGGTCGCCGAACGGGCCCTCCTGCCGCAGCTCCCCGGGCGTGACCGAGCCCTCCAGCACGAACTCGGCGCGGGCCGGGATGCGGTGGCCGGTGGCTGACCGGCGGATCACGTCCAGCGGACGGCCCATGATGAGCGCGGCCAGGAGACGCTCGTCGACGCCCTCGGGCAGCGGCGCGATGGCGGCCAGCGTGAGCGCGGGCGGGCCGCCGAGCGACACGCTGACCGGCAGCGGCACGCCGCGCTCGCAGGCGGCCTGGAAATGGAACCCGCCGCCTTTTTCGATCTGCCAGTGCATGCCCGTGCAGCGGTCGTCGAAGCGCTGCATCCGGTAGATGCCGAGGTTGCCAACGCCCGTGCGCGGGTCCGCGGTTTGAACCAGCGGCAGCGTGAAGAACGGGCCGCCGTCGAGCGGCCAGCAGGTCAGCACGGGCAGCCGGTCAAGCTGCGGCGGCTCGAAGAGCTGCTCGAGCACGGGGCCGGTCCGCACGGTGCGCAGCCGCGCCCGGCTCAGGTTCCACAAGCTCCGGCGGGCAGACCACAGCGCGCCCGCCGAAGGCGGCATCAGGCGGTGCGCCAGGCCCGCGACCTCGCCGCCGATGTCCGCGGGCGGCCGGCCGAACGCCAGGGCCACGCGCCGGGCCGTGCCGAACAGGTTGCTGACCAGCCGGTAAGGCGAGCCCTTGACGCGCTCGAAGAGCAGGGCCGGACCGCCGGCGGCCAGCACGCGGTGCTGGAGGACCGTGATCTCCTGGTCGGGGTCCACCTCGCAGGTCACGCGGACCAGTTCGCCCTGCGCTTCGAGCAGGCTCAGAAAGGCGCGCAGGTCGGGCAGGCTCATGCCAGGGTCTCCCAGTTGCGCGCGGCGGCATGCCCCAGCACGGAGAGGACGCGGTCCACGTAGGCGTCCATCAGCTCGGTCAGTGTGACGGTCGACGGATCGCGCGTGCCCATCTGGAAAAAGGGCGGGGAGAGAGGCATGACGGTTCCGCCCGCTGCGGCCACGGCGGCGGCGTTGTTCAGGTCGATCAGCGTCCACGGCGTCTCGCGCACGCACAGCGCCAGCTTGCGGCCCTCCTTCAGATGGCAGTGCGCGGCCCGGGTGATCAGGGAATCGGCGATCCCGTGCGCGATCTTCGCCAGCGTGTTGGTGGAGCAGGGCAGCAGGACCATGCCGCGCGTGGGCACGGAGCCGGAGGAGATGGCCGCCGCCAGATCCCGGTTGTCATAGACCGTGTGGGCCAGCGCGGTCAGGCGGCCGAGATCGCCGCACTCGCGGCTGTACACGTCCTTGCCCCACTCGCTGACCACCAGCGAGACCGGCCAGGGGGATTTGCGGATGAGCAGCTCGGCGGCGAAGGCGCCGCTGGCTCCGGTCACGGCAAGCACGAGGTTCATGGCAGGCCTCCAAACAGGGGGATCAGTGCGCCCGCGATGCCCGCGATGGCGGACACGGGGAAAAAACGGACGGGCAGCGGCAGGCGCGGATGGTAGGCGGCCGCGAAGGCTCCGAGCGCCACGGCCAGCGGGAGCGCGGCGCACAGCCCGCCGCCGGTCAGACGCCATAGCGCCACGGCGAGGAGCGCGGCGAGCGCGTGGACAAGGGCCGCCACGACCTGCGCGCCCCGGCTGCCCAGCGCCGCCGGCAGGCTGTGCACCCCGTTGCGCCGGTCGGCCTCCAGGTCCTGCAGGGCGTAGACGATGTCGAAGCCGCTGATCCAGAGGAACGTGAACGCGGCCAGGAGGAGAATGGCCGGGTCCGCCGCGGCGCGGCCCGTGACCGCCACGCAGGCGCAGAGCGGGCCGAGCGCCAGCGCGACCCCGACGCCGAAATGGCAGAGCGGCGTGAAGCGCTTGAGCAGCGAGTAGCCGACCAGCACGGCCGCCGGAAGCGGCGACAGGCGCAGGCAGAGCGGCCCCAGGGCGGCGCAGGCCAGCCCGTAGACTAGCAGGCCCGCACCCGCCACGGCCCACGCCTGAAGCACGGTCATGCCGCCGCTGGGGAGCTCGCGCCCCGCTGTGCGCGGGTTCAGCCGGTCCAGCCGCCGGTCCAAGATCCGGTTCATGGCCATGCCCAGCGTGCGCGCGCCCAGTCCGGCCAGCGCCACCAGCAGCAGGGCGCGCGGGGCAGGCATCCGTCCGCCGGCGCCGATCCACGCCCCGGCAAAGAGCAGCGGCAGGCTGAACACGGTGTGCTCCACCTTGACGAAATTCAGCAGCCGGCGCGCGAGACCGCCGGCCGCGCTGGGCATCTTTTCCAGACCGGACAGCAGGCGCTCCGCGACGGCCTCCGAGACCTGCCTCAAATTGCGCCGCAACTCCTCGCGCCCCTGCTCCGTGGCCAGATCGCTGACGCCCTTGACGAGGGTGCAGGAAACGCCGCAGGCGGCGGCCGCGCGAGCGACGGCGAACCCCTCCATGTCCACCAGGTCGGCCGCTTCCGCCAGCCGGTCCCGTCGGTCCCCGCCGAACACGGGCGCGGCCACCGAGGCCAGCCGCGCGGCGGGAAGGTCGCCCCAAAACAACGGGGACACGTCCACAGGAGCTGCCGGCCGGGAGAGCGGCGCGTCGCCGTCCGCCGCGGACGCGACGCGATAGACGGAGCCGGGCGCAAAGCCCGCGCGCAGCGCGCCGCAGATGCCCGCGTTGACGAGGTGCCGGACCTTGTGAGCGGCGCAGACGTGCCGCACAGCGGCGGCCGCCGCCGCGGGCCCCATGCCGGTGACGACCACGAGGCCGGCGGGGCGCCGGCGCCGGGCGACAAACCCGTACGTCTCGAACGGCGCATCGGCCAGCGGCTCCGCGCGCAGGGCGGCCAGCACGGGGGCGGCTTCTTCACGGGTGGCCAGCAGGAGGGCGATCATGTCATGATCCCCGCCGCCCGGGCCCGTCGCTCCAGCGCCGCCAGGGCTTGCCTTCCGGTCTCGCCCAGGTCTTCTGAAAAGTCGGTGACATACAGGGCGATGTGTTTGCGGATCACCTCGTCGTCGCGCTCGGCGGCGTGGCGGCGCACGTACGCCGCGGTCCCCTGCGGCACGGCGCGGGAATGCGCGATGCCCCGCTTCAGCAGGCCGTCGAGTTCGGCGATTGCCCGCTCGCCGAGCGACTTGCGCGCCATCACGCAGCCCAGCGGGATCGGCAGGGCGGTTTCGGTCTCCCACCACTCCCCCAGGTCCGCCAGCCGGAGCAGGCCGGCGTCCGCCAAGGCGAAGCGTGACTCGTGGATCAGGATGCCGGCGTCCGCCTGGCCGTCCCGGACCGCGCCGATGATGCGGTCATAGGGCATGAAGAGCTTTTGGGCGCCTGGGGGCGCCCAGAGCTGGAAAAGCAGGTGGGCCGTGGTCCACTCGCCGGGGACGGCGACGCGCGCCTGCGCCAGGCCGCCGCGGGTGAGGGCGCGGCGCGAAACGACCAGAGGTCCGCAGCCGAACCCGAGAGCGGCCCCGCTGCTGAGACACTGGTAGGTGTCGCGGACCCGCAGCGCGGCGGCGGCCGACATCTTGGTCAGGTCGTAGCGGCCGGCAAAGGCCAGCCCGTTGAGGGTCTCGACGTCATGCAGGTGGACGTCGACCCGGTAACCGGCCGCCGCAAGGGCACCCGCCGCCACGTCATGAAACATGAACGTATCGTTGGGACACGGTGAAAAGCCCATGGTGATGGTCATCGTCGCTCCTGCGGTATTCTCAAGGCACGGCCTCCGCCCCTCCGTGTCGGCCTTCATGCGCAGAAATGCCGGGGCGCCCGAGGGGATTCGCCGATCTCAACGAGGGAAAAAGGGTACCAGCCCGGTTGGGGTCAGTCAAGGCCTGAGGTCGGCCGCGCGGGGCACCGAACGCGCCGCCCGGCCGCGGGGCCGGCGTCCGCCGCTCACGCCTCGCTCGCGCTGTCCCACACCATGCGCCCGTCGAAGTAGGTGCGCAGCACCTCGCACTTCTCGATCTCCACCGGCGGCACGTCACGCGGGTCGCGGTCCAGCACGATGAAATCCGCCGCCAGCCCCGGGGTCAGGGCGCCGCACTCGTCCCCGCAGCCCATGAGCGTCGCGCCGTTGCGCGTGTAGCTCGCCAGCATGCGCTCGACGCTGACGCGCTGGCCCTTGCCGAGCAGGTGCTTTTTGCCCTCCGCGTGGCCGATGTCCTTGACCCCGTACCACTTGGCCGCAGCCAGGTTGCGCGTCACGCCGATCTCGATCGCGACCAGCGGGTCGGGCTGCACCGTGATGGGGTGGTCGGAGGAGGAGGCCACGGTCAGGCCCGCGTCGAAGAGCGACCGCAGCGGGTATTCGCGCGTGGCGCGCCGCGAGCCGAGCATCGTGGCGTCCACGCGCCGCCACCAGTTGGGCTCCTTCATGTGCCAGAACGGCTGGACCGAGGCCACCACCCCCAGCCGCTTCATGCGCCGGATGTCCTGCGCGCGCACCAGCTGCAGGTGGGTGATGACCGGGCGCGCGTCGCGCCACCCGGCGGCGCCGGCCAAGCGCAGGGCGTTGAGCACGCGCCGCGTGGCCGCGTCGCCGATCGAGTGCGTGAAAACCTGGAAGCCCGCGCGTTGGGCCGCGGCGAACGCCGCGGCCAGGTCCTTCAGGCCCCAGACCGCATCGTTGTTCTCGTCGCTCTCCCGGCCCACCTTCGCCGCGTAGGGCGCGTGCAGAAACGCCGTGCCGCCCTCCACCACGCCGTCGGCGAAAAACTTGGCGGTGGTCACCTTGAACAGCTCGCCGTCGCAGCGCGCCTTAAGGTCCTTCAGCGACGCCATCTGCTCGGCGACCGGGCGGTCGGGTGTGATCTCCTGGGCGAAGCGCACCCGCAAGGCGAGCCCCCCGTCCGCCTCCAGACGCGCGAAGGCCTCGGCGGGCGCGCCCAGGCCCGCACCGAAAATGCTCAGGACCCCCGTGATGCCATACCGGTGCATGCGCGTCTGGTAGAGCTTCAGCGCGCGCGAGTACTGGTGTGCGGAGTAGGCCTTGGGCGGCAGCAGCTTCGCGGCCTCCTCCTTGAGCGTGCCCCACAGCGCGCCGGTGTGCGGGTCGCGCTCGATCACGCCGCCCGCCGGGTCGGGCGTGCGGCGGGTGATGCCGTAGCGCGCGAAGGCCGCGCTGTTCATCCAGACCGAGTGCCCGTCATACGAGCGCAGGATGATCGGCAACGTTGCGGAGAGCTCGTCGAGACGCGCCTTGCGCGGGCCGTGGATCAGCTCCTTGTCGGTGAAGCCGGCGATGTCCCAGCCCGCCCCGCGGATCTCCCCGGCCTCGGGATAGTCGCGCATAAAGCGCCGCACCGCCCGCAGGCACGCCTCCGGCGTCTTGCAGGTGTAGAGCGAAACGTCGTAGAGATCCGACAGCGCGGTGCCCGGCGCGTGCGTGTGCGAATCGATGAAGCCCGGCATCACGAAGCGCCCGCGCAGGTCTTCAACCTCCGTGTGGCGTCCGGCATACGCCAGCACCTCGGCGTCGGAGCCGACCGCCAGGATGTGGCCGCCCTTCACGGCCAGCGCGGTCGCGACCGTCTCCGCCGCGTCGCTGACCCAGACAGCCGCATTCGTGAAGATCCAGTCGGCCTGCAGGATATTTTCAGCTTTCGCCAAAGCGCGCCCCTTTCCACAAAAAAAGCAACAGGGTCATGATAGACCCTCTTGCTTCGGATAGGAAGCGCTTAACTCACGGGAGGACGGCCCGGCGGTCCCGCCCTACCTGTCAGGCAGGGCGGGACCGCCGAAACCGCCGCAGGTCCACGCCTACACCGCGCTGGGATAGGCGACGGCGGCGGACCGTCCGTAGATCTCGCTCCCGATGGTTTCGAGCACGCGCTCGCGCCCCGCAGGGTCCAGCGCCATCGGCCACGCCATCAGATTCGACGGCGCGGTCGACCGGCCCTCGTAGGCGGGCAACGTGACCGCGCGGCCACAGTACGAGAAACCCAGACGGTTGTAGAACGCCACGCGCCGCGAGGCCTGATGCTCCGCGCCGAAAGGCTCCACGTCCACCACGACCGGGCACGCCACGTGCGCCTGCAGCAGAGCCATGGCCCGGCGGCCGAAACCGCCCGAGCGCTGCGCCGAGGAGACCGCGAAATGCTCGACGAAACAGAAACCGGGAAGCTCCCACCACGCCAGCACCCCCACCACCGAACCCGCGTGCATGACGGCCGAAAAACGGTAAGCGGGATCACGCATCACGCGCATCTGCTCCCGCCGCGTGCGCCGTTCGAAACCGGTGAACGCTTCGGCATAGATGGCCCAGGCTTGCTCGAACACCGCATCCTGAGCGACGAGATGTGCGGAAAGGCTAAGCCCGTCGGCCCCGATGACCGGCAGAGCTTTGGATACGAACCGACGGAAATCCACAACCGCGTGCACACCCGTCTCCGGACTGTGACCGCCGCTGAAACTTACTCGATACGTGCTTTCTGAGGAAACCGGATTGGCGAAGAACTTCGCGTTGTCAGACGTAAGGCCACGCAGGCCTGTCGAAGAGAAGACCCGTTCGGATCTTTGACTCTGTGCAGTATTCATAGGCTCGTCGCCTCGCAAGCGATGCGACGATGTGCCAGCTCACTTCTTATCGTGTCGGTTTGTATCCGGCAAAGGCCGGAACCAGCAATCGGCATCAACGGTCGAAGACCTTAAAAAGATGCCTTTCAGTTGCATTACGATGGGAGAAGTGTACGGGTTCGTCCCTGGTTTGACAAGCGGGAAAACAAAACAGTTGGCTCCGCCACACCGCCGCCCTATACTGGCACACCATGAGACTCTGTAAAAATGCAGGCTTCCTCGCGCTCGTCTCGGCCGCCGTGGCGGCGTGTGCCGCCGAACCGAAAATCAGCATCGTTTTCCCCGCCGCGGACGCGCGCGTGGCCACCACAGGCCGGACCTTCGTGATCGGGTCGGTCACCCCGCCCGACACGCCGCTCACCGTCAACGGCCAGACCGTCACCCCCTGGCGCACGGGCAGCTTCCTCTGCCTGGTCCCGGTCACGCCCGGCACCAACACCCTGGTCTTGCGCGCGGGCGCCACCGTGCAGCGCCACACCTTCACCGTGCCCTGCCCCGCCCCGGCCTGGGACGGCAAGAGCCTCCGCGCGCAGCAGCCGCTGCAGCCGCTCGGCCTCCTGACCAACGAGACCGTCCGTCTGGAGTGCCTCGCTCCCACCGGCCTCACCGTCCACGCCGCCGTCGGCGAGCGCACGCTCAGCCTCGTCCCCGAAACCCAGCATCCGAACCGCTACACCGGCAGCGTCGCTTTTGACGCGCCCGCAGAAAACGTGCCGGTGACCTTCTTTTGCGGATCCTTGCCCGACGCCCCGGCCGCGTCCGTCACGTTCCGCAACGCGTGGCCCGCGCACACCGTCACCGGCGGGCTCTTCGAGGTCCGCGCCCGCACCGCCCCCGGCGACGGCGACACCGTGGCCTTTCTGCCGCCCGGGCTCTGCGTACGCGGCGCGGGGTTCACCGGCGAGCACACCCGCTTCTGGCTGGCGGATGCCCTCCGCTACGTCGAAACCCGCCATCTCGCGCCGGCCCCGGCCGCGACCTGCCCGCCGCGCGACCTGCCGCTGCCAGACCCCGCCGCCGGGTTCGGCCCCCACCCGCCCACGAACCGCGCGCCCGCGGGGCTGCTGATCATGCTCGACCCCGGCCACGGAGGCAGCTCGACCGGCGCGTTCGGCCCCTCCGGCATCCCCGAGAAGCAGGTCACCCTGCGGCAGGCCGACGTCGTGAAGTCCGTGCTGGAGGCGGCCGGCTACCGCGTGCGCCTGACGCGCGCGGCCGACGCCGACGTCGACCTCTACGAGCGCGTCCGTCTGTCCTGCACCGAGAAGGCTGACGCCTTCATCTCGCTCCACTACAACTCCTGTGTGCCCTCCACCGATCCGGCCGAGGTCCGCCACGTCGCCACGTACGCCTGGAACGCCATCGGCGGGCAGCTCGCGCGCGCCATCCATCCGCGCGTCGCGGCGGCCACGGCGGTTCCCGACGGCGGCGTCCGCACCGCCAGTTTCGCGGTCTGCCGCAACCCCGCCGTCCCCTCGATCCTGATCGAGCTGGATTTCATCTCGACGCCGCAGGGCGAGGAGTCTATCCAGCAGCCCGACCAGCAGCGCCGCGTGGCCGAAGCGATCCTCGCCGGCCTGCGCGACTGGCTCGCCCCGCCTGTCCCTTGATTTCCTTCTGCCACCCCACAACCCGAGGTCCTGCTCCATGAAACGCACACTGCCCTCACTTACGCTTACGCTTTCTCTCGCCGTCGCATCCAGCCTCGCGTCCGCGGCCAGCGACTACCCCTACCAGCCCGTGCCGCTCAAGCAGGTCGCGATTCTCGACGGCTTCTGGCTGCCGCGCTTCGAGACCAACCGCCTCGTCACGGTCTGGGCCGACTTCAGGAAGAGCGAGGAGACCGGCCGCATCGCGAACTTCGCCCGCGCCGGCAAGCTGGAGGCCGGCCCCTTCAAAGGCATCCCCTTCGACGACTCGGACGTCTACAAGATCGTCGAGGGCGCCGCCTACACGCTCGCCACGCATCCCGACCCGCGGCTCGACGCCTACCTCGACGCCCTGATCGTCAAGATGGCCGCCGCGCAGGAGCCGGACGGCTACCTCTACACCGCCCGCACGCTGGGCTTCACCAACGGCATGACCGGCCCCGCGCGCTGGAGCAACGAGGGCAGCAGCCATGAGCTCTACAACGTCGGCCACCTCTACGAGGCCGCCGCCGCGCACTTTGAAGTCACCGGCAAACGTACGCTGCTCGACGTCGCCCTCAAGAGCGCCGACCTGATCGACAAGACCTTCGGCCCCCGCGCCGACCAGCTCAAAGTCGTGCCCGGCCACGAGGAGATCGAGATCGGCCTGTGCAAGCTCTACCGCGTCACCGGCGAGCGGCGCTACCTCGACCTCGCCAAGTTCTTCATCGACATGCGCGGCCGCAAGGAGCTGCGCAAGCTCTACGGCGCCTACAACCAGGACCACATCCCCGCGACCGAGCAGACCGAGGCCGTGGGCCACGCGGTCCGCGCGGGCTACCTCTACGCGGGCATGGCCGATGTCGCGGCGCTGACGGGCGACAAAGCCTATATCGACGCCATCGGGAAGCTCTGGGAAAACGTGGTCTCTAAAAAGATGCACCTCAACGGCGGCATCGGCGCGCGCCACGCGGGCGAGGCCTTCGGCGAGAACTACGAGCTGCCGAACGAGAGCGCCTATCTGGAGACCTGCGCCGCCATCGCCAACGCCCTCTGGAACCAGCGCATGTTCCTGCTCCACGGCGACGCGAAGTACATCGACGTGCTGGAGCGCATCGTCTACAACGGCTTCCTCTCCGGCATCGCGATCCAGGGCGACGCGTTCTTCTACCCCAACCCACTCGCCAGCCGCGGCGGCTACGCGCGCTCGAAGTGGTTCGGCTGCTCCTGCTGCCCGGTCAACATCGTGCGCTTCATCCCGCAGCTCGCCCAGTTCGCCTACGCCCAGCGCGGCGCGGCGGTCTACGTGAACCTCTTCATCGCCAGCTCCGCCCGGCTCAAGACCGACGCAGGCGAGGTGACGCTCACGCTGAAGACCGCCTACCCGTGGAACGGCGACGTGCGCATCGAGGTCGCGCCCGCCAAGGACGGGACCGCCTTCCCCCTCAAGGTCCGCGTGCCCGGCTGGGCCATCGGCCAGCCCGTGCCCTCCGACCTCTACACGCAGACCAGCCCCGGCTCTCTTCGCGACGTCGCCGTGAAGGTCAACGGCGAGCCCGTGCCGCTCAGCCTCGACCACGGCTATGTCACCCTCGACCGCGCCTGGCGCGCGGGTGACGCCGTGGACCTCGCCTTCGCCATGCCCGTGCGCCGCATCCAGGCCAACCCCGCGGTGAAAGACGACCTCGGCCGCCTCGCCGTCGAGCGCGGCCCGCTGGTCTACTGCGCCGAGTCCGCCGACAACGAGGGCCGCGCGCTCAACCTCATGCTGCCCGCCGCCTCGGCCTTCGCCGAAACTTCGGTCGAGATCCTCGGCCACACGATGGTCGCGCTCAAGGCCCAGGCCCTGTCCGCCACGGCCGACCTGCGCGGCAATGTCTCCGTGCTGCCGGAGATCGCCACGCTCATCCCCTACTTCGCCTGGTGCCACCGCGGGGCCAAGGAGATGCAGGTCTGGTTCCCGACCTCGGCCGAGAACGCCGAGCCGCTCTCCAGCGTCACCGCCACCGCCTCGCACTGCTGGGAGCTGGACACGGTCACCGCGGTCAACGACGGCGTGCTGCCGAGGAGCTCCGCCGACCACGAGGTCAAGCGCCTGACCTGGTGGCCCAACAAGGGCACCGCCGAGTGGATCCAGTACGACTGCGTTCTGCCGGAGTCGCTCAAGGGCTGCGCGGTCTACTGGTTCGACGACACGGGCAAGGGCTCCTGCCGCCTGCCCGCCGCTTGGAAGGTCCAGTCGTGTGATGCGGCCGGCAACTGGGTCGACATCCCCGCGGCGGGCGGGTATCCGGTCGCGAAGGACACGCTCTGCGAGGCCGTTTTCGCCGCACCGGTCATCACCCGGCAGCTGCGCCTCGCGGTCCAGCTCCAGCCCGGCGTCTCCGGCGGCGTGCTCGAGTGGAAGCTCCTTGTGAAGTGAAGTCAGGGGGTTATGCTGAAGACCGTCGGCCTGATCTGAGGAGGTGCGATGCCTGCGTATCTGGAAATGCAAGACGTCATTCGTGCTGAGATAGAGGTGCTCCGGAATGAAGCCGATGCCGCTGTGCGAGCCTATTTTTCCTTCAAGACCATGCGTGAAATGATCAGCGCAGACGAAGAGCTTCACTGGCTGTTGAACCGCAACGGTTACTTTTGGACCTCCGTGCTATCCGGTTTTCAGTGCGTCTTCTTCTTGTCGATGCGCAAGTTCTTCGACACCGATACCCGCAGCCATGGTTTCAACAAGCTCATCGCGCTTTGCGAAAATCACATCACCGTGTTTTCAAAGGAATCGCTCGCTCGCCGGCGTAAACACGATTTTGAGAACCCCGCAGATCTGAAAGCCTATGCCCTGAAGGCTTTTGTTCCTGAAAAGGGCTATTTCGCGGACTTTAAGTTGAGCGTGTCACAGGAGTTGGATCGCGCACACTTTCGAAAGGTGTTCCTCACCATCGCGGACAAAGTCATTGCGCACAACGAGGTCGTGAAGGAGCCAAAGGATCCAAAAGTCGATGACGTGTTCACGAATGTCAACACTGCTGACCTTGAGGCGATTTTATTACTTATGCAACGCATCGCGACCGGATTCCGATCACTCTGGACAAATGGTCATGAGCTCGACCTTTCAGTAATGAAACTTCCTTTGCAGGATCTGGTCGTTCGCGACGTGCGCAGCGCATTGTCGAAACTGAAGCGCGAACAGTAACCTAGACGTCATAAATATCAGATGGTTGAAGAGGCGTGAACAGACACCGGCCACCTCTCTCAAAGTTGGAAGCGGTGCGGGCCTTGGGCCTTGCGGCACACCGCAGAAAAGCTATTGTTGTCTGCTCTTTCGCGTTCTATGTGTTCTTTTGTGGCAATTCGATCTTCACCCGTTTGTGAGTCTCTTTATCCAGCGCGCGCGAGCACCCAGCAAACTGACGACTGGCTTCTGGTGATCCGCGTTTCGCCCCCCTACCACTTCTCGAAGTCGCCGAACCCGCGGCGGTTGTTCGAGTCGCTGCCGCCACCTTCATCGCGTCCGGACGCATCCCGGCGACAGGCAACCATTTGCCACACTTCAGAATCCGGAGCGCCAGCGGAGATAGATACCCCCGTGTTGAAAGGAACGGATGGCTGGACGGATAAGGTAACCGATCCCCCATACAGGATTCCGATGGGTAGCGTTCCGTTTACAGGATCGTGATCAGCGTTCCGGAGACATAGACGAGCCGTATGGAAGAGGGCTCGTAGACAAGCATCCACGGGCCCGCGATCGATACGTTTTTGAATTCTCCCGTAACACCGTCGGACGCTGAAACCAACGTATAGGAGGTGACAGCAGGCTTAGTCCCCGGAAGGCTGAGGGCCAGCGCCAGTTGCGACACGTTCAGCGCCCCGGCGACGGCCAGACTGTCGCAGGTGCCGTTCGCGGCGACACCCAACGTCAGGGTCCCGGTCAGACTTGTCGCTCCGGGCAGTCGCAGGGTGCCCGCCGGTGATACCAAGCCCGTCACGGTCAGCGCGCCGTTCGAGACCGAGCCGCCGCCTGACAGCGATGCGATCGTGACCGCACCGCCGCCGATATCCAGCAGGGCGCCAGCGGCGACTGCCACCTCTCCGTTCTGCGGGATGATCGAGCCGCTTCCGGAAGGCGGGAACCACTTCGCCATAAGCCCGATCTCCACGGCCTGACGCTCATTATCGGTCAACTTGCGGTCATACACCAGAATTTCAGCCACCTCGCCGCGGTAGTAGCGGCTCGGCCACTGGGACGAGCCCCAATAATCTCCGATCGCCGGCTTGAAACTCTGCAGTGAACCGCTGACCGAGGTGACCAGATGAGGTTGGCCGACGGTCACATTACTGTTTGAAACAACCCCGTTGATGGCGACGAGCCCACCCGCCCCGACATAATGGAAGTCGTTGGGGTTGCCCGGGAAATACCAGGTCGTGCCGCCCAGGCGGAGCCCGGTATCTTCCCCATTCCTGCCCCAGAATCCGCCGTTGTCGTTGCTCGTGTCGCGGATCATGTTCACCGCGAAGACCGTCTGCGCGTTCGTGACCGCGGAGCCGATCATCCGGCCGCGCGCGCCGCCCAAGCCGAAGCGCAGGCCGCCGCGGCCGCCGAAGAGCGCGGCATTGTAAACCGGGCAGTTGAAATCGTTGGTTGTCGCGAACGTGAACCCGGAGCCCTCCGCATCCGCCCAGGCGGTCACGTTCGAGCCGCCGGCCAGCGTGGTAAAGGTGTTGGTCCGCGAGGCGTCCAGCCGGTAGACGAGCCCCGTGACCGAAGGTATCCCCGTGACAAGCCGGAGCGTTCCAGCCGCTATCGTTGTGAACCCCGTGTAGGTGTTCGGCCCCGCCAGCGTGACGCTTCCGCTCCCGATCTTGGTTACGGCTACGTTTCCCGTGATGGTGCCGGTATAAAAGCTGTCGAGGTCGAGCCCGCCAACGGTCAAAACGGAGCGGGCCGGATTCCGGTTGCCGATGCTGCCCGAACCTTTGACAGCCGCGAGCCGGGCGGAGATGCCCCCCAATTCGACGGTCGCGCCGCTGCTCACGTTGAGAACCGTGTTGGAGGGGAGCGCCGAAGACCCCAACTGCGGAGCCGAGACCGTGCCGAGCCACTTCGCCATCAGATAGCGTTCAACGGTCTGGCGCTCGAGGTCGTCGAGTTTGCGGTCGTAGACAAGAAATTCAGCGATGTCGCCCCTGTAGTGGCGGCGGTACTGGGAATAGGAGCCGATCGCTACGGACCACGTCTGAGCAGAACCGCTGATCGCCGTTAAGACAAGCGGTTGGCCAACGGTAAAGCTGCTGCCTGCCGCGCCGTTGGTGTAGACCCAGCCGCTCGAAGCAAAGTCGTTGCCGTTGCCGCAGAACTGAACGGCGGACGCTTGCAGACGGATGCCGTAGTCGTTATCGGCGACACCCCACAGGCCGCCGAGATTGTTGTTGCTCGCAGGATTCATGACAACGAAGACGGATTGCGCCCGGATGGAGCGGTTGGCCGTGAGGCGGCGGAGGACGTCTTCATCGCGGTTGAAACGCAGCCCGCCGCGGCCGCTGAAGAGCGTGGCATCATAGACAGGGCACTTCTCTGATTTATTGGTCGTGAAGAATATTCCGGAGCCATTGGCATCGGCCCAGGACACCACGTTCGAGCCGTCGGCGAACTGGAGCGTGGTGAGCGCGTTCGAGGAGGCGTCGAGCCGGTAGACCAAGCCGTCCGTCAGGCGCGAGGCCAGCGACAGTGTGCCGGCCTCGACAGAGGTGTCGCCGTTGTACGAGTTGGTGCCGCTCAGGACGAGCACGCCCGCGCTGATCTTGCGGAGCCCGCCGTCTTTTGAAGCGCCCGCGCCGTCGTGCAGAAGGGCCGTGGAGACGGCTTGCGTCGAGCCGGAGACCGAATCGAAAATGACGCCACCCGTCGAAACCTTGACCTGGGGCACGTTGTAGAAGTGTCCCATGCTGGCGTATCCAGCCTTGCTGCGAAGCGTGCCGCCTGAAACGGTGAGGGAGGGAGTGTTCGTCGGCACCTCCGCCACAAGGGCGTCCAGTTCCAGCACGCCGTTGCTGTTGACCTGGATGCTGGCGGAGCCGGCTCCGGCGAAGGCACGCACCTGAGAGGCGTAAAGCGCTGCCTGAACGGAGGCGCCGCCGAGCGAGAGCGAGGAGGTTGCACCGTCCATGCCGAGATTCACGATGGCGGGGCCGGCGGACGAGTTGACCGTCAGCGCGCCATATGGCAGGTTCAGGACACCTGCGTTTCCGGACGAACGGCCCACAACGAGTGGAGTCTTCGTTTCGATTCGCGCGTTGCCGTCCGAGAGAGAGACCGTCGCCCCGACGATGTCCAGCGAGCCGAGGATGCTCGGCGACACGTTGTTCGTCACGGCTACGGTTCCGGAGAGGATTCGGACGGCTTTGGATGACGCGCCGATCACGCCGTTACTCCAGTACGCCGAGTCATTCCAGTTGCCCGAGCCGCCGGCCCAGACCGCGCTGGCAGCCGAGTTGTAGCTCAGGGCATCCACAAGGAAGTTGTTGAGCACGTCCTGATCGGAGAGCATGCCCGTGTGGATGCGCACGCGCGACAGGGCTCCTGAAAAGAAGTTGGTATATACCGTCGTGTTGTACTTCTTCGCGGCGCCCAGCGAGAGGGGGATGCCGGACTGGACCGGATCCGAGCACCACGAAAACGCCACGACATTGCCGTCCACAAAGATCTTCTCCTGCTTGAAGGTGTTCCGAACGACCGCGAGGTGGTGCCACGCGCCCGCCGCCGGAGTGCCGTAGCTGAAGCCAATCGTCGAGCCGAGATTATCAACCGCCACGCCGCCGGCATCGTAGCGGAACATCAGGCGGCTAGCCTCCCAGGTGTTGACGCTGTAGTCCTCCGTCCACGAGAGATAAACCGACTTTGCGGCGGGTACGGAGGCGACCCAGACCCACGCCTCCATCGACCAAACGCTGTTTCCGGTCAACGAGGCAGGCGCAACGACATTGGTCATGACACTCTGCGCGGTTCCGCCGAAAAGCACGGCCTTCTTCCCGAGCAGGCTGTTGGTGTAGATAGCGCCCGCGCTTCCTGTCGGCACGGCGAAGCTTCCTCCGAGCGTTCCGGCATTCGCCCACTGCGTGACGGGGTCACCGTCCCCCGCCGTCACCGTGTCGGCTGAAAGATCGACCAGCAGCGTCCCGGCCGACCGCAGCTCCTGCGCCAGACCCGAAAGCGCAAACACCGTCACAAAAACCATGCCCTGCACGATTGTTTTCATATCGCTCGCATCCCTTAAACATGAACCGGACCGGACCGCTCGCCACCTTGGCGTAAACACGAAACGTTCTGGAGGCAGCACGACTTGTTGGTGATTATGTGGGGGGAAGGCAGAATCCGTCAACCTGATTTCAACATACTTTTGTGTCCTTGACCTCCAGGCGAACTCACGCAGCAAGAAAGAGGCCCGCGGGCCCCCGCGCGCGAGTGTTTCCGGTCCCCTACCATGTCTCGAAAACGCCGAACCAGCGGCGGCTGTTCGAGTCGCTGCCGACGACCTTCAGCCGCAGCGGTTTGCCGGGCGTCACCTTCGACACCGGCAGGGTCAGCGTCAGCGTGCCGTATTCGGCCGTCGTCGCGTCGCGCACGTATTTCAGGCTGACCGTTCTCTCCGCATTGGCCCACGCCGCGTTCGTTTCGCTGATGGCCGGCAGATCGAGCACCTTCTCGTCATTCACATGGAGCGCGAAACTTCCCTGCGGCTCCGCGAAGTAACCCATGCCGCCCTGCCAGACGACCGCATACTCCGCTTTCGACCCCGCCGCCTCCGGTACCGGTTGCGTTTCCCAGACCAGCTCGTTCTTGCCCCGCATCGCCCTCGCCACGTCGAGCTGGTTCACGCCCGGCGGCAGATTGTCGCGCCCGACGTCCCCTTCCCTGACCGTCTTGCGCCAGCCGTTACGGCTCCCGAACGTCAGCGCCACCTCCCCTTTGGGGTTGAACGCGCCGGAGCGCGCGTACCGGACCATCCCGTCCAGCAGGCAGGTGCCTTCCGGCGTGCCCGAGAGCAGATCCAGACCGAACGTCATCAGCACGCAACCGGCGCCGACGCGCGCCTCGCCCGCATAGAGGAAATAGCCGTTGAGCCCCTCGCCCACGACCATCATCTCCTCGGGACGCATGCCCGCGAAAGGCAACAGCTTGCCCTGTTTCAGAATGCGGAACGACAAGGGCGACAGCGTGCCGTCATGCGGAAAATCGCCGAGCGCGGGATGCCTCGCAAAGGCCGTGCCCACCTGATTACCCATCGACCACCAGCCCAGAGTGACATTCGGCTTGCCCTCCGTGCCGTTGATCAGAAGCACGCGCTTGCCCGCCGCGAGCGCGGGGCCGACCTCCGGCGCGCCGGCTTGCGAGATCAGGAGCCCCGCCTGTTCCGCGCCGGGCGTTCCAGCCGAGAGAAGCCCCGTGTAGAGCTTTTCCAGCGCGGGCAGCAGCGCCGGCGAGACGGCGATGCCGGCCCCGTCCGGCATCGCCCGTTTTGGAAACACCCAGAAGTCCCAGGTGTTGCGGACCGGCGGCTCGCGAGGACGCTCGCCCTCCAGAGCGGCACTCGGACTGTCGGTCACGACGGCTTCGAGGATGGCATGCATCGGCCCGGCGACGTCCGGCACAACGATCGCCGCTTCGGCCAACAGCCGCGTGCTGCCCAGTTCGACGTCGCCGGCCGCGCACCCGCCCTGCGCCAGCACCGCGCCACCCGCGCGCAGCGTCCACCGGAGCTGTGCCTGGCCCAGGCGCGACTCCCCGTAATGCGTGATCCAGAAGCCGGCCTTGACCGCATCGCCCGACACCGCGACACGGGCTTCCGGCTCGGTCTTGAGCAAGAGCGCGCTCGGCCCGTTGAACCGGCGGAACGCCTCGGGTGTCGAGCCGTTCCGCTTCACCTCCCAGAACGCGTTGAACAACCCCTGGGCGCTGTAGGTCTGGCCCTGCTGGACGACCACGTCGACGATGGTCCAAAAATCATAGCCGTCGCAGGCCGGATCCAGTCGCGCGGCCTCGATGCCTTGCTTCTGGTAAAAGCTCTGCAGGGCATGCGCCGCGTCCTGACACGCGTCGCCCCAGCGCCGGTCCAGCCCCGCCGCCGCTAGCCAACCGTCACGCGTGGCCAAGGTGACCGGCGGCAACATGGCGCCCGAGAAGCGCGGTTCCAGGCGCGGGTCCTGCTTGACGCACAGGTTCAGGTACTCGTGCGCGATGAACGGCGCATCACAGGCGAAACTCCCCGGAGCCCACACGTTAATCGGCCCGTTTCGAAAGTCCGAGTTCTCCGCCGTGTTGAAGGTCCCGTCCTGATGGATCGCCAGACGGTCGGGATCGAGCCGCTTGGCCAGCTTGTAAATTTCTTTGTCCAGCGGCTTTCCGAGCAGCCCCTCGTTGCCCGTGCAGTAGGTCGTGAACGACACGTGGCGGCGGTAGTGCTGATACAGTTCCGTCAGATCCCGCATCGGATCGAAGGCGAACGCCTCGGTCGGATAGTCGCCGTAATAGGGCAGCTCGGGCTGGATCATGATCCCCGCCTCGTCCGCGGCTTCGAAGTATTCCGGCAGCTCGCAGTGCGTGTGCAGTCGGACGTAGTTGAACCCCGCGGTGCGCGCGATCTTCAAATGGTGAAGGTGCTCCTCGCGCGAGGCGGGCGAGGCCAGCGTCAGCGGGTACACGAAATCGTCCCCGAAGCCGCGCGCGAAAAAGGGTTTTCCGTTGAGGAAGAAGCGGTCGCCGCGGACCTCGATCTTGCGCACGCCGAACCGTTCGGTCCAGCCGTGGACAGGCGTGTCGCCGTCGCACAGCGTGATCTCCGCCACATAGAGGTCCGGCTGTTCCGGCGACCAGGCGCTAAAGGGATCAAGCTTGATCCGGCAAACAACATCGACGCTCTGCTTGCCGTTCCCGAACGACACCGATGCGGACGCCACGGAGGGCGTCCCTCCAGCATGAGGTGCCACTGGAGGGCGGACCTCCGTGTCCGCCGTCGTCACCTTCACCCGCAAAACCGGATGCTTCAATTTGCCCGCATCTGTGGCGAACGCCACCGTCGCATGGACTTCCGCCTCCTGCTTGTCGAAATCGCCGCGCACCCACGCGTCGTCGATGCGCGTGTCAGGCGTGGCCTCGAGCTCCACATCGCGGTAGAGCCCGCCGAAGCGGTGGGTCGAACTGAACAGCCCTTTGCGGCTCGGCAGCGTGTTGTTGACCGCCGCAACCACCACGGCCTGCGTCCCGGCCTGAACGAGGTCGGTGATGTCGTACTTGTAGGTGCCGCAATAGTTGTCTATCCAAGCGACCGGCCGGCCGTTGACCCAGAACCATCCCTGCGAGCGCACGCCGCCGACTTTGAGCCACACCCGTTTCCCCTGCCACGCGGCGGGAATCTCGACGGTCTTGCGGCACCACGCCTCGCCCTGATAGATGTTGCGCAACGGTTTGGCGCAGTGGTCCCACTTGCAGTCCCACGAGTCGCCCATGCCGGGCTCGCCCACGCCCTGCGCCTCCCAGCAGCCCGGCACCTGAATCTTCCGCGAGCCCGGCCACGGCTTGGCGTAGAACGCCCGCCAGCCCGGGTGACGCGAAGGGCCCACTTCTTTTGTGACGAACTCCCACTCGCCGCGCAGGGACACCACGTCTTGAAGCGGCGAGCGCACGGCCGGGTTCACCACCGCCGACAGCGACTGGCGCCCGCCCCAGGTGTCAGCGCCGGAAAGCCAGGGCTCAGCGGCAGACGCCCATGCCGCACATACCATAAAAACCGCCGTTGCAGCGCCCACAGTGTTCGTGATCTTCATGTCATCTCCCTCCGTCTCTCCGCCACCGGACGGCGGGTTTTCCAACCCGCCGCCCCGCTGCGCGAACCCGGCGGACAGGCATGTCCGCCCTCCGGTCTTTCCGCCGGATGATCGGCCATCTTCACCGCACCGGCCTTCATTCAGAGGCCTGCAGCGCCACAGGTCCCAGCAATCCTGAACGGAACAGCGGCGTCGCGGTCGTGAACGCGTGATAGGTCGTCCACGTGTGCAAAGTCGCGCCTGCCACGCGCCCCTCGCCGATCAGGCGGTTGGCCCAGGTGTTGGCGACGCGCACCTCCAGCTCGTTGCGTCCCGGTCTCAGCGCCCGGGTGACGTCCACGCGGTAAGGCCGCGTCCAGGCCACGCCGCACGGCGTGCCGTTGACGCTCACCTCCGCGATCACCGCCACGCCTCCCAGATCAAGCCGCACGGCGCCCGAGGCGGGCGCGGCCCACTCGAACGCGGTCCGGTAGACCGCCGTGCCGGAGTAATGGCGGATGCCGGCCTCGGGACGCTTGGACCAATCCTCCAGCGCGGCGAAGGTCTCCGTCTCCGGCGCGCCCCAGCCGGGCGCGAACGAAACCTGCCAAGGCCCGGTCAGCGCCAGGGCGTCTTTGAAGGCCGGCTCGTTGCTCTTCGCGGTTCCGTCGGCGCCGGCGGCGAGGGCCTTGCGAAAAACCACGAAGACGGAGCCGGACGTTTCGAAGTGGAGCGGCACGCAGGTCCGACCGCCTGCCTGACGGAAAGCGGCCGCCTCACGCGTCTGCCCCGTGACCGGATCCCAGATCTCGGGCAGCCGGTTGCTGACGCGGAAGCCCGCTTCGATATCCACGGCGCCATGGCCCTGGTTGGACAGGAAATAAAGATCCGTCTCGCCTTCGCGGCGGTGGATGGCGCGCACCTCGGCGTTGGCGTCATCGCAGGCGAAGGTGAAGTCCGGCGGCAGCGCCAGGGCGGCCAGCGCCTCCTGCACAGAAAGCCCGCAGAACACGCGCCCCTTGCCATAGGCGCGCTGTTTGACGGACAAGCCGTCGCACGCGCCCCACACCTCGTCGCCGATCGCGCGGACCTGCTCGTCACAGCGCGGATAGCCGCTCAGGCTCGGGCTGCGCCGCGGTTTCGGCCCCAGCACCGCCGCACCCGCACGCACCAGTTTACGGAGCTTCGCCGCGGCCTCGGGCGTCAGGCGGTCCGAGTCGCGCAACACCAGCAGCCGGTAGGACGCGCCCTCCGGTCCCGCGAGCAGGCCGCGGCGCACCGACAGCTCTTTGATCAGGAATTCAGCAGGCAGCAGGTCATACTCGTAGCCCTTCGGCAATTCCGGCCATTGGTCGGCGTTATTGCCTTTCGCGGCGAAGAAGTTGGGGATCGGCCCGGCCGGCTCCTCGCCATAAAAGTAGAGCACGTCGGCCACAGCCCGACCGCGCTGCAGCAGAAACTGGCAGCGCGACAGATAGGTGATCCACGCCCGCCCCGGCTCCCACCACGTCTGGCCGCGGCTGAAGGGCAGGCCGTATTTCCAGAAGGCCGGCCCGGGATAGAGCCGCGAAAGGTCCGGGTTGTGCGCATAGGTGTGGAAAACGATGCGGTTGATGCCCGCGCAGAGAAACGCGTCGCCGCCGGACTTGAGCGAGGCCGGGCAGCTGTTCCAGTCCGCGCCGCCCCCCTGCGTGAAGGCCTCCATCGCCACCACGGGCTTGCCCGCGAGATGCGCGGCCGACACCGCCTCGCGCATCGGCCGTCCGCCCTCCGTCATCGGGATGTCGGCGTGGAGATAGTGCTGCACCCCGTCCGCCACCATGACGCCCGCGCCGCAGCCGCCGCACGATTCGGCATACAGCTGCAGGCCGTGCTTATGCGCCTGCCTGGCCAGCTCGCCGTAGAAATTTTCCGACACCAGATCGCTGCCCGTCTGCCGCACGTCGCGCAGAAAGCGGTCAGTGAGCTCGCGGCTCCCCACGACGAATCCGGCGAAGGCGGGGAGATAAGGCAACACGTCATACCCGCGCCGTTTGCGGAACGCGTCACGGAAAACCGGCGACCAGTTCTGTGTGCCCGCCTCCCAGCTGTCGACCAGCACGCCGGCCATGGCCCGGCTCTCGACCGCCCGGGCGTCCGCGATGACCGTGCCGACATAGCTGTCGAAGTGGAACGCCACCGCCGTGGGGCTGAACTTGTCGCACTCCAGGCCCGACGCCTCCCTGGGCGCCGGAGCGTTGCGCTTGCCGGTGCTCCGGTAGCCGATGCGCAGCACCGTCCATGGGCCGGCGGGCGCAGCCCAGGCCAGGTTGCCCTGCGGATCGAGCTGTCCGGTGAGGTCGACCAGCTTGTCCGGCGCCACGGCGAGACCCGCTTCCGTCGGCAACGACGGCTCCGCGCACAGCGTCCGTCCCTCCTCCCCGATTTTGCTGAGGTGCCCGTCAATCACCGGTTGGGACGACCAAGCCACGCGGCGGAGCTTGAGCTTGGCAGGACCGCTCCACACGAGGCGGAAGAAGCGCGCGGTCGTCTGCGGCAGCGCGTGCGCCACGCTCGCCTCCGCGCAGTTGTAGACGCAGACATAGGTGGAGAGCTTGCACAGTTCGCGGAACGCGTGTCCGTCGTCGCTGACCCAGACGGCGGCGGCATGTTCCGGCGGCGCGATGCACGCTTTCGAGCCGGCGAGCTGCACGGAGCGGCAGGTGACGGGCGCGGGGAACTCGAACTGCACCCAGCCGGCCTGACCCTCCGCCACCTCCGCCGGAACGCCCTCCGCCTGCTTGGCTTCGGCCTCGCTGCGGACCAGCCCGGCCAGGTCAATCCCGGAGAAGCTGGAGGTGACCGCCGGCACGGGCAAGACGGGCGCGTCGGCATAGGCGGCCGGCGTGGGGAAGGCCAGCACCGCGATGTCGCGATAAAACGTCGGGCCTTTCTCGGGCCACGACGGCGGGGACTCCAGCCGCAGCGCCGCGCCGTTCGTCAGCGGGTGCGCGCTCCAGACCACATGCTGCATGCCCTTGTCGGGCGTGATCCAGGGCCCGCCGGCCGTGCTCCAGCCCGCGCAGTTCTCGGCGGTGAACGCCAGGCCGAGCCGGTCGCAGGTCTGCAGCGCGAAACGCACCATCTCGTGCCACGCCGGGCTGAGGCAGGGCACCTCGGGGTTCGGCACGGGCGGGTAGTGTCCGACGGTGAACATGTGAACCCCGCCCAGGCCGATCCGCCGCATCGCCTCCAGCTCGGCGGCGATCCCCTCCTTGCCGATGTTGCCGTCCGCCCAGTGCCACCAGGTCTGCGGCCTGGCTGAAGGCGGCGGATCGATGAAGCCGGAGGCCAGCTCGTCCGACGCACGCAGCCCGCCGGCCATCGACACTCCGAGCGCCGCGGCCACTCCCAGCCCGAAAACTGATTGAAATGGTTTCATGAGTTACCGGATTGCGGGAAGCGTCCGGGCGGGGTCACTCTGTCGCGACACCCGCTCCTTCTTTTGCGGCCTGCGCGCTTATTTTCCGGCGAGCACCAGCTTGGCGTGCGTGGCGTAAGCGCCGCGCGGATCGTCGGCATACGCGCGCAGCACCTTCTCGCCCCGGCCTTCGAAATCGCCCAGGTTGAACAGGGCGCGCGCCACCGCCAGCTCGCGCAGGCAGGCCGAGCGCTCCTTGTTGCCCTCCTCGTTCGAGTAGTTCGGAATCACGGGCAGCTTGGCCTGCATCCTGATCGCGAACCCGCTCACCCCCGGCTTGACCAGCAGCGCGCCCAGCGCGGGCGCGGCCGACTTGTCGCCGATCGACTCGAGCGCCATCGCCACCGCGCGGAAATGGGAGAACTCGTTGGTCGTGCAGAGCCCCTGCGTCTTTTCAAGCAGCGCCGGCAGCGCCTTCTGCGATTTCGCCCGTCCGAGCGCGATGATGTAGCTGTCCACCCAGCTCACGCTGCGGTTGAACTGTCCCATGCCGCGGTAGTTCCAGCCCTTGTCCCACGTCATGCCCTTGACCTTCTCGATCAGCTCGGCTTCACCGTCAGCATGCCCCATCATGGCCAGCACATGCGCGTAGTTGAACCGCGCCTCGGGCTTGCCCGCCTGACGGAAGGCGCCCTGGAGCAGCGGCACGCTGCGCGCGGGGTCGACCAGCACCACGGCTAGCCCCTCGTAGTTCTTGGCGAGCGACTGGACCGCCTTCGCGATCTTGGCGTCCGGGAGCGGGAAGGAGTCCTTCATCTTCAGCACCTCCGCCGGCAGGATCTTCATCTCGATCAGGTGACGCTGCAGCGCGGGCATGTCGACCTGGCGCACCGGCACCCCCGCCTTCACGGCCATCGCGGCCGCCACGCCCGCCGCGTAGCCCTGGTTCTGGACGTCCGGCTGCATGCGCAGGATCGGCATGGCGTCGCGGTGCGCGCTGATGCCCAGCCCCGTCACCAGCAGGCCGTCGAGCTTCTTGGGAAGCAGGCAGCGGTAAGGCAGGTTCACCTTCATGCCCTTGTGTCCGGGGTCCTCGATGAAGAACTGCGGATGCACGGTGTGCCCGTGCGAGTCGAAATTGCTGAAGGGCTGCACCACCACGTCCGGATAGGTGCGCTCGTTGACCACGTCCAGCGGCGACATGTAGAACGCGCCGACCAGGCGGCGGCGCTCGCGGCTGTTGATGACCTGCGCCTGGTCCCAGATCCCGTCGCGCATGCTGAACCGCGAGCGCAGCGCGAAGAAGCAGAGGTCCGCGGCGTCGGTGTCGTCCAGGAAGCCGATGTCCGTGTTGGTGTAGCTCGCGCCCAGGTTGCGGGGCGTCTGTCCCACGCCCTGCAGCGCGACTTCCGCCGCGGTGATGAACTCGGTCTCCTCGCCCGCCAGCGCGGCCAGCTCGGCGTTGCCCGTGCTGTCGATCGCCGCCTTGCAGCGGATCAGCCCGCGCTCGCCGTTGGGGGTCAGCACCACCACGGCTACGAGCTTCCCGTCCTCGACGATCACGCCGTTGACCATGGTGCCGTACCACACCTCGGCGCCGGCCTTGCGGTTCTGGCGGCGGTACCACTCCGACTTGCACTGGGAGAAGACCACGCCCGTCTCTTTCACGCCCTTGTCGATCTCGCTGGTGAAGCCCACGCGGTTGCCCCAGTAGTAAATGCCGATCAGGCCGTCCGTCTCCACGCCGCCCATCTGATTGATGTACTCGCACACGATGGTCTTCGCGCCCTGCCGCGCCGCCGCTATGCCCGCCGGCGCGCCGCCCGTGCCCGCGCCCGCGACCAGCACGTCGCACTCCGCCAGCACCGGCAGCTCGCGCGCCTCGGCCCGCACGCTTCCCGAGGCGTTGCACAGATACCCCGGCAGCCCCAGCGCGTGCTCGCCCACCGCCACGCCCGCGCGCGGCGCCTTCAGGTTGCTGCCGACGCGCACGTCGGTCACGGCCGGCCGCTGCTTCGCCACGCGCGCGGCCTCGGCGCCGATCCTCTCGCCCAGCGCCATGAGGTTGCCCGGCTTCATCACCTGCTCCGCCGCCTCGCGCGGCACGTCCGCCATGGCGCCGAGCACAAACAGGAACTCCGTGCCCGCGGGCTGGAAGACCTTCAGGTCCAGGGCGTCCACGCCCTGCCACGCCGCCTGCGACGAGGCCTGCCCCTTGATCAGATCGGGCGGCACAAAAGTCATCGAGTCCGCCGATTCCAGCTGCGACGGCACGAATGTCAGGTCGCGGGCCTTCTGCTCGGCCTCCGCGAACGCGCGCTCCGAGCCGTCCTTCATCGGCAGGGTGATCTCGCACTCGAACATGCGTCCCTTGATGAACTGCGGCATGCCTTTGGCGGGCTTGATCCCGGTCACGCGGGCGTCGAACAGGCCGAACAGCTCCTTCACCCGCACGCCCTCGGCGCGCGGCGCCTCTCCCGCCACCACCGTGCGCTTGAAGGTGTAATTGCCCGCGGGGAACGGCGTGGGCTGACCGCCCGCCGCCCGCGACAGCAGGCCGCGCTCGGTCGCGTCGATCACCACCTTGGCCTTGATCACCTGCCGCCCGCTGCGGTCGGCTATCACCACGCCCGACAGCTTCCCGGACGCGTCGATCAGCGGCTCGGTCGCGTGCGCGCCGGTCAGGAACGGAATGTTCGCGTTCAGCAGCGCCTCGTCCAACGTCTTCTTCACCTTCAGCGGCGTGGTCCGCTCCGACACGCCCGCGACGGCGGCCGCATCCCTCACCGGGTACACGTAGAACTCGCCCAGCAGCTGGCGGACGACGCCTTTGCCCTGGAGCGCCTGAACCTTCAGGTACCGGTACCGCCCCCGCAGCGGGACCGCGATCTCCGCGCACTCGCTGTTCGCGCCCGTGACGCGGTCCTTGCTGGAGCCGAGCGGTTTCCAGAGCTTGTTGTCCGCGCTGCCCTGCACCTGGATCTCGCCGGTCACGAAATCGCCGTCGCGCTCGAACACGCCCGCCACAAACTCGCCCAGCTCAATGACCGCGCCCAGATCCAGCGTGACCTCCACGTCCCCGTTGAACTGCACGCTCTGACTCGACGACTCCAGGCACTGGCCGTCGCTCAGCACCGCGTTCGCCTTGTCCGCGTGCTTGGCCTCGGCCTTGCGGTTCGCCTTGTAGGTGAACGGCAGCGACGGCGGGCGCGCGGCCGGCAGGGTGAACATGCGCTTCTTCAGCTCGCAGCGGGAATCGTCATCCGCCTCGGCCCGCAGCCGCAGCTTGCCGGCCATGTCCTCGCCCAGATACGGGCGCGGCGCCACCACGAAAACCTTGGCCCCGGCCCCGGCCGCCTTGCAGGCGGCCGCGACCGCTCCGGAGGAGCCTCCCACCACCACGACATCCACGTCCTGCACCAGCGGCAAAGCCTTTTCCGACTCGACGACCCCCGCCGCGCCCGCGACCTGACACGCCAACACGCACGCAACCCACATACCGTTTCTCATCACGCTCTCCTTGTTCCTCTTGCCACTTCAAACCGATTAAGATTAAGAGCACGATTAGGATTAGGAGCGACCAAAAGAACTTGCGTAATCATAATCTTAATCTTAATCCTTCCCCGCCTCCCCAGCATCACAACCTGCGCTTGCCCCACATCGTACGCCGCAGAGCCAGCAGCAACACATCGAACAGCATGCGCCCGCCGCTGGAAAAGACCCGCAGCGTCGAATATCCGCTGTAATCCCAATTGACCGGGACCTCGGCCACCCGATAGCCCAGATCGCGCGCCAAGGCGATCATCTCGACATCGAACGCGAACCTCCGGGTCCGCAGCCGAACGAAAATCTGCTTGGCGGCCCCCGCGCGGAAGAGCTTGAAGCCGCACTGCGTGTCGCGGATGCCGTGCACGCCCGCCGCACGCACCACCAGATTGAAGATCCGACTCAGGATCCGGCGGTAGAGCGGCGGCGGCCGGCCGATGTGCGCGCCGCGCACCGCGCGCGATCCGCAGGCGACGTCCACACCCTCGTCGAGCGCGGCTTTCAGCTTCAGCCAATCCCCGAGCGGCGTCGAGAAGTCAGCGTCGGACATGAGGATCAGATCCCCCTCCGCCGCCATCACCCCGGTCTTGACCGCGTACCCCTTGCCCTGGTTCACCGGATAGTGAATCAGGCGCAGCGCCGGATCATCCCGGTCCGCCAAGAACGCGTTGATCATCACCGCGCTGTCGTCGGGCGAGCCGTCGTCGACGTAGATGACATCGACCGCGACCCCCTCCGTGACGGCCATGAACTCCCCCACCTTGTTCAACGACTCCTGCATCCTGAAATGCTCTTTGTAAACCGGAATGACGATTGTCAGCCGCAAGTCACGATTCATGTCCCCCTGAGCATTCATTTGACCGCAGTATAACAGCTTCACAGGAACACTTGAACCGGAAATCAGCGGGCCGCGGCCTTTTTCTTGGCTTTCTTGGGTGCCTTAGGCTCCGTGCTTTTCGTCTCGGCCTGGCCTCCCAGCATCCGCCTGAGCTCGCGGATCTCATCGCGCAGGAGCGCCGCGCGCTCGAACTCGAGCGCGTCCGCCGCGGCCAGCATTTCGCGCTCGACCTCGGCGATCGCGCGGTGCACGTCGTACGTCTCGTGCGACTCGGCCGCCACCATCCGCTCCTCCACGCGCTGCGCCTCGGAGTAGAGCGCCAGCGACTCGTTGATGGCGCGCGTGATGCCGCGCGGCGTGATGTGGTGCTCGCGGTTGTAGGCCGCCTGCTTGGCGCGGCGCGCCTGGGTCACGTCCATCATGTGCCGCATCGCGTCGGTCATCTTGTCGGCATACAGGATCACGCGCCCGTTGATGTGGCGCGCCGTGCGCCCGGCCGTCTGGATCAGGGAGGTGCCGGAGCGCAGGAACCCTTCCTTGTCGGCGTCAAGCACCGCCACCAGCGCCACCTCCGGCAGGTCGAGCCCCTCGCGCAGCAGGTTGATGCCGATCAGGCAGTCGAACGATCCCTTGCGCAGCCGCCCCAGGATCTCCACGCGCGCGATCGCGTCGATGTCGCTGTGCAGGTACTCGACGCGGATGCCGGTCTCGCGCAGGTAGGTCGCGAGGTCCTCCGCCGAGCGCTTGGTCAGCGTCGTCACCAGCACGCGGTCGCCGGCCTCGGTCACGCGCCGCACCTCCTCCATCAGGTCGTCGATCTGGTTTCCCAGCGGGCGCACCTCCACCGGCGGATCGAGCAGGCCCGTCGGCCGGATCACCTGTTCGGCGGTCACCTCGCTCACCTGCCGCTCGTACGGGCTGGGAGTGGCGGAGGCGAAAACGATCGGCCCGACCTTGCGCAGGAACTCCTCGAAATAGAGCGGCCGGTTGTCCTTGGCCGACGGCAGCCGGAACCCGTAGTCCACCAGCGTCTGCTTGCGCGCCTGGTCGCCGTTGAACATGGCGCGGATCTGCGGCACGGTCACATGCGACTCGTCGATGATCGTGAGGAACTCGCAGTCGAAATAGTCGAGCAGGCACGCGGGCGACTCGCCCGCCGCCCGGCCGGCCAGGTGCCGCGAGTAGTTCTCGATGCCGTTGCAGTAGCCCAGCTCGCGCATCATCTCCAGGTCGTACTCGGTGCGCTGCCGCAACCGCTGCGCCTCCAGCAGCTTGCCCTGGCGCTCGAACTCGGCGAGGCGCTCGTCCAGCTCCCGGCTGATCAGCCCGATGGCGGCCTCGACCTTGGACTTGGGCATCACGAAGTGCTTGGCCGGCGAGATCACCGAGCGCAGCAGCTTCACGCCCGTCTTGCCGGTCACCGGATCGAGCGTGCGGATCTCCTCCACCTCGTCGCCGAAGAACGACACGCGCACGCCCGTGGTCTCATACGAGGGAAAGATGTCCACGCAGTCGCCGCGCACGCGGAACGTGCCGGGCTGGGGCTCGTAGTCGTTGCGCGAGTACTGGATGCTCACGAGCTGCTCCAGCATCAGGTCGCGGCCGAGCCGGGCGCCCGGCACGATGTCCACCAGCATCTCCTTGTAATCCGCGGGCGAGCCCAACCCGTAGATGCAGGAGACCGAGGCCACGATGATCACGTCGCGCCGGCCGAGCAGCGCGTTGGTGGCGCCCAGCCGGTAACGCTCGATCTCGGCGTTGATCGACGCGTCCTTGTCGATGAAGGTGTCGGTCTGCGGGATGTAGGCTTCCGGCTGGTAGTAGTCGTAGTAGCTGACGAAGTACTCGACCGCGTTGTTCGGAAAGAAGCTCTTGAGCTCGGCGAAGAGCTGCGCCGCCAAGGTCTTGTTGTGCGAGACGATGAGCGTCGGCCGACCCCACTCGCGGATGACGTTGGCCATGGTGAAGGTCTTGCCGGAGCCGGTGACGCCCTCGAGCGTCAGCCGCTTCGCCCCGGCCTGGAGTCCCCGCACCAGCGCGTCGATGGCCTGCGGCTGGTCGCCCGCAGGCTGGAACTCGGATGCGATCGTGAACTCTGCCAAGCGCGCCATGCAAGAAGCCTTTCCCGAGTCTATACGGACGACACAGAGGTCGTCCCTCCAGATGTCACCATGGAGGGTCGGGCTCTGTCCCGACCGCACGAAGCCAAGTTGCGGGCGTTAGCCCAGCTTCGTCATTTCGCCAGCAGCACGATCTCCTGAACCTCCTGCCCGCCGAGATCGCCGTACTCGCCGATCTTGACGCCGCGCTTGGCCAGACGCGCCGCGACCTGGCGCCCCGCCTCGGCCGCATCAACCTTATACTCAGAGAGCCGCGTGGGCACGCCGACCGACCGGAAGAAGGCCTCCATCTTGTCGACGCCCTGCGCCGCGCGGGCCGCCGCGTCGCCTTGCGTGATGCCCCACACGCGCCCGGCGCACTGCGCGAGCCGCGCCTGCTTGCGCCTGATTTCATGACGGTGCACCGCCGGCATGATCACGGCCAGCGTGCGCGCGTGGTCGATGCCGTAAAGCGCGGTCAGCTCGTGGCCGATCATGTGCGTGGCCCAGTCCTGCGCCGCCACGCCGCATCCCAGCGAGCCGTTCAGGCCGGTCGTGGCGCACCACATCAGGTTCGCCCGCACGTCGTAGTCGTCCGGATGCAGCTTGACCTTCGGCGCCTCCTCGATCAGCGTCAGCAGCACCGCCTCGGCCTGGCGCTCAGTCAGCGGCGCGCTCCCGATGGCGCACATGTACTGCTCCATCACGTGCACGAAGGTGTCGACGATGCCGTTCTCGACCTGCCTGGCCGGCAGCGAGAAGGTGGTCTCCGGATCGAGAATCGAGAACTTGGGATAGACCAGCGGCGAGGCGAACGCCAGCTTCTCGCCGGTCGAAGCGCGCGAGATCACCGCGAAGGTGTTCATCTCCGACCCGGTCGCGGGCAGCGTCAGCACCGAGCCCAGCGGCAGCGCCGCCGTCACGGGCTGGCGCCCCTCCATGATGCCCCACGGATCGCCCGCCGCATAGACCGACGCGACGGCAATGAACTTGGTCGCATCCAGCACCGAACCGCCGCCCACCGCCAGCAGAAAGCCCGCGCCCTCGGCCCGGGCCTGCGCCGCGGCACTCATGCAGGTCTCGTAGCGCGGGTTGGGTTCGATCCCGCCGAACTCGGTCAGCGCGCGGCCCGCCAGCGCCGCCCGCACCTGGTCGTAAACGCCGTTCTTCTTGATTGACCCGCCGCCGTAGGTCAGCATGACCTTCACATCGGCGGGAATCAGACCCTTCAGCTCGGCGATCATGCCTTTGCCGAACACGACCTTCACCGGATTGAAATACGTAAAGTTTGTCATCGGAACGCTCCTTTTTTAGAGGACAATACCATAGCACCATTCCCCCCGGCGGGCAACACGCCAGCTCCGTGAGCCGGCCTCGCGGCGTTTTCATCTAGCCTTTTGTCACACGCAGACGGCCGGCCCAGCGGTCCGGCCCTGCCTTTGGGACGCACAGCGCGGCCGGGCTAGATCTGCATAGGCGGGGCCCGCCGCCGGGCGAGCCGCCGCCCGGCACCAATGCAGACGCCGTAAGGCCGCAAAATGGCGCCTGCTGATATTCTTGTTACCGCACGGCAGCCGCTTTGGTAAACTTCGGCCGCATGAATGCCTTTATTTTCGACATGGACGGCGTGCTCGCCGACAACTCCGACTTTCACGTGCGGGCCTGGACCGACTACTCCCGCCAATACGGCCGCGCGCTGACCGTCGACGACATCAAAAGCCGGCTCGGCTTCAACAACCGCGAGTACATGCGCTTCGTGCTCGGCCGCGAACCGACCGATGCGGAGGTCCTCAAGTCCACCGACGAGAAGGAGGCGCTCTACCGCGAGATTTACCACCCGCACCTCGTCACGCCGCCCGGCCTGATCGCCCTGCTGGAGCACGCCCGGCGGGAAGGCATCGTGTGCGCCGTCGCCACCTCGGCACCCGAAGTGAACGTGCGTTTCGTGCTCGACGGACTCAAGATCCGACACTACTTCAAGGAGGTGGTGGACGCCTCGTGCGTGCGGAACTGCAAGCCCGACCCCGAGATTTACCTGCTGGCCTCGCAGCGCCTCGGCGTGCCGCCCGCGGCGTGCATCGTGTTCGAGGACGCCCTGGCAGGCATCCAGGCCGGCAACGCGGCGGGCATGCGCGTCGTCGCGATCACGACCTCCTACCCCGCCGAGATTCTGCGCGGCAGCAACCCGGCGGCGATCATCACGTCCTTCTCGGAGCTCGCCGCCCCCTGCCCCGCGGCGGCGCTGATCGAGTCCGCCACGGGCAAGCGGCTGTCGCTCTCGTAACACGGACTTACGCGCGCTTGAATTTTTCCACCGCCAAGGCTCCAAGAACACGGAGTTCACCAAAAATCACTTAGTGACCTTGGTGTACTTGGTGTCCTGGTGGTAACAACCTCTTTCGATCCGGCCTGCGTCGGGCCAGCTTAGAAGCTCACGCTCACCGACCGCGGGGTGCCCTTGTCGAGCACGACGTCCTTGGTGAGCGTCTGGCCGTCCCGCGTGACCGTGAAGCGGTAGGTGCCGTAGAAGCCTTCCAGCTGCGCCTGGCCGTTGACAGGGCTCAGCGTGGCGCGCGTCTTCCACTCGTGGTTGATGAGCGCGTCCAGAGCGTCGTAGACCGGCTTGCGGGTGAAGTCGCGGTTGAGCAGGCCGCCGCGGCAGCGGTCCTCGCCGCCCGCCGCCGTGCCGTCCACGAGGTTCCACCACGTGATGCAAGCCATGTTGGGGTGGCTGAACCAGGCGCGGTAGTACTGCCGCGCCAGATAGGCCTGCCACGCATCGGCGTCGGGCGTCACGCTCTTGAAGCCCGGCACGGTGATCTCCGTCACGTGGAACGGCTTGCCGAAGACCGCGAAGCGGTCCATGATGCGGAAAAGCTGCTCCGGCGTGAAGCTCTTGCCCGCCAGGGCCTGGCGCAAATCGTCCTCGGCGAACAGATGGTACTGCATGCCGATCACATCCACCTTGGCTTTCTTGAGCAGCATGTTCTCGACCAGCAGATAGTCGACCCCGTACTCCATCCGGTCGCGCTCCCAGATCCCCGTCGTGAAGTTCAGCGTAAAGGCGACGTCGGAAGGGAAGTGCTTCTCCGCCTGCTTGAAGGCCCAGAAGCAGTAGTCCTTGGGCATGATCTCTTTGACGTCATGATCCGTCACCTCGTTCACGATGTCCCACAGCTTGATCTGGCTGCCGTACCGCGCGCAGATCTGCTCGATGCGCTGCTCGAACAGCTGCGTGCGCGCCGCCTGGTCCTTCGGCAGCCACGCGGGAATCATCCAGCGGTTGTTGCTCCACACCAGCGGATGGCCCTTCTTGGTCAGCCCGTGCCGGTCCGCGAACTCGATCACCGTGTCCGGCGGCGGGCGGCGGTACATGTACGCGCTGTCCTTGCCGAAACGCAGCTTGCCCTGCTCGGGCTCGATACCCGGCCAGTAGAACGGGATCGTGATCTGATTGAACAGGCCCAGGAACATCTCCTCGTACTTGGCGTCCTCGACCGCGTTGGTGAAGCCTTTCACCATGAAGCCGTTGCAGCCGAAGAGGAAGGCGTGGCGCACCAGCTCGGCCTTGACCTCGGCATGCTCCAGCGGCTTGCCGTCCGCGCCCGTGAAGGCCACCGTAAACGTGCCCATGCGGTTCTCGCGGATGCCCTGCGCGATCCGCGCCTCGACCGCGGGGTCGGACCACAAGGCCTTGACCCGGTCGCCGAACTCCGGCAGCTTGAACGCCGCGAAATCCGCGGGCGCCGTCTTGACGAACATCAGGCTCGGCCCGGTCATGTGGACCTCGACGCCGTGGGCGTTGGCGACCGCGTTGTCGGGGCAGCCCTGGTCATAGCCGTACAGCGCGCGCTTCAGGTTCTTCACCGCGCCCCCGCCGCCGTCGAAATCCGCCAGCGCCACCTGCGCCGCGTAGCGGTCGGAGCCTTCGTTGAAATCCGCCACCACCGCATACTCGGCGGCCGGCAGCAGGATCGCCTGCGGCAGCGCCGCGAAACGGTAGCCCTTGCGGAGCACCGCGGTCTTGGGATCGACGGTCAGCGACGCCACGAGCGTCTGCTCCGGCAGGTGGTAGAGCCGCACCTGCTGCGCCTTGGCAAGCCCGTCCCCGCCCTCGTCGAAATACCCGAGCTGCGTCACATAGACCGGCGCTTCCACCTCGAACGCCTGCCCGACCGTCACGTTCTTGCTCTGGTACTCCGCCGCCGGCGCGCCCGCCGGCTTGAGCCCGATCATCTGCACCGCGTCCTGCGCCGCCGTCCCCAGCGCCAGTGCCAGACACATGAATAGATACGCCGCCTGTTGCTTTGCCATACGCCTCTCCCTTGATTCTTCCTAAAACCGTTATGGCAAGACTATACGGCAAGACACGGGCATCCATCTATAGCCGTTTGCGCATAAATAATTAACACTTTTGCGCACGCCCAAGGATGGGCGTGCCACATTCGGTTGTACCCTGCGCGGCCTTGCGCAGGGGCGGCTACCCGTTCCAACCGCTTATGCACGCCCGCGGATGGGCGTGCCACGTGCGGATGCGCTCACATCCCCGCGCGGATGATCAGAGCCAGGCCGGCCACGAACAGCGCGAACATCGCGAGGTTGAGCCTGTGCGCCAGCTTCGGCGCGCCTTTAAACTCCTTCCAGATCAGGATGCCCCAGAGCGCCGCCACCAGCGTCGCGCCCTGCCCCAGACCGTAGGAGATCGCCGGCCCGGCCTTGCCCGCGGCCACGAGGTTGATGGCGTTGCCCAACCCCCAGATCAGCCCGCCGAGGATGCCCACGAAGTGGATCGGCAGCCCGCCTCTGAAGTAGGCGCCGATCCTCACCGGCGCGCCCGCCACCGGCTTTTTCATGGCGATGGTGTTGAAAACGAAGGTGCTGGCGAAGATGCCGCACGCGAAGACGAAGAAGGCCGAATACGGCGTCATCTTGCCCGCCGCCGGCGCCACGAAGTTCATGTCCATCGAGGCCGCGACGAAGCGGTAGAAGAAGGCCATGAGCACGCCGCAGACCACCGAGAGCACGATGCCCTTCACCGGCACCTTCTTGCCGACCGTCTCCTTGAGCTTGTAGGCGTAGGCGTTCATCAGGATCGCGACGCCGATCAGCGCCACGCCGCCGAACAGCAGCGCGGGGTTCCCTTTCGGGTCGCCGACGTAGTTCACGACCACGCCGAGCACCAGGGCGAGACCGATGCCCACCGGAAAGGCCACCGACATGCCCGCGATCGAGATCGCCGCCGAGAGCAGGATGTTCGCGGCGTTGAACACGATCCCGCCGAGGAACGCGCTGCCCAGATTACCCGCCGACGCCTGCCGCAGATCCGGCAGGAAGCTCCGCCCCTGCTCGCCGACGCTGCCGAGCGTCAGCCCGGAGACGATGGCGAACAGCAGCACGCCGATCACGTAATCCCAGTAGAACAGCTCGTAGCGCCACGTCTTGCCCGCCAGCTTCTGGGTGTTGCCCCACGAGCCCCAGCACAGCATCGTCACCACACAGAAAAACACCGCCACCGCATAATTCTCGACGAAAAACATTGCAACCTCCCGGAAGAAGTTCACTAGTTCGCGAGTTCATTCGTTCAATAGTGGGAATTCTGAAACACCACTTTGGGACGCATGCTCTCCCTCACCAATGCACTCATTAACTTATGAACTAATGAACGGTCACCTCATCGCGATGCGGCGCCGACGCCTGCGCGCCCATGCGCGTCACCGACACCGAGGCGGCCTTCGCGGCGAAAATCACCGACTCCGTCAGAGGCCGCCCCTCGGTGAGCGCCACGGCCAGCGCGCCGTTGAACACGTCGCCCGCCGCCGTCGTGTCCACCGCCTCGACCTTGAAAGCGGGCACCCACGCGCCCTTTCCATCCGCGTAGACGAACGCGCCCTTGGAGCCCATCGTGATCACCACCCGCTTGACCCCTTGAGCACACAAGGCCCGCGCCGCCACTTCGGCGGATGCCTCGTCCGTGACCTTGACGCCCGTCAGCAGCTCCGCCTCGCTCTCGTTGGGCGTGATCATGCTGAGGCAGCCGAGGAGCGCCGCAGGCAGCGCGCAGGCGGGCGCCGGGTTGAGCACCACCGGCACGCCCTTCGCCGCGGCCCACTGCGCCGCACACAGCACGGTCTCGACCGGCGTCTCGAGCTGCATCAGCACCAGACCCGCCTGCTCGATCTCGCCCCGCGCGGCCTCGAGGTCGGCCGGCGACAGAGTGCCGTTCGCGCCGGACGCCACGGCGATGCAGTTCTCGCCCTGGCCGTCGACCATGATGAGCGCGACGCCGGAAGGCTCGCCCGGGTCCGTGAACACGTACTCCGTGCGGATGCCCTCCCTCCCGAAAAGCGCCTTCGCCTCGCGTCCGAACAGGTCGTCGCCGACCTTCGCGACAAAAACGACCTCCCCGCCGAGGCGCGCCGCGGCCACCGCCTGATTCGCGCCCTTGCCGCCCGGGTTCATCAGGAAACGCCCGCCCAGGATCGTCTCGCCCGGCGCGGGTATCCGCGCCGCCTTCACCACCATGTCGGTGTTCGTGCTTCCGATCACCACGATCTTCTTCATAAAACCTCCCTCAGCGATTCAGGATTCTCCTTGCGTTGTACCGCCTTTAGGCGGAATCCGCTTGGCCGCGTTGCCGGCTGAAGCCGGCACAACGTACCCCTCCGCCTTCACTTCACCTCGATCGCGCCCCAGTAGGCCGCCTCGCACGACCAGCCGTCGGGCCGGTTCACCAGTTCGACCGTTACCGTCTGGCCCGCGTACGGCGCGAGGTCGACCGCCAGCGTCTGCCAAGCGGCCTTCGCGCCGCCGACCTTTTGTTTCACGATCTCTTTGCCGTCCACCCTGGCAATGAAAAGGAAGTCGCCCTTGTCGTGGTTCGCCACGGTCACCTCGAGTTTCGGCGCGCCTGCTTTCGGAACTTCGATCACTTTGGCAAGCGTGACGCCCGTGCTCTTGTCCAACGGATGCGTCATCACCACATGCTTGCGGCCGAGATATTCCTCGCGGTAGCCCGGCTGCATGTCCTTGCCGTTCGGCGTGGTCTTCCACCCCGGGAAAAGCGCATCCAGCGCGCCCTGCACGCGCCCCGTCGGGTCATCGCCCCCCACATCCGCAGGATGGGGCTTAAAACGGATCCGGGCGCACTCCTCGTCAGTGAACCGGGAATCCGCGATCGGTCCCGCCTGCCAGGTCGGCGTGTAGCGGCCGGGCTTGGCCGCGACGCGCGGGATCACGAGCAGCTCCTTGCCGTCCGCGCCCTTCTCGATGCGCCCGCCCTGCCGCACCAAGACCTGACGCGCCAATTTCTCGCAGACATCCAGCAGCCCCGGCACGTTATACGCCGTGTAGGAGAACCTCGGCTCGAGCTTCAGCTCTTTCGTGTAGTGCTGAGGCAACTTGGAAAAACCGGTCAGCGTGCCGAGAACACCCGCCGCGCTCGACGGGTTGCAGTCGGAATCATATCCGCCGCGCATCGCGATCACGACGGTCTTCTCCATATCGCCCTGCCCGTACAGCAGGCCGAGCATGACCATGGCCCCGTTGATCTTCACGTCGATGCCGCCGTTGCTGTCCTTCTGATAGGCCGGATCCTTGCGGTACTTCTGCAGGCAGAGCTCCCAGCTCTTCTGCCAGTCGTCCGGATTCGCCCGGTGCCAGCGCACCATGTCGCGCACCATGCCCGCGTACTGGCTGTCGGCCGGGATGCAGGCCAGACCTGCGTCGATCACCTTGTGTAGGTCCTTCTCGAAGAAGGCCTCGGCGTACATTCCGCCCATGAACTGCCCGCCGTACACGCCGTCGCCGTAGTTCATCAGCCGGCCGAACGTCTCGCCGAAGCCGATGACCGCGTTAGGCATGCCCGGCGCGATCAGCCCCGCGAAGTCCGCCTCGATCTGGTAGTCGATGTCGTTGGCCCGCGAGTTGAAGCGGGGGTGCGAGCTGTCCGGCGGCGCGATGCCGCGGCGCAGGTTCTTGCGGCCCGCCTCGTTGGCGCACCACAGCTGATATTCGCTGTTCGCGAAGTCGATGCCGGCCTGCCGGATCGGGACGTCCAGCCCGTACTGCTCCAGCGAGCGCAGGAAGGTCATCTCCACATAGAGGTCGTCCTGTCCGAACGCGTTGTTGACCATGTCCGGCGTCCACTTCGGAACAGCCTCCGCCGGGATGACCTTGTCGTTGAACTTGAACTCCGTGGGCGCGCCCCAGACCACGCCGATGATCTGGCCGATCCAGCCGCCCTTCATCTTGTCGCGGTACTCCTCGACCGACAGCCGACGCTCTTGCGCGAACGACAGGGAAACCGCTGTTAAAACGATCGTCAGAACGATCACGTGTCTTGTGTTCATGTTCTTTTCCCTTGAGCCTACAGTCTATCTCTTGGGCGGCGCAACGCTGAGCTGCACGATCGCCTCGCGCACGCGCTCGGCTTGCCCGGCACTCATCACGAGATAGCGGTGAAGCCCTTTGCCGTCCCTGGACGGCCGATACCAGGTGGCTCCGTTGTCCTCCACCGTGACCGTTCCGGCAGGCGAAAGCTCGAAGTAGCCGCGCTCCGGATACACCGCATACAGCAGCGCGGTCGGGTCCCAGGTGGGCCGGTCGTGCGGCGGCGGCTGGTAAAGAATATAAGCCTCCTTGAGCGGATGATGCCGCACATACTCGAGGTCGCGCTCGATCACTTCATGCGGAAAGGCCGCCGCCACGCCGATCTCGTAACCGCTCCAGACCACCGGGGCGGGCCAGTCCTTGGCCAGGGCCTGCGCGGCGGGCACGTCTTTGACCACGTTGTATTCCAGGTGCCGGGTATCCCAGTTCACCGTCTGGAAGGCTCCGGCCATGATGGCGAGCCCCTTCACTTTCTTGGCGATGAGCTCGCGTCCGCCGAGCGGCGAGCACGCGTCAGGCGGCGACTCCAGCAGGCGCCGGAGATTGGTGAAGAAACCCACCTGGACCAGCATGACGCTGCTGTCCTTCTCCGCGGCGAGCAGCTTGCGGATCAAGCCGACGGCTTCAGGCGCGTCGTTGCCGGACATGAGGTCATGCGGATAGCGCAGCGTGCCGTCTTCGTTTTTCGCGTCGGCGAGCAGGTTGAACTTGCCCGGCTCCGGCGTCGCTCCGCCCTTGACGACGCCGATGGGCACATCCGGCCGGCCATAGAAGGTGTTCACGGCGTCCACGAAGGCCGCCGCCTGCGGATGGTCCTTGGTGATTGTCACGGCGAGCAGCTCGACCGCCCCGCGCGAACACAGGTTGTGGATCATGCACAGGGCCATGAGATCATCGACGTCGTTGCCCATGTCGGTGTCGAAGATGAGTTTGACCGGTGCGGCCCGCACGAGCGCGGCCGCAAGCAGCAGCGGGATCAGGATGGCTTTTTTCACATGAACTCCTTAAACACTGTTTGAACCGCGCGCGTCATCGCGCCGGGATAGCGCGCCACGTCCGTGACCGCCAGCATCCACCGGCCGGTCGCCTTCTCAGCCTTTTGCCATGTTGTACGTCCGTCATCCGCGCACGTGACATCGACCGCCTGAAGCGTGAACACCGCCGCCTCGCCCGCCGCCGCCGCCGCAACGATCTCGCCGTCGCGCGTGACGGTCAGCCCCGCCGCCGCGAACTGGCTGGCCGTGGACCACATGCCGCGCTTGTCACCCAAGATCTTTTCCCACGTCGCCGCAGGCGGCGGCGTCTTCATCGCCCGCAGCCATTTGGGGTTAGACGACTTCTCAAACATGTACGCGAAGTAATTCGCCAACCCCGCGGAAACGCCTGCGAGCGCCTCGCGGTGCGGCAGCCAGTAGAAACTGCCGGACGCCCCGCTCTGCCGCGTCTCGGTGGTGTGCCAGCAGGGAAACCAGTAAAGCGGACAGGGCAGATCGAACATCGCCGCGTACGCCGCAGGGTCGAGCCGCACGTTGAACTCGAGCTGCGAAGGGTTCGCGGGATTGTCGTGCGCCGACCCGCTGTTCAGATAGACCCCCGCGCACTTCGTCCGGAACAGGGCGGGCTCGCGCAATGCGGCGACCACGATGTCGGCCGCCGAGCCCACGCACGCCACGGCAACGGGACGCGCCGACGCGCGCAACTGGTCGATGATGAAACGCACCGCCGCGGTCTCCCGCGCCGGCGCGTCGGGCAGCGCGTCCCCGCGTCCCGAGAGCCGGCGGGAGGTGCCGATGGCCACGGGGGCCGACAGGCCGGCCAGCCAGTTCATCTGCGCCGCGGCCCCCACGGCCGGGTCGCCCGGCCGGAAGTCGGGAGGGTAGTCGATCACCACCCCGCGCAGGTCGAACGCGCCCCGCTGCGCCAGCGCGTAGGTGCAGGCCAGATCGAAGTGATCGTCCGGGTCGCCGTGCGGATGGAAAAGGTCCGTCACATGGATCAGCGGCGCCTTGCCGTCCGGCGCGCCCTTCTGCGCGGCCGCGGCCAACGATGGAGCGGCCGCGGCGGCGAGGCCGGAAACCGCGCCCGCCTTCAAAAACGCCCTTCGAGACGACAGAGACATGTACCCTCCCCTTGTGATGAGCCGCCAACGCCCTTCCCTGTGCGGCGCCCACTCATACTGTGATCCCTTTTTAAACCAAACTGACTATACCTTTCAAGCGCAATTGACGCGATTTCAAAAAACCTGTATATACATTTACGGTTCTCCGTGCCCAGTCATAGCCCTCCATCTGCAGCCTAATCTCCCCATGAACACCGAACCGCGCAAACCCCTGCACCGCCGGATTTTCGACCACATCTACGAGAACATCGTGGCCGGCGCCTACAGCGCCGACGGGCGGCTGCCGACCGACGGCCAACTCATGCGCCGTTTCGGCACCACCCGCGCCACCGTGGCCAAGGCCATGAAGGAAATGGAGCGCACCGGCCTGATCCAGCGCCGCCCCGGGGCGGGCTCGTTCCTGCGGCCCGCCGACCGCTCACAGGGCGCGTTCGTCTCAACCCTCATCGCGGGCCTCGGAGACACCGAGTTCTTCGAGCCCATCTGCGCGCAGATCGCCCAGTCCTGCCACGCCTGCAACCTCAGCCTGATCTGGGGCGCCACCAGCCCCGCCACGCCCGTGAACGAGGACACCAAGATCGAGACCCTCTGCGCGCGATTCCTTGCGCAGCGCGTGACCGGCGTCTTCTTCGTGCCGGATGAACTCGCCGAGAACAGCCCCGACAACCGCAACCTGAAGATCGCCCAGGCCCTGACCGCCGCCGGCATCGCCGTGGTGCTGCTCGACCGCGACGTGCTGCCCTTTCCCGAGCAGGGGCCCTACGACCTCGTGGGGATCGACAACGTCAACGCGGGCTTCAAGCAGACACGCCACCTGCTCGACTGCGGCTGCACGCGCATCCTGTATGTGACCCGGCCCGGATGGCTCTGGACCAAGACCGCGCGCATCACAGGCTACCGCCTCGCGCTGGAGCAGGCGGGACACGCCTATGACCCCGCCCACGTCTGCGCGGGCGACGCGACCGACCCCGCCTTCTGCAAGGCCTTGCTGAAGCTCAAGCCCGACGGCATCGTCTGCTTTCACGATCCCGTGGCGGCCCACCTGATCCAGAACTTCCAGAAGCTCCGTGTGGCGATCCCTCAGAAACTCAAGGTCGTGGGCCTCGACGACGTGCGCTACTCGCAGTTCCTGCCGGTCCCGATCACCACCCTGCAGCAGCCCTGCCGCAGCATCGGCACGCAGGCGGCGGACCTCATGGTGCGGCGCCTCAACCACGACACCCACCCGCCGCGCCGCATCCTCTTCGACACCCGTCTGATTGTGCGCACGTCATCGCAACTGGAAGCGGGCGTCTAAAACAGGAGCTCCCACGGAGGGGCGTACCACATCCCGATGTGCCATGCGCATCCCTGCGCACGGGAAGCTACGGTGCAGGCGTCAGCATCGCGCGCCACTGCTCGTCCGTGACCTGCCCGAACCATTCGTTGTGGCCGACATACGGCACGCGCACCAGCCGTTTCCGGTCCGCGCGGGGCAGAGCGTCAAACAAGGCCAGCGTGCTCGACGCCGGCATGATCTGGTCGTCCTCGGCCATGAGGATGCTCACCGGGCCGCCATAACTCCGGAGATAGGCCACGCTGTCGTAGCGGTCGCGCAGAAAGAGCCGCACCGGCAGCCACGGGTAATGCTTCGCGGCCACCGACGCCAGCGTGTCCCACGGCGTGGCAAGGATCACGGCGTCCGCCTTCACTTCCGGATCGGCGGCCACCGACGCGGCCACACCGCTGCCCAGCGACTCGCCGAGGATCACCAGGCGCCCCGGATAACGCGCACGCACCAGCCGCGCGGTCGCGCGCCCGTCTTCACGGAACGACGCCTCGCCCAGCTTTCCGCCCCGCGCGGCGTAACCCGGATACTCGGCGAGGATCACGCGCCAACCCAGCTTCTGCAGCGTGTCACAGTAATACTCCCGGTCATGCGCCCCGCCCGCGTTGCCGTGGAACACAAGCACCGTCCCGTTGGTCAAGGACGCCTCGGGCACCGTCACTTTAACCACGCCGCGATACTCCGCCCCCGCAGCATCCGGCCAACGCGCGACCTTGTAAAAAGCGAACGCCTCGCGCGCCGCCGCGTCTGTCAAATACTCGGGGAAATACAGGAGCTTGTGCTGCCGCAGGGCCACCGCCAAACAGAACACGGCATATGTCCCGGCCACCAGCAGCGGCCAGCTCTGCCACGGTTTCAAATTCATCATGCCGTAAGGTTATCAGCACCGGCACGACCCGTCAAACCATCCCGCCGCTTGCCCCGCGGCGCAGGTTGTGCCGCCTTCAGGCCGCAACGCAACCAGGCTGAACCGCCGCCTGAAGGCGGGACGCCACCCATTTCTCCCGTTTTCTGTTTGTCGCACACCGCCACACCCGCTACACTTGCGGACTTCTATGACGAACTCCTTTCACGACACACTGAACGCGATCTCGGGCTTGGTCTGGGGTTGGCCGCTGATGATCCTGCTGATCGGCACCGGCACGTGGTTCACCTTCCTGCTGGGCGGCCTGCAGTTCCGCCTGCTGCCGCACGCCCTCTGGCTGGCCTTCATCAAGCGCCGCGAGGCGACCGGGCAGGGCGACATCAGCCACTTCCAGGCCCTGATGACGGCCTTGGCCGCCACCGTCGGCACCGGCAACATCGTGGGCGTCGCCACCGCCATCGCCATCGGCGGCCCGGGCGCGGTCTTCTGGCTGTGGCTGACCGGCCTCGTCGGGATGGTGACGAAGTACGCCGAAGCGCTGCTCGCCGTGAAGTTCCGCGTGACCGCCGCCAACGGCACCATGGCCGGCGGCCCCATGTACTACATCGAAAGGGGTCTCGGGCAGAAATGGCTGGCCGTGATTTTCGCCTGCTTCACCGTGGTCGCGAGCTTCGGCATCGGCAACATGACCCAGGCCAACGCCGTGGCGGATGGCCTGTTCAACACTTACGGCATCAACCCGCGCGACACCGGCGCGGTGCTGACCGTCCTCTCGGGGCTCGTCCTGCTCTTCGGCATCAAAGGCATCGCGCGCGTCACCTCGGTGCTCGTGCCGTTCATGATCCTGTTCTACCTGGCGATCACCGTTGGCGTCCTGTGGCTGAACGCCCAGGCGATCCCCTCCGTGATCGTCCTGATCCTGCACCACGCGTTCACCCCGACGGCCGCGGCCGGCGGCTTTGCCGGCGCCGTGCTCTCGCAGACCATCCGCGTGGGCCTCGCGCGCGGCCTCTTCTCCAACGAATCGGGGCTCGGCTCGGCCCCCATCGCGGCGGCGGCCGCGCGCACCAGCCACCCCGTGGTGCAGGCGCTGGTGTCCATGACCCAAACCTTCATCGACACGATCGTGGTCTGCTCCATGACCGCACTGGTGATCCTGACCAGCGGCGTGTGGACGCAGACCGGCCCGGACGGCAAAGGCCTGACCGGCGCGCTGCTCTCCTCGACCGCCTTCAGCTCGGCCTACGGCGCATGGGGCGGCCAGCTGTCCACCCTCGCGCTCGTGCTCTTCGCCTGGTCCACGCTGATCGGCTGGGGCTATTACGGCGAGAAGGCGCTCCAGTATCTCGCGGGCGACAGGGCCATCCCCGTCTACCGGACCCTGTTCGTCTCCGCCGTCTACCTGGGCTGCGTGCTCAAGCTCGAGACCGTCTGGACCCTGTCCGACATTTTCAACGGCCTGATGGCGCTGCCCAACCTCGTCGCCCTGCTGCTCCTGTCGCCGCTGGTGGCGTCCGAGACGCGAGCGTACCTCATCGCCCGGAAAGCGCACGCGAAAGACGTCGAGGGGCTTTAATCCAAAAACAGCGCGGTTGGCGTACCATACCATCACCGATCTCGGCATCTTGAGTCTGATTTCAAACGGAACAGGAAAGACGGCCGATAACAAGGACTCGCACCGGTTGCCGACAATGTTTTGAGTGCGCCCGGCTCCGGGCGCTTTTCTCCGGCGCGGCCCGACGCGCCGCCGAGTGCGACGCGGGCGGGTTCAGGCCCCCGCCCGGAAAGCGCGGCCAGGTCCGCGCACTCAACATCGTCCATGCGGACGGGCCCGCACAGTCATTCCCGATTCTGTCTACTGACTTCCGGACCGGCTGGCGTTCCGGCCCAGCGCTTCGAGCGCCCACACCAGCGGATACATCTGCTCGTGATACCAGAGCAGCGCGAAGTAGAGCCCGATCGGCGCGGGCCGCGCCGCGCCGGACTCCCAGTGTTCCGCCAGCCACGCGCAGCCTAGGCGCACCGCCTCGTCACACGCGCCGCCGCCGTCCGTGAGCGCGATCACCGCCAGCGCCGTCTCCTCCACCGTCGGCGCCTGCCCCGCGCTCCAGCCGCCGTCCGCTTTTTGAGAACCCCGCAACCACTGCTCTCCCCGCGCGAGCATGTTTTCAACCGTTGCCCGGTCCTCCGTCCTCTGTCCTCCGTCCTCTGTTCGCGCGCCCAGCGTGGCGCGCAGCGCGTCCACCACCCGCGCCGTGCCCACCACCGGATTTTTGCCGTCCTCGCCGTCCTGATGCCCGAACCACAGCGGCAACCAGCTGCCATCCGTCTCCTGTGCCTGTGCCAGATAGCGGGTTAATCGCTCCATGGCTTTTGCAGCGTGCGGCGACACGTCGCGCCAGACCGCCAGCGCCGCCAAGGCGTGCGCCGAGAGGTCCGGGCAGCTGCGGTCGAACGGCAGCCGCCCCCAGCCACGGCAGAAGGTCGGCATTCCGCCGTCTGAATTCTGCACGCCCAGCAGCCACCGCAAACCGCCGCGCACCGTGCCGGAAATGTCCGTCTTGCTCCCGATATCTTTCAGCCTTTTCAGCGCGATCAGAGCGCCGGCGGTATCGTCCGCGTCCGGCACGCCGCCCGGCAGGTCGGTCCATGCCCAACCGCCCGGGTTCGCGCCCGTGAACGGATGCTTCGCCTTCAATTGGGTCCGGACCAGCCACTTCGCGATCTTCTCCGCATCATCGATCCCCCCGGCATCCAGTTTCCAGCCTCCCGTTTCCAGTTTCGCCGGCACGCCTCCGCTCCACACCGCCCGCGCCGCGAGCGACGTCACCCAGGTGCGCAGGTTGGAGTCGATGGCCCAGCTCCCGTCGCGGCGCGCCGCCCGGCGCAGGAACGCGAGCCCCCTCTGCGCCACCGCATGATCCCCGTAACCCGCGTGACGCAGCGCCAGAACCACGAAGGCGGTCAGCGGGATCGCGTCCAGAAAACCGCCGTGCTCCGGCTGCAGCGCCGCGAGCCGACGCAACAGAGGACCCGCGAACCGGCGGCCCCAGGCTCGCCCGCCGCGCGCCCGCGCCGCGCAGACGTGGCGGCACAGCCCGACCGCGATCAGCGCGGGCAAGGCGTAGCTCACGACCTGCAAGCGGAAGAAGCGGTAGAGCCCCTGCGGCAGCAGCGACAGCAGGAACGGCAGAGGCGGCACCCTCAGCCACGCGGCGTCCTCCCCGCCGCACATCGCCAGATAGGCCAGGATCGGCACCGCGAAGGTGCGGTCCTCGCCGTAGATCTTGCCCAGTGCCCGCGCGACCGCGCTGCTATCCAGCGACCCCGCGCGCGCCGTGATCCAAGCCTCCGCGCGCCGTACCGTCTCCGAGATATCCCGAGTTTCAAGTTCCCGGTCTTGGGCATTCTCTTCCCGACTCCTAACTCCTAACTCCTCACTCCTCACTCGCCGTATCCGGCGCAGCGCCGCCCGCGCGATCAGCGTGGTGCTGAGGTTCGAGGCGCTCGCGGGCGAGTCACCCCACCCGCCGTCCGCGTTGGCGTGCGCGACCAGCCAGTCCGCGCCTGCCCCGGCCAGCGCCCGGCCCGCGTCGCCGTCGGCCTCGAGCGCGCTGACCGCCAGGGCGGTGCCCAGCGCGCTGGAGGAGAGCTCGCCCGTCCAGACGCCGGTCGTCCCGTCGCGCAGCGCCAGCACGCGTCCGCGCAGCGCCTCATATGCATCCCGCACCTTTTCCATGGAGGCAAGAGTACCCGATTTGCCGCGCATTCCAAAAAGAAAAATTGCGGCTCGTGCTCGAGAGCACGGCTAATTCCTTTGGACGTGTGCCATACGCAAACGGACGGCCCAGCGGCCGGGCCTTCGAGATGCGCGACGATGCGGGTGTCGCATGTTTAGGTCCCGACCGCCGGGCGGGCCGCACAGCGCAGACCCGGCAGGGACGCCGCCCCGAGGGGTCCGCGGGGCCTTGCGAGCGCTGAGGTGATCCGGTCGTCCAAGCAAAGGGCCGTGAAGACGAGCCCGGTCAACGTTCCACCTGGCGCTTGGCCAGCTCTGTTGCCACCAATTCGGCGATGCGCTGGGCGCCGGTTTCGTTTGGATGTACGGTGTCGGGAAACCAGCCATTGCTGCCGAGCAGCGGTGCGTGCAAATCGATGACCTTAATGCCCGTCAGCTGTGCGGCTTTTTTGATGCCGGGAATGACTCCGTCCCGAATCACGCCCTCTGTAATTCCCCAATTGCCGGGGAATGCCGGAGGCGGCAAGCACGCCCACACTTGGGGGTGGTTCGGAAGGGCTTGAAAAGCTTTGATCATCGCAACATAGTCGTCGACGAACTCACTCTGATGAGCCCTCCAGATCTCGGTCTTGGAATCATTCGTGCCCAGCGCAATGATCACTACGTCGGGGGCGGATTGTAAGGCGCTGCTGTAATCATAGGCGTCGGCTTTACGCAGCAGGGTACGTCCTCCGACACCCAGATTCGTAATCATCCAATTCTTACCGAGCACTTTTTGCAGCCGTGCCGGATAGCTTTCCTCATCTGGGTGACGTGTTCCCACACCCTGTGTGATGCTGTCGCCAACGCAGGCCACGCGTATCGGCTGGCTGGCTGCGGCAGGCTCGACGGCTCTGCTTTTTACCGGGACGGAGAGGAGCGCAACGGCGAGAAGCGCGGGGCGGACATTAAGCGAGATCATATTGTGCGTCTTTAAAAGGAGTGATGTGCTGATGGCGGTGAAGGCGGGTAGTTTAGAATGCGGACACGACGCCCGCAATGTTGTTTTTATGATTTCATATGGGTGTCGCGTAGCGTCGCCGGAGAGAGCGGGCACAGGCCAACGATGCGCCTCAGCGGCGGCGCGCCCCGTGACCGAACCTGCCGGCGCGGGTTCACCTGGCGAGCTTCTGACCGGGAGCGACTCTCCAAACAAGGCTGCGTCCCAGTCCCTTCACCCGGCAGAGGCCACTGTCCTTCTCCAGCCTTCGGGTCCGCGCAGGGCAGGGACGGTCATAAGGCAGGTCGAGACGGTCGCGCAGATCCGTCCAGGTGCGGCCTTCCGGCTCGCGGCCCAATTCTGTGTGTATCAGGTCGCGGTACTCAACATATGTCATGTCATGCCCCCTTTTGCCGAAGATCGCAATCTGCGACAGAAACATAAACGCCCGGCACCCCCGCAAAAGTTGCCCTGCGAGCACACAACCGGCGGCCCCGCCCGACATGGTTGGCAAGATAGCACACGCCCCCCGCCTGAACCCCTTTACCGTAGCGACGGCAAGGCGCGACCGGCATTCCGTTTCCGGCGTCTGAAGGCCGTCTTCCGGGCCTCTGAAGAAGTTGCTATTTCCGCTTTTCAAGCCCCCTTTAAACCACTAAACTACATCCGCATTCGTTACGCCCAAGCGAATCACCGTTCAAGTCCGGCAAAAGGAAGCTCTCCCATGCAGCACAAATGGATCGCCATTCTCGATTTCGGCTCGCAGTACACCCAGCTCATCGCCCGCCGCGTGCGCGAGCAGCAGGTCTACTCCGAAATTCTGCGCTTCGACACCTCTGCCGCCACGCTGCGTGAACGGAAGCCGGCGGGCATCATCCTGTCGGGCGGACCGAACAGCGTCTTCGAGGAGGGCGCGCCGCTCTGCGACCCCGCCCTTTTCGACCTCGGCATCCCCGTGCTGGGCATCTGCTACGGCATGCAGCTCACCGCCAAGACGCTCCACGGCGTGGTCAAGCCCGGCACCCACCGCGAGTACGGCCACACCCGCATCGAAACCGTCCCGGGCACGCGCCTCTTCGCGGGCATGCCGGAGGAGCTCGACGTCTGGATGAGCCACGGCGACCAGGTCGAGGTCATGCCGGAGGGCTTCACGACCTCCGCGCGCTCGCTCTCCTGCCCCAACGCCGCCATGCGCAACGAGGCGCGCAACCTCTACGCGCTGCAGTTCCACCCCGAGGTGGTCCACACCCAGCACGGCGACAAGATCCTCCGCAACTTCCTCTTCCCGATCTGCGGCTGCACCGGCGACTGGCAGCTCTCCTCGTGGGTCGACGAGACCGTCGAGAAGCTGAAGAAGCAGGTCGGCGACGAGCACGTGGTGCTCGGCCTCAGCGGCGGCGTGGACTCCTCCGTGGTGGCGGTGCTCCTGCACAAGGCCATCGGCGACCGGCTGCACTGCATCTTCGTGGACAACGGCCTGCTGCGCGCCAACGAGGACAGGCAGGTCGAGACCATGTTCCGCGCGAAGGCCGGCATGGACCTGCACGTGATCGACGCCAGGGCGCGCTTCTACGGCGCGCTCAAGGGCGTCGAGGAGCCGGAGCAGAAGCGCAAGATCATCGGCCGCGAGTTCATCGAGGTCTTTGTCGAACAGGCCCGCCGGTTCAAGGACTGCAAGTTCCTCGGCCAGGGCACCATCTACCCCGACGTCATCGAGAGCGTCAGCCCGCTCAAGGGCCCCAGCCAGACCATCAAGAGCCACCACAACGTGGGCGGACTGCCGCCGGACCTGAAGTTCGAGCTGGTCGAGCCGCTGCGCGAGCTCTTCAAGGACGAGGTCCGCGCCGTGGGCCGCGTGCTGGGCATGGACAACGAGCTGCTCGACCGCCAGCCCTTCCCCGGGCCCGGCATGGGCGTGCGCATCCTGGGCGAGGTCACCGCCGAGCGCGTGGCGCTGATCCAGCAGGCCGACCTGCGCGTGCAGGATGAGATGTACAAGCTGCCGAACTACAAGGAGATCTGGCAGTCCTTCGCCGTGCTGCTGCCGGTCAAGTCCGTCGGCGTGATGGGCGACCAGCGCACCTACGAGAACGTCTGCGCCCTGCGCGTGGTGGACAGCATCGACGCCATGACGGCCGACTGGACGCGCGTGCCCTACGAGACGCTGGCCCGCATCTCGAACCGCATCATCAACGAGGTGCGCGGCATCAACCGCGTGGTCTTCGACATCAGCTCCAAGCCGCCCGCCACCATCGAGTGGGAATAGCGGCAGGCGTTTAGTCTGAGGAGTGCGAGGCTGTCAGGTGTGCCGGAGAGCGGACCCTGACAGCCTTCTTGTTTTGCGACCTCGGCCCGCGTCGTCCGCGCGACTTGCAGGCCGCCGCTTTTCATGGAGGCAAAGGCTGACGCCCGCGCCGCCTGATATTCCGCCACACGTCCCGGAGCGCCGTCAGAAACACGGCATGCCGAGCGTCCTGCGCGGCGTCCCTGATGTGAAGCGCGCATCCCGCCGCAAGCGCGAGCGCGGTGAAGTCCGAAATAGACGCGGCTGGCCTTGCCGCTTTTTTCCTTTGTGTCCGTCGGGTCAAAAATACTATATTGATAAGGCTGTGGGCCGCTGTTTCCGACCGGCCAGGCTCACGGTGACGCTTGGTTATGTCGCCTCATGCTTCGATACATGAAACGTCCTTAAGAAACGTGGCGAGAGGTCCAGCAGATGACAACAGAACCGACTGAAAAACCAGCGAACGGCACCTGGGCCGTAACCGTCAGCCATGCGCCGCCCGCCCAAGAGGCGCCCAAGCCTGCCGGTGGCAGCTGGGCCGTGACCGTCGACCATCAGCCGCCCGTTAAGCACCCCGTAAAAACCGCTGGGGCCGCCATGCCGGTGAAGGGCAAGCGCGTTCAGCCCTCCGCCCCCAAGCCCCTCGTCAAGAAGGCGGACCCGCCCATCGACGGCGGCCCGTCGGTGAGGATCAAGAGCGGACAGGCCGTCAACCCCGCGGTGCCCGCTGAACAGGCCGACACGCCTGCCGCAGCCGGCTGCTGGGCCGTAACTGTCGACCATGAGCAGCCCGCCAAGCCTAAGACTCCCGTCAAGATACGCCACGCCACGCCACCTCCGGCACCGGATGCGGGAGAGCCGCTGAAAACATCGCCGGCCAAAGTGAAACTGCTGCCCGTCGTGATCTGCGCGGCTGCCGTGATGCTGGCCGGCGTTGGCGTCACTCGCCACCTGTCGAAACGGGATGCCGCCAAGCAGCAGACCGCTCAGGCCTATGCCACGACAACCGGGTTCATCGCCCGCATGGATGAGCTGAAAAAGCAGGTCCCCGCTTTGCAGCGGCAACTGGACGGGCCGATCAACGATCTGAAGCCGGTCGGCAGCGCATCCGCGCCCAGCAAGGACTTTAAGCAGCGCGTCGATAACGCCATCACGACGGTCAAAACCGTTGAGAAATTGGTGCTGGACGCTGAAACCGGCGAGGAACAAGCCCGCCAAGCGCTTGCGGTTCTTCAGGAGCATGCCGAGTATCAGTCGCTTTCAGCCAGGGTGGCCGCGGTGAGCACCGAGTACAAGAGCCTGCAGCAAGGCGTCGAAGCCAAGTGCCAGACCGTCCGGTCGCTGATCATGGCCGCGAACCGACGGGGGCTGAACCTCAACTGACAACCGGCTCCTGCACGGAAAGGCCCGCGCCTCCGGAGCGGCCACGCTATCTGGATGACGCCGTGGCCTTGCCGACCTTGTCGGCCTCGTCGGCATAGCTGTACGTGAACAGCTGGGGCGTATCCATGCAAGTCAGCGCCGGCGGCGCGTTCTCCACGCCTGTCTGGCGCGGCAGGTATTGCACCGCGCACGCCTTCAGCGGGCGGTTCAGCTTGTCGGTCTCCAGCACCTTATGGCCTTTGTGCGTGAAGCGCTCCGGCTGCGACCCGCTGCGGGTGCGGTACCACCCCGTCAGGTGTCCGTGCGGATCATATTCGTACAGGTCCTTCCAGCTTTTCTGCAAGGTCAGCACCGGATCGGCATAGCGGTGTGACGCGTTGGTGTAGTCGACCGACAGGATCTGGCCGTCGTCGCGGTAGACCCGCTCCTCGTTCGGCAGGTAGTAGAACGAGACGAACGCGGGCGCCGAATGATAGGCGCCGACCTTCACGAAGCACCCGACATCCACCCTGCTGCTCGTCATCGCTTGCGGCGCGCCGCTGGCGTCCTGCAGACGGAAGCGGCCGTGATACGCCACACTGATCTCCACGCGCGAGCCCGACTCGTTCAGCGGTTTGATGACGACCTTTTTCGGATCGCCCTGCAGCACGACCCACTGGTATTTCAGGTCGCGCAGATTCGTCGAGGCCGCAGCCTCGACCGTCATGCGCCGCTCGCGCGCCACCCCGCGCACCACCCGCGCGATCGCGCACGGCGTGTCGAAGAGCCCTTCCGGACGCACGTCGAAATAGTCGACCCCCGCCTCAGCCTGCGACTCCGTCACGGCCCGCAGCGCCACCAGCGGCGGGATCTCCTCCGTCTTCAGCGCATGCGCCATCGTCACGAGGGCCGCGACATCCATGTTCCTTTCCTCGAACACCACCGGATGCGCGGCCGACGTCAGATAATCCTCCGGCTTTTTAACCGTCTTCTGCGTGGCGCGGAAGATCATCTGCAACGTCGGCGCCAGCAGCTTGCGCGCGACCAGCAGCCGCTTGGTCTCGGGCTGGAACGCCGCCATCGCAGCCGCGAAGGCCTCCATGAACGGCTGGTCCGAAAAAGACGAGCCTTGGCAGATCACGTAGTACGGCGTGTTGGCCGGAAACAAGTCGCCCGTATCGGGATCGAAATCCTTGTGCTCGGGATAAAACCAGCACTGGTTGCTGACATAGTACCGGAAAGCGGCGATCGGCTGATACGGGTCCGTCACCACCGCGCGCGGCAGGCTGCGCCAGAACGGGCCGCTCACCATCGACATCGACGAGTTGCCGATCACGGGCTGCTCAAAGGACGTGTTGGGCAGACTCAGATGGGTCCGGTGCTGACGCGCCTCCGCACTGTAGACCACGGGCGTCAAGCCCGGAAAATTGGTCACCGCCAGCGGCGAGTGCCCGTCGTCGCGGTTCACGTACAGGTCGCCGAAATTGCCGGAAGCCGTATCGTCGGCAAACCACCCGCGCATCCGCTCCGCCGCGGGGCCCTGATAGGCCGAAGCATAGGCGGACAGCCGTTTGATCTCGGGGTTCGTCAGCGCGAACAAGGTGATGAAGCACCCCTGGTCGAAATTCCACAAGGTGTTGCCCGCGTTGATCTCCGCCGGCGACCCCATGAAAACCGCCGCGGGCTTCACCGGCGCGCTGCCCGCCACGGGCTGGCCTTTGAGCCGCCTGGCTTTTTCAATCAGCGCCGCAAAGCGGGGATTCCCCCGCAGCTGCTTGAGGTCGTTGTCGGCCGCGATCGCCGCAGCATCGCGGAATCCGAGCTCGATCGCCCGATCCAGCGCCGCCAACCCCTCGTCTTTGTTCGCGCGGTAAGCCAACGCGCACGCCAGATTGTACTGCCATGTCGGGTCCTGGGGCATTAGCGCCACGCCCGCCCGGCAGGTCGTCTCCATCTCATCGGTCCGGCCGGCGCGCGCCGACTGGACGAACTGCTGTTGCAGCTGAAGATGTTTCTGAAAGATCAACGGCATCTCAAACACGTTCGTCGCCGCTTGCGCGCCCCACGCGCAAGCCGCGGCCGCCAGTAAAAATACTTTTCTCATCTGTCTCTCCTCATGTGTACGCGCTCCGGCTCAGGCGGGAGGACCGCTGCGGCGGCACCGCGCGCCCCGGCCCTGCCAGCCAAAAAACTCTCACCTGAACCCGGCCGGGCGCTCCCGCGCCGGCGGCTTCAGCCTCACCAGAACCGCCACCACGGCTTCGCCGCGCGCTTCTGCCGCATCAGCCAGTCGATCACTTCGGGATTGGCGTACGCGCTGTCCCACACGTTGTGCGCGCCCCCCTCGACCTCCGTGTATTGAACCTTGCGGTTTCCCGCCAGCTTCAGGGCCTCAACCATGCGGCGCGAGCACGCGGCCGCCACGTTCTTGTCGTCCGCCCCGTGAAAAACCCAGATGGGCAGCCGCTTGAGCCCCTGAACCCGCCGGATATCGCCGCCCCCGCAGATCGGGATCGCCGCCGCGAAGAGCGCCGGCTCGCGCTGGAGCGCGTCCCAGGCGCCGAACCCGCCCAGCGACAGCCCCGTGAGGTAGAGCCGGTTCGTGTCGGCCTGGCGCGTCGCCACGACGTGGCGGCACAGCTCGAGGGCCACCTCCAGCGCGGGCGTCGGATTCTTCGCCATCGCGTAACACTCGTCGCGCGACAGCTGCTTCACCCACCAGTTGCCGTTCTGACACTGGGGCGCCACCACGATCACCGGCTCGGGCCGCCTCAACAGCGCCGCCATGAGCGACGGCAGGCCCACTTTGATCTGCTGCAGGTTGTCGGTGCCGCATTCGCCCGAGCCGTGCAGGAAAAGAATCAGCGGATAAAGCTTCCCCGGCTCAGGAAACTGCGGCGCGCTCATGCGGTATGCGAACGTCTCCCCCGTCTCGTTCGTGTAGACGTAGGGCTTGAGCATCTCCTCCACCGAGAATTGCGCCCGCGCCGCGGTTGCCAGCAACAGAAAAATCGTCACCACCTTCATGTGCGCATTTATACCATACCGGGGCCCCCGAAAGAAACCTGTTTTGCCCTGCGGCGCCGCGCGGGGGGTGATTCAACTTCGTTGAATCCACACCCGAAGGAGGAGTTAGGATTTAGGAGTTAGGAGTTGCAATGCCATGGCAGCGAACGTGTTCGTACCGTGCTCGCGAGTCCGTGTTCGTGTCTTCAAAATGAGGTCAAACGGTGTGCCTCAAGAAACGGTTGTTCGCGGAAGGGTTCCTCCTTGTCGAACGCCCTGTTTTCAGGGTCTTCCGCGCTTCCAACTCCTCAATCCTAACTCCTGAATGCTCCTGGGTGCGACTCAGTTTCAACGAAACTGAATCGCACCCCGCCGCGCGGGCGCGTTCCCGCCAGGCCTGGCAGCCCGCGCGACCGCCTCTGACAAGCCCCGCGCGGAAAGTTCACACTCGATACTTGACAATCGATACACAACCATCGATAATGCGCGCCGTTTTCAGAACACCCCGGTTGACAACTCAACGTGACCACACAAGGAGACACCATGAAACAGACCCACACACCCGCCGCGGCCGAGACCCTTCAGCCGCTCGAAGACCTGATCCAGAAGGTCAAGGCCGCCCAGGCGGTCTACGCCACCTACACGCAGGAACAGGTGGACAAAATCTTCCGCGCCGCCGCGCTCGCCGCCAGCGGCGAGCGCATCCGGCTGGCCAAGCTGGCCGTGGAGGAGACCGGCATGGGCATCGTCGAGGACAAGGTGATCAAGAACCACTTCGCCTCGGAGTACATCTACAACAAGTACAAGGACGAGAAAACCTGCGGCGAGCTCAGCTATGACGCCTCCTTCGGCCTGCGCCGCATCGCCGAGCCCCTCGGCATCATCGCGGGCATCGTGCCCACGACCAACCCCACCTCCACCGCGATCTTCAAAAGCCTCATCACGCTGAAGACCCGCAACGGCATCATCTTCTCACCCCACCCCCGCGCCAAGCGGAGCACGGCCGAGGCGGCCCGCGTCGTCGCCCTCGCCGCGGTCGCCGCCGGCGCGCCGGAGAACCTGATCGCCTGCATCGACAACCCCACGGTCGAGATGTCCAACTACCTCATGCGGCACCCGGACATCAGCCTGATCCTCGCCACCGGCGGGCCGGGCATGGTCAAGGCCGCCTACAGCTCGGGCAAGCCCGCCCTCGGCGTGGGCGCGGGCAACACCCCCGCCGTCATCGACGAGACCGCCGAGATCCGCATGGCCGTCAGCTCGATCCTCATGTCCAAGACCTTCGACAACGGCGTGATCTGCGCCTCCGAGCAGTCGGTCGTCGTGGTCGAGGCGGTCTACGAGACCGTCAAGGCCGAGTTCACCGCCCGCGGCGCGCACATCCTCACGCCCGCCCAGAAGAAGAAGGTCGGCGGGGTCATCCTCAAGGACGGCCGCATCAACGCCGACATCGTGGGGCAGCCCGCCGCCAAGATCGCCGCCATGGCCGGGGTCACGCTCCCGAACGACGTCAAGGTGCTCATCGGCGAGGCCGAGACGATCGGCGTCGACGAGCCCTTCGCCTTCGAGAAGCTCTCGCCCGTGCTCGCGCTCTACCGCGCCAAGGACTTCGCCGACGCGGTCGCCAAGGCCAAGGCGCTGGTGGAGTTCGGCGGCATCGGCCACACCTCCGCGCTCTACACCGACATGCGCAACACCGACCGCGTCAAGGCCTACGGCGCGGCCATGAAGACCGGCCGCGTGCTGGTCAACATGCCCAGCTCACAAGGGGCCATCGGCGACATCTACAACTTCAAACTGGAGCCCTCCCTCACGCTCGGCTGCGGCAGCTGGGGCGGCAACTCGATCAGCGAAAACGTCGGAGTGAAACACCTCATGAACATCAAGAACATCGCGGAGCGCCGCGAGAACATGCTCTGGTTCCGCGTCCCGCCGAAAGTCTACATCAAGTACGGCTGCCTCGCGCTGGCGCTCGGGGAGCTGAGCGACCGCAAGCGCGCCCTCATCGTCACCGACAAGCCGCTCTATGACCTCGGCTACGCCGACAAGGTCACGCAGGTGCTGAAGGGGATGAAAATCGACTTCGAGGTCTTCTACGACGTCAAGCCCGACCCGGACCTCACCACCATCCGCAAGGGCCTCGCGCTCTGCAACGTCTTCAAGCCGGACGTGATCATCGCGCTCGGCGGCGGCTCGCCCATGGACGCCGCGAAGATGGTGTGGCTCATGTACGAGAACCCGGAGGCCAAGTTCGAGGAGATGGCGATGCGCTTCATGGACATCGAGAAGCGCATCTGCGCCTTCCCCGCCAGCGGCAAGAAGGTGCAGTTCGTCGCCATCCCCACCACCTCCGGCACCGGCTCGGAGGTCACGCCCTTCGCCGTCGTCACCGACGACGCCACCGGCAAGAAGTACCCCATCGCCGACTACGCCCTGACGCCGGACATGGCGATCGTCGACCCGGAGCTGGTCATGCACATGCCCAAGCGCCTCACCGCGCACGGCGGCATCGACGCCCTGACCCACGCGCTCGAAGCCATGGTCTCGGTGCTCTCCACGGAGTTCACCAACAGCATGGCCCTCGAGTCCATCCGCCTCCTGTTCAAGTACCTGCCGGACAGCTACAAGAGCGGCGCGGCGGACATGAAGGCGCGGGAGAAGGTCCACTACGCCGCGACGCTCGCGGGCATGGCCTTCGCCAACGCCTTCCTGGGCATCTGCCACTCCATGGCCCACAAGCTAGGCGCGCGCTGCAACCTGCCGCACGGCCTGGCGAACGCGCTGCTGATCGTGGAGGTCATCCGCTACAACGCGACCGACATCCCGCTCAAGCAGACCGCCTTCCCGCAGTACTCCTACCCGACCGCCAAGAGCCGCTACGCCCGCATCGCGGACCACCTGCAGCTCGGCGGCAAGACGGAGGACGAAAAGGTGGACCTGCTGGTCCAGGCGATCGAGGCGCTCAAGGCCAAGCTCGACATCCCCGCGTCCATCCGCGACGCGGGCGTGCCCGAGCTGGCCTTCAACGAGGCGCTCGACACGCTCGCCGAGGACGCCTTCGACGACCAGTGCACCGGCGCCAACCCGCGCTACCCGCTGATCCGCGAGATCAAGGCGCTCTACCTCAGGGCGTACGCCGGCAAGTGATCCCCGCGGGGCGCGGGCAACCGCCCGCGCCCCATCCCTCAACCCCTCACGTGCAACGCGCCATGACCCTTCCAAAAACCATCACCCTCTGCATGGGCAGCTCCTGCTTCTCGCGTGGAAACGGCCGGAACCTCCCGCGCATCCAGCAGTTCCTCAAGCGCCACGGGCTCGATCCGCACCTGCCGCTCAAAGGCTGCCGCTGCGGCTCCGTCTGCACACGCGGGCCGAACATCTGGGCCGACGGCCTCCTCCTGCCCGGCCTGTCGGACGCGGCCCTCGACGCTTTCCTCGCATCACTCCTCCCGGTTCCTCCCAACTCCCAAGTTCCAACTCCTAACTCCTAACCTCTAACTCCCCCTTCGCTCCCCATGACCTCTCCCGTCTACTCCGTCGACGCCCAGTGCCGCGACTGCTACACCTGCGTGCGCCACTGCCCGGTCAAAGCCATCCGCGTGGAGAACGACCACGCCTCCGTCACCCCGCAGACCTGCATCCTCTGCGGCCGCTGCGTCAGCGTCTGCCGCCACTCGGCCAAGCAGGTGCGCGACGATCTCCCGCGCGCCCGCGCCCTGCTGCGCCGGAGCCGCTCGGTCCACGCCTCGCTCGCGCCCGCCTTCGTCTCCGAATTTCCCGGCGTGCGTCCCGCCCAGCTCGCGGCCGCGCTCAAGCGGCTCGGCTTCGCCGGCGTCCACGAGACCGCCGAAGGCGCGGAGCGCGTCTCGCAAGAGGTCGCCGCCCTGCTCGACCGCAGCGCCGCCGGGCTCTTCCTCTCCAGCGCCTGCCCCGTGGCCGTGGAGCTCATCACCCGCTACCACCCCGCCTTCGCGGCCAACCTCACCTCCCTGATGCCGCCCATGCTCGCCCACGCGGCCCAGCTGAAAGCCCGTTTCGGCGGAGACGCCCAGGTGCTCTTCATCGGCCCCTGCATCGGCAAGAAGCGCGACGCCGACCAGGCCCCGCACCTGATCCACACCGCCCTCACCTTCGAGGAGCTGCGCCGCTGGCTGACGGTCACCGGCATCGACCCCTCGGACATGCCCGACGACCCCGACACCGCGCCACCCGGCGCGGGCGCCTTCTACCCGATCGAAGGCGGCATGAGCCGGACGATCCGCCACTTCCTGAAACGGCGCGACCTCGATGACGCGCTGCTCACCGTGAGCGGGCTCGACCACATCGCCGCCATGCTCAAGACCCTCGACCGGCACGCCGCGGGCCGGCCCCTCTTTCTGGAGCTGCTCGCCTGCGAAGGCGGCTGCATCGCCGGACCCAAAGCCGCGGCGCGCAACACCGTCACCGCGCACCTGGACGTCCTCGCCCACGCGCGTTCCGCACGCCCGCGGCTGCCGTCGCCCGCCGACATCGCGCTGGCCTGGCACCCCGACCCCGTCACCGTGCCCACCTTCACAGAAGGCCAGCTCACCGTCACCCTGCACGCCCTCGGCAAGTACCAGAAGGAAGACGAGCTGAACTGCGGCGGCTGCGGCTACGACAGCTGCCGCGCCCTCGCCCGCGCCGTGCTCCGGCACGCCGCCGAACCCCAGATGTGCGTCTCGCACATGCGGCAGCTCGCCCAGAAGAAAACCAACGCGCTCGCCCGCGCGCTGCCCTACGGCCTCGTGATCGCGGACGCCCACCTGCGCATCATGGAGTGCAACGAGCGCTTCGCGGGGCTCTTCGGCGAAACCCTCGCCACCGCCTACGAGGCGCGCCCGGGCCTGCGCGACGCCGACCTCACCCGCATCCTGCCCTTCCCCCACCTCTTCAGGAGCGTGCTCGCCTCCGGCCATGAGATCATCCGCAAAAGCGTGCGCATCGATTCCAGAATCTTCAGCGTGACCGTCTTCAACGTCGACCCGCGCGCCGTGGTCGGCGCGCTGATCCTCGACGTGACCGAAAACGAGCAGCGCCGCCTGCAGCTCATCGAGAAATCCCGCACCGTCATCCAGAACACCACCCGGACCGTGCAGGAGATCGCCTACATGCTCGGCAAGAACTCGGCCCAGTCCGAGCTGATCCTCAACTCCGCCATCGACATGTTCGCGGCCGAGGACGCCGACACGCCCGAAGGGGAAACATGCTCTTCATCGACGTAGACACCTGCAACCGGCGCAAGTTCGGCAAGCACTGCAGCGGCGACGTGTTCCTCTCGCGCCGCGGCGCGGACGGCGCCAGCGTGTGCGCCGTGCTCGCCGACGGCCTCGGCAGCGGGCTGCAGGCCAGCGTCGCCGCCTCGCTCACCGGCACCATGGCCCTCGAATACATCACCGCCGACGTGGACATCCGCCGCGCCGCCGAGATGATCATGGACGCGCTGCCGCTCTGCCCCGAGCGCCACATCTCCTACTCCACCTTCACCATGCTCCGCGCGGACCTCGCCGGCAACGTCAAGCTGATCGAATACGGCAACCCCGCCGCCCTGCACCTGCGCGGCGGAGGCGCGCGCGCCATCCCGCGCGAGACCCTGACGCTCCCGCGCTGGAACGGCCGCGAAATGGCCTACGCCACCTTCCGCGCCGAACTCCACGACCGCATCGTTTTCTGCTCGGACGGCGTCACGCAGGCCGGGCTCGGCACCGACCGCTACCCCTTCGGCTGGGGCCTCGACAACCTCGCGGCCTATCTCGGCGAACGCCTCGCCGCGGCTCCCGGCCTCGGCTCCGCCGATCTTGCCCCGCAGGTGGTCACGCGCGCGCTCCAGCACGACAGCGGCATCCCCGGCGACGACATCACCTGCGCCGTGCTCCACTACCGCGAGGCGCGCACGCTGCAGGTGCTCACCGGCCCGCCCTTCTCACGCGCGCGCGACCGCGAATACGCCGCGCAGCTGCTCAACCCCGGCACGCGCTCGGTCATCTGCGGCGGGACCACCGCCGAAATCGTGGGGCGCGAGCTCGGCCGCCCGCTCGCCATGTCGCTGGAGCACCTCGACCCCGAGGTGCCGACCACCTCGGAGATGGAGGGCGCGGCGCTCGTCACCGAAGGCTGCATCACCCTTTCGGCCGCAGCCGACATGCTCCAAAGCGGCCAGGTGCCGCCGCGCGTCAACGGCGCGACCCGCCTGCGCGACCTTTTCCTGCACAGCGACCGCATCGTCTTCCTGGTCGGCACCGGGGTCAACCCCGCCCACCACGACCCCGACCTGCCCGTGGAGCTCGAGGTCCGCCGCACGCTGATCCGGCGCCTCAAACGTCTGCTCGAAGAGCAGCATTTCAAACAGGTCCTCATCCAGTTCTATTGACCGCGCGGGCGGCCGGCGAAAGGAATCATCATGCTGCACCTCCAGATCTGCCAAGGCACCACCTGTTACGTGATGGGCGCGGCCCAGCTCGCGTCGCTCGCGGCGCAGCTCCCGGAGGATCTGCGCGGCCGCGTGCGCGTCACCGGCTGCCGCTGTCTCGGCCTCTGCCGCGACGGCGCGTTCGGCGGCGCCCCTTACGTCACCATCGACGGCGAGGTCCTCGCCGCCGCCACCATTGACTCCATCCTGGCGGCGCTGCGCGCGCGGCTTCAGGAGGCCCATCCATGAGACTCCACAACGAGTCCGACCGCGTCAAACGCGAAGTCCTCGCCCGCGTGGCCCGCGCGCTCTTCGCGGAAAAGCCTGAAGCGCTCGACCGCATCCCGCTGCAGATGCGTCCCAAAGGCCAGCCGTTCTCGCGCTGCTGCCTCTACAAGGACCGCGCCGCGCTGCGTTACCGCGTCATGGCCGCGCTCGGCTTCCGCGGGGAGGACGAGACCGACGAGCTGCGGCCGCTCGCGGCCTACGCCGCCGCAGTCCCGACGCGCACGCGGAATCCCGAGCCCTTCATCTCCATCCTCACCGAGGGCTGCTCGGCCTGCCTCGAAAGCCAGACCACCGTCACCAACCTCTGCCGCAGCTGCCTCGCGCGCCCCTGCGTCGGCAACTGCCCGAAGCAGGCCGTGCACGTCAAGAACGGCCGCGCCGAGATCGACCGCGAAAGGTGCGTGAACTGCGGCCTCTGCGCCAAGGCCTGCGCCTTCCACGCCATCGTGCAGGTGCCGCTCGCCTGCGCCGACGCCTGCCCGGTCGACGCCGTCGGCAAGACTGCGGACGGCCTCGTCGCCATCGATCACGGGAAATGCATCCGCTGCGGCCGCTGCCAGGCCGCCTGCCCCTTCGGCGCGATCATGGCGTGCAGCCAGATGGCCGACGTGATCCTCAAGATCAAGCGCGGCCGGCGCGTCATCGCCCTGCCCGCCCCCGCGCTCGCCGGCATCTTCCCGAACGACCCCGCCAAGCTGACCGGCGCGCTGCTCAAGCTGGGCTTCGCGGCGGTCTACGACGTGGCCGCCGGCGCGGACGAGACCGCGCGCCGCGAGGCCGCCGAGCTGACGGAGCGGCTGCGCGCGGGCGCGGCCTTCATGACCACCTCCTGCTGCCCGGCCTGGGCCGAGACCGTCAGGCGCCACCTGCCCGGCCTCGCGGGCTACGTCTCGCACACGCCCTCGCCCATGCGGCTGGCGGCGGAGATGGCGCGCGCCGACCATCCCGACGCCGTGCTGGTCTTCATCGGGCCCTGCGCCGCCAAGCGCACGGAGGCGACCTTTTACGGCGACCCCGACCACGTCCTCACCGCCGAAGAGCTCGGCGCGATGCTGATCGCGGCCGACATCGACGTCGACGCGTGCGATCCGGCCGCGCCGACCCGCGCCGGGTCGCGCGCGGGCCTCCGTTTCGCGGTCAGCGGCGGCGTGGCCGCCGCGGTCGGCGCGCACCTGCCCGACAGCGGCGCGCCGAAGCCCTACGTGATCAGCGGCCTCTCGCCCAAGACGATCCGGCTGCTGGCCACCTTCGCCAAGACCGGCAAGGCGCCCGGCCAGCTCGTGGAGGTCATGTGCTGCGAGGGCGGCTGCGCCGCGGGCCCGTGCAGTTTCGAGGAGCCCGCCCGCGCCGCGGCCCGCATCACCGCGCAGGCCGCCGGGTAGCGCGGGCGCGACGGCCTCCGCCATAAAAAAAGAAGGCCGCCCCGCAGAACGGGACGGCCTCATTCGCAGCACGCGCGGAAGCGCGGTCTACTTCTTGTACGACTCCTCGACCGACACGGCGATCGACACGGTCGCGCCGACCATCGGGTTGTTGCCCATGCCGAGGAAGCCCATCATCTCCACGTGCGCCGGGACCGAGCTGGAGCCCGCGAACTGCGCGTCGGAGTGCATGCGGCCCATGGTGTCGGTCATGCCGTAGGAGGCCGGACCCGCGCCCATGTTGTCGGGATGCAGCGTGCGGCCCGTGCCGCCGCCGGAGGCCACGGAGAAGAACTTCTTGCCCTGCTCGAGGCGCTCCTTCTTGTACGTGCCGGCGACCGGGTGCTGGAAGCGCGTGGGATTGGTGGAGTTGCCGGTGATGGAGACGTCCACACCCTCTTTCCACATGATCGCCACGCCCTCGCGCACATCGTCCGCGCCGTAGCAGCGCACGGCCGCGCGCGGGCCGTCGGAAAACTTCGTCGTCTTCGTGACCTTGACCTTGCCGGTCGCGTAGTCGAACTTCGTCTCGCAGTGGGTGAAGCCGTTGATGCGGCTGATGATGTAGGCCGCGTCCTTGCCGAGCCCGTTGAGGATCACCTGCAGCGGGTCCTTGCGGACCTTGTTCGCCTTGAGCGCGATGCCGATCGCGCCTTCGGCGGCGGCGAACGACTCGTGGCCCGCGAGGAAGCAGAAGCACTTGGTCTCTTCACGCAGCAGCATCGCGGCCAGGTTGCCGTGGCCGATGCCGACCTTGCGGTCCTCCGCCACCGAGCCGGCGATGCAGAACGCCTGCAGGCCCTCGCCGATGGCTTCGGCCGCCTCGGCCGCCTTGGTGCAGCCCTTTTTCAAGGCGATCGCCGCGCCCAGCACGTAGGCCCACTTCGCGTTCTCGAAACAGATGTTCTGGATCGAGTAACAGATTTCGTAAGGATCGAAGCCCTTGTCCTGACACAGTTTGCGTGCGTCCTGGAGATCTTTGATCCCGTACTTCTTGCAGACGGCGTCGATCTGTTTGATACGACGCGCATAGCTTTCGAAAAGCGCCATAAGAAAAGTCTCCTTTCAACTATTCGTGACGGGGATCGATGAATTTCACGGCACCCAGCTCCTTGGTGAAACGCCCGTACGTGCCGGTCGCCTTCGCCAGAGCCTCTTTCGGATCCGCGCCCTTCTTGACCTGGTCAAGGAATGGCCCCATGCGGATGAACTCGTAGCCGATCACCTCGTCGTTCTTGTCCAGCGCCAGGCGCTTGACGTAGCCCTCGGCCATCTCCAGGTAGCGCACGCCCTTCTGCAGGGTGCTGTACATGGTGCCGACCTGGCTGCGCAGGCCCTTGCCGAGATCCTCGAGACCGGCGCCGACCGGCAGCCCGCCCTCGGAAAAGGCGCTCTGGGTGCGGCCGTAGGCGATCTGCAGGAACAGCTCGCGCATCGCGGTGTTGATCGCGTCGCACACGAGGTCGGTGTTCAGCGCCTCGAGCAGCGTCTTGCCCGGCAGCACTTCGGCGGCCATGGCGGCCGAGTGCGTCATGCCGGAGCAGCCGATCGTCTCGATCAGCGACTCCTGAATCACGCCGTCCTTGACGTTCAGGGTCAGCTTGCAGGCGCCCTGCTGCGGCGCGCACCAGCCCACGCCGTGCGTCAGACCGGAAATGTCCGTGACCTGCTTGACCTGCACCCACTTGCCCTCTTCAGGGATCGGTGCCGGCCCGTGCTTGGCGCCCTTCGCCACACAGCACATCTGCTCAACTTCATGAGAGCATGGATACTTACGACTCATAAGAATTCCCTCCATAGGTGTCAGAAAAAAATCGCGCCATTGTACACAAAACGCCAAGCGCTGACAAATGGAATACTACCGTTTCAATGGACAAAAATTAAGACACG
>JAHFSX010000002.1 GCA_023269675.1 Verrucomicrobiota bacterium
GGTCTTGCCGGTGGCGCGGTCGCCGATAATCAACTCGCGCTGGCCGCGTCCGATCGGGATCATCGCGTCAATCGCCATGATGCCGGTCTGAACCGGCTGGCTGACCGATCGGCGGCGGATAATGCCGGGGGCGATCTTCTCCACCGGATAACTCTCCTCCGACTTGATCGGACCCTTGCCGTCGAGGGGCTCGCCCAACACATTCACGACGCGGCCCAGCAGCCCCTTGCCGACCGGAACCTGCAGAAGCTTGCCGGTGGTGCGGGCTTCAGCGCCGGCCTTGAGCCGGGTGTAATCGCCAAGAATGATGACGCCGACTTCGGTTTCCTCAAGATTCAGCACCAGCCCGGTGACGCCGTTGCCCAGATCGATCATCTCGTTGAGCATCGCGTCGGTCAAGCCGTCAATCTTGGCGACGCCGTCGCTGATCTCGCGGATGACACCCACGTTCAGTGTGGCCGTCGTTGTCTTTAAGCCCGTGATTTGGGCTTCAATCTCTTTGAGCAGGTTTGCCATAATTACCTCGCATTAAAAACTGTTTTTCAACGCTTCCAGTTTGGCCCGCACGGTGCCGTCGATCACGTCGCATCCCACCTGAAGCCGCAGTCCGCCAATCAGCTCCGGGCGTTGGGCGAACACCATGGCTATTCCCGGGCCATAGTGGCGCGTCACCCCGGCTTGAATGACTTCCTGCACCCCCGCCGTCAAAGGCGTGGCGCTTTGGACGATGGCGGTGTGCCGGGCGTAGTCGAGCTGCACCAGTCGCAGAAAATGTTGGAGAATGGCCGGAACATTTCGTTGACTGGTCGCGATCACGCGTTGCACCACGTCCCGGACACGCCCCTCATCGAGCAAGCCGTCCACCAGGCAAAGGCGGTAAAGCTGCTTGCCTGCGTTTCTCGCTGATTTGGTGATTTTCATCTTTATGCCGCGAATTGTTTTGCCGTTTCCTCGGCAAGGCGCTGTTGGTCTTCTCCGGTGAGGATCTTGCCGGTAACGGCGGTCGTGGCTTGCACCACCAGTTTGCCGACCTCGCGTTTGAGCTCGCCCAGCATGCGCTCGTGGTCCTGGGCGGCGGCCTCGCGAGCCTTGGCCATGATCTGCTCAGCGGCGGCGAGGGCTTTTTTGGTTTCCTCGAGTTGCACGCGGGCGGCGACGGCACGGGCCTCCTCGATGACCTGTGCGGCCTGAACTTGCGCCTGAGCCAACACCTCCAGGCGTTGCGCCTCGGTCTTGCTCAATTCCGCCTCAATTTTTTCGGCGTTCGCGATGCCCTGCGCGATCTGCTCACGCCGCTGCTCCAGCATCGTGAAGATGCGCTGGTAAGCAAACTTGTAAAGCACCGCGCAGACGATCGAAAAACTGATGATCTGCGCACCCAAATGCTGCCAGTCCACCCCGAACGTCCGGGCGATCTGCGCAATCTGGCCATCGCCCGCGGCCACCGCCAAAAAATTCCAGGCCATCATACGTACAACCTCGCTGCTTGGAGGGCGCAGAACCATTGAGATTCTGCGCCCGACCCGTTATTGTTTAACGAGGAACAAGGCGTAAAACACGATCGCTTCCGCGAAGGCAATGGCCAGAATCGCCTGGACCATGATCTTCGTGGCCGCGCCGGGATTGCGCCCCACCGCCTCCGATGCCTTCATGCCGATCAGCCCGACGCCGATGGCCGCGCCGAGCGCCGCCAACCCGACATGAATGCTCCCGGTGACCTCCGCCAGTATGGGTGTAACCATCTTTCTTCTCCTTTTTAATGCCGGCTCCCGCGATTGAACACGGTCAAGCCGGCAAAATTCACGGCTTCGTTTCCGCTTCGTGGGCCGATTCCTCGTGCTGGCAGATCAGCAGCGTGAATACCGCGCACAGCAGCATGAACACGAGAGCCTGCACCAAGCCCACCAGCACTTCCATGAAATAGAAGGGGATCGGCAGCAGCCACCCCAGGCCGGGCTGTATGCGGGCCATCGCCTCCAGCATGTTCTCGCCCGCGAAAATATTACCGTAGAGACGGAAACTGAGGGAGACCGGCCGGAAAAGGATGGAGATGATCTCCAAAAAGCCGGCGCAGAAAAAAACCAGCACCATCAGCACTTTCAGGAAGCCGCTCGTCTCGCCCTTCGGCGCGAACAGCTCCTTCAGAAAACCGAGCGGGCCGACCTCCCGCATGGCCCAGACGATCCAGCAGGCGAAAAAGATCAGCGCCATGGCCAGCGTCAGGTTCATGTCCGCATTCGCGCCCCGCAGGAGGGGCTGGTCGATGACGAAACCGTGGGCCGTCTGATGCCCCCACCCGATCGTCCCGACCCCGGGCACCAGGCCGAACCAATTGGCCGCCAGAATAAACAGGAAGATCGTGGCGAGAAACCAGAACGTCCGCTTGACCAGGTGCGCGCCGATAATGCTCTCCAGAAAACCGTACAAACTCTCGATCAGCCACTCCATGAGGTTTTGCGCCCGCCCGGGAGTTTTCTTCATGTCGCGCGTGGCCCTCCGGGCAAAGACGATCAAGCCGGCGGCCACCATCCAGCTCACGACCATGGAGTTGCTGACGAAGCCGCCCAGGGAATCGAGCGGGACCGCGCTTTGCGAAAGGCCGTGTTCTTCCGCCTCCGCGAACACGGGGACGCTCGCCAGCGCAGCCAGCAGCCAGAGCCCTCTATTGAGTTTAGTTCTCATGATCAATACTTCTCCGCTACCGTTTTTCTGCCCTTGAGCGAGGCCTGATCGTCATAGGCGTGCTTCATCGAGCGCTTGGGCAGCTTCACCTTTTCGCGCTCAACCTCCTTGTAGGGGATGAGGCTGAGGATATGCCGGATGCAGTTCAGGCGCGCGCGCTTCTTGTCATCCGAGTGCAGGATGAACCACGGGGCCCATTTCGTGTCCGTGGCGGAGAGCATCATGTCGCGGGCGCGCGAGTACTCGAACCATTTGCTGCGCGAGGGCAGGTCCATCGGGCTGAGCTTCCACTGGCGCACCGGGTCTTCTATGCGCGCTTCGAAACGCCGCTTCTGCTCCTTGTCGCTGACCTCGAGCCAGATCTTGATGAGATGAATGCCGCCCTCGACAAGGTATTTCTCCATTTCCGGGCAGGTCTTGAGAAAGTGATCGTGCTGTTCGGGCGTACAGAAGCCCATGACATACTCGACGCCCAGACGGTTGTACCAGCTCCGGTCGAAGATCACGACCTCTCCCGCCGCCGGGAAATGCTGCATGTAGCGCTGCATGTACAGCTGCGACTTCTCGCGGTCGGAGGGCGCCGGCAGAGCCACCGTCCGGAACACGCGCGGGCTCACGCGCTCGGTGATGGCCTTGATGGTTCCGCCCTTGCCGGCGGCATCGCGCCCCTCGAACACGATCATCACCCGCAGGCCTTTGACCTTCACCCACTCCTGGAGCCTGCAGAGCTCGCCCTGGAGCTTGCGCAGTTCCTTTTCGTAGAAACCGGACTTCATCTTTTTGATTCCGACGGATTCTGACGCATTCATGGGTGCTCCCTTGCTTGCGGTCTGTCAGCCGATGCTCATTTCTGTACCAACGCCGTTTCGTTTTGCCAGCCCCCGCCCAGCGACCGATAGAGGGCGACGACACTCAGCAACTCCTTCAGCCGGGCCTGGGCCAGCCCCAGTTCAGCGGTGAAAAGCTCCTGCTCGTTGTACAGCACCTCCAGGTAACTGGTGACGCCGCCTTCGTAGCGGGTTCCGGCCATCTCGGCAGCGTTGCGATTGGCCGTGGTGCGCGCCTCCTGATGGGTGCGGAACTCCCGGCTCCGCTGATAGCTAATGAGGCTGTCGGACACTTCCCGGAAGGAGTTCTGCACGGTCTTCTGGTACTGGGCGAGCGACTCTTGGAAGAACGCCTCGGCAAAGTTCAAATTGCCGCGCAGCGCCCCCCCCGTAAAAACGGGCACCGTCACCGAAGGCCCAAATTGCCAGGTCCTGGCCGACGAGGACAGGAGATCGGAGAATTCCAGGGACTGGAATCCGAAAACGCCGGTCAGCGATACGCTCGGGAAAAAAGCGGCCTTGGCCTTGCCGATGTCGGCGTTGGCCGCGACGAGCAATTGTTCCGCGGAGCGGATGTCGGGCCGACGCTCAATCAGGTCGGAAGGCAAGCCGACCGGAACCAACAGTTCGAGGTGTTGCCCCATAAAGCCCTCGCCCCGCGCAAGCGCGCCGGGATTGCGACCGAGCAGAATGCACAGCTCGTTTTCCTTTTGCTCGATGCGCCGATGGGTATCGGCAATGGCGGCTTCGGCGGTGGCGACCAGCACCTGCGCCTGATACACGTCTTGCTTCGAGGCCACCCCACCCTCTTCGCGGAACGTTGTGAGGTTAAGGGAGTTGGTCCGCACACCCAACGTGCGCTGGGCGATGTCCAGCTCGTAATCGAGCTCGAGCAAGGTGAGATAGGCGGTGGCGACCTCGGCGACCAGCGTCTGCCGCACCGTCCGCTGCGCGTGCTCGGTGGCCAGCAGCTGGGCCATCGAAGCCTCGTTCGCCCGGCGCACGCGGCCCCACAGGTCCACTTCGTAGGAGGCCATGGCGGCGTAGACCGAGCTGTAATCCTGCTCAGGATCGACACCGGCCGGCACGGGCGAGACGCCTTTCTCGCTGGCGCGCACGGTGTTCCAATCCCCTCCCGCGCCGATGGTCGGAAAGAAACGCGAGCGGGTGACGCGCGCGGCGGCTTCGGCCTGCAGCACGCGGGCGGCGGCGATCTTGATGTCCCAGCTGTTGGTGAGGGCCTCGTCGATGTAGGCCTGGAGCCGGGGATCGCCCAAAACCTGACGCCAGACGAGCTCGCCGAGGTGATTGCTGGGCGAGACGTTCGCGCTTTCAGCAGGCGCAGCGCGGAATTCCAGGGGCGGAGTCAGGTCCGGACGTTTGTAGTCCGGCCCCAAGGCGCGACAACCAGTCAACACCACCAGAAGGGCGAGGGTGACTAAAGCGGCCGCACCGGCGGCGGCGATCGTGTGATCCGGAAGCCTGCTCATACGTGCTCCCCTCCCTTACCTTCAACGGCCACGGGACCCGGCAGCGGTCTCTTCTTGCCGAAGCGTTCCGACAGCGTCTGAACGAAAACGTAGCAGACCGGGATGATGAACAGCCCCACGACGGTGGAAATGCCCATGCCATACACAACGCCCGTGCCCATCGTGCTGCGCGAGGCGGCCCCGGAGCCGCTGGCCAGCATCAGCGGCACGCAGCCGAGGATGAAGGCGAAGGAGGTCATCAGAATCGGCCGCAGCCGGAGCTTCGATCCCTGCACGGCAGCCTCGAGGACGCCGACGCCCTCGTCGCGTTTCATCTTGGCGAACTCGACGATGAGGATGGCGTTCTTGGCCGCCAGGCCGATGAGCATGACCAGTCCGATCTGCGCATACACGTTCAAATCAAAGCCGCGAGAAAACATGCCGACCAGCATGCCGAGGATGACGGTCGGCGTGGCCAGCAGCACCGCGAAGGGCAGCCCCCAGCTCTCATACTGCGCCGCCAGCAGCAGGAAGACGAACAGGATCGCCATGCCGAAGATGACCGGCGCCTGGCCCTCGGATTTCTTCTCCTGGAGGGTCAGGCCTGACCATTCGTAGCCCACCTCGCTGGGCATGGTCTTCATGACTTCCTCGATGGCCTTGATGGCCTGCCCGGAACTGTAGCCGGGCGCGGTGGCACCCATCATTTCGGCCGCGTTGTAAAGGTTGAAACGGGAGACGAAATTCGGCCCGCTGATCTTGGTGATCTTGACGAGGGTTTCGAGGGGCACCATCTGGCCGGTGTTGTTGCGCACGTAGAACTTGCCGATGTCGTCGGGCTGGTTGGTGAACTCCGGCTCGGCCTGCAGGAAGACCTTATAGACGCGTCCGAAGCGGACAAAGTCGTTCACGTACAGCCCGCTCAAGTAGGTCTGCAGCGTCTGGAAGATGCTGTCCACCGGCACGCCCAGCGTGCGGGCCTTCTCGCGGTCGAGCTCGACCTTCACCTGCGGCGTGGCCGAATTGAAGGTGGTGCTGACGCGCGCGATCTCGGGGCGTTCGGCCACCGCCTTCTGCAGCTGCTGGACATAGCCGGCCAGCTGCTGGACCGTACCGCCGGAGCGGTCCTGCAATTGCATGGTGAAGCCGGAGACGTTGCCGTAGCCCGGCAGAGGCGGCGGGCCGAAGGCAAAGGCCCGCGCCCCGGGGATGGCGGCAAACTTCTTGTTCCACTCGCGTACGAGGGCCTTGGCATGCAGGTCGGGCGACTTGCGCTCCTCCCAGGGTTGCAGGCCCACGAACATCATCGCCGAGTTGGGGAAGTTCAGCGAATTCAGGATGTTGTAGCCGGCGAGTCCCACGGCCGAGCGGACGCCCTCAGTGCCCGAGACGATCGCTTCCACCTGCTTGAGGACTTCGTCGGTGCGCTGGAGCGACGCGCCCTCGGGCAGTTCGACCGCGACAAAGAGATAGCCCTTGTCCTCGTCGGGAATGAAGCCGCCGGGCACGAACTTGCCCAGCTGCCAGACGCCGGCCACGACAGCCACCAGCAGAAGCATGGAGCGCGTGGCCTTGCGGGCCAGGCCGCCGACGAGATTCCCGTAAGAGTTGCTCAGCCAGTCGAAGAACCGGTTGAACAATTTGAAAAACGCCGCGACCGGGCCGCGTCCAGGCGTCGGCTTCTTAAGCAACAGCGCGCACAGCGCGGGGCTGAGCGTCAGCGCGTTGATCACCGAGAAGATCACCGCGACGGCAATGGTGAGGGCGAACTGGCTGTAGAGCTGGCCGGTCACGCCGCCCATGAACGCCACCGGCACGAACACGGCGCACAGGACCAGGCCGATGGCCACCACCGGCCCCGACACTTCCTTCATGGCCTGACGGGTCGCGTCAACCGGATTCATGCCGTGCTCGAGGTGGTGCTGCACAGCCTCGACCACGACGATGGCGTCATCCACCACGATGCCGATCGCCAGCACCAGGCCGAACATCGTCAGCACGTTGACGCTGAACCCGAGCACCGGGAACATGATGAACGCGCCGAGGAGCGAGACGGGCACCGTCGCCATCGGAATGATTGTCGCGCGAAAGCTTTGCAGAAAGAGATAGACCACGATCAGCACCAGCACGACCGCCTCGAAGAGCGTATGCACGATCGACTCCATCGAGGCTTTGATCGGCAGGGTGGAATCCATCACCACGTTGTAAGCCATGTCCGGCGGGAACTGCGCCTTGGCGGCCTCGAGGATCTTCTTCACGTTGTCCGCGGTCTCGATGGCGTTTGCGCCCGGCGCGAGGAAGATGCCGAGGGCGCCCGACGCGGACTGCTTCCCGGACTCGTTGAAGCGGGCGCGCAAGTCGTAGGTCATCGCGCCGAGTTCCACGCGGCCGACGTCCTTGACCTTCACCTGCGACCCGTCAGGGTTGGAGCGGATGATGATGTCCGCAAACTCCTTGGGGTCCTTGAGCAACCCGAGGGCGCGGACGTTGAACTGCATCTCCTGACCGGTCGGCGCCGGCTCGGCCCCGATGCGGCCCGCAGGTGACTGGGCGTTCTGCTCCTTGATGGCGTTCTGGATGTCCGAGGGCGTGAGGCCCAGCGCGGCGAGCCTGTCGGGCCGCAGCCAGATGCGCATGGAGTAATCCTGGGCGGTGAAATTCTTCACGTCGCCCACGCCGCGCACTCGCTTGATGGCGTCCACCAGGTTGATGTCGCAGTAGTTGCCCAAAAACACCGCGTCGTAGGTGCTGTCGGGCGAATAGAGACCGACGACCATCAGGATGTCCGGGCTGGAGCGGTTGACCACCACGCCTTCGCGTTTGACCGCATCGGGCAGCTGCGCATCCGCCTGGCCGACGCGGTTCTGCGCGTTCACCTGCATGATGTCCACGTCCGTGCCCACGTCGAAATAGGCGTTCAGCGTGAGCTTGCCGTCGTTGGCGCTGAAGGACTGCATGTAGAGCAACTTGTCCACGCCGTTGACCTTGGATTCGATCGGCGTGGCGACGGACTCCATAACCGCCTCGGCGGCGGCGCCGCGATAGGTCGTGGTGACCTGAATCATCGTCGGACTGACGGGCGGATACTCGGCGATGGGCAGCCGTTTGAGGGTGATCAAGCCGACGATCACCGTCAGAATCGCAATCACCATCGCGACGATGGGCCGTCGAATGAAGAAGTCGGCCATACGATTATTCCTTACCGGCTTTGGTCTCGCCCTTGGCGCGCCCGTCTTCAGCCTGCTGGGCGACTTCGTCGGCGGTCTTCGGCTGCACCGGCGCGCCCTCGCGCACCTTCTGAAGGCCCTCGGTGACGATGCGTTCGCCGACTTTCAGCCCCTCGGTAATCACCACGCGGTCTCCGATCGTCTCCCCCACCTTGACGGGGCGCTGGCTTGCCTTGTTGTCCGCGCCAATAACCCACACGAACTGCTTGCCCTGCAGCTCCACGATCGCCCGCTCGGGTGCCATGATGCTGTCGGGACGGGTGCCCAGGTCGATCTTGATCCTCCCGAACATGCCCGGCCGCAGGGTTTTCTCCGTGTTCGCAAACTCGGTGCGCACGCGCAGGGTGCCGGTCTTCGTGTCCACCGCGCGGTCCATGAAAACAATTTTGCCCTTAACCGGATGTTGTTCGCCATTGGCAAGGATCAGGGTGATGGGCAGGTCAGCCAGGCGCTTGCCCGTCCGGCGGGCCTCACTTTCGCTCCTGAGGAACTGGGACTCGCCGATGTTGCAGTAGAACCAGATCGGGTCGAGCTGTGAGATCGTCGCCAGCAGGGTGGGCTCCCCTTTCCCCACGAGGCTTCCCACGGAAACCGACGCGGCGCCGATCAGCCCGGAGGCCGGCGCATTCACGTCGCAGTAGCTGAGATCGATCTTGGCGGCCTCGACGCGCGACTCCGCCGACTGGACGTTGGCCTGGCCCACGGCCACCGAAGCGACGGCATTGTCCAGATCCTGCTGCGGAATCGCACGCTTCGCGGCCAGAGGCTGGAGCCGGGCGACGTCCGTCTCATATTTTTTAAGTGCCGCCTTCGACTCCGCCAGCATGCCCTCGGCGGCAGCGAGTTTCTGCTGCAACGGCTTTTTATCGAGTGCAAACAAGGGGGCGCCCGTCTTCAATTCCGAGCCTTCCGTGAACAGCACCTTCTCGACAAAGGCTTCCACGCGCGCCCGCACCTCGACGTTCTGCGGCGAGTCCAGTTGGCCGATGAACTCCGCCGTCAGGGGCATGCCGACTGCGTCCATTTTGATCACCTGAACGATCGGAGGCGGCGGGGGCGCCGGCGGCTGTTTCTTTTGGCAGGAGGTGGCGGTGACCCCCGCGATGGCCGCAAACATCGGCGGCAGGCAAAAACGGAAGCCAAGGAGCACTCGCCTTTTACAAACTACCCAAGCCGCATCAATGTGTCTGATCTTCATCTTTAATCCTTACATTAACAAGTTGCTTAACTTTAAAAGATTAACTTTTCTCCGTCAACTCATAATCTGCGTAATACAACGCAACCGGAACGCATAACACCAAACAGCAGAAAGTTAATAAAATCAAGGATTTTGCTGGATTTAATGGCCGGGACCACCTGCGGGAGCTTGTCGCCTAGACAGTTCGCCATGGGGTGATCAATACTTCTCCGGCACCGATTTTCTACCCTTGAGCGAGGCCTGATCGTCATAGGCGTGCTTCATCGAGCGCTTGGGCAGCTTCACCTTTTCACGGGCGACCTCTTTGTAGGGGATGAGGCTGAGGATGTGCCGGATGCAGTTCAGGCGCGCGCGCTTCTTGTCGTCGGAGTGCAGGATGAACCACGGGGCCCATTTCGTGTCCGTGGCGGAAAGCATCCTGTCACGGGCGCGCGAGTACTCGAACCATTTGCTGCGCGAGGGCAGGTCCATCGGGCTGAGCTTCCACTGGCGCACAGGGTCTTCCATGCGCGCCTCGAAACGCCGCTTTTGTTCCTTGTCGCCGACCTCGAGCCAGATCTTGATGAGTTGGACCCCGCCTTCGACAAGGTATTTCTCCAGCTCCGGGCAGGCCTTGAGAAAGCGATCGTGCTGTTCGGGCGTGCAGAACCCCATGACGTACTCGACGCCCAGGCGATTGTACCAGCTCCGGTCGAAGATCACGACCTCTCCCGCCGCCGGGAAATGCTGCATGTAGCGCTGCATGTACAGCTGCGACTTCTCGCGGTCGGAGGGCGCCGGCAGAGCCACCGTCCGGAACACGCGCGGGCTCACGCGCTCGGTGATGGACTTGATGGTTCCGCCCTTGCCGGCGGCATCACGCCCTTCGAACACAATGATCACCCGCAGGCCTTTGACCTTCACCCACTCCTGGAGCCTGCAGAGTTCGCCTTGGAGCCTGCGCAGTTCCTTTTCGTAGAAACCGGACTTTAGCTTTTCCTTGTCATTCGGCATGACTCCCTCCTCTTGCGGCATGTCCACATCCGAAATTCGGTGTCACAAGCAACCCATATGCATCCGCCGAACTTAATCTTTGGATAGAATATATAGTGAGATAAAGAAAGTCAAGCCCCCTTCCACGCGGTTGCGTTTCAAACGGGACGACGCGCAGTCGTCTGGCTTGCGCCCCGTACTCCGACCGCCCCCGCTTTTCGGACGACTTCAGGGGCCGGGATACGCCGCAGAGACAGGCGAGCAAGACCCACGCGCCACAGAGACCGGCGCATCGTCAGGAAATTGCGTTCACTCGGAAAGAGCCGGCGGCCACGCCGGCGGGTGGGAAAGTTCCATACGGCGAGACGCTGGTGGCGGCCCGATCAGATTTCGTAAACAGGGCTTGGCCCATACTGCGAGGGGCATCGCACGGGCAGCCTGTGCAATCTAAACCGAATTCAATTTACCAAGATGAACCGGATTGATTTCATTGTCTACTAACCATATCAATCATGGATTTTCGCGCTCGGCTCTACGAAGTAAAACAGGTCCAATGCTATGAGTTTTACAGTGCTTCGTGAATGTGCGGGGTCTGCGTGCCGCCGCTGAGCGGAATCTCAGGTCAACCCAGCCTCGCTTTCCGCCTGAAGGCTGGACTACAAACCCGCACATCGACATAGCCGTTTAGGGGACACTGCACGAGGCGATGGGGCGGTGCTACGAACGTGTTCAGCCCCACAGACAATAACAGACAGGTCCTGTTATTTGCTGGACGCTACAGGCGTACACAGTTACCCCTGGATCAGAGTCACGAAGCCAGCTTATCGCACATCCTCGCCTTTCAACTCACAGAGCCGCGCATGGATTTGCGCGGCCCAGAAGTCGAACGCGTCCTTGGCGGTATGCCACTTGCTGAACTTATCGAACTCCCCGGTGAACTTACTCCCCACACGCGCGTCCACAGCCGCCAGCAGCCGCCTGCCGGTGACCGAATCCAAGACCTCGCATTCGGCACCGATCTCACCGACAGACAGATGCTGGCCCGTAGCCCACTTATTGATGCCGCTGAGAGCAAGCCCAACAGGGACCACCGTCGAAACCGTGTCCAGCAAGACCGAAGCCCCCTTGGCTTCAGTGACGGCCACGCGCATGCGTAACACATCGGGACCGGGTTCGGTGACCAGCGCGAAATTGAGATTCAGCTTATCCCGCAGGGCTTCATCAAAGTAAGAAACCATTCCTTGCCGGTCTTCCTTGGACAGTTTGGCCATCGGGCTGTCCTTGCCTGAAACGTAGACTCGAACCGGCTCAAGCAACATTTTTGAGTAAGGCCTTAAATCCGTGCCCGGCGCGATGTAGCTCAGCAGCGCCGTGCCGCCCCCGCGGTTCGTCATCTGCGTGTAGTCGCTCAGAAAACCCGACCCCGTCACCGAACGTTTCTGATAGGTCGAGGTGCAACCGCTCGCGAGCAGCATGCCGGACAGCGCCACAAAAAAGATTTTTCCGAAACAGAAGATTGAACTCATTCTCACTGGATTTTTCCTTCGTAGAGATCGCCCTGAAGTAACGTTATCGTTGGGCAAGTGTGCTAAAACGGGGCGGCTGTGTCAAGCGTCGCGTCAATCATGGAGGTTGTGGGTGTGATTACCGTTCGTTGACAGTGGCTCGCACCAATTAGAAATTAAGAGCTGATAGCTGGTTCCTTGAAAGCCACCGGAATCCGAAAGGACAAAAGAACTCCCTCAGACAGCGCAGGCGGTCGAACGCGTGAGATCTGAGGCGGCCGTGGCCTGTTCGCATTTCGGAGACACACAGCTCACACCACGGTAACCCTAAAAAAAGTCCTGAAGACGTATATGGCCTCAGGGTTTCATCCAGAGCCGATTCGCTGCTCCCACCCTTTGGAGTTCCATCTTCTCCATGATACTCTCGATGGCTTTCGTGATGTTGAGCGTGTCCGCTTTCTGGCGCGATGTGAACTCCATCAGGCTCTTCAGATGCTCCGCTTTGAAAGGGCCGTCGGCGTTCAGAGACCACATTGATCCGCGAAAAACGCTTGCCGATATTGCCAAACTCTTACGAGTCCGGGTCCATTTTCTCCTGCGAGCCCCTCCGCAGGTCGAAGAGATGCGGAACGCAGGGTAATATTATTTATTAAACCAAGTGATCTTTTCCTGACAAGGCGGAGAAGACCGTCCGCGGTGCATTCTTTATCTGTGACGAGACTAACCCGATGGCAGTCCGCGTGGACGCTTGGAAAATGCATATCGGTTTAAAGCCGAAAGGCCCCGCCTCACCCGTCTGCGACCCGACGATCTGGCGGATGCGACGCTCCAGCGTCTCGTCCGACATCTGCGTCGCGTGGGACTAGCGGAGCACCCCCTGCTTAGGCATACAATAACAGCAGGTGCGGTTCAGGTTGCACAATAGACCAGCTTGGCCATCGTTCGGAAGCGATGCCTGTGCCCCCGGCTGTCGCGGCAGTCTCACGGTTGGCCCGTCCGGGTTGATCACACCGACTCGGCGGCGGGGATGGCTTGCGAGCTCGCGGTCAGCACGCTCACGGCTCCTCGTTCAGGCTGTCCAACTCGGCCGGAAGCGCAGGCGGCATCTTCAGCCTTTGCACCATGGCTTTGATTTCGGTTTCCAGGATCATCGGCCTGGCCATACCGGCCGCCAGTTCGTTGGCGCGTTGTTGAAGCGCGGCGACTTTGTCGCGGTTCTGCGCGGCCACGTTGTTCGTCTCGGACGGATCCTGGGAGAGGTTATAGAGTTCGACCGCTGCCGGCAACAGGGTTCGCCAGATCAGTTTCCAATCCCCCTGCCGGATGGCGGCGCGGAACGGCTCGACGTTATAGATGATTTCGGTACGCGGGGACGGCTGGCCTTCGCTGATGGCCGGCCAGACGTTCACCCCATCGAGCGGCTTGGCTTTGCCGGTCTGCCCCCCGGCTAGTCCGACCAGCGTCGGATACCAGTCCACGGCATGGATCATCCCGTCCACCGAGCTGCCGGCCTTGATGTGGCCGGGCCAATTCGCCAAAGCGCAGACACGCGTGCCGCCCTCGTAGAGCGACGCTTTGCCGTTGCGATACGGCCCGTTGTCGCAGGGGATCTTGACCTTTGACATGTCGCCCTCGCCGGCAAACACGGGGTTAAACGTGCCGCCGTTGTCGCTCATGAAAACGATCAGCGTGGTCTCGCGCATTTTCTTCTAGTCGAGGGCCGCGAGGACGCGGCCGATCTGGTCGTCCATCGCGCTGATGCTGCCGGCATAAGCGCGGCGGCTCGGCTCGGTGATGTGCTTGTAGGCGTCGAGGTATTCGGGCGTGGCCTGATACGGCGTGTGCGCGGCGTTGAAGGCCAGATACAGGTAGAGCGGCGTGGCCGGGTCGTGCTCGCTGATCAGCTTCACGGCCTCATTGCCGAGCAGCGTGGTGGAATAGCCGGTCTCCTTCACCACTTGGTTGTTGCGATACCAGTCCACCACGCCGTGCTGCTGGTGGGTGAAGTAATCGATCTCGCCGATGAGCGGTCCATACTGGTGGTCGAACCCGCGCTGGCGCGGCCAATACTTCTGATCCGCGTGGCCGAGGTGCCACTTGCCGACGATGGCGGTCCGGTACCCGGCCTCTTTGAGCGCCTGCGGCAGCAGCCACTCATCGGTGGGCAGGCCGTAGGTGTGGGAGGACGGGATGACGCCGGTCTGTAAACCGTAGCGCAGCGGATAACGTCCGGTCATCAGACAGGCCCGCGTCGGCGTACACATCGGCTGCGCGTAGAACTGCTCCAGCTTCGCTCCGCCTGCGGCGAGGGTGTCGAGGTTGGGCGTCTTGATTTCGGACCCGTGGAAGCCCACATCCTTCCAGCCCAGGTCGTCGGCCACGATGAATAGGATATGGGGCTTTCTCGCGTCGCGGGGTGCGGCCTGCGCGGACTGGGGCAAGGCGCCGGCCGCGAGCGCAACGCAGCCCGCGAGGCCCAGCGTTCTGAGCACCCGCTTCGGGCGGCTGACCGTCGCGGACGTGTTCCACATCATGGCGTTCCGGATTCTACGCATGGCATGCCCCTCCCCTGTCACGTTTGAAACCGCCGTTAAAAGATCAGGGCCGCTTTGACCCAGACGAAATCGCCTGCCAGGCGGTTTTCCACGTCCATTTCCGGCAGCCATTTCACCTCCAGCACCAGATCGCGATCGCAGACCTTGGTCACGTACGAGAGCACCGGCCCGACGCCGGCGGTCTTGCCTTCGAAGCCGCCTAGCCGCGCCCCGTCCCCGCTGTCGCCGTTGATCTGCTGATAGTAAAATGCGTTGGCGCCGAGGCCGGCGATGTCCTTGCCGAGCGGCAGGTGCTGGGCCACGGTCAGGTCGAGATGGGCCTGTTCGCCGGTCTGGTAGTCGGTGTCCTGGTTCTCGGTGTTGAAGTCCACCCCGGCGAAGCTCGTGACTTCGACGCCGTTCTTGCTGCCGAGATAGCTCATCGAGACGGCGGGCTCGACCGTCCAGTAATTCTTGCCCACATTGGCCAGATCGTTCTTGTCGTACTCGCCGATGGGCGCGTAGACGCCCAGGCGGACATCGTATTTGAGATCGCCCTTTTTCCAGCCGAGCATGAACGGCGCCAGATAGATGTCGCCGAGGCCTTCCGCGCGGTCGGACGTCTGCTTCGAGGCCGAGCGGCCACGCGGTCCTGTCAGGTTGCCGGAAACGTCGATGTCCATCCTTACGAAGGGAACCGCGGCGCAGGCCGCGTATGCGCCCCCGAAGAGTTCAAGGGAGCTCTGGTAGAGCAACACGTTGACGTCGACATACGAAGTCGCGTCGACGTTCCCAGCAAGGTTCGCACCCAAGGGCAACCCTTTTTTGCCGGAGAAATCGCCGCCGTAGTAGAGTCCCTGGTTCGCATAGGCCCAGCCGGGCTTGTCGAGCAGCGCGTCGATGAAGGATGCCGTGCCGCCCGGGGTGTAGTGCCCGCCGCCGCCCTCTTCGGCGTAGAGGGTCGCGGCCAAAGCCGCCGCGCAGAGTAGCATCGGGTACAGTCTGTTGGTGTTCATGCTGTCAGGGTTCCTGTCGAGTTGATCATGCTATGAGTTTCGGCGCTCAGCGGCAAGTTGGACGGTCGCCACCGGTTTCAGTGTCAACCACCTTACTTTCGAAAGTATAAGATGGTGAAGACCGAGTAATCAAGCGGATTCAGAAGCGGAAAAGGAGGGCGCGAAAAGGAGAGACTTTCGAAGAGCATCGCCCCTCGCTAACGCCAGGCCCACGCTGCGCGCGAGGAAGACGATAACGCCGTCACCGCACGCCGGCCAGCTTGTGCGTCTGGAACGACAAGAGCCACTTGCCGTTGCGCCGCCCGCGGTTGAGCACGCCCAAAAGGCGGATGGTCTCCTCGACATTGACAGCCCCCTCGCGTTCGCAGGGCGAAAGGAAATAGTGCCCGGCCTCGATCCGGTTGCGCATGTCGTCGCAAAAAGCCCGCACGTCGCCGTCCACCACGATGCGCACCTCGTCGGCCCGCGTCAGCATGCGCTCGTCATCATACAGCGAAGCGTAGAGGGCCTTGGGTGAGACCGCCACGTAGTCGATGCGGCGCAGCCACGCCGGCGGCGGCGCGACCACGCCGTTCGTCTCAACGCCGATCCAGTAGCCCAGCTCCTTAAACCGCACCAGCAACGCCTCCAGCCCCTCCCGGATGAACGGCTCGCCGCCCGTCAGGATCACGGCTTTGGGCGTGAGCGCGCGCACGCGGGCGACGACCGTCTCCTCGTCCAGCGTCTCAAACACGCCGTACGCGGTGTCGCACCACGGGCACGCCAGATTGCACCCGCCGAAGCGCAGGAAGACCACCTCTTTGCCGGTGTTGTAGCCTTCGCCCTGCACCGATTCGAAAATCTCGACCACCGGATATGTCAGGCTGTCCTGCATGCGCCTCAGTCCCTGCGGTATTCCGCGCACGACTCGGGGGTCTCGTACACCTTGACGGAGGCGACGTTGACGCGCTCGGCCAGGCCTTTGAAAAAATGGCGCGCGAGGTTCTCGGCCGTGGAGCGGAAGGGCAGGCCTACGCTCTTCATGCCGTGCTTCGCGATCACCGCGGCGATCTCGCACTCGCTCGCGCTGGCCTCGTCGTAAATGAACGCGTGGTCGAACCGCTCCAGGATCACCTCGCTCAACACCTGCTTGAGGTCTTTGAAGTCAATCACCATGTCCCGCCCGTCCGCCCCCTCGGCGACCTCGACGATCACGCGGTAGGTGTGTCCGTGCAAATTCTTACAATGTCCCGCATGGTTGGTCAGCACATGCGCGGCATCGAACAAACACTGTTTGGAAACGCTCAGCATCATGCCCCCTTGCTTAGCCGATAAGCCTCATAGCCGCGTTGCCGCAGCACGCAGCTCGGACAGGTCCCGCAGCCGCGCCCGACCACGCCGTTGTAGCACGTCAGGGTGTGCTCCCGCACATACTCCAGAACGCCGAGCCGCTCCGCCAGCGCCCACGTCTCGGCCTTGGTCAGGTCCATCAGCGGCGTCAGCACCCGGAACTCGTAAGCCATGGCCAGGTTCAGCGTCACGTTGCACGACTTGATGAACACGTCGCGGCAGTCGGGGTACCCGCTGAAATCGGTCTCGCACACGCCGGTGATGAGGTCGCGGATTCCCAGGCTTTTGGCGTAGACCGCGGCGATCAGCAGGAACATCATGTTGCGCCCGTCGACCACCGTGTTGGGGCAGGCGGACGCGTCGGCCTTGGCGATCGCCAGCCCGGGATCCAGCAGCGCGTTGGTGGTGATCTGCCGGTACCAGTCCAGGCTGATGACCTTGTGGTCGCTCACGCCGAAATGCGCCGCGACGGTTCGGGCAACCTCGACTTCCAGCCCGTGCCGCTGACCGTAATGAAACGTGATGCAGGACACGTTGCCCTTGCCGTAGTCCCTCACCGCCTGGGCCAGACACGTCGTGCTGTCCTGCCCGCCCGAAAATATGACCAGCGCTTTTTCGTTCCTCATCCGCAACTCCTCACTCCTGCTTCCGCATGCCGTCGTGCGCGCGGAACCGCTCCTCGGCCAGAGCCGCGAACTGCGTGCCCGGCTGTCCGTAGTTCACGTAAGGGTCGATCGCGATGCCGCCGCGCGCGGTGAAGCGTCCCCAAACCTCAAGGTACTTGGGCGCCATCAGCGCCCGCAGGTCTTTCAGAATCACGTTCACGCAGTCCTCGTGGAAATCGCCGTGGTTCCGGAAACTGAAGAGATAGAGCTTCAGGGATTTGCTCTCCACCATCTTCACGTCCGGCACGTACTGGATGGTGATCGTGGCGAAATCCGGCTGGCCCGTCACCGGGCAGAGCGAGGTGAACTCGGGACAGGTGAAGGTCACCCAGTAATCCGTGTCGCGGTGCTTGTTGACGAACGTCTCCAGCACCGACGGGTCATACTGATCCGCGTACACGGTCTTCGCGCTTCCCAACCGCGTGACGCCTTTTAGCTCTTTTTTTTCGCGACTCACATCATACTCCTGGCTGATATTCAGAGACGGAAGCGACGGGACGGACCTCGGAAACGCGACGACGCGTCGCTCTCCTCACTGGCGGGCCGCTGCACCGCGAACCTCCACCCCCTCTTTGGCTCTCCCATTATTCCGTTTCGCATCCGCGATTACAATGGCATTTTCCGGACCTGCCGGGCGGCAGCCCCGGGCCGTTCCGTCACGCGGCCTAGGGCCTCCCGCGTCAAGGTGTCCTTATATCAAAAACGCGGCCGCTTGGCAGGGATGATTTGGAATCGGTTTAGCAGCGGTCACGTTTTTCATTTGCCGCACCGGTGACCGCTCGGTTAAACTGAGGGCGCTGAAACCCTTGACTGGAGGATGACCATGAAGCTGATTCTGTGCACCTTGTCGATCTGCCTCTCGATTCTCGCGTCGGTCTTCACCACAAAGGAGCTCGTCCGCGCGGAAGGCAAGAAAATCCGCAGCTCCATTCCGAAGGCGCTGACGGAGCCGGTGGAGGCGGCGGGAAGGGCTGAGTCGCTGATCCAGAAACTGGACGCCATCACCGCGCAACTCGGAAGCCTCAGCCGCCGCTTGACGTCGCTGGAGGATACCTACGCGCGACAGAACCCCCTCCTCGCGCCGCTGGGCCCCGCCGGGAGCGCGCCGGGGCTCAACAAAACCGCGGTCAGCCTTGGCGCCACGCTCGCGCGGCTCGACGCGATTCCCGACCAGCTCGACAACATCACCACCTATCTCGACGAGTCTTTCGAACACCTCGAGAACACGGTCACGGAGACGACCGCGCCGCAGCGCGTCACCGATGCGCTCGACCCCATGGCGAAGAAGATCGACGCGATCGACAACTACTTCACCCCGCTCTACAAATTCCTGGGGCTCGTCTACGATCCGGCGAACGCCGACCTGCTCGCGGACTACCCCTCGGTCGACGTCCGCCTTAACGAGCTGTCCCTGCAAATCGAGGCCATGCACCAAGACCTGGCCGAACTCCGTGTGTTCGTCACCCCCTACAACATTGAGCCGACCAAGCACCCGCGCTGACCGGGACGGGGCGCTCACCGCCCCGGCAATTCGAAGACGGTCCGGATGCAAACCGGCCCCAGCAACCCCGCCGCAGGCGGCTCGCCGCCGCTCAGCCGGTCATCCCGGCGGCCAGTGACTTCGATCCGCAGGGCATTCTCCCCCACCTTGAGCTGGGCCGTCACATCGGCCACGAAGGGCGCTTTCCGCAAACCCCCCAGCTCCTGGCCGTTCAGAGTGACGACCGCAACGTCGCGCACCGCACCCAGGTCCAGCATCATCCGTCGTCCGGGCCCCATCAGGTCGTCCGGCACACGCACGCTCTTCTCATACGCCACCGGTCCCCGAAAACCATCGTGGAGTCCCGCTTCCGCGCGCCGCGGCCACGCGCCCAACCGGTCGAGCACGACGTTTTCCGCCGGGCCTTGCCCCTTCTGGAAACGCACCCGCCAAGGGCCGTCCACCGCGAAGGGGGCGGGCACCTCGTAAACCTGCTTCTTGACGGTGCGTCCGTCGGCCAAGGTGATCTCGAACGTGCCGGGCTGCCACGCCAGCAGGAGCGGCCCGCGCTTTTCCAGCTCCACGTCGTACGCCCCATCGGCCAGGCCGGTCTTCTCCCGACTTTCGACGGGGGTGAACACCAGCCGGGTGGCGTGACGCTTCGACTCGCCCGGACGGAACGCAATCCAGAGGGAACCCGCGGGGCCGAGCCGCAGCGGCAGGCGCGTCTGCCCCCCCTCGTCTTTAAAGACCGGCGCCGGCTTGGCGCTGCCATCGGCCGCGTCCCAAAACTCAGGCACCTTGCCGGTGACGCGGAAAAGGCACTCCGCCGACACGTTGGTCAGCGCGGGATTGCTGACGAAATAGATGTCGGCATCCCCCTCGCGGCGGTGGCGGTGAACCAGCCCGGCGCCTTCACAGCTGAAATCAGGCGGAAGCCCGTCCCTGCGGGGCACATCGGCCGGCCCCTCTCCCTTGACCGACGCCGCCGCCCCCACGATCGCACAAGCCAGAAATAACCGCTGCATATCCGCGTCCCCCCCTCAAGCCTACAAGATGCCGTCTGACGAGACGGTCTGGTCTTCCAGATAGAGCACCGAGTCCACCTGTTCGAGCGTGGTCAGCCCGCGCAAAACTTTCTTGAGCCCGTCGTACCGCATCGGCAGAAAGCCCGCCCGCGCGGCCGCGGCCTGGATTTCGGCCATGGACGCATTGTGCGAAACCATCGAGCGGACCTCGTCGTTGATCACGAACATCTCATGCACGGCCAACCGTCCGAAATACCCGGTGTGATGACAATGCTCACAGCCGGCACCCCTCCAAAAACGGATCTCGTGCCCTTCCGTGTGGGCGAAATTATCGTCGATGACCGTCTGGGACACCGCATAGGACTCGCGGCAGCCCGTGCACACCTGCCGCACGAGACGCTGCGCCATCACCGCGACGATCGACGGCGCGACGAGAAACGGCTCCACGCCGATGTCAATCAGACGCGTGATGGACTGCAGCGCGCTGTTGGTGTGCATCGTCGCCAACACGAGGTGGCCCGTCAACGCCGCCTGGGCAGCGATGCGCCCGGACTCGGCGTCGCGGATCTCTCCCACCAGAATCACATCCGGGTCCTGCCGCAGGAACGCGCGCAGCGCCAGGTTGAAATCGAGGCCCGTATGCGCGTTGACCTGAACTTGGGTGATCCCTTCCAAACGGTACTCGACCGGATCCTCAATGGTCAGGATATTGATGTCAGGCGTGTTCAGTTTCTTGAGCAACGAATAGAGGGTGGTCGTCTTGCCGGAACCGGTCGGACCCGTCACAAAAAAAATGCCGTTAGGCGTATGGATGGTCCGCAGCATGCTCCGGAAGGTCGAGGCCGAGAAATGCAGTTGATCCATCTCGGGGATGGCCCGCCGCTGGCTTTGCCCCAACAGCCGCAGCACCACTTTCTCGCCGTTGATCGAGGGCACCGATGAAAACCGCAGGTCGAAAACGTTTTCGCGCAACTCCAGGCCGATGCGGCCATCCATCGGCAGGCGGTGCTCGGCGATGTCCACGTCGGCCATGATCTTCAACCGGCTGACCACCGGCCCGAGCACGGCCGATTCCAGCAGGAAGCGGTCCTCGAGGATGCCGTCGATCCGGAAACGGATGCGGGCGCCTTTTTCGCCCGGCTCGATATGAATGTCGCTCGACCGCTCCGCCAGCGCCAGAAGGATCAGTCCGCGGACGAACTTGATGATGAACTCGCTGCCGGCCAACTGCTCCATCTGCTCGGTTGTCAGCACGCCCGCCTGGCCCGCCATCTCATTGATCCCGGACTGGTCGATCAGCGCGGTCAAGCTGTCACGCGTCTGATAAGCCATTTCGATGGCATCGACAATCTGCGAGGGGAAAGAAAACACGATGCTGACGTCAAGCCCCAGCATCGCGCGCACCCGCTCCTCCAGAAAAACGTCCTCGGGGTGAGACGCGGCCAACGTGACCACGCCGTCGAACTCGTACAGGGCGATGATCTCGTCCTGCAAGGCGAGATCGATGTTCAGACGCAAGGTCACGTGGGGGTCGACCGTCGTGGTCTGGATGTTCACATAGGCCGTGTTGAGCGCATCCGCCCAGATCCGCCCCAGGATGTCTTTGTGGGAGGGATGCCGGATCTGGATCTCGTCCACCAGGCCCAGCAGGTCGTCGCTCCGCTGTTGGCACAGCCGGTCCAGCTCCGTTTCCGGCATGATGTTCAAGGCTTTCAGCTGCTTGAAAAGTTCTTCGCCCGAAATCATGGCGCGCGCCTCCTCTCCGTCTTGGCCTGATCCAGCTTCTCGCGTATTTCCTTGATCTCCTTTTGCGTCAGCAGGACCGGCTTGGCGCGAAAGACCTTCTCGTCAAGCTTGATCTCCTGCAGCATCTGCCGCAAATCAAAGCGCTCGTTCATGAGGCCACCTCGGCGTGCATGATGGACTCGACGGTCTCGCGCAACATCCGCCGGATCTCATCGACGGAGTTGTTCTTGAGAATGTAATCGATCGCGCCGAGTTCCAGACAACGCTTGACCGTTTCGGTGTCCGCCACCATGGTCAGCATCACAACCTTCGCGTCCGGAAACTCATGAAGAATTTCCGCCAGCGCCTCATCCCCCGTTTTCAAAGGCAGGTTGATGTCCATCAGGATCAGATCCGGCCGGCAGGTCCGGTACAGTTCGACCGCATCCTCGCCGTTGCTGGCCTCGCCGGCCACCACATAACCTTCGGCCCGGATGATGTTCCTCGCCAGGTAGCGGATATGAACCTCGTCGTCCACAACGACGATTCTTGCCTCGCGTGCTGCCATGGTGTTTCCTTTCTGCCTCAAGTCGCTGACGCGGACAGGTCGTGGGGGAAGCGCAGGCGGAAGGTGGTGCCCTCCGGCGCCCGCGAAACAAACCCCGCCGCGCCCATCAGATACTGCTCCGCAATCAATTTGGCCCGGTAGGCGCCGACGCCTCGGCCGGGACCGCGGGTCGTGAACGACCGCTCGAAAATATGCGCCTGGACATGCTCGTCCAGCACGGCCGGATTGTGCACGCTGAAAACGACCCGGCCGTTGTCATCCGCGCACGCGAGCGTCACGCGTTCGCCCCGCACGGACGCCTCGATGGCGTTACGCACCAGCTCGCCGAGCGCCAGGCTCACCAGCTCCCGGTCCGTTTCAAAATCGGACGCCCCCGCCCCCGTTTCAACGATCAGCTCCAGGTGCCGCGCGGCGGCATCCTCCCGGAAACGCTCCGCCGTCGCCTGCAGGATCGCGTCTGGCGCGACCGTGCTGCGGCATGGCCGCAGGTCGCCGTTCTCCGCCACCCGCAGCGTCCGCAAGCGCTCGATCTCGTCCACCAGCTTGCTGGCGCTGTCGTGGATCAGCGGACGCAGCTCGTCGTCCGGCCCGCTGTCCGGCGCGTCCGTCAGTTCACACAACCCCCGGATTCCCGCCGCGAGATTGGTGACGTCATGAAAAAACGACCGCTCCAGAACCCGCAGGCGTTTAGAGGCAAAAAGGTCCTTCAGCCCGCACACGCGCCAGGCACCCTCCCGCGCGGGCAGCACCGTGACCGCGAAATCCAGCGCCGCGCCGCTGCGCTTGAGAATCCGGCATTCCTGCACGCCGCCCCCATCCCGCCCGCACAGGCCCACGGCTTGAAACCAGCCGCAGCCCGCGCACATCGCCGCGCCGCCACACGCGACACCCCCGTCGGCATGACGGCATTCCGCCACCTCGCCCAGCGAACGCCCGCAGACGGTCGCCTGCGTCACGTGGCCGAAAGCCGAAAGGAACGAAGGGTTTGCCCGGACTATTCTAAAGCGCTCGTCGATGACAAAGACCCGGTCGGTGACCAAGTCCGCCAACACCGATGCCGAGCACAACCCGTCCCAAGCCGCATCCGCCCCGCATCCGGCCCCAGCCGCTGTGATCGCCGCTGCATTCATATCCCTGCCCCTTTTCTGGTTACACGCCCGCCTCGGCCTGGGCCACCCGCGCCGCGAGCGGAGGGACCGTCCGAAGCACCTCCGTCAAATATTCGGCCCGAATCGGCTTAGGGATGTAACCGTTCATCCCGTTCAACAGGTACCGTTCGCGGTCGCCTTTCATCACGTTCGCGGTCATGGCCACGATCCAGGGCTGCCTCGCCTCAGGCAACTCTTTCCTGATCCGGAGCGTCGCCTGTTCGCCGTCCAAGTCAGGCATCTGAACGTCCATCAGAACCAGATCATAAGCGATCCGCAACACCGCATCCACGGCTTCGTTGCCGTCCGCGACGACATCGGCGCGATAGCCCAGCTTGGCCAGAAGGCTCAGCGCCACCTTCTGGTTGACGGCATTGTCCTCCGCCACCAAAATCTTCAGCGGAAAGCGTTTGGCGGTCTCGCGGTCGAGCAGCGTCTGCACGTGCGTGGCGTAACCGCGCTGAGACGCGGGAGGCGCACCTAAGAGGTCGGCGATGGCCTCGTAGAGACGGGCGGCCAGAACGGGCTTGGAGAGGCACGCATCGATGCGGGTGCGGTCACAGCTGGCCACGTGATCGCCCACCGGCGAGAGCAGAATCATCGGCAGCTTATCCAGGCCGGGACGCAGGCGGAGCTGCTCGGCAAGCTCCAATCCGTTCATGTCCGGCATCGTGTAATCCAGGACCGCCAAATCGAAAGGCGCCGACGGGTCCAGACACGCGAGCGCGTCTTTGCCGCAGGCCACCGCCGTGGGGGACATCTTCCACGCCTCGGTCTGGCGTTTCAAAAGGTCACGGGTCGTCGCGTGGTCGTCAACGATCAGAACCCGCTTCCCGGCCAAGATGCCATGGGGTTTCTCGACAGGGGGACGGCTCTCCCCGGAGGCGCTCGAGACCAGGATCGAAAAACGGAACGTGGAGCCCTGCCCCGGGACACCCGGGCTCTCCACCGACATCATGCCGCCCATCAGCTCGCAGAGCCGCTTGCTGATGGCCAGGCCCAGCCCCGTGCCGCCGAAGCGGCGCGCCGCGGAGGCCTCCACCTGACTGAACGCCTGGAACAGCTTGCCCTGCTGCGCCGGAAGGATGCCGACACCCGTATCCCGCACGGCAAAGTCCAGCTGATGCCGGCCGTTGCCGAGCTTCCGCCCGCTCACCGAGACCCCGACCTCGCCCCGCTCCGTGAACTTGATGGCGTTGCCCAGCAGATTGACCAGCACCTGCCGGAGACGTCCGACATCGCCGATCCACACCGAATCGAGGTCCTCATCAAAGCGGCAGGTCAACTCCAGTTTCTTCTTCGCGGCCGCGGGCGCCACCAGCCGGACAGACTCGTCCACACAGTGCTGCAGGTCAAAGGATTCGTTCTCAAGGACCATTTTGTTGGCTTCGATTTTGGCGAAGTCGAGAATGTCGTTGACCACCACCAGCAGCGCCTCGCCACTCGCGCGGATGGTTTCGACAAACTCCTGCTGCTCGTTGGTCATGGGCGTCTCCATCAGCAGACCGGTCATGCCGATGATCCCGTTCAAAGGCGTGCGGATCTCGTGGCTCGTGTTCGCGAGGAACTGCCCCTTCGCCTCGTTGGCGCGCCGGATCGCCTCATTCAGCCGCGCCTGTTCGAGCATGGCCGTCTCCAGCGTTTCATGGCTTTTCCTGTTCTCGGTGATGTCTTCCACGGCCACGACGACATGACGACGCCCCTGGATTTCGAAGGGCTGGGCGCCGACCCGCAGCCAAAAGGTCTGGACCCCGCCTTCGCGGACCAAGACCATCGGCACCTCGGCACCTCGGACGGCCTTGCCGGCGGAGATCACCGATTCGATCACTTTGCGCAGCGGGCAGAGCCAGCAGCCGCTCCCGAAACCGCAGCCGCGCGGGTCCTGCGACCGGTGGTCGCACTGAAACTCAAGATCCGCCCGCGGGTCGTTCAAGGCGAACGGTTCACCGTTCGCCAGGCGCGCGGCCGCCGAATTCAAACGCACGATGTCCGAGCGGTCATTGAACACCACCATGCCGATGGGCGACGATTCGAAAATGGCGTCCGCGCGGGCTTGCTCCGCCTGCAACGACCTCATCCACCGGCGCCTGCCCTGATACCCCATGACCGCGGCAAGCACGAGAGCGACCGACAGAACGGCCAACCCGCCCAGCACAAAATCAAAAAAATTCAAAGCATGCGCCATACGCTTCTACCCGCTTTCACGGCCTGTCGATCCCGCTGCCGACCCGATTTTCAACGTAAAAAAACTATACTCGACCACTGGTACCGCGTCAACCCTTGGCTTGAGCCGCCGGCGGGCACGCAACCGCGTCCCGGACGCCCAACGCCGCGAGTCCCGTCCGGCCCGCGACCGCCTGCACCGACAGCAGCACCTCGACCAGCCGTTCCACCCGCACCGGCTTGGAGATGTAGTCGTTCATGCCGGCCGCCTGATACCGCTCGCGATCGTCCGTCATCACATTCGCCGTCATCGCCACGATCCACGGCTGCCGCGCGGCGGGCAGCTCCTTGCGGATTTGGATGGCGGCCTGCTCACCATCCATTTCAGGCATCTGACCGTCCATCAGAACCAGATCATAGGCGCCCCTGCGGACCGCCTCCACCGCCTCGAGACCGTTTGAGACCGTGTCGGCACGGTAGCCGAGTTTCTCCAGAATGCACACCGCCACCTTCTGGTTCACCACATTGTCCTCCGCCACCAGAATCCGCAGCGGATGCTGGCGGCCGACCTCGCTGTTGAACCGCGCAGGCGCCCGCGCGGCCGCCTGCCGCTGTGCGGGCTGCGCCGCGAAAAGGCGGACGATCGCGTCGTAGAGGTGCGACATCTTGACGGGCTTGGTAAGCTGCTCCGCCATCAGGGCCGTCGCCGCATCGACCGCATGCGCGCCAAGCGGGGACAGCAGGATCAGCCCCAGCTTCTCCCGTCCGGGTATCGCATGGATCGCCTGCCCGAGCGCCGCGCCGTCCATGTCGCTCAACTGCGCGTCGAGCATGGCCAGGTCAAACGCCTCGAACTTGCCGAACAGATCTGCCGCGCTCAGCAGGTCGAGCGCCTCGCGCGCGGTGCCGACCGCCACAGGAATCATGCCCAACGCCCTGATCTGCTGGGCCAGAACATCCTGTCCGGCTTGGCTGCCCGCGACGATCAGCACGCGTTTGCCGACCACGACGATATCGGAGGCCGTGTTCGGCGCGCGCTCGTCCCGGTCGGCTTCGGCCAGGACCGAAAAGCGGAAGGTCGTTCCATACCCCGGCACGCCCGGGCTCTCGACCTCCATGGAGCCGCCCATCAGCTCGCAAAGACGTTTGCTGATCGTCAACCCCAGTCCCGTCCCTCCGAAACGGCGCGTCGTGGACGCGTCGCACTGGCTGAACGAAGCGAACAGCTTGCTCTTGTTCTCGGACGAGATGCCCACTCCCGTGTCCCGCACGCTGAACCAGAGCAGGGTCTGCCGGTCGTCGCGCGGCTGGCCGGTAACGGCGACCTCGACCTCACCCTTGTCTGTGAATTTGATCGCGTTGCTGAGCAGGTTGACCAGGATCTGGCGCAGCCGGCTGACATCGCCGATCCACTCCGCCGGTAACTTTTCATCGATGTGATAGAGCAGTTCCAGATTTTTCCTCGCGGCCTCGGCCGCCACCACATCGACGGCATCCTCGACGCAATGGCGCAGGTTGAAGGGCCTATTTTCCAATTCGAGTTTCTCAGCTTCGATCTTGGAGAAGTCCAGGATCTCATTCACCACGCTCAACAGACTCTCCCCGCTGACCCGGATGGTCTCCGCGTACTCCATTTGTTCCTCCGTGAGCGCAGTGCTCATCAGCAACCCACTCATGCCGATGACGCTGTGCAGCGGCGTGCGGATCTCGTGGCTCATGTGCGCCAAGAATCGGTTTTTCGCCTGACTCGCCTCCCGCAGCGCATTGTTCACGTTTTCCAGCTCTGTGTTGGCCCGCTGCAGGTCCTCCTCGGCTTGCCGCTGTTCAGTGATGTCCCGGAAGGTGACAACGGCCCCGACCACGTTGCCGTTCTCGCGGAGGGGTTTACTCACGTAGGCGACATGAAAACGCGTGCCGTCCTTGCGCAAAAAGACTTCGTCGCTGGGCCGCTGCGCGCTCCCGTACTTGTACGTCGCGCAGAGCGGGCTCGCCTCTTCGGTTTCGGGGGTGCCAGGGGAAGGGCCTTGCCGCCACAGCACCTCGCAGGGCTGACCGATCAGTTCGCAGATTTCGTAGCCGAGCATCTGGGCCGCGGCGGCGTTGACCCCCGTCAGCCGGCCTTCCGCGTCCAGCGCCAAGATGCCGTCGCCAGCCGTGTCCAGAATCGTGCCGATCTGCTGGTTAGCCCTGCCCAGCTCGATGGAGCGCGCCCGCACCTGGCGCTCAAGCAACACCCGCCGGTTAGCGAGATGGCCGGCGACATTGGCCATCAGCAGCGTAAGCAGGCCGCCGACCCAAACGGTTGCCAACCCCAAACGCAACGCATGCGCCGCGTAATACTTAGGTTCCGCGCGGACCGCCAGGGCATACGCCTCCCCAAAGAAAAACAGCGGCATGGTCGCGTGCAGCCGATGGTCATCCGCACGCAGAAACCAGGTGGCGACCGGTTCCCACCAGACCGGCGACGTGGTCACAATGACGTTCGGCTGGTACTCCGTACCCAGCTGGCAGATGTCGGCCGAGACATACGAGCTCGTGGGGGAAATGAGCGGCATGAACGCGTGCCGCAACACTTTCTCCCAATCCAGCACCACCAGCACCACCCCGCTGAGTTTACGGGGAAAGATGCCCGAGACATAGACCGGCTCGAAAACGTACAGCTTGGGCTGGTCGCCTTTTTTCCGCAGCGCCAGCTCAGGCGTCGTTCCGGTGATCATTCCCGTCCGTATGGAGGTCTCCAAGGCCTCACGCAGATCAGGATCGGAGCCGCAGTCGAAACCGGCAAGCGGATGCTCGCTCTCCGTGGGCTCGCTGTACAAGACCGGAAAGTAAACGTCGCGCGTGGACACCGCGCGCCGTTCGTCCGACCCGTTTTTCTGCCAGAAAAAAAAATCACACTGGGCCATTTGACGAACGCGGGCCTCAAAAGGCTTCAGTTGGGCGGCGGGCACCAGCGGCACCCAGGCCCACGTCTCCGCGAAGCTGAGCTGGCTGGCAGACGAGGCGTACCGCATGAAATTTTCACGGTTCACCTCACTCTCGCCGCCCAAAACCAATGTCAGAGCCCCGATCCGCGTGCGGAGGCTGGTCAACTGTTCGGAGACCTCGCGCACCTGTGCCCTGGCAACCACCTGAAAGTTCGTCAGCCGGGTACGGCGCTCCAGGTCACGCGTCATCCGCCAAAACGTCACCGTGAAGATCACCCCCAAAAGGACGGTCACACACACCTCGAGCGGCGCCAGCCACCGGAGGGGAATGCGGCTGTTCCGCCTGACCAGAAGCACCGCCAGCACAATACTCAGCACCAACGGCAGGGCGAAACATACCGTCCCCCACCACAGCCGCACAAACTGGGCGTTCCAGACACCCGCATCCACCGACATCACCATCACCATCAGCACGTCTTCGGAGCGCGGGTCGAGCACGGGAATCCAGGCGCTGACGAGCTTTTTTCCCGCCTCCTCGTACGGACCGTTCACCTGCGGCTGACGGGTGTCGAACACCTCGACGAGCCAGGCCGGCGGATTCTCATACACCGTGCCGGGCGGGACCAAAGCTGCAGAGGCCCCTCGCCGGTTCCCCGGGCCGACGACGAAGACCCCGTTGCGCCGGGCCACGCCATACAGCGCGCTGAAACGGGTGATCCGCGCGTAGGCCTGCCACTGGGCGGTCAAGCGCTGATACTCGGCGCTTTTGAGATCAGCCGCCGTAAAAGACAACGCCCTGATGCGGACGAGGTTAATCTGCCGCGTGATCGCCGTGGCCTCGGTCAACAATTCCTCGCGCAACTGAGCGGTCTTGCTCCGGACACTCCAGAGCAAAACCTCATAGCCGCTGAGCAACCCCAACGTGGAAACCACGATCAGGCCGATCAAAAATCTGTTGGGATGCGCGCCCCGGGTTTCGCTGCTCATGCCCTGTTCTCCTTTGGCCGCCGAGAAACAAGCACCGTCTCAACCATCCCCCCATGAAACACTGATGCACACACAAACGGCCCGCCCTTGCGTCATGACCGGTGCTCAAGCGTAGCGTCGAGGCAATGTGTATACAGGGTAGAAACACGCGGTAAAAACGTCAATACAAATATCAAAACTTATTATTAAAGTATGTGGTCATCTAGATTGAAGGCCAAATACGCTTAAACGGTTCTGCAGAGGGATACAGAGCAGGCGCTCGGTCACCGCCACCGTAACCGGCGGACTCGGCACCCGTGTACGAGACAACACGACCTTATCCCGGCCGGCCCTGAAAATCCAAAAATCGCCCTTCTCGGTACCGACATACACCTTGCCGTCAGCCACGCGCGCGTTGGCGTAGTTCACCGGTCCCCCGAGCGCGTGCGACCACAACGTCGCACCCGTCGCCGCATCGAACGCGTGCAGTTCGCCCGCGCCATCGGGCAGATAAATCACGCCGTCGCAGAGCGCGACGGTCGAAAGCGTGCGGCCGAGACTCTCCGAACGCCAAACCACCGCGCCCGTCGCCGCGTCGAAACAGCTCAAACACCCGTTGCCGAGACCGTGCAGGGGGCTCTGCCCGATGGCCACATAGACACGGCCGCGGTCGAATACCGGCGTCGCGACCGGCTCGCTCGGCCCGTCCGCCACGCGCCGGTTCCAGGCCGAGTAGGCCAGCGGCAGTCCGTCCCTCATGCGGAAATGGGGCGGGTTACAATCCGCCGCCCACACCTTGCGCAGCGTTTGCACACGGCCGTCCGCGGCCGCCACCGGAACCGCGAACGCATAGAGCCACCCGTCGCCGCCCCCCATGAAAACGAGGTCTTTGCCGCCAGCCTCGCCCCGGCACGGCGAGGACCAGCTCCCGTGCAACAGGCGCCGCCCGGTCCGCTCGTCATCCTTGGCCACCAGCCGCCCCGTCTGCGCGTCGAGCACCGCCAGCATGGGCGCGTCGGGCCGGGGACAGCGCTGATGGCCGCCGTCCACGCCGTTCGCGGTGCCCACATACAGCAACCCGTCCGACAGCAGCGGCGTGCTGGCGCAGGTGTCGTGCGGCACCACGCCGAGCTCCGCCAGCCCGTCGAACCGCCAGAGAATGTCCCCGTCCGACGCCTCCAGCACCGCGTTTGAACCCGTCACGCCCATGTAGGCCAGTTCGTCCGTGAACGGCCCGCCGTTGCCGTTGGACTGGCCTTCGCGGTCGAGGCAGAGGACGTCGCCGCGGTTGCCCACCACATACACGCGCTCGCCCGCCACCAGCGGACCCGAACACACCCCGCACTTCCATTGATCAAAGTGGTACGGCGGTTTGACGCCCCCCATGAAACGCGGGATCGGCAGTTGCCACACCGTCTTTTGCGTGGCCAGATCCACACAGAGCAGCGCGCCGCCGCCGCTCGGCCGATACCCGGCGCGGCTCACCGACATGTCATTGATCCCGAGATAGATGCGGCCGCCGTCGATCGTGGGGATCGAATACTGGTGCGTGCCGAGCTGCAGTTCCCAAAGAGGCTGGACACCCTCCAGCGTTTCCGGCAGGCCGCGCGCGTCCGACACGCAGTTCGGCGATGCGCCACCGCCCCAACGGGAAGGCGCGTCCTCGGACCGTGTCACGCACGCCAGAGTCAGCACAGCAAGTATCCCTGCCCGTGTCCCCATAACCCGTTCCCTCAACGTATATTTTCAGAAAGCCGGCCTCCAGCCGCTCGAGCACGCCTGCCCGGACCGAAGCCCCCGCTAGGCTTACGTGGCCGCGCCAGCCTCCAGCCGCTTCGCCAGCCCCTTTTCCACCAGATACGCCAGAAAGCGGTCGATCTCGCCGGCCGCGACATCCTCGGCGACTTCATAGGCGTCCCGCATGGCTGTCAACAGTTCCCGTTTGGAGACGGGCCGCTCCAGCTGGCTCCAGAACCAGAGCCCCATGCCGTTCAGGCTGAACATCTTGGACTCGCCCGCGTGCAGCACAATCAAAAAGTGTTCGCCGACGATACTCCTGAGCTCGATCTCTGGCATCCGTCCATACCGCATCTCGTCCATGGGCGACTCCCTTCCCGAAGTTTCTGATTCCCGGCGCCTCATTCCTGGAGCGACTCGACCTTGTAGAAGCGCTGCCGCTCGCTCCCGTCATAGGGCACTTCCACCGTCTTCACCGGCCAGTCCCCCGGAATGCCGGACGAGGACCAATCCCCGCCCGCTCCGGTCCGCCACGGCACGCGCTCCCAGACTCCAGACGCCAGATTGGTCGTCGAGAGCACACGGTAGTCCATCCCGGACAGAAGCTCAAAAGCCAGCGGCGCGGCCGACGCGCCGGCTTCCGGCGCGGACCACGCGCGGATGCGCAGCCCTCCCTGCACGGGACTCGTCCCCGCCTGAAACTCCTGCCAGGTCGCGAACCCGTCGCTGTCCTGGTCCGCGAGGTCGGCATACGGATCGCCCGTCAGCCCGTGCGCGATCAGCCACGCCGCCGAGGTGCCGCGGGCCGTCGCCCCCGCCCGGATGCACAGGGAGGGGTCGCCCAGCAGCGTCAGGTGCTGCAGCCGCGCGGCGGCCGCGTCGCCCATCGCCGCGAAAGCGCCGCGCCACGCGTCGCCCAGGCGCACCGCGCCCGCGGCGACCTGATCGCGGAAGCCGTAAGAATAACCCGACGCCTCCGCCGTCGTCATGTAGCCCGACGCGCTGATGATCGCCGCGAAGCCCGAGGCGCGGTTGCGCACGCCGGCCTCGGCGATGCACTGCAGCTGGGTCTTCAGGTCGAGCAGCGTCCAGCGGCCCATGCGGCATCCCATCAGGAGCGCCACGGGCGGGAACGCCCAGTCCGCCTGCCTGAACAGCGTGGCGTCAAACAGCTTATTCTGCGAGGTGTTGCCCGCGATCGTGTCGCTGGAGTGCCCGACATAATAGAAAAAACCGGCGCCTTCGCGCAGCTCGTAATCGACGCCGGTGCCATAGTAAGTGTTTTTCCAGAAGGATCCCAGATAACTCTCATCCGGTGCGGGGAAAAAGGATTCAACCCCCCATCCCTCCCGTGGAAACCCCGCGGCGGTGTTGCTGGCTATGCCCGTGAAGTTCGCGTACATATCACCCACGTTCTGCCAGTCCGCCGCAAAGACCGCCTTGCTCTTCCACGTCTCGGTCAGCTCGTAGCGGATGGTCTTGTTCACCATGCCGGTCAGCTCAGCGGCGCTGGTCGCGAGGAAGCGGCCCACCGCCACCTCGGGCACCGCCCCCCCCGCCACATCGCCCAGCACCGGATCGTTGGGCAACATGAGCGCGCCCTGCACGTTCACATCGACCTGAGAAAACAGATAAAGCGGGAACAGCGCCGGATAGGGCCCCATCTCACCCAGCCGGAACACTTCGAGTTTATAGTCGCTGCCGCCATGCCCCGCGAAAAGCATGTAGCGCAGCGTCGGCGCCGGACCGCGGGCTATCCCTGCCGCGCTAAAACGCCTGAAGGCCGCAGGATGCGCCAACCCGTCGGAGAAGGCGTTGTAGAGCTCCTCCGCGTCGATCACCCGTGTCCGCAGGCCCTGCGCGTTCCTGAAGTCCGCCAGCGGCTGCACCGCCTCGGCAAACCCCGCGACCCAGCGCCGCGGCGGAATCACGATCGCCAGCTCAGGCATCTCGCCGGCAGCGAACCAGTCCGTGTCACGCACGCCGCTCACCGAAGGCTCGAAACAGCCCCCCGCCGCATCGAACACCGCGTACCGCGCCGCAGCGTCCCCGCACGCGAACGCCACGTGCCACAGCCCGCTCGTCGCCGGCCACACGGGAGCCCCGAGCACCACCGGCGCGTCCGCCGCCGTGATGTCCCATACCCCGATCCGGTCCGAGGCGAACCCGTCCGCCGCCACGGTCTGCGCCACCCCCCCCGCGCACACCACCATGCCGGTCTCGGCGCCATAGCGGCGCGGATAGAACAGGACCGCGTCGAGCAGCATGAAGTCCGCCTGCTGAGCAGCGCCCCCCGCATTGCGCACGGTGAGCGTGACCGTCGCGTTCGTCGCCGCACCGGCAGGAAAGGCGTAATCGAAGGTCACCCCCCTCTCGTCTGACCAGCTCCGCGTGCCGCCGCTCACGCCGTTGACCAGGATCTCGCACGTGTGCTCATCGGGCGTGACGAAATCGCGGTATGACGCCAGCGAGACGCGCGCGGTCAGGCCGGTGGCGGCCTCCGCGCAAAAGCCGGGCAGCATGAGCGTCTTGCTCTTGGCACGCACGGCCTCGTCGGACGAGGAAGGGATCCATTCGCCGAAATTGAGAATGTTCGTGAGCGTGCCGTTCGTGCTCCTGCGGTCGCGGGGTTCATACGGCGCGAGAAACGCCGACCGGTACGAGGCCGAATGCATGAACCACTGGTTGGTGGCGCCGCCTTCCGCCGGCGTGGCGTCGGACGCGCCCATCGGCACCCCCGTCCCGAAGGCCAGCCAATAGACGTTCTCGGGCGCAAAAAGCTCGACCGTCGGCACGCCGTAGAAGTACAGCGCGCCGCCATCGGTCGTCCAGGCGACCGGCCGGCCTTGGCAAGTCAGCGTCAACCCGCAGTTGTCCAGCGCCGCGCGCGACTCGGTTTCCGTCACGCCCGCCGCGGCGGCGAACTCCGCCGCGGTGACGCGGTAGACGCCCTCGTCGCGCACACCCAGGCGCACCCGGTCGGCCGGCAGGCTTCCGGTCCACGTCACGACCCTCTGCCCGACACCGATCCAATGTTGCCCGGCTTGGCACGTCACCAGAGCCCACGCCAACACACCCGCGAACAGCCAGCGATATGATATTCCAGCCACGGGATTTACATTACCAAATCCGGCGCGCCGGCGATATCAAGAAACGACGGTTTCGTTCCGCCGGCCTTTGCTGTATACTCGGCGCCATTGAAAGGAGCACTGCCATGTTGAAGTCCGGAATCCTCAATCCCGCCCTGAACAGCCTGCTGAGCCGCGTGCGCCACACCAACACGCTGGTGATCGCCGACCGCGGCTTTCCCTTCTGGCCCATGATCGAAACCGTCGACCTCGCCCTCATCGACGACATCCCGACCGTGCTCGATGTCCTGCTGGCCATCCGCATGAACTTCGTGATCGGCCGCGTCTCCATGGCCGAGGAGTTCATGAAGCACAATACGGCCGAGACGCAAGACCGGTTGCGCGCGGCGGTGGACGGCCTGATCCTCGACTTCGAGCCCCACACCACCTTCAAGAAGCGCGTCCCCAACGTGGTCGGCCTGATCCGCACGGGCGACACGACCCAGTACTCCAACATGATCCTCGAATCCGCCTAGGCGTCCGTCAAGTCGCATCGGACGGTCCGTTCGCTCAGAAGAAGCGCTCAGCGCCGAAGGCTCAACTCTCAACGTTCCAGTGTCGCTGCCATGTGGGTCCCCTATATCCTGATCTCCGCGCTGCTTCTGGCGTTCTACGACATCGCCAAGAAGCACAGCGTCCGCGGCAATGCGGTCATGCCGGTGCTGTTCGTCGCGACCCTGTGCGGGTCGCTCGGCTTCGCCGCGGCGCTCGCGCTCGCGGGCGGCCTGCGGGCGGCGCTCGCGATCTCCGCCGCCCACTTCGGCCTCGTCCTGCTTAAGACCCTGCTCGTCTCGGCCTCGTGGGTTTTTGTCTATTACGCCATGCGCGCGCTGCCGATCTCGATCGTCGCCCCCATCCGCGCCTCGGCCCCGCTCTGGACGCTCTGCGGGGCGGTCCTGCTGTTCCGCGAGATCCCCACGCCGGTCCAGGCCGCGGGCATGGCCGCCATCTTCGCCGGATACTGGCTCTTCTCCGTGGCCGGCAAGGCCGAGGGCATCCATTTCACGCGCCACACCGGGATTTTCTACGCCTTTGCCGGCACGCTGCTCGGCGCGGCGTCCGCGCTCTACGACAAGTATCTGCTGCGCTCCTGCGGCATCGGGCGCAACACCCTGCAGGTCTGGTTTGCGCTCGACCTCGTGGCGGTCCTCGGACTGCTCCTGCTCACCCAGCGCCTGGCCGGACTGCAGCGGACACGCTTCACGTGGCGCTGGACCATCCCCGTCGTGGGCCTCCTGCTGATGGCCGCCGACTGGTTCTATTTCGGCGCGCTCAGCGAGGAGGGCGTGGCGATCTCCGTGCTCTCGCTCATCCGGCGCTCGAGTGTCGTGGTCTCCTTCGCCGTGGGCGCCTGGCTCTTCCGCGAGAGCAACCTGCGCGCCAAAGCGTTCGCGCTCGCCGCCATCCTGGCCGGCGTCGCGATCCTCTGCCTCGCGTGACGTCACTGCACGGTGAACAGCGTGCCGGGCTCGTACGTGTGCGCGGTCAACGTCCCGCCCGCGACCCGCAGCGCGACCGTCGGCTGCGGCACGCCGTCGAGGGTCACCGCGACGACGCCGCCCTGCGCGACGTCCAGCGACGTGCCCTCCAGCACCGCGACGCCCTGCCGCAGCGCCTCGACCGCGTAGCCGGTCAGCGCGATCACCGCGCCCGCAGGGAGCACGCACTCGGCCGCGTGCAGCAGCGCGTCGCCGTCTGAGGCGCTGCGCGCCAGCGTCGCGCCCGGCGCGAACACCACGCGCCCGACCGAGCCCGTGCCGCCCAGCGTGGCGCCGTTCGTCACGAAGAGCGTCCGGCCGGAGGCCAGCCGCAGCTCGCCGTCGACGCGCGAGACCGTGCCGCTCGGCAGGGTGAAGTCGAGGTTGCGCGCCGCGAGGTTGAGCAGCGCGCCGCCGTTGATCCCGCACCCGCCCGCCAAGGTGATCAAACCGCTTGAGCCCAGCGCCAGCTCGCCCGCCTCGACCACGACCGGCCCGGTGAACGTCGCGCCGGTGTTCAGCGTGAACTTGCCCGGCCCGCGCTTGCCCAACTTACCGTGTTCGCCCGCCGCGTCCGGCAGGTTGCGCGAGGTGGCGATGGTGAATCCGGCGGAATCCACGTAAAGCCCGTTCGAGGTCAGCGTCAACTCCTGCAAGCTCGTGTCGATGAAGTAGGGCTCGTCCCGTCTGGCTTCCAGCTCGCCGCCGTCGCAGATCACCGTCGTGTACCCGCGACTCTTCGTTAACTTTGGCAGGGAGAATGCGCCGCCCGAAAGCGTCAACCGCGCCTGAGAGCCCACGGCGTCCGCGAAATAGAAAGTGTTGGTCACCTCCAGCCGCCCGCCGGACACGATGACCTGCTGTTCAGGCGCGTTGGTGAGTCCGTAGGGCGTGGTGCGCAGCACGTGCGTCACCACTTCGCCGCCCGCCACGTGCAGGATGCCGGTGCCGACGCGACCGCAGTCGATGAAGTTGCGGTTCGTGAACGAGCCGCCCGTGACGGTCAGTCTTCCGTACGTGTTGGAGCTGAAGCCCAAAGACGTATCGGTCCCCACCCACAACGTACCGCCTGACACCGTGGCCTCACCGTAAGAATAAGGGTTGTTGCCCAAAATCAAGCTGTTGGAAATGACGACCGCGCCGCCGCCCACCTCCAGAGTGCCCAGCGTGTTGGTGCCGGGACCGCTGTTGTTTCCGGCGTACACCGACAGGTTGCACTGAAGCCGGCCGCCCGTCACGCTCACCCGTCCGGTGGACCCCATTCCGTTGCCGATGGAGGCGTTTCCGCCCGAGCCGGACACAACACTGCCGCCGCTAAGATCGAATGTTCCCACCCCGCCCCAGTCGCCCACGCGGATGTTATTCGTGGCCGTTAACGTGCCGTCCGTCATGACGATCCGCCCCGACGAGTTGCGGTTCTTGCCGGCCGAAAGGATACCGCCAAGCGTCACCGTGCCGCCCGCAATCAGCACCGTGCCCGTGCCGTTGACGCCCGCCGTGAGATCCAGCCCCGTCCTCACCGTGCCGTTGGACACCACGAGCGTCCCGACCCCTGAATTGCCGATATTCGCATAAATCGCCGAGAGGTTGCCTCCCGTCATGATCACGCCACCCATCGATCCGGAACTGTTCGCGACAGACAGCGTGTTCGACGTCGACCACACGCCGCCCGCTATTTCCAGAACGCCCGTGCTTCCCGTCGCGTTTCCGATGTAGGCGGAGGTCAGGTTGGTGAACGCGCCATCCTCCAGTCGCATCCAGCCCGAACCGCCACCCGCGTCACCCACGGCCACCGTATCGATCGAGCGTATCACACCGCCTGTCATCACGCATTCGCCCACCGACATATAAGCCGACGCCAACTTGAAAGAGCGAGTCCAAATGAGGGCATCTCCGCCCAACGTCACACGGCCCAGCGCATTCGACGCGTAGCCCACCAGCACGCCCGAACCGGTATTCGTAGCGATCAGGCTTCCGCTCGTCATGGCCACGAGGCCCGTCGAACAGGCCGGCACGCCGCCCGCATTCCCCAGCACGATGTACTTGCCGGCCGTCGCCAATTCGATTTCGCCGCCGCTCATGTTCAATATGCCGACAGCTGAAGTCCTGTGGCCGATCTCGAAGGTCTGATTGCGTGCGGTCCACCGCCCGCCGCTCATGTTGATGATGCCGCGGCCTCCGTCGGAGTTGCCGATCCAGAGTTCGCCCAGCGTTTCCAGTTCGCCGCCGGAGAGATTGATGATGCCCCACGTCGTTCCCCAGCCTTTATCCCCGATTGAGAAATAACTTTTCGTCGTCATTTTTCCTGCGGTGATGTTCAGTATCGACGTGCAATTCGCACCGCCGTTGTTAGGCAGAAGCAGGCGGAAATTGGTGTTCAGCGCGCCGCCGTTAAGATTCAGCGTGTTGATCGAGTTCGCCGCATTGTCGCCGATCTTGCACTCATTATTGAAATTGACGACGGCGCCGGTCAGCACATACACGTCCGAGCGCCAGCTGGTGAACTTGTCCATCGTGGCCAGGGCGCCGTCTGCGAAGGTCAGCCGCGCGGGCGCGACGCCGGCGTTGATCTTCATCTCGCAGGTGTTGGTGGGCACCGTGAACGTTCCGTTGCTGACGACCAGGTACGAGCCGGCCTGGCTGCCGTCGAAGGTGAAGCGGTTGGTCAGCGTGTAGGCGTTGCCGCCGAGGTCCAGCACCAGCGTGTTGCCGGCGGTCTGGACGACCTGCATCTCGCTGTTGGCGACGTCGCCGGTCAACGTGACCGTGCCGCTGACGGCGGTGCTGAATTTGGCCCGGTCCCCGTCCGCGGGCGCGCCCGCCGGCGACCACTTGGCCGGATCAGAGAACAGCCCGTCGCCGCCCTGCCACGTGTAGTCCGCCGCGCCGGCCGTCAGCACCGCCGAAAGCGCAACCGCGCACGCACCCGCCACGCTCACTTTTGAACGCATAGCCAACCTCCATGAATCGTCACTACGATACCAGAAAGAAAAAGGTCCGCGCCACCCTGAAAGTGGCGCGGACCGGGAGTTTCCGCCGCCCCTGCACCGGGCGGCGCGCAGATGCCACCCTCGCGTCAGTGCAACAGCAGGAGCGTGCCGGAATTGCGCGCGATGTACAGCCGCTTCTCGCGGTAGCGTAAGCTGCCCTCGGTGCCGGCGGCCGTGAGCGTCACGCCTTCCAGCGCCAGGCCGGGCGTCGCGCGGAAGTCGCCCACATAAGTGACCCCGTACGGCACCTCCTGCGGCACCGTGACCGTCAGGGTGTTGCCGGCCACCGCGACCGCGCCCGTCACCGCCAGTTCGGTCCCGGTGTCGACCCACAGGTTCGCCAGGCGCAGCGTGCCGGGCCCCGCGAACGAGACCGCCGCCGTACCGGGTCCGTTCGTGACCGCGACCGTCGTCACATCCAACGTGTAGGCCGGCGTGTCCGCCGCTTCCGCGACCAGCATGGCGTTCGGCAGGCGGCGGCTCACCGTCTCGCCCGGGAAGGTGATGTCCGCGCTCAGGCCGAAGCCGCCGGTGCCCTGCTGGAAGAAGATCGAAATGTCGTGCAGGCCGTTGGTCAGCGCCACCGAGCCGGAACGCAGCTGCATCCCGTGACTGCCGGCGTTGTTCACCACGGCCGCGCCGTCGATATACAGCATGCTGCCGTCATCGCTGGTCGTGCCGAAGGTATAGGTGCCGGGTTCGGTGATGCGGATCTTGCCCTTCCACATGGCCGAGAAGTTGGACGTGGCCGTGCCGATCGGTTTCTTGTACTTGCCTGGGAAGAACGCCGTGCTGTTGGTGCCTGTCGAATCGGCGCCGAAATCAAACAGTTCGCCGAGCTCGCAGCTCGAGGCCACCAGCTTGACCGTGTTGGTCGCGAAGAACATCTCCGCGGACGCCAGGGTCAGCCACGTGTTGGACGAGGCGGGCACATCCACATACTTGCCCCACAGGCCGCTCGGCCCGACCTGCAGCACCGTGCCCGCGTTGAGCGTCAGGCGGTCGAGATGCCACGCGGAGGACGCGTTCGTCACCGCCAGCGCCAGCACGCCGTTCGAGCTGACCAGCGTGTTCGGGAAGGCCGTGTCCGCGAGTCCCAGGCTGAGCGTCGCGCTCGCGGACAGCCGCGTCGCGCCGCTGCCCGTAATGCGCGCGCCGGACATGAAGGCCTGGCTACCCGAGAGGCCGAACGTGCCGTTGTTGTTCACAAGCGCATTGGTCGCGATCACCGTACGGGTCAGCGAGAGATCCTGCCCCGCCCCGATCTGCAGCGTGCCGGAGAAGCCCGAGGCTTTGCCGGTCAGGAGCACTTTACCCGCACCGGCCGAACGGATCTCACCCCTGCCGGCGATCTCGCCCGCATAGGTGATGTCGTCCGAACGGTTGAAGACCAGCGCCGCGCCGCCGCTGACGTAGACGTTCGAGCCGCCCAGCGTGCCGCTCGTGGCGCCGTCTCCGGCCCACAGCTCGCCTTGGCTGATGAACCAGCCGCCGAGGAACGCGGCCGCATTATCGGCCGTAAGCGTGAGCCGCGAACCGCCGGTCTTCTCGACCTCCGACCCCGCCGCCCCGCTGAACGTGCCCGCCGCCACTGTGTTCGTGGTCTGGTTGATCCGCAGGAAGGAGCCCATGTCGGCCAGCGAAACCACCGCGCCCGGCCATGTCGTCAGCGGCCCGGTCTGCGCGACGCAGGGCCGCAGCATCGCGTTGGGCAGGGGCACCGACGTCCCGCCCGGAGGCGTCCAGTTGGCGTAGATGCGGTAGCCTCCGCCGCCCTGCTGAAAGGGAATCAGCACATCGTGCGTGCCCGCCGTCAGGTTTGTGCTGGCGGACCGAGTTGTTCCCGAAATCGCATTGGTCACGACCGCCAGGGTGTCGATGTACATGTCCGACCGGTCGTCACTGGACAAGAAGAACCCGTAGGTGCCCGCCTCCCGGATCACCAGTTTGCCCTGGTACATGACCTCGAAATCCATGAACGCTCCCGAATTGTAGGGAGCGGGGAAGAACGAGTTCGGGTCCATGTCGAAATTATCGCCATTCAGATGTGTGCCGGCGAGCAGGTCGGGCGTCCTCGTGTTGAAGGCGCTGACGATCGACGCCAGGGTGAGGAACGTGTTGCCGCTGAAGTTCGGGATGTTGTAGTACAGTCCCGCGAGGCCGGCATTGGGCCAGTTTGACGCGTACGAGCGCACGCTCAGCGTCGCGCCGTTGCTGACCGTCACGCCGGCGTTGACCGCCTGCACGGCCGCGCCGAACACGCCTGCCCCCTGCAGCGCGAGCGTGCCTTCGCGCACGTCGGCCGTGCCTTGGAACGCGACGCGCTTCAGCGTCTGCGATCCGGCACCGAGCTTTTCGATCGTCATGAGTCCGTTGGTCCCCGTGAAGAACCCCTCGTACACCGCATCGTTCGTCGCGTTGAACGACACCGCCGCGTTCACACTGAAGAACGAGGTGTTGGCGAGGCTCGCGCCCGTCAGCGAGCCGATCTGCGCGGCCGGCGGACGCAGCAGCCGCTGGGGCAGTTCGGCTTCGGATCCGCCGGGAGGCGTCATGTAGACCGTCAGCCCGTAGGAGCTCGTGCCGTTGTAGTAGGCCACCACGATGTCATGCCAGCCGGCCGTCAACGTAATCGGGGCAAGTTTACGCGCCGCATTGCGGCCGTAGGCCTGGCTGAAGTCGTTGGAAACGACCGTGACCCCGTCCACGAACACCATGCTGCCATCGTCGCTCGCGGAATCGAAGTTGTAAACTCCGGCGGTTTCAGCCAAGAACTTGCCGGTCCAGCGCCCCACGCGGTAGTCGCCCTTGTTCTGGAAGTTGACGCCCGTCGCGCCGAAACTGAACACATTGCTCACCGGCCCGCTGCAGACGATCGTCGCCGGCGCAAATGGCGCCAGCACGTCGTTGAATTTCGCCAGTGATACCAAACTCGTGATGTTGGCATACTTGGTCAAAGCCGCGTTGCTGAAATCGAAGTACTCGCCCAGCAGCCCGTTGGCTTCGTTGGTGTTGGCGCCGATCATCAGCGTCGCGGGCGCGTCCAAGGCGAGCGTTCCGGCCGCCACCGATCCCGGACCGTTCGTGACCGCGCCGCCGGTCACGCGCAGGTCGTTCAGCCGCGCACCCTTCGTGAGGTTCCACGCACCGCTGCCGATCTTGGTGAGCGCCAAGCCCGGCGCCACCGGCCCGAAGAACGTCGTGGACTGGTTGTTGTTGCCGACCCAAATCTGCGAGGCGGTCGCCGTCGAGTCGGTGATGCAGCCCGCGCCGCTCAGCCCGTTGAGGTTCAGGTTGTAACCGTTCACATCGAGCTTGCCGATCGGGTCGTAGTTCCGGTTGTTGACCGTCACGTTGCCTCTGCCATAGCCGTTCGGCACAGCGGATGAAGTTCCCGCCTTCAAGGTGCCGACATCGATGGTGGTTGTGCCCCAGTAGGTTTGCGGGATATCGACGGTCAGCGTACCCGCACCGAGCTTGCGGAAGCCGACGTTCGGCCAGCCCTGATCGCCCAGCGACGCGCCGATGGCCGCCGACCAGGTCAGATCGCCGTTATAGTACACGGCCACGGTTCCGCCGTTGCCGCCGAGGCGTGCCGCGGGGTTCCAACTGAAGGTGCTGCCGTTGCCGAGGCCGAACGTGCCGGAGTTGACCGAGGCGTTGCCGCTCCACTGGTTGTTCGTGCCGCCGAACCAGACCGTCCCGGAGTCGGTGTTGGTGATCGCGCCGATGCCGCTGAGGTCGCCCAGCACCGTCATCGTCTGGCTGCCGTACTGATGCAGGGTCATGCCGTCCGGCCCCACCGTGATGCCGCGCTTGGCGTCCAGTGAGAAGGTCGTGTTGCCCGGGCGGAGGACGCCGCCGTTGACGACCAGATTACTCGGATCGACCGACAGGGGCACAGCACCCAAACCGCGATCCCACCTCAAGTGCAGCGCGCCGTTGTTCGTCACCAGCGTGCCGCCGGAGTGTGCCGAGTTCGACGGGCAAACCACGCCCAGACCTTCGATGACCAGCATGCGCTTGGTCAGGCCATTGTCGGCCAAATTGGTCACAATCAACCCCTGGTTAGAGGAAGCGTAGGCGACGTTACCGCCGCCCATACGATAGACATCGCCTGCAGGTGTAATGACGCCGCTATAAGTCAGAGTGGCCTGGTCCGTGCCGACCTTCACGCCGGGCAGCCCCGTCAGATTCAGGCTCAGGCCGGCGCAAGGGGCACCGAGAATGAGGGTGCCTTCGGAGGCGGTATCGATGCGCGACACGATGGCCGCCGTGATCCCCGCCGCGTTCAGCTTGAGCATGGCGCCGTTTTTGATGAGGATGTTGCCGCTTGTCCCCAGCGCATTCGCGTGGCCCATGCTCAGCATGCCGCCGTTGATGACCGTGCCGCCGGTGAAGCTGTTGTCACCCGTCAGCTCCAACGCGCCCGCCGGCATGCCGTTGCAGGTCACGCTCGCTGTGCCGGAGCCGTCGGAAATCACCTGCGCATAGACGTTACCGGCGTTCACGGGGGCAAACAGGTACTGGCGGTTATAAGGCGTGTAGGTGCCGGTATAGGTGACCCCTTGCACAAACCCGACCGACAGATTCGGCCACAGCGACAAGTCGATGTTCTCGGCCGAATTCACGGGATAGACCGTGACGCTCCCCGCCGAGGCGGTGTCCATCCGATTCATCAGGGTCGCGATTCCGCCGGGTGTCGCATAGCCGATCGACGCGCCCGCCGCCACCGAGACCGCGCCCGCATAACCCGCGACCAGCCCCGCCGCATTGCTCAGGCAGAGGTGGCCAGCAGTGACCGAGACGTTGCCGGTGAAGGTGTTGGCTCCGCTCAGCACCAAGATGCCCTCGCCCGATTTAGTCAGGCCGCCATCGCCCAGCGTCGGGTCGGTCAGCAGGGGCTGCGAGGCCATCACCAGCGTATTCGGAAGGATGTCGAACTTCGCGCCGCCGGGCTGGACGTACGCCCAGTCCAGATTATAGATGAAATCGTTGCGCGACGTGCGGTTGCGGATGGTGCCGCCGTTCAGGAAGAGGATATTCGTGCCCGTCGTGTTCTGCGGATACAAGCGCAGCGCCTGGATCACACCGCCGTTGAGCTGGACCGCGCCATAACACCGGGCATTGCCGTCACGCGTAAACTCGATGTCCTGGGAAGGCGCGACCAAGCCGCCGTTGACCTCCAGCACGCCATACGCGTTGTTGTGACCGACCACCAGTTGCTTGCCGGCCGTGCGGTGGCCGACGTACCCGCCGTTGACCGTCAGCTTGGCGTCCGCGATGCCGCTGAGACCGACATAGATATAGCCGTTCGAGGTGCAGAGCTCGCCGCCCTCCTCAACCGTCATGCGGGCCACGCTGCCGTCACCCACGCCAATCTGCACGTCACGGCCGCCGTCAAGAATCGCTGGAGCAGAACCTCCGCCGATCACGCCGTTCGCCTGGCCGCGGTTTACACCGAAATAGAGGTGGTGCCCGTTGGTGAAGTCGGCCATGGCAAATCGGCCTTCCTTGATCCACAGGTTGAAGATGTTGTTGGAATAGTTGCCCATGTAGACGTGCTGCGTCAGCCAGGGAAGCGACGTCAGCGTGGCGTTGTTGCTCAATACCAGCCCGCCGTGATGCGGCAAGAACCGGGAGATCTCGCCGACCGCCGTGCTGACGACCGTGGTGCCGCCGTTCGCGAGGACCACGCGGCTGGCAGCCGTAGGCAAGCCCCCGGCCCAGTTCGCGGCGTCCTCCCACGGCAGCGCCGTTCCCGCCGCGCCGTTCCAGATGCTGTCGGGCACGTCGGACACGCTGAAGGCCCCGCGTTCCTCCAGATAGTTGGCGACCACGTCCGCCGCGCTCAAGGTGCCGTCGTGGATGCGCACCTTGGCCAGCGAGCCGCTGTAGAGAGACGCCCACGTTTGATTGGCCGTGGCATTCGTGTAGGCAAAATCGCGCGCGCTGCCCAGCGTGAACATGCCGTCGGTGCGGATGCGCATGACCAGCGGCGTTGTGAGGGTGCGCAACTGCCCATCCACGTAAAGCCGCTCGCGGCCCTCGGCGTCACGCGTGCCGGCGACATAGTGCCAGGCGCCGACAGCCGGCACAACGCCCGGTATGGGTGCCGTGTACCATGCCACGTTGTTGCCATTGTGCTCCACGGCATTGCCGGTGTCAGCACCGTAGCGGAATTCAGCACACGAACCGGTGGCGAGCCCGTCCGGCCACTTGCTGCGCGCGCTCCACGAGAACACGATCTCGGTCTGCGTCAGCGACGGGTTGAACACCCAGGTCTCGAAACTCCACGTGTCCGCGCCGCAGATCGACGACGGAACCGCGACCGTGTTGGTCATCACCGAGTCGTTGCTGTAGGACTGAAACGTGACGGCCGGCACGCCGCCCACGTTGGTCTGATAGAGCGGGCCCTTGCCCGCCACGGCATTGGTGAAGTAGTTCCCCAGCGTGCCCGTATTGGGCCAGTAGCCGACCGCCGCATTGTTGGCCAGCGCCGACAAGTCCGACACCTGGATATTCACCAGCAGATCGCCCGCCGTCTGGATCGCCTGCGCGGAGAACACCGCGCACGCCGCACACACGCTCAACCACACGCTTTTTTTCATGTCCGTTCCTTAATTGATCCGTCGCCCTAAGCAAAACACGGATAACCTGTATACCACTTTCAAAACAGTGTCATCAGCTAATTGGGATCAATTGTTATCCGTTTTTTTCCTCTTGTCAAGCGCTTCCGGACATTGACAGGCCTGCCGCCAACTGTTATCGTTCACACCCTAACGTGTGATATCTGTGATGCGGCGCATGGTGCGTGCCGCACGGCACACGAGGAGGAACGTTGTTATGGCCAAGAGTCACGATGCGAAGAAGGACGAGAAGAAAAAGCCCACCAAGACGCTGAAAGAGAAACGTCAGGAGAAAAAGGCCAAGAAAACGGCCCAGTAGCCGACACGGTGCTCGCCCCCGTCTCGGCGGGCGGGCACCCTTTCCCTGCGCGTCCCCGTGAGGATAAATGACTGCGCACGCGTCCCCGCCGTGGCACGGGTAACTGACCCGCGTGCACACGCCCTCTGACAGACCCGAGCCGCCAGGCCAGGCCTCAGGAAGGGAAAGACTATTTCCCACCTTGAGCTGGCATACCGATTGCTGTAAGTTACGCCACATGTCTACCGTTTCTATGCGCAAAACCCTTTTTTCCGTGTGGCTGTCCGCTGCCGCCTTGTTTGGCGCGCGGGCCGGACAGGTGCCGCTGGGCGTATCGGCCGGGAGCGACAAGGCCGCCAAGCCGCTGCCGCTGTCAGTCCCGCTCACCTTTCCGGGCGAGTGTAATTTTGACCTGCACGCGCCGCACGCCAGCGACTGGCTAGACGGCGCGACCCTGCGGCTGACGGTGGTGTGGCCGCAGGACGCGCCCGTATACTCCGGCGGACTGGTGTGGCTCAAAGACCGCGACGACTACTGGCACCAATACCTGACCCCCGGCCACCTGCAGGCCGGCGCGACCAACACGCTGTCCATCCCCTTCCAGTCCGGCGCGCCCGGCTGGGAGACCCCCGGCCATTCGCTGGCCTGGCACCACCGCGTCCTCATCAATCCGCAGTCGGTCGGTTTTCGCGTGTTCGCTGACGCAGCTTTCACCGGAATGTGTGTCCTCGTGTCCGCAACCCTAGAAACCTGCCCGCCCGCCGGCGTGCCGGTCATCTCGAAGATCAGGCCCGTCACCCGCGCCGTCCGGGCGCTCGCGCTCTATGAGGCCCGCTTCGACCTGCCCGACCGCTACGCCAACCCCTTCGACCCCACCCAGATCGACGCGGGCGCCACCATCGTCACACCGTCGGGCGCGACCAACACGGTCTGCGCTTTCTATTACCAGCCGCACTACCGGCTGGAGGACGAGCTCGGCGCGCCGGTCGAGCCCGACGGGCCGCCGGAGTGGCGCATCCGCTACTGCCCGCGCGTGCCGGGCGACTATGCCGTCACACTCTACGCCCGCGACGCGCTGGGCACCACCACCGTCACCAACGCCCTGCGCTTCACGGCCGCGCCTCCCGCCGCGGACGCCCTGCGCTTCGTGCGCGTCTCCAACAGAGACCGCCGCTATTTCGAGCTGGACGACGGCTCGCTCTTCTACCCGATCGGCCATAATGTGCGCTCGGCCACCGACGCGCGCATGGACGACAAGTTCCCGTGGGTCTTCCGCAAGGCGGAGGGTTCCACCGCCTACCGCCGCTACTTCTCGCGCATGCAGGAGGCGGGGGAAAACTGGGCCGAGGTGTGGATGAGCGCCTGGTCGCTCGGCCTCGAATGGACCGAGGGCATCGGCGGTTATCACGGCGCGAATGACTTTCACATGGGGAACGCCTGGGAACTAGACCGCGTGGTTGACCTCGCCCTCCAGCACCGCATCTACCTCAACCTGGTGCTCAACTACCATGGCCGCATCAGCACCTGGAGCGACGCCGAGTGGCACCTGCACCCCTACAACCAGAAAACCCCCGGCGGCTGGCTCGCCATGCCGCTCGAATTCTTCAGCGACGCGCGCGCGATCGAGATGCAGAAGCGCTTCTGCCGCTACACCCAGGCCCGCTGGGGCTGGGCCCCGGTGATCTTCGGCTACGAGCTGTGCAGCGAGCTCAACCTGACCGGCCACGAGACGCACCACAAGACCCATTTCGAACCCGCCGTCGTGGAGTGGTGCCGTCTGCTCGGGAGTTACCTCAAAGCCATCGACCCCTACGGCCATCTGGTTTCCGCGCACGTCTCGAACGACTACACCCTCCTCAACCCGAAGCTGTGCAACCTGCCCGAGATGGATTTCAATCCGCTCGACGCCTACAACAACCGGAGCCCCGAGCATCCCGAACGCATGATCGCCCTCACCGTCGGCACGGCAGACGCGGGGCTCGACTACAACAAGCCCATCCTCATCACCGAGTTCGGCGGTTCCGCCATGGCCAGCAGCCTCGAGAAACTGATGATCGAGCAGCACGCCGCGCTCTGGTCCGGCGCCTGCCTGCCGCTGGCGGGCGTGCCGATGTTCTGGTGGTGGCAGGTGGTCGACGAGAACAACCTCTACCCCCGCTACACCGCCATCCGGAAATTCATGGAGAACGTGGACCCGCGCGACCCGGCGGCGAAACGCCGCCCCGCGGAGCTGGCCGTCGCGGAGAACGGCGACAAGGCGCTCCTTCAGAAGTTCGAAGCCCTGTGTACCGCCTCGCCCGAGAAGGCGCGCGGCTATATCTATCCCCTACGTTACGCGCGCGCCGGCGAGGAGGCGCCCGAGGCAGACCGCCTGACCGTGACCATCGACGGCTTCACGCCCGGCCTTTTCCGCGTCGAGTTTTTCGAGACCGAAACCGGCAAGTCCGTGCGCCGATTCGATGTGCGGACCAAGGAGAACCTGCTCGCCATCCCCGTGCCGCGCTTCCGCTCCGACTGCGCCTTCAAAGTGAACCTGTTGACCCCCGTCTCCAAACGGTAGTCGCTTTCCGAACAGGACGCTCGCCGGCGCGTGCCGGTTATCTTCGGCAGGGACGGTTTCCCGAACCGCCCGCCGCGCTCGGCGGCCGCGGGCTACCGGGGGCGCGCGCGCTCCGGGCGCGCCGCGGGGATGCGCCCCGTCCCGACCTTGCGAACAGTGTCTCGGCATCAGGAAGGAGTCCACCATGAACGCATCCGCGCTAGCCTGCTGCGCCTGCGGCCTCGCGCTCGCCGCCGCCGCACAGTCCTTCGACATCGGCCCCAACGGCACTCGGAGCGGCGACGACAACCGCATCAGGCTGGCCCCGGAGCCGGTCAAGGTCGGCAAGGAGCTCACGATGGCGGAGCTGCCTGTCGCCACTCTGCCGCCCGCGTTCTACCTCAACGTCGGCACCAGCGGACGCTACGGCCCCTACGAGCTGGCCGACGGCACGGCCGTCGGCTCCAAGCAGGCTTCATACACCCTGCGCATGTTCGATTACGGACAACACTTCACCCTTCACCCCGCAAGCGACACCAACACCGTCTACGGCCCGTTCGCGGCCACGAACGGCGCGCCTGTCACCCTCGGCAAAACCGTCATGACGGTCGTGCGCGTGCCGCCAACCGTGACGGTCTCCCTCACGCACCCCGACAAGATCAACCAGGCGCCGCTCATCGGCATCGCCCCTTACGACACCGCCCTCATCCGGGAACTCTACGGCCTGCGGGCGAAGTACGTCGCCCTCGCCAACCGCGTGGACAGCGACACCGCGAGTGTCGAGTTGCAAGGCGTGCCGCGCGTACATTCGAACCTCACGGGCAACACGTTCACGCCGGTGGTCAAGACCTCCGCCCGCGATAAGCAGAACGCTCTTAAAGGCGCCGAACGCAGCGCCATGGTCTTCCTCGAGACGCTCTTCGGTAAGGCTTTCATTCTCCGCTCGCAGGCCATCACCGACGGCTCCACCTACCATTACCGGCTCCCGCCCGGCGACTATCTGCTCTGCGCCACGCAGAAGGTCAAGGAGCCGAACGCCGCCTCAACGGCGGGTGCGGTCACCGCCGTCTGGTGGACCGCCTTCCACGTCGACGGCGAACACCCGCTCGCGCTCGCGCTCACGGCCGAAAACGCGATCACCTGGCGCGACATCTTCCAGCTCTCGCGCGACAAGTGATCCCGCCCGGAAGAGCCTCTCGCCGTGCCGTGCGGGGCGATCACGCCCGCGCCGCCGCGCTGAATAAAAACACCGCGATTCAAAAACATAGTTGCATACTTCAGAATGCGCTGTTATAGTGTCCCAAAACTCAATCAGAGAGCTTGAGTATTCATTACAAAAGTGTAATCGGCGCGCCATGAATTAGAGGTTTATTGCCGGGCAGGCGCCGAGATGTAACAGACGAAGGCCCGGCGGACAGGAGTCGACGCGATGCAAGTAAGCAGACGTTCGTTTCTGGAGTATTGCGGCCTGAGCGCGGCGTTCATCGGGCTGGGCTCGTCCAAGCTGGGGCTGCTGGCCGAAGCGCTGGCGGCACCCAACGCGCCATCCGTGATCTGGCTGCACGGCAGCTCATGCACCGGCGACTCGATCTCGTTCCTCAACCGGATCTCGGACGCGTTCCCCGCCACGGTGGCCGACGTGCTGACCGGCGCCGTGAACCTGGTCTTCCACGCCACGCTGATGACGCCGGCGGGCGACGCGGCGGTGTCCGAGCTCAAGCGGGTGTACGACACCGGCAACTACGTGCTCGTGCTCGAGGGCGGCGTGCCCACGGCCTTCCGAGGCGGCGCCTGCGTGGTCTACAGCCTCAACGGCCAGGAGACGACCTACATGCAAGCCGTGCAGGAGATGTCGGCGCGCGCGCTGGCGGTGGTCTGTGCGGGCACCTGCGCCTCGTTCGGCGGCATTCCCGCCTCGGGCGGCAACCCCACCGGCGTAAAGAGCGTCCGCGCCCTGACAGGCCGGGCCACCATCAACATCTCGGGCTGCCCCGCCAACCCGGACTGGGTGGTCTGGGCCATCGTCCAGCTGCTCACCGGCACGCCGGTGGAACTCGACGCCGACGGCCGCCCCACGGCGCTCTACGCGAAGCGCCTCTCCGGCGCGGCCGCCCCGTCCCTGATCCACGACAAGTGCCCGCGCAATAACCTCGTGAACCCGGGCGCGCCGCCCGAGGCCACGAGCTTCACCAACTGCGACGGGCGCTGCACGATCCAGCTCGGCTGCCGCGGACCGTTCACCAAGTCGCGCTGCGACGGGCAGTGGAACGCCAAGGCCACCGACCCCAACAGCCCGCCCAACCAGCGCTGGCGCAACAACTGGTGCGTCGGCGTGAACGCGAACTGCCACGGCTGCGTGGAGAAGGCCTTCCCCGGGCCGCAATCGTTTTACGAACCCTATGTACTGTGAACCCGCCGGTGAACAATGGGCCGTTCCGCGTTGAGCATTGAACGATCCATCACCCGCTCTCAGTTTAAGCGACGGACATCAAAGGAGCGCAGACCATGCCTATCATCGTAGCAGCCATTGACCCCGTGACGCGCATCGAGGGACATCTCAAAGTCGACATCGCGGTGGACACCGTCGGCGGCGTCCAGCAGGTGACGGGCGTGCGGACCATGGGCACGCTCTTCCGCGGCTTCGAGAAAATCCTCGAGGGCCGTGACCCGCGCGACGCCGCCATCATCACGTCGCGGATCTGCGGGGTCTGCCCGACCTCCCACGCCCAGGCCGCTGTGCTGGCGCTCGAGGACGCCTCCGGCATGGCCGTGCCCGGGCCCGCCCGTATCCTGCGCAACCTGGTGCACGGCGCCTGTTTCCTGGAGTCGCACATCCTGCACTTCTACCTGCTCTCCCTGCCCGATTACATCCAGGGGCTGGGCATGCCGCCCTGGACCCCGGGCTTCGAGGCGGACCGCCGCGTGGACAAGGCGGCCTCGGAGCTCTTCACCGCGCACTACCTGGAGGCCATCACCGTGCGCCGCCGCTGCCACGAGATCGGCGCGCTGTTCGGCGGCAAGCTCCCGCACACGCCGGCCTACATCGCCGGCGGGTTCACCGCCGTGCCGTCGCAGCCGAACCTGGACGCGTTCGGCGCCGGCCTGGACGAGATCCTGGCATTCATCAACACACGCTACCTGCCGGACGTCGAGCGGCTCTCCTCGCTCTACAGCGACTACTTCTTTGTCGGCCGGGGCTACGGCAACCTGCTGGCCTACGGGGCCTTCGACCAGGACGGCTCCGGCACGGACCGGCTCTTCCGCGCGGGCCGCGTCGTCAACGGCGCGGGCGCGGTCCTGCCGGTGGACGCGGCCGCCATCGCGGAGGACGTCACGCACGCGTGGTACCGCAACGCCGACAGCGGCCTCCACCCGGCGGCCGGCGAGACCAACGCCGAATACCCCAAGGCGGACGCCTACTCCTGGCTCAAGGCCCCCCGCTACGGCGGCACGCCCCACGAATGCGGGCCGCTGGCGCGCATGTGGGTCAGCGGCGAGTACACCAACGGCGTCTCCGTGATGGACCGCATCCGCGCGCGGGCTTACGAGGCGCTCAAGCTCGCCCGGGCGATGAAGGCGTGGCACGCCGAACTCCTGGCGGGCGACGTGACCGTCACCGCAGACTGGCCCTCGCCCGCGCCCGCCGGCGTCGCCGGCACGGGCCTCACGGAGGCCCCGCGCGGCGCCCTGGGCCACTGGCTCAGCATCGGCGACAACGGCAAGATCGCCCGCTATCAGGTCATCACCCCGACCTGCTGGACCGTCTCGCCGCGCGACGGCGCCGGCCAGGCGGGACCGCTCGAACAGGCGCTGCTCGGCACGCCGGTCGCCAACGCGGCGCAGCCGGTCGAGGCCCTGCGCGTGATCCACTCGGTGGACCCCTGCCTCGACTGCGCCACACACGTCATGACTGCGGGAGAGGCCCGGGCCGAAGGCCTGGCCGGATAGTCTGAACATGAACGAAAAAACCGTCATCATGGGTGTGGGCAACTGGCTGCTGTCGGACGACGGCGTGGGCGTGCACGCCGCTCAGGCGCTGGCCCTCGATCCTCCGCCCGGCGCCGAAGTGGTCGATGCGGGCACGGACGCGCTTTCGGCGCTGCCTTTCTTCGAGCAGGCGGACCGGGTGCTGATCATCGACGCCGTGCGCGCCGGCGGCGCTCCCGGAACCATCCGTCAGCTGGCTGAGAGCGAGCTCGCGGCGCAACACGGTCTCGGCACCATCCACGCGGTCAACCTGCTCGTCAGCCGCCACCTGATGTCACCCGGTGCGGTCTGGCCGGAGGTTCGGATTCTCGGCGTCGAACCCGCCGTCTTGGATTACGGCATGGAGCTTTCGCCGGCCGTGGCCGCCGCCCTGCCCCAGGTCATCCGGCTCAGCCGGGAGATCGCCGAAACTTGGAAAACCTGAACACGTAAGCGTTAACTCCGGGTGTCCCCATGCAAATGAACCGCATCTTGCTTCCGCTGCTTCTGACCGCCGCGCTGACCGCCTGTCTGAATGACGCGGCCGCCCAAAGCACGGACGGCAAGGTCATCTATGCGGTACAAACTACGGTGGACACGACCTCTGCCACCTACAGCCCGAACAACGTCGCCGCGGTCTGGGTGGTGGACGGCTCCGGCAAGTTCGTCAAGACGCTCTGCCGCCATGCCGTCGCGCGCATCGGCTACCTGTACAAATGGATCGCCGACCGCGGCACCTACACCGGGGTGGACGGCGTCACTTCCGCCACGCTCGCCACCCAGCCGCAGACCCACACCGTCGTGTGGGACTGCCGCGGCACCAACGGCCAGATCGTGGCCGACGGCCAGTACACCTTCCGCGCCGAATACACCAGCGCCAACGGGCAGGGCCCCTACTGCGGCGCGCTCTGCTCCTTCACCAAAGGCAGCGGCAGCGCGGTCTCCAACTACCCCAGCTTCGCCGACGGCGGAGGCACCTTCCAGAACATGTCGCTGACCTACACCCCCTACACCGAGATCGCCGTCACCGGCCTCACGCCCAACTCCGGCACGATCAACTCCAACGTCGCGGTCGTCGTCACCGTCACGAACCAGACGCTGAACGCCACGGCCGCCTTCGCCGTGGCCGTCAGCAACGTCACCTCCGGGACGCTGCTCGGCACGCTGCCGGTCAGCTCCCTCGGCGCCAAGGCCGTGACCAACCTGCCGCTCAGCTGGAGCACCGCCGGCCTGACCGCCAACCCTTACCAGCTCCGCGCCACCGCCTCCGCGCTCGCCGCCGAGACGAACACCGCGAACAACGTGTTCACCGCCACGGTCACGCTCGCCTCCACCAACGCCGCCGACCTCGCCGTGACGGGCCTCGCGCCCGCCACCGGCCTCATCGACGGCAGCGTGCCTCTGCGGGTGACCGTGACCAACAAGACCTCCGGCGGTTCCGGCCCCTTCAGCGTCGCGCTCTCGAACCTGACCGCCGCCACCACCCTCACCGGCTACTCCAACGCCTGGCGCATCGCCGCCAGCGCCAACGACGCGGAAGAGGCGGTCTCCACCCACGCCGTGGTCCTGACTAGCACCGACCTGGAGCTGACGTTCGACACCACCAACCAGATGGTCGGACTGCGCTTCCCTGAGCTGGCGATCCCCAAGAGCGCCACGATCAGCTCGGCCTTCATCCAGTTCACCGACAAGACCGGCGAGAACCTCAATACCGACCCGATCGCTCTGACGATCAAGGGACAGGCCGCCGACACCGCCGCGCTCTTCACAACGACCGCCTCGAACATCTCCTCCCGGCCCGAGACCAGCGCCTCCGTCGCCTGGGTGCCTCCGACCTGGGTCGATGCCGCTGCCGGACCCGGACAGCGCACGCCGGATCTGAAGGGGATCGTCCAAGAGATCGTGAACCGTCCCGGCTGGGCCGGCGGCAACGCCATGGCCTTCAAAATCACAGGTTCGGGCAGCCGGCGGGCATGGGCCTACGACGGCAACGCCAGCGCCGCACCGCAGCTCATCGTCCAGTGGACCACCGCCTCCTTCCTGATCACCACCCAGCAGGTCGCCAACCTCGCGGGCCTGGCGGCCACCAACCTGGCCGTGGCGTGGAACACGACCGGCGTCACCGCCGGCGTTTACCAGGTCAGAGCCGTTGCGGGCGCACTCGCCTCCGAGACCTTCACGGCCGATAACGCCCTGACCGCCGCGGTCACTCTGCGCCAAGCCACCCATGACCTGGCCGTGAACGCCATCACCCTAGCCGCGATGGTGCCGCCCAACGCGGTCACCAACGTCACGGTCGCCGTCACCAACCGGGGCGACGTCAGCGAGAGCTTCACCCACACGCTGCGCGACATCACCGCCGCGCCGATCGCCGTCGGGACGCAAGTCGTTTCCGGCTTGGCGGCCGGCGCCGGCACGAACCTGGTCGTCGCCTGGAATACAGCCACCAACGCCGCTTTCAAGCCGGGCTACCACACCCTTCAGGCAGGCATCGCCCCCGTGCCGGGCGAAACCGAGCTCTTGAACAACACCAGCCAGATCCCCGTCATCGTCGCCAGCGGCGTGTCCACCAACGTGCTCGTCGCAAAAGGTTCCGCGTGGAAATTTTCCGATCAGGGGCTTGACCTCTCCGGCGCCCCTTGGCAGACCGCCGACTACACCGACGGGCTTTGGCCCTCCGGCGCCGCGCCGCTGGGCTACGGCCTCGCGAACCTCGCGACGGTTGCCGGCTATGGAGGAAACCCGGCCAGCCGCTACGTGACCACCTATTTCCGCCGCGAGTTCACAATGGACTTCGCCCCCCTGTCGATCACCGGGCGCGTCATGCGGAGCCACGGCGTGATCCTCTACCTCAACGGCACGGAGATCGCGCGGCAGAACATGCCCGCGGGCGAGGTGACCTCCGCCACGCTCGCCTCAGCCACCGTCACCGCCGCGCACGCCACCAACTACTTCGGATTCACCGTGGCCCCGGGAAAGGTCTTGGCGGGGCGCAACCTGCTGACCGCCGAACTGCATCTGGCCTCCGTCACCAACACGACAGCGGGGTTCGCGCTGGAGCTCAGCGCCGTGACGCCCTCAATCCCGTCCGAACCCGGCGTGGCACCGGTCGCGATCGAACCCGACGGCACGGTGCAGTCGGGCGACCCGCTCGGCGTTTTGGTGGAACTCGTCAACACCGGCAACACGTCCACCTCCTGCCTCGTGCTTCTCAGGGATGCGGCCACGGGCGAGGTGCTCGCCACCCGCACCGTGGACGCCCTCGTTCCGGGCGAAGGCACGGTCGTGCGGCTGACCTGGCCCACCTTCGGCGCGGCGACAGGTGTCCGCACGCTGGAGGCAGTCACCGTCGTCAACGGTGTCACCAACCTCACGGCTCTCGCGACCGCGCCGGTCACCCTCGAAGCCCCTCGCTTCACACCCCGCGCCGCACAGGCGGCCGGCTCAATCGGCGGACGCTGCAACGCGGTCGCCGTCTACGGCCGCTACGTCTACCTGGGTTGCGGCGCGACGCTGGAGGTCTGGGATGCGATCGTTCCCGCCGCCCCCGTACGTGTCGGGGCGGTGCGCCTGCCGGGCATCATCGAGGATGTGGCCGCCGGGTCGAACTGGGTCTATGCCGCCGCCGGCGCGTCCGGCGTCCAGATGGTGGACGTGGCCCTCGCGACCCAACCCGTGCACCGCGCCACCTTCGACAGCACCGGGCACTCCCGCCAGTTGAACCTCGCGGGCAACCTCCTCTACGTGGCCGACGGCCTCGGCGGCGTGCGCGTCCTGAATGTGGCCAACCCCGCCGCGCCAGTGCTGGCGGGCGCCTACCAGACCGAAGGACCCGCCCAGACCGTCACGCTCGCCACGCCGAACCTGCTCGTGCTGGACAGCTACAAAGGCCTGCAGATCCTCAAGGCCTCGAACCCCGCAGCCTTGGCCGCCACCGGCGTCTACAGCCGCGCGACCGCGGGACTCGCCTCGGCGGCCGTCAGCGGCGCGGCGCTGGTCGCCGACGCCAACGCAGGCCTGTGCCGCATCAACATCACCGCCCCCGCCGCGCCCACGGTTGCGACCAACACGCTGCTGCCCTCTTCCGGACGTGGACTGGCGACCTCCGGCGCGGGCTCGGCCCTCTACGTCGCCGCCGGAGCGGCAGGCGTCTTAACACTCGACGCCGCCACACTCGCGCTGAAAACCACGACGGCCGTGGGCGGCGAGGCCAGCGACGTCGCCGTGTCCGGCAGCACGCTCTATGTCGCGGCGGGTTTCGCCGGGTGCCGCTCGCTGGACATCACGTCGCCGCTCGCGCCGCAGCCGCTCGGCACGTTCGCGACCGGTGCGCGTCCCGTCGATGCGGCGGCGGTCGGCTCCAAGCTGTTCGTGGCCGCCGACGAGGGCGGGTTCCAGATCCACAGTCTGGAGAACCTGGCCCTGCCGGGCCTGCTGGCGACCGTTTCTTCCGTCAGCAACTCGCGGTGCGTCGAAGTCGCCTATCCGCTGGCGTACGTGGGCGACGGGCTCTACGGTCTCAAGATCTTCACCATCGCCAACGCCGCGGCGCCGGCCCTCGTCGGCGCCTATCCGGCGGCGGGCCTCTCGCACATCCGCCGCATCGCCCTCGCGGGCTCACGTGCGGTCATCACGGACGGCCGCCTGTTGCAGTTGCTCTCCGTGGCCGACCCCGCCGCGCCGGTCCTGCTGGCGACCGCGACCAACGCGCCCGGCAGCTTCGTCTTCGACGTGACGGCGGTCAGCAACGAGGCCTACGCCGCCTGCGGCAACGCGGGCGTGCGCATCTACGGCCTGGACAACGGCCTGACCCTCGACAACACCTATGCCACCCCCGGCCCCGCGACCGGCGTGACCAGCGTGAGCAACCTGCTCCACGTCACCTGCGGCCCCTATGGCTGGGTGACCCTCAGCATCGCCGTCAACCCCGTCAGCCCCGCGCTGGTCTCGGCCTCCGCCTCCGGCATGGCGTTCGGCGCCGCCGCGGCCGGGTCCCTGGTCTATCTCACGGACGGCGGCCGCGCCGGACAGTCCCTGAACGTCTCGGCGCCGCTGACCCCCACGTCGGTCACCAACTTCTCCAGCCTGACGCAGGCCCTGCGCATCCGCGCGGCCCGCGGGCTGATCCTTGCGTCCGAAGACGAGGCCGGCCTCGCGATCCTGAATGCCAGCCCGGGCGACATCAACCTCAGCGGCATTCCCGACGCATGGGAACAGCAGATCGTGAATGCCAGCACCGCCACGAACGGACCGGTCCGCTCGGTTCTGGATGTGGATCCGCTGACCGCCGGCCCCAATCGGCACACCTACTATCAAAGTTACCTCGCGGGCCTCTCGCCGACCGATCCGAACTCGGTGCTGGCGATCAGCGCCGTGAGCCCGGCCGCCGGCGGAGGGCAGTTCGTGGTCCAGTGGCTGAGCGTGCCCGGCAAGCGTTATACGCTTTACAAGAGTGCGGATCTGGCCGCCGGCTTCACCGCCATACCGGGCGCCACGGGCGTCGTCGCAGATGGCGACACAGCCACTTACACCGACACGGTGACCACCGCCCGCGCGTTCTATCTGATCGTGGCCACCCCTTAACCGGCCTCAACAAACAAGACGTTCCACAACCGTGAGCGCTGACCCTGAGCGAGAAAGCATAGCCACATGACACATAAGCAAATCCTGTTCCCGCTTCTTCTGGCTGCCGCGCTCACCGGACTGGTGAAAGACGCGTACTCCCAAACCACCGACGGAAAGGTTACCTTTAGCGTGCAGACCGCCGCTTATTCGGCGTCTTATAACCCCAAGCACGTATCCGCCGTCTGGGTGGTGGACGGCAACGGCAAATTCGTGAAAACGCTCTGCCGCCACGCGAGCGCCCGCATAGGCTATCTTTACCGGTGGATCGCCGACCGCGGCACCTACACCACGGTGGACGGCGTAACTTCGGCAACCCTCTCCACGCAGCCCCAGACGCATACCATGACATGGGACTGCCGCAACGCCGCAGGCCAGGTCGTGCCGGACGGCGCCTACTTCTTCCGCGCCGAATACACCAGCAACAACGGGCAGGGACCGTATATGGCGAGTAACTGTCAGTTCATGAAGGGGACGATACCCGTCACCGCCACCTTTCCGAATATCAGCAACGCGGGCGGACAGTTCAGCGGCATGTCGTTGAAATACACGCCCTATGCAGAAACCGCCGTCACAAGCCTCGCCCCCAACTCCGGGGTGATCAACTCGCATGTCGCCGTCCTCGTGACGGTCGCGAACCAGACGTCGAACCCGTTGTCCTTTCACGTGGCGGTCAGCAACCTCACCTCCGGCACGCTTATCGGCACGCAGCCCGTCACCGCGCTGGCGGGCCAGGCCGTCACCAACCTGACCTTCGACTGGAGCACGGCGGGCCTGGCAGCGGCCCCTTACCAGATCAGCGCCATCGCCTCGAAGCTGTCCGCGGAAACCAACACCGCCAACAATGTCATGACCGGCACCATTTCGCTCTCATCTCCGACAGCGGGCGACATCGGCGTCACGGGTCTCACACCCTCGACCGGGATCATCAACAGCACCGTGCCTGTGCGGGTGACCGTGACCAACAAGATGGCCGGCGCAACCGGTCCGTTCACGGTCTCGCTCTCGGCCGTGGGCGCCGTCCAGCAGATCGCCTCTCTCGCCGCCTTCGCCGTGACCAATCTGACCTTCTCGTGGAACACGGCCGGCGTCACCGCGGGAGTCTACCAGGTCCGCGCCCAAGCCGGCCCGCTCGCCACCGAAGCCTTTACCGCCGACAACACCTTGGCCGGCGCCATCACGCTGCGCGGGGCTTTCCGTGACCTCGCCGTGAGCGCCCCCAACGTCGCGCCGGTGGTGCCGCCGAACCTGAGCGCCACCGTCAGGGTCGCGGTCACCAACCGGGGCGATGTCAGCGAGACGTTCACGGCCACGCTGAGGGACATCACCGCCGCACCGCTCGTCATCGGCGCGCGCGCCGTCACCAATCTGCCGGCTTACGCCGGTACGAACATCGCCTTCACGTGGAACACCGCGACCAACGGCACCTTCAAACTGGGCGACCACATCCTGCAGGCCGGCATCGCCCCCGTGCCGGGCGAGACCGAGATCCTGAACAACACCAACCAGGTCACCATCATCGTGGCCAGCGGCATGACCACCAACGCGCTGATCGACAAGCGGTCGGTCTGGAAAGTCATGGACAAGGGCCTCGACCTCTCCGGCGCCCCTTGGCAGACGTCCGACTACACCGACGGGTTCTGGACATCCGGCAGCGCGCCGCTGGGCTACGGGCTCGCGGACATCGCCACCCCCCTCGGGTACGGCGGGGTCTCGTCCAACCGTTATGTGACCACCTATTTCCGCCGCGAGTTCACCATGGATTTCGCCCCCCTGTCGATCACCGGACGCGTCATGCGGACCCATGGCGTGATCCTGTACCTCAACGGCACGGAGATCGCGCGGCAGAACATGCCCGCCGGCGACGTGACCTCCACTACGCTTGCCTCCGGCACGGTCACCGGCACGAAAGCCACCAACTATTTCGGCTTCGCCATTCCTCCCGGAGCCCTCATGCCGGGACGAAACCTGCTGACGGCCGAATTGCATCTCGCGTCCGCCACCAACACCACCGCCGGCTTCGCTCTGGAGCTCACCTCGGTGAACCCGACGGTCCCGCTCGCGCCCTCCGTGGCCGCGGTCAGCGTGGAGGCCGAGGGCTCCGTGCAGTCCGGCGACAATCTCGGCGTGCTCATCGAGCTCGTCAACAACGGGAACGCGGCCACCGCCTGCCTCGTGCTGCTCAGGGATGCGGCCACCGGCGCCACGCTCACATCCCAGACCGTGAACACCCTGTTGCCGGGCGAAGGCACGGTCGTGCGCCTGACGTGGCCCACCTTCGGCGCAACCGCCGGCGCCCGCACGCTGCAGGCGGTCACGGTCATCAACGGCGTCACCAATCTGGCGGCTGCCGCGACCGCGCCGGTCGCGCTTGAAGCCCTTGACTTCGCGCCCCGCAAAGTGGCGGCCACCGGCTCCATTGGCGGGCGCTGCAATGCGGTGGCCGTCTCGGGACGTTACGTCTATCTCGGATGCGGCGCGACCCTTGAGGTCTGGGACGCGGCCGTTCCCGCCGCACCCATCCGTGTCGGCGCGGTCCGTCTGCCCGGCATCATCGAGAATCTCGTCACGGCGGACAACTGGGTCTACGCGGCCTCGGGCGCGGCGGGCGTGCAGATCGTCGACGCCTCGTCGCCCACGCAGCTGCTCCACCGCGCCACCTTCGACACGTCCGGCTTCGCGCGCCGCGTCACACTCGCCGGCAACCTGCTGTGCGTTGCCGACGGCCTCGGCGGTGTCCGGGTCCTCAATGTGGCATCTCCCGCCGCTCCCGTGCTGGCGGGCGCCTATCAGACCACCGGTCCCGCTCAGGCGGTCACCTTCGCCGCGCCCCGTCTTCTGGTGCTCGACGGCCAGCGCGGCCTGCAGAGCCTCAGCGCCGCCGATCCCGCCGCGATGACCGCCACCGGCGCCTTGAGCCGGATAACGGCCGGTTTAGCACTGACCGCCGTCTCCGACGCGGCGCTCGTCGCCGACGCCAACGGCGGGCTCTACCGCATCAACCTCGCCGCGCCCGCCGCGCCCGTGATCGCCACGAACACGCTGCTGCCCGCCGCCGCCCGCGGCCTGGCGACATCCGGCGCCGCGCTCTACGTAGCGGCCGGCCAGCAAGGTCTGCTGACCCTGAACGCGACGACGCTGGCGCTCCAGGCGACGACCGCCGTGGGCGGCGAGGCCTCGGACGTCGCGGTGGCAGGCAACACGCTCTACGTCGCGGCCGGTTTCGCCGGGTGCCGCTCGCTGGACATCACGTCGCCGCTCGCGCCGCAGCCGCTCGGCACGTTCGCAGCCGGCGCGCGCCCCGTCGACGCGGCGGCGGTCGGCTCCACGCTGTTCGTGGCCGCCGACGAGGGCGGATTCCAGGTCCACAGCCTGGAGAACCTGGCCCTGCCGGGCCTGCTGGCGACCGTTTCTTCCGTCAGCAACTCGCGGTGCGTCGAAGTCGCCTATCCTCTGGCGTACGTGGGCGACGGGCTCAACGGCCTCAAGATCTTCAACATCGCCGACCCCGCGGCGCCGGCCCTCGTCGGCAGCTACGCGGCCGCGGGACTCTCGCACATCCGCCGCATCGCCCTCGCGGGCTCACGTGCGGTCATCACGGACGGACGCGTGCTGCAGTTGCTCTCCGTGGCCGACCCCGCCGCACCGGCCCTGCTGGCAACCGCGACCAATGCGCCCGGCAGCTTCGTCTTCGACGTGGCCGCGGTGAACAACCAGGCCTACGCCGCCTGCGGCAACGCGGGGCTGCGCATCTACGGATTGGATAACCGCCTGGCGCTCGACAACACCTACGCCACACCCGGCCCGGCGACCGGCGTGGCCAGCGCAAGCAACCTGCTGCATGTCGCCTGCGGCCCCTACGGCTGGCTGACCCTCAGCATCGCCGTCAACCCCGTCAGCCCCGCGCTGGTCAAGACCTCCCCTGCCGGCATGGCGTTCGGCGTCGCCGCGGCGGGGCCGCGGGTCTTCCTCACGGACGGCGCACGCGTGGGACGGGCGCTCAGCGTCGCCGCGCCGCAATACCCTCTGGCGGTCACCAACTTCCCGAACCTGACGCAGGCCCTGCGCGTGCGGGCGGCCAGCGGACTGCTGTTCGTGGCCGAGGACGAGGCCGGACTCGCGATCCTGTATCCCAAATGGGCGTCCGTCACGCCCGCCGGGCAATCGGCCACCGCCGGCGCGGCCTTCGAGATGCCGCTCCCGGAGGCGTTCGCGCACGCGGCGAGAGTCACGGTAAACGGCTTGCCCAGGGGGTTAAGATATAACACCCTGACCCGCATGATCACGGGCGTGCCCTCCCAGGCGGGCGCTTACACGGTCGTGTTTTCGGCGACGGGCATGCCGACGCAGACGGTCAAGCTCACCGTCGGCGCGCTGCCCGCATGGGCCTGGGGCACATTCAACGGGTTCATGGAGGGCGGCGGCTCCGCCTCGATGCGTGTGACGGCGCTGGGGAAAGTGACCGGCAAGCTCGCGTTCGGCAGCACGAACTGCACGTTCAGCGCGACGTCATACGCGACAGGCGGGAGCGCGGAGGACGGGTTCTCCGTCGTTGTCGGTGCGAGGTTCGGCATGACGGTTTTACCGCTGGCGCTGCGGGTGAGCCATCCGGCGGGCTCCGACCCGCAGACGCTGAGCGTTGCAACAGGGTGGCTAGACGACAAGTTGCCGCTGACCCTGTACCGCGATGTCTGGAAAGAAGCCGTCACGCGGCTTGCCCCCCACATCGGCTACTACACGGCCACGCTTCCGGGGAACGCGGGGCATGGCAGCGGCTACCTGACTTTCACGGTGGATCAGTCTGGCCAAGTGAAGGTCGCGGGCCGGCTGGGGGACGGCACATCGGTGTCTCTGTCCGGCGCGCTACTTCTCAACGCGGACGGGCGCGTGTTCACGGCGGTGTATACCCGTCCGACGGCCTACAAGGGCGGCTGCCTGTTCGGCGTGGCCGAGTTCATAAGCCCTGCAAACGGGCCGGCATATCTGACGCTTCCAGGCGATATTCCGTTCCAGTGGCAGAACCGCAGCCCGCTGGCGACCCGGGTCTACGGCGAAGGGTTCGATCGCACCCTGGGGCTCACCGGCGGCTGGTACGGGAAACTGGGCAACCTGTACGACTACTACCGGGGCAAAGACCTGACGGTCGGCACGGACGAGGCTGCGCCGGCGCCCGAAATCACCGTGAGCACGCGCCGTTACGCCTCAATCAACTGGAACCCGAACGGGATCATGCTGACGCCCGTTCTCAACGCTTCCGGCATCATGACCGGACTGTCGTCTCTGCCGTCGCCGCAGCTCGGCACCTCCTCTGACGAAGAGGATGATGACAACGAGGTCAAACCTATCGATCTGCTTATCGCGCTGACGCGCGCGACGGGTGTGTTCAAGGGCTCGTTCAAAGCTTGGTTCGACTACGCTGAAACGCAAAATTACAAGCGCGTCACTTACCAGGGCGTGCTGACGCCCGAACGCAAGGACAAGGACGACGGCGTCGCGGGACGCGGCTTCTTCCTGTGGCCGGACAAGGGACAGTACACGAGCGCGCTGAACAGGGTTGTACCGTACAGCTTCAACGCGTCAGCCGATCTGAAGATCCTGCTTTCCGAATAGCGCCTGATGCGGCCCGGCTCAGCCAGGCAGGGGCGGCGGCCATAGACCCCGGCCCCATGGCTTCACATGAAGCGCGGTGCCGTCCGCCTGCCCATGCTGACCGCTTTCACTCCGTGAGTTTGACCAGATAGTCCAGCCAGGCCTCCATGCCGAGACCGGTCTTGGCGCTCAGTTCGAAGATGAACACGCCGGGACGCACCTGCCGCAAATACGCCCGGCACGCCGCGGCGTTCCAGTCGAGATGCGGCACAAGGTCCATCTTGGTCAGCACCGCCACCGGCGCGTTCGAGAAGAGCGTCGGATATTTCACCGGCTTGTCTTCGCCCTCGGTGGTCGAGAGCAGCGCGATTTTGAACGTCTCCCCCAAATCGAACGCCGCGGGGCAGACGAGGTTGCCCACGTTCTCGATGAAGAGCAGCTTGACGCCGTTGCCGGCAACTTCCGGCAACAGCCGGCCGACCTGCTCCGCGTCAAGGTGGCAGGAGTTGACGGTTTCGATCTGCCGCACCGGCGCGCCCCTGCCCTGCAGCCGGCGCGCATCGTTGTCGGTCCGCTGATCTCCCGTGATCACGGCGCACGGCACCTTGTCCCGCAACCCTTCGAGCGTGCGTTCCAGCAGATAGGTCTTGCCCGTCCCGGGCGAAGAGATCAGATTGACGGCCACGACGCCATGCGCTTTCAGCCAGGCGCGGTTCCGTTCGGCCTGCTCGTCATTGCGCGAGAGGATCTTCTGCCGTATCTCCACCGTCCGTGTTTCTGCCGTAGCGGACACAGGAAGCTCATCGGGGTGCTCATGGGAATGAGAATGGGCATTTCCCTCAAAATGTTCATGGGAATGCACCTGCCCGTCATGAGAGTGGACATGGGCATCTCCGCCGCAACCGCAATCTTTACACATAATGGCCTACCTTTCGTCGACTTCAAGTTCAATGGATTTGATGTTGAGCTCGCGTCCCGCCGACAGCTCGACGTCCCTCGAACCGCACGCGGTGCACCCGACAAAGGCGGCGTCGGTCTGCGCCTCAAGCCCGCAGGCAAGGCACCGCACCCGTGTCGCCACCTGCTCGATGAACAGTTCGGCGCCGGCCGCAACCGTCTCTTCCGCCACCAGCGGGAACAAGGACCGCAACGCCTCGGGATCCACACCGGAAAGCGTTCCGACCGCAATCACGACCCGCACCACGCGTATCGCGTGCTCTTTTGCTGCGGCCCCCTCGACCTGTTCGACCAGCGCCTGCGCTATGGATAGTTCATGCATGATTAACCGGCTGTTCCGTGTTCAGCAGATTCGAGGGAGCAACTCGCCGCGCGGCACGTCCACCAAGCGACGACCGCCCGTCACCGTCTCCATCACCACGCGCCCCCTGTCGCGGGTCACGGTGCCCAGGCACACGGCGCCCGCGCCTTCGGACATCGCCCGCCAACGCGCCAGAATTTCCGGCGCGACCTCGCGGTCGCAAATCAGAATCAGCCGCCCCTCGGAGGCCGCGTGCAAAGGATCAATCCCCAGCATCTCCGCCACGGCCCGCGTGGCCGGCGCCAGCGGCAACTCGCGCTCCTTGAGCAGGATGCCGAGCTCGCGCCCCTCGACCATCTCGTTCAGTACCGCCGCCGCGCCGCCGCGGGTCGGGTCGCGCATGAAACGGACGGCCGCGCCAAACCCGCGCACCGCCAATACCAGCCGGTGCACCGTGCCCGTGTCGCTCCTCGGCCCGTCGGTGAAATCCATGTTTTGCCGCGCCGACATCACCGCCATGCCGTGGTCGGCCAGCGTGCCGCTGACCAGCACGCAGTCGCCTTCCCGGATCCGCTCCATTCCCAGATCGAACTCGGGCAGGGCCAAGCCGATCCCCGCGGTGTTGACGTACAGGCCGTCGCCCTGGCCGCGCGCCACGACCTTGGTGTCCCCTGTCGCCACGGTGACGCCGCACGCGTCGGCCGCCGCGCGGACAGCATCCAGGATGCGGCCCAGAACGCTGAACGGCAGCCCCTCCTCGATGATGAGTGCGAGCGAAAGCCACTTCGGTTCGCCGCCGCAGACCGCGAGGTCGTTCACGGTGCCGTGCACCGCGAGGTCGCCGATGTTGCCGCCCGGAAACTCCAGCGGCTGGACCACGAAGCTGTCGGTGGTGAAAACCAGCCGCTCGCCGGGCGACGGAAGCGTCGCGCCGTCAGGCAGACCGCGCAGCGGCCCGTTGCCGAACCGCGGCACGATCTCGCTTTCGATAAGCTCGCGCGTGAGCCGGCCGCCGCCGCCGTGCGCCAGTTGGATGACCGTATCGGCGTTCACTTTCCGCCTCCTCGCTTTTCTTCAGGCAGCGTGTACTTGAAATACGCCGCGCAGGTACCCTCGGCGCTCACCATGCAGGGGCCGACCGGCTGATCCGGGTTGCACACCTTGGCAAACAGGGCGCACGCCGTGGGGCGGAGCTTTCCCTTGATGACATCCCCGCACCGGCAGCCTGCGTGCTGACGGCCGGGCCGCACCGGCAGCCCGAATTTTCTTTCCGCATCATAGGCGGCAAACTCCGTCCGCAGACCGAGACCGCTGGACGGGATTACGCCGATGCCGCGCCAAGACGCGTCCACCGGCTCCAGGTACCGCGCGATGCGCGCCTGCGCCTTGGGATTGCCTTCGGGCCGGACGACGCGGGCGTACTGGTTCTCAACCCTCGCCTCGTTCTTGAGCGCCTGGCCGAGGATACCGTGCACGCCGTACAGAATGTCGAGCGGCTCAAAGCCCGCGATCACGCAGGGCACGCGGTAGGCGGCGGCGAAAGGTTCATACGCCCGCGAGCCGATGATGGCGCTCACATGCGCCGGACAGAGAAAAGCGTCGATCTTGATTTCCTTGTCGGCCAGCAGCGCGTGCAACGCGGGCGGGACAAGCTTGAAGGCCGTGAGGAGCGACACGTTGCGCACTCCCGCGCGCAGGGCTTCCTCAACGATACTCACCACCGGCGCGATCGTGGTCTCGAAACCGATCGCCAGGAAGACGACCTCGCGCTCGGGATGCGCCCGCGCGAGTTCGACCGCCGCGCTGGGCGAGTAACAAACCCGGACGTCGCCGCCCCCCGAGCGGCAGGCGGTCAGATCGGAGTCCGAGCCCGGCACGCGGATCATGTCCCCAAACGTCGCCAGGATCGCGCCCTTGCCGGCCAGAGCGATCGCGGTGTCGATGTAACCCGGATCGGTCACGCAGACCGGACAGCCCGGCCCGCTGATCAGCTCCACGTTTTCGGGCAGCAGCTGCCGGATCCCGTAACGGCCGATCGCCATGGTGTGGCTGCCGCACACCTCCATGATGCGCACGCGCCGGCCTTGGCCAGCCAAGGCCCGGCCCTGCTCCGCGATCATCCGCACGAATTGCGCCGCAACCTCGGGATTCCGGAACCCGTCGATATAGTTCATTCCGCCACCGCGCCTTCCGACGCGCCTTGGGCGATCTCCTCGAAGAGCGCCAGCGTGGCGTCGGCCTCCGCTTGATCCAGCGTCTCGATGGCGAAACCCGCATGGACGATCACATAGACGCCGGGACGCGCATCGGTCACCAGCGAAAGGTCGACCACCTGGCGGCTGCCACCCAAGTCGGCCACGCCTTTGCCGTCGGCGCGGATCTCAACAATTTTCATCGGCACCGCTAAACACATTTCGAACTCCTTAAAGCCGCATGTTGCCAGCCACCACCGCCTGCCCCAAGGCGATACAACCGTCGTTCGGCGGGACCCGCCGGTGCAATAGCACGCGCACGCCTTGCGCCTCCAACCGCGGCACCACGAGATCGGTGAGTATGCGGTTCATGAAAACGCCCCCGCTGAGTGCCACCGGGCCTGCGGCGCCGCGCGACAGGCCGTAGTTTACCATGAAAACCGCTGCATCGGCAATGGCGCCATGCGCCGCAAAGGCCCATTCCTCCTCGCGGCCGGCGGTCAGCCGGGCATCGGCCAGCAGTGAAAAGGCCTCGCGCCAGCTGATGACCAGACCGCCCTCTTTCTCCACGGCCGAGAACGGGAGGTGCGGCACGTCGCGCCTCGTCGCGCGCCGCGCGGCGGCCTCCAGGCGGATCGCGGACTGGCCCTCATACGTGACGGTCTCCGGCGCGATACCCAGCAAAGCCGAGAAGGCGTCGAACACTCTCCCGGCCGCATGTGTCAGCGGGGCGTTCAATTTTTGCACGCACTGCTGCCGCCACGCCGCGGCCTCCTCGGCCGACACACCCAAACGGCGCAGCCGCTCTTCGGTCAGCTCGACCCCCGCGTCCACCCAGCGTGCGATCACCTGGCGTGCCGGGCGCCGCACCGCCGCGTCGCCGCCCGGCAGCTGCGCCGGCGCGAAGGTCGCGAGCCTCCGGTAACCGGAGGGGTCGACAGCGAGCAGTTCCGCGCCCCAGACGGTGCCGTCCGTTCCCCAGCCTGTGCCGTCCATCACCAGCGCCAGACCGGCCTGTTCACCATGCTCCGCCAACGCCGCCGCCGCGTGGGCGTGATGATGCTGCACCTCGACCACCGGGAGCCCGCGCTCGGCGGCCAGGCGGCGACCCAACAGGGTCGCGTGCATGTCGGGATGCAGGTCCACCGCCACCGCTTCAGCTCTGCGCTCCAGAAAAAGCGGCAGGGAGCGAGCCACGCGCTCGAGGCCGTCCAGCGCCTCCGGGCTCTCCAGGTCACCCACGTGCGGCGAGAGCACCACGCGGTCCTCGAACCCGAGCGCCACGGCGTTCTTGAGTTCCGCTCCCATCGCCAGCACGCAGCGCTGCAGCGGCCGCGCCAGAAGGATGGCGTTGGGCGCGTAGCCGCGCGCCCGCCGCCAGAGCTGCGGCGCGCCGCGCTGGATCACCGCGATCGAGTCGTCGGCGCGCAGATTGATCTCGCGGTCGTGGCACAGCAGCAGATCCGCGATGCCTCCCAGGCGCTCCCGGGCCTCCGCGTTCGTCAGGCAGATCGGCTCCCCGCCGCGGTTGCCGCTGGTCATCACCAGCAGTTCAAACGCCGGCACCGGATCACCCGCCAGCGGCGCGAGCAACAGGAGATGCAGGGGCGAAGTCGGCAGCATCACGCCCAAGGTCGGCGCGTCCGGCGTGAGCAGGTCGAGCGGCAGGCGTCCTCCGCGCGCGGCCTCGGGCAACACGTCGAGAATCACGATCGGAGCTTCCGCCGAAGCGAGCAGCGCCTCGGCATCGGGCGGCACGGCACAGAAACGGCGCACGGTCGCCATGTCCGCGGCCATCACCGCGAAAGGCTTGTGGGGACGGCGCTTGCGCGCGCGCAACGTCTGCAGAGCCGCGCGGTCAAAGGCGTCCGCGGCCAGCAGGAAGCCCCCGATGCCGCGCACGCCGACGATCCCCCCGCGAGCCAGCTCGCCGCGCGCGCCGCGCAGCGGGTCACCCGCCATGGCAACGCCCTGTAGATCCTCCAGTGTCAGGTGAGGGCCGCAGCTTGGACAGGCCATGCTCTCGGCGTGGAAACGGCGGTCGCGGGGGTTCTCGTACTCCGCGCGGCAGACGGGGCAGAGAGGAAAGGCCGAGAGCGTGGTGCGGCCGCGGTCGTACGGCATGGACTCCACCACGGTGTAGCGCGGCCCGCACCGCGTGCAGGTGGTGAAGGGGTAACCGTAACGCCGGTTCTGCGGGTCCTGGACCTCGGCCCGGCACGCCTCACAAAGCGCCAGGTCGGCGGGGATCACCACGGTCGGGCGTCCCGACAGCTCGCTCGCCAAGATCGTGAAATCCGCCGCGCCCGCGCCTTCGGGCAAGACGCCGGACTCGATCTCGCTGACCGTGTCCAACCGGGCATGCGGCGGAAGCGCATGCGGCAGCCGCCGCATAAAAGCTTCGATGACCCGCGCGTCGCCCTCCAGCCGCAGGCGCACCACGCCGGTGCGGTTCTGCACCCAACCGCAGAGGCCGGCCTCCTCGGCCAGCAGGTAGATCGTCGGACGCAGCCCCACGCCTTGGACCACCCCCGCCAGGTCAAAAACCCTTATGACTTTACCAGCTTTCATTATGCCGACACACCGATTACTTTTTATGGTTGCCGTTTCCTGGGGTCATCGCTGCAGTTGAACCAAGAAAGCGCCATCGGAAGCTACCTTTGCACGCATTTGCCAGATTCCCGGTTGTGCTGACGCCACTGGCAGGGAGTCATGCCTGTGCGCTTGTGGAACACCTTGGCGAAATAATTCGGTCCGGTGAACCCCGACTGATGGGCAACCTGGGCGATTGAAAGCGTCAAGTCCCGCAGCCTTTCCGAGGCACGCTCGAAACGTTTCTCAGCGAGGAAATCCGAGAAGGTGGTCCCGGTCTGGCGGCGAAAGATCAGCGAAAAGTGATTCGGAGTGATGTGGGCGGCCCGCGCGATATCCGCCACCGTCACGGGCAAGTGCGGATTGGCCCCCACAACAGATTGCACCACGTCCACCAAGGTCGCCTGAGTTGATCCGGCAACATGACGGAACTCGGGCTCGTGAACCTCCTTCAACGCGTGGTTGAGCTTAGCCTCAATCCCTTGCGCGGGTCCCGTATCCGTATGCGCTGCGCGACCCGCAAGACGGCCATGCAGCGATTCGGCTAACGTCGCGGCCGCCGTGTCCACGATCTCGCCCACGATCTTCAGCTTCGCCGCGGGCAACTCAGGCAAATCATCATAGGCTTGACGCAGCTTCACCGGGTCGATGCCCAAATCACGCGCGATCTTGCGCGTGATCCGCCATCCCTGCTTACGGTCCGGCAGCGAAAAGGCACACGAACTGATCACCACCATCTCCGCATCTGGCGGCAGATCAGGCCCTGCCACGGGAGAGGCGACCACGCAGGCGCCGCCATGGCAACGGCCCTCCGTGATCTGGCCGCGTCCGCGGGCGGCCAGCGCGAGCAGCGAATGACAGGTGACGCACCGCTGGAGTCCCTGCGGCACTTCATGCAACAGGCGGCAGAACTGCGGCAGTTCGCGCTCGCTGTCGCATACCGGCACCTGTCCGAACGAACCGCCGCGGGACCACACCACGAGCAACCCCACGCCGGTGAGCTCCCGCACCAATGCATTCAGCTTACAGAGGGCAGGCGTGTTACAGGCCCCCCGCAGCAGGTTTTCCAGTTCGATCAATGCCATAGAGTCATGATATCACGCACTCGGCTGCTTGTACATTCCGCGTGAAGGCAAATACCGAACCCAAAATCGTAGAGACTTACCCATCTTCGTAGAACACTCATCTACGTTTCCGCTTCACGGGTCATATATAATGGCACAGCGGCAAACTACTTTCGGCCGCGCGGAAGTTTCTGCAGCAAAGACCGGTCACTGAGAGGAGACAAAATATAATGAACATGACACGCAGGGCCTTCTTCATGCATCCGGCACGACCTGTCGGGGACGACCTGGAGAACGCCGGGGAGTGGCTCCGGCGGAGAAGCCAAAAGTCACCCGTCCCGTTGCCGGGCGGCGGTGGAACGGAGCCGACGGACGCAGCGAAGACTCCAACGGTAGCCCGCGGTGCCGGGCTCAGAAACGCGCGGGAAAACATGAGGAAAAGCGATTATGAATAACAGTGAAGTCATGAAAGCAATGGGTTTATCGCGCAGGGATTTCATGCGCGCAACATCCGCCATCGGCGCCGCCTTCGGTCTCGAGGCTGCAGGCGTTGGGCCGTTCGTTTCCAAGGCCGAGGCGAAAGAAACGGCAGCGGGCGGCCTGCCACTCTTGTGGCTGCAGGCTCAGGCATGCACCGGCTGTTCGGTGTCGCTGCTGAACTCGATCTACTACACGACGATCGACGATCTGGCGGTCAACACTCTGGACATCAACTTCCATCCCAATCTGACCGCGGCCACCGGCAACCTGGCCGTGTCGCAGATCGAGAAGACCTACCGCAAGGGCGGCTACGCGCTGGTGGTGGAGGGCGCCATCCCGACCGCCGCCAACGGCGATTACTGCACGTTATGGCCCGGGCTAACCGCCCTGAAGGGTGTGCGGCGGTATGCCGAACGGGCGTCCGTGGTCATCGCCGCGGGAACCTGCGCCTCCTACGGCGGACTGAGCGCCGCGCAACCGAACCTGACCGGCGCCACCGGGTTGTCCCAGGTGCTCGGCAGCGGCTACACCGTGGTCAACATTCCCGGCTGTCCGATGCACCCCGATTGGCTGGTAGGCACCGTGGCTTACATTCTGGCCAACGGCAAGCTGCCAGCGCTGGACGCCGTCGGCCGTCCGACCGCGTTCTATGGCAAGACCCTCCATGAGCAGTGCCCTTATCTGGCCGAGTACAACACGAAATACGGTCAGCAAACCCACTCCCGCGGGCAGTCCTGCCTGGACTGCCACACGCGCACGGACAGCCACGTGCCGCAAGCCCGATCGCTGGGGGTCGGAGGTTGCCTGTTCGCCTTGGGCTGCAACGGACTCCGGGCCCACTGCGATTGCTCGGTGCGGAAGTGGAACGGCGGTGCTGCGGGCACCCCGGGGGTGAACTGGTGCGTGGAGGCTGGCGCCCCCTGTACCGGCTGCACCGAACCCACATTCCCCGACGGGATGTCGCCCTTCTATTCACTCAACGGACCCGGCGCCACTGACGATTGAGAGCCGCGTCGCCGAAAACAAGTCGAACATTCGAGAAGGACATTTATATGGCAACCACATTGACAATAGCTCCCATGACGCGGGTGGAAGGCCACTTAGACGTCGAGGTGACCGTAGACACGATTGGCGGCACGCAGCAAGTGACCGATGCGAAGTGCGCGGGCGCCATGTTCCGCGGGTTTGAACGAATCCTCACGGGGCGCGATCCCCACGACGCCGTGCACCTGACACAGCGCATCTGCGGTGTGTGTCCGATCTCGCACGGCATGGCCTCCAGCCTGGCGCTGGAAGGCGCCTTTGTACTGACGCCGGCAGAAAACGGACGTATCGTCCGCAACCTCGTCCTCGGGGCAAACTATATCCAATCGCACATTTTACACTTCTACCACTTGGCGGCGCCGGATTACATCAATACCGACGGCATCTTGGATATGTCCCCGTGGCGTCCGCACATGTCATCGCCCGATATGGTCACAGGCAGCTCGGCCACCGCGCTGGTTGGAAACTACGTCAAGGCTTTGGCCATGCGACGCAAAGCGCACCAGATGGGCGCGATTTTCGCGGGACACATGCCGTCCGCGGTGAGTTTCGTGCCGGGCGGAGCGACCAAGCCCGTTTCGGCCGCGGACGTCACCGCATTCCGTTCGCTGCTGACGGAACTGCGTGGCTTCGTCACCAACGTGATGTTAGCTGACGGCGAAGCGCTGTTGAGCCTTTTTCAGGACTACACGGCGATCGGAAGGGGCTGCGGCAATTTACTCGCGTACGGAGTGTTCGATCTGAACAGCGCAGGCACATCCAAACTGTTTGCGCGCGGGCGCTACGCCAACGGGACCTTCGGCACGGTGGATACCGCGCAGATCCGCGAATACGTGTCGCATTCGTGGTATACGGCCAACAGCGGCGGACGCGCGCCGGCGAACGGCGTAACCGAACCCCTGGCGGACAAGGCTGGGGCCTACTCCTGGATCAAGGCGCCGCGCTATGGAGGCGTCGTGCACGAGGTCGGACCGCTGGCACGCATGTGGGTCAACGGCGACTACCGCTACGGCATCTCCGCCATGGACCGCATCGTGGCACGGGCCCTTGAAACCGAGAAAGTGGCCAACGCGATGGACGGCTGGCTCAACCAACTTGTGCCGGGCGCATCGACCTACACGTACAAAGCCACGCCCGCGACGGGAACGGGCATCGGTCTGACCGAAGCGCCGCGCGGCGCGCTCGGCCATTGGCTCCAGATCGGCAGCTCCAAGTTGACCCAGTACCAGGTCGTCTCGCCAACGGGGTGGAACGCCTCGCCGATGGACGACAGCGGACAGCACGGCGCCATGGAGCAGGCGTTGATCAGCACACCGGTCAAAGACCTGAAAAACCCGATCGAGCTATTGCGCGTGGTGCACTCGTTCGATCCGTGCCTGTCCTGTTCCGTGCATCTGGTCCGGCCCGGGAAAAAAGCGGAGATCTGCCGCGTAGACGTTGCCGCCGGGGTCTAAAAAGAGCAATGCGATCACGCGAGAGGATTATGATAATGAATAATGACACACGATTTGTGGCGCGGAACCGGTGCAGCGTAAACGCGCGCCTGTCCGTGGGGATGGTTGCGCTGCTGGCTGCGGCAGGGTTCGCATGCGCCGAAACGCCCCTGTTTGTGCCTGTGAGTGATGCAGGCAATGCCAGCGATGTGACGGGGTTCGGGGCCGTGAAGAACGCCTACCGGATCGGGATGAACGAAGTCACGCGGACTCAATACGCGGCGTTTCTGAATGCCGTTGCCGCCACCGACACGCATGGCCTGTACAGCCCCAACATGGGGATTACGCGAGCGGGTGCTCCGGGAAGCTACGTTTACGCGGCGACGGACGGGGCACGGTCGGTCGCCTGGGTCAGTTGGTACGACGCCCTGCGTTACGCCAACTGGCTAAACAACGGGCAGCCCGCCGGCGCGGCGGGTGCCGCCTCCACGGAGACGGGCGCCTACACGTTCAGCGGAGAAACGAGCGTGAGCATCCGCAACCCGGAGGCGCGGGTGTTTCTGCCGAGTGAAGACGAGTGGTATAAGGCCGCGTACTATCAGGGCGGGAGTAACGCGTGGTACTGGGCGTATCCAACCCGTAGCGACACTCCACCGCTAGCTTCTTTGCCCACCGTCAGCGACAATGCGGCCAATTACGACCAGGTTGCGACTGATGTGATGGCGGCAGGCGCCTACCCTGCGAGCCAGGGTTACTTCGGGACGCACGACCAGGCAGGCAACCTGTGGGAATGGAATGAGGCGTTGATCGATGGCGACCGCGGCTTGCGGGGCGGTTCCTATGACGATTACCCGCTCCTGCTCCAAGCCGGCTACCGCGACAGCCAAATTCCGACCGATGAAAATGAATTTGTGGGCTTCCGCGTTGCGGCCGCGGCCGACGTGAACCCGCCTCCCAACCACGCACCGGTGTCCGCGGGCGAAAGTTACACCGTGAATGCAGCCGCCACACTGACAGTGGCCGCACCGGGCGTGCTGTCCAACGATACCGACGCCGACGGAAACGCGCTGACGGCGGTGCGGGTGAGCGGTCCGGCGCATGGGACGCTGACGCTCGACGCTAACGGAGCGTTCACGTATGCTCCAGCCACCGGATACAGCGGCGCCGACAGCTTCGCCTACAAGGCCAGCGACGGGACCGTGGACGGCAACGCTGCGACAGTCGCGCTCACGGTGAACGCGGTCAACCGCGCGCCGGTGGCCGCGAGTGAAAGCTACGCGGTGAACGCTGGCGCGACCCTGAGCGTGGCGGCGCCCGGCGTGCTGGGCAACGACACCGACGCCGACGGCAACGCGCTGACGGCGGTGCGGGCGAGCGGTCCGGCGCACGGGACGCTGACGCTCAACGCCAACGGCGCGTTCACGTACACGCCGGCCGCCGGATACAGCGGCGCCGACAGCTTCGCCTACAAGGCCAACGACGGGACCGTGGACGGCAACACGGCGACAGTCGCGCTCACGGTGAACGCCGCCGCCACTCGCTATGCCTTGAACGTGCGGTACGGCAGCGGCGACGGTTCCTACGCCTTCGGAACCGTCGTGGCCATTCAGGCGGACGCAGCGCCGGCAGGATCCGTTTTTGATCGGTGGACCGGGTCCTCAGGGTATGTCGCCAACGTGACAAATGCCTCGACAACGCTGACCATGCAGCGCAGCGCAACAACCGTGACGGCCACCTATAAAGTGGTCGCAGCGGCCTTCGACATGACCTTCGCTGCCTGGAGCAGCCGGACACAGGTATTGATTGTCAGAGGGAAAGGACCCTACGGTAAGTCAGTCGTCGTGACCGATGTGGCAGGCACTAAAGTCGGAACGTGCAAAATCAGGTCAGACGGCAGTTGGAGCTTGAGCGTGAAGCGCTCCTCCAGACAACTTCCCAGTCGCTTACGAGCAACCTGCAACGGCATGACGGATGAGATGCCCGTAACTCGTGATGATACTCGTGACGATTAAGGAGTGGTAAGTGGTTGTGTGGTGTCTGCCGGCGGCCCGTCAACGAACGGACCGCCGGCGCTTTTATAATTTTGGTCCACCCTGCCCGATGCAAGATGCTAATATCGTCCCAAAGGATGTATATGACAGACTCACAACATGCCAACGTACTGATCTTAGGAATTGGCAACCTCCTGTTGAGCGATGAAGGTGTCGGCATTCACGCGGTGCGCTGCCTGGCTCAGCGGGAACTGCCGCCCGGAGTCGAGGTCCTCGACGGCGGCACGTCGGGTGCAGACCTTGTGGACCACCTCGAAGGGCGAACCATGGTCATTGTTATCGACGCCGCTTCGGGCGACGGTCCGCCAGGTACGATCTACCGCTGTGAGGCCCGCGACCTGATCGAGCAGGAGGGCTCGCTGTCGCTGCACGAGTTCGGCCTGGCGGACAGCCTGCATATGGCCGATCAACTTGGCTGCGCACCGCAGCGCGTGGTCGTGTTGGGCGTTCAGCCCGCCACGCTGGAGCCGGGACTGGACCTCTCACCTGAAGTGGCCGCCGCACTCCCCAGAGTCCTCAAATTGGCCCTGGCGGAGGCGGTGACGCGTGAGCTTCCGACTGCGGCGGTCGAACATCCGCATGACTCGGCATGCGTTCGCGGCACCCCTGAAGAACGTCTTTTGAGGGCATGCCTCAACACCCTTGCCACCTAGCTCACGACCCACACCTCCCTCATGCAGACCGCGTGGCGGAGCTGACGGCCGTTAAGCGGAAGGCAGAGAGAGGGAGATCAGGGAGGACGAGTCCCCCGCCTCACGCGCAACGGAGGCGGGGAACCTGCGCGACGAGAGAGCTGTTCGCACAATTGAGAAGGATCGCGAGTTTCTCTAACGCATGCGCATGATGCCGCATCGTGCTTATGCTCGCCGCCAGACACGCGCCATGTGCGGACTGGCACGATCTTTCCATCACCTGTATCGGTCAAGAATACAAAACCACGCGGCACACAGAACCGTTCTCGAAACCGTTGCTGGCACTCATTGCGCGTTATAACTTCCAGCCTCTTTTCTACCCTTCCGCCAGAACGCGGTCAGCGGAAGAGCACCCCTGCGCTCGAGCCGTACTGAGCACCGACCGGCGTGGCTCCTGACCGTTTGGCTGCGCCGGTCAGCGGTCAATCATTGAAAGCGACCTTGTCGTCATGGAGGCCATGATGCCGGTCGGGGACGGAATCGAAAGGACGCGAAGAGCCCTCATCCGGGTTCGGGGACAATCGCAATCGGACCGCCGTCCGCCGACACTGACGCTGCGCGTGAAGCGATGCCCGGCGCAAGGCCGCGGATCTCTTCAAACTACGGCGCTGTTACAAAGAATTAATCCCGGCGATGTGAGATACCCTTGCCGCACGTATCCTGCTTGCGATCAACGCTAGCGCTTAGCGTCCGACCCGTGTCCGGAATATTCGAGGAAGTGAACGTGCGCCTCGCTGCGGCGCCGGCCGGCGCTGATGCCCGCATGAGCTTGCGCAAGTTGTCCATTATATCGTCAACCGGTTTTCCCGAGTGCGCGGAAATGGCTTGGACCGTGATGTAGGTCTCTTTACTCGCAAGCCTTTGACGGACGAGTTCCTGCTCCCCGGCTTCAGCGGGATGGCGGTCTCCTTCAGATGCGTGTTGGCTGCCTGTATTCACTGCCCCTTTCGTCAACGGAACGAAGTTCGCGCCGGTATGGCTCAAACACAAACGTTCTTTAAATCTTAAAAAGCATTAAATATGCCATATGCAACAGGCCGTGAAATTGTGAAACCGATAGGTTGCCGCCCAAAAAGGCCGCCGCAAGGGCCCCTGCCCACTCGACCCGCTGGCTGGCCCGCCGCGCGTGAGGCCCGACGTGGCAATGGCCGGCGCAACCCCAGAGGTGCCCGTGTTGAAAAGATCGCGCGACCCGCAACTCTTCCCTGCGCGCTCCCGATTGTCGCGCAAGGAGTCTAACGAGAGTGGTGCGCGCCCCGGTGTCGATTGCCCATTGATTTGCCGGGTCATTTGACGTACTCTGGAACCGAATGCGAACGGCATCGAGCGCGAAAGATACAACCATGCGCATAAAAGTGTCCAGTTTATGGGCCGTATGGCTGCTCGGCGGGGCGACGAAGGTTTTCGCAGGGCCGCCCTTTGTGACGGATGATCCGGAGCCCGTCGACTACCGGCACGGTGAATTCTACCTCGCGTCCCAACATGTTGCGGCCCATGACGGCTGGTCGGGAACCGCGCCGCATTTCGAGGTGAACTATGGCGTTGTGCCCGACGTGCAGCTTCATCTGATCGTGCCGTTGGCTTACGACGCGCCGTCGGGCAGCCGCACACATTATGGGTACGGCGACACGGAACTGGGCGTGAAGTACCGTTTCGTCCAAGAATCAGACCGCGTGCCGCAGGTGGCAGTATTTCCCCTGCTTTCCCTTCCCTCCGGCAGCGAGGCGGACGGACTCGGCAGCGGCCAAGTGCGGGCCTTCCTTCCGGTGTGGCTGCAAAAAAGCTTGGGCGAGTGGACGGTTTACGGCGGCGGCGGTTACGGCATCAATCCCGGCACGGGCAACGAGGACTGGGGCTTGGGCGGCGTCGTGTTGCAGAGGCATGTCACTGATAATGTCGTGATCGGGACGGAGGTCTATCACCGCACCCCGACGGAAACCGACGGACGCAGTGATACCGCGTTCAATGTCGGCACCCTCATCGATCTCACCGAACAACACCATCTGCTTGTCTCCGCGGGACGTTCGATTGACGGTCCCACGGACTTTCAAGTTTCTTTCGCTTATCAATTCACCTTCGGCCCGGCCGCACACAACTGACCACGCATGCGCGTTGCCGAAGATGTGCACGTCAACGGCACCAAGACCGCCTCCCCCTCCCGGCTGGACGGCCGCGCAAACGGGCGGCAACGCGGCGAAGTTGACCCAGGCTGACAGAGTGACGCTGTTAGACGACTTCACCTACGTCAACAAGTAAGGAGCCGAGCATGAAACCGATGACCCTGTTGCTTGCTTGTTGCGCAGTCACGGGCCTGGCGTCCCCAGAGCCCGCCACACTCAAATGGGTTCAAACCATCCCTCTGCCGGGGGTCAAAGGACGGATCGACCACTTCTGCCCGGACATGAAGAACAACCGCCTGATTGTCGCCGCACTCGGCAACGACACCGTCGAAGTGCTCGACACCGCGGCGGGCAATCACCTCACGAGCATCCCCGGCCTTCACACGCCGCAGGGCGTGCTCTACCTGCCCGCCGTGAACCGGATCGCCGCGGCCGGAGGCGGTGACGGCACGTTCACGCTGTTTGACGGCGTGACCTACAGCCTCGTCAAGAGCCTCGGTTCGCTCGCTGACGCCGACAACATGCGTTTCGACCCCAAAGCGAACCGGGTTTACGTCGGCTACGGCGAAGGCGCCCTGGGCATCATCGACCCCGCAAGGGTCATCCATGCCGGCGACATCAGGCTGGCGGGGCACCCCGAAGCGTTCCAGCTTGAGCAGCTCGGCAACCGGATCTTTGTGAATGTGCCCGACGCCCATCACGTCGCCGTGATCGACCGCGAAAAGCAACGCGTCGTGGCGACCTGGCCGCTGACGCGGTTCACCGCCAACTTCCCGATGGCGCTCGACGAGTCCAACCGCCGCCTGTTCATCGGCTGCCGCAAGCCCGCACGGCTGGTGGTGCTCGACACCGAGACAGGCCATCCCGTGACCGACCTGAAGATTTCCGGCGATACCGATGACCTGTTCTATGACGCCACGCGCAAACGCCTCTACCTCTCGTGCGGCGAGGGCTTCCTCGATGTCATCGACCAGCGGGACGCCGACACCTACGCGCACCGCGAAAGCATCCCCACGCGTGACGGGGCGCGCACATCATACTTTTCCGCCGACCGCGACGCGCTGTACCTGGCCGTGCCCCAGCGCGCAGGCAAGGACGCCGAAATCCGCGTCTACAAACCGGAGTGAACGCCGCGCCCGAGGGTTCGCCTGTCAAGCGCCGGCATGCTCCCCGTGGGCATGCCGGTGATGCACGTCAGGCCAGTGCATGTGTGCATGCTCCATCGCCTCATGCACATGAAAATGGTCATGCCGCCCTTCTGTCCCGCACCCGTCATGTCCGTGCAGATGATGCTCGTCATGCTCGTGAAGATGCCCGTGGGCAAGCCTCTCGTGCCGGTGCAGGTGGCGGTGAACTTCGCCGTAAAGGAGCAGCATGCCCGAAAGCATGGCCAACGCCGCCGCCCAGTAAGCTCCGGCCGGATGCTCCCCGAGCAAGACGACGGATAACAGCGTCCCGACGAATGGGCCCGCCGCGAACCAGGTGCTCGTCCGCGCCGCCCCAATCGCGCGCAGGGCATAAATGAAAAGGACCAGGCTCACCCCATAGCTCAGCGCCCCGATAGCCAAAACCCCCGAGACCTGCAGCGCGCTGACCTGGCTCCGGAACAAGACAATCGAGAGCAGCACGTTGAAGGTGCCGGCGATCCACCCCTTCATGCAGGCCAGGAGCGAGGCGGGCATGGACTCCAGCTCGCGCGTCAGGTTGTTGTCCACGCCCCAAAGGACGCAGGCGGCAAGCACAGAAAGACCGGCTACAGACAGCCGCACTTTCCCGCTCCCGGCAAGAACGACGAAGGCCGACGCGCCGATGATGAGCGCCTTGCCGACCCACACCCGGGGACCGATGTGCTCACGGAAAATCAGCCACGCCAGCAGCGTGGTTGCGACCGTCTCGAAATTGAGCAGCAGCGACACCTCCGTCGCCGAACCGGAGCGGATGCCGTACGCCAGAAAAAGCGGGGCGGCCACGCCGCCGGAGAGGATCGCGCCGGCAAGGTTGGCCCACTGCCGGCCTGAGAGGGCCGCAAGAACAGCATAAAACGGGGTCGGCTGCCGCAGGACCACCCACGTCAGGCCCACGCCCGAACCCAGGTAGAGAAGCCCGGCCAGGAGCGATGACGACATCGCCCCCACGATCGCTTTGCAGGCCACCGGGGACATGCCGAACAAGATCGCGGAAAGAATCGCAGCATGCAGGCCTTTTCTATTCATGTTTGCCGCCGAACGGTTTTACCCCTCGAAGTTCCGCCGGCCCTGTGACCGACGGCGAATGAACTTTTCCACAATCCGGCCGACATATCAAGATGCATCCGCATCATTACCGCGCGAATCCGCGCGCGCATTTCTCAGCCTGGCGGTCGCTCCCCTGGCGGGAGCACGGGGCACCGCTCTCCGCATGGGGCTGTTTGTCTATCCAGCGACCCACCTGCACCAACGCTCGCGGCCGCTCAAACACGATGGGGTAAACACCCCACATACTTTACTCCGGCAAGGGAATAGACTTTTCATACGCGTAAAAGACATGTCATTGCCTTGCGCGTGGAATCGACCCCAGAAAGGAGGCGGTCATGAAGCGTATGGTCTTGGCGGCCAGTGCCGCACTCGCGTTGATGGCAACCGGCGTCTCTGTAGCCAAAGACGCCGCGCCAGACGCCAAAACAACGGAACAGAGCGATAAGCGTCAAACGGTTTGCCCGATCACAGGCGAAGGGATAAACACGAATTTGTTCGTCGATGTGCTGGGCAAGCGGATCTTTGTTTGCTGCAAAGGATGTATCAGCCCGATAAAAAAGGATCCGGCGAAGTATATCTCTCAGATGGAAAAAGAGGGCGTCACTTTGGACAAGGCGCCCGTGGCTGCCCCGGCTAAGAGCCCGGCCGCCAAATAACAAGAATGCCCTGAGCAACGAGAAAGGCCAAAGAAATGAACACTGCAAGAAGAGTCATGACGGCAAGTTTGATGGCTGGCGCGATCGCCTTGATCACAGGCTGTGCGACCACCGGCGGTCGGGCCTGCGATGCGAAAGACGCCGACGAGCAGGCCGTGATGTGCGGCAAGTGCCAGGCGGTCTGGGTTTCGCGCCCTTACCAGATAAACAAATCGACAGTCTACCGCAAGGTGAAGACCATGTCGTGTCCCGATTGCGACTCGGCGGCCGCGAACTTCTTCAAGACCGGCAAGTTCGATCACACCTGTACGGCCTGTGGCGACAGCTTGATGGTGTGCCCGTTATGCAAGTAGTGAAAGGCTCCGGCCACACGTGGCCGGGCCTCCGCATCTGCGTCAGTTGAGAGCCACATAACCGGTCGGATGGCGTAACCGCCGACCCGCCGGCTGTGTGGCTCCGCCAATGGCGACAAGGATCACCCCATGCGCCTGACACTCGCCGTAAGGGATACGCACCGGCTGAACCGGACAGGTGGCCCCGTGACGATGCTGAGCTCCTTCACACGTGTGCTGCTCCTCGGGGTTTGCGGATGCGTCACGCAGCCCCTTTCAGAGTATCAGCGCCAGGCGTCAGATGACGCCCTCGCACGCTCGAACATCACCGCGCAGGCCTCCCGCATCCGCGGTGTGAAGGAACTACACACCGCCGAAGAAGTGATTCCGCTGGTACAGGGTGAACTGGACGAGGCGGCTGTCACGCGGGTCGCGCTCATCAATAATCCGGGCCTCGCGCTCCGGTACGCCAATCTGGGGATCGCCCGTTCCGCGCTGCTGCGCGTCACCCGCCTTCCCAACCCCACCCTGGAAGCCTCCGCGCGGTTCGGCGACAACCATGCCGACGCCGTCGACATCAAGGCCCTGCAGGACATCGTGGAGCTCGCGCTGCTGCCGCGCCGCAAGCACGCCGCTGAACGCGAGCTTGACGCGGCGAAAGACCGCCTGACCGCCAAGATCATGGGCACGGCCCTTGAGGCGCGTTCCGCCTTCGGGGAGTACCAGACAGCCCTCGATACCGCGGACAAGAAACAGCAGGTGGCGGACTGCCGCGAGGCCGCCGCTGACGTGGCCCGCCGCATGACCGAAGCTGGAAACATGACCGTTCTCGAACGTTCGGCCTTCGATCAGGGTTATCAGGCCGCACGGCTCGATCTGGCGGCGTGGCAAGTCCAGCTGCGGACCAAGCGTGAGGCCGTCAACCGGGTCATGGGCCTGCACGAGGACACGAGCTGGACCGCCAAACCGGCGGACGGGATGGCCGACGTTTCGGGAACCCCGAAAACAGACGTTGACCTTGCCGCCTTGAACGCCAGCCTGGAACTCTCCGCCCAGCGCAACGAGCTAGAGGCACTCGCGCAACAGCGCGGCATCATCAACACCAAAGCCTACCTCCCCGAGCTAAGGGTTGGTGCAGACAGCGAACGCGCTTCGGACGGCTCCTGGGCTGTCGGCCCGGCTCTGACGCTCACGCTGCCGCTGTTCGATCAGGGACAGGGACAACGCGCGACTGTCGACTTTCAGATACAGGCTGCCTGGAACCGGTACGCCGAGACCGCCGTCGCCATCGCCTCGGCGGCGCGTGCCGCGGCGGACCGGCTGGACGCGGCTGGACAGTCCCTGAAAATACAGCGCGAGGAGGTTCTGCCCCTCAGCGAGAAGTCGTTGAAAGAAACGCTCCTGCAGTACAACGGCATGCTGGTGGGCGTCTTCGACCTGCTGCGGGCCAAGGAGCGGCAGATTGAGGCCGCGGCGCACCTGGCGGAGACGGTTCAGGAATGCCGCCTGGCGCATCTCGCCCTCCAGCACGCGTTGGCGGGCGGCTCACCGATGGCCGGCACGGCTCCCGCGTTGCCTGCACCGGGTCAGGGCGACGGCGGAAAGGATGGTCATTGATGAAAGCGTCGACCGCCATTCATTGCCTCGCGGTTATACTGCTGGCCGGTGCCTGTTCCACATCCGCACAGGAAACCAACGCGGCCGGCAAGCTATTGCCGCCCCTGCCCTGGGCGGAGGCTGAACGTGCGGCCTATCCGCCGGGCCGGGCGGGCGTGGACTACACGCCTGTCACGGCCCCCAACAACACCACGCTGGCCTTCAAACTGGTAGCCGGCGTCAAAGTCTTCCACCTCATCGCTGAGCCCGTCACCATCCAGATGGCCCCCGGCCTGACAGTCGACGCGTGGGGTTACAACGGCAACACCCCGGGCCCCGTGATCGAGGTCGTCGAAGGCGACCACGTCCGCGTCTATGTCAGCAACCGCCTGCCCGAGCCGACCACCGTGCATTGGCACGGCATCCGCCTGCCTGCGGGCATGGACGGCCTTTCCGGCCTGACGCAAAAGGAGATCGCGCCCGGCGAGACCTTCCGCTACGAATTCGTCTTCCCGCACGAAGGCACCTTCATGTACCACCCCCACTTCGACGAGATGACCCAGATGGGCATGGGGCTCATGGGCATGATCGTGGTGCATCCTCGAAAAACCAAAGAGCCGCGCGCGGACCGCGACTTCGCGATGATGCTCACGGAATGGTTCATCAAGCCCGGAACCCGCCGCCCTGACCCGAGCGCCATGGACGGCTTCAATATCCTGACCATCAACAGCCGCGCGTTCCCCGGCACGGCCCCGCTCGTGGTCAAGCGCGGCGACCGCGTCCGCATGCGCTTCGGCAACCTCAGCGCGATGGACCACCATCCCGTCCATCTGCACGGGCACCGCTTCTTCGTGACGGAGACCGACGGCGGGCAGATCCCCGCTGCCGGCCAGTGGCCGGAGACCACTGTTCTCGTGCCGGTGGGCAGCACGCGCGCGGTCGAGTTTGTGGCGGACAATCCGGGCGACTGGGGGCTGCACTGCCACATGACGCACCACGTCATGAACCAGATGGGGCACGGCCTGCCCAACCTGCTAGGCATCGATGCCGGCGGTCTGGACGAGAAGATCCGGAAACTTGTTCCCGGCTACATGACCATGGGCCAATCGGGCATGGGCGGCATGGGCGACATGGGCATGGCCGTCCCGTCCAACAGCATTCCCATGAAGGGCGGCGACGGACCGTTCGGTTACATCGACATGGGCGGCATGTTCACGATCCTCAAGGTCCGCGAAGGCATCACGACCTACGACGATCCGGGCTGGTTCCAATATCCCGCAGGCAATGTCGCGCGCCCGGCCACGCCCGATGAGCTCAAACAGGACGCCGTCGGCTTCCCCGCCACAGCCCCGTAAGGTAACCCCCGTTTGCCATACGCAAAGCCAAAGGGCGTCTCTTCCTTTAACCCTCTAAGCTTCTTCTGTGCGGTTCGTTGTCAGTATCGTCCAGCCGTAGCCACTCGTCCGCCGTGTCTTTCCGCGCCGCGCGCGCGCAACGAGTGTAATCATCAGGCGTGACGCGATGCGGCCGCCAAAATGTGGCGCGGCCGTTATGGCCAATGGGGGCGGACGCTCCCGGCCGGCTTATTTCGTGGCCTGGGGCTCGGCGGCGCAGGTTCCGGGCAGACTGGCGGCGCAGGTTCCTCCGGTTGCCGGTGCGCCGTCCGCCGCGCTCACGCGGTTCCACGGCATCTTGGCGAGCATCACCCCCATGCCGCACCCGTCGGTGATTCCGGCAAAGATCATGCCCGCGCCCACGAAACCGGACAGGATCGGAAAGGCCGGATGCAGGAAAAAACCCGCAAGCACGCCGAGCAGGACGAGACCGCCGGCCGCAAGCCGCACCTGTCTCTCGAGCGAGATCACCGCCGGGGCCAAGAGGTTACTGGCTATGCCGGGAACTGTCGGCTATTCAAGCGGTTGGCATCCGCCGTTCCAGCTTTTAAAAACGGCGCGGATTGACCGGCCCCGCGTCCCCCAGCATTTCGCGTCAGCCGTTCCCCCGCGGCGGATCAAGGCTGTCCGTTGGCCGGCGGTGCTCGGGAGCAATATCAGACTGTGAGCAGACTGTTGTGGGTTCCGTACTCGTTCTGAACCCAGCTGTCGCATTCGGGGTCTGCGCACCAGGTGCCGTCGACCACGAATTTGTACTGGTGGATACCCTCGGGCAGGGTCAGGGTGGCGGAATAGACACCGTTGCCTTTCTTGTCGGTCATCTCCGTGGCCGTCGGATTCCAGTTGTTGAACGTCCCGGCAAGGAAAATCCGGTTTCCGGGCTCGGCGCGGAGGTCGAGGGTGACTCGCCGCATCTTAGGCGTGGCCGATAGCGCGCCGGTATGGCCCGCCGCGATGCTCGAAGCGGTTATATCGGCCTCTGCCGTCTTGACGGGAACATGGGGTTTGATGTACATGCCTGATTTCCTTTGCTTAGTGCGAAATGGAGCGCGCGGGAGTATGACGCCGCCAGTCCCGCGTTCGGCCAGGTGCTGCACAACGAACATACCCCCGCGAGGGCGAGCGTCGAGTTAGCGATGTCTGCGCGGGCGCAGCCCGTCACGACAGTCCGGCTTTCAGACCTTGACCACGCTGTTGAGGGTGCCGTGCGTGTTCAACGCCCAGTGCGGACACCGGGCGTCCAGTTGCCAGACGCCGTTGACCACGAACTTGTACTGGTGCGTCCCGAGCGGAAGATAGAGGGTCGCTTTGAAGTAACCGTCCTCCGGGTGATACGTCAGCGGATGCGTGGTCGGATCCCAATTGTTGAACGTGCCAGCGATGCAGACCCGGCTGCCGCTTGAAGCCGCGACCTTGAACTGGACCGCCTTTCCGGGGACCGCGTTCGTCACCTGCATCAGGCAATCGAAGTGCCTGGTTTTCTGCGCCGGACGAGCGGCCGCGACGTACATTCTCATGGCTTTCCTGTTATCGGCAAGTTGTACGGTTTTCATATGGTCTCCAGGCGTTGGATTTCATTGGGTTGCTGCGCGATATTTGACTTCCCTAAGCGAGTGTTTCCCGCATGCACTTTTAGCGTCTATATTTAAACCTTTTCGACAGAATTATACAATCGGGTGGCGGACTGATTTCAGCGTAATCGTTACTGGCATGCGGCGAACGCCCTCATCCTTTCGGGTCATAGGACTTAAGCTGTCAGTCGCAGGTCCCGGGCTAGCCTTTTGAAGCTCCCCGCAGGACCCCAAGCGGCGGAACCGCGCCGGGGGGAGGCGTGCCGCGGCGGGGGGCGGAAAGCGTATCCTGTCCGAATATTGCTCACCCGCAACCCCCACATCCCTGCGCGATTTTCAATCCCCAGCCGTCTGTCATCATCCGGACCTCGTCATCAATTAAGGCCAGGTCTTCAGATGCACGCCCACGCATCCGAGCCACGCGAATCACCGCTGGACCCATAAACCCCGATACCTTTTTAGGTGCATTACTGATCGTAATTTCAGGACATTCCAGCCATTGCCCGGCCACCTGATTTGTGAGAAGCTTTTCACGCCGATGTTAGCGTCCAGGACCAGCGGCTAAACGGTCGGTCAGGAGAGCCTATGCCAACAATGGACATCAACAATGCATCGTTGTGGTTGACGGATAACCAGGGGTCGGAATACACGGTCACGGTACCGTTCGAGCATCCCCACTTCCCGCAGCGGGCGCTCACCGTCCTGATGGTCTGTGAAAAGAGGGCATTCACGCCAGAGGACCGCGATTACGCCCAACAGTGCCTCGACGCTCTCCCGCTGCGACTGGCCTGTATCTTCTCGCGGATTGTCTATCTTTTGGGCTTCAGCGAGGCGCTTGAGTCCCTGGCGGCCAAAGTCACCCCCACGATGATACTCGAGGCCGGGGATCATAAGCGCTGGACCTTTGCAATGGATACCGTTCCGCCAGCATCCAGCCTCTTTTTCGAATTGGAGAGCTCTCGGATCGTCGAGGAGTGGATCGCGGTCTAGACCCTCCCGCGGTGTCGTATCTGCCCGACTAAACCCTACGCGCACAATACCGCACAGCTCAACCGGGTAAGGCGCAGCCGTATCCCGCCGCAAACAAAAGGCGGCGTGCGATCGCCGCGTCCGCGCTCATGGCCGGCAACAGCTCCGGCGGAAGCGCAAACGATTCCTGCCACAGCATGCCCCCCCTCTCCAGCGGACTGACCCGGGCCAGCGCGTAGGCGCCCGCCAGATCGACGACCGGGACGTGCGCAACGTCTGCGGCCCACCTCCGCCACGGCCATGTCCGACACCTTCGCCGCTGCCGTCGGCACACGCGCCGTCGGCGGCCGTGTGCCGAAGACCTGAAAGCAACAGATTCTGGAGAGGTGCTAACCCACAGGCACCTGCGCCTGCAGGCTACAGATGGAACGGCGCCGGTGCCACCGTTTTCGACCAGCGAATATGCGTGCGAAATGAGCGCGAATCAGGGGTTGACTTTTTCGAAAGTCTTACCATAATTAAACAAGATTATATTAGAGAGTATATAAGGTCCTGCTCTATGGGATGCTGATGACTTTTTTTCGGTTGTGTGTTGATATGGAGGTCAAAATGAACAAATCAGGAATGACGGCTCAGAACAGTTCGGCATTTTTCACGGCAATCCGTTTTTCGGCATTCGCTGGCCTTGTGCTGACATTGTCCCTCTCCACGCAAGCCGCTCAACGCACATGGACGGGCCTCGGCCCGGACGCCCTTTGGCAAACCTCCGCCAACTGGGACAGCGGTGTCCCAACCGCCGCCGACGCCGCGCTCTTCGCCGGAACCGGCAATGGCAAGACCGCCATCACGCTCGGCAGCGGCGCGACCGCCGCAGGCCTCTCCTTCGCCCCAGACGCCGCCGCTTACACGCTCGGCCTCATAAGCGAGACGCTGACCCTCTCCGCCAACGCCGCGCTGACCCTCTCCGCCGGTTCGGCTAACGATCAGAGCATCGCGGCCACCCTCCTCGTCGGCGGCGACCTCAACATCTACAACTACGAGCCGTCCAAGAGACTCACCCTCAACTACACCAACACCGCGACCCGCAATGTCTACATCTACGGCAGCGGCCCGGTCACCTTCGACACCCTCCGCCGTCCCGCCGGAACAGAAGCCACCGACAGCAACTACGCCCAACTCGACCTCCGCACCCCCGCCCCCGTCACCTGCACCGGACCCGTCACCCTCGGCAGCCTTTGGAAAGACAGCGTCTACCCGCCCAGCGAACTTATCTTCGCCCCGCACACCACCAACATCATCTGCCGCAACAATTGGGAGTTCGCCCTCTCCGGCTGCACCATCTCCGGCGGCGAAGGCACTGTCCTGCGTCTCCTCCACGCCCAGGCGAACACTCCAGCCGCCATCGCCATCCAGACCGTCAACCCCGTCACCATCTCCATCCGCCTCGAGTGCCCCACCGGTCTAGCCACGCTGAACAAGGGAGGCGGCGGCTGGACCAGAGGAACGCTCGTCCTGAACTACCCCGACAACCAGATCGACGGCGCCGTCACCATCGACCGCGGCAACTGTTTCCAAGTGCCCTTCCTCGCCCCCAACGGCACCCCGAACCCCTTGGGGTCCTGCACGAACGTCAACTTCAGCAACCCGCTCGACAGCGGCGTCTACGCCCGCCTGCGCGTCACAGGAACCACGGCTTCGTCCACAGACAAGGCGTTCTCCGTCGACAAAGACAGCGGCGTCATCGAAAACGCCGGTTCCGGCCTGCTCACCCTCTCAGGACCTGTCTCCGGTAACGGCTCCGTCATTTTCGACGGCACGGGCCCCATTACGTTCTCCGGCATCCGTGCGGGTACCGGAGGTCTCACCAAATCCGGAAGCGGCACCCTCACCCTCGCCGCCACGAACACCTACAGCGGCGCGACCGTCATTAACGGCGGAACCCTCACCGTCGCCAATAGCGGCGCGCTCGGCACAGGCGCGCTCACCCTTGCCGGGGGAGGCGCCCTGAGCCTCAATCCGTCTGCCGCCGCAGACTTCTCCCTCACCCTCCCGGCCACCACGGTGAACGGTGCCGGCCGACTTGTCGTCGCCGCTCCCGCCTCCGGCACCTCCACGGTCACCGTCGCCTCCCTCACCCTCGCCGCAAGCAACGCCACGTTCTCGGTCACCGCGCCCGACGCCGGCGCCTCGAGCCGCATCTTCATCAATAACCTCGCCGCCGGCTTCGTCCCTTGGGTCTTGCTCAATGGCGGCCCTGCCGCCTACTCTGCGACCGTCGGTCTGACCCCCTACGCCTTCGCCTCCACCAGCCACATCGCCACCCTCGGCGCGATCATCCCCGACGTTCCTGGCGGCGCCGTCGTGATCGACACGTTAGGCACCGGCGGCCCCGACACCCTCGCCACCAACCTCACATCCCTCGCCCTCCTCTCCCAGGAACACGCGTCCGACGCCCTCATCGACTTCGGCGGCGGTATCCTCGCCGCGAACATGGTCCGCCAGACGTCCGGCGCCGGCGCCCTCGCCCTCGGCAACGGCACCCTCACCGCCAACGGGGCCAACACCAACGTCGCCCTCGCCGGCATCGGCACCCTCGCCCTCGCCACCCTCACCGATGACGCCTCCACCGGCATCTCCTCTGCCAAGACCTACACCCACCTGCTGGACTTCGGCAGCCAGCCGGCAGCATCGATCAACGGCGTCACCTTCACAAAGACCACGTCCGCCTCCGGCACCGTCGGCAGCTACGGCTGGTCAGGCTTCCCCTCGGCAGCGAACGGCACCTACAATAGCTGGAACGACTGGACCAACACCATCCCGCCCGTCGCGGGGGCCGGTCTGCGTGCCCTGCTTTACGACATGGTCTACAACAGCGGCAACTACATTGTCAAGCTCACCGGCCTGACCCCCGGCGCCGCCTACGAGTTCCGCCTTTTCCTGCGCACGTGGGACGGACGGGCCAACACCACCGACCGCACCGCGCGTTTCGACTTCCTCACCGACGCCTCCGCCGCGCCCGCCGCCTCGGTCACCTTCGACATGAACCACCGCGACCCCACCGCCATGGTCTTCCGGTACGTCGCCGCCACGAGCGAACTGACCCTCAAGACCTACTACACCGTCAGCACCCACCCGGGCTTCTTCGGCCTCACCAACGAGAAGCTTGCCGACGCCCCGTCTGCGCTCGTTACCGGCCGGGCCGCGCTTGCCTTCGTCACCGCCGGCACACCCCCGCTCACCGTCTCCGCCGCGGTTACCGACAACGGACGCACCACCACCCTGCTCAAAGAAGGCGACGGCACCCTCACCCTCGCCGGCCCCGTCTCCCACACCGGCACCACAGCCCTGAACGGCGGCACCCTCGACCTCGCGCCCACCAACGGCGTCAACCAGACCTTCGCCGCCCCGGTCGGAGGCTCCAGCGCCATCACCAAACGCGGCGCGGGCAACACGCTCTTCCTCGGAGCCAACACTTACAGCGGCCTCACCACCGTCTCCAACGGCATCCTCTCCGTCGCCGACTCCGGCGCCCTCGGCCTCACCGCCGCCGGCACGACCATCGAACCCGGCGGCGCGCTCGCCCTCGGCTCCGCCGGACAGAACGCGCTCGTCATCTCCGAGCCCATCACCCTTTCCGGCGCAGGCCCGGACGGACTCGGCGCGCTCCGCAATGACGCACCTACCCTCCAGCAATACGCCTTCAATAACATCGCGCTCTCCGGCCCCGCCACCGTCGGCGGCACCGCTCCCCTCTCGGCCTTTCCCTACTCCGTCGCGCCTTCACACTCGGGACGCTTCGACGTCCGCAACGGCACCTTCAACTTCGGCGGCAACGTGCTCACCAAAGCCGGCCCCGGCGCCTTCATCATCGCCGCCACCGCCATCAGCGGCGTCACGTCCAACACCGCCATCGACATCGTCGGCGGCGTCTTCGGGCTCGAGCCGGGCACCTACCTCCGGGGTTCGGAAACCAACACGATCACCGTCGGCTCCGGGGCCGCCCTCGACCTCTCCCAGGTCAACTATCCCCTGGGCTGGTCCTTGGTCTTCACGAACCAGGCCCACCTGACCGCCCGCAGCAACGCCGCCACCAATCAAAACCTGCTGACCGGCCCGGTCACCCTCAAGGGCACCGCGATCCTGAGCGGTTCCTATCACGACACGCTGTCAGGCGTAATCGCAGGCTCTGGCGGCATCCTCAAATCCGCCGGGTTCACCCACCTGACCGGCACCAACAACAGCTACGCCGGAACCACCGCCGTCACCAACGGCACCCTCCTCACCCTGACCCCGGGCTCACTGCCGGCCTCCGACTTCTCCCGCGTCTCGGTCTCCGCCAACGGCACACTCGCCGTCCGCCCCGCCGGCTCCTCGGGCGGCCAGACCGGCTGGTCAGCCGCGGAGATCGGCACGCTGGTTTCCTCCGGCGCGTTCACCACGCGTTCCGCTTCTCTGGGTTTCGAGACCGTCTACGAGGACAACACCTTCGCCGATCCCTTGCCCGCCGCGGGCGTCGCCAAGTTCGGCGCGCGAAAGCAGACGCTTGAATCCGCCACCTACGCCCTCGGGCCTGTCTCGGTCTACGACGGCGAGCTCTACATTCCGGCAGCCCCGCACGCCCTTGGCACCAACTCCGTCACCGTCGGCGCAGAGCTGTTCAGCTACAACGCCTTCCTCCCCGTCCTCCGCCTCGCCGGCCCCGCAGCCCTCCTGACTGCCGACCCCGGCTACAATGTCGCCGGACCCATGGTCTCTGTCGGAGCCGCAAACGCTTCCCGCAGCATCCTCAGCCTCGACGGCAACGCCGCCATCTCCGGGCGACTCTACCTCGGATCCGGCGGCGGCAACGCCGAGGGCGCCGTCTACCAGACCGGCGGCACCTTCCTCAACACCGGCGGCGCCGGCAACGACGGGCGCGCCGGCATCAACGGACACGGCTATTACGAGATCAGCGGCGGCTCCCTGACCAACAAGGGCTACACCCAGTTCGGCGTCAATCTGAACAACTCCGGCATTCTCCGCCAGACCGGCGGCGCAGTCGTCTTCAATTCAGGCTCGACCCCGGCGACGGGCGTGATCGCGGACTACTATGGCGGCACCCTCGCCGTGCGCGCGGGCCTCGGCCTCTTCCACCTCTCCGGCGGCACCTTCACCACCGGCACGTCCAAGTTCTCCCTCGGAGAATATGACAGTGCCAACAACTACAACGACGGTACCGGCATCCTCACGCTGGAAGGCACCGCCGATGCCGCGGCCGGCACCATCGAACTCGCCAACCGCAACGGCACAGCCACCTCCTTCGTGAACCTCAACGGCGGAAACCTCGCCACGCGCTACCTCATCAAAGGCGGCAACAACAACTCGGCCAACTCCCGCGCCTTCGTCAACTTCAACGGCGGCAACCTGCGCGTCACCGAGAGCGGCTCCGCCATCCGCACCGCCGCCAACAACTCCGCCGCCGTCCTCACGGTCGGCAACGGCGGCGCTTCCATCGAGGTCGGGTCCGCCATAAGCGTCTCCCTCGACCTGCCGCTCGACCCGCCCGCGGGACAGGGCCTGGCCAACATCGGCGTCAACAGCCGAGGCGCCGCCTACATCGCCCCGCCCCTCGTGAACATCACCGGAGGAGGGGGCTTCGGCGCCACCGCCGTCGCCACCATCGACCGCGTGACCGGCCAGCTCTCCGACATCCGCGTCACCTCTTCCGGTTCCGGTTACACCTCCGTCCCCACCGTCACCCTCGTCGGCGGCGGCTCCACCAACGCCGCTACGGTGCGCGACGTCGCCATCGGCCTGATCCCCTCCTCCGGCGGCCTCACCAAGCGCGGCAGCGGCACCCTCATCCTGACGACCAACAACACCTTCCGCGGCGCCATCACCGTCTCGGGCGGCCTCCTCTCCGCCCGTGCGCCCGCTTCCATCCCTCAAGGCGCCGACCTCGTCCTCGACGGCGGGATCCTCGACCTCGGTGGACGCGTCCTGACCAACGCCAGCGTCACCCTCTCCTCCGGCGGCGGACTCCTCAACGGCTCGGTCGTCACCTCCACCCTCCGCAAGGACGGCGCCGGCGCCGCCGACCTCACCGCCGGCATCACCCTCGCCCCTTTGGCCGTGAACGCCAACCGCGGCACGCCGGGCCTCTACGAGGGCCGCCTGACCAACCGTCTCAACCGCGCCGAAGCGAACCCCCGCACGTCGGTCCAGCTCACCACCCGCGCGGTCAACGGCACAAACGTCGTCTCCGGCGGCACCATCAACGGTTGCCTGTGGCCCGATCAAACCTGCTATGTCTACACCGGCTACCTCTGGAACCGCGCCGCCACCAACGTCGTCTGGACCTTGGGCGAGAACTTCGACGACAATGTCTACCTCCTCATCGACGGGAAGGCCATCCTCGACAACGATGTCGCCACCGCCCCCACCTACCGCAACGTCCTGCTCATCCCCGGCCCCCACGCCTTTGAAGTGCGCTGCGGCCAAGGCGGCAGCAACGTGGGCGCCAACTGGGTCAGGAGCGACGGCTACCGCGTCGGCTTCGGCGTCGATTATCAGGGCCGCGCCCTGAACGTCGCCGACAACTACCAGCCCCTTGCCGACCCCGGCGACGGCTCGCTCTTCACCCTCGACCTGCCCGCGGGCTACACGGCTGCGGATGTCGGGCCCGCTCCGGGCATCCCCGCCCTGCCCGCCGAGGTCGCCACCAAAGTCGGAGCCCTCGCCGACGGCTACGCCCTCGTGTACGCAGCCGACATACCGGCCACGGGAGGCATCGTCAACGGCTCCGGCGCCGGCACCCGGTACTTCGTCGATGCCTCGCGGTCCGACACCAACGACTTCGACCGCGTCGCCTACTACGTCGAGCTGACCCACCCCACCTACGGCAACCAGTGGGTCTGGGTCTCCTTCGACGCCGTCACGCGCGACCGCGCCCTGATCGGCTACCCCTTCCACGACCCTGCCGCCGGCTCCAACTACTGCGCCAACATCTTCCAGCGTAAAGTCGACAGGATGGACGTGCTGTCCAATGTATCCGGCATCACGAACTACACGGCCTGTGCCACCGGAAACATCGAGTTCTGGCCCAATAACTATAGCCAGCCCGACGCGCTCGGCCTGGGTGCCTCCACCAACGCGCTCAACAACGGCTATGATTTCGGCGACACAAAGTCCGACGGCGTAATCTCTGCCAACGGCCACGGCTCGTTCCAGGTCCACAACTGGGGCGACAAGACGACCCTTTTCGCCATGGGCAACTGGGGTGCCGGCAACAGCACGCTCTCCCTCGGCATCGGCAACCAGCCCGGCTCCGGCACGGGCATCGCCCCCGACTGGACCTTCAACGGCAACGGCACGACCTATACCTACCGCCGCCTCTACGTCCTCACGCGCGACATCGTCCGAACGCCGAAGACACCGTCCGCTACCGTCGCGGCAGGCACGCTCCGCCTGCCCTCCGGAGGCGTCACCCGTCCCGTCCCCGCGGACATCCGCGCCAAGGTCGGCCCCGCCGCCGGCGAATACGACGTCGTCTACGCCTCCGCCGTGCCCACCGTCGCCTCCGCGATCGTCAGCGGCACAGCCTACAGCACCGACAACTCGAACGACACCACGCCTTTCGACCGCGTCGCTTACTACCTCGAACTGGTCAACGGCAGCGCCACCACCCAATACGTCTGGGTCGCCTTCGACGCCCACACCGCGGACCGCAAGAAGCTCGGTTATCCCAGCCAGACCGGAAACCTGTTCACATGGCAGCAGAAAATCTTCAATATGGATGTCCGCTCCAACGTCAGCGGGGTGACCAACTACACGGGCTCCGCCACGGGCAACCTCGAGATCTGGCCGAGCAACTACGCCCAGGGCACAACCGGCCTCGGTCTGGGCGGCAACGGCGGCACGTTCGACTTTGACGACGTCATCAACACGACGACGAACACCGCCGGCCACGGCTGCTTCCAGATCCACAACTGGGGCGACAAAACCACGCTTCTGGCCATCTCGCACCTCGGCTCCACCGGGAACGCGATCGGCGTCGGCATCGGCAACAACCCGCAGATCACCAACGTAGATCCGGATTACACCTTCAGCTACAACGCGACGCAGTACGTCGCCCGCACCTTCTACGTCTTCGCCCGCCCCTCCGTGCGCAGCTCGAACACGCTGGCCTCCGTCGACCTGACCGTCGCCCCCGGCGCGGCGCTCGACCTCGGCGGCGCAACCCAGACCGTCCACGCGGTCACCGGCGCGGGTACGGTCTCCAACGGCGTCCTCGCCGCCGGCACCGTGCTCAGCCCGGCCGGCGACGGCGCGGTCGGGACCATCGCCCTCACCGGCGTCACCCTCGCCCCCGGCGTGCAGTACCGAGCCAACCCCGGCGACCTGCTGGACGTGACGGGCGCGCTCGATGTCACGGGACTGCTCCTGCACATCAACAACCCCGAGTCGCTTGTGCGGTCGCAGACCTACACCCTCATTCAGGCCACAGGAGGACTCACCGGTGTTCTTCCCACGCCCGACACCCCGCTCCCTTCGGGCTGGAAAGTGATTCGCCGCGGCAATGCCCTCCTGCTCTTTTCGGAAGGCGGCACCCGCATCTTACTGCAATAAAAAAGTCATTTGCAGAGGGTCGCACGCTCCCTCCCAGAGCGTGCGACCGTTGCCGCCGATACCCTGTCGACCGGCAAGAGCCCGGATCCATCATGGATCGGCCTTTCACCCGCAGGAAGGTCGCCCAATCCGAGTGATCAGATACGCGCCCAAGCTGCCGGTGTCCAGCAGCGACGTCCAGTCCGGCGAAGGGAATCCCGCCGCCACGCCGCCTACTAAGAACACCGCAAGGGACACGCCTCGCGGAGCTGCGGAGCGCTCAGCCGGCCGCTACCGATCAGACTTAACCTGCCAGCGTCGGCGCAGTTCTTGTCCGTGAGGTGCGCTCTGCTTCCAGGACTTCCCGCGGGCTGACATGCTCGCACAAGCATGCGCCCGGCGCGCGGCGAGACAGGCCGCCCTCGCGCGATACAACGACCAACAAAGACCAATCCGGTATGATGGCCGGAGGACCTGAATTGGCACGTAGAATCCGACGCAAAGGCGCAACCGCCCAGGCGTACCCTGGCGCAGTAACTAATCCTTAGCCATCCCAGGCACCCGCCCGGCTGCGGCACGCCCCGAACCTACACGGTGCGGGGCTGCTGCCGGTCATGCTTCTCCCTGGCGGTTCTCGCCTGTTTGGCGTCGTTCTGCTTCTGAACTTTGGCCTTGTCCTTCTTGCTTTTCTTGTCGCCCATGACATGACTCCTTTTCTGAAATTTAGCCCCCTCGCGGAGCGGGCTAAACAAGTCGTGTGCTGCGGTTAGCGGCGGCTCGTTGTTGAAGTGTTTTGGCGTCAATCGTCAGATGCGTTGCAAAGTCCCTTACCCGTTCCGGCAAGCCCCTCATCCTTGGCGCAGGCGTCACGCGCCTGGTCTGTCAATTTCCACACGCCCGTGGCCATGATCAAGATTCTCATCTGACGGCCTGCATCCGGGCAGCGGAGCCTCGAAGCGGTAAAGCATCAACAGCTTCGCGACTCAAGCTCTAATCCTGAAGGACAACGCCTCCTTCATAACTTTCGGATATAATTTAACCACCGGCTTGATTTCTGTCAACACAGGTCCTCAAAATTCAGTCCTCTTTTTTAACCCCCGAATGCGATGACAGGGAGCCCCGCAAATCATCGAACCATGCGGGGCGTCAAAGCCCTGCGTCCAAGCGGCTGCGTCGGACAAACCCGCAAGGTCATTGACGCTGCCGCCCGAGGCGGCACGAACGAATTGGAGGCGCGCGGCCTTCATGGGGTGATCTCCAGCTCTTAGAATCGCTCCGACAGGGTTTCGAAACGTCAAGGGGCGGGTAGCTTGTTAGGGCGTCATCGTCACACGCACATTGTCAAGGTAACTGACACCATCGGCGGCCTCACTGCAGAAGAACCCGATCAGGCTCAAGGCCGCGAAGTCGGCACTCAAAGGCGCTTGGACTTCCTTTTTCGTCCCGTCATCGAGCGCCACTGATACGCGGCACTCTCGCCGGGCTCCCGACAGCACAAGGGCGATCTCAATCCGCAGCCAGCCGCCGGGTTTCACGGTGGCGAGCAGAAGGTCGCCCGTTTTAAGCGTGCCGTCGGCGGAGAGGGTCACGCCTGGCGCTGAGTTGAACGCCTTCGCAGGCTTGACTCGCCTGGACGTGTCTCTGAAACCGACATCGAAAAAGGCCGGAGCCTCCGCATTCTGCTTCACGTCGAAGGACAGCGTCACCGTGCCCTGGTCAAGATGCGCGGGCAACGCATAGGTCATGTACGGATAAAACGCTTTGGCGGCGGACTTCCTGTCGGTCGCGACAATCGCACGGCCGCCGCCCTTCCCGACGCCCTCCATGACCTGGAAGTTCGCTTCGGGCGTCCCTCCGCTGCACGCGAACCCGCGCGGCAGCAGGCCGACAGGGATATCCTCGCAGTCGCAGGCGAATCCGGAGAACGTTCTCGGCCGTGGAAGCGCCATGGCGTAAAAGGGCGGTTTGACCGTCTTCGCCGGAGCGGCAACATCTTTGAAAGCCGGCTCAAGTCCGGCGGCGGAGATGTCGAACGGCTCAAAACCGAGCGCGTACGCAGGCGATGACCTCTTCAGCCGGAAGTCGCCCTGCGCCGGGTCTTCAAATAGAGGATCGGCGTGGAGCGAACCCGCGTCCTGTCCGCCCGCCTGCCACTCCGTGAACGATCGGTTCATGAAATGAAAGGCCTGGCCCGCGAAGTTCCAATAGAGGTTCGAACTGCAATTAAAGAGCGAGTTGCTCCACGCCGCATCCGTCATGTTGCCTCCGTCGAAGTACATGAGGTTGCGCGTGAAAACGTTCGCTTTCGAATAGGGCTTTTTATAACTTCGGATGTAGGGAGCCTCATTGCCATACACGGGGCCCAGGATGTTATTCCGGATCACGTTTTGCGCGCCGCCGTTCATGTTGAAACCGTGCGTCCCCACATGGTAGACGAAGTTCTTCTCCACCAGCATTTCCGAGGACCCTTCGTCCAGATACAGTCCAAGCTGCCAGTACTCTTTGGCGAAGGGGCTCTTCAGATTGTCGCGAACCACATTGCCGCGGATGACCGTGCCCGGCTGGCGGCCGAGCGTGTAGATGCTCGCCCCGTCGGCAATGAGCGTGAGCACGTGGCTGATGTGGTTATTCTCAATCCGGTTGCCGGCACAGGAGGTGGCGCCGTCGTTCCACGACCATCCGACAGCGATTCCCGAGTAAGGCAGATCCCAGATCCGGTTGTTACGGATCACGGTGTCGCGCACGATACCGCACCAGACCGCATTGGCGGAATAGTACATGATGCCGCAGTCAAAGATCGCGCAGTTCTCGATACGGTTCCCGGTGGGCACCTCGGGATACGGCGCGGTCGGCTTCATGCTGATGTCGCCCACCTTCACACCGCCGCCGCCCAGGTCGAAAAAGCGGCACCCGACCACCTTGTTTTCGTGAGCCCCCAGGCCGATGCCGATTCCGTAATTACCTGCCTGAGACACGGTGCAGCGCTGGAAAGCGCACCGCCTCGCTCCAGCGAGTTCGATGGCCGCGGGAAGGTCGGGGGCTCCCTGCGACCCCCCGTAGCCTTCCCGAGGGAGCGCCGACTCCGTAAACGAAAACCCGATCCCGACAAACTCGACATGCGAAACGCAGCGGCCGGCCTGATAATCGCCCGTGAGCTTCAGGAGTCGGGCCAGCCGGGGGATAACCACGCGCGTATCGGACAGCGACTCCCCGTCGCAAGGCAGATAGGTGAGCACGCCCGTCGGGCGGTCCAGATACCATTCGCCGGGCGCATTCAGTTCCTCCTTCACGTTCTCGACAAAATAGGGCTGAAGCCCGCCCTGATTCACTGCGAACGTCGGCAGGCCCGTGAAGGTGACAATCTCCTTTTCCGTATCCACCTTTTGGACGAAAAGCCGCGAGGAGCTCCAGACGTGCAGAACGACTACCTCCACATCGGCAAGATTCTCCCACTGCTTGAAATCGCCGGGAGCGAAATAAAAATCTTTTTGGGCGGCGCGATGGGCCATGGCCCCGGGGCGCTTGGGCGAATAAGTCAGGCCGTCCACGCGACGCATGCCGATGTGCGGACGATAGCGGCGCTCATACGGCTGGCCGTTGACAGAAACAAACAGCTGGCGGAAGGCACGCTCCCCTGCTTTGACTTCGGGAAGCTCAACGGTCCACCGCCGGACGCCGTCCACCTGGGTTTCGCGGAAGCCGTCGACCGCGCGGCCGCCACTGATGACCGCCTGCTCGCCGGGCGTTGACCGCCAGACCACCGGCGCGTCCGCAGTGCCGGAATCTTCAGGCGTGAACGTGAGCGTCTCGGACAGCGCGTAGGTTCCGCCGCGCAGCTGAACAGTGAACGGGCCCGCGTCGCCCGTTTGTTTAGCCGCGCGGATCGCGTCGCGCGCTTTCCCCGGCGTGGCGAATGGCTGCTCCCGCGTACCCGGGCTCGCGTCGCTGCCGCCGGGTGCCACGAAAAAATCGGTGGCGTGCGAACGCATGACGAGCGCCAGCACGCCCACGGCGGCCCAGGTGAAGATTGAATGCGTCATGTGATTTTTCATCAGGCGTCTTTCCCTTTCGGAGCGTGTGAGCCTTCGCTGTCGTTGATACGGAAGCGTTTCGCTGCGCCCCGCCGGCTTGTAAACATGAACCGCCCTTTTTCACGCGGATCTCCCCCCATCTCCGCAATTCCGCCACTGCCATCCGAATTCTGCCCACGTACCTCCGCCCTCGGAAGGGGTATCGGGGCGACGACTCAACATTCGATGTTCGCGCTACACGCCGCAGCAATGAAAACAACCGGTCGCATTTAGGCCAAGACAAATCACGTGACAACCTAATGATGGACATGATGACGATGCCGCTGACCCGCGGTCTCCCCGCCGAAGGCCACAGCCGCCAAGAAGCCCCCCGCCCTTAGCGCCTCCGCGCGAGACTCTCCCCTGCGCCCGGTTCGCGCGATTCGCGGTTGCGCTTGTTGCTGGCCAGCCTCTACTCGCCCGCCAGCGCCTGCTTCGCCGCCTGCTTGCCCATGCCGCGTACCCCGGCGAAGGCCGCCAGCGTCCGGGCCCGCAGCGTGATACGGCCTGCGGCGCCCTCCCACTTCGAAATGGTCAGAGCGGACACCCCGACCAGCTTCGCGAACTCCGCCTGCGTCAGCCCCAGCCGGGCCCTGACCTTGCGCACCATCGGCCCCGTGGGCCGAATGCCCGGCGCCTGGCCCTCCCCGGCTTCCGGTGCATCCTCATCCGCGGCGCGCTGCGGCGCATCCTTCTGCAGGGAACGCACAAGCCGCTTCAGTTCGGACACCTGACGTTTAAGCTCCGCCACGTCGGAGCGCAGGGCGGCCACAGGTTTACGCGTGACTCTCAGCGCGCCCTTGGCGATCGCGGCTCCGATTACGGTATTCAGATTCATATCTTTGTCCTTTCGGTTTTGAAAGCGCCGGCCCCTCTGACCGACACACAAGTGAGGCGCTGAATGTACGCAACACTTCAGCCAATGTCAAGTTGACGGCCTTCGCAATCGCATCTCCCCGTCCGGAGTTCAATGTTGTTTTCCATGGAACTCATCGCTATAATTACACCCGCTTGAGGGTATATAAATGCCTGAAGAAACGAGCCTTATTTATGGCTAAAATCCTGATAGCCGAAGACGACCCGGGCATTCAGACCATGATCCGGATTCTTCTGAAAAGAGACGGCCACGAGGCCGTTTCCGCTGAGGACGGGCTTAAGGCGCTCGAATTAATCAAGCGTGACGCTTTTGATTTGGTCCTTACCGACTTGCGCATGCCGCACGTAGATGGCATGTATTTGCTGCGGGCCGTCAAGGAACGCGAACCTTCCATGCCGGTAATAGTGCTCACGGCTTATGCCACAAGGGAAACAGCCATCGAAGCGCTCAAGTTCGGCGCGTTCGACTATATCGCCAAGCCGTTCACCATCAGCGAGCTGATGACCACCGTCGAACGCGCGCTGAACTCCGGCAGAGATAAAACTCGGGGTGCGGACATGCACTCCTGAAACAACCCCGCGACCAAAGCGCGGCTTGACCCAAGGGCTGATGAGACTCCTGATGCACCCCAGCCGCGTGAACCCTCCCCCTTTCGCCGGAGCGGCACCATCCACGCTTGACCTCGCGGTCGCCTTGTCCGACATCGGGTTATACCTAATATCAATTATCTCCCCGATCGCCTATACATAGAACCGGACAAGGGTGAAACAACGGAAACAACGTGTCGAGCGGCGCTTGCTGCCGGAAAAAGCTGCCGTTTCGGTTTTGCCTGAAGGAGCGTACCTGCACATGAACACCGCCAAGCGCATCTTCGTGCTGCTGGCCGATGACCACCTGATCGTTCTCGAAGGCCTGAAGCTGCTGTTGAAAGCCGAGAGCGACCTTGAGGTGGTCGGCGAAGCGGCCAACGGCCATCAGGCCGTGGCTTTGACTCGGAAACTGCGGCCCGATGTGGTCATCATGGATATCGCGATGCCGCAGTTGAACGGCTTGGAGGCTGCGCGGCAGATCCGCAAGGCCGTTCCCGACACGAAGGTGATCATCCTTTCCGCCCACAGCGATGACTTGTACGTCGAACAAGCGACGAATTTGGGGGCGGCGGGATACCTTATCAAACAAACAGCTTCCCGCTTTCTGTCCGAGGCGATACGGAAAGTCCATAGGGGGGAAACCTATTTCAGCCCCGCCCTCTCAAAGCGCTTCAAGTTACTTCAGCAGGAGCCGTTCGATCAAAAGAACCTGACCCAAGTGAAGGCAGCCCGCCTGTCTTCGCGCCAGCTGGAAGTGCTCCAGCTGATTGCCGAGAGTATAGCCAACAAGCAGATAGCGGAGTCGCTCGACATCAGCGTCAAGACCGTCGAGAAGCATCGCGATCACCTTATGCAAAAACTGGACATCCACGACATCGCAGGCCTCACCCGTTACGCGGTTTCAACGGGCCTCATCGGAAACCGTGTCCCCTTGACCCTCACCTAACCGTGCCTGGCCTCCGGCCACTCGCTCCCTTCCCGCGGCCGCCCCGCCTCAGCAAGGCCAGAAACGCCGAAAGACATCGCCAGCCGTGCCATCATGGGTAGGGTTAGACCCCATCGCACAATTCCGTTTTTCGGACTATTCTTTACCACGGTTGATTACAAAGGAGACCTTTATTATGAAAACACTGTTCATGGTTATGGCGCTGTTGTTCACGCTGATGTCCGTTACCTCATGCAATATGCTCAGAGGTGCAGGCGAAGACATAGAGGACGCCGGCAGCGCGATTAAAGACGCCGCCAACTAGACTCAGCAGGCCTCAGGTGTCCGTGCCGCAATCGGCTTGAGTCCCTGAAGTCCTCCATTCAATTCGGCCCATCGGCCCAGCTGACAGAATCATCCGTCCCCGACGGTCAGAGTCAGACCGCTTCTATTTCCTTCACTCAGACCGGGAGCAAGTGTATGACCGCTTCGCCCCGTCGATCTCGGTGATGAACGGCACCCATTCCGACAGTGTCTCTTTCCAAGTCGGAAGTTCGGCCACGCTCCTCACGGGAACGGATTTCCGAGAAAACATCATGGTCCTGTCCTCCGACACCTTTAATGCAGGTGCCCCTGTAAACGGACGTGGCGCCAGGTTTGGATGGGGGTGACGCGCCACCGGCATTGAATTTTTGTCACATCCCCCGCAGCCGTGATCCTCCGCCTTCTTCCCGCACGCACCAAACACTCGCCGCTTGATTCCTGACCCTGAAGTTCATACATGCGCCCGCTTAGTTGTCAGCTTCCGCGATGAGTTCCTCCTTCCTGTCGCGAAACCGAGGCAGGGTTCTATCTGGAAGACGATGGCGTGAGAGTTGGAACGGCCGGTGCTGTGCGCACACGGCGTCGCGGCCATTTGGGATAAGCATTTATTAAGATTAACATGCATCAACGCTTGACGGACAGCGCGGGACTTGTCAAATTCTACCTGAACATAGGCGCGAATCATGGACGGGCACACTGTCCGAATTTTGCGATTGTCCGCCCATCTAGCGTTACGCGCCGTCCTTTTCCACTGCCGTTTGAACAATGAAGATGAAGAGAGAGCATACAATTCGGATTGCGGGGGGGCTCTTATGTAGCCTGTCACTAGTCGCGCTGTCAGGGGAATACCGAGTTGGACCGATTGCCTTCACGAATGAAAATCCCTTCGACTATCCGCAGTTCTCTCCCGCCACGGGATATCTTCATGCAATCACGTTCGAGGTGACAAACTGCGTACGCAGCCTCGACATCATCTGCGACAATGATTCCACCAACGGGGTCAGTCTGAGCACATCTTTCTCCGAGCCACTTCATCTTGTTCAATACCCAAAGTTCTGGCCCGGCGGGTCCTATGGGATCATAGCCAGCATTCACACCAACCTTGCCGGCGTGTTTCCGGGGACGGACGACGGGGACAGATTCTCCCCGTCGACACACGATGGTGGCAGCGATGAGTTGATCTATTCCTGTTCATTCTCAAACCCCGCTGGTCACTTAATCAAGACTGACGCACAAGTCTTGTCAGGACACACCGGATATCAAAGTAATTCCGCGTCTGTACTCACCCCCCTCTTCGGCTATGCTCTTAGCGGTCCAGACGATTTTGAGTTGTTCCGTGCGAACAAGACGCTCGTCGGTCAGTTCTATATTTACTATCAGTACGAGACGACACCGCTCAGGCCCGAGATCGCTGGCGTGTCTCTTTCCAATTCGGAGATTCGGGTCGAGATTCAGAACATCAGTCTTGGCAGTTCCAACACGCTTCAGCGGTCTTTTGACCTCCTCTCACCTGACTGGACTGATGCGGGTGTCTTTCTCGGCAACGGCTGGAAGACAAACTGGAACGAAACCATCAGGAGTGGATGGACATCGCTGTTCTACCGAGTACTCAGCAAATAATGTTTCCAACGCGCGGTCGCAGGGTGTGCCTCGCGAACTCGGCAACCCTGAACGGCAACGTTCGAGAAAAAACACAACCCGCGAAACGAGGTGCCGGGTTTTTAGCTGACGATCATAAGGAGAAATGCAAATGGGCAAAATCACAAGAGTCACACTTGTAATCGGGTTAGTCAATCTACTATGCATGTCTGCCTATTCAGAACTGTCCGAGGTTGACTTGTTCCAAGAAGGCGATGCGTTGCTGACGCGTGATAGTGCGACAAATCTTGAGTGGTTAGATGTGACGTATGTCAAAGGCGGCAGCAGAATTTCGGCTGAAATCTTCCTTTCAGGAGAGGGAGGCGCGCTTGGCTTCAGATATGCGAAGCAGTCGGAAATCGCGACGCTATGTAATAGCGCGGGGATCCCCCACGCAAGCACCGAGGTTATGTGGTGGACGACAAATTTTGCCGGAATCCAACGGTTGCAGAGTCTCCTGGGTGTTATATCCAGCACGGGCATCGGAAGCCCACTTAGCGGCGGCCCATACGGACCGTTGACAATTGGAATTGCTGACTACGACATCACGCCTGCCGAGCCCCTCTACAGTCCTTTGGTTTCTCTTGAGATCTGGACCGCTCAGCATGCGGGTCGAGCCACGCTCTATGATGGGAATCTGAAAAACACTGATGGCAGGAACATTGGTGTCAACAACCTCGGACATTACTTGGTGCGGGAAAGACCATCGGCACCGCCTCCCGTAGTGATCAGAACGCCATCGGGAATACCAACAACCGATATAATCACCCATGGCACCGATTCGATCAGCATCAGCTTTGTAAGCATCGGGCTTAAAGGAAATGCCGCGGGATATTTTAACCAGGGGGCCGTCGACCATAATTTCCGTATCGGAAGGAACGAAGTGACGGCCGATCAGTGGGCGTTTGTGCTTAACGCGGACCCCCGGGCCGGCAGTTTCGGCCCCAACACATATACAGGATCAGTGCCTGCAGATACGAGCTGGTACGAAGCGGCCAAGTTCTGTAACTGGTTAACAACCGGAGACGTTTACAAAGGGGTCTATTCATTTGACACTAACGGTACTTTCACCGGCATGGACCGCAGCTCAGCACTTAGAGATCATGCCGTTGTTTACGCGCTTCCTACGGTAGATGAATGGTATAAAGCCGCTTATTTCAAAGCGGATGGAAGCGGATATACGCTCTATGCATCGGGAAACTCTGTTCCTTTGAAAGGGGCTGGAGGCGAGAACTATTTGTACGGAGCCGGCGGATACCCCTGGGAGGTGGGCGCAGGAATACGGGAGAACAATGGAACATACGATATGAACGGGAATTATCAGGAATGGCTAGAAGACAATTTCCGATTCTGCGGCGGGGAATTCAGAGGGGATGATGGTTCGATGAGCTCCACAACTCTCGCTGGATACACATATCCGCAAAGAGATGGGAGTTTCACCGGATTCCGTGTTGTCGCAATTAGCACCCCTCGTCCTCTGATCCAGTACCGTGGTATGACAGGTCAAATGCAATTAGAGTGGAATACCTCCTCGGGACTGATTTATCAAGTTCAGTGTTCGACGAACCTGTTATCAACGAATTGGTTTAACTTAAACGAGATCACGGCTGCCGGAACCAATTCCTTGCTTGTCGACCCGATAAACGATGTCCACGAAAAATTTTACAGAATCATCAGTAAGTAAGCGGGTTCTTAAACCACCCGTCGGGATAGGGACGCCCCTTGCCGAGCGCCCCTCCCGTCCCCCTACCCCCTGAATTTGGCCCCCCCTTCCCCGCAAGGTAAGTTACCACAAGGTCTGCCACGTGAGGCAACCGGTGGCGTTTCTCGAGTTGCCACGCACCGTGCGGCAGCCGTCGCGTGGCCGCCTTGCGGACTCGACTTTTGGCATGAGCGCTATTAAATTGAACACATCGTGGGTTTGGGGTTGTTTCCGGATTCATATTTCGGAGATGAACTGCATCCCCTGGGTTCGTATGCTAAACGTGTCACTTCGAGGGGGGCTTATGCAGATTTTATCTGGCCATCGAACAGTATCCGGTGTCATGACTCTTATCGCTTCTGTCCTGCTTTCTGCCAGGGGGGACGGCGCTGAACAAGATCAGGTTTCCGACAAGCATCTTACTCTTAGGAACAACACGGCGATCCATTATTTTGAACCCGAATCCCACCTTAAACTGGCAAGGTATCACTACGACTTGGGCCATAAAATCCAAGCGTTCTATATCTGCGAGTATGCCCGTAAAGTGTTTGGCGATGAGAATTTCGACCAGGTGTTTGAGAAGGTCGCTTCGGTAAAAATGACAGGCTCACCCCAGTTTGAGGACGAGGCCGAATTCTCGACATATTGTCAGGCCCATCCTGGGTCACCGGAATCCTACGCGTGGGGGTTGGGTGAAAAACTTAAAATCCCCATGATGGCGGCGGGCGGTGCGGACAATCTGATTCAGGAAGCCTTCTCGAAGTACCCGCAACATCTCATCATGAAATCGATGGCCGCAAGATATTATCTCAAGGCTCAAAAGGATGAAGAGAAGGCTCTGCCCCTTTACATCGACCTGTATTTTCATGACCCGCACTTCTATGATGGAGAGTTTGCCGAGGGGCGCGTCAAACAGATCTCTTCGGCAAAAAAGGCCCTCTGGTGGTCGGAGCGGATTAAGAGTGGGGTGCCCTTCGCGCAACTGTGCAAAGCGGAAGACAATCCGCGGGTTTTCGATGTGGCAACCGATTATGCACGCAAGCAATGGGACAAATCCATGGCCCAGGGAATGATCAATTTACTGGACAATGATGATCCCTCCGTTCAGGCATCAGCACTGCACACCTTACTTGCTCATCCGGACGACTTCGAGGGCGAGGTTATTCGGGGGATGCTTAAGGAAAAGGACTACATAAAGCGGGCGATGGCGTCGTTCTTGGTTGTGAAGGTCCTTGGGGAGGCGGAATACGCATTGTTGAAGGACAATCTCGATTGCGGGATCGATCTGGTTCAGTTGGATACGATCCAGGCCCTGGGACAAATGGGAGGGCCGAAAGGAGTCGCGTTCTTAAAATCGCATCCTCCGGCAAAGGCGTCAGATCGCATGAAAGAAATGTGGCAAGCAGCCATCGCCCGAGAGTAACGCTGTTGTTACGCGACCATCCTCTCGGGCGGGTGCGCCAGCCGCCAAACGATCACATTCGGGCTGACCCCCATCGCCGGCGTCACATTCAAGCAGCCTGAAGATGACGATGATGAGTTTCCTTGGCCTTAAATAGAAACCGGACCGTCCGGGAGAGTGACGCGGGTATCCACGCCCGCGTCACCGGGATCTGGCCATGCGATACAGAAGCGGAGAACTTGACAACGGTGAGCCCGCAAAGTACATTCACCGGTAAACCTGTGTGAATCGGCCCGTCGGGCCGGATGATAAAACGAAAGAAAACCCGAATGAATTTAAATACCGTGCTCGTAGCCGCGATCGCCAAGGGCGCTGCGAGCGTCACGCGCAAACCCCTATCAGCCCTGCGCGGCGACGTGGCGGAGCTCAAACGCCAGGTGGCCGAGCTGAAGCGCCTCGTGCGCAGCCTGCAGAAGGACGCGCCTCAGCGCGTCGCGGCTGTGCCGGCACCGGAAGCCGGGGACGGCCAGGTGCCGGGCATCCGTCCCACGGGTCCGATGGTGCGCAAGGTCAGGGCCCGGCTGGGGCTGACGCAGGCGGATTTCGCGAAGTTGGCCGGCGTGTCGACGCTGACCATTTCGAAGTGGGAGCAGGCCGAGGGCCAGATCACGCTGCGGGCCCGGACCTTGGCGGCCTTCGCCGCGATCCGCGGCATGGGCAAGCGGGACGCGGAAAAAGCGCTGGCGGGCGAGTAAGGGCCGGAAAAAAGAACACCCTGGGGGACCTCTTTGTTCCGGCCTGTTTCTTTAGGGGTTCGCTTTAGGCGGAACCACGATCAACGAGTATGGCTTCTTGACGCGAGGGTCTGTTTGTGACCGCTTTTCCTCGAGGCTCACGGTGTAATCAAGTATACGCATCGTCAACAACGCTTGATAATCTCCCGAAAACATCCATACCACGATGGATGGATTGACGAGGTCATCGAAAGCAGCGTCAAAGCCGTTGCCATACGGGATCACCTGGGGCTTCCCCGTAATCCAGACTTTTTGACCTGACTTAATCGCCAAGGCCTCCTCGCGCGACAAAGCCACCGACACTCTCCCGGAAGAACGAACAAGCGCCATCCTTTTATCCGGCTGTTTGGAATATTCTGGCTTGGCGAAATTGCCCACGGTCAAGGTCTTCATTCCGGCAGAACCGTTTTGGATGTCGCTCACCGTCCCGGCCAAGGTGACCCGCGCGTTCTCGACAAATGCGACCGCCTCTTTCTGCGCCCGTGACCGGATGTCCTGTTTCTGCACGGTGGTCGTCGCGTTCTTGAACTCGATACCGTACCGGTTCAGCAGGAGCAGCAGTCCGTCGTACGTTACTTCCCGCGCGGGTAAAGGCTGTACGACGGGTTGTACTGGCGCTGGCGCGGCGGGCGGCAGGAAAACGAACTGCGGGGCAGTCTTAGGTTGCTGCGTGGGCGGCAGGAAAACAGGGAGGCGTTGGACGTGCGGCTCACGGAAGAAACGCTTTGGCTCTCCCAGGCCCAGGTCGCGGATCTGTTTCACACCGAGCGAAGCGTGATCACGAAGCATTTGCGTAACGTATTCAACTCCGGCGAGCTGGACAAGAATTCAGTATGTGCAAAATTTGCACACACTGCGGCCGGCGGGAAAGCCTACCAAACCCAGTTCTACAACCTCGACGCCGTCATTTCCATCGGCTAGAGCACGATTTCACAGCAGGGGGGTGAACACCAGAAAAAAGGCGAGTGAACCGGGGCAGGCGAGCAATGGCGCGCCCCCCCGCCCTCCGACCGTAACGACTTTTCGGTTGGTAACCGCAGACGAGTCGTTACGCTTTTGGATTGAACAGGCGAGAAAGAGGGTACGATGCCCGGAGATGAGCCGGGCAGCCCCCCTACAACAGCGTCATCAAGGTTCCTTTCGGCACAAAAATCAATTCGCCGTCACTCCCCATTTTCACCTTCTGATATCCCGCCGTGACCGTGATCTTTGCCAGCTGCGCCGCCGTGAGCCCGCTTGCGGTCGAACCGAAGTAGATTTTCGCTTTTGTGCGGTTTGCGAAAGTCATTTTTCCGTTCCATGCGGTTGACGAGCTGTCCGCGAAAACCAGCCCCTGCGCCGCATCGATGAGCGCCTCGCCGCCCACCGTCAGCGTTCCGAACGCGACGGTGCGGCCGTTCAGGTTCAGATACCCGCCGTTGAGCACCAGATTCCGGCCATTCGGTATGGCGCCGTCAGCATTCACTCTCAATGTGCCGGCCTCCACGATTGTAGATCCCGCGTATCCGTTGGCGGCGTTCAGGTTGACGACGCCGGGACCCGTCTTCGCGATGCCTCCGATTCCGTTGAGCGCGCAGTTCACGGCGAACGTGTTGCCCAGCGTGGCGGAATAGAACCCGAGGATGCCGTCAAGGCCGATGTCGGCATTGACGGTCACGGCGATGTTGGAGACCGACCCGAGCTGGGCATAGGCGTTGGTGTGGACGTAGGTGCCGCGGCCGTAGCTGAACGAGGCGGCCGTGCCGTCGTAGATCAGCGACGGACGGTTGGTCGGCCCTGTGAGGGAATCGCCGAGCACAACTCCGTAGCGGTTGGTGCTGATACCAATGGAACAGCTCGCTCCCGACCCCGGAATACTGTCGGGCACAAGAATACGGCCGGCCCGGATGGTGGTGGCTCCGCGCCAAGTTCCGGTCGAAATCTTCCACGTGCCGTCGCCGGATTTCACGATGCTGGTGTACCCGTTGGTTCCGTATCGGTTGAGCCCGCCTTTGGTTACAAAGTCGATAACATCCGAACCGTCGTTGATGGCGAAGGTGATGGTGTTGCCGGGTTCGCCATCAGGGCCGCAGATCGTCCAGCCGCTCTCCATGGTGGCCCGACGGCTCGTGCCCACGTAATCGACCAGCTGGCGGGCGCCGTGAGTCATGATCTGCAGGGGCATGTCGTACCGCAGGACCGCGCCGTCGCCGAACCGGACCGCAGGACCGCTGGATTCCGGGGTGCCGATGTTCTGCTGGATTTTGAGACGGCCGGTTGCCACATCATCGTTTGCCGATTCGAGAATGCCGCCCAGAATATAATTCGGCCCGCCGCCGATATTCGCACCGGTGCCGACCGCGTCGCGGGTCAACCTAAGCGTTCCTTCGCCGGTTTTGATGAGTATTCCGTTGCTGCGCTGGTAGTTCGCGATCCAGAGCCTTGTTGCGGCGTTCGAGACGCAGATCTGCGCCCACTGGCCCGCGGCGCGGGTGAAGAGCCTGTAGGTGATCACGTCCGCCAGACCGGCGTATTCGAGCGTGCCGCCCGCAAAGCAAAGTTTGGCAACCCCGCTTGTCGTCGCAATTCCCAACGGACTGGGCTCGTCGTTTAAGGGGAACGTCGACACGCTCAGGGTCCCCTCTTTGATCCACACGCCGCCCGTAAACGTATTGCTGTCCGAAAGCAGGGCCGTCCCCGCGCCGATTTTGTCCACCCGCAGCGAGGCGCCGGAGGCCGGATTCGCGATCACACCCTGGACCGTCAGATACTGATTCGGCGCCCGGCTGCTGTCGATTGCCAGAATGGAGCCGTCCGCGAACGTGATGTTCTGCAGATTCAAATCCGAAACGGCAACCAGATTCGTTTCCGGGGCAAAGGCCAGACTTCCGGTTGCGTTCACCGTGATTGCGCGGGTTCCATCCGATGGCGCGGACAGTTCGAGCGTGCCTGCCGTAACCGTCACCGGAACGCCGAGCAGGGCGGGTGAAATCACAAGCATGCCGTCGCCGTTCTTTGTCAACGTCCCGCCGCCCGAAATCTGGGAGGCAACCGTCAGTTTCCGCCCCGTTCCGATCCGCAGGTAGCCGGTGCCCGACGGGACCGTGATGCCCTGCGTCGCCTGAAGCGTTTCCGCGGCGGGGCAATTCGTGGAGTACACGGCCTGGACACTCGCCAAATCCTGATACAGGAAAGTCGCGCCGTTGCCGATGGTGATTATATCCGGCACGGTCTCCGCCGGAACCGCTCCGAGCCCGTTCATACGGTCCACGCCCAAGCGGCCGGCATCGACAATCAGTTTGCCCGTCTGCGTATTGTTTGTGCCGCACAGATACAAGGAGGAGTTTCCCAGTTTACGCAGGGTCACCGCTCCGTCGAAATTCGCGATGTAACTCGCGTCCGCCCCCTGCGTCACCGTCAACATGGCCGGGGCCTGCGATTTGATCAACGCCGGGACCGGGTCATACCATCCGTACAGGTTTCCGATCTGCTGGTCGCAGCCGTTGAGATTCAGCACCCCCGCTCCGAAAAGCTGGACGGCTTTGCCGACCGGCAATCCATTGGTCACATCCAAGCGTGTTTCCCCGCCCGAGCGCCGCATCCAGCTCCAATTGTTTCCCGTCACGGCGATCGTGACCAACCCGTTGTCCTGATACCAGATCCGGTTTGAAAAGTTCACCGGCTTATCGGAAACCCGGATCTCTCCCCTGTTGCTGTTCAGCACAAAAATGGCGGAGTCGCCGGCCGTGACATCTTCAATCCCGCCGCGGATATGCATCACTGACGTCGCCGAGCTGTTGATGCCCAACCGGATCTGTCCCGCAACAACCATTTTTCCGGCAATCGTGTTGGTCGTCTGCAGCCCCGCCCCCTGGCTCTCGACCGCATAGCTGCCGCTCGACTTGCCGTAGACCGTCACCGCGCCCGCAATGACGGCCGCGCTGTTCAGGGCCAGTCCCGCATCCTGATCGTAGCTGACCGCAATGCCGCCCGGAAATCCGTTCGTGCCGCCGGAGACCTGCACGAGTTTGTTGCTGACGGCCACCGGCCCCGTCATCCCGGTCGTGTCTCCCGCAACATAAAGCGTGCCGTTGCCCTTCTTCATGAATCCCGCGCCGCGCAGGGTACCGTCGAGATAAATGGAAGAGGCACCGGAGATTTCCGCCTGACCAGTGAAGTTCAACGGCAGCTTGACGCGCTGCGCATTCGACGAACTGTTCACCACCGACGTTCCAACGGCGACCTCGCCGCCATCCAGGGTAAACGCTCCGGCACCGGCTAAAAACGAAAACCCGTTTACGGCGAGTCCGGTCACATCATTTGTGTTCGTCAGCTTCGCGTTTCCGCCGAAAGACAACAGTCCGCCGGACGGCACCTGATTTTCCGCCCAGTTCACCACGTTCGACCAATACGCGTCGGTTCCGGAACCCGTCCACGTGGAATCCGCATAAACACATCCCGCCGACAACAGAACGCACAAAAACTGTTTTCTCATTCCGTCAATCCTTACTTCAAAGACCTGCATCCCGTAGCCTGAACAGAACCGAACCGCACGCCGCTCAGGCGTGTTCCGCAGTCCACCCACGTGGGCACCTATTATGCGAGGGGGGTGAAAATAGTCAATACCCCATTCAGAAAACCGAGGGCTTGGCGCATATCGATCCGCAACTGGACCGGGCAGAACGGGGTGAAAGGGTATTGACGTGAACGGGCGCCCGCGTACGAGGCCCGCGGGCGGGCGCGGGGTTTACTCCTGCACGGCCTAGTCGAGTTGCTCGCCGATCCTGTTGAGGTGGTGCTTGGCGATGGTGACGGCTTCCAGCGTCTCGGTGCGGTTGGGGCAGCGCCGGTGGGCGATGGATAAAGGGCTTTCTCGGCGTGTGGGCGGTGGACGGGGAGGTGAGGAAGAAGTTCGTTAGTGCGTTATTGCGTTAGTGCATTAGTGGTGCGGGAGAGGACGGAAGATGGAGGGCTGAGGACGGATGAACAAACCGTTTGTCCGATTGTTCCGGCGCATCCCCTGTTCCGCCCCTCCTGCCGCTCATCAGTTAGAACAGTCTTCGGAGTTTTACCGTATTTCTCCCATCGCCGTTGGCTCATTTACTGTTCTTTAGCGCAATGTGTCGCTATCCGCTCTGCGCACCTCGTGCACTTGGCACAAATCGCCAACTTATTGAGAACTATTTCGCTTTTGCTTTCGCCCTCTCTAGCGGTGTAACAGTTCCATCACCTCCGCACAGCTCGCAGGTTTTGGAATCCACTCGCTTGTGTGCCCCGTCGCAATACGTACAGTCTGTTTTTCCGCAGGCACACGGCGTATACCTGCCTTCGCACTCTTTGCCGCATTTACCGCACTTGAATGCGTCCTTCTCCTTCTTGTGACGATATCCAAGTTCGCATTGCTCACATACGATGGTGTTCTTCACTTTGCCGTCCGGCCCGCAGAGGGTGCACGCCTCGACTTGTCTCATTGCAACATCGGGGGCTACGGATGCAGTCGTACCGGGCAATTGCGGCTGGGGAGCCGTCCCCGCTCCAGACCTTCCGCCACACGACGGACAATTGATTCTGTTGATGAGACAGCCCTGTCCTGCACACGGGGGGCACAGCTCATCTATTTTATCTTTAATCTCGCCCGTCCCGCTGCATCTTCTGCAAAACGTTCCCTGATGCCTGTAAGACGCGAAGGATTTGTCTCCCGTGCCAGCGCATGCCTCACAACGACGCGGCACCAGCCTAGTCGTTTTTCCCAACCCTTTACACGCCCTGCACTCTTCCCGTATCTCGATAGTGCCGACAGCGGGCGCGCCGGCTTTATTCCTTTTTGAGGGGGGGCGTGTCGAGCTTCTTGACGACCTTCACGTTACATCCAAAGGAACATTTCCAGGGGCGGCCGTGGGCCCTTCGGAGTTGCATGGGCGGCGAGGATTAGATTCGCAAGAATGATAAACAGCACGGGCTTATTTCTTAAGTCTGCATACGTCTAAGGCGCTTGCCGCTGGATGCGCATAGTACTGGTCGCATGATTATTCCGTCACACGCACCGGTGCTGGAAAATTAGCCAGTGCCAGGAAATTAACGTTCACCCAATCTTTCTTGGCATCCATTATGCATTCCAAAAATCACCAGGTTTAGCGCCGTCTGCCGGGGAAGCGGTCGGCGAAAGAGCCCCTTGCATGGTCAAAAAGTAAGCGGGGCATGATGAACCGATTTATGGTGTCTATGAATCAGTAATGGGGGGGGAGCTCTGAAATTTTCACACGTGCATCCAGAAACCAAAACAAATCGTCCCGCTGAGGTGCCTTTAGAGGAGCGCGCGATAGAATCGGTTGACCACGGAGTCAGCATCCTCATCGTCGATGACGATGAGACTTTTCAAAAAGCAATAAGGCGCTTTCTTTCGGACGACCCGACCCTTAAAATTGTCGGCGTGGCTTATGACGGGCTGGAGGCGCAGGACAAGGTTCAGGAGCTGAAACCGGACCTCGTTTTAATGGATGCCCTGATGCCGGTCATGGGCGGTGTCGAGGCGACGCGTTTGATCACGGCTCGGTTTCCAGGAACGATCGTTATCGGTTTATCGTCCGTTGACACTCATGCGATGCGCGAAGCGATGCTCAACGCCGGGGCCGTGGAATTATTCGGAAAGATCGACGTTGTTAAAGAATTAATCCCCGCGATTCAAGGATACATTGCCGCCCGGAACCTTCGTGAAAGCAAGAGTTGAGCTCAGCGGCGTGCCTGTGCGGAAGAGGTGCGGAAAGCCGCGAACGCCTTGTTTGAAGTGGAGGGCGCGGCTTACGACCGCATGAGCTTGAGCAGGTTATCGAGGATGTCGGCGACAGGCTCTCCTGCGAGTTCGGACACGGCTTTGATCGTGATGGCCGCCTCCTAAATCGCGTAGGTCTGTCCGTCGGCTTCCATTTCACCGGGTTGATCGGTGACAAGGTTTTTTGCAGGGATGCTTTGAGTGCTGTATTTCACAGTGGAGCAGTGTCAATATTTTGAAGGGGCGGAGGCCAACTCCCGGTTAAGCCTGTTGTACTCGTCTCGGGTTTGCCGCGGCGTCGCGTCGTCGATCAGACGGGCCGCGATAGACATGATATGGCGAGACTCAAGGAGCCTGCCTTGTCTGATCCAGAGACGGGTCAGCGACAATAAGAGGCGGGGATCCGTGGAGTTTAACGCGAGGGCGCACCGCAGGGGGCCGTATGCCTCGTCCAGCCTTTTCCCCTCGACAAGTATGTTTCCCAAGGTGTCCCAGGCCTGATAGAAATCAGGCGCGAGCCGGATGGCGAGACGGGCATGTTGTTCAGCTTCAGCGAGCTTGTTCTGCTGCCGGAAAAGTTCGGCCAAGTCATTCAGCGTGCCGGCGGCCGGGTATACCTTGAGGCTGTGGCGGAGAAAGCTCTCCGCTTCAATATACCGCTTTTGGCCAAGCAGGAGACTGCCCAAAATGGCGTTCGCCGTCGCGTGATCGGGCGTGTGTTTAACGATGCGCAGCGCGTCGGCCTCCAGACGGGCCGCATCGCCCAGCAACCTGTCGGCGCGCAGAAGTTCGTCGCTTGCGGCAATCAGCGTGGGGGTTTGCGACAGGGCACGTTCGAAACAGGCACGCGCCTCCGGCAACTGTGGCGGGACTGTCCGCATCAAAAGGCAGCCTTGCGTCATGTCGACCAAGGTGCAGTCGTTGGTTCCGGTGACCGCGTGACTGGCTCGCATGGAGGGCAGGATGACGTCCCTGACCTCTTTCAGATCGCCGCGCGCCATCAAGACCTCTGCCAGAAGCGCCCAGGCCGAAAGGTTATTGGGCCGGGTTCCGATGATCGACCGCAACCTTGTTTCCGCTTTAGCGGTCTGGCCGTCAAGCAGCATGGCGAGTGCTTGGGAAAGCATGGTGTCGGGTGCCGTGTCTCCCGCGCGGGCCGCCCGCGTGATTGCGGGGTCCGGGTTCAGCGGGAAGGATCGAAAGGCCCCTAACCATTTTTCCAAGAGGCGGAGCATAAAGGCCGGAGGCTGTGATCCCAACTTGTAGTTGAGCATGACAGCGGGCAAGATTATATCGGCATCTTGGTGCGACAACCGCCCGTACCGTGAGACCGTGGCGTCGAAGGTCACGATGAGATCAGGCTTTGCGGAGAGCTTCTCTATCTGGCTTGCGAAATCCTGTGCTTGTGCGGGATTCCCGTTCGTAAGGCGCAAGCCATGCCGATTCAGGACGGAACAGATGTTTTCCCCATCGAGTTGCAAAGCTTCGGTATAGGCGGATTCAGCGCCTTGGACGTCGCCCATATCCTCCAGAAGAACCCCGAGGTCATTGGCCACGCGACTCGCGAGCACACGCACCCGCGTCTGGATCAGTCGCAACTCGGGGCGCATGGTCCGGTCTTCGGCGAGAAGGGGGGCAACCTGCCGCCAGCATTCGCGATTCCGAGCAAGCAGGTCTTTAACATCAAGTTTACGTTCGTCGTCCGTGCCGCCATAGACCAGTCCGTTAGGCACCGGCGTGAGCCCCGCGCGTTGCCAGAGCAAGGGGTTGCCGGCGACCGCGACCTGGCCACACCCCTTGGGGTTCTCATGCAGCCAGTGCTCGACGAATGTTTCCAGAGACGGGCTAGGGAGGGGCTCTTTCCCCGGAAGCGTTAGCCGGAATGGCAATCTTTTTTCGGTTCGTGCCGCCCCCGTGCCGCCGGTCTCCTGCGGGCAGGGAAGGAAGGTCAACGCGCTCCCCTTCAGGCGGTTGCGGATGAGCATATTCAGGTCCAGGGTGCCGTCTGTCATGAAGCACAGCGCCGGGCCAGCCTGCGCGAGCATGACATCGGCGATGCGATCCGCAAAGGCGGCTTTCCGGCCGTCCGCGTCGTTTGCGTTGGTGTGAAGCGTGAGCATGGTCACGCCTCCCAAAAGAACGCACATGCCGAAACCCAGCAGGCGTAAACCAAGTGGCGCGGAGGCGAGTTCGTAATATTGATTGTAGACCGGCGCGGCTAAGACAAGCCCCCAATAGGTAAACAGAACACCGGAAGCAAGCGCGACCGACAGGCAAGGTATGATCGGCAGATGGCCGCCTTCACGCGCCATGCTCCAAGCGGTACCCTGAAGATTTACAAGGCAAGCCAACAAAAAGGCTGTGACCATGGTGTTTGCGGCCAGCCACTTCCACTGCTTGATTTCGTTTTGATGCGAGAAGAACCGCCGCAGGCTCACGAGTGCCAGCAGGAGCGGGGCGGTTGTCTGGAAAACCACAAGGAGCCAGCCTGTTTTCGGCAACCCCCGCATCAATGCGTCCGCATGGGATCTAGCAAGGCCGGCCATCAAACGGAAGAGGCTGTCCATGTTGGCGGCGGGCACCAAATCCGACAGCAGCACGAGGAGCGCCAGATTTGCCGCCAGCCCCGCAAGGCACACGGACAGCATGAGCAGGAGAAAGGACTCGGATATCTGGTCGTAGCGGATGCTGTCCAAGAGCACAAGGACCAGGACAAAGGGGGCCAGAGCGACGAAAACCACAGATTCGGCCAGGCCCAGACCGAACAAAAACATGGCCACCACGCAAGCGCTTGTTTTTCCGGTGAAGTGGTAACAGGCAAGGATGTCCAGCGTAAATACCGTGAGGAGCAGAGTGAACGGCTGCGTATGCAGGGAGGCCGATGCAATCCAGAAGGGTGCGCAAAAAGCGAAGGAGAATGCCGCGACGACTCCGCCGAGCGAGGCCAAGACGTGCTCCATGACGTCGCCGTCCGGCACCTCACGCTCTTTGTTGTCCAGAGTTTCCTCGCCAGCCGGAACCAGCCGCACCGCCGGGGCTTCGCGTATGCATTCGAAAATAACCCGTTTCGTGACGCGGCAGAGCCACGCAGCCGTGAGGCTGCCGCAAACGGCTGAAAAAAGGTTAAGCCGGAGAACCGCGTCGAAAGCCGGTATGGCTGCCGCGGCACGGGAAAGCAGAAGCCAGAGTGGATGGGTTACCGGTACAGACGGCAGAAAACCGAGAACCTTGCCTGTCGCACCGGCGGAAGTGCCGGGATCAACGCCGGGGGAAAGCGTCAAAATGTAAACGGCAAAGGTGATCAGGCCGATTCCAAACATGAGACAGCTCTCGAACCCTTCTCGTGCGCGGAAACGTGCGATTGCGATTGTCGCGTCCTCGGGACGTGCCGCTACTTCGGACAACCTAAACCAGCGAAACAAGGGTCGGATTATCATGGTTCAAAAAGTGCGCGTTTCTTCTGGCAGTGCGCCCAGAAAGAGGATTTTGCGGCGAGTTCCGGATTTTAGCGCGCCGACCGTTTGAAACGGCGGCGAGTCAGGATCGCCGCGAAGCCCATCCCCAACAGAGCCAAGGACGTGGGTTCGGGAACATACTGGTACGTTACGGAAATGCTGGCATTGCCGGATGCCGTCAAACCGGAGAAGATCCCCGATTGTTTTGTGGTTGTATCCTCTGCCTGTAACGACACACTGCTGACAAAAGTACCGTTTCCCGTAAAATCGCTCAATCTCAAGGCGTCTGTGATTGTTGTTGTGCCGCCGGAACCCTCCGATGCAAAAACGCGCGTCACAGTCGCACCGGCATCCACGGTGATCGGCATATTGGGGACCGTGTAGGCGAAGTATTCACGCGCGTCGATCGCATTGGCCGTTAAGGTAAATGCTGTCATACTCCTGAGCGCGGAAGAACTGACATCGCGCGATGAGGTTTGACTGTTAAAATACGAGAATTCACCTGCAATCTGCCCATCGATTGAAAGTATGACTTTACTTAATGTATAAGTTATTCCGGATGCCGCTCCTGCGGAAATTGCATTGTCAGAATTGAACTTGGATAGAGAAAGCGACATTATATCGCCATATGATATGATGCCTGCCGCACTGTCGGAATAAGTGACCGTATTATTGAAAGTATCCCAAACGGCAGTTTCTGTCGCGTGCGAAAATGATAGTGGAAGAACTGCCAGCAATAGAAAGCGGATTGTCTTTTTCACGTGTGCATTATCCTTTTTTCGACTGTTGTGCTGCCTTTCGGTTTGCCGAGCTTCCTAAGAACACCCCAATTTTGCGGGTATCAAAGAATGGTTCAAAAAAAAGACATCATGTCAATAGGACGAAAGTCGTATAGGTTAGTTTATTCATTTCCAGATGGCAAGTACTAAGATGGGGTAAAAGTTTCTTATTAAATTTAAGGGTTGGCATTTTATACAATTATTGCAAAGATCTAGTAATGATGTGTCAGGGGCACCGGACAGGCGGAAGTTGGCCGGGTTGGTGTGGCGCGCCCCAGCGGGCGCGCCGATTTTTGGGGGCAAGAAAGAGGGCGGCGACGGAGGGCCACCCCTACCCGGTTCATTCCTGCACGGACTTGTCGAACTGGTCGCCGACCTTGGCGAGCAGGTGCTTGGCGATGCTGACGGCTTCCAGCGTTTCGGTCCGGTTCGGGTTGCCCCGGTGGGCGATGGAAAGCGGGGTCTCGAACTGCCGCATGAGGGCTTGCCAGGTCTGGTGGAATTCGGCCTGTGTGCCGAGCGTGTCGCGCTGGCGCGAAGGAGGAGTTAGGAGTGAGGAATTAGGAGTTTTCATTGCCGTGGCCTTTCTGCCCACGTACCTGGCCCACGGGCGGGCGCTGGGTGTCAGAGGTGGTCGGCGCGGGGGCTGCGGGCCTCCCAGTCGTTGAAGTCGGCCGGATCTGGCGGGCGGTCAACGGGGATGGGCGGGCAGTTGCGGCAGAAGCGGGCGAGGTAGGCCATCTCGGCTTCGGTCGCGGGTTCTCCGCCGTTGGCGAGGGCGTACTTGCGGCCGTCGGGGATACTGGCGGCCTCGGCGTCGCGCCAGGCGGTGAGGGCCAGAAGGGTCTGGATCTCGTAGGGCGTGCGGCGGGTCTGTGCGGCGAGGGCGCGGAGGGTGGTTTCGGCGTAGCTGTTCATGGGAAGTTCCTTAGTTCGTTAGTGCATTAGTTCATTAGTGAATCGGGATTGGGCTCTCACAGAGGCACAGAGGGCACAGAGGAGAGGTATTTGACAGGATGGACAGGATTGACGGGATGGGGCGGCGACGATGGACCCGGGGGGTGACCCACGTGACCATCGGCAACGGCGTCGCTTACCTGCCCAAAGAAGCGTCGTGGGAAGTGGATTTCCCCAACCTGACGAGCCTCACGCTCGGGAGCCAGATTAAGGATGTAATGTATCTCTCCTCGTTACACACTCTGACGTCCCTGACCGTGTCTGCGCTCAACAACACATACAGCAGCCTGAGCGGGGTGCTGTTTGACAAGAACCGGCAGAGCCTGATTATGTACCCGCCAGCCAAGGCAGGAAACTATACAATACCAAGCGGTGTCACCCGCATCGAGGGCGATGCGTTTATCGACTGCTCCGGCCTGACCGGTATCACCATCCCCGGCAGCGTCACCTACATCGGAGAATCGGCCTTTTATGGTTGCACGGGGCTGGGCAATGTCACCTTCCACCCCTCCAGCGACACGGAACTCCGGCCAGGCGCGTTCGCCTGCTGCACCAGCCTGACCAACGTTGTGCTTGGCAGCGGCGTCACCCGCATCGGGCAAGAGGCCTTCCGTTACTGCCCCGGCCTCACCCGCATAACCCTCCCGGCCAGCGTGTACTCCCTCGGCGACGAGGCCTTTTTCGACTGCCCAGGCCTGACTGATGTCGTGTTCGAAGGTAACCCGCCCGCTTATGGACATAACCCCTTCCATGGTTCCAGTAACGTGACCATCTATTACCAGCAGAGCTCCACTGGCTGGGGTACAACCTTTGCCGACCGACCCGCCGTTATGCAGGTACGCTTCACTTACGCGGTCAATTCCGACAATACGGCCACCCTCACCGGCTACAGCGGCGCGGGCGGCTCTTTAGCACTCCCGAGCTCCCTCGAGAACCATCCTGTCACCGGCATCGGGTTCGGCGCGTTTTTCGGCTGCACCAACCTGACCGCGGTCACCATCCCAGACGGCGTCACCCGTATCGGGGACGGCGCGTTCTGGAAATGCTCCGGCCTGACGACCGTCACCGTCCCCGCCAGCGTCACCGATGTCGGGTGGCGCGCGTTCTCGGAATGCGGCAGCCTGTCCAGCGTCTTATTCTTAGGCAATGCGCCAAGCGAAGGTTCGGATGTGTTCTACCTCGCCGACTCGGTGACCGTCTATCACCTTCAAGACTCCTCCGACTGGGAAACAGCGTTTGGCGGCACCCCGGCCGTCCGACTGCCCTTTACCTATTCGACCAACCCCGATAGGACCGTCTCCATCGTCGGCTACACAGGCAGCGGCGGTGCCGTGATCATCCCCTCTACTCTGGAGGGTAAGCCCGTCACCGCGATCCGGGAGTGGGCCTTCGCCAAATGTACCGAACTGACGAGCGTCACGATCCCCGCCAGCGTCACCCGTATCGAGCATGACGCTTTCCGTTACTGCTCCGGCCTGACAAGCATCACGATCCCCGACGGAGTCACCGACATCGAAGCTTGTGTCTTTTTCAGTTGTTATGGTCTAACCTCCATCGACCTTCCCGGAGACCTCTTCAGTATCGGAATCGAGGCCTTCGGTAAATGCGACCACCTGACCAGCGTCACGCTCCCCGACAGTGTCACCTTCATCGGGGATCGGGCGTTCTACGATTGTGCCGGTCTGAACGAAATCACCCTCCCCAACAGCGTCGCCCGAATCGGCTACGACGTGTTTGGCGGGTGCTCGTCGCTGAGGAGCGTGACGCTTCTGAGTGACCTGTCTGCCTTTTCTGCTGAAATGGTATTTGGTGGAGGCACCTGCAAAAACCTGACCTCTGTGATCATCGGCGACAGCGTCACCCACATCGGAGACAATGCTTTCGCTAAATGCGACAGCCTCTCCAGCGTCACGATCGGCAGCCGTATCAGCGAAATCGGATCCTTTGCGTTCGCCAGTTGCTCTGGCCTGACCTCTGTCACTATCCCCGACAGAGTCACCTTCATCGGGTACTGCGCCTTCGTTGACTGCAAGAGCCTGACGAATGCCCTTTTTTCTGGCGACGCGCCCTTCACCGACGGTGATGTGTTTGCATGTACGCCCGCCCTCATCTCCTTCTTCCCCGGCACAACCGGCTGGGGTTCGACCTTCGGCGGACGCCCGACATTTTGCTGGATCCCGCAAATCCTGAGCGATACCCGTTTCGGCGTCCGGGCCAGCACTTTTGGCTTCAACATCGCTTGGGCCAGCGGGCGGACGATCGCCGTGGAAGCCTGCACCAACCTTTCCTCCGGCGTCTGGACCCCGCTGCTCACCGCCACGCTCGGAAACTCCGGCTCCCTTTCCTTCAGCGATCCAGCCTCAGCCAGTCTCCCCGCCCGCTTCTACCGCCTCGCCACGCCCTAATGCGGGCTTTGCCCGCAACCCTCTCCCATATTTGCGTAAAATTGTGTGCGCTATTTTTTTGTGAATTTCTAAAAACTGTGTCTTCCGCCAGAGGCCACCGCCCCCTACCCCCCGGACTTTGGGCCTCCCCCCCCCTTCCCCCGCAGTTCCCCCCACGCGTGCGGCAACGCCGTGGTGTTGAGCCGCCGCCCCGAGTCCCCCAGCGGCGGCCGGATCCGTGATGTTTAAGGCGGTGCCGCGCAATCCCGCTGCTGATCTTCAAGCGGGTGGCATCCGCCGTTCCCGCTGTTGCCGGCGGCGCGGAGTGACCCGCCCCGAGTCCCTCAAGCGGGCCGTGTCCGCCGGTCTTGCGCGGCAGGCGTGCGCCGGGGTGCCCGCTGGTGCGATTCCAAGCGGGCGGCGCAAAGCCGCCGGTCGGGGATGCGGCCTAGACTTTTGCGATGAGGGCTGTTACCTTTCTCACAACGTGGGCTTAAGGCCGTTTAGGTTTCTGTCCCGAGTTCTACGAGTGGACGATGATACTCCGTTCGAGTAGTTGGAATAAAATTATGTGGATGCTCCTTGCACTGCTACCATTTGCGTCGATTGTGCTCCTTGCTTTTTGCGCCCTTGTCCGCAGGCTACACAAATATCACTTGTCTGATTGGCAAGACCTTGGGTGTCCTTTTGCGGAGATGCTGGCTCCGTCATCAGCGCCGACTATTCGGGAGATGGCGGAATCGAAGGCTACAGCAAAGTACCTTCAGTGGAAATGGTTCTTCACGACCCCAAAATTCGTCCGAAACGATACAGCCGCTAGGCGATGGCTCTGGTTGTTCCGAGCGACCTTTGGAATATGGTTTCTTGGCCTTCTCGGTTGGGTTGTGCTGATGTTATCAAAATGAAATTGGACTCGAACCAGTTGCTCCGCCGTATCAATAGGGTTGCGCCCCCATTCGTCCGGTGAGCATGACGTTAGGGTAATCAAAATGAGAAGGATACTGTATTCAATAACGCTATTATCAGTTTGTTTCCTCTTTCTTGGCGGCTGCAAAAAACAATCACTTGATTTGACCTCGCTTGCATCTCAGATCAAGTCAATCACGGTGTACGATCTTGAAGGTCATTCGGGGGCCGAATACTCCGAACAAGATTTGAAGAATGCGTTTCAAGCGTCCTTTGATCCACAGCTTTTTCAAGAGCTTGCGCCTGACGCTAAGTTTAAAGACGAATGGGTTATGTGGATGGGAAGTCGTCTTGCTGTTGCGAGCATGAATGATGGAACCGAGAAACAACTTGCCCTGAGTTACTACGGCGGATTCTTTAAAATTCTCGGAGAAGATGGTTTCTTCTATTTCGATGGCGAAGCCCGAAGGAAATGGGAGGAGGCGTTTTCCAAAAGCATCGTACAAGACGATTTCATCCCAAAGAGAATCGTAAGAAACAAACGTCAGGAAGAAGGAAGACCCTAGCGGCGGCACAGAGTACTGAGGCGAATCTGGCTTCTTGTGTGATTCATGAGAGCGTAGCAACTCCTGATGAACGGTGAAGTTGCTACACCTGCCACGCCCCGCAGGGTCGACGCGCAGCGGAACCCCGCGTGAGGGGACGCGGGCGAGTCGATAGAGCCGCCCAATCCGGCGGCGTCATTCCCTCACCGAGTGTGCGGCCTCCGGCCCCGGAGCGTCCGCTTGGCGTGCCTGGAGCCCTTAACGGCTTCTTTTTTCTCGCTGGTGGATGGGTGGCGGGGTTGCCATGACGGGCAACAGCCGGATTTCATGTCCCGCTTCCGGGGATAGCGTTTCGGCGTTTCGGCAATCTGAACGCCGAAACACGCACCTTACCACACTTGAACAGGAAACCGCGCAATCAAGCCTGAAAAGCAAAAAGCCCCGAAAACATTGGAGTTTTCAAGGCTTTTTCGTATTTAAAAACTGGTGGGAGATAGAGGACTCGAACCTCCGACCCCTTGCATGTCAAGCAAGTGCTCTAACCAACTGAGCTAATCCCCCGGTGTCGCAAAACGTGTCGGACTATAGTAAAAATGACCCCCGCTTGTCAACTGCTCAATCCAACCAATTCCGATAAAATGTGAAAAAATGGCGGCGGGGCCATAAACGGCACACGCGCAAATGACACACGGAACATCTTAGCGGTGATGGCGATTATCGGGACCGCCTCGATAGAAAAGGGCGTCACCCCGCATTGAACAGCTACGCCCTGGCGCCAACGCGGGCGGCACACACGCTCGTTCCGTACGGCAGCACGCGAGCTGAACCGGACCGCCCGGAGCCGCCTCGCGCATACAGCACAGCGCTCAGGCAGCAGCCGTCGCGCAGGGAACCCGTGTGCCCGACAGGGACGATCACACGACAAAATCTCGATTATCAAGCTTGACTTTAAAACAATTTTTTCAGTAGTATTTGCCGATATAAAGTCCCCATTGGGTTCTCTTTAAACAATACGTGCGCTTATCTATGAGGTGGTTATGAAGAAAGTCTCGCGTTTCCTGCGTTATCTGTCTGCGGTCGCGGTGACCACCGCGCTGTCCTGTGGCTCACGGGCTCACGCCGCCAACGGAACATGGACCGGCGCGGAAGACTCCATGTGGACGAACAGCGCCAACTGGAGCGTGTCGCCCTATGCGGGCTCTAACACGAGCGAGACCGCCACGTTCGATTCCGCAGGAAACGGCCACACCACTCTTGATATCACAGGTCTGTACAGCATCGGCAGCACCACGTTCGACACCGCCAACGTGGCCGCCTACACCATCGGCTCCGGAGGCCCCAACGGCCAGACGCTCATTATCGGACGCAACGGCACCCACTATCTGACCGCCACGGCCGGCAACAGCCAGCTCGTCAACGCCGCGCTCCAGCTCGGCGGCGACCGCACGGCAGGCAACTACTTCTTCCGCAACGAAAACACCGCCGAAACCCTGACTTTCGCCGGAAACGTCTTCAGCGCCACCGCCACCGGAACCGCGGGCGGCAAGGTCCTGACAACCCAAGGCGCGGGCAACATCGTCTTCAGCGGCAACCTAGACAAAGGCACGGCCAGCGCCCTCGTCCTCACGAACGGGTGCACCGGCACATTGACGATCTCAGGCTCGAACACGCTCACAACCCTCTACATGACCGGCAACACGAACACAATCACCGACATCGGCAGCGGCGACCTCGCGCTCGACAACCTCGGTTCGGTCACCCTTTACTCCACACAAGGCGGCTTCATCAACGGGACAGGCAAGATCCATCTAAGCACGGCGGGCGGCTCAAATTACGGCGACAATTACATCGCCGCCGGCAAGACACTGGTCATCAATCCGACCCTCACCGGAAATACCGGTTTCGAGATGTGGAGCGGCACGGGCACCCTCATTCTCAACGGCATCAACGATTTCACGGGGAACGTCAACCTCGGATCGGCCGGCACCCTCAGCGTCGCCAACCTCGGCAACCAGAACGCGACGGACAGCAACGCGGGCGCAGGCACAACCATCTCATTCGGTAACAGCAACGCGCGGTTGCTCTATACCGGCGCCGGAGAGACCTCCGACCGGCTCTTCACGATCACGAACGCCACGGGCGCCTCCGTCATCGAGCACGCGGGAAGCGGACCATTGACCCTTACCGGCGACATCACCCCCACCGTGGCCGGCAGCAAGCAGCTTAAACTGCAAGGCAGCACTTCGGCCACCGGCGAGGTCGCCGGCGTTTTCTCCGATTTCAACGACACCTCTTTGAACAGCGTCTACAAGACCGGAACCGGCACGTGGAAGCTCTCCGGAAACAACGCGTTCAAAGGAGCGGTCGAGATCAACCAGGGCGTGCTGATCATCACGCGGAGCAGCTCGCTAGGGCTCGGCTCCAAAACGGTAAAAATTTCAAACGGCACCGCCGGCAACCCCCAGCTCCATCTGGACGGCAGCGACGGCAACATCGTGCTCGAAACAAACCTGACGTTCTCCACAAGCAACAACGACGACGGCCCGATCAACAATATCGCCGGCACCAACACGATCAGGGGCAACTTCACCATGACCGGCGGCGGCGGCGGAACCGCCCTCCGTTCCAGAGCCGGCAAACTGACCCTCAGCGGTTCGTTCATCCCCGACCAGACCAGCCGCATCCTCTACCTGCGCGGCGACGGCGACGGCGAGGTCTCGGGCGCCATTCAAAACGGCTCAACCGTGAATATGCCGATTTTCAAAGAGGACGGGGCCGGCCTCTGGACGCTTTCCGGCTCAAACACCTATTCCGGCGTGACGACCGTCAGCAGCGGCACACTCGCGCTGGCAGGCGCCAACGGTTCGGTCAACGCGTCCTCCGGCGTGATCATCAGCAACGGCGCAGCCCTGCTGTTGAACAACACGGCGGATGCCAACCATGACAACCGTCTGAAAGACACGGGCACGGTCACGATGAACGGCGGCACCCTGGCCTTCCTGAACGACGGCGGCGCGGCCGACTTCAGCGAAAACGCGGGCTCGGTCTCTCTCAGTGCCGGACAAAACACCCTCACGACTTCCCAGGCGGCCACTGATCGCACCTCCACCCTGACCCTTAACGCGCTCACGCGTTCCGCCCTCGCGAGCCTCAACTTCACCGGCACCGGGCTCGGAGAAAGCGCCCGCAACCGCATCCTCATCGTTGGACAGGCCGACGGGCTCATCGGCCCCGCATGGGCCACGGTAAACGGCACGAACCTGGCCGCCTACAGCAGCGTTGCCGGTGTGTTCGCCGCGCCCAACACAGACATCGCCGCCCGCGGCGACACCATCGTCAGCAACGCCGCCAGCAGCGTGCGCATCAACACGGACGGCACCACCGGCCCCATCGAACTGAGCGCTCCGACTACCGTCATCACTTCGCTCGCGCAAAACACCGCGACGGACGCCACGGTGAACACCGCCGACAAGACGCTGCAAGCCGCCTCCCTGCTGATCAATGCGGGCAAGGCCGACCTGACGATCGGCGTCAACGTCAACGACGGCACGCTCGCCTCCCCCACGGCTGGCGGCGACCTCGGCCTGCTCAACAACAGCGACAGCGCCCTGACGGTCAACGCCGTGATCGCCGACAACGCAACCCCCTCTTCGCTGACCAAAGACGGCACCGGCCCCGCCGTGCTGGCCGGCGCCAACACCTTCTCGGGTCCCGTGAACATCCAGCAGGGATCCCTGATCCTCGCCAACAGCCGCGCGCTGCAGAACGTCATGCTCGGCAGCCTGAGCGGGATCGTCTTCGACAGCTCGGTGGCCGGCCACGCCTTCACTCTGGGAAATCTGACCAACGCCTTCGCGCTGGCGCTCGCGGACAACGCGGCCAACGCCATCGCCCTGTCGGTCGGCAACAACAACGCCGGCAGCTCTTTCGGCGGCGTGGTCAGCGGCAGCGGCAGCCTGAACAAAGTCGGTGCCGGCAAACTCACGCTGACCGGCGCGAACAGCTTCAGCGGCGGTCTGAAAATCAGCGGCGGCACGCTGTCCACCGCGCTGGTGGGCGGACTCGGCACAGGCGGCGTCACGAACGACGGCACGCTCAACCTGACGGGCGGCGGCCTCGCGTATACGGGCTTGTCCACCGCATTGAGCGGGACGGGCACCGTCAACGTCACCCTCAGCACCACCGTCGCCAACACCACCACGCTCGGCGGCGACTACTCAGGCTTCAACGGGACATGGAACCTCGGCGTGGGCGCGCCGGCGACCGGCTCGGGCAAGGCCCTCATGAACGGCACGGACAACAGCGCCGCGACGGTCAACGTCCTCTCCAACGGCACGCTCTACGCCAACGCGGCCGGCACGCACAACGCCTCCGCTGTGCTCAACGGCGGCAACACCGGCGAGCCCTACGGCCAGCTTCGCCTCGAGTCCAATGCCAACTGGGCCGGCACGGTCGCTCTCGCCGGCGACATCACCGACGGTGCCGACGGATTCTTCGGCAGCAACTCCGGCACGGGCACGGTCAGCGGCGTCATCAGCGACATCGGCGGCGCGCACCCCGTCGACAAACGCGGAGGCGGTGTCATCGTCTTCTCGGCCACGAACACCTATGCGGGCGCCACGTGGGTGCGGGGCGGAGCTCTGATCATCAACTCCCTCAAAAGCCTCGGCGAAGCCAGCGCCCTCGGCGCGCCGGCCCTGCCTACGAACAACCTGCTCAAGCTCGGCACCTCGACCACCGCGGGCACTCTCGCTTATATAGGCTCGGGCGACACGTCCGACCGCGTAATCGATCTCGCGGGCACCACGGGGGCGGGTTCCCTCGAGCAAGCGGGTACGGGTCTGTTCAAGCTCACCGGCGACCTGTCCTATTCTGGCGCGGGCGGAAAGACCTTGAACCTCCTGGGCTCGACGGACGGCGTCGGCGAACTAGCGGGCCGGCACGCGGACGGCACGCCTTATACGAACAAGATCAACAAATCCGGCGCCGGCCGCTGGATCCTTTCTAACGCCAACACCTACAGCGGCGACACCGAAGTCACGGGCGGCACCCTCGCGCTCGCGCACCCGAACGCCGTGTCCCAGGCGAGCCTGATCAAATTCACCGGTTACGGCGCTGTTCTGGAGTTGGCCAGCTCCGGTGTGAATGAAACCACGAACAACATCTCGATCAGCGTGGGCAATGCAGGCACCCTCGCGTCGGGCGTCCCGTCTGGCAACGTGGGCATGAACCACAGCGTGGGGCTCCTGTCGCTCAGCACCGTGACCGTCAACGTGGTCAGGGCCTCCAGCGTCCTCAGCGGAACGCCCTCAATCACAGCCGATTCCGTCAACCTCAGCGCAGGCGCGTCAGGCACGACCACGCTCAATCCGACCTCGGCCGACCTGCTGCTCGGCAGGGCGGCCATCCTGGGGGGCACGGGTTCCAAAACCCTCCGGCTCGACGGCACCAGCACCGGCAACAAAGTCACGGGCATCATCTCCAACGGCATCAGCACGCTGTCGCTGACCAAAGACAACGCCAGCACGTGGACGCTCTCCGGCTCAAACACCTATTCGGGCGCCACGACAATCAACGCCGGCACACTCGTCCTGTCCGGGGCTGACGGCGCCATCGCCAGCTCAAGCGGCCTCACCCTGAACAGCGGCGGCACCCTGCGTCTGGGCAACACGCCGACGGAAAACCACAATAACCGCTTGCGCGACGCGGCGGCCCTCACCCTGACCGGCGGCGCCCTCGACTTCGCGCACGCCGCGGACGCCGCGAGTTACAGCGAGACGGCGGGCGCGGTGACCCTGAACAGCGCCGGCAATACGATCGCAGCCTCGCAAGCGGCCGGCGGACAGACCTCCGCCCTCACGCTGACTTCGCTGACCCGCATCGCGGGAGCCGCCGTCGACTTCAGCGGCGCGGGTCTCGGTTCGAGCGATCGCAACCGCATCTTCATCAGCGGGCAACCCAGCGGCCTCATCGGCTTATGGGCCACCGTAAACGGCACGGCGCTGGCCCTGCATGACAGCACGCAGGGCGTTTACGCCAGCGCCTTCTACGACACCGCCATCGCGGCGCGCGGTCCCTCCTCCACCGTCCCCGACGACGCCACAGCCAACGTGCGCATCACCACGTCCGGGACGAGTGGCCCGATCGCCCTGGCCGGCGCCTCAGTGAACAGCGCCGCCCTGCTGCAGCAGGGCACCGCCACGCCCGCCGTCGTCGCCACCGCCGGCAAGACGCTGCGGACATACGGCGTCTCGATCAACGCGGGGCAAGAGTCCCTCACCGTCGGCCAACTCGAGGGCGACGGCACGCTCACGGCGCTCGCTCCCGGAGGCAAGCTGGATCTCGCCAACGACTCGTCCAGCACGCTGACCGTCAACGCGGCCATCGCCGACAACACGTCCGCATCCGCGCTGAACAAGAACGGCACGGGCGACGTGCTCCTGAAAGGCGCGTGCTCGTATTCGGGCGCGACCCTCATCGCGGACGGGTCGCTGACCTACGGCAGCGGCGCGACGCAGGCCCTGGCCGGCGTGATCAGCGGCAGCGGGTCCCTGGTCAAGAGCGGCACCAACATCCTCCAGCTGCTGGCCTCGAACACCTACACGGGCCCCACCTATATCAACGCGGGCATCGTCCGCGCCAACCAGAACGCCACGTTCGGCAGCTCGGCGGGTGGCGTCTTCATCGCCCCGGGCGCCACGCTGGACGTCGGCTGCTCCGCCGATGTCGGCGGAACACGCACCTCGGACGCGTTGGATCTCGGCACAGAGGTGTTCACCGTCAGCGGCACGGGCGTTGACGGCAAAGGCGCCCTCGTGAACAATTCAACGGTTTCGCAAAGCAAGGCTTTCGGCAAGGTCACGCTGACCGACCACTCCGCGGTCGGCGGCACGGCGCGCTTGGACCTGCGGCAGAACACCCCCACCCTGACGATGAACGGCTACACCCTGACCAAGAAGGGGAGCAACATCTTCGGCCTCACGAGCGCGAACGTCCTGCCCGACAGCGGCCACATCGACGTCCAGTCCGGCACGCTCAAGGTGGAGAGCAACACGCGCTTGAACGGCAGCGTGACCAACACCCTGACGGTCCGCTCGGGCGCCACGCTGGAACTCTACAACCTCTACCCGCAGAATGCCCCCGCCTGGAGCCTGATGTGCGAGGACCAGTCGACCCTCAGCATCGCCCTGGGCGGCCCGTCCCTCTCGAACAACTGGGCCGGCCCGGTGACACTCGGCGGCACACTGCGCTTGACCGGTGGCGGCACCTACAACCACGCCCTCGGCGGCGTCCTCACGGGCCCCGGATCGATTCTCAAGTACGGCTCCACCACGACCTATCTTACGAACGACTTCAACACGTACAGCGGCTTCACCTGGATCACCAACGGCACGCTGGTCGTCAGTTCGGTCCGCGCCCTCGGTCAGGCCAGCTCGCTCGGCGCGCCGGCAACGGCCGGCAACGGCCTCATCAAGCTCGGCGGCGGCGCCAGCGCCGCCGCCCTGATCTACACCGGTACGGGCGACACCACCGACCGCAACCTCGACCTCGCCGGGACCACCGGCGGCGCGACGCTCACCCATGCGGGCACAGGTCCGCTTAAATTGAGTGGCACGGTCACCGGGTCCGGTGCCGGCGCCAAGACCCTCACCCTGACCTGCCCGGCGAACGCCAGCGGCGAGTTCGCCGGTGCCTTCTCGGATCTGGGGGGCAGCAGGACCTCGATCACAAAAAACGGCGGCGGCACGTGGACGCTCTCCGGCAACAACTCGTATACCGGCGACGCCACGGTCGCGGCCGGCACGCTGACGCTCTCCGGCACCAACGCGCAGGGCCAGGGATTCATCGTCGTCGGCAGCGCCGCCGCGAACGCGACCCTGAATCTCGCTCCCGGATGTCAGCTGACGAGCACGGGGTTCGCCAAAAAGGCGGGCGGCATCATGATCGGCAACGCGCTGGGCGCTCACGGCGCGCTCTACATGAAGGCGGGGGTCGCGGTTAGCCGTTCGCCCGGCACAGGCGACGACCAGGCCTTCACGATCGGTAAAGTGGCCGGAGCGTACGGCTATTTCAACATGAGCGGCGGAGAGATGAACATCACCCGCATCCAGACCGGCGCATCCGCCAGCGGCGCCAACTGCATCGGAGTGGTCCGCATGACCGGCGGCACGCTCAACCTCACCAACTACATCCTGATCGCGCGCGGCATCGGCACCCTGAGCGCGTTCACGCTCGACGGCGGCACGGTCAACCACACCAACGCGAGCGACAACCTCTCCATCGGCTATGAAGGCGGACGCGGCGAACTCAATCTCACAGGCGGCACGCTTGAGAGCTTCGGCAAACCCCTCACCGTGCGGCAGAGCGCGAACAACCCCACCGGCATCGTCAACCTCTGCGCGGGCTTGCTGTCCATCGACACCTTCCAGAACACCGCCCCCGGCATCGCGCTGCTGAACTTCGCGGGCGGCACACTCAAGGCCGGCAACGTCGATTCGCCCGTATTCATCCCCACCAGCATAACCGGCGTCTACGACTACGGCCCCTTCGGAACCTATGCGGGCGGAGCGGCCATCGACACGGGCGTCCGTTCGGTCACCCTGGCCGCAGCGCTGCAAGCCCCCGCCGGCAACGGCGTCTACAGCATCACCCTCGCGGACCAGGGCTCCGGCTACATCGGCGAACCGTACGTCTCGATCGAGGGATCTGACGGCCTCGGCGCGACCGCCGTCGCCAACATGACCGATGACGGAACAGGCAGCAACACCTACAAGGTCGCGAGCGTCACGATCACCTCGCCGGGCGTCAGTTACGTCACGCCGCCGACCGTCCTTTTCAAGGGGGGCGGCGCCACCGCCGTCGCGCCCACGGTCGGCTCGGTTTCGCTCGCGGCCAACACCAGCGGCGGCCTGACCAAGCTCGGCACCGGCATCTTGACGCTAGGCAACTCCAACACTTACGCCGGCACGACCACGGTCAACAACGGCACGCTCAAGCTCGGCATCGCCAAAGCCCTGCCGACGGGCACCTCCGTCGTCCTCGCGGGCGGCAAGCTGGACCTGAACGGCTTCACGGTCACGAACACGCTCAGCGGCAGCGGCCTCGTCACCAACGGCACGCTGCAAACCGTATTCTCGCCCGCGGGCGAAGGCGTGATCGGCACGGACACCCTCGCGCTGAAATCCGTGACGGTGCAGGGCACCTACAGGGCCGACGTGACGGCCGCCGGCGCCAGCGACCTCGTCACCGTGCAGGGCAACATCAACCTGTCCAACTTCGCGCTGCAGATTGTCGATACGGCCAAGTTGGACCGCCGCCAGCAGTACACGATCCTCGCCTGCACCGGCACGCGCACAGGCACATTCAGCTCCACCAACCTGCCGGACAGCCGCTGGCACGTGCTCAACCTGACGGACGGTACGGTCAAGCTCATCTTCGCCAACGGCACGCTGATCAGGCTGCTTTAACGTTCCTTCAGGCGCGACTTTTGGACGCACGCGAGACAACACCCGTGCGTCTTGTTGTAAATGCCGCGAATTCCGCGGAGGATTCTCGCGCAATTGGGCGGGCACATGGACCCGAATGCCTGTCGCCGTCATCGACGAGGACCGTATGCGGAATGCGGCACGGAAGTGCCGAACCAAAAAAACGGCCACTTAAGGCGAAATCACCCGGTCGCGCTGGTGAATGCCCTTAAGGCCTTCACATCACGGCTGTTTCACTTCGCGGCGCCCCACGCCTCATTCGGGCGCGGCCCCATCGTGAAGGCCAGCGTGCCGCCCTTCACGATGTCCGCGTGGCGCAGGAACGGACGCTCCAGCGGCGCGCCGTTGAGCAGCGCCGACTGGATGTAGCGGTTCTCGGCTGACTGGTTCTGCGCGACCACCTTGAACACCGCGGGCGCGTAAGGCGCGCCGATGGTGACCGTCGCCGCGTCGAAGAGCGGGCTGCCGATGGCGTACTCGCCCGAGCCGGGCGCGACCGGATAGAAGCCCAGCGCGCTGAAGACATACCAGGCCGACATCTGGCCGCAGTCCTCGTCGCCGTCATAGCCGCCCGAGCCGGAGTTCCGGTACTTCGTGGCCAGGTACTCGCGCACCACCGCCTGCGTCTTCCACGGCTGGCCCACGTAGTCGTAGAGGTACGGATAGTGATGCTGCGGCTCGTTGCCGTGGACGTTGTGCTTCGCGAAGTTCTCATCCAGCTTGGCGATGAACCCGTCACGCCCGCCGAAGCACCCGACCAAGCCCGGCACATCGTGCATGGCGCAGAAGAGATAGCTCCACGCCTCGCCCTCGGTGATGTCCACCTCCACCTTGGGAACGATCCACTCCCCGGCTGTTGTCCGCGCCCAGAGCTTGCCGTCCTTGATCACGTTGCGGTAGTTCCGGCTGCGGGCCGTGAACAGGGCGTCGTCGTCGGACTTGCCGGCCGCCCGTGCGAGCAGCGCGTCGCAGAAGTCCTCGTAGGCGTACTCCAGCGTGCGCGACGACGATTCGAGGCACATCTCCGCCGGGACATAGCCCAGCTTCATATATCCCGTGAGGCCGCCGCGCGTCTCCGGCTTGTCGCCGTTGCAGCCGAGCCCGCTGCCGAAGGGGCCGACGTTGGGCCACTTCTTCCCGGTGTCGCCCGCCTGCGGCACCATCGCGCTCTTGCGGACGGCCTCGTAAGCCAGCGCCAGGTCGAAGCCGCGCAGCCCCTTCTGCCACGCGTCGGCGATCAGGGAGTCGGCGGGCGAACCGATCATCATGCCGGTGTAGCCCGGATTCGGCCAGAGCGGCAGCCAGCCGCCCTCGCGGTACATCTGCAGCAGGCTGGTCACCATCGGCGCGACCCGCTCGGGCGCGGTCAGCGTCAGCAGCGGATGCAGCGCGCGGAAGGTGTCCCACAGCGAGTAGTCGTTGTAGGCGTGCTCGCCGGCGTGGACCGCGTCGTCGAACGCGCTGTAGTACCGACCGTACTCCGAGAAGGTGCGCGGATAGAGGTGCGCGTGATACAGGCAGGTGTAGAACACGTGCTTGGCGTCCTCGTCCCGGCCTTCGACGCGCAGGCGCGAAAGCTGGCCGTTCCAGGCGGCCCGTCCCTGCGCGCTCACCTCCCCAAGGTCCCAGCCCGGGATCTCGCGCCGCAGGTTCTCGCGCGCCTGTTCCACGCTGATGAACGAGGTGCCGATCCGCGCCGTGACGACGTTCGTGCCCGCCGCCGCCGCGAAGCGCACGTAGGCGCTGAGCTGATCCGCCCGGGCCTCATTCGAGCCGGCCGTGATCACGCCCCCGGCGGCGGTGCCGCAGGCCGCGACCGGCCGGTCGAACCGGATCACGAAATAACCGGCGAAGTTGGGCTTGGCCGCGCCGAGGTGGGCGTAGTGGCGGTCCTTGTTGTATCCGACGATCTCGTTTGCCGCCGCGTCGATCTTCACCCACCCGTCGGCGGGCGTGTGGTCCGCGTAGCGGGCCTGGCTGTACTCGCGGCTGGCGTCAACCACAACGTGCGGCGCCTGACCTGCGGGAAAGGTGAAGCGCATGATCACCGAGCGCACCGTCGGCGCGAACTCCGTCGTGATGCGCGTCTCGGGCCGGTCGCCCATCGTGACCTTGTAGGCGTAGGGCGTGCAGCTTTCCTCGGCGTGGCTGAAGGGCTGCTTGCGCCGCTCGAAATCCACCACGACCTCGCCCGTGCCCGGCATGAGCGAAACCTGACCGTAGTCGCCCATCCAGATGGCCGGGTGGTGGCTGCCGATGAAGCCCAGCAGATGCGTGTCGCCCGAGTCGTAAACGACGCGCCCCGGCTCGTTCAACCGCGTCAGCGGCAGCCACTGCGTCATGCCGAACGGCGCCGCGATGCTCGGCACCGTCGAGGTGATGATCGCGACATGCGAGCCCTCGCTGCTGCGCTTCGGCGCGCCGGTCCCGATCAGCGGGTTGACATAATCGACGGGCTCGGCCGCCATCAGCATCCCGAGCGGAACCCACATGCAAACGCTGGCGACTCTCGACCTCATAAGCATCCTCCTTGCAGACTTTCGGCTCATCATACCAGATCACGCGGCGGCCTCCAACCGCAGGAAACGCGCCGCAGCGGTTCACGGGCCCGTTTGACGCGGCCGCTTCCGAAGAGTATGATTTGCGCATCTCATTTTTTAAGGACCAGACCCGTGCGCATTGCATTTTTTGATTCCGGTATCGGCGGCCTGACCGTGTTGAAACAGGCCATCGCCGCCCTGCCGAACGAGGAGTGGCTCTACTACGCCGATACCCGGAACGTACCTTACGGCGTGAAACCCAAAGACGAGGTGCGCGCCTGCATATTCAGCGCCGTTGAATTCCTTGCTAAACAGGACATTCAAGCGTTGGTCATCGCCTGCAACACCGCCACCTCCGTGGCCATCAGCGACCTGCGGGCCCGTTACGACTTCCCCATCATCGGCATGGAACCGGCCGTCAAACCCGCGGTTGTCAAAAACACCGGAAAGAAGATCCTCGTGTTCGCCACCTCGCTGACCCTCCGGGAGAGCAAGCTGGAAACGCTCATCTCTCTATTGGACAAACGGAACCAAATCGAGCGGCGGGAACTGGACGGCCTCGTCACCTTTGCCGAGGATTTCGAGTTCGACACCCCTCTGGTGCAGAACTACCTTCTGGAGAAATTCGCCAACACCCGCTGGGAGCAGTACCAGACCCTCGTCTTGGGGTGTACCCATTTCATCTTTTTCAGGGATATGATCCAAGCGCTGGCCGGCAACAGCATCGAACTGATTGACGGCAACGAGGGCACCGTCAGGCACCTCGTGCGAACCGTCGGCCAGAAGACCTCGGCGGCTCTGGACAGCACAGGACGCATCCTCTTCTACTCATCCGGCGTGGAGGACTCGCCCGCGCGGGTGCACCGGCTGATGGCGCTGCTCAAATAAGCGCAGGACGTATCTTCCCGAAGAAGCGCCTCAGCACAAGCGTGCGGCGATGCACCTGCCCTTTTGATCCTGTGTGATCCCGCGCCGGTTCACTGCCCCGCGAGTCCGGCGTTGCCCCGCACCGTCACGTTCTCGCACCCGGCAGCCGGCACGATGTCGCGCACGCTGCCGCTGAACACGTTGTCCGTCACAAGGATGGTGTCGCCCCCCGGCGCGAAGGTGATCGCATGTTCCGCGCAGGGTCCGCTCGTGAAGATGTTGCCGCGCACGATGACGTTGCCGTAGCGCCCGCCCGGCTCATAGGTGGTGAAGTACAGTTCGGCGTAGCGCTCGTAATCACCCGTGACAAAACTGCGTCGGCCGCGGCGGGGATCGCGCTCGCACTTCGTGGTGTTGTTCACGAACACGTTGTCGGCCAGCACGAAGTTGCGCGGCTGGTTGATCCACGAGCCGCGCCCGCCGTTGCGGAAGGTGTTGCCGACGATCGTCACGTCCTCGCACGACTTTTCCACGCTCATCACGCGCGAACCGTTGGAGCCGTCCACCGTGTTGCCGGTGACCGTCGCGTCCCTGCAGAACTCCGCGAGGAAGAACGCCCCCATGCGCGAGCCCGCGATGTGGTTGCCGCTGAACACCACGCCCTGGCTTTTCTGGATGTGCATCGTATCGCCAAGCGCACTGAGGCGGCAGCCGCGCACGACCACTTTCCGGCAGCCGGTCAGGTCAAACGCGCCCTTGCCCGGACCGCCGCCGGAGGGCGCATAGAGCGCGGGCCAGGCGTTCGACAGGTCATGCATCAGCCGCGCCGCCGGCCCCGCCGCGCCGGCGAAGCGGAGCGCGGCGCCGCCCGGCTGCTCCGCGATGCGGATGAACTCAGGCGCACTCTCGACCACAAAGTACTGCCGCCCGCGCACGAGATTGGCCGGCAGTGTGTCGCCGAAGAAACAGACGGCGTCGTGGCCGCGCACCGCCTCCGGCCGGATTTTCGACACGGGCAGCGGCTTGGCGTTGTCAAAAAAGACGCGGTCGTCGCCGTCCGCCAGCCGCAGCGGTCCGCGGATGAGATCCTGGCGGAAATATTTTTCCGCCATGGCCCGTTCCTGCGAGGTATACTCCTCGGCCCAGACCGTGATCTGCCACAGGTAGCCGTAATCCCACATGAACTTGCCGCTGCGCTCCAGCGCACAGTTTTCCAGCGTCACGTTGCGCGCGAAAGTCTCGATCTCGCGCTCGCTGCCCTTCTTCTCCGCGCCGAGCACGGTGATGACGGCGCCCGCCACACCGTCGGACGAGAGGTCGCGGAATGTCAGGTTCTCCGTGCGCCCGCCGGGCGTCGTCGTAATGAGGATCGCCCGCGTGTTGACGTTCGGCTCCCACGTGTTCTCCGCCTGCGCGGGATCGAATACATGACCGGCGAAGTGGCCGCCGAACCAGCGGAAGTCGCTCACGTTCTCGCCCGCGAAAAGCACCACCCGCGCCTTGTCGCCAAGCCGCGCCGGCAGGTGGAACCGCGCGCCGTAGGCGAAAACCGTTGTGCCGGAGACCAACGGCAGCGGCTTCGCGCCGTCGAGCGCATAGTCGCCCGGCGGGACCGTCACGACACCGCCCTTGCCAGCAGCCTCCGCGAAGAGTGCCGCAACCTTTGCGGTATCATCCGCCAGCAGCACCCAAGACAGCGCCGCCACGATTACCCCTATCGCACGTCTCATCGGCGTCCCCCGTACAAAGCACACCCTTAAACCGGCGTCCACGGCATGGCCATGCCCGCCTCACCCTGTTTCATCAAGCAGCCACGTGCGCAAGCCCGGCGGCGCCTTTGCGCAGCCCGCCCCCCCTCTTCCATGATCCGACACGGCAGACCCTGAAAAGGCGGTTGCAGAATGACCGCAAAGCGCACAAGGCGTGCAGAGACGAAAAAACATCAAGGAAAACGGGGTTTCCGTCTGACCTGAAGCGGCACAGACCGGTGATCCGTGTGGCAAACCCGCGTCCGGCCATTCTCACACCTTCGTAGGTGTGAGAAGCGCGTCACGCGACGTGCCCGCCAGCCGCGTCCTCTACTTCAGCACCTCAAACTTGTAGACATCGCCGGGGACATCGAGGATCTGGATGTTGCCCATGTTCCCTTTGGAAGTGTTGCCGGGGATGCTCCAGACCAACTTCTTGTCCGGGGTGACCTCAAACGCCTTGACCATGTCGCCGGTGCCGACCGGCTTGCCGTGGTTCGCGCTGGTGATGACGGTGTTGCCGTTGGGCAGCCGCTGCGCGCCGCAGACCATGCTGACCTGAATGCCCATCGACTCGATGTCCGCCTGCGTCACTTCCCAAACGACCTTGGCATCCTTGTCATACTCGATCACTGCGCCGTGACCAGCCTCCGGATGCGCGGCTGTGACCAGCGTGTTGCCGTTCGGCAGCCGGATCGCCACGAAAGCGCCCTTCGGGAACGTGCGGAGCAGAGCGCCCGTCGCGTCCCACTCGTAGGTTTTGTTCTCGTTCATCACCGCCGCAAGATAGGTCCCTTGAGCGGTCTTGCGGACCTGGCGGAAAGTGTGGTTCATGTCGCGCGTGGAATCGCCGACCCTGACCCGCTTCTGCTCCTTGCCGTCCCTGTCGATTTCGACCATCCACATGCCGTTCGTAGCGGTTTCGCCCGCCAGGAACCCTCCGCCGGGCAGCGGCTGGCAGGAATGGTTGTCGTGGTTGTCCGGAGCTGTGTACTTCCAAAGCTGCCGCTTGTCGGGACCGAGCCGGATGATACCCGCCTCCTTGCGGCGGATGGAATAGCTGAACACCACGCCGTTGTCGGGCAGGACCCAGCCATCGCTCAACTCGGCCCCGTTCTCGAGCGACCATTCCGGCTTGAACCGCGCGTCATAGATGGCCGGTCCGCCGCTGGCCCAGCCTGCCTTGAAGAAGCGGTGCGCCACCGGCGCTTCGGAGGAACTGCCCGCGGAGACCAGCAGCCCCGCCAAAATCGTCCCGGAAACGGCTAAAAAGGTTCTCTGATTCATGATGACTCCCTTTTTCTTAACAGACCTTTTGGGTCCGGCGCGGCACGCCGCCACGGACCTTTCCTCCGCGACCGCCGCGTCTCCGCGCGAGACATGCCCGGCCCCTATACGCCTGACCCGCTGACGGCCTTCCTACAGCGAGTTCACATAGGCGGCCAAGTCCTCAACCTCTTTCGGCGTGAGCCCCTTGGTGTTGCCGTGCTTGTTGTTCACGTTGTCGCGGGTGATGACCTCTTGAATGGAGACCGCGCGTCCGTCGTACATATAGGGGGCCGTCCGCCAGGCCTCGATCAGAATAGGCGTCACGAATTCGCGGTCCCGATCAGCGTCAGATCCGAGACCGAACTTATACTTCTTCTTGTCGCCATAATACGGCGGCACGTGGCACTTGGCACATTCCGCCTTGCCTTCGAAAATCACTTTTCCGCGCATGGCCGACTCCGTCAGCTTTCCGTCCGGCGTGAGATACGGGCTGGGAACGGGCTCAAGCGATTTCAGATACGCGTTCACACCGTCCAGCCGGTCCTCGGTCACCTCGTGAAACTGAATCATGGTGAAGCCTTTGACCACGGCGATTTCCGCGGAAGCCCGGATGCCAGTGATCATCACCGGCGAGGTCTTGTGCGTGTAGAGCAGGCTGCGGGACTGCTTGGGGTTGCCGATCCCGTCGTTCATCAGATCCCAGTTCGTCCCGTCGGAACGGGTGTCGGGATGGCAGCTGGCGCAGCTCTGCCAATGCTGGTAACAACACGCCGCGTCGTTGAACGCCATCTCTCCGGACCGGACGAGGTCCGCAGGCCTCGCCACACCGAGAGGCAGGGCGACCGCGGCGCCGGGACCGTCGTCCCACATCTCAACCACATTGAGGCTGTCCGCGAACCGCATCGCGCTGTAAACCTTGTTGCCGCACACCGCCATCGCGCGCGCCCCCTGCCCCTCAAGCGGCACCCGGGTTTTGGCCCCGTACAGAAAACTGAGATCGTTCACGACCTCTTGGGGATTCTTGACCGCGCCCAGGCGCTTCATCATCTCTTTGACATTGACCACGATCATCTCATGCGTGCCGGAGGCGTTCACGCACAGCCACTGGTCAGCCCCGACGATCGCGATGCCCCACGGGTTGGCCGCCCCCTGAACGGTGTCGTCCAAAAGGACGGTGTTCACATACTTGCGACCGGCCACGTCGAAAATGGAGACGGCGCTGGTGTTGATCCAGCCCCGGTCAAGATGCGTGGTCGGAACAGTAAACCGGCCGATGGTATGCGTGACGAAGAAGTATTTCCCGTCCGAACTCATCACGGAGTCGCGGACCGCGAACGAACCCGCCGGCAGATCAAGGGTCGACAGCTTCTCAAGCGTCCCGCTCCGATACACGCAGAGCGAGGTGAAGACCTGCTTGACGTTCGCCGCCATCAAGGGCAGATGGTTGACCACCCACAGCGTGCCTCCGTCTTTCGACAGCCTCATCGTGACCGGCTCGCGGATCGCCTTGGCGGAGCACGTGACCTTCCCCGTGGAAAGGTCCACGGCATGCACGTCCATCTGGTCGACCCGCGCAAAGCGATTGCAGTAGTAGAGCGTCTTGCCGTCCGCGCTGATCACGGGCGCAACCGGCGTGTGGCCGGCAGGCAGGCTGCGCAGGATCTTCCCGCTCTTCGCGTCGATCTCATGCAGCGTCCCGTTGAAACCACCGGCCGCCGCGTAGAGCCGGCCCTGGTCGGGCGCCAACGCCAGCTCCCTGACCTTCTCAAGCGGATAGCGGGCGACGACTTTTTCAGCCTCGGCATCAAAAACCTGAATGCTCTCGGCCGTCTCGCAGGCGACATAGAGCAGCCTGCCGGCCCCGCCCGCCACCAGCGCAGAGGGCGACAGGTAGCGCTCTTCCGCTCCCGCCGGCAGGACGCGCAGCGGGACCGCCAGCAGAAGACAGGCCAAGACTATTCGATGGAAACTGCCATTCACCCGTCACGATCCAGACTTAATTGAAACCAACCGAAGAGAACGCCCAACTCCCAACGTTCAACGCTCAACTCTCAAGTGAAGATTAGCCGCTCGACTTGAGCGTTGAGTGTTGAACGTTCAGCGTTGAGAGTTCGCATGAATATTTTTCCAACGTCGGGCGGCTACTCCTCCACGACGACGCGGAAACCGACATTGAAGACGCCCTGCCACGGAACATAGCCCAGACGATAGCTGGAAGTCGCGCGGTACGGCCGGTCAAAGAAGGACCCGCCGCGCACCGCCTTCTTTTCGCTCGGACTCAGGGAATCGCTCTTGCCGGCCACATACGGATAGCGCGCGTAATCGCTGCGCGTCCACTCGGCGACGTTGCCGTGCATATCATAGAGGCCCCACGCATTCGGCTGATACTGCCGGGTGCCCGTCACGAGGAACTGCTTGTCGTCAAACTCGGCGACCCGCGGCACGAAATCGTGGACCTTGTTTCCGACCAGCCCCTTGTTGAAGACCGGATTCACGCCGCTCACCGCCAATCGCTCGATCGACTTGTCGGCCAGGTTGGCATACGGGCTGAAGTCCGACCCGACGGGACCGAAGGACATCGCGCTGTCGCTGCCGGCGCGGCACGCCCACTCCCACTGGGCCTCGGTCGGCAGCAACACCTTCAGGCCGGCCTTCTTGCCGAGCCAGGCGCAGAACGCCCCGGCGTCGTTCCAGCTCATGCGCACCGCAGGCTGCTCAACATAGTTCGCGTAGTACCCCAGGCGCACGTGATCCTTCCACTGCTGGTCAAAGACGCTTGCGTTGTGGTCGGGCTTGAAGGTAAAGAACGCCGCGTTGTTGATCTCGCTCTCGGAGATCCAGAACGCTTTGGCGATCTTGACGCGGTGCCGGGGCTGCTCCAGCGCGGTCTCGTCATCGCTGCCCATCACGAACTCGCCCGCGGGAACGCGCACCAGCGTGACGCTCACCCCGTTGCCGAGGTCGACCACCCGCTTCTGCTGCCCGCCCGCCTGTTTCTGCATCTGCCTGGCGGCCTCGGCCGTGAACGGCCAGCCCGCGGCCGAGACGGCGACCGGGGCGAGCGGCTCTTCGCTCTTCTCCTTCGTGGCCGTGACCGGATAAGGCTCGGCGGGCGTGTACTCCCAATTGGACTCCACATTGGCGTACTTGGCACGCAGCGAGGCCGCATGCGCGGCGATGTTCGTGGTCCACGACTCCTTCTTCTCGTCGATCGCATAGACCGAGGTCCAGCTCCCGTAAAAGGGCACATTCAGGTCAATCCAGGTGTAGAGCCGCCGCCAGGAGTCGGCGTCCAGCTTGACGCCGTGGTGCCCCTTCTCGAGCAGCTGGACACCCTCGGAGGTGGAGGCGTGATACTCGTAGGGGTTGCCCATGATGCCGTTGCTCTCCGGCCCCGGCCTGCGGAAATACTTGTGGAAGGCGTGGTAGGAGTTGCTGTAATGCTCCTCGACCTTCTTGGTGTCGAGCAGCGCCTTGTTCTTGAAGTCAGGCTTCTTGATGTCGCTGCCGTCGTGGCAGCGCACGCAATAGGCGTCCAGAACCGGCTGGATTTCCGTGTCGAACGCGAAGCCCTCGACGCGCGGCCGGTACGGCTTGATGGCCTGCGGCGCCTTGCCGGACGCGGCGGTCTTGCTGGTCACGGGCGGCTCCGTCGGCGGCTCGTGGCAACCGATGCAGGAGAGCTCTTCGCCGGGCATCGCCACCAGCCAGCTGCGGAAGAGCTGCACGGCGCGGCCCTCCTTATCCAAGGGCTGGATGGAGATCGTGGTGTTGGCCGGAATCCGGAACATGGCGGAGCCGTCCTGCTAGACCTTCACCGTCCCCAGCATGCGCTTGACATCCCAGCCGCTTTCGATGCCGATGTGGTGATGGTTGCCGGTGTTGTAATACCCGTAGGCATAGGTGAACACGCGCAGGGAATCGACCACCCCCATGGGAACGCCTTTCAGCCCGGGCCCGCGATAGACGTTCTGAATATAACAGACCGCGTTCTTATCCTGCAGATTGACGCGCTCCGGAATCACGGAAGGCCGCTCGCGCTTTCTCAGGGGATAGGGTTCGACCATGTAGCGGTATTCGCCCATGTCGGCGGGCTGGACAGGAACGAAGTTATCGAAGGTGTCAACCAGATAGAGCCTCCAGGGGCTCTGGGGCGTCGCCTGGGCGACCGTCAGGTAATACTGCGCGCTGATCGGATAGGGCTGGAGGCACTGCGGGTAGACGCCGTTCACCAGCTGGTCCAGGTCCAGCGCCATCTCCGGATAGCTGTCGCGCAATTTGGGATAGCACTTGTTGAAGAAATCGTTGTTCAGCTCGTGATAGTCTTTGCCGGCCTGTGACGCCTCGGGCATGTTCTCCTGAATCAGCTTGGTCACGATGGTCTGCAAATCAGGAAACTGCGTCAGCAGCTCCTTCTTCACGGCCGGATAGAGCTGATCGACCGTGACGTGCGTCACCTTCTTGCCGTAGCCGGGAATATGCTGCACCACGCCATCCGCATGGGCAAACCCCTTGTTGGTATCGAAAACCGTCAGCTTGCCGGTGCCGCCCACGCCGTGGTGCCCCGAGACGACGGCCACGAATTTGCCCGGCTCGCCGGGCAGGGGCCGGGCATTGAACATCGCGTTGGGCCACAGGCTCTGGGAACCATAGACCGAGCGCTGATTGGTGCCGTCCGGGTTCATGGTCATCATGATGCGCGAGTAGTAGTGCATGATGTCGGTGTATTCCCACCGCAGATACATGATCTTGCCGTCCGCAAGCACAGTCGGATACCAGTCCGCATCCTGCTCGAAGGTCAGCTGCCGCGTATTCTCGCCGTTCGGCCCCATGAGATAGAGGTTGGGAACCGTGCGCGAGCCGCTGATGCACGGCACGCCGATCATCGGGGCGGTGGAGCTGAAGACGATCTTGTCGTTGGGCAGGTAGATGCCCCCGTAGTTGTGGACGTACTCCCCGACGATCGTCGACACCGTGCGGGCAGATGCCCCGTCAACGCCGACCTCCATCACCTGAAACACGCTGTTCGAATCGGTGGACGTGAAGAGCAGTTTCTGCCCGTCGTAGTGCAGGTCCAACTCGCCCACATAGGCCCCGTCCTTGGGCGCATAGACATCCGTGATCTTGCCGGTACGGAGATTGAAGCGCGCGATCTTGTTCTTGTAGCCCTTGGGCGAGAGCACATGCGTGCCCAGCCAGTTGGCTTTCGTGGCCACCCTGTCCGAGAGCACGACCAGCGTTTCATCGAAGTCGACGTACGGGTTCTCAGCGACCAGCGCCTTGTACTTGAGCTTGTTGTACTCGTCGAGCGCCTGAAGGGCCTGGGCATCGCCCTTGTCGAGCTTCTCGAGGACCGCGGGCATCGTCTGCACGAACAGCTCGGCCTGCTTCAAATACGCGCGGCCGTTCTTGTAGGCGCGCGGCTTGGTCTTCAGAATATACTTGATCGAGCGGACCAGCGCCTCGGGCGGGGAGAGCTTGACCAAGTCCGCGGGCGACTCCGGCAACGCCTTGGCCTGCGGCTTTTGCTGCCCGGCGGCCGCATCCGGCTTTTTGCCGGTCGCGGCGATCACCGCCGCCAAATCCTGCTTCTTGCCGCTGGGTGTGCACACCGCCGCCAAATCCACGGCCTGACCGCCGGGCGCTTTGACCTCGGCCTTCAGGCTGTTGCCGCCGTTGTTGTTGAAGTAGAGCAGGTTGACCTGATGCGTGCCGGCCGGAAGCTCGACCGTGCCCTTTTGTGTCGAGGGGCCGTGCAGCCCGTCGTTCATGACAGCCGCGCGGCCGTCGATGAAGAGCGCGCTGCCGTCATCCGAGGTCACGGCAAACTCATATTTCCCGCCGGCCTTGACGTCCATCACGCCGGAGAACTGGATGTTCCAGCAGTCGCCGAACTTCTTGTCCCGCATCGCATCGATTTTCCCGACGTTCCCGGTGCCGACCTCTTTGCCCTCACCCATCGAGCCCACGGTCCTCAGCTTACCGTCATGAGCAAAATACGTCACCTCTGCGCACACGCTGAACGCCGACAGAATTGCACAGCCGCAAAACACCAGAACCCCGTTACCAGACATAAAGCCTCCCCAAAACACGCCATTGATATAGACGACAAAGAGTGACAGTTTACCTTAACCAGCAGATGCTAATCAAGTTAGGAGCTCGGGAAACTGTCGCTCCGCGGATACGGCTCGCATGCGCTGTAGAATCGTATTCAGGGATCAAACCGCAGATACACCGTGCGGCGGCAGAGGCCGGGCGCGGGGTTGGGCTGGGACTGCGGGCCGTACTGGTCCGCGTCCGAAAACTTCGTGCCAATGGCGGGAATGGCGTCGAGAAGGGCCAGTCCGGTCTGCGGAGTGTACAGCCTGGTCTTGGCCGGATCGGCCCCTTCGTTGGGCCTATAGACGCCGAGGCAGGAGTGTTCCGCTTCAGTCAGCCAGGTGATCTTGCCCTCATCGGTCTCGAACGCTGCCCACACCCAGTCGCCGAAGTAGCCTTTAAACTCGGGATAGCCCCAGCTCTCGCCCGGCCGCGTGTCGTTATACGCGTTCCGCCAGACGTCCCGGAGCGTGCCCTTGAGCCGGTTCTTCCAGACGCGGCAGGGCCCCTGCCCGAGCCACCGCACCGACCTCATCCGCGCCTCGGGATAATCGAACTGGACGCCCGCCAGATCGCACGGCTGATCGAGCCGGTAGACGTAGCTGAGCTTGATCCAGCCATTGGACTGAATCGTCCACCGCGTCTCCTGCAAGGGCCCTTCGAGCGTGGCTTCCACCACCGCGCCCGCGCCGTCCATGCGGTGCGTCAGACGGGTGAGCGTGCTCCGCCCCGAAAGGTCGATCATGGACTTCACACTCTTGGGCTTCTTGCCTTTGCCCTGCTCCTGCTGGACGGTCCGCGTCGCGCTGGCCACGAAGCGGGGGCCGTTCGAGAACGACACGGACTTGCCACAAACCGACACGGACGAAAGCATGCCGTCTGCCTTGCTGAACCCCAGCGCGACGTCGCCCGCCGTCACTTTGAGTTGCGAAGCCTCCTCGGCGACACCGATCGGAACCGCCGATGGCGGCATCGCCCGGGCGAGCTGCGCGGCGTGCGTCCGAAGCGGCCATGACCACGTCCAGAGTTCGCGTCCGCCGGCATCCCGCACCGTGACGAACAGCGCGTCCGCCTCGCGCCAATCACCCGGCAGCTCCAGCTGAAGCGTGCCGCTGGCGTGCGGCGCCACGTGCGGTCCCGGCACCGAACCGCGGGCAACCGCCACGTGACCCGTTGCGCTTTCCTGCGGCGACGGGAAGCGCGCGAGCGTCCAGTCGAAGCGGCACAGGCTGAGATCCGTGAAGTCATAGCGGTTCTCGACGGCAATCGCCAGCAGCGCGTCGCCGCGCAGCTGCACGGGGCACCAGATCTCGCGCACCGTGTTGAAGCTGCCCTCGCGCTCGCGGTGCGGCCCCACCAGGCCGTCCGGGGCGCGGTTGCCGTTCACGTCGATCCGTCCGCTCTGATCGGTCCGCACGACGCCCTCGTCCAACAAGGCCCAGATGAAACCGCCCGCGCTGACAGGCGAGGCGCGCATCACCTCCCAATAGTCGTCCAGCCCCGCGCCGCCGCCGCCGTCGTAGAGCGCGTGCAGGAACTCCGTCGGCAGGTACACCGCCGACCCCGCGCACGACGCCTTCACGCTCTCGTAGTTCTTGTAGTGCGCGGTGTCGATCCCTTGCGAGACGGCCCACGGGTGCATCACATGACGCCCCTGCGGATCCCACCTGGCGAACTCGGCGTCAAGCGCCGTATTCCAACCGCCCTCGTTGCCGTTGTCCCAGAGCAGGATACTGGGATGGTTCACATCGCGCGTGACCATCTCTTCAACGAGCTTCACTCCCACCTCCGTGTCGTGGGCCTTCTGCCACCCCGAGAGTTCATCCAGCACGTAGAGTCCCTGTTCGTCGCAGGTGTCGAGGAAGTGCGCGTCCGGCGGATAGTGCGACATGCGCACGGCGTTCATGTTCATCGCTTTCATCAGCGCCACATCGTCGCGGCTGACCGCCTCGCTCAAGGTGCGGCCCGACTCCGGCCAGAACGAGTGGCGGCAGGCGCCCTTCAGCAGCACGCGCTGTCCATTCACGAACAGGCCCCGGCCCTCGCGCACCTCGATCGTGCGGAAACCGAAACGCTCTTTCGTCTCGTGTACCGGCTTCCCCTGAGCGGTGAGGGCCAGATTGACCCGATAGAGGTTCGGCGTCTCGGCGGTCCAGTTCTTCTGTCCCGTGACCTGCGTCCGCAGCACAATCCTCTTCGCCCCCGGCTCTACCCGGGCTTCCATGACCGCGCCCAGCTCGCTGATGGTCGCGGTCACGCGGTCCACGCCCGTGAGGTCACCCCCCGGAAAGACCTCGAGAGCGATCGACCCGTCGGCCCGCGCGTCGATGGCGGTGCGCCCGATGAATGCCGCCGGCAGCGCCTCCAGGTACACGGGGCGGAAGATGCCGCCAAAGTTCCAGTAGTCACCCGTGCGCTCGGCGCGGTTGACGCCCTCGTTCGACGAGTGCTTGGCGACGGTCGCCTCCAGCAGGTTGGTGCCGCCGACGCTCACCAGCCGCGTGATGTCGTACCCGAAGCGGTAGAAGCCGCCCTGATGTTTCGGACCAGCCGACTGGCCGTTGACCCACACCTCGGTGTCGGTCATCGCGCCCTCGAACACCAGCCGGATCACCTTCCCCTGCCACGCGGACGGCACGAGAAACCGGTGGCGGTATCGCCCCTGCTCTTTGAGGGGATCGGACTGATAGCCGTAGGCCCCGAAGCCCTGAACTTCCCAGCAGGAGGGCACGGGGATCGTGGTCCACACGTTGCTGCGCATGCCGTCCGTGCAGAAAAACTCCCACGGCACCGCGTCGTCCTTGCCGTGTCCCGAAAGGAACACCACTTCCGTTCCGGCGCCGCAGGCGCACATCGGCAAGAGGCAACTGGCCACGAACGCACGCGCGTTTTTCATCTTCGACTTCCTTCCGCAAAAAAGAGGACGGCTCCCGGAGCCGTCCGCGCCGCTTTCGGCGAACTTACCCTGCGCAAAAGGCCGTTGCGCCTACTGTAAGCGCAGCAGCGTCCCCGTCAGCTTCCACAGATACCCTTGGGCGTCCAACTGGAACCACGCCCGCTGCCCGTTCACCCGGATGCTGCTGAGCTGCGCCGGGGTCAAGCCGGACGGGCCCGTGCCGAAGCGGAGCGAGGTCGGGCCCCACGTCCCCGTGAGGTTCAGCGTGCCGCTCCACGCCTGGCCGCTGCTGTCCGCGAAGGCGAGGGTGCATGCGCCGCTGCCGAGTGCGAGCGTGCCGCCCGCGGTGATGTTCAACGCGCTCAGCGCGTTCACGTAGACGCCGGGATCCAGCGTGCCTCCGTTGAGGATGATCTGCGTGCCGGAGCCCAGCGCGTTGTCGCGGCCCAGCCGGAGCGTCCCGTTCGACAGGACGGTTGAGCCGGTATACGTGTTCACTCCTGAAAGCGTCAGCGTGCCGGAGCCGACCTTGACCAGGCTTCCGCCACCCGACAAGACACCGCTGTAGACCGTGTTGCTGCTGTTGTTGCCCACGGTCAGCGCGACCGACGCGCCGAGCGCATTGGTCAGGCCCAGATTCTGTGTGCCCGCCAGACCGCCGAGCGTGAACGCCGTGAGTCCGCCGCCAAAGCTCACGGTCCCGCCCGCGCAGTTGAGCGTGCTCTTCTGCAAGGCCAGCGCGTTCGAGACCGACAGCGTGCCGGCATAGACCGTGGTGTCGCCGCTGAAGGTGTTGATGCCGGTGCCGAAGAGCGTCTGCGTGCCGGCGCCGACTTTGGTCAGCGCGATGGCGCCGGCAATGACGCCGTTAAACGCGCCGCTCCCGTTGCCGTTGCCGACGGTCAGCGTGCTGAGTGCGGCGACCGAATTGGTGATCATGCGGGTGACCGCCGGGTTTGCAACATTCGTGCCGTTGCCGTTGAGCGCGCTGACGGTCTGGCTGAAGCCGGCGAGATTGACGGATCCCCGTTCAGCGTTGGCATCCGTGCTCGTTCCGCCCAGGTTCAGGGTCTTGTTCGTTGCCAGCGCGTCCGGGGCGCCCAGTCTGAGCGTTGACGAATACTGCACGCTGACGTTGCCCACATCGTTATTGGAGGCGTTGAGCACGACCGTGCCGCCGGAGTGGCTCAGCAGATCGCCCGCCTTGTTGACAATCGGCATGTTGACGGTGAGCGTTGCGCTGGGATCCAGAACCAGCGTGTTGCCCGTGGCGCCTGTCCGCTGGATCAGGCCGACGTTCAACACCGTGCCCGCATTGGCCGCGCCGATGCGGTAGGGCGCTGTGCCCGTGAGCGTGACGGTGCCGGCGAGAGTGTTCGTGCCGCCCGTCGCCGCAAGGGAATCCACGTAGGGCGCACCCTCTCCGGGGCCCATGAGGGTGATGGGTTCCGCGAGAACAATGCCGCCGCTGACTTCCAATTTGCCGCCGATGAGCGGGCCGCCGGCGCAGTAGACAACCGTCCCTCCATTCGTCGTGCCGAGGGCATTGGCGTTGTTGATCGCCAAGATTCCCAAGCTGACGGTCGTGACGCCGTCATAGACATTGCTGCCGGTGAGCGTCAGCGTGTTGGTGCCCAACTTGACCAGACACAGCGGGCCGTTAACGGAATTGCTGATGACGTTGCCGTAGCTGCGGTTGCCGAGCGTGGTGTCGAAGCCGATGCTCGCGCCGGCCGCGAAGTTCGTCGTGGCGATCAGGGTGGCGACGCTGGCATTGCTCACCCCGTTTCCTACCGCCAGTACCGCGTTGCTGTAAACGCTATAGCGCCCATTGGTGTCCCACCCCGGCAGCGCGTTCGTGTAGGGAATGGCCAACACGCCGGAATTGACAATCGTCATACCCGTGTACGTGTTCGTGCCGGAAAGGGTCAAGGTGTTGGCGCCGACTTTGACCACACCCAATGCGCCCGCGCCCGTGTCCGCCAGACTCGATGTGTTGGTGCGATTGCCGCCGGTCGTGTCGAAACCGATGCTCGCACCGGCCGCAAAGTTGCCCGTACCGAGCAGCGTGGAGATTGCGGCGCTGCTGATTGCATTACCCACCGCCAACGCTGCGCCGCTGGCGACCGCATAGCGCCCGCCGACATCCCACCCCGGCAGAGCATTCGTGACGGAAAGGGCGAGCGTCCCTTCGTTGATTGCCGTCGTGCCCGCATAGAGATTAACGCCGGAGAGGCTAAGGGTGCCCAAACCTGTTTTGGTCAACGAGCCGGTGCCGGTGCCGTCGGCGATGATCACTGAAATGGCCATGTCAAGCGGAGCGGCACCATCAGCCACGTTGAACACGCGAGCGCCGTTGAGCCTGAGTTGGCCCAAGCCGCTGATGGTGTTCGTCAACGCATGCGCTAGACTGGCGACGTCCCCTCCCAAGCTGATGAAATTCGTAGACGGTCCGGACGCGTTCACGGCGATCGCCGAGCCATTGCCCATGGTCAGTCCCCCGGGGCCGATGAGCAGGCTTTGGGTTCCGTCGTTGGCGCCGAACGTCCAGTCGCCGCCCATGTTCACGAGGGTGTTGACGTCGATGACGGACTGGCCGCCCGCGCCGCTGCTGTTGAGCGTGATATTGCCGAGCGTGTGGGTGAGTGTTCCGCTGACCGTGAGCTTGCCGGCGGTACCTGACAAGAAACCCGAATTGACGGCGGCGCCCGCATTCTGCACGTTCACATTGGCCACGGTTTCACTCTTCCCGATCAAGTCCCACTTGGCGGCCGCGTTCGTCATCGTCACGCTCGCAGTATCGGCGATCTGGTGGCTCTGGCCGTTGGCCAGCACGCCCGCGCCGATCGTGATGTTGCCGGCGACGGCGTTGGTGCCGGCAATCTTGGACAAGGTGAGCGTGCCGCCGTTCACCGAGGTGAGGCCTGTGTAGGTATTGGCCCGGTTGCCGGTGAGGGTTTGGCCGCCTGTGCCGACCTTGGTCAGCGCCAAGGTACCGCCGCCGCTGCCGTTCTCGATCACGCCGTCAAAGGTCGCGCCGCTGTTGCCGTTGCCCACGGTCAGCGTCATCGCGCCGGCGGCGCTGCTGGTAATCTTGCGCTTGTCGCTGGCGGAGGCGTTGGCGGCGCCGTTGGTGAAGCCGATCAGGGCATTGACCGTCTGGCTGACGCCCTCCAGATAGAAGGTGCCGATATCGTTGCCGGCCCCCGACGCCGAGTTGGGCACGCTGCCCTGCCCGAGCATGAGATTCCGGTTCGTCGCCAGCGCGTCAGGGGCGGTGATCTTCAGCGTGGTCGAGTTCTGCACGGCCGCGTCGCCCACATCGTTGTAAGAGGCGTTGAGCACCACGGTCCCGCCGTTATGGCAGGTGAAGCTGCCCGCATTGTTGTCCATCGCCGTGCTGACGTTCAAGGTCGTGCCGGCGGCTGGATCAAAAATCAGACTTCCGCCGCTGACCGTGCCCCGCTGGACGAGCCCGAGGTTCAGCACGGCGCCCGAGGAGCCGCCGCCGCCCAGGCGGTAGCCGTTACCGCCCGTGAGGGTGACGGTTCCGGAGAGGGTGTTCGTGCCGCTCATCGAAAAAATGGCCGCCGCGTAAGGGCTGTTGTCGCCCGGGCCCATGACGGTGACGGGTTCCGCGACCGTGATGCCGCCGCTGAGCGCCAATTGGCTTCCCGTGACGGCGGAGGCGGTCGAGTAGATCACGGTGTTTCCGTTCGTCGTGCCGAGCGCAGTGGCGCTGTAGATCGCGAGGGTCCCCGCGCTCACAGCCGTGATCCCGCCGTAGGTACTGTCTCCGGACAGGTTGACCCGTCCCCCGCCCGCCACGGTGACGCCGGAAGCGCCGCCCGCGTTGTCGCCGATGGATCCCGAGAACGCCAGCGCGCGCGTGGCGTCGGGCGAAGTCAGCACCAGTTCCCTACTCGTCCCGACAGCCACGCTGTTGCTGACCGTCAGGGTGCCCGCACCCGCATTCAGGAGCCCGTTGGCCGTGAAATCCCCGGAGAGGCCACCTGCCGCACCGGTATAGCGCAAGGTGTTGAACGAGGCGCCCGCCCCCACCGTGCCGGCCGCGGCCACCTCATAGTTGGTCACGCCTGCCGTGTCGGCCACGTCCGCCGCGGCGGCCGCGGTGCCGATGTAACCCGTAACGACACCGCCGCTGACGGTCGCGTATTTTGTGGAGGCGCCAGTGCCGTAGCGGAGCCACGGGCCGATGATGCCGGTGGCATCGTTGGTGAGGACCGCCGTGCTCACCGTACCCGCGCCCTGGACGTCCAGCGCCGACCCGGTCCCGCGGGTCAGGGTGGCGGGGCTGACCGTGAGCGTGCGGCCATTGGCGACATTCCAGATCTGGCCCACATAGTCCAGCAGGGTCAGGTTCGCGTTGGTGATGGCCAGGTCAGCCGTGGCGGTACTCATGTTGATGCCTTGAAAGCCGTTGGTCAGCGTGTTGGCCCCGCCGATGCCCACCGCCCCGCCGGGGTTCACGACCCACAATCCCTGGAAGCTCAGGTTCGTGCCCAGAAGCGCGGCATTGACGCCGGTCACCGTATTGGTCCACAGCGCGATGTCATTTACGCCGGGCACGGCGCCCCCCACCCAGCTGGTGGTCAGATTGAGATTGTTGGTGTTGTCCGCCTTGACGCGTACCGCCGCCTGTGCGGAACAGCCGACCCACACGAGACCGACCGCCATGAACCATCCGCTCACCTGTTTACGCATAATCGAACTCCTTTTGACCTCACCGCAAAATAACCACGCCTAGCCGATCATCTCAGAAGCCGGCCACCTTCAGCCTGCCACGCCGACATTCCGTTTACTGAAGCCTGAGCAGCGTGCCCGAATTGTCGCTCAGCACGGTCAACACGCCCGTCCCCAAGAAGTACACGTCGTCCTTGTGAGTGGCCGCGCTGCCCGAAGAGCCATACGTGCCCACGCGCTGCATATCTGCTCCCAGGTACAGATTACGGACGGATTCGTTCACCCCCGAAGCGAGATTGACCTTGGCGCCGCCGCCGGTTGCGAGCCTGAGGGTGGCAGTGTCGGCGATCGCCGTCGAGCTTTGCAAGGCCAACGTGCCGGCCGTGACCATCACGTTGGTGCTGCTCACGCCCAGCACGCCATTGCTGACCGCCAGCGTGCCGCCAATCACGGTGGTCGAGCCGCTGTAGGTGTTGGTTCCGGCCAGCGTGAGCACCGAGTTCGCCGCGCCGGCCTTCACCAGACTGATCGCCCCCGTGATCCTGCCGCTGAAGAGGTCGCTGGTGCCGGCGGTCTGGCTGATCGTCAGCGTGGAGACGCTCGACGGGCGGCCGTTGGTGATGATGTTGTTGGGCTTGGAGGCCGCGTTGCCGTACTCCGTCAGGCCGCCCAGCGTTTGGCTGTAGCCGTTGAGGTCGAGACGGCCGTTGCCCGGCTCAGAGTTGCCCAGCGTAACCCGCTTGCCCACGCACATCGCCTCATCCGCGCCGAGGCGAAGGATGCCGCCGTACTGAATCTGAACGGAACCCCACGCATTGTTTGTCGAGCACATCACGACGGTTCCGCCGCTGTGGCAGTTGAGCAGTCCCGTGCCGATGTCGATCGTGTTGCTGACGATCAGGAAGCCGGCGCCCGGATTCAAAACCAGCATGGGATTAGCGGCCGCGTTCAGGCGCATAATCGGTCCGTTCAGGACAAGCGTGCCGGCATCAACACCGATGCGTCCACTGCCGATGGGCCCCACCATGATCCAGCCGTTGATGACGTTATTTCCAGCGGAGTTGCGGAGCGCACCCGTGTAGGCATACTGCTGATCGCCGTTGATGATGAAACTCTCGCCGACCGTCAAAGCGCCGGCGCTGCCGTCGAGCAGGATCTGGCCCGTGGAGTCCGTATAGAGGGAGGCTGTGCCGCCGGCGCGGTTGACCACCGTGTAGCCATTGGTGGAGCCGAGCGCGTTGCTGTGGCGCACGATCAGCTTACCGCCGTTGAGATAGGTGATGCCGTCAAACGCATTGTCCGCGGTGAGCGTCAGCGTGTTGGTGCCGACCTTGACCACGCCCAGCGCCCCGTTCACGGTGTTGCTGATGCTGCCGGCATACGTGCGGTTGCTGACCGTCGTGTCGAAACCGATGCACGCGCCGCCAGCAAAGTTGCCGGTGCCCATGATCGTCGCGAAATCGGCGTCGCTCACCGCGTTGCCGACGGCGAGTCCCGCATCGCGCGAGACCCCGAAGCTTCCTCCCGTGTTCCAGCCGGGCAGAGCGTCCGTGGTCGAGATCGACAGCACGCCCGCACGCACGAAGGTACCTCCGGCGAACGTGTTCACGCCCGACAGGGTCAGTGTATTGAGGCCCGTCTTGACCAGACCAAGCGTAGACTGGCTCTGCGCGTAAGTGTAATCGCCTGCAGAGGTGTCGATGCCGATCAGCGACGAGGCGTCCAGCGTAACGCCCGACATCGTGCCAGCCCAAAGAGAGTCGACGTCCGTCGCACTGAAGTACCCCGTGCCGCCCACGCCGAGGTCGAGCCCGGCTCCTGCCGAGACCGCCACGCTGCCCGAGGCCGGCTTTGAGGCTGTCTTGCCGAAACAGAGCACGCCGTTGGATACCGTCGTCCCACCGCTGTACGTGTTGGCCCCTGTAAGCGTCAAAGTTCCCGCGCCGGTTTTGACCAAAGAGCCCGCGTTGCTCAGCACGCCCGCGAAGGTGGTGTTGGTCGTCTGGCTCACGGTCAAAACCGAGCCCGCTCCGAGGGTGTCGATGGTGCCGCCCGTGCCGGAGAGAGTCCCGCTCACGGTCAGCGAGGGTGAAAACTTAAACGTACCGCCGTTCACGGCCAATGACCCGTGGTTCACCGCGTTGCTCAGGACCAGCGTGCCGCCGTTGACGGTCGTGCCGCCGGTGTAGAAGTTGGGGCCGCAGAGCGTCTCCGTGCCCGTCCCCAACTTGACGTAGGCCAAATTGCCGCCGAACATCCCGTTGAAGGTGCCGCCCCCGTTGCCGTACCCCGTCGACAGCGTACTGAGCGTGAGGGCCGAATTGGTCACCGCGCGGGTGCTGGGAGGAGCCGAGGCAAACGCGCCGTCGCCATAGAACCCGTTGACCGTCTGATCAAAGCCCGCCATGTCCAACGAGCCCTGGGGTGCGGTACCTGTCTGCGTGCCGCTACCGCCGACCTGCAGATTGGCGGCGCTGGCGAGGGCGGCGGACACTCCCAGTTTCAGCAAATGCTGATACTGCACGTTCATGTCGCCGATGTTGTTGCCGGCCACGTTGAAGACCACCGTTCCGCCGCCGTTGTGAAGGTTGACGGCACCGCCGCCGTTGTTGATCGGATAGTTCACATTGACAACGCCGCCAGCCCCGTTTGCTCCGAGAATCAGCGTATTCCCCGCCGAGGTCCGCACGATGGGGCCGTTAATGTTCAGGGCCGTCCCCGCTCCGCCAGCCGTGAACCGCACACCCGCCGCCGTGATGGTGATGGGGCCGGTCAGCGTATTCGTGCCGCCACCGCCGTTCACCGCCAGGGCGGCGCGCCACGGGTCGCCGTCGCTGAGGCCGACAAACGTGAGCGGCTCGGCCGTCGTCGTGCTTCCGCTCAGCAGCAGTTGCCCGCCGGTACTGTCAGAGCCGTTAACATAGATCACCGTGTTGCCGTTCGTGGTTCCGAGCGCGGTCGGCTTGTTCACGTAGAGCGAGCCGGCACTGACAACCGAAACACCACTGTAGCTGTTGCTCGCGGTCAGCCGCACCTGTCCGCCGCCGGTCACCGTGATGCCCGACGCGCCGCCGGGATTGTCACCGACGGTACCGGTCACATCGATCCGGCGCGTCGTGTCAGGCGATGTCACCACCAGCTCCCTGCTCGCGCCGATGGTGACGTTACCGCTCAGCGTCAGCATGTTGGTGCCGGCGTTGAGCAAGCCGTTGGCCGTGTAGCTTCCCGCGATCGTCCCCAGCCCGCCCGTATGGAAGCGCAAGGTGTTGAACGATGCGCCCGCGCCCAAAGTCCCGACCGCTCCGACGTCGTAATTGAGCAAGCCGGTCGTATCCGTAACATTCGCCGCCGTGGCGGCCGCGACGCCGGTGTAGCCCCCTATAGCACCACCGCTGACGGTCGCGTATTTCGCGGATGTGCCCGTGCCGAAACGGGCCCACGGGCCGATCAGCCCGGTGGCATCGTTCGTGATCGCGGCGCTGGTCACCAGGCCCGCGCCCTGAACACCCAGCGCGGCTCCCGCAGACCGGATGAAGGTGAGGGGGTTGACCGTGAGCGCACGGCCGCTGGTGACATTCCAGACTTGGCTCGCGTAGTCCAGCAGGGTCAGGTTTGCGTTGGTGAGCGTCAGGTCCGCCGCGGCGAGGCTCAGGTTGAAGCCCATGAAGCCGGTGGTCAGCGTGTTGCCGCCGCCGATGGCCACCGCGCCGCCGGGGTTCATGACGGCAATACCCATGAAACTCAGGTTCCCTCCCAACAGCACGGCGTTGGCGCCGGTGACCGTGTTGGTCCATTGCGCGATGTCATAGGTGCCCGGAACCGCGCCGCCCACCCAACTGCTGGTCTGGTTCAGGTTGTTGGTATTGTCCGCCTTGTTGCGCGTGGCCGCCTGTGCCACGCAGCCGAGCACCACGAGGAACGCCGTCATGATCCATCCGCTTAAGCGCTTACACATATTCGAACTCCTTACAAGCATGCCCTGACTTGACCTACACTTGCGTATACGATACCAAATCCGCGCGCTCGATATCAATCGCCAGATCAACTGGGGTGCACCGGCGATTCGCCGACTCCGCGCTCGGAGATCGCGGGCCACCTTGCGCGGAACGCATTTCAGGGGTCACGCGCGACCGGCGCGCACGGCGCCGAACAACGACCTTCTGGTCAGTCACTCGACCGTGAGCCCGATCGACTGTAGCGGATCTGGCTTAGCCGACCCCTCGTGCGTGCGCCGGGCGCACGGCTGTATTTTCCTGCGGAAATTCATCGGACGATTTCCCAAATGAGGATCTCGCCCGCCGCCAGCGAGGCCTTGCCGGGCCAGTAAATGCGCGTTTCGATGGCGCCCCCGGCATGTGCGAATTCCAGGGGATAGTCCCGCCAGGCATTCAAGGGCGCGTCTTTGATGGCGATCGAACGGGCGGCGGCATCGCCCTTGGCGCCCTCGACGTGGACGTCGATGCGGGCGAGGGTGCCGGCGCCCTCGCCGGTGCGCTTGATCCGGAAAAGCGCAAGGTAGCGGCCCGGAGAAAAGGGCTTGAAGGGCCCGAACACGAGGTGCCCGGCCTCCGTCTCGCCCGCCTGGGCCACCCATGCGCTGCCGCAGGGCACCGACAGGTCCGCTTGCGCGGAACCGGAGCGGTGGGAAAGGCCCGCGGCTTCGAAGCGGTCCGCAAAGCGCAGGGACACGCCTTCCGGCAACGCGCCCGCCACTTCGCCCGCGGGGACCGTCCGCAGGGCGACGGGTTTGGAGCACTCGCCCCACGCGCCTTTCAGCGCGAGCCTCAGCGACGGTCCCGTGGGCGTGCCTTGGCAGGCGATCTTCACCGATTGAAACGCGGGGATCTCGCCGCGCTCCGGCATGACGGTGAAATCGCCGAGGCCCTCGGTCACGGTGGCGCGGAACGGCAGCGGCGAACCCGTGGCGTTGTAGGCGGAAGCCTCAAACAGAACAGGCCGGCCCTCGATGACCGCCACGCCGGGAACGCAGCGGAGCTGCACCTTCTGCCGCGACAGGGCCTGCTTCGCCAGCGCGGCCAGATGATCCGGCCCCACCGCCACGTACTGCGGCCCCAGCCGTTCCATGACCTCAGGCAGAACCGACAGGTCCGCGCCCCAATTCCAGATGAAGGCGTGCAGGAAAGCCGGCCGCTCGGCGGATGTGGCGGCGCGGATTTGCGCGACCAGCAGATCGATCTTGCGCGGCCGCGCCGCGCCCTCTTCCCAATGCGTGACCGCGTGGAACACGGGCACGCCGCGAGCGGTGGGATAAAAAACCTCGTCATAGCGGTCCACGCGTTTGCCGTAGTCGGGGAAGATCGCGTCGATCTCCGGAAGTTCAGCGGCGTAGCGGCTGATGGTCTCCGGCCGCGAAACGCCCATGATCCAGATTTGCTTCAGATCGGAGCGCGGCAGGTAGTCGCGCGTGAGCCCGAGAAACTCGCCGAAGAGGCGCGTGCGCGCCGCCGCGGTGAAACGCTGCGCGTAGTCGTCGGGATAGGTGTATCCCACCCCGGAAACCGCGCCCACGAACGCGTCGTTGGCCGATGCGCTTTCGTAATAGTAATCCACGACCGCGGGTATCAGCAGCGCGGCGCAGGGCGACAGGCTCCACGCGATCGGCACGCGGCCGCGCGCCGGGTCGCGCCAAAGCTGCGGAAAATTGCCGCGGCTCAGAACCGGCAGATTGTCGCCGTCCGACATGAGCCACGTCAGATACACCTTATCCGCCTGCAGCTCGGGCGCGGGCGTACGGCGCTGTTTGAACTCCGGCACGGAATACCCGGAGTGCACGCTGAGGTTCGCCACGCCCACCGCACCGACCAGAAACTTGCCGTATTGCGCGCAGAGCCGCACGCCGCCGCCCTCGCCGATGCCGACGTCGTCACCCGCCCACGGGAAGCCCATCACCGGTATGTTCGCGGGCGCCTGCGCGAGGATCTCCTCCATCAGCCGCGCTTCGGCGGTCGGATCGCCGCCCGGCAGCGCGCCGTCGATCGGCCCGGTAATCCAGAAGGTGAAGACGCGCTGCTGATACAGATAGTCGCGCAGGCCGGAAGCGTCTTCCGGATAAAGGCAGGCCAGCACGAAATGATTGAGCTGCGGCCACAGGGTGTCGAACGCCCAACGGTGCGCCTCGGCGTTCGTTTTCCAGCGCCCGCGCAGATCGTCCAGCACCGGCAGCCCGAGCTCGCGCGCCAGGCGCGGAGAGACGACGACGCCGTCCTTCAGGCTGGCGAGCATCATCGCGACATTCTTCGATGACGCGAGGCGCGGGTCGTAGATGACCGCGCCTTTGATCTTGTCCCGGTAGCGCGCGACCAGCGTCATGGGATCGGCCACGGTCTCCTCGCTCTCGACCCAGCCGCGCTTCTTCATCCAATCCAGCCACTGCCGGTCGGTCGGGTCCAGGATGGCGTAAAGCGAGGGCCGCTCGCGGTTGACGAGGCCCTGCACACACAGCAGGAGCATGCGGCGGTCGTAGGGTTGCGCCTGGAGATCGAAAACGATCTGGCGCGGCGCCGGTTTCAAGGCGCGGGGAAAGACCTCCGGAAAAGGGCGCGTCTCGGAACGGTACGGCAAGTCTGCGGGCAGGCCGCTCGGCGCGGCGCTGGGCGCGCGCAACGCAAGGTCGGCTGCGCCACCGCCTTCGAGCGCAAAGAGGGTCACCTTGTCCAGGCGCACGCCCGCATACCCGTTCCAGTGGAGGCGGCATTCGAGTTTGCCGCCGGACGTGTGAAAGGCGAAGGGGATCTGGACATACCCGTCTCGCGTAAGGTCGCCGGACCACACATCGCGCGCCCCGAGCACCTTCACGGCGCCGCCCACACAGGCGTCCAAACGCGCGGCGATATCGTCCTCGGTCACATCCAGCAGTCTGAGCCGGAAGAAGGCGGCGTAATTCCCGGCAGGCACGTCGAGGTAAGGCCCGAAGATCAGGTGCCTGTTGGGGGCATCGGCTCCGGGACGCGCCTCCCAGGCTTTGCCGCCCGAAGCGGCCGGATCATCGGCGGCGCGGCCGGTCATGTGATTCGCAGGCGTTTCGGCCTCCCAGGCGCGAAGCAGGCGATAGCCGCCCTTCGGCAGACATTCGCGGGCGGGGACTTCACGCGTGATGTCGTCCGGCGGCATTTGCGCGACGGCGTTGATAACGGCCAGCAGGGCCGTCAGGGCGGCGGTACTTGCAAGACGGGAGCGTTTCATAAGACACCTTTATCAGATCAGCAACGAGGTCGACCGCGTCAGCATCGGAGAGCTCGTCAGCGCGCCTCTCGCGGCACGGACGGCTCCAAAATCGGCAGCGCCAGCGCCGTGAACTCGGCCTCGTTCGGCAAGCGTCCGTGGCGCTGCTTGAACTCGGCCACGCGTACCCGCGCCGTGCTGAGAAAATTCCGGTGGAGATCATAGCACGGCGTGGGCTTGCCTTGGGCGTCAATCAGGCAGAAGAAGTTGTCTTTCTCGTTGTTGTAGACCTGCCAAAAGAGCACGAACGGCGTCCCCCACCGAAGCAGCCGCGCCATATAGGCCCGCGTGGGTTCCGCCTGCCGCTCCGGCGTGCGCCTGTTGCCGCCGAAGCCGTATTCACCCACGAAGACCCGGCGGCCGGAGATGACCGAAGCCTTGGCGGCGGGTGTGTGCGCCTCGATGTAGTCGAGGGTGCGGACCAGCTCGGGCTCGGCCAGGTTCTGCGCGTCGTAGGATGAGTAGGACACATAGTCGAGGTCGGGGACATACGGCAGAACGGCGTTCACGACCCGCACGCCGGAGCCGGTCTTGCTCCGCATCGCATCGCGCACGCGGTTGACCTCGACATAGACAAACACGTCCACATTCGTGTGCGCGGTCTCCCGCTTGGCGTCATCGACCGCCCGCTGCCGCGCGTTGAGCCACGCCCGCATGCCCAGCACCGCCTCGGGCGACGGATTGTTGGTGCCGTGCTGCGCGGTGCCGAGCAGCAGCCAATCGCCCTCCCAGTTGCCCAGATAGAACCGCTTGCCCGTGCCGTTATAACGGGTGAGCAGGTAACGGGTGAATTCACGGATCTCCTCGTATTCCTGTCGGTCTCGCTCCGGCTGGGGGCCCTTGCGCCAGTAATGCTGCGAATCATGCGCGGCCACGCTGGTCCAGGCGAAGTAATGCCGAAAAGGCAGGTCGAGCAAACGCAGGCAGACGGGATCCGCCTGCACGCAGGCTGTCAGCGTCTTCAGCTCCCGGCTCCGCTTCCCGGGCTCAAGGCGGAACTTGACGATGTCGCTGCCCATGCTCAGCAGATGTTCCGCCTGCTCAACCGCGATGTCGTTGGTGGTAAACTGGTAGAGCGCGTCAAACGCCTGAGCCCCGAAGCGCAGGTTATAGCTCGCGACCTCCGGGTCGGCCAAACTCCCGTCCGCGCTTGACGGCGCTGCGAGGACAGGCCATACGCAGATGACGGTGAGCAGAAGAACGCCCGTGAGGTTTTGCCGCGTCACGGCGCGGAACGCACGTTTCAAAGTCATTCTCCCGATTGCTCCTCTCTCAAGAATAAACGCGCCCTCATCGTGCGTTATTCCATTTCACAAACGTCTTCCGCAGGACGGCCGCCGCCGGTTTCAAGGACCCGTCGGACCTGACGATCCCGAAATGCGACTCGTTCGGATTCCGGATCGGATAATCATACAGGCACCAGGCCAGCACACCCAAAACCCGCGCCTGCTCGGCAGCCGACAGCACGATCTCATAGAGCCGCTCCTGCTCAGCCTCGGTTCCAGAGGCCTCGCCGGCCTTGCCGCTCAACGCCTCCTCCACGCCGTACACGGGATCGCGCGCCGTGCTCATGCCGAACTCGCCGATGAGCACGGGGCGCGCCCCGCCCGCGTTTCGCTGACGGTCAACCGTACGGCATACCCGCGCCGCGCCCTGCTCGAATAACACCGACTTCGGACAATACTCGTGGTACTGCACAACATCCGGCAAACCGACCTCCTTGATCCGGTCGATCCGCCACGTCATGCCAATGGTCGTCACGTGGTTCGTGTCATAACCGCGCAGGAACGCTTGCGCGTCGCGCAGATAAGCGCGCGTGCCGCCGCTCCACTTCGCGTCGTCGTCAGGTTCGTTCATCAAGTCCCACATCAAGACACGCCCGTCATCACGGTGAGCGCCGACCACGGCAGAGAGCGCCCGCCGCCAGCGGTCTCCGCTCTCCGGCGCCGCGAACGTCTTGGGATCGAAATCGAAGCAGAGGATCGTACGGATGCCGTTCCGCCACGCGGCTGCCAGCATCGCATCGAGCCTGGCCAGATAGGGCGCAGTCGGCGTACCGTCACTTTGCAGCAGCCCCGCCTGTTCGAGACTGGGGGAGAACGATACAAAGGTCCGGATCGTGTTGACCTCCAGCGACGCGGCAAGGGCCATATCCCGCTCCCAGACCTCCGCCGGCGTTTTCGTCCACATGCCGCCCCAGGGCGTTTCGCGCGGGTAATAGTTGACACCGCGCACCGACAGCGGCGCCACCGTGCGAACCGCGCGCGGTTCAGCCTGCGCGGAAGCGAGACACGCGCCGAGCGCTAAACACAGATTAAAACGTTTCGTCATACGTGCTCCTTCAGGACGAGGCCGAACCGGGCCGGCGCTCCCACCATGGCCATCGCAACAAAGCCGCAAGAAACAAGCGTGGCGGCGCGTCCGAATGACATGCCGGAGGTTCTCACCTAGGGTTGCCGTCCGGATCCGGAGATTCCGTCGCCGCGACCGGTTCGGCCACGGAAACCGGCCGATGCCGGGGCACCATCGCGCGGAAGTCGCCGAGATTGTAAGGCCCGACATAGGGCTGGCTCAGATCGACTTCGGCGACGGCGACCGTGCCCCATTCCCCGGCCTGGGCGATCGGTTGGCCGGTTTGATCGAAGACCGCCGAAATCATCCAGCCGGCCTTCGGCTCCATGTAGGTGCTGCTGACAAGATAGACGTGATTCTCGCACGCGCGGGCCCGGGCCAACAGGGGATTGCAGCCCCAGACCGGCCAGGCGATGATCTCGGCCCCGCGGTTCGACAGCTCGCGGGCGACTTCGGGGAAGAAGCCGTCGTAGCAAACCATCAGTCCGACTTTGCCGAACGCCGTGTCGAACACCGGATAGCCGCTGCCCGGCGCGACGCCGGACTCGGCCTCGCCGGGCGGGAGGCACACCTTGCGGTACTTGCCGATGAGCCTACCGTCCGCGCCGATCAGAACGGCCGCATTGTAAACCAGGTGCCCGTCCCGCTCATACAGGCTCAGCACGATGTGCAGGTTGTTGGTTTTGGCGAGCTCCCCGAAGTAGCGGGTGGTCGGACCGGGAATGGCCTCGGCCGCCTCGCACTTCTGCTGCCTCACGCCCACCGTGGAAACCGTTTCACCGAGCACGACGAGGTCGGCTTTCTGCCGCGCGGCTTCGGCGAGAAGCGGCGCGTATTCCTCGCAGTTCCCCCGCGGCGATATGCCGGTCGGCTTGTAGTGAACCGTGGCGAGGCGCACCTTGCGGGGCGGCGGCGGCGCGGCCTTCTCGAACCCGACCTCGCTCCACGCCACGCGCCCGCCGGGAGCCCATTGCAGGTGCAGTTCGACGACTGCCCGCGCGGCCTTGACGGGCGCGCGATAGACGCCGGAGACCGTGGTCCAGCCTTCCGGACCGGTCGCGCCGTCTGCGGGATAATCGGGCTCCGCGCTGGGGACGTGCCCAAGCGCCTGTCTCTGGCGCTCAGGAACGTCGGCGGACACCTTGCGTCCCGACTCATCCTGCCAGAGCACGCGCACGGTCGCGCTGCGCCTCGGCACGCTCACGTTAAACGTCTTGCGGACCGCGTGGAAACGGTAACACTCTCCGCCGGCCACCGTGAACGCCTTCTGAAACCACCCGTCCAAACCCTCGCGCCCGTCGTGCGTGACCACCCAGCTGCCGGCACCCTTTGGCCCGCCCTCCGGCTCGAACGAGAAAGCCGGCCGTATCTCCTCGCGCGGGGAGGCGGATTGCCAGCCCTCGGGCCACGCCTCTTCAGCGCGGGCGCATGACAGCAGAAGGAGGACGATCCCTCGCGCGATTGTAATTATTTTCACGTTAACTCTCCGAGTGATCGTTACTGACGTTCTGCCCGTTCACGGCACCTTGCGGCCCTGCGCGGCCTCCCAGAGCGCATACCAGTCCTCGCGCGCCAGCGTGATCGCCTCCGCTTGCGCCGCGCTCCGGATGCGCTCAGTCCGGTTGGTGCCGATCACCGGCAGCGGCCGGCTCGGATGCGCCATGATCCAGGCATAGGCGAGTTGCTCAAGGGTTGCCCCCGCGTAGCGCTCCGACAGCTCCGCGGCTACGGCGGCCAGACCTTTGGCGGCGCGATTCTCCGGGTCGAACATGCGCCCGCCCGCGAGCGGGCTCCAGGCCATGGGCGGCACGCCCAACCGCTCGCACTGGTGCAGCGTGCCGTCCGTCATCGGCTCCACATGAAACAGGTTGAACTCGATCTGATTCGTGACCAGAGGCTGCGCCATCCGCGCGTTCAGCAGGTCGAACTGCGACGCGCTGTAATTGGATACGCCTGCCGCCCGGATCTTGCCTTCGGCCAGCAAACGGTTCAGCCCGGCCGCCGTGTCGTCGGCCCGCGTGAGCCAGTCGGGCCGGTGCACGAGAAAGAGGTCGATATGGTCCGTGCTCAGCCACCGCAGCGACTTGTCGAGGCTCTTGATGAGACGCTCGCCCGTGGCGTTGTAGTGCGCCGTGCGCCGATCCGGGTGATATTTGCATGGCACGTAGATGCCCGCCTTGGTGACGATCTCCAGCTTGTCCCGCAAGCCCGGCGTCAGCGCCAACGCCTCACCCAAGGCTTTTTCAACCTCATAAAGCCCATAGATCTCGGCCGTGTCGACGGTCGTGATGCCGAGCTCCAGGCAGACGTTGAGCCGCCGGTTGATCTCCTGCGCCGTAGGCTGCGTGTCGAGCACGCGCCAGGTCCCGTATGCCATGCGCGAGAACTCCGGTCCCTGCGCACTCATCTTCATCCGTCTCATGAGTCACCCTCCTTAATCAAAAAAACACAACGCAAAGGCATCTTCATCATTCACTGTACGCCTGCAGTTCGGCGCACGAAGAAAACGCCTGCTTCGGGCTGTCGCCGCACGCCGGCACGCCCACGACGCGGACGGCGACGGCCTTGACCGCCTCCGGCAGGCGCAGCGTGAAGGTCTGACCGGGGTTGAGCCGCTTGCCGTCGGTCGCGGTGGTCGCCGGATAGCCGGCGAGTGTGCCGACCGTTTCCCACGCGCCCTCCGTTTCGCGCCGGATCTGCACCGCGGGCGGACCGGCGAACCAGCCGCCGTCGTGGAAGCTCTTGCCGTGCGCGAAAACGACGCGGCTGAACGTGACGGGAGCGTCGAGCGTGACGGCGAACCAATCCTCTTTCGCGCCCTTGCCATCGAATGTGACAGCGTAGCTCTGCATGTCCTCGTCGACGATCGAGCCGTTCTGGTTGCCGGACCGCGAGCGGCTCTCCGTGCCGTCCAGCAGGACATTGGAACTGGGCGCGCCGGCGAGCGGCAACCAAACCTTGTAGCGCGCGCCGGTCGCGCCCGCGTCGGCAAATCCGGCCAGGCGGACCGAGACCGGCTTGCCGCCGCGGCGCGTGACGGCGTTGACGCGGAAGACCTGCGCGCAGTCCCAGGTCTTGAATCCGGCCGGCGCGGGCTCCGGCGTGACGGCGAGCGCGGCGAGGTCGGGTTTGGCGATGGCGATGGCATTCAAACTTAGGCCGTCCGCGGCGAGCAGCGCCTCGTCGGCCGCAAGTACGAGCGGGCCGTAGCAGAGCGCGACTTTACCTTGGTTCAGGTGATCGCCGACCACGAGCCGCGGCGCGAGTTTCAGTTTCAGTTCAACGGTGCTGCCGGGCGTCCATGTGCCGCGCAGGGCGGTGTACCCGTCGGGGCCGGGCAACGGGACGCCGTCCAGAGGGATGCTGGCGGTGATGCCGGCATCCGACGCCCACGCGGGGACGCGGAGCCTGACGGCGAAAGCCTTGGGAGCGGCGGGCGTGACCGTGACGCGGATGAGACCGTCAGCGGGATAAAGCGTCTCGATCTTCAGCGTCACGGGCGTCCCGTCGCGCAAGGCCAGATTCGCCTCAACGGCCCCGAGGAGGTTGATGACCGCGCCCTCGGCGTCGGCCGTGACCGCGAAGCTCGGCAGCAGCGCGACGCCGCGCGGGCCGCTGGAAAGGCAGCAGTGCCCGTCAAGCGTGGCGCTGTAAGGCTTCTTGCCCTCCATCTGCACATAGTAGCCCCAGGCCGCGCCGTCAGGCCGCTGCGCGCCGAGCAGCTGGTTGAGCGACACGCGCTCGAGCTGTTCGGCAAACCGCGCCTCGCCGGTCAGCCGCAGCAGTTGGGCGTTGAACTGGAGCCAGGTGACCGTGACGCAGGTCTCGCCGACGCTGTTGACGTTCGGCAGGTCGAAATCGTCGTGGAAGTGCTCGCGGTAGCTGGAGGCGCCGGTCAGGTAGAGGCGGTGGTCCACGATGTCCTGCCACGCGTTGAGGCAGGCGTCGAGCAGCTTGCGGTCGCCGGCCGTGCGGTAGAGCTCCAGCGCGCCGTTGAGGCAGGAGAGCATCTCGTAGGCTTTGGCGTTGCCGACCTTGTCCACGCGCTTCGCGGAGAGCAGCGTCGACACGATGTGCGGCCCGTCGGGCTGCTCCCACGCGCGAAGCAGGTAATTGCAGAAGTCGAGGTAGCGCGGCTCGCCGGTCAGCCGGTACAGCAGCACCATCGGCTCCAGCACGCTGGTCGGCGCCATGCCCATGTGCTCTCCGCACGGGATGATATCGCGCTGGCCGGGCCCGTCGCCGAAGGTTTTGCAGAGCAGGTCGGCCATGCGCCGGCAGGTGGGCAGCGGCGCGAGGTTGCCGGTGTAGCGCATGTAGGTGACGAGTCCGATGAGGTTATATTTGTGCGCCCAGACGTCCCATGAGGTCCAGCGTTGCGCATCGAGGTAGGTGCCGAGATAGCCGTCGTCCAGCTGACACTTGGCAAGCTCGGCGGCGGTGGCGTCGAGCTTCGCGCGCAGGTCGGCGTCGCCGGTGTTGACCCACGCGAGCGTCGCGGCGTGCAGCCACTTGCCGATGTGCTCGCCGTCCCAGGACTGCCGGCCCGGGCGCTTGCGGTAGCCCTCCAGCAGGCGGTCGGTGTCGATCTTGGCGAGACGGTTGGTCGCGTTGGCGGCGATGCGCGCGCCGAGCCAGCCGGCCAGCCGCACGCGGTCCGGGATTTGGAACTCCTGCTTGTCCGCGACCGCGCAAGCCGCCTGCTCCGGCACCGGCACCGTCGCCGCGCGGACGGCACAGGACAACAGGGCGGGTGCGAGAAAAAGGAGGGTGACGTGTGTGGCGCGACAGGCGTATCTGATCATTTTCTTTCCTGGAGTGACGACTTCCGCAGCTGCGGGCACCCGCCCATATAAATGGGGGGTGCCCATGGTTTCCCAGATAATCTCCCGAATAAGCCGATCAGATCGTCGGTTCCCAACCCGGCGCATATTCGCGGGACCACTGTTTGGCGGCCTCGTCGTCGCCCAGAATGTGACCCGTGGCCGGATCGATCTTCAGGCTGCGGCCGGTGCGTTGGGCGATGTTGCCCAGCTGGGCCAGCAAGGTGCTGCAATGCCCCCCCTCGATCGGTGCGGCGAGCTTCGCGTTGCCGCGGATGGACTCGATGAAGTTCAGGGCGTGGGAGTCGTCGAGCCCCGGATCGGCGCTGTTGGCCAGATCGCTCTTCTTCTTGCTGCCGGCGGGCACGCCCACCGTCTTGCCCGGCTTGTTGTCGAGATCGTAGACCGTGTAAGAGCCGCTCCCGTCGTAGTCGATCATGCCCTTGTTGCCGAAGAAGATGATCCCGTTGGCCTTGTAGCCCGGGGCGCCGAAGGTGCTGCACGAACGGCCGAACCACGAGATGCCGCGGCCGGGACCGAATTCGAGCTGGATCTCCTGCGTGTCGGGCGCCTCCCAGTCATCGAGCCCCACGTCGTGCCAGCGGCCGCCGAACGAGCTCGCCTTGGTCGGGAACGTCACGCCGAGCGCCCAGCGCGCCACGTCGAGCAGGTGCACGCCGTTGTTGAGCGCCTCGCCGGTGCCCCAGTTCCAGAACCAGTGCCAGTTGTAGGGCAGCAGGTTGTCGCGGTACTCCGTCCGCGGCGCGGGCCCCTGCCACAAATCCCAATCCAGCTCGGCCGGCGGCGCGACCTTCTTACCGAAGCCGATCGGCGGACGCCGGCGGGAATAGAAGCACTGGGCGAGAAACACGTTGCCGATCACGCCCTCGTGAATGTCCTTCACCATCTGCTGCACGTTGGCGATCGAGCGGCGCTGGCTGCCCATCTGCACGAGCCGGTTCGTCTTGCGGGCGACCTCGACGAGGATCTCGCCCTCGTTCGGATTGTGGCTGCACGGCTTCTCGACGTAGACGTGCTTGCCCGCCTTCGCGGCCAGCGTCGCCATGGGCGCGTGCCAGTGGTCCGGCGTCGTGACCAGCAGCGCGTCGACGTCCTTGTCCTCGAGCACGCGGCGGAAATCGGTCTCCATCTTCGGCGCGAACCCCTGCTTCTTCGCGGCGATGGCGGCGGCCGGCTCAAGATGGCGCCGGTCCACGTCGATCACATACTTGAACTCGACGCCGGGCAGGGCCGTGAACTTGTTGATCAGCTCGATGCCGCGGCCGCTGCTGCCGGGCTTGCCCGAGCGCACGCCCGCGACGGCCAAGACGATCTTGTTGCCGGGCGACTGGGCCGCGCGCAGCGAACTGGCGGACATGAAGGTCATGGCCGCTCCTGCGGTCAGGGACGAGGCGACGAAATGGCGCCGCGATAACTGCGTATGCATACTGTGGGTCTCCTTTTTAGTTACAGATTCATTTGAGTTGGATCACCGCCGCCTGATCGAGCCGCCAATTCTCCGCCCGCGTGCCCTCCAGACAGCGCCAGACACCGTCCTCGGCGCGGTAGAGTCCGAGGTTGAACGCGACCTTCATGCCCGCGGCCGGCTTGAGGCCCAGCGCCTCGAACGGGATGGCCCACTCGCCGCGCCAGCCGCTCTTCCAGTCGCCCTTGGTCTTGCCGTAGGGCTTGGCCGTGAAACGCGCGGCCTTGCCGAGGCGCTCGGCGGCCTCTGCCGACGCGCCCGCATCCGTTGCGCTCCGCAGCGTGCCGTCGGCAAACCCGCGCAGGACAAAGGCGGCCTTGTCGCCCGCGATGCAGAGCTCCGCGCCGTCGTCCTTGCCCCACGTGCCGCCTGTGCTCAGTTTGGCGATATCGAAGAGCACCACGTTGACCGCCACATAGAGGCATTGATCATCATACGCGAATTTGGCGTAAGCGGGCGCGCCGCTGGCGCTCCAGCGCGACGGCTCGCGGTCGACGCCTTGCATCGATCCGGGCCACTCGTCCGTTCCGATCTCGCCGTCCAGCACGGGCGGCTGGAGCGCGCGCGCGACCGCGAACGGATAGGTGCGCCGCCCCGGCGCATCGGCAGCGGGCATGGCATCGCCGATAGTGAACGCCTGCGGCACACCGCCCTTGCCCAGCCCGTCATGGATCACGATGTTGTTGGTCCACAAAGTGACCGCGTTCGGCGGCGAGACCGTGATCTTGCCGGGCGCGAAAACGGTGTTGCCCGTGAACGCGCACCTTCTGGAGCGCGGGAACGAGAGCGACATGTCCGTTTCGGAAATGAAGACGTTGTCGCGGATGATCAGGTCGCTCGCGATGTGGTTGTGGACCGGACGCTCCACGCCGACCGAAACGTTGCGCTCCACCACGCACTCTTCGGAACCCTCGTCGAGATAATAGGACGAGACCCCGTAGCCCTCACCCATCTTGACCACGTCGCGCACCACGTTCCCTCGCAGGATGCACTTTTTGACGCCGCCGTAAATCGCGCCGCCGTCCTGCAGCTCGCGCATCACGCGGCAGATGAGGTTCTCTTCGACCAGGTGGCCTCCGCCGGTGAGGATGATGCCGCAATAGGGCGTGTCGTGGATCTCGTTGCGGTAGAGATGAAAGCCCTGGGGATCGGCCTCGGTCAGCGTGTGACCCGCCTGAAGCGCGACCGCGCTGGGGTGATACACGCCCACATGGTGAATATGGTTGTTCGCGACCGACGAGACGGTGCCGCCGGTCCGGATGCCGCAGGCTCCGGTATGGTGGATCTCGCAGCGCTCGATGCGGCACGCCGTCAGATTCGACGACTGGATCCCCTGCCCGCCCACGTTGCAGATTTCGAGGTCCTCCACGGCGCACCGCCGCAGATGCACGAGATTGAGAGCGCCGTCGTAGTCGCCCGCGCCGAACCCCGCGGGCTTGAGCGGCGTGGTCGTGGCCTGCACTGAGAAGCCGCGCAGGGTGATCCTTTCCGCCGGAGCTTGCGGCGTACCCGCCATGCGGATCACGCGCTCCAGCACAGGGGCGACGACTTTGGCCTGGGCCATGTCCTCGTCCGGCAGCGGCCAATAGACCAGACGGCCGGCCGTGCGGTCGAGATACCACTGGCCCGGACGGGTCATGCCCTCGCGCGTGTTGAACACCACATACTTCTTCACGCCGAACGAGCCGGCGGGCGACTTGGCCGGCGTCGAGAAGGTCAGCGCGTGACGCGCCACGTCATTGCTCGCGACGCCGACCAGCGACTCGTCCCACATGTGGTAGACGCGCACCTCGGCGTTGCGCACCTCGGTTGTGGCGGGCAAATCCTTCGGGTCATAAAGCAGCATGGTCAGCTCGGCCCGCGACGGCTTGCGCTCCCACCCGCCGCCGACCGAAGAGAGCCATTTGACGTCGAACACGCTCAGGTGCGCAAACGTCCCGCTCTCGGGAAGCCGCGCGCGCTCCGGCATCCGGCCGTTGACGACCAAGGCGCGGAAATCCCACGTCCCCTCTTTGACCCCCGGCAGGTCCGCGCACCACAAGTTTGCGCCGTCGCGCCGCCAGCCGGTCACGGGCCGGCCGCCATACAGCACCACGCTGTTCGTGGCCGCCGCCTCGAGGGTGAGTCCGTTGTCTCGCGCGTCAAGCTCAAGCGTCTTCTCCAGACAGTACTCGCCCGGAAGGACCACGATGCGATGAGGCCCTGCACCCGCCTTCCGGGCCGCGTCACGCGCCGCCGCGAGCGTGGCCACCGGCTGATCCTTGGCGCCCGAGCGGCTGTCATCGCCGGCCGGCGCGACGAAAAAATCCGCGCCGCACGCGCTCTGAAAAGCGATGCCGGCACATGCCAGTCTTTGTAAAACCCCGTTCATCCTCTTTCCCCTCATTTGTCTCCCTCACAGCCTCCCTGCGGAACATGCCTCAAGGCGCTTGTAAGCGGAAGAAACCGTTGCCGTTCGTTCGTACCGGAACTGTCGTGACCCATGCGCCTCCGTCCAAAGCAGGCGTGTTGGTCAGCCGTGTCCAAGCGATCGGAGGCGTCAGGTTGGTCGCCATATAGAGGCCGAAGACACCCGCCTCGGCCGCGGGCCAGTTCAGTGACAGGGCCGAACTGCTGGCGGAGACACCGAGTGCGGGCCGCCCGGTCAGGACCACCGTCGCGCCGAGTTCAAAGTCGAAGGTCAGGTCACTGCTGCTCTGGCTTTGCTGATGGATCTCGACCGCGAGCAGATTCGTGCCAGCCAAGAGCAGACTCGGGCTGATGACTTTTGTGAGCCATGTGCCTTCTGCCGTGCCGCCGATGCTGGCGCTCGCCGGCGTGGCGTTGCTGACGACACCCGCAGGCAGGTTGTCGCGCCAGACTTCGGCCCCGTTGAGATAGACGGCCGCGCCGTCGTCGCGCAGAAGCCGCATGCTGAGAAGACCGATGCAGGCCGGAGACGGCACAACAAATTCGCGTCGAAAATAGGTTGTCCACTGGCGGTTGTTGGCCACTGTGGTCGTGGGTGACAGACCGTTGGCGTCACCAAAGCCCAGCATCGCGGGGCCGCCGCTCCAGGTCGCGTCTGCATACGGGTTGCTGCGCCACGCGCTGCCGAGGTCATTAGTGCGGTCAAAGTAACGCCAGACCGCGCCGCGGGGCATCAGCGTCGCGGGCAGGGGCGGGACGAAGTTGGTAAAAACAACCGCCGCGGAAGTCACGCTACCGCCCAACGTGTCTTTTGCCACAGCCACAAGCGTATGCGGCCCCCAGGCGAGGTTGGTCCAGCTCAGCGCGAACGGCGCGCGAATGGATTGCGCCATGGCCGCTCCGTCGGCAAAGAACTCAATCTGTGCCAGCGCGCCATCGGGATCGTCGGCTGCCGCGGCCACCAGCACCGACGTGGCGTTCGTCATATTCATGCGCGGGCTGATGATCTCCACGGAACGTAGGGCGTCACCCGCCTGCGGCGTGACGGTCAGCTGAAAAGCCTCCGTCGCCTGGAAACTGCCGTTATCCGCGGTGATGCGAATGACCGCGATTCCGGCCTGGTCCGGCGCCGGCGTCAGGGTCACGGTGCGGCGGGTGCCGCTGCCACCCAGGCGCACGTTGCCATCCGGGACCAGGCGCGTGTTGGAGCAACTGACGCTGAGCGCCAGCAGGTCGGCCGGAGTCTCGGCATCCGCCACGGTGAAAGGCAGTGGCCCGGTGGAGGTGTCCTCAGCGATGGTGCAGTCGGCAAGACCGGAGATGACCGGTGCCGGAGGCGTCGGGTCTTGTAGAACGACCGCGAGATTCGTCATGCCAAGGTTATCCAGATGGAATGTCGTGCTGTTGGTCGCCTCGCTCACCCATCCCAGCCAATTCAGCCGCGCCCACCCGCTGTTGCCCGTGTGCAAACCGGCAAACCACTGCGTGGCCTGCCCCGGAAGCGTCAGGCCCAGTTTCCAGCCTTGGCCGGCGTAATTCGTGGTGCTGCACCCGACTTCCACGCGCAGCCACTGGTTGGACGGGACGCTCGCCAGCGGAAGCCCCCCCACCTTGAGCTGGCACCGGTCAAACCAAAGCTGGGGGCCTGCGAGGTAGCTGCCGCCCGTGTAGTCGCGCCACTCGTGATACATCTTCGTGTCGGCTGCCAGCCGGATGCTGAAGGCATAGTTCAAAACCCCAGTCAGATCCGGCGGCGAATAGTTGAAAAACGGATAGAAGGCCTGGGCGAGTCCCGGCGCATCGGTCACGGCCAGGCAGCGCGTGCCGAAAGCGGCGACGTTCGTCACCACCCCCAGGCTGGCTCCGCCGACCGCTCCGCTCACTGTCGCGTACGGAGGAAACGCTCCGACGCCAAGCCCTTCAAAATCTTCATTATAGTCAAAGGGCGCATACGACACCGGCAGGGGCAGAGTGTCCGGCTGACTCGGCACTAGGGCCTTCGCACGCCACGCCGCATCGCCATACACGCCGGCGGCTGACCAAGCGAAGGGCTTAAAGCCGACGGCCTCCGTGGCGCTGGTGTCCGCCAGACGGAAATCGCGGTTCATGCCGTCGGCGAACAGCGGGTCCGCAATCCGCGAGCCGCAATCCTGCCCCAGCGCCTGCCACTGGGCCAGGGTGTTTCCCGCGAAACTGACGTTCGTGCCGCTGACCTGCCAGTAGAGATTGCTGCGCATGACGAAGAAATCCGTGTCCGACCACTGCGAGTAAAGCAGGGTGCCGCTGGGCCAATACACGATGTTGTTTTCAAAGACGAACGAGACGTGGTTGGTCTCTTTGCGCGAACGCTGGAGCTGCGCGGTGATGCCGTGGGCGAAAATGTTGTTCCGGACAACATTCGTTTCGCCGTAGTGCTGGTGGTATCCGCCGGTCTTGGCGTCATGGACCAGATTGCTCGCCAGCAGGATGCCGCTGCTGCCCTCGTCGTTATAGAGACCCCACCCGCCGTAGGCATAGCTGTAGATGTGATGCGCGTAATTCTCGTTCACCGTCGTGCCGGGCGAAATCCCGAGCGTGTAAACCGCGCCCATGTCACTCAGCACGCCCCAGCCCAGATGGTGAATGTGGTTGCCGTCGACATGGTTGCGCGCGGCCAGGCTCGCGCCATAGCCCCACGTCCAGCCCACGGAAACGCCGGTGTAGTAGAAATCCGAGATGTCGTTATGCGTGACCCGATTGTCGGAGCTTTGGCCGATCCACACGCCGATGGCGCCCGCGTGAATCCGTCCGCCCGCGCGGATGATGTTGTTTTCCGCCGTGATGTAGCCGGTGCGGTCATTGGCGCTCGCGCGCTGCGTCGTCTCGCCGATGTAAAGTCCGCCGGCGCCGAGGTCGTGCAGGTAGCAGCGGGTGACCTGACAGTCGCGGCAGCCGCGCTGGATGCGGATCGCATGCGCGCCGATGTGCGCGATCTCACAGTCGACGAACGCCACGTTGCGCGCGCCGTTGAGGGTGATGACGGCGGGGAGGTCCGACTCCGCCTGATTCACCGCGTGCCCCTGCGCCGGCAGCACATACTGCCCGTGCTCAAAACGCAGGCCCTGAAAGGTGAGGCCCTGGACGAACTGGCCGTTGGCCGGATCGCCGGCGATCTCGATGAAGCTTCCGCTGAACGGGGCGATCACCTCCGCCGTGTTCATGTCCTCTCCCGGCAGCGGCCAGTAACTCAGCGTGCCGTCCCGGGCCAGAAACCATTCGCCCGGCTCGTCCAGCGCGGCGGCCATGTTCTCGATCTGATAGCGCTGTCCGGCGCTGAAGGCCCACGGCGCGCGATTGGTGAAAGTCAGCACGTCGTCCGCGGCCAACGACGCCGGCCGGTGCCGCGAGGTTTCCCAGTTGTGGTACACGACCACCGTGGCGTCGCTGAACTCCTGACCGCCGAGCGCGCGCAGCGGAGCCACGTCCGCCGACGTCGCCACAAAGGCGCGGTTGCTCTGCGCCGGCACCGTGCCGACGGTAAATAAGTAGCCGCTGTTGGGCGACCGCGCGCGCTGGGCGCGACGACCGTCGATGAACAGCTGCTCGAAATACTCCGTGCCGGCCGCCACGCCGGGAACGAACGCCGTCCAGAGTCCGCCCGCGCCGCGTGTCCAGCCATGAACGCGCCGGCCGCCGCTGAACAGCGGGCGTGCGCCGGGCGCGGCCTGATAGGCGACGGGATTCGTCGGCCCGCCGCCGTCGGCCAGCCCGAGCGTCAGGGGCGCCGTCAAAGCGTAGCGCCCCTCCCCGACCTCGACGCGCACCGGCCATTGTGACGCCGGCTGGCCGCGGAGCCTGCGGATGGCGTCGCGCGCGCCCTCCAGCGAGGCCAGCGGCCCGTCCGCGCCGGGTCCGTCGGGCTGCGCCAGCGATCCCGACCAGGCGTCATTTCCGTTGGTGGCGACGTAGAAGACGTTAGTCGCCGCGTGCGCGGCAGGCGGTGAGGCGTCGCAGGCCAGCAAGCCTGCCAGAAGAAACAGGGCCGTGTTCGATCGCATAGGACCACCCTCACGTCGGCAAAGCGAAGCCCGCACGGTACGTTTTGCGGATGAGCGCGTCAGCCTCGGGCGCGTTCTTCGCCTTCATCGCCACCGCGTCCCACTCGATCCGCTTGCCGAGCCGGATCGGCAGCACGCCCACCAGCAGCGCCTCGGTGTAGGGCGCCGAATACCAGAAGCCCGCCTGCGCGTCCCCGGGCTTGCCCGCGATACACGCCTCGACCCACTCCTTGCGGTGGCCCAGACTGCGCGGGATCGTCTTTTCGGGACGCACGAACGTCTTCATGGCGCTCTCGGGCACCAGCCGCGGAGCGCCCGACCAGCCGCCGCACAGGATCACGCCCTTGCCGCCGACGAAGTAGATGCCGTTGTCGTCCAGCCTGCGGTCGGACTCCAGCCCGGGCGGCGGAGGCGGCAGCTTGCCGCCGTCGTACCAGGTCAGCTTGACCGGCCCGCGCTTGCCCTTAGCCGCGAAGTGCCAGGTGACGATGCTCCACAGGGGGAAGCTGTCGGGATTGGTCTCCGAGGTCACGGCCTCCACCGCGTCCGGCGCGCCGAGGTCGAGCGCGTACCAGGCCGGATCCGCGTTGTGCACCATCATGTCCCCGAGCGCGCCGCAGCCGTAATCGAACCAGCCGCGCCACTTCCGCGGCACATAGTCCGGATGATACGCGTGGACCGGCGCGGGCCCCTGCCACAGGTTCCAGTCGAGCGTCGTCGGCGCCGGCGGCGTGTCGGCCGGGCGGCGCCGGCCCTGCGTGTTCCAGAAGGTGCCCGGACGGTCCGACCACACGTAGACCTCGGTCACCGCGCCGATCGCGCCCGCGTCGATCCACTCCTTGGTCAGGCGGAGCCCCTCGCCGGCGTGGCCGTTGTTCCCCATTTGCGTGACCACCTGGGTCTCGGCCGCGACCGTGCCCATGATCCGCGCCTCCTCGATCGTGTGCGCGAGCGGCTTTTCGCAATAGACGTGCTTTCCGAGACGCATCGCCGCGAGGGAGATCGGCACGTGCCAGTGGTCCGGCGTCGCGATCATCACCGCGTCGAGCCCCTTCTCCTTCTCCAGCATCACGCGGTAGTCTTTATAAAAAGGGCGTCCCGGATACTGCTTGACCGTGTGCGCCGCGTACTGCTCGTCCACGTCGCACAGCGCCGCGATGTTCACGTTGGCGAAGGACGCCAGCTCTTTCGTGACGCCGCTGCCCTGTCCGCCGATGCCGATGCAGCCGATGTTGAGCTTGCCCGAGGGCGGCGGCTGGCCCGGCGCGCCCAGCACCCGCCGCGGCAGCACCGAGAACGTGAAAGCGGAGGCGGCGCTCGCCGCCATGAACCGGCGGCGCGACGTGTTCGTGGATTGCATCGTGTGGTCCTTTCCTGTGATCCGGCAACGCTATCCCCAGAGGCCCCTCGGGCTGCGCCCCTCGATGATGGGGCCAGTGTACCAAGTCCCGCGGCGCCACGTAAAGCCCGTCAGCGCCCGGAAGGGCCACCTGACTTCGCTTGGAATGACCCGAGCGGCCAGGAATTACTCAGTACACCCACAGCGCCAGTTCCTTGATCTCGCCTTTGCCTCCCGCGAGGATCTCGATGCGGTTGGAGGTGCCGGGGTTGAGCCACGGGGTGATGTTGAGGAAGGTCGTGTCGCCCATCGCGTGATGGTGGCGGCGGATGTAGCGGCCGTTCACGAGGCAGCCGGTGATGCCGTGGCTGGTCTCGAGCCGCAGGTACACCTGCTTACCGGCGATGTCCGAGGAGACGTCGACCGCGCGTGAGAGCAGCTTGGCGTTGAAGGAGCCGGGCAGTTTCACCCCGGGGTCCGTTTTCAAATAATCCTTCGAGGGCGTCCATTCGCCAGCGAGTTCGATGGTGCGCTCCGGCCGCTTCGTGAACGCGAGCCAGGTGTTGCCGCGCACCCCGCAGACCTGGCCTTCGCCACGGATCTCGACGGCCAGCGTGTGCGCGGAACCCGCCTGCAAGCCGGAGGTGACGATGAGCCCGTCCCTGCCGTCGCCTTGCGTGACCTCGCGGCCGTCGAGCCAATAGCGGGCCGTCCCCGACGCCGTCCAGTAGAACCACGACTTCAGCCACAGCTCCACCTCGCCAGTCCGCCACGCCTTGGGGACCTGAAAGGTCTTGCGGAACAGCACGCGGCGCGAGGGCAGCTCTTCGGGCACGGCCCAGCAGTCGAGGCGCCGCACCGGCCAGGCGCCATCGTCCACAACGGCCGCGGCCAACGGTGCGGGATCGTCCGCCGCGCCCTCGCCCAAGAGCTTGTAGCGCCAGCCGTCCGTAAGATCCAGCGTCGCCTGCTCGCCCGACGCGGCGGTGGCCGGTTGTCCCGTCATCACCGGCGCCGCGGCGCGCGCCACCTCCGTGGCCCCGCGCCACCAGTCGCGCTGCAGCTCGAGCCACTCGGCCGGTGCGGCCGTGATCCGGTTCCGCGGCGTCACAAAAATCTTCGTCTCCAACGGTTCCAGGCGGATGCCGCGCACGGCGGCGAGCCCGTCCGCCCCTGCGGCCAGCGCGACGTTGGTCGCGGATCCGGCCTCGCGGCAGAACGCGGGCTTCAGCCCGTCACGGAACACAAGGCTCGTCTCCAGCGTCCGGTCGGCCTTCTCGTTCCACAGGGTCCACGTGTCGAACAGCCCGTTGTTGCTGACGTAGTGGCGGAACTTCGCGCCCTCCGCCACGGCGGGGACGCGCCGCATCCCGGCCCACACGAAGAGCTGCCGGAAAAGCTTCTCCGTGCGGTCCGGCCACCCGTGCCAGAGCGGCTGCCGGCAGAACTTGAGCCCCATGTGGACCACATACCCCTTGCCGAGCGGGCGCAGCCCGATCGCGGTCGAACCGTCCTCCCAGCGCGCGAGGTCCTGACAGTCGGATGCCGTCGCCTTGAGCTTCAGGCCGTTGGCCTTGACGTTCTTGAGGTCCCACGCGTTCGGCGTGAAGACGGTCTGTCCGGGAGCGAAGGTGAAGCTCCACCAGTCGGCCACCTCGTTGGGCTCGGCCGGCGTGTATTTCGTCTTGCTGATGTCTGTGACCGCGTACCCCGAGAGGCGCGAGATCGGCCAGGCGTCCTTCCGCTCCGGCGTGTGGCGGCCGGTCTGGACAAAGGCCACGAAGATGCCGCCCCTGCGGACCCAGGCTTCGATCTCCTTGACGAGCTTCTCGTCCATCACCGAGGTGTTCGCTCCGATGATGAGCCTGTAGGGATCGGCCGTGCCGTCGGCGAAATCGAGATCGGTCAACCCGTCGAAGTCATACTCGCCGGTGAACTCGGCGTTGAGCGGCCAGGTGAAGTAGCCGGAGGCGAGATTGACGTCGGGGGCCTGTCCCCACGGGAAGCCGGTCAGGTTGTCGATGCGGTCGCTGAAGAGCATGGCGATCTCGGCCTTGGGCGGATGGACCTTGCCCACCGTGTCGATGAGCGGACGGATGCGCTCGAAGTGGGCGCGGATGTCCTTCGGCCAGTAGATGTTGCCGACGTGGATGAAGTAATGGATCGCCTGGACGCCCTCGGTGAAATAGTATCCCAGCATGCGCTTGAACCCCTGCAGATCATCGGCCGGTCCGCCGGGCTCCAGCGAGAAGGGCAGGTCCGCGCCGCGCATCAGCATCGGCAGGAACTCGTTCCAGAACGCGCCCATGTGGCCGGTGTTGTGGAAGTGCGCGCCGTAGCGCTCGCAGAGCTTCTTGACGCCCGCGATGCTGGAGTCGGGCGCCATGCAGATGATCGAGCGGTCGGGGTCGACGCTGCGGATCGCCTCCATGCCGCGGCGCGCCGCCTCGATCCGCGTCCATTGGCGCCAGTCGGCGAAGTCGACCCAGCGGGCATTCTCGCCGTCAGGCAGATCAGGGTATTGACGGGGCGCGTGGCGGGAGAGATAGACGCGATAGCCCAGAAAACCCTTGGGCACGCGGATGGCGACCGTGTTGGTTCCCGCCCGCAAGGCGCCGCCCGCCTCGAACGCGCCCCAGTGCGAGGTGGCGTGCCGCGTGAGATCCTCGCCGATCACGGTGCCGTTCAGCGAAGCGCTGATCCGCTCTTTGAGGTGCTCGCCGGCATTGAGGTCCCACACGTAAAGCCAGACCTTTCCGCTCTCGCGCAGCCACACTTCAGGCACCTCGAACGCGCGGCGGAAGACGGCGGGCTTCTTCTCCAGAAACATCATGACGTCGTTGCCGGGCGCCTGGACCACCGGCCAGGCCGCGTCATCGAAGGCGGCTCCCGACCACTCCGACGCCGCGCCCGGCAGCGGCTCGTAGCCGATCCGCCACGCGCCGGTCAGGTCGATCGCCTGCGCGTCATAGCCGAGGAACGTCGCCAGGTCCGGCACGCGCACATCGTCCCAGCTTTTGACGGAACCCGCGCGGTTCCAGCGCCGCGCGACGTTGGAGACCCGTCCGTACTTGGCCTTGAGAAACGTGCGGAAACTGGCGTCGGCCAGAGGCCCGTATTCGAGAAAGATGTCGTAGTCGCCGTGGCGCAGCTCGCCGTGCGGCTCGAGGTACTCCAGCGTGTCGGGGTTCCCGCAAGCGCGCTCGACGATGCGGCGGACCGGCGCCAGCTGCTCGTCCTTCGCCACCCCCGCGCACCACGAGACGCTGCGCATGCCCGCGCTCGAGGGGTCCGCGACGCTGTGATACGAGCCGCAGAACTGCGGCATCAGCGCCATGGTCTCATCGCGGCGGCCGTTCAGCAGCCAGGTCGGGTCCACGTTCATCGTGTTGATGACGACCGGCAGATCGCGCCGTGTGGCCGCGCGCGCGGCCCAATCCCACCACAGGCCGTTGTCAAGTCCCACCGCGTTGTCCACGTTGGCCGTCTCGGCCCAGAAGACGAAGCCGCGGCCGTTCTCCTGTTTCGCAAAGTCGAATTCGCCCAGCACGGAATAGTCCTTCCACTTTTCCCCTTTGGGCGTCTCCCACGGCCGGTAGTAGAAGCGGAAACCGTGCCGGTCCCAGGCGTCCAGAAACATCGGCACCCGGATCTGCGGCACCAGTTCCGCTCCGGCCAGCTTGCGTTTGAGCGCGGTCATGCCCTCCAGCCATCCGGACCGCGTGGCGCTGGATACGACGTAGACAACCTTGCCATTGCGGAAGGCCGATAGCGCGCCTTGATCCGGCACAACCGTGACCGGCACCGCGATCCCGCCCGCGGGCCAGGTCTCATCCTTGACGCCGCCCAGCGCGCGGCAGTCGCTCAAGAACTTGGCGTGGACGATCCCGGCCTTCTCCGCGCTCTCGCACGCGATCTCCAGGCGCGAGAACGCGGCGGTGTCGGTGACCTGCGCCGAGATCTCCCCGTAGCCGCGCAGCCGCATGGCCGGCAGTTGCCGAGCGGATGAAGCCATGCCGGAAAACAAAGGCATGGCCGTAAACAGCGCTAAAAGGAACCTGCCCGTTTTTTTCATTTTTTTACCGGAGCCGTCAGCATTTCGACGAGATAATCCTGAACCGTTGCGTGCTTCACGCCGGGCGCGCCGGGATAGGCCAGCTCGCACGGCACGCCGAGGCTCTTGCAGCGCTCCTGCAGTTTCACGCCGAAGTTCGCCGTATGCGTCGGATCTTTCTGCTCCTGGCCGAGCGCGGGCGGCGTGCCGTAAGCGAGGTAAACCGGCGGATCGTCGGCTGTCACCAGGGCATAGGGCGAATACTCGGCGATCCACGGCAGGAGCGACTCGCGCTTGGCCAAAAACTCGTCGAACGCCTTTGGGCTGCGTCCGCCGATGCCGAACGCATGTCCGCCGTAGACGCTGTTGGGCGTCCATTCCCGCATCTGCTGCGGATCGAGCGTGGTCTGCGCGATCGCCACGGCCGCGCAGAGCACGCGCGTGGATTCGCGCGCGACCGGATCGGCGCTCTTCGGGTCGGCGAGATCGTTGTGGAAGGCGAGCCACAGGCTCGAACACGAGCCCGCCGAACCGCCCGACAGGGCCACGCGCGTTTTGTCGATGTTCCATTCGCCGGCCTTGCTGCGCACAAACTGCACGGCGCGCGCCACGTCGAGCAGGCAGCCCTTCACCGGCGGCGAAACCTTGTCGGCGGTCGCGTCCTGAATGAACCGGTACTCGACCGAGGCCACCGAGATGCCGGCCTTCAGCATGAGCGGCAACAGCGAGCAGAACCGGGCGTCCGTGCGGCTGCCGCCCGTCCAGCTGCCGCCATGGATGAAGACCAAGAGCGGCGCGGGCTTATCCGACTCGACCTTCCAGAAGTGGATTACCTGCTTCGGATGCTGGCCGTAGGCCACATTCGCGAAGGTCGGTGCGGTGATCTGCACCACGCCCTTCTCATTGGTCACGGTCATCATCGGTACCGGAGCGCCGGCCGCCTTCAAACCGGCGAATGAAAGCAGAGACAAGGCAAGCGAAAGGCACAGTGTCTTCATGGTTATTTTGTACCTTCTGAGTGTGCATCGACGTGAATAAGATCGCTGGAAACTGTCACCGGACGCTCATCCGAAACCACCGCGAACCAATCCGCTGCCTCGGCAGGCAGTTTTACCTCATAATGCGTCTCGTCTTTCTTGCTAGCCGGGATGCACAGCCATTCGCGTTTCATCACATCATTATTGGCCTTGGCCCACCAGATATCCGTACTCTTGACAGGACACGGAGAGGTGACCGTGAAACAAACTGTAAGCTGATCGGCCGCTTTCTCGACGCTGACCCGCGGCAGCGGCTGGCCTTTGCCGTTGAGATAGAAGTCGAAGTACGGCACCTCCATCGCCAACCAGTTGGCTTTGCCGCCGCGCGGCGTGGGGAAGGGCTGGAACGCTGTAGGCACAAACGGCTCCGCCTTCTCTTTCGGGAACACCGTGCCGCCGGGCAGCGGCGTCCGGTGGTTCGCGTTGGGCGCGTAGAGATGATTTTTCTCTCCGGGAATGGCATCGAGCGTGGCTTGCACAGCGCGCGGCCAATAGAAGAAGTCGTTCGCCGCGCCGGCCGTGAAGAACGCGGCCCTGATGCCGGGCGCGCGGCGGCCCGCATCCAGCCACTTCATCCACTGCTCGCGTTCCGATTCGGGCATCTTGAGCAGGGCCGGCTGCTGCGAGGTCAGCTCATAGAACCCGCAGCCGAAAACCGCGAAGCCCGCGCGGACCTGGTCGCCGGCGAGGCCGCACACCATGGTGGTCATATACCCGCCCCAAGAGATGCCCACCACACCGATACGCGACAGATCAACCTCGGGCTGGGAACGAAGCAAATAGAGCGACTTCATGCCGCTGATCACCGCGTCGAAGAGCAGGCTAGCCTGGACATCCGGATTCGCCACGTAACGCCCCGCCCCGTATTTCATGGCGCTCCAGCGCCCTTTGGAGAAGGGAATCTTCGCGGGCTCGGCAATGCCCGGCAGATCGGGCGCGACCGCCACATAGCCGCGCTGCGCCCACGCCACCGCCTTCTCCGTCTCCGCGCAACCGCCGCCCCCGTGCAACACCAGCATGCCGGGATGCTTTCCCGGAGCCACAGGCGTGACGATCACCGCGAAGACCTCGGCATCGTCCCGTAAACGGAGGACCACCTGCCGCACCGTGACCCCCGCAGGCGGCGCGTTGGTGTATGGCACCTCGCGCAGGATGGCGGGCGGCCGGCCGTCGAGGTAAGGCGTGAACGGGTCGTCGGACGGAGCGGCCGAAAGCGTGAGTGCGAAAACGCACGCGCCCAGAGAGAGGATCCCCGCGCTCTTGGACTTAAACCGAACGGCCAAGGAAAGGCGTGCCCTGTTCCGATTGTGCCATGCGCATCCCTGCGCATGGGCATCACTTTGATTACCGCTGTTCTTCATAGTCCCTTTCACTTCTTCGCCTCGAGGTTGGGCGGGTTCGGCACCGAACCGCTGATATACTCCGCCGGACTCAAGAACCCGTCTTTGTCGATGTCGCGGGCACTAAACCACGCGGCCGCCTCGGCCTTGTCCCGGCGCGCCGAGAACTCGTCCTTGTCGAGCCGTCCGTCGCGGTTGGCGTCGAGCCTCTCGAAGGCCTTCGCGCGCTCGGGACCCGCGTCATGCGCAGAGCGAGCCTTCGCGCGCTTGGCATCGCTGGGGATCGGCAGCGGCAGGTAGTCGAAGTCGAGAATCATTTTTGCCTGCAGCGCCTCTTTGAGTTCCAGCGTCACGCCTGCCAGTTCCTTGCGCCCGTAAAGGTTGATCAGCTCGCTCGGGTCGCTCTCCAGATCGTACAGCTCATACACGGGACGCGGGCTCGTGAAGTAGAGGGTCTCAAACTCGGTGGCCAGATTCTTCTCCTCGTGCGCCTTGACCATCTCTTTCCACCCCGGATCGCCCGCGCTGTCCACGGGCGAATAGCGCAGGTTGGGCGTGACGTTGTAGATCAGCTTGAAACGGCCGCTGCGCGCGCACCGGCTGTAGTCGACGCCGCTCGCCGTCGTGTGCTCGTCGAAGGTCGACCCGCCGTGCGGGCCGCGCTCGCCGAAAATATGTGTGCGTTCGGCAGGGAACGCCGCGCCGCGCAGCAGCGGCAGGAAGCTCACGCCGCTGATCCGCTCGGGCACCTTCAACCCGGCCGCCTCGAGGCAGGTCGGAGCGATGTCCTCGCCCGAGAGCAGCGCGCGCGACTCGCCCCCGGGCTTGATCACACCAAGCCACCACGCCAGCAGGGGAACGTTCAGGCCGGGATCGTGCAACGCCCCCTTGCCGCTGGGGAACGCCATGCCGTTGTCGCCCATGAAGATGACCAGCGTGTTCTCCAGCCCGGCGCGCTCTTTCACGATGTCGAGCACGGTTTGGAAGTCACCGTCCGCGTGTTCGATCTCGCCCATGTAGCGGGAGAGGTCGCCTCGCACGCCGGGCAGGTCGGGCAGATAACCGGGAACACGCACTTGGGCGGGATCGGGCGGGTTCGCGCCGGTCGTCCAGGGATGATGCGGGTCGGAAAAATTCACCCACAGGAAATAGGGCCTTTCCTTCGGCCGCTGGTCGAAAAACGCCTTCATGCGCGCAGGCACGGCCTGCTGGCCCGTGGCGTCCACATAGTCGAAGCGTTCCTTGAAGGTGCGCAACCCCTTCTCGTCGAAAACCCGGTCACTCGCCTCGGGTCCGTTCCCTGACCCGTCGAGATGGTAGCTCCGGCCCAACACGCCGACGAAATAGCCGCCCTCTTTGCGCAGGATTTCAGGGAAGGTGACCTCGTCGCGCGGCAGCGGCGCGCTGAAGCGCGTGATGCGGCACGCCACCGGCGAACGGCCGGTCATGATCGAGGCGCGCGAAGGCACGCACTGCGGCGCGGTCGTGAACATGCGGTGGAACTTGATGCCCTCCGCCGCGAAGCGGTCCAGGTTCGGCGTCTTCATCCCGGGCTCGCCGTAGCAGTGCAGGTAGGGATAGCTGTGGTCGTCGGAGAGCACGAACAGGATGTTCGGCGCCCCTTTCGTTACCTCGGCCGCGTGAAGCGCGAACGCCGTGGCTAGCATCGCGACCGCGGCATGTAAACGTGTGGGCTTCATTGTTTTGCCTCCGCAGATTTTTTCGCGAGCGGCCGCAGGTCCTTGGGACATGCCGGATCGCCCGGCACGGGCTGACCGACCTGCTCCACCGGATGCGTGAAGAGATAACGCCACACGTCCTCGTGGATGAATTGACCCGCCGCGTCTTTCACTGACGCGCCGCCGGGCGTGACGCAACTGTGCGCGCGTTTGGCGTCGCCTTTGACGTCGGCGGCGGTGATGAGCCTGCGGGTGTCGCCATACGGCGGCGCGGCGTGATCCACGTCCACGACGGGGCCGAACTGCTGCAGCCCCAGCAGCTCCCACGAGCGGCAGTAGTGGTGTCCCGTCCAGCCGCCGTCGAGCACGTGGCTGAACCCGAAGAACCGGTTCGCGGGCGTCGCCGAGGGCAGCGCCTGCCACTGCTCATACTGGTCACGCGGTCCGCAGAACATCACCACCCGGTCGACGCGCTGGTGTTTGGCGAACCGCGCCGCCGTGGTTGAGCCGTGCGACGCGCCCGCCATGATCACGCGGTCCCAGCGCAGCGCCTGCCGGTCCTCGGCAAGGAAGTAGTCCCAGCGGCCTTGCGGGTTCTCCTTCGCGAGCCATTTCACAAACTGCAGCGCGCGCTCCGCCATGCCGTCCGGTTTCGGGATGTCCACCGCGTCGCTGAAGTCCTCGCCGGTCGCCGCCTCGAGCCGGATCTTGCCGAGAAATAACGCATCCGCCGGCGGCGGCTCCTGGCCGAACTGTCCAAACCAGCCGTTCGCGTAGTGCACCCGGATCATGTGCAGACCGTAACCGTTCACCCGCTCGAACAGCGGCGCGCTGTGGCCCATGAGCCAGATGACCAGCCGGCCTTGCGGTTTCACGCGCGTGTCCACCGACGCGTTTTCGATGTCGGCGGGCTTGCCGCCCTTCTCGAAGACGAACCCGATCTCCGGATGCGGGCGCGCGCGCGCATCAAGCCGGCTGGCGCGGGCCGTGAGTTCATAGCGCTGCGGCGAAGGGTCGCTGAACTTCAAGGGCACGTCTTGGCCCGCGCGCACGACCGGCGGCAACAGCAGACACGCGGCGATCCCGAGACACTTGATCATCGCACCCTCCTTGCCGTGTAGTGGCCCTCGATGGCGAGCGCCCCATCCGGCTTGAGTTCGTGCCGGTAGCGCCCTTCGACAAGGAGGGAATTTGTGCCCGAGACCGTAAACGGCTTGGTCCAGACCAGCGTGGAGTCCTGCCGCAGCAGACACGCCCCTGCGGGCGTGAACTCCCGCGTGTAGGTGCTTCCGCCGGACACGTACTCCCACACCCCGAGGAGCGCGTGTCCGGCCGCCGGCACAGGGACGAGCGGGGGCGCAGGCCTGAAGTCCTCGGCCGTGCGGGATTGCAAGCGCTTCAGCGCGGACCAGTCTTTCGGCCGCGCGGTGAAATGGAGCACGCGGATCTCGCGCGGCTCCATCTGCACCGTCAGCGTGTCACCAGAATAGACGACCTCCGGCAAACCGCGGACGCTTCCGTCAAGCGGGGAACTCACATGAAAAAGACCGCCGTCGGGAAGCAAACCGAAGGCCCGTTCCAATTTGAAAGTGTAAGTCTGCGGCTTGTCGGCCGGGTTGTGCACGGTGACATAGCCCTGTTCGCGCTGCCACGCCGTGTAGCCGTACACCTCGCCCGCCTTTGGGCTGCCGCCGTGCATGCGTGCGCGCGGGAACATCGGGAAGACCTCCTGTGCCCACTGCAGCCCTTCGGCCAGTACGTCCCAGTCGCAAGCCGCCAGTTTGGCCGGCTTGATGTAGAGCTCGATGAAGCCCGTGCCGCGCGACAGGTGCAGGTAGAGGTATTTGCGGAACGCGTCCTTGCTCTCCCCGCTGTTCAGTTTTTTCGGCTCGTGGTTGAAGAGCGCGCACATCGGGAACTGGGCGTTCTGCACGCGGTAGATCTCGTGGTAACGGTCATCGCGGTAAACCAGCTCCGCCGTCCGGCTGCTGCCGTCCGAAGCGTCGCCGGCGTTGATCATCCAGACCGCATCGACGTGCATCAGCCACCACGGGCTCAGCCACGCGCCGTTGGAGATCAGCAGGAAAACCTCGGGGTTGACCTCGGCCTGTTTCCGGAAAATCCGGATCAGACGCTCCGCCCCGGCCGTCAGATAGTAGATCTTCAGTTCATCGTACTTCGCATCGTTCAGCCGCGCATCGTCGCTGGCAAGCCCCTCGGTCCCGAGCTGGGGCATGGCGGGGATGCCATACCGCTCGCCATGCAGTTCGAAGTCGCGCACATTCAAGTGCCCGAAAAGGCCGTCCAGCTTGAAGTAGCCGACACCCTGCCGGGTGAGTTCCACCATGCGGTCTTCGAGCGCCTGCATGTACCGCGGCCCCGCCAGGGACATCCAGTCATCCAGCGCCTCGTACCCCTGAGCCTTCATTTGGGCGACTTGCCGCTGCGCGCCGAACAGGCACCCCGGACTGAGCCAGAGACCGAGTCCGGAACCGGCGGCCTTCGTGTCAGCCAGGGTGGAGGCGAAGTCGGCGTCGAACTTGCCGTTCACCCGCCAGACCTTGTTGGACCAGTCGGCCTGCACATCCTGCCAGCCGTCGTCGATGACATACCGGCTCAGCGGACGGCACCCGCGCGCCAGCACCAGCTCCCGATGGATCTTTTCCACGCTCTCGCGGAAGTTCTCCCGCGAGACTCCGCCCCCCCTGTCAAACCACGAGTTGAACTGGACCTGCAGCCTCAGGGGGCGTACGCGCACCCGCGCGATGTACTCGAAGAAGGCCTCCTGCACGCCCGCCGGGTCATCGCCCACGCCCATGACGGCGGTGTAGGCCCGGTACGGCCGGCCCGCCGGCAGCTCGCGTCCCCAGAGATAACCGGCGAGCAACAGCCCCTCCCTGACCTGGTTGTCGGCGGCAGGGAACTCGACACCCCAGAACGTCGCGCTCTTGGAGCCGTAGAGCGGCTGCCCCAACCCCGGGCTCCAACGGCCGGCCGCACGCGCGGTGATGTCACGCACCGTGTAGGGCTGATAGGCGTCCGGCAAGCCGAGCGCCTCGACGTCGATCCGCTCGAGCGTCACCGGCCTGGCGCTTGTGACCACGATCTGTTTATGCAAGTAGAAATCCGAGGGGGCGAGCTCATAGCTGACTTCCACCGTCAGGCCATGCGCCGGGTTCTCCAAAGTGAACACCAGTCTCCCTGCCGACGGCACGGTTTTGGCTACCCGGAAATCAATCGCCGTCAAAGTGAAAGCCGTCTCTGGACGATGCGTGCCTTGCGACAGCCGCAACCGGAATTCCGGCGCCGCAACGGGCTGAACGGTCACCCCGTTCCTTTTGTTGGTGATCTCGACGGTCCGCAGAATGCCATTCTGGATCGAGACCGCCCGCCGCAAAAACGCATTTTCCAAGACCCTCTGATCCGGCTGCAACTCCTCAGACGCAAGTGAACAGCACGGCACGGCAAAGCTCAGCGCCATGATTGCAGCCCCGATCACACGTGCAGTTCTTTCCACCATATCCACTCCTCATCTGGGCACGACAAAATCGGCTTGCTCTCGCCGCATCTACCGACCCAGCACCGGGTCCAGCCACAGCCCCCAGGTGCCGCTGCTGTTTTGCGTCGCCACAGCCGTTTTCAGTTCCAGACGGTCCACCTCCGCCAGCGAGACGGAAAAAGGCTTGGCCGCACCCGCCTGAACCGTGCCCGAGCGCCAAACTTCGCGGCCGTCTGCAACAAGGATGAACTCCACCGGTCCCGCATGTCCATCCGCCAGGCCGCAGCGTCCCGCCAGATTCTTCCAGCGTTTCCCCAGTTGATACACATACGACGAGGGCGCATGCGCATAGAGGCCGCTCACAAACGCCTCGCCCCCGCACATCAAAGGCCCTCCGTTTTCCGCCAGCCGGTCATAATGCACCCCCTGCCAACCCGTCGAAGCCGAGCTCGGACAGCAATCGGAAAGGGCGAGGCTGGCGTTCGTGGCCACCACGTCTTGAGGCTGCGGCTTGCCGGCCGCGCTGTCCGCCGCCAGCTGGCGACGAAGAATCTCCCGCGTCAGCGGCTGAAGCGCTTCGATTTCTTTGGGGGAGAGCGGCCCGCTCCTGACTTTGGCCATTAACCCGCCCAGCTCCAGCTTCATCCGCGCGGGGCTCACGTCCGCAAGGCCGGCGCGCATCCGGAAAGGGAAGGACGCACGCGATTCAGCGTAGGCATAGGCGGTTGCGGCGCCGTTCGCGCAAACGGCCACCATGCGGATCTCGCCCGTTTTGCCGTGGTCTTGCGGATTCGGGATCGGGACCACGAAACGACCTTCGGCGTCCGGCACGGCACAGCCGACAGTCGAGTGGTAATCGCCGCGCCCTTCCGGATCCGCGTATCCGATCACCAGATAGACAGGCGGCTGACCCGTGACGCAGCCCGACACGACGATGTTTTTCTCCGCCGCCTTGAACGACCAGTCTCCCCACGTCACGTCGGCCCGGTTTGTCATGCGCTTGACCGAGCCGGAGAACTGCGGATGCGAGGCCAGCTTCAACGCATGCGGCAAGGTGAGAAAGCTCCCCAGCCCCTCCCGACGCAGGTCCTCGCCCAGCGTGCGGTTGCCCGAGCCCATCAGCGCCGTGCCGCGCGTCGATTTCTCAGCCGGAGTCTCCGTGCAGTGAGGCAATCCGAGCGCGTGCCCCAGTTCATGCGCCACTCCGCCCACAAAGATCGAGTTGTACCGGCCCACCGAAATGTTCCCGTATTGCCCATCGTGCAACATCGGCTCGGTCTTAGGCAGCAGGTCCGGGTCCAGCAGCGGAGAATCCACTTGCCACGCCGTGCCATGATGATGTGTCCCTGCCGCGTAATAGGGGCTTGTCTGGCGCATGGTGCGTTTGTCCGGATCCCAGCGGGACAGGTTGCAGAAAATCACGACCGTCTCACTGTCAGGATCGATGCCCTCAGCCTTCAAAACCGCCCCGCAATCTTCGCGCACCTCTTTACCGCTCTTACCTCCGTAGCTGTCGAACGGTTTTGTTCCACGGGCCAAACGCAACTTGAGCAATCCGTCTTCCGCCAGTTCGAGACCTATGGTGCGAGGCCCCAAACCGTACGCCGCCATCTGCCGCGCGTAAAAGTTCTGCACGAACTTCATGACCCGGGTCAACCGCTCGCGGTACTGCGGTGCGGGCTCAGTATCGACAGGCGTCCAGTAGACCACCCGCAAGAAGCGTTGGCCCTTCTGCGGATCATGGTTCTCCCAGCCGGAAAGAAGAGCCTTTGCCCTTTTGACATCTGCACACGTTTCAGGCGTGAGCGTCCCTGGGGTTTCCGCACCGGCGCAAACCATCACGGATTGCACAACGGATACAAGCATCAACCGGCCTGATGCTGAAAGAAGTTTGCTTATGATTGTCATGGGCTTCACAAAGCGGATCCCTTGCCTTTCCAGGTGAATATTGCCGTGATCTCATGCGGAGAAATCAGCCGCCAGCAGAGGCTTCATCGCTCTGCAGACAATTTGAGTGCGGCGGCGGCAGGGCCTCGAAGCGTCCAGGCTCTATCCCCGTCGCGCGTGGCCACTCCGTCGGCGCCATTGAAGCGTGCCCTGACAAAGGAGGCGGGTGTTTCAAACCGAAGCGCGGCCGACTCACTGTCGGCATCAACCAGAACTCCGCCGTCGGCCGACTGCGTGACCGCGACCTTGCCGAAAGGGAAGCGCCCGCACGTCAGGCGCCCGGCCGGGCATTCCAGCGTGAGCGGCAGGTCGACATCCGGATTGGGCTGATAAGCCACCCAGGTGCGCGAGGGCTGGCAGGCCAAGAGCCACGCCGTCATGCCCGGCGTGCCCTGCAGCGTCGCGCCCGTGACGGCCAGCCGTCCGCTGTCGCTGACGGCGAACTCGGGCGACTGCGCGAAGCGCGGCCACGGGTCGTCGCGTCCGCTGATCCGGCGCGCGGCGTACTCCTCCGTGTAGCCATGCCAGCGCAGGTCGAGCTGGCGCTCGCCGCGCTGGTAGGCGATGTGGCGCGTGTACCCGTCCGCCTCGTCGGCCGTGACCTTCCCCTTCAGGATCGACTCTTGGAACCGCGCGAAGGTGCCGTACTCCTCCTTGTCGCCCATCTCCACGACGAAGCCCGAACGGGCCTTCACCCAGTCGGCGTCCGCGATGCCGACGATGTTGCTGGCGGCGACATTGTCCTGGTAGAGCACGATGTGGCGCGTGCGCTGCTCCAGCACCGTCTTGCCGCCGCGCAGGCGGGTCGCCTCCAGCGGCCGCACGGCCGCGTAGGTCTCGCCGTCCTCGATGAACCACCAGTCGCCCGGCGCGAGCTCGCGCGGCAGCGCGCGCACCGGCTCGCGGTTGACGTAGAGCCCGTCGGTGCCGCCGGTCCAGCGGAAGAGGAACATGGCCGCCGAGGCGCGCTGCGCCTTCTCTTTCACGATCTCCCCGTGATGGGTTCCGGCCTTCGCGGTGTAGGCCAGCAGCAGGGTGTTGCGGTCCTGCAGCGTGCCCACGCGCCCGAAGTCGATGAACTCGCGCAGCCACGGCCCGCCGACCCCGCCCTTGCTGTCCGCCATGGGCTTGTCCGGCTCCATCTTGTAAAACACCTCGCCCTTGTCCAGCGTGCTCATCCCGTTGAACACGTAGTGCGGATAGAGCACGCAGAAGCGTTCCGGGCTGCCGAGCGGCGCAGCCGGGTTGCGGCTGTTGTTCCACCACGCGCAGGCGGCGACCACGCAGGTGTTCACCACCCATGACGAACTGGTCGAGCCGAGCGTGTAGCGGCGCGTCTGGTAGTTCACGTACTTGGCGGGGCGCAGCGGATTGACCGGCGGCGCATCCGGCAGCGGCGGATAGGCCTTCCAGTGCTTGGTGGCAACGAGGCACTGGAGCTCATTGGGATAAGTTTTGCGCCACGCCAAATCCTGCAGATACGCGGGCAGGTCCGGCAGGGCCGCCTCGGTCTGCGTCAGCGGCCAGCTGCTGTGGAGCGCACGCGCGTCCCACACCTGCCAGTCGAAGAAAAAGTTGAGCCAGATCGGCTGCGCCATGCCGGTGGCCAGCAGCATCCGCTCGTTGTCGCAGCCCAGCCACTCGCTGGGCGCCATGCGGCTGCCGGGCCCCGTGATGCGTTCGACGGCCGGCGACCACGTGAGAAAGCGGTTGATCCACAGCCGTTCGGAAATCAGCCGCGCCATCCGGCGCAGGCGCGGGTCGGGGATGTAGCGTTTGATGACGGCCCAGCTCGCCGTCCCGTTCCAGTGGCTCTCCAAGAGGTTGAACTCGCCCATGTCGCCGGTGCGGTTCATGTGGCCGAGTTCGGCGCGCAGCGCCTGCTCACCCGCATTTCGGCACTTGAGATCATCGATCAGCGCCGGCGCCAGCACCAGCGGGGTCAGATAGCCGTGGACATTCGAACCGTTCGCGCCGTTGCAGTCCATCCAGTTGATGTAACCGCAGGCCTTGTCCCCTAGGTCCAGCGCCTTGAGCGTCTCGCGGACGATGCGGTGGGTCTCCGGCGTCAGACGGTCGGGCGCGCGCAGGGCCATGATGATCCAGAACGAAGGCGCGCGGCTGTGCGGGTTCTTCTTGCGCCACGCGTCGACATCCGCCGTCACGCGCCGGCATTCGCGCTGGATCTCGGCGTTGACCTTCGCGGCCTCTTGGATGTCGCCGCCGAGCAACCGTTCGAACTGCGAAATCTTGTCTGGCTTGCCGTCGGGATTGCCGCGCCGGTCGGCCGTCTGCATCCAGAACGTCAAGGCCTCCTCGCCGCAGGCGGCGCGGCCTTGATAGAAGGACTCGTCATACGTCGGCAGGCGCCAGGGACGCACGTCGGGCGGTTCCGCCGCAAACAACGGCAGAACCGCAACCGAGACCAAATTCAACAGGCAGGCGCGCTTCATTTCGCCCGGGGCGCCTTCAGCACGTCGAGCAGATACGCCAGCGCCGAGGGGTGCTTCACGTCGGGAGCGCCGGTATAAACCAGCTCGCACGGAACACCGATCTCCTTGCAGTGCTCCTGAAGTTTCAGGCCGAAGTTCGCGGTGTGCGTCGGGTCCTTCTGCACCTGTCCCAACGCGGGCGCGGCGCCGAAGTACATCGCGACCGGCGGGTCGTCTTTCGTCACCAGCGCATACGGCGAGTACTCGGCGATCCACGGCAGAATCTTTTCGCGCCCCGCGAGAAACTCGCTGAACTGCGTGGTCTTCTTTTCCCGGTTGCCCGAGAACCCGAAGGCATGGCCGCCATAGGTGCTGTTGGGGGTCCACTCCTTCATCTGCTGCGGGTCGAGCGTCGTCTGCGGGGCCGACACCGCCGCGCACCACAGCCGCGTGGATTCGCGCGCGACCGGGTCGGCGCTCGCCGGATCAGCCAGATCATCGTGAAAAGCCAGCCAGAGGCTCGTGCAGGCGCCCGCGGAACCGCCCGACGCCCCGATGCGAGCCTTGTCGATGTTCCACTCCGCCGCCTTGCTGCGCACGAACTGCAGCGCGCGCGCCGCGTCGGAGAGCGGCCCCTTGACCGGCGGGACGACCTTGTCGGCCGTCGCCTCTGAAATGAAGCGGTACTCGACCGAGACCACCGAGATGCCGTTCGTCAGCATCGCGGGCAGCAGGCCGGCCAGCCCGCTGGAGCGGTTGCCGCCCGTCCACCCGCCGCCGTGGATAAAGAAAAGCACCGGCGTGGGCTTGTCCGAAGCCGCCTTCCAGAAATGCAGCTTCTGTTTCGGATGCGTGCCGTAGGCCACATCGGCCACCGTCGGCGGCACGGGGTAAACCTCCGGCTTCGGATTCGCGGCAACCGCCTTCGCCGCTGGCTTGGCGGCCGGCGCCTCCGCGGCCCGCAGTTCCCCCGCTGAGATCAACGCCATCACACTCACGAAACGCCATGCGCCTGTTTTCAAAGAGACCCCCATTTCTCGTTTCAATTGAACTACTGCAACACCGGATAAATCACCCAGCCGTCGGCCTGCGCGCGCGCGTCGTGATCATGGCCCAGGAAGGAGCCGTTGGACTCCATGAAGAGCGCCAGGCGGCGCAGCTCTTCGTCCGTCAGCTTGACGTCATGATGCCCCTTCGCGAGCATCGCATAGAGCGGCGAGGCGTACGCGCCGAACTTGCCGGGCTCGGTGTACGGCGGCTGGAACTCGTCCCACTCGATGAAAGCGCCGTAATGGTGCACGTATTTGGCCAGGCTGCGGATCGAGGTGTAAAACAGATCCTTGTCGGCGAGATACTCGCCCTTGCGCAGGTCGGGCGCCTTCGCGTCGCGCTTATCGCCGTGGCAACCGACGCACTTGGCGTCCAAGACCGGCTGCACCAGGCGCGGATAGCTGTAGGGATTCGAGCCTGACACTTCGGGCACGATCACCGAGGGCGCGCGGCGCATCGCCTGCGGCGTGGCGGAGGAGCGCGGCTGCGTCACGCCCACGCGCTGCTCGTGGCACCCGTTGCACATCAGCGTCTCGCCCGGGGCCGTGTACGTCACGCTGCGCATGCCTTGCAGCGCCAACCCCTTGTCATCGATGGCGTGGAACAGGATCGGCACATTCACCGGCACTTCGAAGAACGCGCTGCCGTCCGCCTCCACCGGCACGGTGCCCAGGCACTGCCGTCCGCTCTTCTGGTCGCCCAGTCCCACGCGCGGCCGGTTGACGATCGGCGACACCTTGGGCAACACCTGCCAAATGCGCAAGGCCTTGATCTTCGCGCCCTCGGGCATGGGATAGCGGCTGTTGTAGACGTTGACGACACCCACGCGCGCGGTCTTGGGCAAGCGCTCGACCGGCAGCTTCTCGGGCTTCGCCCCGTTCTCCAGGCACGGGCGTCCCACCAGCGTCTGGTGCGGCAGCACGGGCGGCTTCACGCGCGCCCGCAAGGGAATCGGCGTGAGGCACGAAATGGACGGATGCGTATAGACGGTCTCTTTGTTGCCGAACGCGTCCACGAGGGTGATCGCGTAACGCCGCGCGCGCCAGTCGATATAGCCGTACTGCGCGTTCGCCAGCGGGTCATATACACACAGCACATACTTCTCGCTCAGCGGCCACGGCGACGCGTACGCGCCCGAGGCCTTGTCGTACTTGAGCGGACCTTCCGCTTCCGGCAGGACCTGGTCGGGTGTGAAACGCTTGATCTGCGACATCACGTTGTCATCGGGAACCGACGGGTCGATCACGATCAGCGAGCCGCGCACCTCGGTGTGATGTCCCGCGGCGACCGCCATGTATTTGCCTGACCCGGGAATCGCGTGGCCGTCGCCGATAAACATCGGCGCGGTGCGCAGGGACAGGTGCGAGTTGCCGTTCACTTCGCGGGCGTCACGGCCGTCGGGCGTCGTGGACCACAGATGGTGCGCCTGACTGAACCCGCGGTCCACATAATCCCAGCGCGTGTAGATCAGCATCCCGTTGTTGTCGACGCTCGGCTCCCACTCGTTGGTCTCGTGGGCGCTCAGCCGCACGATATCCGTACCGTCCGCAAACATCGAATGCAGCGTGTAGTTCGGCGAAGGCCGCGGATGGCAGCGACCGAAACCGCCCCGCCGCTCCGAAGTGAACACCACTCGCCCGTTCGGCAGCCAGCACGGGGCGAGGTCGTTCAGCGGCCCGTCCGTCAGCTGCACCAGCCCGCTGCCGTCGGCGTTGCACCGGAACACGTGAAAGACCGAACCCTCGTTCCATTCGCGTCCGCCCCACGCCCCGTCGGTGTACGAGAACAGGATCTGCTTGCCGTCATACGAGACGTCCGGCGCGAGATACCCGCCGTTGCCCAGCCGCTGTCCCTTGCGCAGCCCCGACTCGACCACGGCTTCCGCCAACAGGTTGCGCGCGACCGGCTGATCCGAAAACGGGTTCTCCAGCACGTACAAGCCGTTCCCCCGCGTCGTCCCCTTCACGGTCGCGTGGAAACCGAAGTACTGATCGACCATGTGCGTGCCGAAATTCAGCTCCTCAGGCGGCAGCGCCTCGCGCGTGACGAACACCAGTTTGTCGATGCCCTTGAGCGCCGGATTCGCGAAGGCGATCGTGCGGCGCACGCCGCAGAGCTGAACATACAGCCGGGCGCGGGCCGCACCATCTGTGACCGGCAGTGTGCGGACGGACTCCTCCAAGGCGGCCAGCGCCAGCCCCTCCCGCTTCAGCCCGACGGACGCCGACAGATCGTTCCACAGCGCCCGCGTGCGCCGCGCCACGACATCGGCCGGGTCGCGGTCCGACGGCAGAAGATTCGCGCACTCCTGATAGGCCTGCTTGTCGCGCTCCTCGCGCGAGACGCACTCTTTAAGAACCTTGGTCTCAAAGAGCAGGCTTTTCCACAGCCCCTCGTAATCGCGGACAAGCTCGGGCGCGCACCGCCCTTGCAGCGCCGCGATCAATGCGCGCGTCTCCGCCGGCAGCACCTGCGGCAGATCCAGCAGCGACGTGATCTCCTTGCTCGGCACTCCCGCCAAGACGGCAAACTGCGCGGACGCTTTCGCACCCTGCAAATGATTCGTCGTGACATCGTCGATCATCCCGCGGGCCAGAAACTTTTTCGCGCCGGGAGGAACCTTCACAACGATCAGCGACGGCGCGTTCACGCCGAGGCCCTTCGCGAAGCTCTGGCCGCCGCACCGCAGTTCCGTGTCCAAAACGGAGCGGTCTCTGCGCACCTGCGTCCGGCCGAACTCCGGGCAGCGCCACTGGTCGCCCCCGAACGTCCACGCGAACGCCCACGGCTGATCAGACGCGACAGCCGCGCCGTTCTCCCCCTCGAAGCGCACGTCCAGCCAGTCCGCATAGTCGCAGGGCGAGGCGTCCCCGCCGGTCCAGGTCACGAGCGAAACCTCGGCGAGCCCCGAGACATCCGCAGCGATCTCAGCGGCTTTCGGTTCTTTCGAACTGAAGACGCAAGGGCTCAGGAAGCGTACGGCTCCGGGCGGCGAACGCCCCGCCAAATCACCCTCCGTCAAGGGTGCCGCATACGCCGACAGAACAGTCAACAAAACACTTGCCGCACATATCCCCCTGCGCGGCACCTTCAGCAAACAGGTCCCAATATTCATAATGCGAAAAAGGATAGCACGAAGGCCCACACGCCGCAAGGCCGCACACCGTGCGCAAGCGCTAGAGCTTGTACTGCGGGATTTTAAGGGTCTCCCCGCCTTTCAACGCCGACTGATGGGCGATAATGCCCGGCACCGTGGTGTTGAGGGCGCCAGCCACGTCCACGCAAGGGCTGCGCTTGAGCAGGATGGCCGCGATGAAATCGTCGGTGAGGTAACCGTGCGAGCCGCCGTGTCCGCCCGCCTGCATCTTGGGCGGCAAAGGCGGCTTCTCCTGGCTGACCTTCGACACATCGGCCAGACCTTCGTAGCGCTCTTCGTAACAGCCCTTCTGTCCATACACCCGCCCCTTTTCGCCGTGCGCGCCCGGCATGTCCCAGCTCACGGCCATCCGCGCCATGCCGCCCTCGCTCGTGCGGAAGAGCGCGATCTCGGTTGCGAACGGATTGCCGTAGCGGTTCTTCCCGGGCTGATTGTCAGCCAGCAGGCTCGGCATGGCCAGGCAAGAGACCTCGGTGAATGAGCCCCCCGTCACGCAGGTGTAGAAAGCGTTGGAGTGGGTCGGGTAATACTGCGGCGGCAGGGCGACGCGCCAGTCCTTGTAGGACCCGATGTGCTTGTCCATGTAGTGATAGTACTCGCCCTCGGTGTAGACCAGCTTACCGAAGCCGCCGGCCTTGTAGATCTCGCGCATGGCGTAGACCTGAGCGCGGAAAGCGGATGTCTCGTTGAGCGCGTAGACCAACCCGGTCTTTCTGACCGTCGCCAGAAGCTCGTCGGCCTGTTCCAGCTGTTCCGCGCCGAAAACCGCGGGCACGGCCGAAATCACATGCAGGCCGCGGTTCAGGCTCGCCATGCAGAGCCGGACGTGACTCGGCGCGTCCGTCGCGATGAAGACCGCCTCGATCTCCCTGTCCTTCTCCAGCATCTCCTCGCACGAGGCGTAGGTCTTTTTCGCGCCCGTCACTTTGGCGAGTTCCGCGCAGCGGTCAGCAAAGAGGTCGCTGGCCGCGACGACCTCCACATTCGGATGGTCCTGGTACCCGAAAGCGGCCGCGAATTTGCAGACCCCGTAGCCGACCAGCCCCACCTTGACTTTGCGGTCCGAAACCGGCGTCCAAGCCGCCGCCTTGACGGCCCCGGCGTTGGTCTCATCGAATCCCGCAATCGGCTTCTCGGCGGCGCGCGCCCCCAAAACCGTAACCCCCGCCCCCATCACGGCGCCCTTAAAAAAATCACGCCTTGAAAACGCCTGTGTCATCGCGCCCCCCTTTGTTTATTGCCGGTTACCTGCCGTACACTTCAACCTCGGTGAAATGATTATAGGGATTGGACGTGTTACCGCCGCTGGTGATGCGTACATAACGTGCCCTCACACCCCGCCCGGCGATGCGTCGTCCGAAGTGGTCTTCATAGTACTCCTTGTCCGCACCTTTGCCCAGTCCCGCACTGTTGTCATCGTCGTTGTTGAAGAGCGTCGTAACGCCCGAGCCGAATGCGCAATCGTCCGAGACCCGCACGACCGTATCGCGGTAGACGCACTGCTCGGGCCGCTCGCGCCAGAGGCAGACCGCAGATATCTCGGCGTTCGTGCCGAGATCGAGCTGTATCCAGCGCACACCCGGAGCCAGTTCGAGATAGGCGGACGGGCTGTACTGCTTGTCGCCGTCCGTGACCAGCGCGAGGTCGAGCCTCTTCGCCCGCGTGTCACTGGCGGTCACCGCGCACCCGCGCGACAGCAGCCGCGTGTCCGCCGGCACCAGCAGGGGCGGCGGCGGAACTCCGTCGCCCCGGTACGCTTCGCGGTGCGGCGAGCGCACATCGATCGGCGTGCCCTCGAACGTGGGCTTGGGCAAGGCGGGTGCGAGCGGGACGGTTCCCGGCGCCTGCGCCCCGAGCCCACACGCGGCGACGAGGAGCAGGGCTGCCACGATCGGGAAACCCTTTGTTTGCGCTGCCCACCTCGTCATCGTCTCTCCTTTACTTGAAAATCAGATACCCCATCGGGCCGACCGTTTGTCCCCTGTGTGGATACGCCTCCGCACGGTAGTTGGAAATGATCTCCGACCCATCCGAAAAGGCGGTGCGGAACACGTCGGGGGCGAGCTGCTCGTGCTGCTCCATGAATTCAAGCTGGAGGTCGGCCAGCGCTTCGAACTCGTCGTAGCCCTTTTTGACGCAGCGCGCAGCCTCGGCCAGCTCCCCGTCCGTCGCGCAGCGCAGATCCGTGTTCCCCATCCAGTTCTTGTTGTCGGCCTTGAACTGCGAGTAGAAGTAATAGACGGGGCGGCCGTTGAACTCCGCCAGCTTCAGCTGCGTCATCGCGTCTTTGGTCGACGGGTTCACGGTTTCGGTGAAGGGGTTGCTGAGGATGATGCCGTTGTAGACGAGCTGCCAGATCGGGATCAGGCGGTCGTGCATCGGATTCTTCTTGCCCGAGAGCCCGTTGAAGTAGACGTAGAGCACATAGTCCAGGTTCCCGCAGGCGAAATCGAACGCGCCCTCCGAGGCGACCCCGCCGATGTGGTCTTTGCACGACTGCAGAATCCGGTCGAACCAGAGCGCGCTGTCCTTGGATGTGCAGGGGTGAAGCGGATCCTGGCAGCGCGGCGGCGGAAGGATGGTGATCACGTCGATGTAGTGCAGCCCGCGGAAACCCAAGTCCGCGACCTTCTGGATGTCCTGCGGATAGAAGCGCTCGAAGGAGCGCTGCGGGCAGAGCGCATACATCTGGCCACCGCTCCAGACCGCGTTGGAGAAAGGGGCTCCGTCCGCCTTCTTGACCGTAAGGCCCGGGTCCCAGCAGTCCGCGATGCTGTACCCGTCCGAGCTGTTGGTGTGCCCCACGATCTGATAGCCCATGCGCTGCGCTTTTTTAATCAGCGCGCGTAGCTTCGCCTCGCCGCCGAGCCCCTCCTCGACCGGGAAAATCTGCGGCCAGCGGCCGTCATGCCCCTTCTGGTTCCAGCCCACCAGACAGATCTCGGCGCGCTTGACGCCCGCCTTCTTGAACGCGTCCAAAATGTCGCCCACGCGCTCGAACGTGACGACCGCCTTCATCGGCGGCTCCGTCGCCGGCGTCTGCTCCAGTACCGGGCTGGGCGCGGGTTTCCACCCCTGCCGGATGCGGACCTCCATGCTCCGCGCGGCGTAGGCCAGTTCCGGATGCGACTTCATGCGCGCCTTGATCGGCTGGCAGACGCCGCGCGCAAGCTGGCAGTTCCGGTAGGCGCGCGCCATGCCCGCATAGTCCGCGTCCTTGCCGGCGAGCAGGCGGTAGTGGACCGTGATGTCGTCCGGCGGCACGAAGCCCGCCACATGAAAACGCGGGGCGACCGTGTAGACGCCGTCCTTGGCCCGCACGTTCAGGTCATACTCGAACCGCAGGGTGGCCACGATCCCGACGAAGGTCGCCCGCGGGTTCTTCATGCCGAAGATCGGCATGAAGTTGCGGCCGTAAAAGGTGCTCGGCCCGGCAACCGTGCACGCGCCGTTCTGCAGACGGAACGAGCCGAGGTAACCGTCGGGCGTGACGTAATACCCGTCCTCGCCGACGCTCGCACGCGCGAAATCCGGCTGGATCGCGACATACTCGACCCCCGGCGGCAGGTCGCCCCGTTTGACGGTCACCGTCACCACACCCTCTGCATCGGGGTCGACCGTGATCGCCTTTTTCTCCTCACGCTTGTCCGTGAACGTATAGGTCAGCTCAACCTGGGCGGCCCTTGCCCCGCACACGCAGACGCATCCCAGCAACGCCAGTCGCATGATTCGCATCGTGTCACCCTTTCCTGCGCTCAGCGCGCACGCCTGATTTCACCGTCCCGACACCGCGCCGGGACGCGCCGGACCGCCTCACGCGGGGGTGACGCGCGCCCCCGTCGCCGCCGCATCGTAAATCGCGCGGATCAGCGCCACGGAGCGGCGCGCCGACTCGCCGCTGATGCGGAAAGGCGTGCCGCTTTCGAGCGCTGCCAGAAAATCCCTGAAGCAGGCCGCGTGCAGCGCATGCGTCATGGCGCCCGGCTCACTCGCACCCTGGGCGGCGCGCCCGCTGCCGTAAAGGGCCAGCGCCTCGGCGTCCCCCGGGTGCTTGTCGCGGAACTCGAAAAGGGCGAGGCGGTCGTCCACCAGAATGGCCGTGCCGCGCGTGCCCGTGACCTCCAGCCGCTTGGGCTGCCCCGGCCACGATGAGGTGGTGCCGTAGATCATCCCGACCGCCCCGCCCTGAAAACGCAGGGCCACCGTCGCCGCGTCCTCGGTCTCGATCCCCGGATGGCCGGCGGAGGAAAGGAAGGCGGAAACGGATTCGACCGGCGGCAGCAAGTCGCACAGCAGGTCGATCATGTGGATCGCCTGGTTCATCAGCGCCCCGCCCCCATCGAGCGACTGCGTGCCGTGCCACGATGAGCCGCCGTAATAATCGTCCGAGCGCCACCAGGGCACATACACGCCGGCCGAGGTGAGCGTGCCGAAGCGCCCCTCGCGCAGCGCGTCGCGGATCGGCTGCAGCGCGGGCGTGTAGCGGATCTGAAAGGTGCAGCCCAACTGCGTGCCCGCAGCCCGGTGCGCGGCGATCATCGCATCCAGGCGCGGCAGCGTCACCTCCAAGGGCTTCTCGCACAACACATGCTTGCCGGCCCGGGCCGCGGCCACGGCCGCCTCCATGTGCGCCCCCGACGGCGTGGCGATCACCACCACCGCCACCCCCGGATGAGCCAGCATCGCGTCGAGCGTGCCAAACGCCTCGCACCCGAACTCGGCCGCGAAAGCCGCCGCGCGGGCCGCCTCGCGGCTGCATACCGCCACCAGCCGCGCATTCGGCAACTCCCGGATCGCCCGCGCATGAAACTGAGCGATCAACCCCGTACCCACAATCGCGAACCCGTACTTGCCCTCTGACATGACCGCGCCCTTTCGTTGTTTCTGGCTCAGTGTACGAAACAGCCCCCCGGTCTGCAAGCCTCGGCACGCGCGGATGCCGCCCATGAAAAACCGGGACGCTCCATTGTGCGCTTCCAACGGACCCGCAAACCTGCTATCGTAAAAGCTCTTTTTTCGATAGGCAAATAACAAGGAACCTGACAGCCGAGTGAACAATCAACAGATAGAACAGCGCGGCTTCCGACTGGTTGAGCGGCTCGACGAGACCAGCCGGACCGTTGTCTGGAAAGCCATTCAGAACACGCTCGACCGTACCGTCATCATCCGTGTCTTGAAACCCGAGGCCGCCGCCAACCCCTCCGAGGTCGACCACTTCCTGACGATTGCCCGCCGGTTCGCGCGCATCAAGAGCGATTCGCTCGCGGCGGTCTTCGATATCGTGAGCGAGGGCGATCTTCACTACGTGGTCATGGAGCACGTCGAGGGGCCCACGCTGGAGGAGCTGGTCACCGGGCGCGGCCCCCTCGCCGTCGAGCAGATCCTCCGCATCGCCGCATCGCTCGTCACCAGCCTGGAACAGATGTGGAACACGGCGCACATCGTCCACCGCAACCTCAAAAGCGCCACCATCCGCATGGATCCGCGCGGCGTGGCGAAGATCACCGATTTCGGCCTCGCGATCGTGGCCGGACCCGGCGTGGACGCCACCGCCATGGACGACGGCCATATCGTCGGCACGCCTTGCTTCCTTTCGCCCGAGCAGGCCCAGGGCACGCACATGCTCAACGCGCAGTCCGACATGTATGCGCTGGGCGCGGTGCTCTACCACCTGTCGACCGGCAGGGTCCCTTTTGAAGAGCGCGAAGTGTTCGCCATCCTCGCAGGGCATATCAAGCAGCAGATCCCGCCGCCGCACCGGCTGAACCACGCGATCCCCGTCACCTTTTCCTGGTTCGTCCACCGCCTCATGATGAAGAACCCCAACAGCCGCTATGCGGATTGGGACGATGTGCTGCTCGATATCCGGAGCATGCTCGCCGGCTCGCTTCCCACCTGCGTGCGCCCGGACGAAGAGTACCTCAGCACCATCGCCATGGATTTTCCCGCAGCCGGGGACGAGGACGCCGGCAGCGCGCCGCGCATCCGGCTGAACCGGAAAGGGAAGAACGACAAGATCGCCGCCTATCAGGGCAAGCGCCTCGCCGAAGGGCACGCGCAGGAGATCCGGCGCAACGACCAAGCCCTGCAGCTGGTCTGCTGGGGGGTGCTGGCGACGTGGCTGGTGCTGGTTTTCTGGTTCCGCGCCGTTTACCAGGCCGACCCCAACCGGCCGGAGACCTCGCGCCCGCTCGCCCAGCTGAGCCAGGCGGTCACGCAAATCGCGGAGTCGATCGACGATCTCAAGCCGCAACCGGGCATTGAGGAGCTGGACGTGCCCCAAGCGCCGCCCGCACCGCCGGCGCCGCCCGCACCCGTGGCAACCCCGCCGACGCCCGCGCCGCAGCCCCTCGTCACGAACCCGGTTCCGGAAGCCGCGCCGGCTCTGCCCGCCGGTCTGCCCGCCGCCCTGCGCCAGGGACTGGCGCAGGCGTTTGCCAATGCCGATTTCGCGACCGCGCGCCAACTGGCCAAAACCTCTCCCGAGCGCTTTCAGGAGAAGCAGGAGCTGCTGACGCTGCTCGATCAGATCCCCGAACCCGACGCCCTGGTCGCGGATTACCTGAAAACGCAGATCGGCAAACCGCTCGTCTTCGAACACGCCGGCAAGCAGCGCACCTTGATCGTGCGCGGCGTGGACAACGGCGTGGTGCACGTCGAGGCCAACGGCCGCGGCGCCGAACTCATGATCGAAAAGCTCTCCGCCGACGAGAAGCTGGGCTGGATGGACAAACCGAAAGACGCGGCCCAAAGCGTGACCTACTGCGTGACGCTCATGCGCTCGTCGCGCCGCGCCGAGGTTTACGCGCGGGCCGCAAGTTGCCCCCTGCTGGCCCCTGTCCTGATCGAGGCCGCGGGCCGCGTGCCCGCGCCTACGCCTCCCGCTGAATGACCGCCGACGCTTTCAAGGCGTCGAACTTGGCGTCCAGCGCCTCCCGGCAGGCTTCCTCGAACAGCCCTTCCGACACGCGCTCCTGCACGTCGATCAGGTCCAGCTTCTGCGGCGGCTCCTTCACCAGCAGCTTGAACAGGTGCAGCGTCCGCCCGCCGAGCTCGACCACATCGCTGACCTCCCCGGGTTTCAGCGCGAACAGTTTCGCTTCGATCTCAGGCGGAAAGTCACCGCGCGACACCGGGTCGAACATCCCGTGGTCCCGCGCGAAGGCGTCAGAGCAGGTTTCCACCGCCTCGACCCAGTTCAGACGGAAACCGTCGACATCCGCCTTGATCCGCAGCAGCTCCAGAAAGGCGTCCGCCTTGTTGCCCGGCTCCACGAACCGGCAGATGTGCGACAGCCGCAGCGACTCGGGAACCATGAACGCCTCGGGGTGCGCGTCATAGTACGCCCGGACCTCCGCCTCGCCCGGCTGCTTGACCCCTTTGCGGAGCTCTTTCATCAGCCGCCGCTGCTGCAGGGCCGCTTTGCTGCGGGCCAGACGCTCCTCCTGCGGCACGTCTTTGAACAGATCGGCGTAGTCGTCCAGAAACTGCTGCGCCCGCTCGTCCGAAGGCACGGGCTGGGTAGCGGCCGCCTCTTGCCGGAACAAGAGCTCTTCGATCACATCCTCCTCCGCCCATTCCCGCAATTGCGCCTCGTCCGGCTCGCCGCCGTTGCTCCGCACATACGCCTCATACTCCGGACGCAGACGCGTCATCTCGTCCTGGACCTTTTCCGGCGCGATCACAACCCCGTTGACAGTCAAACCCATAATAAACATCTCCCCGAAACCTGACGCGTGCCCGAGAAGGGGCGTGCCCCATTCCAAGATGTGTCATGCGCATCCTTGCGCATGAGCCCTGCCATTCCCACACGGCTCATCACTCCCGGCACTCCACGAGCCGGACCGGACCCAAAAGGCCAGAGTCTCGCACAGACCACGTGCGCGCGTCAAACCCCTTGTAGCGGATATCCACAAAGTTGATGTCCTGGAAAATGCGCCACGGGACCTGCCGCAGGTCCAGGTCCCGGATGCGGTTCGCGCCCAGATTGGTCACCTCGACCTCCAACGCGTTCATCCCCTGCTTGAGCCCCTGGGGCAGCAGCACGCGGTACGGCGTCAGGATCGCCTCTCCCGCGCGCGCGCCATTCAGCCGCACGCGGGCGCTGACCTCCACCCGGCCGAGATCAAGGATCACCGGCCGCCCCACGCACGAAGCCGGCGCCTCAAAGGCCGTGCGGTACACCGCCGTGCCGCCGAACCGCGCCGTCGCGGGGTCGTTGTTCGCGGTCCACGAGGCAGCCCCCGCGGTCTCGTAGGCCTTGGGCAATTCCGGTCCGCCCGCCACGAACAGAACCTGCCAGGGGCCCGGCACGTCGAACACTGTCCTGCCCGTCCGCGCGAGCCGGAACTTCGGGCCCGTCACCGCGCGCGCGTCAAACGTGCGCAGCAGGATCGCCGCGGCCGGCTCCAGCCACAGCCGCACCTCCGTGCCGCCGCCCGCCGCCGCGCGCGACTCGGCCACGCCCGTCAGGCCCGTCAGCGCGTCCAGGACCGCCACACCGCGCGCCGCCACGGCCAGCCGCACCCAGCCGTCCAGCGGCTTTGTCCCGTGATTGACCACCAGGTAATGAAACCCTTCGTCATGACGCCGCCGGAGGCAGCGCACGCCTTCCTGCACGCCTTCCAGTTCGCCCCGCACCCCGCACAGGCGCAGCGCCTCGTCGCCGCGGCCGACATAGACCGAGCCCTTGCCCACCGCCGCCCTCGACACGCCCGGCGCGCCGGCGTCCATCAACTGCACCCGGGCCTTCGCGAGCGCGAACTTCGCGCGCTTCGCGGCCAGCCCGCCCCACCCCGGCACGTCTTCCGGCATCTGGCCGCAGAAGATCACGTTCGCACCGCCCGTCGCAAACGCGCACAATTTTTCCAGCGTCTCATGCGGCATGAGGTGCGACGACGGCACCATCAGCGCGCGGTAGACCGCGCCCTCCGCCGTCACCAGCTGTCCGTCCGCCACATGCACGCGAGCCAGCAGCCGGTCCGACACATAATCGAAGCCGATGCCCAGCCGCCACAGCGACGCCGACGTGCGTCCGAGCGGCTGGTTGGTCATCCACGCCGACTCGTGCACCGTCAGCTGCCGGACATAGGGCCCGTCCTCCTGCCAGAAATCGTGGATCGGCCAATACAGCAGCACGTCGTTCGAAGGCTTGCCGGACTGCAGCACCGCCTGCGTGCGGGCGATGTACCCGTTGAGCAGGGGCGCGTCATGCCAGATGGGATTGCGCGGGTTCATCTCCGTCGCGGCGTAGAAGAGCCAGCCCGGCCACGCCGCGTCATCGGCCGAGAAGCAGGTGCCGTGATAAAAGAGATGGTTGATTCCGCTCAGGAACATCAGGTCCGCCAGGCACTTGATCTCCTCGGGCGTCTCGTGGAAATGCTCGGCCAGCCACGTGCCGAACTCGGCCGAGGCCAGCCGCGTGCCCTTCACATGCGCCGACGAGGAGGCCATCTTGGCGATGAAAGGGTTGCGGTCGGCCTTGCCGAAGTCAGCGTCGTAGCGCGACACCAGCGGGTCCGCGCCGCCGTGGCCGAACATCTCGGTCTCGGGTACGTCGGCGAGCGCATAAAGGTCCAGCAGGTTGGCTGGCGCGCCGTGCGCCTCGTTGCGCGTCAGCAGTCCGCGCTCCCGGCACCACGCGGTCCACTGCGGAAAGACGTCCTCCACCATCAGGTCAGAGAGCGTCTCGCGGTAGTCGGCCTTCACGCGCGCCGCGCGGCCGGCCTCGCCGAGCCCCGCGAAGGCGGCCAGCTCATCCGTCAGCCTGTACCCGCGCCTGCGCTCGAACGCCGCCAGAAAGCCCTCGCACCACGCCGTGCCGTAGTACTCGTACGAGTCATGGTACATCGCCCGCGGCTTGGGCCCCTTGCCGTCCGCCGGAAAAGCCCGCGTGAACGGCTCCAGATACTGTCGCATGGCGGCCGCGTCGAACGGGTTGATCATCAGGCCTTTCCCGCCCGGGCTGGCGCGCTTGACCATCGGCCCCTTCGCGGGCTCCGCGAACACGGCGGCGACCTTGACGCCGCCGCGCTCCGGCTTCCAGTCCAGCCGCCCCTGCGCGTCCACGCGCGGGAGCAGGTCAACCGCCGCGCCGTCCGGGCCGAGCGCCTGCAGGCCCTGCAGCGCCTGCCGCCTGAGCGTGTTGGTGAGCCCGCGTTCCGTGTCGGCGTCAAACACCTTCACGTCGAGCTTCCAGCCGCCGCGCTCCGGCGCAACCTGCGGCCCGCCGAAGCACCAGCCCGAGCCCGTGGTCAGGTCCACGCCCAGGCCGAGCCGCTCCGCGACCGCCGCCGCGCAGGCGAACATCTCCATCCACTTCGGGCTGAGGTAGTCGATGTATCGGCTCTCCGCGCCTTTGGCCCCGTAGATCGGGATGATGTGCACGCCGCCGAGGCCGCCCTCGGCGTAGCGTGTGAACTCATTGCTGATGCTCTGCGGATCGACCGCCGAACCCGGCCACCAGTTGTAGGCCCAGGGCTTGCACTCGCGCGTGATCTCCGGCCATGCCAGCGGCTCCGCCGCCAGGGCGGCCCGCGCGCAGCCTGTGATCAGCATGCCGAATACGATTGCGGTTTTCATGATAGGACGCCTGCTCCTCACTTTTTACGTGTGTCATGTTAGCCGAATCCCGCGCGCCGGACACCTGTTTTCTCGCTCCCGCCAGAAACGGCTTTCCAAGCCCGGGCCTAACGAGGATAATCAGCACTCATCACGGAGGTATTTTATGCGTTTGCGGACGATGCTGTGCACCTTGTCTCTCGTGGCCGCGTGGCCAGCGTGCGCCGACACGAAGCTCTGGCTCGATGAATTGGATCTCACGTCGATGACCTGCGGCTGGGAGCGGCCCCGCCCGAAGCTGGCCGTGGGCGGCAACCCCCTGAAAGTCAACCGCGCGGTCTTCGAACGCGGCGTCGGCACCCACGCCGAGAGCTGGCTCGCCCTTGAAACCGGTGGCGGCGCGCTCGCCTTCGAGGCCCAGGTGGGCGTTGACGACGAGGAGCTGAGCCGCGGCAAAGGGTCGGTTATCTTCCGCGTTTACGCCGACCAGAAAGTGGTGGCGGACTCCGGCACCCTCCGGGCGCGGCAGCCGGCCAAAGCGCTCAGGGCCGATCTGACAGGCGCCCAAACGGTGATCCTGCAAGTGTCGGACGCGGGCGACGGCGACGCCTTCGATCACGCCGACTGGGGCAACGCGCTTTTTGTGATGAAAGACGGCGCCACGCTAAAACCGCTGGCCCGTCCGCTGACCGAGCAGATGGGCATCCTGACCCCGCCCGCGCCGGCGGCCCCGCGCATCAACGGGGCACGCGTCTTCGGCGTGCGCCCCGGCAGCCCCGTGCTCTTCACCCTCCCCGTCACGGGCGAAGAGCCGATCACCTGCGGCGCGAAAAACCTGCCCCCGGGCCTCACGCTCGACGCGGACACCGGCCTCATCACCGGCACGGTCACGAACCCCGGGGTCTATCGGGTCACCCTCACCGCCTCGAATGCCAAAGGCCAAACCGAGCGGGGCTGGCGGCTGGAAGTCGGCGACCGCATCGCCCTGACCCCGCCCATGGGCTGGAACTCGTGGAACTGTTTTGCGCAGGCCGTGTCCGCCGAGAAAATCCGGCAGGCCGCCGACGTCATGCTCAGCAGCGGGCTGATCCGCCACGGCTGGACCTATATCAACATCGACGACTTCTGGCAGACGAGCCCCGGCGAGAAGAGCGACGCCTCGCTCATGGGCCCGGCGCGCGACGCGGCCGGACGCATCCTGCCCAACCGGCGCTTCCCCGACATGAAGGCCCTCGCCGACTACGTCCACGGCCGCGGCCTGAAGATCGGCCTCTACTCGTCGCCGGGGCCGACCACCTGCGGCGGCTGCGCCGGCAGCTGGCGGCACGAACGGCTCGATGCCCAGACCTACGCCGAATTGGGTTTCGACTATCTCAAGTACGACTGGTGCAGCTATTCGCAGGTCTCGGGCAGCTCATCCCTGAAGGAGCTCATGCGCCCCTATCTGCTGATGAGCGAGGCCCTGCGCAGCCAGAGGCGCGACATCGTCCACAGCCTCTGCCAGTACGGCATGGGCGACGTTTCCGCGTGGGGCGACAGGGCGGGCGGCCAATGCTGGCGCACCACCGGCGACATCACCGACACCTGGGACAGCATGGGCAAGATCGCCGACGCGCAGGACGGACTCGAGCTCTTCGCCCGGCCCGGCAACTGGAACGATCCGGACATGCTGATCGTCGGCATGGTCGGGTGGGGCAACCTCCATCCCACGCGGCTCAGCCGGAACGAGCAGTACACGCACATGTCGCTCTGGTGCCTGCTCTGCGCGCCGCTGCTCATCGGCTGCGACATGACCCAGCTCGACGCCTTCACGCTCAACCTGCTGACCAACGACGAGGTGCTGGAGGTCAACCAGGACCCGCTCGGACGCCAGGCGGCGCGCGTGCAGCGCACCGACTCCGGGGAGGTCTGGGCCAAGCGGATGGAGGACGGCAGCCTGGCGGTGGGCCTCTTCAACCGCGGCTTAATGACCGGCACGGTGAAGGCGGAGTTCAAGACCTTGGGCCTGAGCGGCAAGCAGCGTGTGCGCGACCTCTGGCGGCAGAAGGACGTCGGCACGGCCAGCGACAGCTTCACGGCCGAAATCCCCGGCCACGGCGTGCAGCTGATTCGCCTCTACCCGCAGTGAGATAAGCATCCCCTGAGGACGACTGCTTTTGACTGCGCGGGCCTGGCCGCGCTTTCCACGGCAGGGGGGCCAGACCCTGCCGCACTCAAAACCCGTTCGCTCCGTCCGCGGTTACGTGCAAACCCAGTGCCGCGCCAGCGACTCGATCGCGCCGTCCACCGTGGCTTCGGCCGCGACCACGTCCGGCTCGCGTCCGAACGACAGGAGCGTGGCAGAGGTGGGCCTGCCGATCGTCACCACGGTCTTGCCTTGCAGCGTCTCTTTCGAGGCCTGCGCCATGAAGGCCTCGACGGCCGACGCGCTCGCGAAAAACACCGCATCAAATGCGGGAAGATCCGGATAGGTGACCGGCTCATTGGTGTAAAGCTGCACGTCGTCGACGGTCGCGGCGGTCAGCCGCAACACGTCGGCCAGCCAGGCGCCGGCCTTTTCGGAGCGCAGGCGCAGCACGCGCTGCCCGTGAAAATCCTGCCCCTTCAGCAGCTCGGCCAACCCCTCCGCGCTGTAGTCCATGGGCGGAGACAGCTCAGGCGAGAGCCCGTAGCCATGGAAAGCCGCCACGCTGCCCGGCCCGCACGCCATGAGCTTCGGCAACCTGCGCAGGTCGGTCCCGGCTTCGCGGACCAGCTTCATGAAAAAGTGCACCGCCGAGGGCGAGGTCAGCACCGCCCAGTCATACGATGCGACCCGCGTCACGGCCTCAAGGGCCCCCGCATGCGGTGTCAGCCGGATCAGCGGCCGCAGCAGCGGCACGCCGCCGAAATCGACGACCCGCGTGGCCGCCTTCGCCAACAGCGCCTCGCTGCACGTCACCAGCACGCGGCAGCCGCGCAACGCGCCCGTATCGCGACGGAACGCGCCCGCCGCAGCGGAACCGATCACCAGCAGCCCCGGGGCGTCGGTGTCGAACGAGACCGCGCCGCCGTCCCTCAGTCCCGCCAGCGTGGTCCTGAAAACCGCCTCGTCATCCGCGCCCGCGTTGAACACGATCGCCGCGGGCGTGGCCGCCTCCCAGCCCTCGTCGAGCAGCTGGCGCGCCATATCGCCGGCCACTTTGACCGACATGAAAAGCACAAGCGGCAACCGCCTGCGGACATCCAGCGCCACGCCGGCCACCGCGCCGCCCTCGGCGCGCGGGGTCAGCGCCGCGAAGCCGCGCGACACGCCGCGCCGCGTCAGCAGCATCCCCGTGCCGGTGGTGGCCACCATCAAGGCGCTCACGCCCGCACGCACGCGGTACGGCAGCGCCAGCCGGTCGAGCTCATCGGTCTCTTCCGCCAGCCGTCCGAACAGCCCGGGATCGCCGCCCTTGAGCCGCACGACGCGTTTGCCCTGCCGCACATACCGGGTGATCAGCGCGGTGATCTCCGGCTGCATGACCGTGTGGTCGCCGCACCGCTTGCCCACGAACACGCGCTCCGCATGTTCGGGAAGAAACGCCAACAGCTGCACATCCATCAGCACATCGTAGAGACAGACATCGGCTTGCTGCAGATCTTTGACGCCGCCCCACGTGCAGAATTCGGCCGAGCCCACGCCCGCGCCGACGAAACGCACGGCCTTCACGAAATACGAGCGGAGCCGCGTCCAGACCGGATCGCCCAGACGGAACGTGACCGCGAGATACCCCTGTCCCTCAGGCACAGGCAATTCAGAAAGCGGCACCCATTCGGTCACGCGCTCAGACAGGCCCAGGCGGTTGAGCGCCGCACCCGCCATCAGGATCGCGTCGAAATCGCCCGCGTCGAGCTGTTCCAGCCGCGCGGGAATGGTCCCGCGGATGGGCCGCATCACCGCGTGCGGGAACCGGACCCGGCAACACGCCTCGCGCCGGTCGCTGCTGACGCCCACAACCGGAGAGGCGGGCAGGTCGTCGAACGTCTTGCCGGCCGGCAGGATCCACGCGTCGCGCGGGTCCTCGCGCCACGGCAGCCAGAACCAGTCGAGATCGGCGGGCACGGGATCGGGCAGGTCCTTCGCGCTGTGGACAGCCAGATCGATACGGCCCTCACGCAGGGAGTCATCCAGGTCGCGCGTGAAAAAATCACCGGGGCTCTCCCGCAGGTCGGTCGTGAGGTCGCGGTCCCCGGGCGTCGTGACGGGCAGCACCTCGAAGCCGATGCTCGGAAAGAGCGCGGCCAGCTTGTCCAACGCGTCCTGCGTCTGCACCAGCGCCAGCCGGCTGCCCCGGGTCCCGACCTTGAATTTCCGCTTGAGCATCATGTCTCCCCCTAACCCGGCCTGGCCGGAATCAACAGCCCCGCAACCGGCCCGCCATGCGAGAACCCGCCCCCTGCCGCAACGGCAGTTACTCCGCGGCCTGTCCCTGAATGCTGCGCCGCATCCGCTCGTAGATGTCGCGGTGATCGTTCAGGATCGCCTCGCACACCTCAAGCACCTTGTCCAGCGTGCCGTTGGCCGTGCGGAACCAGCGCTTGAGCACATCCAAGTCGGCCACGCGCACGGCGCCGCCGCACCGGTCGAACGCCGGGTCGATGTTGCGCGGCATGCCGAGGTCGACCATCACGACGCCCTGCGGATTCAACAGGCGCCTGTGCGGGGTCAGGGCGACGACCGGCTCCTGCACGTCGACCGCGCTGACGATCACGTCCACCTCGGGCAGCACACGCTCCAGCGCGTCCAGCTGCACCACCTCGATCCGCCGCGCGCCCTCGGCGCTCAGCTCCGGCGCATTCCGGTGATAGGCCCAGACACACCGGCAGCCGCGCCTCAGCAGCCCGGCCACGAGCCCCCGCCCGACCATGCCGGTACCGATCACCAGCACGCGGCGGGCGGCGAGGTCCGGCACCTCGGCGTCGAGGTAACGCAGCCCCACGTCCTCAATCTCGGCGACATCCAGCAGCGGCCCGACCTCATGACGGATATCTTTCGAGACATGCAGCGCCGCGTCGCACAGCTCCCGGATGATCGAACCGGCCCAGCCGCGCGCGACCGACTCGTCCACCGCCTCTTTCAGCTGCGCGACCACGTGAAACTCGCCGGGCGTCTGCGAGTCCAGCCCCGCCGTCACCTGGCAGATGTGGGCAAACGCGTCGAAGCCGTGCTTCATGTAGTACAGGTCCGGACGCAGCTGGTCAAAATGCAGCAGCCGCCGCAGAATGCCGCTCGTGCCCGCCTCTTTGGAGACCGCCGCCACCACCTCGATGCGGTTGCAGGTGTTCAGAATAAAAAATTCATGCACGCCCCACACCTGGCGGATCATCTCGCCGAGCGCCTCGCGCTCGCGCAGCAGCAGATGGTACGGCGCGCGCTCTTCGGAGGCGAGGTACTCATGGCTGGTGCCCAGCACCAGCAGATCCGAACTCTCGATCGAATCCAGGTGCTTGCGCAGATTGTCTTTGATCAGCCGCGACTGGCGGCAGGATTTGCCGCTGGTCGAAACCGCGATCAGCACGTCGCCGGCGCGGATGATCGCGGGCGTCACGAAATCGCCGTCCGGCCAATTGCCGTCCGCGCAGCAGCACAGGATCTGGGCCGCCTTGGCGACCTCGAGGATATGGCGGTTGACGTGCTTGCTGTCGGTGCAGGCGAACGCCAAGGAACAGCCGGCCACGTCGGCATCCTCAAACACCCGCGCCTCATAGCGGATCGTGCCCGCCTGCGCCAGAGTCCTGAGCTCGTCCACGCACGCCGGGCAAACCAGCGTCACCTCGGCGCCGGAATCCCGCAGCAGCTCGACTTTGCGCTGCCCCACACGCCCGCCCCCCACGACGAGCACGCGGCGTCCCTCCAGCATCACATTGATCGGAAACGTTTTTCTGACAGGTCTTGTATCTCTCATAAATGCGACCGAACTGTATCATATCACCGGCGCTTTCGCCACCCAAACGCATGGGGGATCTCTCTTTCGGACGGGCAAATCCCGCGACGCCGCCGGCGCCCGTTTCGGCGAATCCGCCCGGCCTTCCCCCGCTTTCTCATTGCCCAGAGCGGCGCGAGCGGGCACAATAGGCGCATGTTTCCCGAAACCACCGACCATACGCGGCTTCTCTTCCAAGTGCTCGCGGGGCTCATCCTGCTCGCCGGAACCACCGTTGACCTCTATCTCGGCGTACTCGTGCAGACCCGCCGCCTCGTCCCTTCGCTCCGTTCGCGCGCCGCGGTGGCCCGGCGCCCGTTCACCGTTTTCCACGCGCAGCTGGCGGTGTTCGCCACGCTCATGTTCGCGCTGCCGATGCTTTCCCAGAAAACCGGCGGCGCCGCTCCCAACGACCTGTCGCTGATCCTCGGCCCGCTGTTCTATGCTTTGGCGGGCTTCACGGTCATCGGCCTCTGCCTGACCTATTCCCGCACCTCGCTGCGCCAGGCCTTCTTCTCGCCGCACGGCACCGCACGGCAGGCGCTCGGCAAAGGCCTGCTTTACGGGCTGGCCATCATCCCGCCCGTCGTGCTGCTCTCCATGGCCATGACCTCCGTGACCGAGGCCCTCGGCTATGAGCCGCAGCTTCAGGAGGTTTTCGACTGGCTGGGCGACGACTCGCTCGCCCTGGGCACGCGCGTGTTCATGATGGCGGCGGCGGTCGGCATCGCGCCCGTGGTTGAGGAGACGCTGTTCCGGGGCATCCTTTTCCCCGCGGTTCTGAAAACGCGGCCCTTCCTTTTCGCCGCGCTGCTCTCCGGCGCCTATTTCGCTCTCGTGCATTTCCACGCGCCGTCGTTCCTGCCGCTGCTGGCGCTGAGCATCGCCTTCTCGGCCGGCTATGCCGCCACCGGCTCGATCCTGACCCCCATCGTCATGCACGCGCTCTTCAACCTCACCAGCGTCTGCTTCTACCTGGCCGGCACGGTCTGACGTCCGCGCGCTGATCCTGACCTCGCGCCCGAGGCTATTTGCGCCCCGCCTCATCCAGAGACGCCAGGATCTGGCGGCAACCGAGGATCTTCTCAACCAGGTCCTGCGGGATGTAGAAGTACTGGTTCGAGGACTCGTAGCCGATGCGCGCGTCAGCCTTGACCAGCGGCAGCAAGCGCTTCGCCGTCGCGAGTTCGGCTCGCGCGCTTTCGCGCATCTCCGCCCGGCGGGCCGCCCGCTCCCTGTCGTCGGCCGCGGCCAGCCATCTGTCGCGCGCCGTCACGAAGCGCGCCTGGTCCGCACACGCGGCGAAGTGCAGCGCCGCCGCACGGAACAGCCCCGCCTCGCGCCGCAGCTCCCGCTGCCCCGCCGCGGGCGTCTGCGCGATCAGCCGGTCATACAGCGCGCACCCGCGCTCAAAGCCCGCACGCACCTTCTCCATCTGCCCGATCCAAACCTCGGCGGGATAGACCGAGCGCCACGCTTGGAGGTCGTCGTAGGGCAAGCCCACCATCGTGGCCTTGTACCCGGTCGGTTTCAGATAGAGCGGATTCGCAGGCCCCATGTGCTGCGGCCCCTGGTAGAGCGTCCCTACGTGGTAGGGATACTCGCGGAAGCCGTCCGAAAACGCGGTCCAGGCCTGGCGCACGAGCGGCGCCGCCGCGCGGCCGTAACGCTGCTCGGCCACGCGGTCCAGCACCGTCCCCGCGTCTTGCCCCTTCTCCGTGAACGCCTGAAACACCTCCAGGTTCGGTGACGGATAGCCGCCCAGGCTCCAGCTCAGCATGAGCCCGCTCACCCCCGCCGACGAGAGGTTGTGCCCATGTTCGGCCACCAGGTCCATGACCGGCAGATACGGGATCGCGCTAAACTCCCATGTGGCGCTGGTCTGCACCTTGGCCACGGTCTTCAGTCCCGCGGCGCGCGCCAGCGCCCAGTGGCGGGTGGCCCGCGGGCCGGGACCGACCGCGGAGAGCGAATATTCCCCCACCGTAGACTTGACCCCGCCGCGTTCGATCGGCAGCGACCACTCGCTGACCGACATGAACCAGCAGGTCTTCGGCAGCCGCGCGATGATCGCCGCCGCCTCCGCATCGCGCCAGCCCCAGTCCCAAACGATGGTCTTGGCGGCGGGGTTGCCGCGCGCCACGCCCTCCGCGATCGTGGCGTTCACCTCGGCAATGACCTCGGCGTAAGGCCGCGCCCGGCACCGTTCGCACTGCGCCTGCTGACCGTGCGACGCGCAGCTCGTGAGGTTCTCGGACGCCGTGATGGTGAAGACGCCGCCGAGTCCCGGCACCTGCGCGAAAACGGACGCCAGCGCGTCCGACATCCAGCGCCGCACTTCGGGATTGGATGTGCAGAGCGTTCCGTTTTCGCCCTCCCGCACCCCGCGCATCTTTTCGCGCCCCGGCCGCGCAACAAAGAAACTTTCGGGCATGGCACGCGGCTCGTTCATGTAGAGGTAGACGTCGATGCCGTGCCTCTTGGCGCGCGCCACCAGCGTGCGCAGCCCCGCGATGCGCTTTTCGCAATCCGCGCCAAACTCGGGAAAGGCGGCGTCTTTCGCCAGCGTGCGCAGCACCGTGTGGAGCCACACGCCGTTGACGCCGGCCGCAGCCAAGCGCTGCAACAGACCTTCGGGATAAGAGCGCAGCTCAGGGTCGAGCAGCGGATCGCCATAGTCCGCGAAATAGGAAAAGATGAAGCGCAGCTCGAACGGCGACGCGCCGGCGGGTTTCGGATCCGCACGCACGGGATCCATGCGCGAGAGCTCTCGCACAAACGCGAAGCGCGGCTCCTCAACCTGCGCGAACACCTCCCCGAGCCCCTCTTCGCGCAGCCACCCGGCGAGCCGGCCGGCGGCGGCCGCCTCCTCCGGCGGCGGCGGCGCGTACAGCAGCGGGGCGCACCGCGGCTTGACGCTGCCGAGTTTGACGAACAGAAAATCGTCCTCGGCCAGCGCATCGCGCAAGCGCTCCCGTGACATGCCGAGCAGGGTCAGGAGCTGGTCGTACGGCAGCAGGTGCCAGTTGCGGCGCAACACCGTGATATACCCTTGGTCCCGCCACTCGGACTGGATGACGCCCTGAGGCGGCAGCCCGAGCGAAGCGGCGACCTGCGCCACCTGCGCCGGCGTGGCCTCCAGCACCTCGGCCAGCCGCGCCTGCGGGACCACGGTCCAGTTGCGCCACACGAACGCATGCAGCCGGCTCGGAAACGGCTCGCACCCCAGGGCGGGCTTCTCCCCCCTCTCGCCCGGCAGCGCCACCCCGGCCGCATCCTGCGCGGCCGAACCCAGGCCCGTCAGGCAGAACAGCAGACCCATGATTATTCGCATCACCCCCCCTTGAGTTACCTGATCACGAAACTGAGCACAGCATAGCACACCTGCGACCGCTGACAAGCGTGATTGAAAACCGACGGCCGCGGACCTCGGCCGTGCCGCCTTGTACGGGTGTGATTCAACTTCGTTGAATCCACACCCGAAGGAGGAGTTAGGATTTAGGAGTTAGGAATTGCAATGCCATGGCCGCGAACGTGTTCGTACCCTGCTCGAGAGTCCGTGTTCGTGTCTTCAAAATGAGGGCACACGCAGTGCCTCAAGAAACGGTTCTTCGCGGAAGGGCTCCTCCTTGTCGAACGCCCTGTTTTCAGGGTCTTCCGCGCTTCCAACTCCTCGATCCTAACTCCTGAATGCTCCTGGGTGCGGCTCAGTTTCAACGAAACTGAATCGCCCCCGCCCCGTACCCCACCAGCAACAATCGGTTGCGCACCTCGCGCCTCAAGCGTATAATGCGAACCATTAAAAATGACGGTTTAGAACGGATGGGCTCTGGAGGCTTCCTCTATGTTCGTTAAGGCGAATGGCAAACAGATCGACACCCTCAGGCTGTTCGACTCCGTGATCGAGAACTTCCCCGACATGATCCACTCCGTGGACGAGCTCGGCAACATCGTCTATTGCAACCGGATGATGACGCACCTGCTGGGCTACGGGGAAGACGAGTTGCGGCGCATGAACATCCGCCAGCTTTATCCGCCCCACATCCTGGTCGCGGTCGAAAAAGGCTTTCGCGAAGTCAAGCAGACGGGCGAAAAATGCGTCGAGAGCCTCTTCGTGGCCCGCGACGGCACGCGCATCCCCGTCGAAATCCGGACGGTGGTCATCCACGACGACCACGGCGCGTTCGCGCAAACCTTCTCGATCTCGCGCGACCTCCGCAAGCTGAAGGAGCTGCAGTCCGACCTGATCCACGCGGGCCGGCTCGCCGCGATCGGCGAGCTCGCGACCGGCGTGGCCCACGACCTCAACAACCCGCTGACGGCCGTCATTCTGGCGTCCACCGTGATGAAGAAGCTAGCCGACAGCCACGACATCCCGCAGGCCGAGATGCGCGAACAGACGGCCCTGTTCTGCGAGACGATCAGCGAGTCCGCCGCGACGATGGAGCACATCACGACGCGCCTGCGTGACTTCGCGCGCGAAGTCAAGGAGGAGCACGCGCCGGTGGACCTGTTCGACACCATCCACGACGCCCTCTTCATCCTCGACCACCGCATCCGGTCCGGCAACGTCCGCGTGAAGTGCCCGATCGTCAAGGACACGCACGGGGTGCTGGGCGACCGCAACCAGATCGAACAGGTCTTCCTCAACCTCTTCGCCAACGCCTGCGACGCCATGGCGCAGAGCGAGGTGCGCGAGCTGAGCGTGGAGATCGCGTCGGACATCCAAAACGAGGGCCGCTTCTGGCGCTGCGCCGTGCGCGACACGGGCGAAGGCATTTCGCAGGATGAGCAGCAGCGGCTGTTCAAGGCGTTCCACACGACCAAGCCGCGCGGCAAAGGCACCGGCCTGGGCCTGAGCACCGCCCGGTCGATTCTGAAGCAGCACAACGGCGAGATCCGGCTCGACTCGGAACGCGGCAAAGGCTCGACCTTTACCGTCATGCTCCCGGCTTACGCGCCCCTCGCTCCGGCCGCCCGAGAGCACTGAAGCGGGCCTCCCCCGCCCCGGAGGCGCCCCTGCGCAGGGATGCGCAGGGCCGGCGCCGGAACAGGGTCCGCCCGTCCTCGGGCGGGCGGAAAGGGCTCCGCCTCACCCTCCGGGATTCGACCTACAGCGCAGCCGCGACGAGGTCGCCGACCTGCGTGGTCGTGAAGCCCATCTGGTCGGCCATCTGGCTCTTCATCTTGGGCGTGGTCCGCGCGATCGCCGCCTCGATGGCGCTGCCGGCCGCTTCCTCGCCCAGCGCGGTCAGCATCATCGCGCCCGCGCCGATGGCCGCGATCGGGTTGATCGCGTTCTTGCCGGTCCACATCGGGGCCGTGCCGCCGATCGGCTCGAACATGCTCACGCCCTGGGGGTTGATGTTGCCGCCCGCCGCCACGCCGAGCCCGCCCTGCGTGATGGCCGCCAGGTCGGTGATGATGTCGCCGAACATGTTCCCGGTCACGATGACGTCGAACATCTCGGGGCTCGCCACCATGTAGAGGCAGGTCGCGTCCACGTGGTAGTACTCGCGCTTCACGTCCGGGAACTCCGCGCCGACTTCGGCGAAGACGCGGTTCCACAGCTCGTACATGAAGGTCAGCACGTTGGACTTGCCGACCAGCGCCAGCGTGTTCGCGGGGCCGAGGCCGCGCGCCTTCTTGCCGTACTTGCGGGCGTACTCGAACGCGTAGCGCAGGCAGCGCTCCACCTGGGCGTAGGTGTACATCATCTGCTGGACCGCGACCTCGTCCTTGGTGCCCTTGCGGGACAGGCCGCCGATGCCGGTGTAGAGGCCGCCGCTGTTCTCGCGGATCACGCAGTAGTCGATCTCCTTCGAGCCCTTGTTGCGGAGCGGGCTCTCGACGCCGGGATAGAGTTTCACCGGGCGCAGGTTGATGTACTGGTCCAGCTCGAAGCGCAGACGGAGCAGCACGCCCTTCTCGAGGATGCCGGGCTTCACGTCGGTGTGGCCGATCGCGCCGAGGTAGATGGCGTCGAACGTGCGCAGCTCCGCGAGCACGGCATCCGGCAGGGTCTCGCCCGTGGCGAGGTAACGCGTGCCGCCGAGGTCATAAGACACGCGCTCCAGCTTGAAGCCGAACTTCTGCGCCGCCGCATCCATCACCTTGCAGCCTTCGCCAATCACTTCCGGTCCGGTCCCGTCACCCGGGAGAACCGCGATCTTGTACGTCTTGGACATGCTCTCTCCTTGTTAAAAATGGGCGCTATTCTACCGAACCCGCCCGCGCCGCGCAAGCGCCCAGCTTTCCAGACTGCTTTATTCTCGCGGCTTCTGGGTTCGACTGCCGGCTCGGCGGCCACGGCGCAGCCGCCCCGCGCGAAGCTGCTTTCAAACGACGGCCCGCGCCGCCGGCAAGGCGGACCGGGGCAGCGTCAGTCGGTGACCGGATCAACAACCTGGGCGGTCATTTTATAGAAGCCGGTTTTCTTGGCGGCGTCGAAAGGATAGGTGCGCGTGGCCGCTGTCCGCGTCGCGAACATGACCGAATCGATCCGTGTCCAGGCTTGCCCCAGCGACTCGGTGAAATAGACCTGGTACGAAACGTTGGGCAGCGCGTCCCACGACAGCACCCAGTTCCCGGAGGCCGCCGGCCGGACGAACCCCGTCGCCAGCCTCAGCGTGCTGGCGGAGGAGGCGTAGTCCGTGCCCATCAGGGACTCCTGGTAGTCGTCAAACCCGTCCCCGTCCGTGTCCACCCCTTCCAGAATGGCCCGCATCAGCCACCTCTTGTTGTTGGCGTTGATGTCGATGTGCGGCTCGTTGACGCTCGCGCAGTGGATTTCGTCAAACGGGCTCAGGGCCGCGACCGTCGGATGGCCGTCGACCGGCGTCTCCATATACTCTTTGGGAATCCCCAGCGCGCTGGTCGTCGGAATGAAACAGTGGTTCGCGTATTGGCAATAATCGTCGGCGTCTTTCATGTCCGAGGGCAGGCTGTCGAACATTTCCTGAAACGACGCGCGCGTGCCCCCGGCCGCGTTGTCCACCCCGTACGGGTAATAGCGGTACTTGACGGCCGTATCGTCAACCAGATCGAGCAGGTCGAAAGGATCGAACAACCCGTAGAACACCGTCTTGGAAGTGGCCGACGACCGGTTAAGCGCGTAGACGTCACAGCTGATATCGACGGTCCAGTAGCTGCTGTAAACCCAGTGAATGATTTTCGCGGACGGCAAAAAAGGCTGCGTCGCGCCGTATTTGGAGCCGTTGGCGATCGCGATCTTCTTGCATTTCGTCGGATAACCATAGGTCTTGATCGTCGTGTCGAAGCTGGCGTAATTGGGGCTGCGGGCCGCCAGCGTGGTGTTGGCCTTGTAGTGGCACAGGAGCATCTGCTGCGCGGCGGGCGAGTCGACCTTCTCTTTGTAGTCGAGCGCCATGGCGAGATCGGAATAACTGTCGGCATAGCCGCCGAAGAATTTGAAGAACTCCTGCAAGCCCAGCGGGATGTTGGCGCCCTCTTGCGGCGAGTCAAAGCTGATCCAGGTGGCGACGAGGCTTTGCCCGTACGTGGCCGGGTACATGTCCATTTTGGCGAGCGCGTTGCGGCTGACGAGCCCGCCCATGCTCGCCCCGATCACCGTAAACTTGTCGGCCAGATCGAGGCGCTGGGAGTTGACGTAGTTTATGGCATGGATGGCCACACCGGCATTGCTCAGAATGTCGGCCGTCGCGTCGGCGAAATCGAGCACGACGAGGTCGCGGCCGCACGCCCTGAGCGTCTCGGCCAGCTGCTCCTTGTTCAGGATGTTGTAGAGCGCATCCCAACCCATGTCGTTGTTCATGTCGAACCCTTCCACAACCAAGACGGGGCAGCGTAAACCGGGATGGGCGTCCTTTTTGTAAAGGAAGAGCTGCCCGCCGCCGACCGGGACGGTTTCCGTCGGGTCCGGCGTAGACAGCGCCGCGACCTCGAGGGAGAAAGCCGCGCTCAGGACCGAACCGTCCGCCAGCGTGGCCTCCAGCCGGACCGTCCGGGTCCCTGTGGCCGCATACGAGGCCGTGGCCTCCTCACCCGGCTGAAGCCCCTGCCAGCCGCGGCCGTCACCCGCGTCGACGCGCACGGTCGCGATGGCTTTGTCGGCGGAGGCGATCTCCTCGAACAGGTCCTCCGGGTCCAGCGCCAGGGTGAGACCGGCACCGCGGAAAGTTATCGGCCGGACCGGCGCGCAGGCGAAGACCGTCACGTTCGTCAGCGCCGGTTCGGCCGCGGCCGTCCACGCCGCGCGCTCTGCCGCAGGGGTCCTCCGTTCGAGCACGCGGCTCCAATGGATGACGCTCAGCGGGACCCGGCCGCGCGGATCATCCCTGGCCGCCTTGAGCCGCGCGTACGGCTGGAGCTGTTGCGGCGCGTAAACGCCGGCCGCGCGCGTCGCGCGATGCGCCTGCAACTCAAACACAAGCTGCCGGAAGTCGGCCCGCGTGACCGGGGCCGCGTCGCGCTGTCCCGCACAGCGCGCCGGATTCACCCACGACCGTTGACCATGGGCGGAGTCCGCAACCGCCGAGGCCGGCGGCGTCGCGCCTGATCCTGTCAGCACGCCCGCGAACGCCAGAAAAGAGAGGAGCCAGTGAAACTTGTTAATCATAAACGCCAGCAAACAAAAGCTTTTCAACGCGGTTTCGCGCTTCTGCGTCGCGTAGGGGGGATCGACGTGCTTGCGGCCGGCGACTCCGCCAACGGAGCCGGGCGTCACGCTGATTCTTGGGACACGGGGAGAGCGTGGAGGCAGCGGCGGTTCCTCGGCAGCTTTTTTGGCCGAGGCTCGTATCGTGCCGATCACTTTTGATTTAGAAAGGGGGCCGCTCGCTTACCATTCGCGTCAGCTCACATGTAGAAAATCAACACCACTGTAGATCAATCCCCACCGGGGAGCAAGGGTATTCACGGGAAAGCTTCCGAAAGCTTCGGGCGCACCGCCGCCCGGGTTCACGCGCCGGGGTCGAACCCGTAAAGCGCCAGCGACTCCCGGCGGTAGCCCGCGAGGTCGGTCTCCCGCGCCACGCTCTCGGAGGTGAGGCGCGACAGGATCGAGGCCACTTCGGCCTGCACGTCCTCGCGCAGTTCGCGGTCGTCGAGGCGGATGCGTCCGGCCGCGTCCACCGGCACGGGGCCGCCCGCGTACAGCCGCTCGCGGAAGAGCCGGTCCATCTGTTCCACGCACCCCTCTTGCAGGCCTTTGGCCTTCATCACCTGGTACAGGGCGCACAGGTACGGCGGCATGCCGGGGATCACGGAACTGGCGCGCGTCACCAGCGCCTTGTGCACCGAGACGTAGGCGCGGCCGCGGAGGTCGGCGAGCAGCGCGCCGATTTCGGACGCCGTCTGTTCGAGATGCTCCTTGGCCTTGCCGAGCGTGCCGGAGCGGTAGATCGCATGCGTGAGGGCCGGGCCGATGTACGAAAGGGCCACGGTCGTCGCGCCGGGCGCGAGCAGGCCCGCGCCGTGGAGCGCGCGGCACCACAAGAGCCAATCCTCGCCGCCCATGACCTTGACGGTGGCCGCGCACTCTTCCGGTGTGGCCGGATCGACCGTGATGTCCGAGAGTTGTCCCGTCATCATGTCGAGGGAGTGACCCGTGAAGGCCTGCCCCAAAGGCTTGATCGCCGAACGGTGGAGCGCCCCCGTGGCCGGATCGACGCGCACCGGAGCGGCGAGGCTGTAAACCACCAGGTCGAACGGCCTGAAGCCGCAGGCGCGCGCGCGCTCGATCACCGTCTTGCGCGTGGCGTCGAGGAAGGCGTCGGCCACGAGCGTCTCCGCCAGCAGGCCCGCCTCATCGGCGGCCGCATCGAACGCGAGATTGTTGTACCACCCGGGCGTGGCGGGCCGGACCGTCGTGGGCGCACGTTCGAACGAGACGCCGAAGGTCTGCGCGCGGCCGCCGAACGCGGCCACCACGCGCGCCGCCAGACCGTAGCCGCCCGAGGCGCCCAGGACCAGCACCGATTGCGGTCCCGCGGCCAGGGCGGGGCTGGCCTTTTCAGCGTCGATCCACGCGCGGACACCCGCCACGCACCCTTCGGGGTTGACGTCGAGGCAAACCCCATTCACAACCCGGGGCGCTCTCATCGGTTACTTGCCCGGCCCCAGCACGCACATGAAGTCGGACTCCATCGCCAGCTCATCGCCGACGAAGGCCTTGCCGTGCTGCTTGGCCACGCGCGAGGTGATCCGGATGTTGTCGACCTCCATGCGCAGCTTCTCACCGGGACGGACCTGGCGGCGGAACTTCACGTTGTCCACGGAGATCAGCAGGAAGACGCCGTTCCGGACCAACCCCGAAGCCACCAGCCCGGCCCCGCCGCACTGCGCCACGGCCTCGACCAGGATCACCCCGGGGACCACCGGATACTCCGGGAAGTGCCCCTTGAAGAACCACATGTCCTCCGTAAACGTAAACTCGGCGACATAACGCTTCTGATCCGAGTACAGCAGTTTGTCCAAGAACAGGAATGGCTTGCGGTGAGGCAACAGATCCTCAGCCGGCCCGTCATAGCCCTTGCCGTCCTCGACCAGTTGCCGCGGCACGCATTTCGTTTCGTCACTCATCGTTCCCCCCCGAGGTCTCTGATGTGCGCGGGCGCGCCGCAGATGCCTGCGGCGCGGCGCGCAGATCACGTCACACGGCCTTGATGACCAACACGCCGTTGTGGCCGCCGAACCCGAGCGAGGTCGAGATCGCCGCGCGGATGGGCCCTTCGACGCCCGTGTTCGGCACGTTGTCCAGATCGCACTCCGGATCCGGCGTCGTGTAGTTGATGGTCGGCGGGTAGAACCCGTCGCGGATCGCCAGCGTGCAGATCAGCGCCTCGATCGCGCCGGCCGCGCCCAGCAGGTGGCCGGTCATGCTCTTGGTGGAGGACATCTTGAGCTTGTACGCGTGCCCGCCGAAGACCGCCTTGACCGCTTTGGTCTCCATGGGGTCGTTGAGCGGCGTGGACGTGCCGTGGGCGTTGACGTAGTCGACCTGCTCCGGCGCCAGGCCGGCATCCTTCAGCGCCAAGGTGATGGCGCGGATGGCGCCCGAGGCTTCGGGATCAGGCGCGGCCACATGGTAGGCGTCGCCGGTGGCTCCGTAGCCCGCGATCTCGGCGTACACGCGGGCGTTGCGGGCCCGGGCATGCGCTTCGGACTCGAGGATCAGGATCGCGGCGCCCTCGCCCATGATGAATCCGTCGCGCTCTTTGTCGAAGGGGCGGCAGGCCTTCTCGGGCATGTCGTTGTACTGCGTGCTCAGCGCCTTCATGGAGCAGAACCCGCCGACGCAATACTCGGTGATCGTCGCCTCGGTGCCGCCGGCGATCACGATGTCCGCGCGGCCCGCGCGGATCATGTCCATGGCGATGCCGATCGCATCGGTGCCCGACGCGCAGGCCGTCACGATGGTGTGCGCGGCGCCCTTGGCCTTGAGCGCGATGGAGATGTTCCCGGCCGCCTCGTTGGCGATCAGCTTGGGGATCAGCATGGGGGACAGGCGCGAAGGTCCGCGCTCGAAAAGCGTGTGGTAGGCCTCCTCGTCGACCTCTTTGCCGCCGATGCCGTTGCCCAGCATCACGGACACGCGCTCGTTGTCAACGGTCGCGCCGACCAGGCCCGCATCCTGCCACGCCTGCTTGGCGGCGGCCAGCGCGTACTGGGTGAAGAGCGCCATGCGCCGGCCCTCTTTGGGGTCCACGCCATACTTGGAGACATCGAAATTCTTGACTTCCGCGGCGACCTTGGCGTCCACGCGGGAAGGGTCGAAGCGGGTCGTGCGCCCGACGCCGCTCACGCCGTTGCGGATGTTCGTCCACATCTCATCAACCGTGTTGCCGACCGGCGAGATCACGCCCAGTCCTGTCACAAAAACTTTTGTCTTATTGCTCATACGCTGTGTGTCACTCCTTTTCGGTTATTCAGTTTCTGTTTGCACGAAGCCTAAGCACTGGGCCCGGCCGCTTTGGGCTGGCCGGCCTTACCCCGCCATCTCATGAGAATGCCGCCATAGGTCAGCCCCGCGCCGAAGCCGACCATGGCCATCAAATCGTTGTCCTTGATCTTGCCCGAGCGCACCGCGGCGTCCAGGGCCACCGGGATCGAAGCGGCCGAGGTGTTGCCGGTCGTCTCCATGTTCATGTGGAACGTCGCCAGCGGCACACCCATGCGCCGCGCGACGGCCTCCACGATGCGCGCGTTGGCCTGATGCGGGATCACGCAGGCCAAGTCGCCAAACGCGTTCCCTGAACGCTGCAGCAGGCCGCACAAGACCTCGTCGAAAACCTTGACCGCGAAGTTGAAGACCGCGCGGCCCTTCATCTCCAGCGTGTGCATCTTACACGGGCTGTCCACCCTTTGGCGCGAGCCGCCCTCGCGGCAGATCAGCTGCGCCCCGGAGCCGTCCGACTTCAGGATCGCGTGCCAGATGCCGCCCGGCACATCGTTCGCCTCCAGCACCACCGCCCCGGCCGCGTCGCCGAACAGGATGCACGAGTTGCGGTCGGTCCAGTCCACAATGCGCGACATCATGTCCGCGCCGATCACCAGCGTGGGACACGGGTTGACCTGCATCATGCCGCGCGCCGCTTCCAGCGCGTAAATGAAGCCCGTGCACGCCGCCTGCAAGTCGAAGGCGGCCGCGTTTTTGGCGCCCAGCGCTTCCTGCACCAGGCAGGCCGTCGACGGGAAGGCGTGGTAATCCGCGGTCGAGGTGGCCACAATGATGAGGCCGACCTGCTCCGGCATCAGCCCGGCCGAAGCGAGCGCCGCGCGCGCCGCATGCACGGCCATCGCCGACGTGCTCTCGTCATCGGCCGCGATATGTCGGCTGCGGATCCCCGTATGCGAATAAATCCATTCGTCCGTGGTCTCAAGCGAAGCCGCAAGCTCCTCGTTGGTGACGACCCGCTCCGGCAAGTATGACCCCGTACCCGTGATGTGCACAAACATGCAAAAACCCTCTCAGTCGCAAAGATTGGCCCTCATGATGACACTTTTCTTAATTTTGTCAACATGGAATTTTGTCCCCAACCCTCATTTTTGTTTCACCCCGGGCGGCCCCGGCGCCCGCCGCCCCGCCGGCAGGCACACGCGGCACGCGGCCGCCCGCGGCGGGTTTGGCCGCCCCAAACAGCGGGCTAAAAAAATCCCTATTTTTTACGCTATACTTCCCCCCCCTTACCGCTCTATAATCAATCGGCATATTGTTATTCCCATCTCAAGGAGTTTTTCCATGGCGATCCTGATGCAAGGTTTGGTTTTGCTGGTGGCCGGAATGGGCATCGTTTACCTCTTCCTGTCCCTGCTCGTTTGGGTCATGACCCGCTCGGCCGCGATCATCCCGCGTTTCAACCACATTCTGCCGGATGAAGAGCCCAAAAAGCGCTCCCGCCCCGCGAATCCGGCCGCGCGCCACGCCCACCACGATGACACCGCGATCGCGGTGGCCCTCGCCGCCATCGCGGCCCGCGCCGCCTAAGCCCTCTTTCCCCCCAACCTCGAACCCCCCATCCCTCACCCAGGAGTCCTACCAGTGGCCAAGAAAAATGTCAGCTTCATGTGCACCGCGTTCCGCGACGGCTTCCAGTCAGTTTACGGCGCACGTGTCCTCACCGAAGATTTCATGCCGGCGGTAGCCGCCGCACGCGAGGCCGGCATCTCGTATTTCGAAGCCGGCGGCGGCGCCATGTTCCAGTCGCCCTATTTTTACTGCAACGAGGATTCGTTCCACATGATGGACCGCTTCCGCGAGGTGGCCGGCCCCGCGGCCGACCTCCAGACCCTCGCCCGCGGCGTGAACATCGTCTGCCTCGATTCCGCCTCCTCGGACGTGATCAAGCTGCACGCGAAGCTTTTCAAGAAGCACGGCATCACCACGATCCGCAACTTCGACGCGCTCAACGACGTCAACAACCTGATCTTCTCGGGCAAGTGCATCCACGAGGCCGGCCTCAAGCACCAGGTCGTCGTCACCATGATGGCGCTGCCCCCCGGCTGCACCGGCGCGCACGACCCCGACTTCTACGAGCGGACCCTGCGCCAGATCCTCGACGCGGGCATCCCGTACGACTCGGTCTGCTTCAAGGACGCCTCGGGCACCTCCATCCCCGCGTACGTCTACGAGACCATCAAGCGCGCCCGCAAGATGCTCCCCGCCGGCACGCGCATCCAGTACCACACGCACGAGACGGCCGGCTGCGGCGTCATGGCGTACAAGGCCGCGCTGGACGCGGGCGCCGACACCATCGACCTCTCCCTCGCCCCGGTCTCGGGCGGCACCTGCCAGCCCGACCTGATCGTCATGTGGCACGCGCTGCGCGGCACCGACTATGATCTGGGCATCGACATCGACAAGATCCGCATCGCCGAGGACACCTTCCGCGACTGCATGAAGGACTACTTCCTCCCGCCGGAGGCCACCGCCGTCGAGCCGCTGATCCCCTGGTCGCCCATGCCCGGCGGCGCGCTCACCGCCAACACCCAGATGCTGCGCGACAACAACATGATGCACCGGTACGGCGAGATGATCGCCGCCATGTCCGAAGTCGTGCGCCGCGGCGGTTTCGGCACCTCGGTCACGCCGGTCTCGCAGTTCTATTTCCAGCAGGCCTTCAACAACGTGCTGCAGGGCCCGTGGAAGAAGATCGCCCCCGGCTACGGCAAGATGGTCCTCGGCTATTTCGGCAAGACCCCGGTCGCCCCCGATCCCGAGATCGTCAAGATCGCCTCGGAGCAGCTCAATCTCCCCCCGACCACCCGGCCGGTGCTTGAGATCAACGACGCCGACCCCAAGAAGTCCCTCGACTTCTTCAAGAAGATGCTCACCGACAAGGGCCTGCCGCTGACCGAGGAGAACATCTTCATCGCCGCCGCCTGCCAGGAAAAGGGCATCCTCTTCCTCGAAGGCAAAGCCCAGGTCGGCATCCGCAAGAACGCGCCGGGCAAGCCCGCCGCCGCGGGCGCCAAACCCGCCGGCTACACGGTCACGGTCAACGGCAAGCACTACACGGTCGAGATGAAGGGCGGCAAGGCCCTCGTCAACGGCAAGGAGTACGCGGTCAGCGTGGCCGACGGACTGAGCGCCGCCCCCGCCGGGCATGCCGCGGCCCCGGCACCCGCGGCGGCGTCCGGCAGCGAGACCGAGGTCAAGGCCGCGGTGCCCGGCGTGATCCTGCGCCTGAGCGTCTCCGAGGGCTCCGCCGTGCTCGAGGGCGACGAGCTGCTCGTCATGGACGTGATGAAGATGGAGACCTCCGTCAACGCGCCCTGCGCCGGCACGGTCACCGCCATCCACGTGACCCAGACGGACAAGGTCAACACCGGCGACGTGCTCGTCGCCATCGGCTAACACCCCTTACGGGCAGGCCTTCGCGCCTGCCCTTTTTCATAACCCTGTTCTGGAACCGCACATGAAAAAGATGATCCTGAGTTGCGTGGCCGCCTTGACGCTCGCCCTCTCGCACGCCCTCGCCGACACCGCCTCAGCGGCGGCCACCGAGCCGCAAGCCGTTGTCAAGGCCGCGGCGCACGCCGCCGCGCCTGCGGCCGAAACCGGCGACTGGCGCAGCATGGTCGCCCGCGTCAAGAAGCTGAAGGACGACACCGGCATCATGGGCTTCATGGCCAAAGAGCCGCCCGCCTACCTCGCCAAGGGCTACATGACCCCCACCGGCGCGATGATGCCCGGCAAGCCGGCCAAGATCATCGGCGGGCTCCCGTACGGCGTCGGCCAGGGCCTGATGATCGTCATCTGCCTGGTGCTGCTCTACCTCGCGATCGTCAAGGGCTTCGAGCCGCTGCTGCTGCTGCCCATCGGCTTCGGCGGGCTGCTGGTCAACATGCCCTTCGCGGGCGTGGCCGCGCCTCCGCTGGTCGACCCGCTCACGCGGCTGGTGCTCGAGCCCGGCGGCTTCCTCTACTACTTCTTCGAGTTCGGCGTCTCCACCGGCCTCTTCCCGATCATGATCTTCATGGGCGTGGGCGCGATGACCGACTTCGGCCCGCTGATCGCCAACCCGCGCACCGCGCTGCTGGGCGCCGCCGCGCAGTTCGGCATCTTCATGGCGCTGCTCGGCGCCCTCGGCCTCACGATGCTCTTCCCCGACTCCATCAACTTCGGCCTCAAGGAGGCCTGCTCGATCGGCATCATCGGCGGCGCGGACGGCCCGACCGCCATCTGGCTGACCACCAAGCTCGCCCCGCACCTGCTGGGCGCGATCGCGGTGGCCGCCTACTCCTACATGGCCCTCGTGCCGATCATCCAGCCGCCGATCATGCGCTGGCTCGTGCCCGAGCGCGAGCGCAAGATCGTGATGAAGCAGCTGCGCCACGTCTCCAAGATGGAGAAGGTCTGCTTCCCGCTGATCGTGCTGCTGCTCTGCGGCCTGCTGCTGCCCAGCGCCGTGCCGCTCATCGGCTCGGTGATGCTCGGCAACCTCTGCCGCGAGGTCGGCCCCAACGTCTCGCGCCTCGCCGACACCATGGCCAACGAGATGATCAACCTCGTCACGATCATGCTCGGCCTCTCGGTCGGCTCCAAGCTCGCCTGCGAGAAGTTCCTCAACCCCGAGACCCTCGGCATCCTCCTGCTCGGCCTGATCGCCTTCTCCGGCGGCACCGCGGGCGGCTGCCTCATGGGCCGGCTCATGAACAAGGTCTGCAAGGACCCGATCAACCCGCTGATCGGCTCGGCCGGCGTCTCGGCCGTGCCCATGGCCGCGCGCGTGTCCAACAAGGTCGGGCTCGAGTCCGACCCCACCAACTACCTGCTGATGCACGCCATGGGGCCCAACGTCTCCGGCGTCATCGGCTCGGCCGTCGTCGCGGGCGTGCTCTACACCCTCTGCAAATAGGCAGACCGATCCAACCGCAGACGATCGGATGATGAAACGCTAAGGCGGCGCGACCTCCGCGCCGCCTTTTTTTATTTTTCTCCTTCGTGCTTTTGCCTCTTTGTGCTAAATATATCCACCATGCAACACGCTCTTGACCTCACCGTATCAGCCGCGGCGCCGCTCGGCGGCGAAATCATCCTGCCCGGCGACAAATCGCTTTCGCACCGCGCGGCCCTGTTCGCCGCGCTCGCCGAAGGCACCAGCACCATCGACCGCTTCCTCGTCTCCGGCGTCACCCGCGCCATGCTGAACGTCCTCACGGCCTGCGGCGTGGAGTGGCACATCGAGGGCTCGCGCCTCTCCGTCTGCGGCAAAGGGTTGCGCGGCTTCACGCCGCCAAAAGAAGCGCTCGGCTGCGGCAACTCGGCCACCACCATCCGCATGCTGGCCGGGGCGCTGGCCGCAAGCGGAACGCCCTGCGTGCTCGACGGCTCCACCGGCCTGCGCAAACGTCCCATGAACCGCATCACGGATCCCCTGCGCGACATGGGCGTCCCGATCTCATCCCCCAACGGCTGCGCACCGCTCACCCTCGCCGCGCGCGCCGCCGACGCCCCGCTCCGCGCCATGGACTACACGCTGCCCGTGGCCAGCGCGCAGGTGAAATCCTGCCTCATCCTGGCCGCGCTCGCCGCCGACGGCGTCACCACGCTCCACGAGCCCGGCCCCTCGCGCGACCATACCGAGCGCATGCTGTCCGCCATGGGCGCCGACATCCGCACGAACAAGCCGCACACCATCCGCATTGCGCCTCTCGCGCGGCCCCTCGCGCCACTGAAACTCGAACTCCCGGGCGACATCTCCTCGGCCGCCTTCCTGCTGGTCGCCGCCGCGCTCGTGCCGGGATCGTCGATCCGGATCCGCGACGTGGGACTCAACCCCACCCGCACCGGCATCCTCGACGTCCTCAGCCAGATGGGCGCGGATATCCGCATCGAAAACCGTCATGACATCCTCGGCGAGCCTGTCGGCGACATCCGCCTCACCGCGGCCCCGCTCAAAGCCGTCTGCGTCAGCGGAGAGACCGTCGTGCGCATGATCGACGAGTTTCCGATCTTCGCGATCGCCGCCTGTTTCGCGCACGGCGCCTCCGAGGTGCGCGACGCCGAAGAGTTGCGGTATAAAGAGACCGACCGCATCTCCGTGATGTGCGGCGAGCTGAAAAAGCTGGGCGTGCGGCTCGAGGAGCGCAGAGACGGCTTCACCATCTATGGCGGCACGCTCACCGGCGGCGAGTGCGAGGCCCACGGCGACCACCGCCTCGCCATGTCGCTCGCCCTCGCGGGCCTGGCTTCCCCCGATCCCGTGACCGTCCGCCACGCCGAAATCCTGAATGAATCGTTCCCCGATTTCGTCCCCCTAATCCGCGCCCTCGGCGCGACCGTGCGCGAGTCTGTCGACACTAAACGCTAGGCCCCCTTCCACACCGACCCGAAGCCCTCCGGCCCTGCCTGTCTGACGCCCTGCTCCGACAACGCGCCTCATCGCATACCGGGACCTCCTCTCTCCCGGTTTCTTTGTTGTACCCCGCGGCGTGCTCGGCGGGTAATTTTCGCTCTCAAATCTCATTAGAAATATAAGGATGCACCTTGACTTTAAAATATCAAGTCCGGTAGTGTATCATCTCAAATACTAAACTGTGCAAATGCACAAGCGGGTCTGTAACACGAGTGAGGTGGTTATGAAGCAGGTCGCAAGAATGATCCGTCGTCTGGCAGCCGTCGCGCTGGCCTCGGCGCTGTTCAACGGTCAGTGGACGCACGCCGCAAGCGGCACCTGGAACGGGTCCGTCGACACCCTGTGGACCAACAGCGCGAACTGGAGCGACGCCCCCTCCCCGTCCGGCGCGGACACGGCGGCCTTCACCAATGCCGGCAGCAGCCGCACGACGGTCGACCTCGCGGGCCTGCCCAACATCAAGTACATCACTTTCGACACCGCCGGCGCGGCGGCTTACACGATCGGCAGCGGCGGACCCAAAAGCCAGACGCTGGTCATGGGGAGCAACGGCCTTTTCCAAGTCACGGCTTCGGCCGGGAACGACCAAACCGTCAACGCGTCCATCCAGCTCGGCACGGATACGGCCACAAACTCCTTCACGATCCGCAACGACAGCGCGCTGCGCATGCTGACCATCAACGGAGACGTCACCGGGGCGCCCAGCGGCGGACTCGCCGGCTTCAAGACGCTGATCTTTGCCGGCGTAGGCAACACTGTCGTGAACGGCAGCCTGTCTAAAGGCGGCGCTGCAGCCCTGACAGTCACCAACGCGTTGACGACCGGCACGCTGACCCTGTCCGGCTCGAACACCGTCCGCACGCTCTATATGACCGGCAACGCGGGCAACACCATCGATATCGGCGCAGGTGAACTCTACCTCAGCAACGCGGGCGGCAACACCCTCTACTGTTCCCAAGGCGGCGTCATCAACGGCACCGGCAAGATCCGGATGAGCACCTCGGACACCATCGGGAGCACCGGTTTCAATTACGCCGACTGCTACGTCGCCGCCGGCAAGACGCTCGTCATTAACCCCGAGATCACCGGCACGGGCGGCTTCGAGCTGTGGACCGCGACCGGCACCTACGTCTTTAACGGCATCAACACGTTCGCCGCGCACGTCATCTTCGGCGCGGCCGGAACCATCAGCGTCTCCAAGATCGGCAACCGCGGCTCGGCCACAAGCAACCTCGGCAAAGGCACAACCATCCGCTTCGGCAGTACCGGCAAGCTGCTCTACACCGGCGCGGGAGAAACCAGCGACCGCATCCTCTCCTTCAACACGAGCGGCACGCTCGACCAGTCCGGCACGGGCAACCTGAACTTCTCAACCCCGCCCGTTTTCACGGCCGGCGCGGTCACGCTCACCCTGCAGGGCTCTGCGGCGGGCACCGGCGAGCTTTCCGGCGTCGTCTCGAACGGCTCAGCCTCGGCCTCGATCACCAAGGCCGGCACGGGCACCTGGACGCTTTCCGCCGCCAACCGCCTCGCCGGCAACGCCACCGTCAGCGGCGGAACGCTCCGCCTCGCCGGCGCGAACGGCGGCCTGGCTTATGCGACCAATTTCCTCGTCAGCGCGAGCGCGTCGCTGCTGCTGGAAAACAGCGCGTCCGCCAACAACGGCGACCGGCTGCGCGACGCCAGCCCCGTCACGCTCAGCGGCGGCACGCTGGCCTTCTCGAACGACGCCGGCAGCGCCAGCTTCAGCGAGACCGCCGGCGCGCTCATCATCACAGGCAACTGCACGGTGGCTGCCTCGCAGGCCGCGGGCGGCCAGACCGCCGCACTCACTTTCGCGTCCCTCGCACGCAACGGCGCGGCCACGCTCAACTTCGCCGGCACGGGCCTCGGCGAAAGCGACCGCAACCGCATCTTCATCGCGGGCCAGCCGAGCGGCCTCATGGGGACCTGGGCCACCATCAACGGCACGGCCCTGGCCGCTTACGACATCACCCGCGGGGTGGTCCCTGCCTCCGAAACCAGCGATGCCGACATCGCCGCCCGCGGCCCCTCCGTGATCACCAACGCGCCGGGAGCTTATGTACGCATCAACTACGACGGGGTCAGCGGCCCCATCACGCTGAGCGAGGTGACCGCCGCCATCGGCACCCTGGTGCAGAACACCGGGACCGACGCCACGGTCGACACCGCCGCGAAGACCCTTCAAGTCGACAGCATCGTCATCCCCGCCGCGAAAGGCGCGGTCACCGTCGGCGCCGCGGCCAACGACGGCACGCTCACGCCCGCCACCTCCGGGGGCAGCCTGCTGCTTGCCAACGCGAGCGCCGCCAACCTCACCGTCAACGCCAACCTCGCCGACAACGGCGCGGCCGCGGACCTGACCGCCTACGGCAGCGGAGCGGTGGTCCTCGCGGGCTCCAACACCTTCTCCGGCGCGACCACGACGACGGGCGGACCGCTGCTGCTGGCCAACACCTACGCGCTGCAGAACAGCACGCTCATGTCCGCCGCGTCCTTTGACGACTCGGTCGCCAGCCACGCGTTTCTGCTGGGAGGCCTCTCCGGCGCCGTCAGCCTCGTGCTCGAAGATGATGCCGCCTCGCCCAACCCGGTCGCGCTCGCGACCGGCAACAGCGGCGCCAGCACCACGCTGAGCGGGGTTTTGAGCGGCGGCGGCTCCCTCGCCAAGGTCGGCAACGGCACGCTCACCCTCTCCGGCGCGAACACCCACAGCGGCGGAACCGCCGTCCGCGGCGGCGCGGTCATCGCCAGCCAGGTGAACGCCCTCGGCACCGGCCCGGTCACCGACGACGCCACCCTGAACCTGACCGCCGGCGCCGTCGCCTACACCGGCCTCTCCACGGCCCTCAGCGGCACCGGCACGGTCAACGTCACCCTCGGCTCCTCGGGCAATTCCACCACGCTCGGCGGCGACTACTCCGGCTTCACCGGCATCTGGAATCTCGGCCTGAACGGCACGGGCGGCAGGGCCGTCATGAACGGCGCGGACAGCGCCGCCGCGACGATCAACATCCTCTCGAACGGGACGCTCTTCTGCTCCGCGCCCACCACGCACAACGCCGCCGTTTACCTTTACGGAGGCAACACGGCTGAATCGTACGGCCAACTCCGTCTCGAAGGCAACGCCAACTGGGCGGGCCCCGTTTTTCTGGCCGGCGACATCACCGACGGCTCCGACGGCTACTTCGGCCCCTCCGCCGGCACGGGCATCGTCAGCGGCGTCATCAGCGACGTGGGCGGCGCGCACTTCGTCGATAAGCGGGGAAGCGCCGTTCTGGTCTTCTCCGGCTCGAACACCTATGCGGGCGCGACCTGGTGCCGCGGCGGCACCCTGATCGTCAACTCGCTCAAGAACCTCGGCGAGGTCAGCTCCCTCGGCGCGCCCACGGCCGCGACCAACAACCTGATCAAACTCGGCAGCAGCAGCACGGCGGCGCGACTCAGCTATGTGGGGGCCGGCGACACGACCGACCGTACCGTCGACATGGCAGGCGCCACGGGTGCCGCCACGCTCGACCAGTCGGGCACAGGCGTGCTCAAGTTCACCAACAGCCTCGCGGTTTCGGGCGCCGGCGCCAAGACGCTTTACCTCGAAGGCTCCACCGACGGCACGGGCGAGTTCGCGGGCGTGATCACCAACGGCACCGGCAGCGCGATCTCGCTCTATAAGCAGGGAACCGGCACATGGACGCTCTCCGGCGCCAACAGCTACAGCGGCGGCACCAGCATCGGTCCGCAGTACAGCCCCAACAGCGGCAAGCTGGTGCTCGCCCACCCCAAAGCGCTGGGAACCGGCCAGGTGACCTTCGTCAACTCGGTCGGAACGCTCGAATTCGCCAACGACGGCGCGGGCGAGACCCCCTACAATTTCACCATGGGCGGCGGCTCCGGGGCAACGCTGGTCTCCGGCGTGGGCACCGGCTCCTCCGGCATCAACCACACGTTGGGGGACTTGGCTCTCAGCCTCGTGACCGTGAACGTCGTGCGCGCCTCCAGCGTGCTCAGCGGGACGCCTTCGTTCACGGTTACCACCCTGAACCTGAGCGCGGGCGGGGCCGGCACCACGATGCTGGCGCCGTATGACGCGGACCTCACCGTCGGCTCCGTCTCCATCTTGTCCAACCCGAATCCCAAGACGCTCAGGCTGGACGGAACCAACCTTTCCAGCGCCATCACCGGCTGCATCAGCAACGGTCCCAACGCCTCGTCGGTGCTCTCGCTGCTGAAGGACAACACCAGCGTCTGGACCCTCTTCGGCTCCAATTCCTACGGCGGCGCGACGACGGTGAATAACGGCACGCTCGCCCACTACGGGCAGCACACCGGCGGCGGCGCAACGACCGTCAGCGGCGGCACGTATGCCCTTTACGGCGTCCACAGCGGCACCGGCGCGGTTGCGGTCAGCGGCGGCACCTTGCTGCTCGCTGGGTCCGGCGGCACGCTCAGCAGCCCGGGCAGCCTCACGCTGTCCGCCAACGGCACGCTGATGCTGCACAGCACCGCCGCCAGCAACAACACCGACCGCCTCGGCAACGCGGTTCCCGTCACCCTCGCGGGCGGCACGCTCCGCTTCAGTCACACGGGCGGCCCGGCCAACTACAGCGAGACGGCGGGCGGGCTCGCCGTCGCTTCTGGCAGCAACACGCTCGCCGCGTCGCAGGCGGAAAGCGGGAACACCTCCGCCCTGACGTTCGCCGCGCTGTCGCGTACCGGCGGCGCGGTCAACTTCACGGGCGCGGACCTTGGACTGAATGACCGGAACCAGATTCTTTTCACCGCGGCGCCTGCCCTCAGCGGCGGCATCATCGGCCCGTGGGCCACCGCAGACGGGTCGAACTTCGCCACCTATGGCGCCTACGGCGTAACCGCCTACGCGGGAGGATTCACCGAGCTCTCCGCGAAGGGACCGTCGACCATCCCCGACGACGCGAGCCTCAACGCCCGCATCAGCAGCGAAGGCACGGGCGGCGGCATCGGCCTGGCCGGTGCGACGCTGAACAGCGTCAACACGCTGACCCAGAACACCGAGTTCCCCGCCACGGTGTCGACCGCCTCCAAGACGCTGCTGACCGCAGGCCTCCTCATAAATGCCGGAAAAGCGGCTCTGACCATCGGCGCGAGCGCGGGCGACGGCACCCTCGCCGCCCTCACCTCAGGCGGCGAGCTGGTCCTCGCCAACAGCTCCGCCAACGCCCTGACCATCAACGCGGGCCTTGCGGACAACACCGCAGCCTCCTCGGTATCGAAGATCGGCTCCGGTCCGGTTGTCTTCAACGGCGCGTGTTCGTATACGGGCCCCACGGCCATCAACGTCGGCGAACTGCTCTTCGCCAGCGACTACCCGCAAAACCTGCCCGGCGTCATCAGCGGCAACGGCACACTCGTGAAAAGCGGCACGAACCTGCTCCAGCTGCTGGGTGCGAACACCTACACGGGGCCGACCTATGTCAATGCGGGCCTTGTCCGTCCCGACCAGAACTCCGCCTTCGGGACAACGGCTGCAGGCACCTTCATCGCCGACGGCGCCACGCTCGATGTCGGCTGCACCCCCGACGTCGGCGGCACGCGCCCCCAATACGGGCTCAACCTGGGCAGCGAACTCTTCACCGTTCAAGGCAAAGGCGTGAACGAGCTGGGCGCGATCATCAACAGCGCGACCGGCGGACAGTACAACGCGTTCGCCAGTGTGGCTCTGGCGGGCGACACGACCTTCGGCGCAGAGGCGCGCTGGGACATCCGCAACGGCGCATTCGCGATGAACGACCACCGCGTCACCAAGCTCGGAGCGAACATGCTCGGACTCACGTCGACAACGGTCACACCCGGACCCCTCGGGCAGGCGGCGTTCGACATCAAACAGGGCCAGGTCCGCCTTGAGTCCAACACGAAACTGAATGGCAGCGCGACGAATACGGTGACGGTCCGCAGCGGCGCGGAGTTCCAGCTCTACAGCTTGGCCTACGCGCAGGCCTGGAGACTGATCCTGGACGACGGCGCCATGCTCACGGCCGCGCAAGGCTCAAGCGGCCAAAACGTCTGGACAGGACCGGTCACGCTGAACGGCGCCGCAGCCCTGAACAGCGGCAGCGGGTATTACAAAACGCTGAGCGGCGATATCACCGGCACAGGCTCGCTCATCAAAATGGGCTCCGGCACCACCTTCATCACAGGCACCAACAACACCTTCACCGGCGGCACCGCCATCACCAACGGCACCCTGAGCATCGTCTCCCTGCGTAACGTCGGCGAGGCCTGCTCGCTCGGCAGGCCGACCGACACTGACAACGGCACCATCCGTTTCGGACGCCTGACGACAGGCGGCACGCTCAGCTACACGGGCACGGGCGACACGACTGACCGCACGCTCGATCTCGCAGGAACCACCGGCGGAGCCGCGATCTACAGTCAAGGTGCCGGGCTCCTCAAATTCACCAGCGACCTGACCGTCTCGGGCGGCGCGGGAAGCAAGACCCTGACCCTGCGGGGCACCAAGTCGGGCGAGCTTGCTGGCAACCTCTCAAACGGCGCCAGCAGCATGATCTCCCTGACGAAGAACGACGCGAATGAGTGGGTGCTCTCCGGCAACAACAGCTACACGGGCACAACCACCGTGAGCTACGGCACGCTAACCTTCTCCGGCAACAACGCGTGCTCGGGCGCGATGAACGTCAACAGCGGCACCTTGATCATTTCCGGAACGAACGCGCAGAGCGGCGGCAACTTCGTGGTCGGGAACCAGACCAGCTCGAACGCACTGGCGCGGATCCTGCCCGGCGCGCGCATCACCGGCACGGGCGGCTTCTATATCGGCAACTCGGCCAATTCATCCGCCGCAGTCTACATGACGGGAGGCGAGCTCTACCGCAACCCCTCGGGAACCGGCAGCGACTCGAACTTCGGATTGGGGCTGGGCACCGGCAGCTACGGCTACTTCAACATGAGCGACGGCACCGTCACCAACAAGCGGTGCACGCTGGGCGGCTCGACCATCGTCTCCGCCATGGGCATCGCCCGCATCACCGGCGGCACGCTCAAGTTCTCCGAATATGTCCTGCTGGGCCGCACCAACGGCTGCGTGGGCGTCCTGACCATGGACGGCGGCACCATGGACCGCACCGGAGCGACGCAGAACTTCTCCCTCGGCCACGGCGGCGGGCGCGGCGAACTGAACCTGACCGGCGGGTCCATCGACAACACCGGCAGAAACGTCGCCATTCGCCAGAACGGCTTAAACGTCTCCACCGGCGTCGTCAACCTCTGCGCGGGCTCGCTCACGCTGAACGCGCTGCAGAACACCGGCGGCACGGCCTGGCTGAACTTCAACGGCGCCACCCTGCGCGCGGCCGCTGCCTCGTCGGCCTTCATTCCCGCCACGATGACCCGCGTGACGGTCAACGGCCCGTTCGGCGCCTACGCGGGCGGAGCCGTCATCGACACCGCGGGCCAGAGCGTCACCGCCGCCGCCCCGCTGCAGGCCCCCGCCGGCAACGGCGTCGCCACCGTCACCCTCGCCTCGCAGGGCTCGGGCTACGTCGGCGAGCCTTACGTCTCGATCGACGGCGGCAGCGGCGAAGGCGCGACGGCCGTCGCCAACATGGAGGACGACGGCACCGGCCAAGGCACCTACCGGGTCGCCAGCGTGACCGTCACCACACCCGGCTGGAATTTCACGTCGGCCCCCACCGTCACCTTCAGGAGCGGAGGCGCCACCAACCAGGCCGCCGCCGCCGGCGTCGCGCTCGCGGCCAACACCAGCGGCGGACTGACCAAGCTGGGCAGCGGCACGCTCACCCTGGGCGGCGCCAACACCTACGGCGGCGCGACGACCGTCAGCAACGGCACGCTCAAACTGGGCCAGGCCTTGGCGCTGCCGACCGGTACGCCCGTCGTCCTCGCGGGCGGCACGCTGGACCTGGGCGGCTTCACCGTGACGAACACGGTCAGCGGCAGCGGCACCGTCACCAACGGCACGGTTTGCACCGAGATCTCCCCGGCCGGCACGAACGTGATCGGCACCCAGTCCTTCGCGCTGAAAGCCGCGACGCTGAAAGGCACCTACCTGGCCGATGTGGCGCAGGACGGCACCTCCGACCTCGTCAGCGTGCAGGGCACTCTGGACCTGGCCAGCCTGACCCTGCAGCTCGTGGACACCTCCCGGCTGAACCCGAGCCACGCCTACACGCTGGTGTCCGGCACCGGCGCGCGCACCGGCGGCTTCGCGTCCACCAACCTCCCTGACAGCCGCTGGCATGTCTTGCGCGGGACCGACGGCACCGTCAAGCTGATCTTTGTCGACGGCACGCTGATGCTGCTCAAATAGCGGCGGGAACACGCGGCCGCCTCCAGACGGCGACGGAAAACCCGGACGCGCGGACCGCACTGTCCGCGTGCCCGGGTTTTATCGTCCGTGGCTTGGTTGACTGCCATTCTCCATTTGCGTATAGTATATCAAATTACAAATCGCTTTCGCATGATACGGAGAGTTCCAACAAGGTGAGGTGAACATGAAGCACGCGGCAGTCTGTCTCAAGATGTCAACCATCGCCACAGCCCTGGCGCTGCTGGCCGGGAACGTGGCCCAAGCGGCCAGCGGGACGTGGAACAGCACGGTTGCGGGATCGAACGAGTACTGGACGAACTCCCTCAACTGGAGCGCCTCGCCCTATTCCATCAATGACGATACGGCGACGTTTAACAATGCGGGCAACGGCAGGACCAACATCAACGTCGTCGGCCTGGCCGCCATCAAGTACATCAACTTCGACAGCTCGGCCGCCGCCTATAACATCGGCACGTCGCCGGTCAACAGCCAGCCGCTGAACATGCGCAACGACGCCAACTACCGCATGCTCCTCACCTGCGCGAAGAGCCAAGTCTTCAACACCGCGATCCAGCTCGGCCCCGACAAGGCCGGCGCGAGCTACAACTTCCAGAACGACAACGCGTTCAACACCCTGACTTTCCTGGGCGACGTCTCGTGTTTCACGAACTCCGGCACGGCCGGCGATAAAACGCTGAACCTGAACGGCGTCGGCAATATCCGCGTCTTAGGGGGCGTGAGCCGGGGCAATGCCAATAACCTTTTCGTCAACATCAACGGCGGCGGCGCCAATGCGATGACCGGCACGAACCTCATCACCGTCCTGCGCATGAACGGCGGGTCCGGCAGCGTGCTCGACATCGGCAACGGGTACACGGTCTTCACCAACTCAAACACGAGCAGCCTCGGCGGTGAGAACCTCACGAGCACGTTCGGCGGCACGATCAACGGCACGGGCGCCTTCGTCATGACGTCGAAGCCGGGCGAGGATAACGCCGACAACCGCGTGGACGACGTCAACTCGACGCTGACCGTCAACTGCCGCCTCACCGGCTACTCCGGCTTCGAACTCTACTCGGGAGCCGGGATCGCCGGCACCTTCGCGCTGAACGGCGTCAACGATTTCGTCGGGAACGTCTTCATGAATGCGGCGGGCACCATCAGCGCGGCCAAGATCGGCAACCGCTTCTCCACCACAAGCAACCTGGGCGCGGGCTACAGGGTCCGCTTCTCGAGCTTCAACCTCGGCGGGCCCAAGCTGAAATACACGGGCGCCGGCGAGACCTCCGACCGCGTGCTCGAATTCGCGTCCCACGCCCGGCTCGAACAGGCCGGCTCGGGGCTTCTGAATTTCTCCGCCCCGCCGATCGTGAGTGCCGCCTGCACCGTCACGCTGTCGGGGTCCACCGCCGCCGCCGGCGAGATCAGCGGCGTGGTTTCCAACGGCACGGGGACCATCGCTTTCGCAAAAGAGGGCACCGGCACCTGGACGCTCTCGGCCGCAAACGTGTTTACCGGCGCCCTCACCGTCAATGGCGGCGTGCTCAGACTGACCCAGACCAACGCCTATACGGCGGCGACCGCCGTGAACGGCGGAACCCTGGCCCTCACGGGCAACAACGGTTCCGTTCCGAACACGAGCGGCATCACGCTCGGCACGGGCGGCACGCTCCTGCTGGACAACACGCCCTCGACCAATCATGCGAACCGCGTCAAGGATACCGCAGTCGTCACCCTGAACGGCGGCACGCTGCTCTTCGCCCATACCGGCGGACCCGCCAATTACAGCGAGACCCTCGGCGCGGTCGCGGTCAGCGCCGGCGCGAGCACCATCGCGGCCTCGCGGGCCGCTTCCGGGCAGACGTCAACCCTCACCCTCACGGCGCTCACGCGCACCTCGGGCAGCGTCGATTTCGCCGGCGCCGGACTCGGCACGGACACCCGCAACCGCATCCTGATCACCGGCCAGCCGGATGGCCTGATCGGCCCCTGGGCCACGGTCAACGGAACCTCTTTGGCGGCCTACAGCAGCACCCTCGGCATCTATCCCGCGTCCGACGCGGCCTACACGGACATCGCGGCCCGCGGGCCCTCATCGACCATCGCGGACAGCGCCGGCAGCAACGTGCGCATCAACAGTGCCGGCTCCTCCGGGCCCATCGACCTCAGCGCCGCCACCACCACCGTCGCCAGCCTGCTCCAGAACACCGCGACCGACGCCACGGTGGCCACGGCCGACAAGACCCTGCGGGTCACCAGCGTGATCGTTCCCGCCGGAAAAGCCAGCGTGACGCTCGGCGCCGCCGCCGGCGACGGAACGGTCGCGCCGGCCACGGCCGGAGGCGGACTCACCCTCGCGAACGACGGCGCCGCGCCGCTCACCGTCAACGCGGTCATCGCCAACCACACCACCGCCTCGGCGCTGAACACAGCCGGATCCGGCACGGTGACGCTAACCGCCGCGAACACCTTCTCCGGCGCGACGTCCATCGGCGCAGGCTCCCTGGTGCTGGCCCACAGCAACGCCCTCCAAAACAGCACGCTCACCCTCGGCGCCACCGGAACGCCCGTCTTCGACAGCGCGGTCGCCGGCCATGCGTTCACGCTCGGCGCGCTCTCGGGCTTGCGCGACCTCGCGTTGGCGGATAACGCCTCGGGCCCCGTCGCCCTGGCGGTCGGGCAGAACAACGCCAGCACCGCCTACAGCGGCGTCCTGAGCGGCGACGGCAGCCTGACGAAACAAGGCACGGGCACACTGACCCTCTCCGGCGCGAACACCTTCCGCGGCGGCGCCACGATCAGCGCGGGTCGGGTTTCCGCCAACCACATGCTCGCGCTCGGCAGCGGCCCAGTCGCGAACAACGGCACCTTGGACCTCACCGCAGCCCCGGTCACCTATTCGGGGCTCTCCGTCAGCCTGAGCGGCTCGGGAACCAATAACGTCACGATGGCCAGCAATCTGGCAGGCGGCACGGCGAACTTCAACGGCGACTACTCCGGGTTCACGGGCCTGTGGAATCTCGGTGTCGGCGTCGGGGCTACGGGCAGCAAAGTCGTCATGAACGGCAGGGACAACGCGGCGGCCGCCATCGTCGTGCGCACGAACGCGACGCTGTACTGCTCGGCGGCCATGCGCCACAGCGCGGCGCTCACGTTGCAGGGCGGAAACACCGGCGACAGCTACGGCCAGCTCCGCCTCGACGGCAACAGCGAATGGTTCGGGCCGATCCTTCTCGCGGGCGTAATCACCGACGCCAACGACGGCCTCCTCGGCTGCGCCAGCGGCACCGGCTACATCAGCGGACAGATCACCGACGGCGGCGTAAGCTATCCGGTCAGCAAGCTGGGCGGCGGCACCCTCGCGCTCCTCGGCACCAACAACCTGTTCAGCGGGCAGCTCTGGAACCGGGCCGGCACGCTCCGCGCTTCCTCGATCCGGAACATTGGGCAGCCCAGCTCGCTCGGCGCGCCGACCTCCCTGACCAACGGCCTGATCAAGCTCGGCACAGGCTCCACCAGCGCGGCCCTCGCCTACGCCGGCATGGGCGACACCTCGGACCGCGGCATCGACCTGGCCAGCACCACCGCCACGATCACGCTCGACCACTCGGGCACCAACCTCTGGAAGATGACCGGCGCCGTCACCAACACGGGCGCGGGCGGCAAGCAGCTGCGCCTGCAGGGCAGCGTAACCGCGACCGGGGAGCTCGCCGGCGTGATCTCGGACTACAGCTCCGCCTACTCCAACAATCTGTTCAAGACGGGTGCCGGCGCATGGACCCTGTCGGCCGACAACACGTTCAAGGGCAATGTCGTGGTCGATGATGGCGCGCTCCGCGTCACGCGGAGCGAAGCGTTCGGCAACTGGCCCAAGACCGTGCAGGCGGCCAACAATGCGAACGGCGCAAGCCCCCATTTCCACTTGGACGGCACGGCGGGTGACCTGACCATCCCCGCCACCATCACCTTCAAGACCAGCAACTCCCGTGTCGGCGCAATCTTCAACGAGGGCGGAAACAACGCGATCCTGGGCCCGGTCCAGCTGATCGGCGGCGACGGCGACACGATCCTGAACTCGGTGTCCGGCAAACTGACCGTGGCGGGCAGCGTCACGGCCCCGTTCGACACCAGCCGCCAACTCCGCCTGTGGGGCAACGGCGACGGCGAAATCTCGGGCGCCATCGCCAACGGCTTGACCGCCGCGTTGCCCGTGTACAAGGAGCAGGGCACCGGCACCTGGACGCTGTCCGGCGCCAATACCTACAGCGGCATCACCTACGCGAACAACGGCACGCTCGTGATCGGCGGGGCGAACGGCGCGGTCGCCGGCGGCGTGACGGTCGGCGGCGGCACCCTCGTCATCAGCAACGCGCCTTCCGCCAACAGCGGCAACCGCCTGTCCAACTCCGGCGCGGTCACCCTCAACGGCGGCGCGCTCCGCTTCGCACACCCCGGCGGCGCAGCCGACTACGGCGAGACCGCCGGCGCGCTTGCCGTCGGCACCGGCCAGACCACGGTCGAGACCTCGCAGGCCGACGCGGGCCAGACGTCGGCGCTGACCTTCGCCTCGCTTACGCGCACCGGCGCGGGCTCCGTCAACTTCGCGGGCGCGGGACTGGGCGCGGCGGACAACCGCAACCGCATCCTCTTCACCTCGGCCCCGGCGCCGGTCAACGGCATCCTCGGGCCGTGGGCCATGTACAACGGTACGAACTTCGCCACCTACGACAACACGCTCGGCGTGATCCCGGCCGGCAACGACATCTACACCGATATCTCCGCCAAAGGCCCCTCCGCGATCCCCAATAGCGCCACCGCCAACGCGCGCATCAATGCGGAGGGCACCGAGGGCCCGATCACGTTGGAGAGCGAGACGGCCAACAGCGTCTACACCCTGATGCAAAACACCGAGTGGGCCGCCTCCGTCGGCCTGACCAACCAGACGCTGCTGACCTCCGGCATCCTCATCGGCGAGGGCAAGGCGGACCTCACCATCGGCACCAACACGACGGACGGGCTTCTGATGCCTCTGACGTCCGGCGGCAACCTCCTGCTCGCCAACTATGCGGCGGGCACGCTGACGGTCAATGTTCCGGTCACGAACAACGGCACGGCCTCGTCCCTCGGCAAGGCGGGCCCCGGGCCCGTGAGCTTAAACGGCGCGCTGGGCTACACCGGCCCGACGGTGATCGGCGAGGGCGAACTGACCCTGGCGAGCGCGTCCACGCAGACCTTCGCCAGCGTCATCAGCGGCGACGGATCGCTGGCCAAGGACGGGTCCGGCCGCCTCGCGCTGAACGCGGCCAACACGTACAACGGGCAGACAACCCTCCGCAACGGCACCCTGCTGGTCATGAACAATGCGGCTTTGGGCACCGCGCTCAACGGGACAGTCGCCGCCGCCGGCAGCACCCTCGACGTCGGCGGCAGCGGAACCGCTCAGGCGATCAACCTCGGCGGAGAGGCCATCGCGGTCAGCGGCGCGGGCGTCAACGGCCGCGGCGCGATCGTCAACTCCTCGAACCTTTCGCAGTACAACGCGATCCGCTACCTGACCCTGAACGGCGACACGACCTTCGGCGGCGAGCAAAGCGGCGGCCGCTGGGACGTCCGCACGTCTGACTCGACCAAACCCGCATCTTTCAACATGAACGGGTATACGGTCACCAAAGTCGGCTCCAACTATGTCGGCCTGACCAGCGTGCCGGTCGCCAACCCCGGCAACGTCGTCATCGCCGAAGGCATGTTTACGCTTGAAGGGAGCACCTCTCTCGGCGGCGGTCCGGCGAACGTGATGACCGTTCAGAACGGCGCCTGGTTCGACATCTACAACACCGCGGTACCCGTGCCCTGGAGCCTCGTGATGAACGACGGCGCGCGCTTCTTCTCCCGGGGCGGAAACTCCACCGCGCTCAACATCTGGGCCGGACCGGCCGCCCTCAACGGCACGGCCTGGTTCGACACGGCCTCCTCCACAATCGCCACCCTCGCCGGCGACGTGAGCGGCAGCGGTTCGCTGGTCAAAGTCGGCTCGGGGACCCTCTACCTCACCGGCACAAACAACACCTACAGCGGCGGCACCTACGTCAGCAACAACTGGCTGTACGCGTGGAGTCCGGGATCACTGCCCTCTTACGCCTCGCCCGGCAAGGTGCAAGTCGCCAACGGCGCCGCGCTGGCGCTCTATGGCGGCAACGGGACCACCGGCTGGACCGGCGAGCAGCTGAACGCGCTCCATGGCAGCGGAGCCTTCGTGGCGAGCAACTCGATCATGGCCGTCGACACGACCTATGGCGCCGTCTCCGGTTTGGGCGGCATGAACGGCTTCGCGCTTTACAAGTACGGCACCAACACGCTGACCGTGACCGGCCTCAACACGAACAGAACGCTGGTGGCGATGGAGTACAGCAACCTCCGCATCTACGCCGGCACGCTGAACCTCTCCAGCACCAGCTCGAACGTGTACGGCCGCTGCTACGTGCTGCCCGGCTCGGGCGGCGGCACGCTCGAGATCAACGGCCCCACGACGTTCACGGAATCCTTCTACGTGGGCAACTACAACGGCGACCGCAGCCGCGTCTTCATCAACACGAACCTCGCGGCGAAAAACATGTGGGTCGGCATCAACACGATCGCCAGCGGCGCGGTCGTTCAGAACGACGGCAAGGTGGAGGTCTCTCCGGCGTCAAGCGGGCAGATTCTCGACATCGGCCGCGACGGCGCCTACGGCTATTACCGCTTGAATGGCGGAAGTCTGAAGTCTGGACAGATGGCCTTCGGCGGCGGATCCGGCACCGGCAATAATGGCGTGTACGAGCAGTTCGGCGGCGATGCCGCAGTGATGTCCACCGGCGGGTGGCTGATCTGGGGTTGGGTCGGCGGCAACGGCGTCGCCAACATTTATAGCGGTTCGCTTTCGGCACCGCCCTCGGGCAACGAGGTCAACATGGCGCACTCGGCGGACAAGGGCGCCTTCGCCATGCTGAACCTGCTCGGAAACGGGGCCTTGCTGAGCACGGTGACAAACAGCACGACCCGCGGCCTCAACATGGCCAACACCGGCGGCAACCTGATGTCGGTGGTCAACCTGAAGGCCGGCACGCTTCTGTGCAACCGCGTGTTTGCGGTCAGCAAGGCCACCCCCACGTACTTCAACTTCAACGGCGGCACGCTCAAGGCGAACGGGAGCACCGCGCTGGCGAACACCTTCATACAGGGGCTGACAGCCGCCACGGTCTATCCCGGCGGCGCCGTCGTCGACACCACCAATGCGACCATCGTGCTGAACCAGTCGCTGCTCGCGCCGACCGGCTTGGGCGTCGCCTACATCCCCGTCGCCATCGGCGGCGCGGGCTACATCGGCGCGCCGGTCGTCAAGATCTCCGGCGGCAGCGGCACCGGCGCGACCGCCATCGCCGCGGTCGACCTGAATCCCGCCAGCCTGACCTCCGGCCAGGTGACCGGCATCACCGTCACCAGCCCCGGCGTCGGCTACCAGTCGGGCGACTCGGTCGTCGTGACGCTGATCGGAGGCGGCTTCCTCACCGTCGCGCAGACCGGCAGCGTCTTCCTCAGCCCGAACACGGCGGAAGGCGGCCTGACCAAGCTCGGCGCCGGCACGCTTACGCTGGGCGGCACCAACACGTACGGCGGCGTCACCACGATCCGCGAGGGCACGCTCGCGCTCGCCCATCCCGACGCGCTGCCCACGAACGCGGCGGTCAGCGTGGCGGGCGGCAAGTACGATCTGGGCGGCCGGTCGGTCACGAACAGCTTGGTGACCGTCACGGAGGGGGTCATCTTCAACGGCAGCCTGACCAGCGACGGCCTGACCAAGACCGGCCCGGGCACGCTGCTGCTCAGCACGTCCCCGTCCTCGACCGGCCCCATCCGCATCGAGGAGGGGACGCTCGCCCTGCCCGGGCGCATGCCCGGTCTCTACGAGGGACGCCTCGCCGGCGGCTTCAACACCACGTCGCCCAATCCCATGACCACCACGGCGCTGTCACCCCGCTATGCGGACCTGTGGTTCAACGGCAACGCGGAATCCGGCGGCGTCTGGATCGACAACAGCACGTATGTCTACTCCGGCTACATCTGGAACAATACGGCGTCGCCCGTCACGTGGAGCTTCGCCAAAGAGTTCGACGACTCCACGCTGCTAAAGATCAACGGCACGACGCTGATCAACAACGGCTCGCACAATACGCCCGTCGTCGCGACCTGCACGCTCCAGCCCGGCGCGAACGCGATCGAGATGCGCTTCGGGCAGGGCTCCAGCTATGTCGGACCCAAGGTGGTCTCCAACGTATGGACGACCGTGACCATGGGCATCGGCTATGACCCCCTGGCGCGGATCACCACCTATCAGGCGGGGCTCTCCGCGACCCACCAGAACCTGGTCGATCCGGGCGACGGCTCGCTGCTCACGCTCACAAACACGGTCGGCGGCGTCACGAATCTGCTGGCGTCGGGCTCGTCGGTGCAGATCGCCGCCAACGCCGCGCTCGACCTCGGCGGGAACGTCCAGACGCTGGCGGACCTGAGCGGCAGCGGCATGGTCTCCAACGGCACCCTCACCGTCACCGGCACCCTCGCCCCGGGCGGCGAGGGCACCCTCGGCACGCTCACCCTCGCCGCCAACGCCACCCTCTCCGGCACCTTGCGGGCGGACGTCGCCGCCAACGGCGACAGCGACCTCCTGGTTGTCCGGGGCAACCTCGACATGTCGGGACTCTCCCTGACGATCGCGAATCCGGAGGAGCTGGACCGCAGCCGGCAGTATACCCTGGTCACCTGCTCCGGCACGCGGACCGGCACGTTCGCTGCGATCACCGTCCCGGACAGCCGCTGGCACGCGGTCTACCAGGCGGACGGCAGCGTGGTCCTGCTCTTCGTCGACGGCACGCTGATGTTGCTCAAATAGCCGGAAAGCCGCCGCGTTCAGTTAGGCGCACGCACCGCCCGCGCAGTCCGTGCGTCTTTACTTTTCCAGTGGTGTTGCGCCGATGCCGATACGCGCCGATTCTGCCTTGTCCCACTTTTGCTTCATTGACTCGCGAAAATGATGCGCGTAAAATCCATCTCACATTTGGTAAAGATTTTGTGATCGGTTTCCAAAATTTCCCAAAGCATATGAGGTGGTTATGAAAATGAAGATGGTGTGTGTCAAGCGGTCGTTCGTCTTTGCAGCCCTCGTGCTGGCGTTCGCAAACCAGATGCCTGCGGCCAACGGCATCTGGTACAGCACCAACGGCGTGGCGCGCAACACGTACTGGACCAACTCGTGGAACTGGAGCGCCCAGCCGTTCCCGGCCGGCAACCAGACCGCGACCTTCAACAACGGCGTGAACATCACGAACACGACGATCAACATCGAGGGTCTGGCGATCATCTCGAACATCGTCTTCGACACGACCGGCGCCGGCGCCTACACCATCGGCAGCAACGGCGTGAACCAGCAGACGCTGGTCCTCACCAACGGCAGCACGATCCAGCTGACCTCCTCGGCCCTCAACAGCCAGCGTTTCGACGCCATGCTGCAGCTGGGCCACGAGCGCACCAACAGCACCCACACCCTGCGCAACGACCATTCGTTCAACGCGCTGACTTTTGCGGGCAACCTGTTCTCCGCCAGCGGCGGCGTCGGCACCGGCACGAAGACCCTGAACGTGGCCGGCATCGGCGCCGTCACGATCAGCGGCAACATCACCACCAACGGGTACAGTCCCCTCACGCTCACCGACACCACCCTCGGCAACCTGCTTCTGACCGGCGCGAACACGGTCAACACCCTGAACGCCAGCGGCGGTCCCCTCACCCTGACCGGCACCAACCGGATCAACACGTTCAACGTCACCGGCGGCGCGGCCACCCTTGCCGGCTCCAACGTGGTCGACACGGTCACCCTCACGGGCGGCACGCTCGCCCTCGCCGGCCTCAACCGCATCACCACGCTCAACGTCAACGCCAGCGGCCCCGTCAGCCTGTCGGGCACGAACGTCCTCAGCACGCTCAACCTCAACGGCACCGGCAACAGTACCGTCAACGTGACCGCCGGCGCGCTCGTCTTCGAAAACGGCGGCGGCGGGACCATGATCGCCAACCAGGACGCGGTCATCAACGGCCCGGGCTCAATCGTGCTGCCGACCGGGCCCGCGAACAACCTGACGGGCGACAATTACAGCGCGCCCGGCAAGACGCTGACCATCAACGCGCGCCTCACCGGCAACATCGGCCTGGAATTGTGGAGCGGCACGGGCACCTACGTGCTGAACGGCCCCAACGACTTCACCGGCAACGTCACCATGGGACCGGCGGGCACGCTCAGCGTCTCCAAGATCGGCAACAAGGGCTCCCTCACCAGCAACCTCGGCAGCGGCACGACCGTCACCTTGAACGCCAGCGGCACGCGGCTGCTCTACACCGGCAGCGGCGAGTCGAGCGACCGCATCCTGAGCATCCTGAGCAACGTGATCGTGGAGGACGCGGGGACCGGACACCTGAACCTCACCGCGCCGCTGACCGTCTCGACGTCGGGCGCAAAAACCCTGACGCTGCAGGGCTCCAGCGCCGGCACGGCCGAATTCAGCGGCCTGCTGCGCAACGACGCCGGCACCCTCGCCCTCGTCAAGGACGGCACCGGGCAGTGGCTGCTCTCGACGACCAACACCTACACGGGCACGACCGCGGTCAACGGCGGCACGCTCTCCCTCGCCGGCGCCTACGGGGCCATCGCCGCCTCCACCGGCTACACGCTCGCCGCCGGCGGCACCCTGCTGCTGGACAACACCGCCTCCGCTAACAACACCAACCGCCTGCGCGACGCCAGCGCGCTCACCTTGAACGGCGGCACGCTCCGCTTCGCCAACGCCGGCGGCAGCGCCGACTACAGCGAGAACGCGGGCGCGGTCACCGCCAACCTGAACGCCAGCACCATCGCCGCCGCCCAAGCCGACGCCGGCCGGACCGCCACCCTGCGCTTCGCCTCGCTGGCTCGCGCGGCGGGGGCGACCGTCAACTTCGCGGGCGCCGGCCTGGGCGTGGATAGCCGCAACCGGATCTTCATTACCGCTCAGGCGGATGGACTGATCGGCCCCTGGGCCACCGTGAACAACACCAACCTCGCGGCCTACAGCAGCAGCGAGGGCGTCTACGCGGCCGCCGACGCCGCGTACGCCGACATCGCCGCACGCGGCCCGTCGACCATCCTCAGCAACGACACCAGCAACGTGCGCATCAGCAGCGACGGCACCAGCGGCTCCATCCAGCTGGACTCCGCGACCACCCGGATCGCCTCCCTCCTCCAGAACACCGCGACCCCCGCCACCGTGAACACGGCGGACAAGACCCTGCAGACCGGAAACATCATCATTCCCGCAGGCCAAGCCTCGGTCACGATCGGCCAATCGCCGAACGAGGGCACCTTGTCCGCCGTGACGGAAAACGGCGAGCTGGCCCTCAACAACGACAGCGCGAACGGGCTGGTCGTCAACGCCGTCATCGCGGACAACGGCGCGGCTTCGAAGCTGACCAAGTACGGCAAAGGGACCCTGACCCTCGCGGCTTCCAACACCTTCTCCGGAACGCTCGCCGTTTCCGGAGGGTCCATTCTGCTGGCCAACAGCGACGCGCTGCAAGGCGTCACGCTCGCCGCCACCGGCACGGTCTTCGACAGCTCGGTCAGCAGCCACGCCTTCACGCTGGGCGGCCTCGCCGGCTCCGTCAACGTGTCGCTCGCGGACAATGCGGGCTCGCCCAACCCGGTCGCCCTCACCGTCGGCAAGAACAACGCCGACACCCTCCACGGCGGCGTGTTGAGCGGAAACGGCGGCGTGGCCAAGGTCGGCGCAGGCACGCTGACGCTCTCCGGCGCCAACACGTTCCTGGGAGGGCTTTCGGTCGACCAAGGCACGGTGGCCGCAAGCAACGCCAACGCCCTCGGAAACAGCGGCATCGTCGACAGCGGCACGCTCAACCTCGCCGCCACGGGCAGCGACATCACCTATTCGGGCCTGTCCAACAGCCTGAGCGGCGCGGGCACCGTCAACGTCTGGCTCGCGACCGGCGGCGCGACCACGCGGCTTAACGGCGACTACTCCGGCTTCACCGGCGTCTGGAACATAGGCACCAACGCGGCCGCGGGAGCGGCCAAGGTCATGATGAACGGCGCGGACAACGCCGCCGCCACGGTCAACATCTTAGCGAACGGCACCGTCATGTGCGCGGCAGGCACACACGCCGCCACGGCCGTTCTCAACGGCGGCGACACGGGCGAATCCGTGGGCCAGCTCCGCCTCGACAACGGCGCCATCTGGGCAGGCCCCGTCAGGCTCGCGGGCCCCATGACCGCCACCGGTGACGGCTACATCGGCGGCAGCTCGGGACAGAGCGTCATCAGCGGCACCATCGATGACCTCGGCGCGGGCTACACCCTGGACAAAGTCGGCAACGGCACCAACTACCTCACCGCCAACAACACCTTTGCCGGCCCGGTCTGGATCAAGAGCGGCGGCATCCGCGTGGACACCATCGGAAGCGTCGGCGGCGGGGCCGGCCCGCTCGGCAACCCCGTCACCGCCGCCGACGGCACGCTCAGGTTCGGCATCGTCAACACCAACGGCTCGCTCGTCTACACCGGCCCGGGTGAAACCACCGACCGCCTGATCGAGATGGCCGGCACGACCGCGACCACGTACCTCTGGCACAACGGCAGCAACGTGCTGACCCTGGCCGGCAACGTCATCTCCACAGCCGACGGCGGCAAGCGGCTCACGCTCCACGGCATGACGGCCGGCGCCACAGGCATCGTCGCCGGCGTCATCTCCGACTTCGGCATCAGCAGCAACAACCTTTTCAAGACCGGGCCCGTCACCTGGACGCTCACGGCGAACAACACCTTCAAGGGCAGCGTGACCGTCGAGGACGGCGCGCTGCGCATCACCAAGAGCGAGGCCTTCGGCAACTGGCCCAAAATCGTCGCGGCCGCCAACAACGCCAACGGCGCCAACCCCCACATCCACCTGGACGGCACGGACGGCGACCTCGTGATCCCGACCAACATCACCTTCCGCACCAGCAACAGCCGCGTGGGTGCGATCTTCAACGAGGCCGGCACCAACACGATCCTGGGGCCCGTTCAACTGACCTCCGGCGACGGCGAAACCATCCTCAACTCGGTCGCAGGCAAGCTGATCCTCAGCGGCAGCGTTTCGCCGGTCGCCGCAGACCGCCAGCTGCGGCTGCGCGGTGACGGCGCCGGCGAGATCGCGGGCGTCATCGACAACGGCGCCACGACCGTGGGCCTGCCCGTCATCAGGGACGGCGGCACAGGCACCTGGACGCTCTCCGCCTCAAACACCTACAGCGGCCTCACCACGGCCAACAACGGGACCCTCGTCATCGGCGGCACGAACGGCTTCATCGGCGGCGTCGTGACCGTCAACCCCACCGGCACCTTCGTGATCGCCAACAGCGCGCTCTCCAACAGCGTCAACCGTCTGGGTGACACGGGACCCGTCACGCTGAACGGCGGCGTCTTCAGCTACAGCCACACGGGCGGCGCGGCCAGCTACAGCGAAACCGCCGGCGCGCTCATCGTCAACAGCAGCTCCAACATCCTGATGACCTCGCGGGCGGACGAAGGACAGAGCTCGATCCTCACATGGGCTTCCCTTACCCGTAACGGCACCGCCGCGATCGACTTCCGCGGCGAAGGACTCGGCGTGGACAGCCGCAACCGGCTCCTGTTCAGCACCTCCCCGGGCACCGGGCTCCTGGGCCTGTGGGCGACCTATAACGCGACCAATTTCGCCGCGTACGACAACACCCTGGGCGTCGTGGCCGCAGGCGACAGCCTCTTCACGGACCTCGCCGCCAAGGGCCCCTCAGCCATCCCCAACGACCCCGCCCTCAACGCCCGCATCAACAGCGAGGGCACAGCCGGCCCCGTCGCCTTGGCCGGCGCACCGTCCAGCAGCATCAAATCCCTGCTGCAGAACACTGTCTGGGCCTCGACCGTCGGCATGACGAACCAGACCCTGCTGGTGAACGACCTCATGATCGCCGCGGGCCAACAGGCCCTGACCCTCGGCACCGCCGAGAACGAGGGCCTCATCATGCCGCTCACGGCCGGCGGCACGCTGACGCTGAACAACCCGTCTGACAACGCGCTCACCCTCAACGCGGCGGTCACCAACAACACCACCGCCTCCAAGGTCGTCAAGACCGGCTCCGGCCCCGTCAAGCTCAACGGCGTCAACAGCTACACCGGCGCGACGCTGATCGACGCGGGCACGCTGGAATTCGGCGGCGCTGCCACGCAGACGCTCGCGGGGGTCATCAGCGGCGCAGGCGGGCTGGTCAAAAACGGCGTCGGCACGCTGACGCTCCCGGCCGCCAACACCTATCTGGGGCCCACGACCGTCAAGCAGGGCATCCTCGTGGCGAAGAACAGCGCCGCCTTCGGCAGCGCCGTCTCCGGCACCGTCATCGAATCCGGCGCGACACTGGATGTCGGCGGCGCCGCCAAGGACAGCCTCAATCTGGGCAACGAGCAGTTTACGGTCAGCGGAGCGGGTGTGGGCGGGCAAGGCGCCATCATCAACTCGTCCACCGGCACGCAGCAAAACGCCTTCGGCAAGATCACGCTCGCCGGCGACACGACGTTCGGCGGCGCCCAGCGCTGGGATCTGCGCAGCAGCACCCCCACCCTGACCATGAACGGCTACGACCTCACAAAAATCAGCAACAACCTCATCGACATCGTGTCCGCAACGATCCTTCCGGACGGACCCGGCGGGACCGGCGCGATCGATGTCCAGGGGGGCGCGCTCATCCTGGACAGCGCGACCAAGTTCAACGGGAGCGCCGCCAACACGCTGCGGATCCGAAGCGGCGCGCAACTGCAGACGTACAACTTCTCGGCCGCCAACCCGGCGGTCTGGACGATGCTGCTCGATCACAATGCGACGGTCGCAACCTTGCAGGGCGCAGGCAACGGCACCATCAACACGTGGTCCGGCCCTGTCACCCTCGACGGCACGGCCACCCTCACCGGCGGCAACACTGGCTGGAGCTTGACCCTGAGCGGGCCGGTCTCCGGCCCTGGCTCGATCACCAAGACCGGCGCATCGGTCGCCTATCTCACGGGCACCAACAACACCTACGGCGGCACGACCATCGTCAGCAACGGCACGCTCTACGCGAACTATGCCGGCTCGCTGCCCGGCTACGACGCCGGCAAGGTGACGCTCGTCGGCGGCGCGACGCTGGCGGTGCGTACGGGCGACGGCTCCACGGGGTGGAGCTCGGAACAGCTCTCCCGCCTGCACGACGCGTCGTCGTTCTCGGCCAACACGGCGGTCCTCAGCGTTGACACGGTCCAATCCAACCTCTACTACACCGGCAACCTCACGAAGCCGCTCGCGCTGGCCAAGCAGAGCAACAACACGCTGACGCTGGCGGGCACGAACACCTTCACCGGCGCGGTCACGGTCAACGGCGGCACGCTGGCCTTCGGCAACGCCAGCACCAACCTCGTCGGCGCGGTCACCGTCAACAACGCCGGCCTGCTGACCTTCAACGGCCCCGGGTTCAACACCAACGGCTCCGTCACGATCAACAACAGCGGCGCCGTGGTCTATGCCGGCGCCAGCACCAACTATGCGGGATCGGTCACCGTCAACACGCTCGGCACGCTGACCTTCGCCCCCGGCAGCACGAACTCGGTGGGCAGCCTCACCGCCAAGGGCTCCTCCGCCGTGAACGTCGACGGGCGCCTCACGCTCGCCGGCAACACCCTGACCGCCGGCAACGCCAGCGGCGACCGCCCCACGGTCACCTTCACCACCAACGCCTACATGGCCAGACTGTATGCCGGTAACGGCGCCCTCTCGGCCGGTGCGGTCATCCAGAACGGCGGGGCGGTGACCATCGCCCCCGCGCAGAGCGGGCAGGATGTCCTTTCCCTGGGCGTAAGCGGCGGCTACGGCTATTACCGGATGAACGGCGGAACGCTGACCGCCGGACAGTTCGCACTCACGGGCAACGGCGCGGGCGTCAACTACGCGGTGTTCGACCAGTACGGCGGCGACATCACCGTCTCCAGCACCGGCGGCTGGCTGATCTGGGGCTGGCAGGGCGGCAGCGGCGTGCTCAACATGTTCGGCGGCTCGCTCGCCAACCCGCCCAGCGGCAACGACACAACCATGGCGTTCGTGGCCAACCGCAACTGCTTCGGCATGCTCAACCTGCTCGGCTCCAATGCCGTCTTCAACTCCACCGTCAACTCGCGCAGCATCAACCTGGCGTCGACGGCCGGCAACATGGCCTCCGTCATCAACCTGAACGCGGGAACGCTGATCGCCAACCGGATCTTTGCCACGGTGCCGACGACGCCGACGTTCGTCAACTTCGGCGGCGGCACACTCAAGGCGAATACGGCGCAGACCCAGTTCCTGCAAGGCCTCTCCTTCGCCACCGTCTACCCCGGCGGCGCGGTGATCGACTCGTCCAACATCGCCGTCACCGTCAACCAGCCGCTGCAAGCCCCGACAGGCTACGGCGTCTCGGGCGTCACCCTGATCACGGGCGGCCTCGGCTACATCGGCGCGCCGGTCGTCCTGATCACCGGCGGCAGCGGCACCGGCGCGACCGCGGTCGCGGCGGTGGACCTCGCCCCCGCCAGCCCCACCGCCGGCCAGGTCACCGGCGTCACGGTCACCAGCCCGGGCACAGGCTACCAGCCGGGCGACATGGTCCTCGTGACGCTGCGCGGCGGCGGTTTCACGAACAACGCGGCGGCGGTCGCCTATAACGCGGCGCTGGCCCCGAACGCCGCCAGCGGCGGCCTGACCAAGCTGGGCAGCGGCACCCTCACGCTGGGCGGAGCCAACACCTACGGCGGGACGACCACGGTCAGCAACGGCACGCTCAAGCTGGGCCAGGCCCTGGCGTTGCCGACCGGCACCCCCGTCGCCCTCGCGGGCGGCACGCTCGACCTCGGCGGATTCACCGTGACGAACACCGTCAGCGGCAGCGGCATCATCAGCAACGGCACGCTGTTCGCCGAAATCTCCCCGGCCGGCACAAACGTGATTGGCACCCAGTCCTTCGCGCTGAAAGCCGCGACGCTAAAAGGCGCCTACCTGGCCGACGTGACCGCGGACGGCGCCTCGGACCTCGTCAGCGTGCAGGGCAATCTCGACCTGGCCAACCTCACCCTGCAGATCGTGGACCCGTCCCGGCTGAACCGGAGCCAGACCTACACGCTCGCCACCTGCACGGGAACGCTGAGCAACGCCTTCAGCGCCACCAACCTCCCGGACAGCCGCTGGCACGTCCTGCGCGGGGCCGACGGCGCCGTCCGGCTGATTTTCGCCGACGGCACGATCATGCTGCTCAAGTAACCGCGGGAACCCGCCGCGCCTTCGGGCCGCACCTGAAAGCGGGACGCGCAGACACGACCGTCTGCGCGTCCCTTCCGCCGCCGACGGCCAAGGTTCATTGACGGACATTGTCCATTCGCGTATGATAATTCGCTCTTTTTAGGATTCGCATGACGTGGAGAGTTCCAACAACGTGAGGTGAATATGAAGCACGCGACGGCTCGTATCAAAATATCGACGCTCGCAGCAGCCCTGATGCTGCTGTGCCAAAACCGGGCGCAGGCCAATAATGGCCAGTGGAACAGCACGAGCACGGGCTACAGCTTGTACTGGACCAACAGCGTGAACTGGAGCTCGTCGCCCTATCCCTCCGGCGGCGAAACCGCAACCTTCAACAACGGCGGAGGCAACCGCACGAACATCAACGTGGCCGCCCTCTCGCGCATCAAGTACATCGCCTTCGACTCGTACAACGTGGCGTCCTACATCATCGGCGCGGATCCCGTCAACAGCCAGACGATGATCATGGAGAACGAGGGCGAGTACAAGCTGAACGCGAACGTGACCCGCAGCCAGACGTTCAACGCCGCCATCCAGCTCGGCATCGACCGCGGCGGCGGCAATTTCAACTTCAGAAACGACACCGCAGCCTACATGTTGACGCTGAACGGAGACCTGCTGACCGCCACGACGGGCACGACGGTCACCGCCAAGAACATCAACATCAACGGCGTCGGGAACACCCGCATCACCGGCAACATCGTCACAAACGGCTCCGTTGCCCTCACCGTGACAGACAACAGCAGCGGCACGCTCTACCTCACGGGGACGAACAGGATCACCCTGCTCAAAACGCAAGGCGCGCCCGCCAGCGTGGTCGACATCGGCGGCGGCTCCCTTTATCTCGACGCCCTTGGCGGCAACGTCCTGAACATCACCCAGGACACCGTGCTGATCGGCACAGGCACCATCCGCCTCAGCACCAGCACCGGCAGCAACTACGCCGACTGCTACGTCGCCCCCGGCAAGACGCTCGTCATCAACCCCTCCGTCGTGAGCGACGGCGGCCTCGAGATCTGGAGCGGCACGGGCACCTTCGTCCTCAACGGCATCAACGACTTCGCCTCCAACATCCTCTTCGGCGCGGCCGGCACCATCGTGTGCTCCAAGATCGGCAACCAGGGCTCCACCGACAGCAATCTCGGCCGCGGGCAGCGGATTTGGCTCAACGCCGGCGGCAGCCGACTGGTCTACACCGGCACCGGCGAAACCAGCGACCGTATCCTCGAGCTGAACGCCAGCGCCACCCTCGACCACTCGGGCTCCGGAACCCTGGCCTTCTCCACGCCCATGGTTGTCGGCGCCAACACCAAGACGCTCACGCTCCAAGGGTCCACCTCCGGCACAGGCGAAATCTCCGCCGCCATCGGCCCCGGCTCGGGCACCACCTCCCTCGCCAAAGACGGAGCCGGAACCTGGCGTCTCGCCGGCGCAAACAGTTACGCCGGCGCGACGGCGGTCAACAGCGGCACGCTCATGCTCACCGGCCCCAACGGCGCGGTCACCGCCACGAGCGGCTTCACCGTCAACGCCGGCGGCACCCTGCTGCTGGACAACACCGCGGCCGCCAACAACACCAACCGCCTCCGCGACGTCACCGTCACCCTCAACGGCGGCACCCTGCGCTTCGCCAACAGCGGCGGAGCCGCTGACTACCTCGAAAACGCGGGGCAGCTCGCGGTCAGCCAGAACAACAGCACCGTCGCCACGGTCCAGGCCGCCCCGGGGCAGGCCGCGACCCTGCGTTTCGCCTCGCTGGCGCGGACCGCCGGCGCGACCGTCAACTTCACCGGCGCCGGCCTCGGCGTGGACGGCCGCAACAAGATCCTCTTCACCTCGCAGGCGAACGGTCTCCTCGGCCCCTGGGCCACGGTCAACGGCACCAACCTCGCCGCCTACAGCACCACGCTCGGCGTCTACGCGGCCGCCGAGCCCGCCTTCACCGACATCGCCGCCTACGGCGACACGATCGTCAGCAACGACACCAGCGCCGTGCGCATCAACAGCGAAGGCTCGGGCGGCAACATCGAACTCAGCGCCGCGACCACCCGCATCGCCGCGCTGACGCAGAACACCCCCTTCGACGCCATCGTCAACACGTCCGGCAAGACCCTGCAGACCGCAGGCGTCAGCATTCAGGCCGGCAAAGCCTCCGTCGCCCTCGGCGCGGCTGCGGGCGACGGCGTCTTGACGGCCGCCGCCAGCGGCGGCGACCTGGCGCTGAACAACAGCAGCGCGGCCGGCCTGACCGTCAACGCGGTCGTGGCGAACAACACCGCGGCCTCCTCCCTCACCAAGTCCGGCAGCGGCGCAGTCACGCTCGCCAGCGCCAACACCTTCTCCGGCCCGACCACCATCGGCGGCGGCGCGCTCGTGCTGGCCCACGGCGGCGCCCTGCAGAACAGCACGCTCAGCACGGGCGGCGCGGTCTTCGACAGCGCGGTCGCCAGCCACGCGTTCACGCTGGGCGGCATCGCCGGCTCCTTCACCGCCGCCCTCGCGGACAATGCGGGAGCGCCCAATCCGGTGGCGCTCGCCGTCGGCAACAACAACGCCAACACCGCCTACAGCGGCACCCTGAGCGGCAGCGGCAGCCTGGCCAAGACAGGCACCGGCACACTCACGCTCTCCGGCACCAACACCTTCAGCGGCGGACTGACGGTCATCGCCGGACAAGTCACCGCCAGCTCCACCGGCGCGCTCGGCGCGGGCCCGGTCGTCAACAACGGCGTGCTCAACCTCACCGGCGCCAGCGACATCACGTACACGGGCCTCTCCACCGGGCTGAGCGGCTACGGTACCAACAACGTGACCCTCGGCACCGGCGCCTCGACCGTTTACCTGCATGGCAACTACGCCGGCTTCACCGGGCTCTGGAACATCGGCGTCGGCGCCGCCCCCGGAGCGGCCAAGGTCTTCATGAACGGCGCGGACCACCCTGACGCGACCGTCAACGTCATGACCAACGGCACGCTGTTCTGCAACGCCGGCACGCACACTGCCAAACTCCTCATGAGGGGCGGCAACACCGGCGAGTCTCTGGGCCAACTCCGGATTGAAGGCGCGGCCATCTGGGCCGGTCCCGTCACGCTCGCAGGCCCCATGACCACCAACGTCGACGCCTTCTTCGGGTGCAACTCCGGGATCGGCACCGTCAGCGGCGTGATCTCCGACTCCGGCGGCGGCTATCTGGTGGACACGATCGGCGGCGGCACGCTGGTCTTCTCGGGCGCCAACACCTACGCCGGACCGACCTGGATCAAGGGCGGCACCCTGAAGGTCCCCTCGCTGCCGAACGTCGGGGCAACCAGCGGCCCGCTCGGCGCGCCCGACCTGGCCGGCAGCGCCATCAAAATCGGCTTCACCACAACCTCCGCCATCCTTGCCTACTACGGCATGGGCGAGCAGTCCGACCGTGTCATCGACATGGCCGGCACAACCGGCGGCGCGGGGCTCGACCAGTCGGGCACCAACCTCTGGAAGCTCACGGGCGGTGTCATCGCCTCGCTCCCCGGCAACAAGCGTCTCACCCTGCAGGGCTCCACCCTCGGCACCGGCGAAGTCGCCAGCGTGATTTCCGATATCGCCTTGGCCACGAACAGCGTTTTCAAAAACGGCTCGGGCACGTGGACGCTCTCGGCGGACAACCTGTTCAAGGGCAGCGTCGAGGCCTACGACGGCGCGCTGCGCGTCACCCGCAGCGGAGCCTTCGGCGTCGGGCCGAAAACGGTCACGTCGTCCAACGCCGGCACGGGAACCGGCCCCCGCATCTCCTTGGACGGCTCGGCGGGCGACCTCGTCTTTCCTGCCAACATCACCTTCCGCACGAGCAACTCCCGCGTGGGCGCCATCTTCAATGAAGCCGGCAACAACACGATTCAGGGCGATCTGAACCTGATCGGCGGCGACGGCCTGACCATCTTGAATTCCGTGGCCGGTAAGCTGACGATCAGCGGCGCCGTCTACGCCCCGACCGACACAGGCCGCGAACTGCGGTTCCGCGGCGATGGCGACGGCGAAATCTCGGGCGCCATTGCCAACGGCGCGACCGTGGCGCTGCCCGTCTACCGCGAGACCGGCGCCGGCACGTGGACGCTCTCGGGCTCCAACACCTACAGCGGCGCCACCTATGCCAACAGCGGCACGCTCGTCGTGGGCGGCGCGAACGGCGCCCTCGCGGGCAGCGGCGCGCTCACGCTCGGCGTCGGCACGTTCGTGGTCAGCAATACGGCCGCCGCGAACCACGCCAACCGCCTCGTCAACTCGGCCACGGTCACGGATGCCGGCGGCACCTTCAGCTTCTACCACGACGGCGGCGCGGCCGACTACGGCGAGACCACCGGACCGCTCGTCATCAGCGCGAACACCAACCGCATCGTCGCCTCGCAGGCCGCAGAGGGCCGGACCTCGACGCTGACCTTCGCCTCGCTGACGCGCAACGGAGGAACGGTCGACTTCTCCGGCATGGGGCTGGGCGTCGACACCCGCAACCGCATCGTCTTCACCGCGAACCCGACGCTGGCCAACGGCATCATCGGCCCGTGGGCCACCTACAACGGCGCCGGCCTCGCCAGCTACAGCGCCTCGCTCGGCGTGATCGCGGCGCCGGAAAGCGCCTACACCAACATCGCGGCGCGAGGTCCGGACTCCGTCATTCCCGACAACGCCGCCCTCAACGCGCGCATTGTGACCGATGGCGTCTCCGGCCCGATCACGTTAGAGGGCGCGACGGTGAGCAGCGTCAGCACGCTGCTGCAGAGCACCGCGACGCCCGCCGTCGTGACCACGGCCTCCAAGCGGATGCAGGCCTCCGGCCTTATGATCGGCGCGGGGCAGGCCTCGCTCACCATCGGAGAGGCCGAGGGCGATGGCGCGCTCACCTCGCTCACGTCGGGCGGCGAACTGGTGCTGGGCAACCTCAACCCCGACGCGACGCTGACCGTCAACGCCCCGGTCACAAACTTCTCCGCCTCCAACTCGTCCCTGAGCAAATACGGCGCGGGCAAGGTGGTGCTCACCGGCTCCAACACGTACTCCGGCGTGACGGTGATCAACGAGGGCGCGCTCGAGTTCGGCGGCAGTTCCACGCAGACCCGCAGCGGCGTCATCAGCGGACCGGGAACGCTGGCCAAATCCGGACAGGGCACATTCCGGATCAACGCCGCGAACACCTACACGGGCCCCACCCTCATCAACGAGGGCACTGTCGTCGCCCTGAACAACGCCTCCTTCGGCAGCTCCGCCACGGGCACGGTCATCGCCGCAGGCGCCACGCTCGACATCGGAGGCGCCAACCAGGACGCCCTGAACCTGGGCACCGAGCTGTTCACCGTCAGCGGTAACGGCGTCGGAGGTAACGGCGCCATTGTCGACTCGGGAAAATCCCAACTGAACGCTTTCGGCAAGATCGCGCTCGCGGGCGACACCTCCTTCGGCGGCGCGCAGCGGTTCGACCTGCGCAACAACACCCCCACCCTCACGATGAACGGGTACGCCCTCACCAAGATCAGCAGCAACCAGATCGATCTCGTGAACGCGAGCGTCTACCCGGACAGCGGTTCCGGCACGGGCCGCATCGATGTGGCGGCCGGACGCTTCACGCTCGAGGCGGGCACCCGCCTGAACGGCAGCGCAACCAACACCTTCACCGTCCGCAACGGCGCGCAGCTGGACTACTACAACCTGGCCGCGAATTGCCCGGTCTTCTGGACGCTGATCCTCGAGCAGAACTCGAGGGTCGTGACGACGCTCAGCTACGATCCCTTAAACACCTGGGCCGGGCCGGTCACGCTCAACGGCGCCGCCACCGTCGGCGGCGACAACACCACCTGGAGTGAAACCTTCAGCGGGCCGGTCTCCGGCGGCGGGGCGCTCATCAAGACCGGCGTAGCCGCCGTGTTCCTTTCGAACACCAACAACACCTACGGCGGCACGACGACGGTCAGCAACGGCACGCTGTTCGCCTACCACCCCGGCTCGCTGCCCGGCTATGCCGCCACGGGCCTGGTCACGGTGGTCGGCGGCGGCACCCTGGTCCTGCGCGCCGGCGACGGCACGACCGGCTGGAGCAAGGAGCAGATCGACATCGTCCGCACCAACACCGCCTTCACCTCCGGGTCCGCCAGCCTCGGCATCGACACCACGTGGGGCAGCCTCGTCTATGACCGCGACATCCCGCAGGACGTCGGCCTCACGAAATACGGCAACGGCATGCTGACGCTCACCGGCGTGAACAGCAACACCAGCACCAACCGCGCCTACCGCGTCTACGGCGGCACCAACAGCGCGCTGACCCTCGCCAACACCAGCTCGAACAACATCGGCCCGATCCTCGTGAGCGGCGGCGCGCTCGGCGCCACCCTGAACGTCGACGGCTACACCAGCCTGGGCACCAACCTCTCGCAAACCGTCTACATCAGCACGGTCAGCGGCGACCGCGGCACCCTCATCATCTCGACCAACATGATCATGGGCAAGATGTTCGTCGGAAGCGCCGCCGGCGCGTCCGGCGCGCTCATCCAGAACGGCGGAGCCGTGGCCGTGAGCCCGACCCAGATCAGCCAGGACGTGCTGTCCGTCGGCAACGCGGGCGGTTACGGCTACTTCCGCATGAACGGCGGCTCCATCGCCATCGGCCAGTTCGGCGTCACCGGCGGCGGCGCCGGCGCGAACAACGGCGTGGTCGACCTCATGAACGGTTCGATCAGCGTCACCGGCAACGGCGGCTGGCTGATCTGGGGCTGGTCCGGCGGCAACGGCATCGCCAACCTCTTTAACGGCACGCTCACCGCGCCTCCCGGAGGCAACGACACGACCTTCGCCTACTCGGCCGACCGCGGCTCCTTCGCCATGCTGAACCTGCTGGGGCCCGGCGCGCTCATGGATGCCACGGGCAACGGCAACGGACGCGGCATCGACATGGCGCGCAGCAGCAACAACCTCGCCTCGGTCGTGAACCTGAACGCCGGCACGCTTCTCGCCAACCGCATCCGCGCCGGCGTCACGGTCACCCCGACCTACTTCAACTTCAACGGCGGCACCTTGAAGGCCAACGCGATCACGGGCTACGGAGCCACCTTCATGCAGGGGCTGACCGCCGCCACCGTCTATCCCGGCGGCGCGGTGGTCGACACGACCAACGCGAACATCACGGTCAACCAGTCGCTGCTGGCCCCCGCGGGTTACGGCGTGGCCTCGCTGGCCCTGCGGACAGGCGGCGCAGGCTACATCGGCGCGCCCGTCGTGCTGATCACCGGCGGCAGCGGCACCGGCGCCACCGCCATCGCATCCGTTGACCTGAACCCCGCCAGCCCGACCGCCGGGCAGGTGACCGGCCTGACGGTCACCAGCCCGGGTTCGGGATACCAGCCCTACGACAGCGTGCTGGTGTCCATGATCGGCGGCGGCTACACGAACGCGATGGCGCTGGCCTACAACGCGGCGCTGGCGCCGAACGCCGTCAGCGGCGGCCTGACGAAGCTCGGCAGCGGCACGCTCACGCTGGGCGGCACCAACACCTACGGCGGCGCCACGACGGTCAGCAACGGCACGCTCGTGCTCGCCAACAGCGCCGCGCTGCCCACGAACACGGCCGTGAACGTGGCGAGCGGCACCTACGATCTGAACGGCTTCACCGTCACCAACGGCGCGCTTACCGTAAGCGGCGGAGCGATCGTCAACGGTACGCTGGGCAGCGGCAGCCTGACCAAGCTCGGCACCAACACGTTCACCCTGTCCGCCGCCCTGTCGATGGCCGGCCCCATCGTGATCACGGCCGGCACGCTGCAGCTGGCCAGCTACAAGCCGGGACTGTACGAGGGACGGGTCGCCGGCACCCTCAACACGACGTCGCCGAACCCGCAGACCGCCACGCCGCTCTCCACGCGGTACGCGAACATCCAGTACGGCAGCAGCGCGGCCTCCGGCGGAATCTGGACAGACAGCAGCACGTACATCTACTCCGGCTACGTGTGGAACAACGCCGCCACCAACGAGACCTGGGGCTTCGCCAAGAGCTTCGACGATGGCACGCTGCTCAAGATCGACGGCGTCACCCTCATCAACAACGGCTCGTACATGACCCCGGCCGCGACGAATTACACGCTGACTCCGGGCGCGCATCCCATCGAGCTGCGCCTCGGCCAAAGCTCGGGCGGAGTCGGCCCCACCGTGATCTCCAACATCTGGACGACCGCCAGCCTGGGCTTCGGTTACGACCCGTTGGCGCGGAACACGTCCTATTCGCCGGGCTTGTCCACCACCTACCAGCCGCTGGCCGATCCCGGCGACGGCAGCGTGCTGTCCGTCACCACGTTCCGCTCCAACCTGCTTGCGGCGGCCTCATCGGTCGAGCTGGCCGCCGATGGCGTATTGAACCTCGGCGGAAACATCCAGACCTTGGCGGCGCTGAGCGGGTCCGGACTGGTGACCAACGGCACGCTGACCGTAACCGGCCCGGTCGCCCCCGGCGGCACGAACGTCATCGGAACGCTGTCGATCGCCGCGTCGGCGAAGCTCTCCGGCGCCCTGCTGGCAGACGTGGCCGCCAACGGCGACAGCGACCTGCTGTCCGTCCGGGGCAACCTCGACCTGTCCGGACTCTCGCTGGTGATAGCGAACCCCGAGCTGCTGAACCGTCAAACGCAGTACACCCTCGTCACCGTCACGGGGACCCGGACGGGCACCTTCGGTTCCACCAACCTGCCCGACAGCCGCTGGCACGTCTCCTATCTGGCGGACGGCACCGTGAGACTGGTCTTCGTCGACGGCACGATCATGCTGCTCAAGTAGCCGCGGGCGCACGCGGCCGCCTTCAGGCCGATTCCATTAAAACCGAACGCGCAGACCGCCAGGCCTGCGCGTTCGGTCTTTTTAAGGGGCGTATCTTCAAGCGCATTGACTGGCAAAACTTATTCAAGTAAAGTTATCGTGATTAATCGACAAAGCACTGTGTGGCTGGGTTCAGACGTGGTCCAACAAATATGAGGTGGTTATGCAAATGAAGATGGTCTATGTCAAAATGTCCTTGGCCGTTGCGGCCTCCGTGCTGTTCGGCGCAACCGCAGCGCGCGCGAACAGCGGCACATGGAACAGTTCGGCTTTGGGCTCGAACACGTTCTGGACGAACTCCCTCAACTGGAGCGCCTCGCCCTACCCCGCCGGCACGCAGATCGCGACGTTCAACAACGCGCCCACCAACGCCGGACGGACAACGCTCGACCTCTCCGGCCTCACCAGCATTTCAAACATCATTTTCGACACCAGCGCGGCGGCCTACACCATCGGCAGCAACGGGGTCAACAACCAGACGCTCGTGCTGTTCAACAGCGGCGTCTGCCAAATGACGGCCAGCGCCGTCAACAGCCAGCGCTTCGACGCGGCCCTCCAGCTGGGCACGGACCGGGCCGGGGCGACCTACACCTTTATCAACAGCAACCTCGTCGGGAGCTTAACCTTTGCGGGGAACCTGCTCTCGGTCACCAACGGCGCGTCTGCCGGCACCAAAGCGCTGGTCGTCAGCGGGATCGGCAACACCACGTTCAGCGGCAACATCCTGACGAACGGCTTCGGCACGTTGAACACCCTCACCGATAACAGCATCGGCAAGCTCACGCTCTCGGGTTCGAACATCGTCACCACCCTCACCATGAACGGCGGGCCGAACAGCGTCGTCGATATCGGCAGCGGCTCTCTCTCTCTCGAGAACGCGGGCGGAACCACCCTCTATTCCACGCAGGGCGGCGTCATCAGCGGGACGGGCAGGATCCGCATGAGCACCACCGACACGATCGCCAACACCGGCAACAACTACGCCGACTGCTATATCGCCCCCGGCAAGACGCTTGTCATCAACCCCGAAATCACCGGCAAAGGCGGGTTCGAGATGTGGACCGGCGCGGGCACCTTCGTGTTCAACGGCATCAACACCTTCGAGGCGCACGTCATCATCGGCGTCAACAACGGGACCATCAGCGTCTCCAAAATCGGCAACCGCGGCTCCACGACCAGCAACCTCGGCATGGGCACGAACTTCATCTTCTCGGGCTCCAACAGCCGGCTGCTCTACACCGGCGCCGGCGAAACGAGCGACCGCCAGCTGGTGATCAACAACTTCGCCGTCATCGACCAGTCGGGCGCCGGCAACCTGAAGTTCTCGGCCGCCCCGACCGTCTCCTCCGGCAGCAAGACCCTGACCCTGCAGGGCTCGACCGCGGGCACCGGCGAATTCGGCGGCGTGCTGGCCAACAGCTCCGGCACGCTCTCCGTCACCAAGGCCGGCAGCGGCACGTGGCTCTTCTCCACGAACAACACCTACACCGGCGCGACCACCGTCAGCGGCGGCACCCTCGGCCTCACCGGCGCGAACGGCACGATCCTCAGCTCGGGCGGCGTGACCCTCGCCAACGGCGGCACCCTGCTGCTGGACAACACCGCCACCGCCAACAACACCAACCGCCTCAGCAACGCGAACACCGTGACGATGAACGGCGGCACCCTGCGTTTCTCCAACAGCGGCGGCGCGGCGAGCTACCTTGAAGTGGCCGGGCCCCTTTCCGTCAGCCAGAACGCCAACACGATCGCCACCGTCCAGGCCGCATCCGGACAAACCGCGACCCTGACATTCGCCTCGCTCGCGCGCACGGCCGGCGCGACCCTCAACTTCACAGGCGCCGGACTCGGCGGCGCGGACGGGCGCAACAAGATCCTCATCACCGCCCAGCCGAACGGCCTCATCGGCCCGTGGGCCACGGTCAACGGCACCAGCCCCGCCGCCTACAGCACCACGCTCGGCGTGTACGCCGCGCCCGAGCCGGCTTACAACCAGGAGATCTCCGCCCTCGGCCCCTCCACGATCACCGACAATCCGGCCGACTACGTGCGCATCAGCACGCAGGGCACGAGCGGCGACATCGACCTGAGCGACGCGCTCACCCGCATCGCCGCGCTGACGCAGAACACCGTTTATGACGCCACGATCAAAACGGCCGGAAAGACCCTCCAGCTCGCCGGCATCGCCATCCCGGCGGGCAAAGCCTCCGTCACCGTCGGCGCGGCGGCCGGCGACGGCACCCTGGCGGCCGCGGCCAGCGGCGGCGACCTGGCGCTGAACAACGCGGGCGCGGGCGCCCTGACGGTCAATGCCGCGGTGGCGAACAACGGCGGCGCCTCCACCCTGACCAAGACGGGCAGCGGCCCCGTGACCCTCGCGTCTTCCAACACCTTCTCGGGCGTAACCACCATCGCCGGCGGCGCGCTGGTTTTGGCGAACGGCGACGCGCTGCAGAACAGCACGCTCGCCTCGGAGGGCGAGACCTTCGACAGCTCGGTCGCCAGCCACGCCTTCACGCTGGGCGGCCTCTCGGGCTCCTTCAACGTCACCCTCGCGGACAACGCGGGCACGCCCAACCCGGTGGCGCTGTCGGTCGGCAAAAACACCGGCACGTTCAGCGGCGTGTTGAGCGGCGGCGGCAGCCTGACCAAGATCGGCACCGGCACGCTCACCCTCTCGGGCTCCAACACCTTCAGCGGCGGCCTGACGGTCAGCGCGGGAACCGTGGCGGCCAGCAGCGCCGGCGCGCTCGGCACGGCCGCGGTCGTCAACAACGGCACGCTCAACCTCACCGGCGCGAGCGACATCACCTACACGGGCCTCTCCGCGGGCCTGAGCGGCGCTGGCACAAACAACGTGACGGTCGGAACCTCAGGGGGGACGGTCTACCTCAACGGCGACTACTCCGGCTTCACCGGCGTCTGGAACATCGGCACCAACGCCGCCGCAGGCGCATCGAAGGTCCTGATGAACGGCGCCGACAACGCCGCCGCGACCCTCAACGTCCTGAGCAACGCCACCTTTTTCAGCTCCCTCGGCACGCACTACGCGGCGGTCACCTTGAGGGGCGGCGACCTCGGGGAGGTCTACGGCCAATTCCGCATTGAAAGCGGCGTGGTCTGGGCCGGCCCCGTCACGCTCGCCGGCGACATCACCGCCGGCAACGACGCCCTCTTCGGCAGCACCTCGGGCAACGGCACCATCGCCGGCGTGATCAGCGACCTGGGCGGCGTGCCGCACCCCGTCGCCAAAACGGGCGCCGGCTCCATCCTCTTCACCGGAAACAACACCTACGGCGGACAAACGTGGATCCGGCAGGGCACCCTGTACGCCTCCTCCCTCAAGAGCGTCGGCGGCGGCGCCAGCGCGCTCGGGGCGCCCGCGACCGCGGCCGCCGGCACCATCCGGATCGGCAATTACACCACGAATGCCGTTCTGACCTATTTCGGCACGGGCGACACCTCTGACCGCATCATCGACCTGGCCGGCACAACGGGCGGCGCGACGCTCGACCAGTCGGGCACCAACGCCTTGACGCTCACCGGCGGCATGATCGCGTCCGGCGCGGGCAGCAAGACGCTCACCCTGCAAGGCTCGACCATCGGCACCGGCGAATTTGCGGGCGTCATTTCCAATGGCGTCGGCAGCATGGTCTCCGTCACGAAGGCAGGCTCCGGCACGTGGGCCCTCTCCGGCGACAACACGTACACCGGCGGCACGACGATGAGCAGCGGCACGCTGGTGGCGAAGAGCCCCAAAGCCCTGGGCACCGGCTGGGTGGGCTTCCCCATCACCACCGCCACCCTGGACCTCGCCAACGACGGCGCCGGCGAAACCCCGTACAGTTTCACGATGAACGGCGGCACCGTCGCCACCCTCAAGTCAAACGTCGCCACCCCCGGCGCGGGCATCAACCACAATCTCGGCGAACTGTGGCTGAGCAGCGTGACGGTGATCGTCACCAACGGCGAAAACGTGGTCGGCGGCACGCCCTCCCTGACCGTCGCCTCCATCAACCTCTGGTCGGGAGCGGCCAACAGCACCTCCATACTGATTCCGACCACCGCGGATCTCTACGTCGGCGGAATCACGATCTACTCGAACAATTTCGCGAACAAGCTCATCCAGCTCGACGGCACCAGCCCCCGCAGCGCGGTCACGGGGTCGATCAGCAACGGGCTGAATTCCGTCCTGCTGACCAAGGCCAACACCGGCACGTGGACGCTCTACGGCTCGAACACCTACAGCGGCGCGACCGCGGCCAACGGCGGCCGGCTCGTCCTGACGGGCCCGGACGGCGCGATCCTCGGGTCCAGCGGCATCACCTTGAGCGGCAACGCAACCCTGTTGCTGGCGAGCTCGGAAACCACCAACAACATCAACCGGCTCAGCGATACGGCCCCCCTCACCATGAACGGCGGCGTCCTGAACTTTTTCCACACGGCCGGAGCCACGAATTACAGCGAGACGGCCGGGCCGCTGGCCGTCAGCCAGGGCAGCAACGCCCTCGTCACGGCCCAAGCCGACAGCGGCTACACCTCCGCCGTCACCTTCGCCTCATTCGCGCGCACCGGCAACGGCACCGTCAAGTTCATGGGCACGGGATTAGGCCTGGACGAGCGCAACCAGGTGCGCTTCACGTCTCCGCCGACGCTGGTCAACGGCATCATCGGCCCGTGGGCCACCGTCAACGGCACCGATCTGGCCACCTACGGCACCTACGGCGTCACCGCCTATGCGGGCGGCTACGCGGACGTCGCGGCCCGCGGCCCCGACTCGGTCATTCCCAACGACGCCACCGCCATCGTGCGCATCACCGCCGACGGCACGGCCGGAGCGGTCACGCTGGCGACATCGCCGACGAACAGCCTCTATACCCTGCTCCAGAACAACGCGACCGTTCCGGCGGTCGTCACCACCACCAACACGCTGCTGCTGGCCTCCGGCATCCTGATCGGCGCCGGACAAGAGTCGCTGACCATCGGCGTGAGCGAGGGCGACGGGTTCCTCGCGCCGCTGACGCCAGGCGGCAACCTGCTGCTGGCCAACAACGCCACCAGCGACCTGACCGTCAACGCGCCGATCACGAACAACGCGTCGGCCTCCTCGCTCACGAAGTCCGGCCCGGGCACGGTCCGCCTCACGGGCGCGCCCGCCCACACCGGGCCGACCACCATCGCCGAGGGCACGCTGACCTTCGCCAGCAGTGCGCCCCAGACGCTCGCCAGCCAGGTGAGCGGACCGGGCGGCCTGACCCAGGAAGGCACCAACCGCCTCACGCTGACCGGCGCGAACACCTACGAGGGCTTGACCACCGTCAGCAAGGGCATCGTGCTGGTGACCAACAACACCTCCCTCGGCTCCGCCGTCGCGGGCACGGTGATCTCCAACGGCGCCACGCTCGACGTGGGCGCCCCCGTCTCGGGCAACACGCTCGACCTGGGAGGCGAGTCCTTCACCGTCGGCGGCGCCGGCTACAACGGCCGCGGCGCGATCGTCAACTCCTCCGCCACCTCGCAATACGGCTACCTGAACCGCATCACGCTCACAGACGACACCACCTTCGGCGGCGAGAACGTGAGCGGGCGCTGGGATATCCGCAACGGCCGGTCGCCGATCAGGCCGACCCTGTTCATGAACGACTGCGACATCACCAAGGTCGGCTCCAACATGGTCGTGTTCGTCAACGTCAACGTCTTCCCCGGAACGGGCTCGATCGACGTCGTGCAAGGCACGATCTCCTCGGAGGTCGGAACATCGATGGGCGGCAGCTCAAACAACGTCATGACGGTCAGGAACGGCGCCATGTTCGATTTCTACAACACCTCGGTCCCCATCCAGTGGAGCCTCGCGCTGGAGAGCGGCGCCAAGATGAACACCCGCAACGCCAACGCGATCGGCACGGTCAACACCTGGTCCGGCCCCGTCACGCTGCTCGGCGGCACCGCCTTCCTGACCGGCTCCGACGGCTGCGGCCAGACCTACAGCGGCCCGATCGCAGGCAGCGGCTCCCTGGTTAAAATGGGTGGCACCTCCCTCGCCTACCTGACAGGCACCAACACCTACGGCGGGACCACCACCATCAGCAACGGCACGCTCTACGCGAAATACGCGGGCTCGCTGCCGGGCTATGACGCCACGGGCAAAGTCACGATCGTCGGCGGCACGACCCTGTCGATCCCGACAGGCGACGGCACGACCGGTTGGAACTCGGAGCAGATCAACGCCCTCCACACCAACGCGACCCCCGTGGCGAACACGGCCGTGCTCTCGATCGACGCGACGCTCGCGCCCGCGCCCGACGTCCGCAACATCCGCAAGAACTACGCGCTCACGAAGCAGGGGACCAACTCGCTCACCCTCGGCGGGGTGAACGCCTACAGCGGCGCCACCACGATCAACGCCGGCACGCTGACCTTCGGCAACGACAGCACCAACGCGCTGGGCGCGGTCGCCGTCAACGGCGGGCTGCTGGCCTTCAGCGCCGGCAGCTCCAACACCCTCGCCGGCACGGTCAACATCAAGGGCGGCAGCGCCGGCGCGTCCGTGACCGTCGACGGCCTCTTCAACATGAGCACCAACGCCGGCCAGACCATCACGGTCGGCTCCGCCATGGGCGACCGCAGCGCCATCACCTTCTCGACCAACGCGACCCTGGGCAAAATGTTCGTCGGCAACGGCAACGGCTCCTCCGGCGCGGTCATCCAGAACAGCGGCGCCCTGACGGTCGGCCCCTCGCTCAACAGCACGGACGTCATCTCCCTCGGCAGCGCCGGCGGCTACGGCTACTACCGCCTGAACGGCGGGTCGCTGAGCGTGGGCCAGTTCGCGCTGACCGGCAGCGGCTACGGCGCGAACTACGGCGTGGCGGATCTGTTCAGCGGAACCGTGAACGTCGGCCCCGTAGGCACCGGCAACTGGCTGATCTGGGACTGGTCCGGCGGCAGCGGCGTGCTCAACCTCTTTAACAGCGCACTCTTCGGTCCGCTGGGCAACGACATCTCCATGGCCTACAGCGCCAACAAAAACGCCTTCGGCATGCTGAACCTGCTGGGGCCTGCGGCCTTCCTGAACAGCACCGCCTACGGAACATCGAACGCCCGCAAGATCAACATGGCGCTGCAGCCAGGCAATGAGGCCTCGGTGTTCAACCTGAACGGCGGCACGGTGCTGGCCAACCAGATCACCGCCGGCAGCGCCGGAACACCGACCTATCTCAACTTGGGCGGCGGCACGATCAGGGTCAACGCCGGAACGAGTTTCGCCGCGACCTTCCTGCAGGGCCTCACCGCCGCCACGGTTTATCCCGGCGGCGTCACCTTCGACACCACGAATGCGGCCGTCACCGTCAACCAGGCGCTGCGGGCGCCGGCCGGCTACGGCGTCACGGCCCTCTCGCTGCTAAGCGGCGGAACGGGCTACATCGGCGCGCCGGTCGTGAAGATCACCGGCGGCAGCGGCACGGGCGCCACCGCCATCGCGACCGTCGACCTGAACCCCGCCAGCCCGACCGCCGGCCAGGTCACCGGGCTCACCGTCACCAGCCCCGGCTTCGGCTACCAGCTCGGCGACCAGCTCTTTGTCGCGCTCTTTGGCGGCGGGTTCCTCACCCCGGCCTACGCCAACACCGCGGCCATCGGCGTCAACGCGGCCAGCGGCGGCCTGACCAAGCAGGGCAGCGGCACGCTGACGCTGGGCGGCACCAACACCTACGGCGGCACCACGACGGTCGGCAGCGGCACGCTCAAGCTGGGCAACGCCTTCGCCCTGCCGCCCAACGGGCCCGTCAGCCTGGCGGGCGGCACGCTCGACCTGAACGGCTTCTCCGTCACCAACGCGCTCACCGCCGCAGGCGGCTCGATCACGAACGGCACGCTCTCCACCGTGCTCTCGCCCGCGGGCGCCGGGACGGTCGGCACGCTGTCCTTCAGCCTGAAGGGCGCGACGCTGCGGGCGGCGTACGAGGCCGACGTGACGACCGCCGGAGCCAGCGATCTCGTCAACGTCGACGGCAACCTGAACATGGCCAACCTGACGCTGGGCATCGTGGACACGGGCCTCTTGGACCGGAGCCGGGTCTACACCCTCCTCACCGGCACAGGAACGCGCACGGGGACGTTCGCCTCCACCAACCTGCCCGACGCGCGCTGGCACATCCGCTACGAGTCGGACGGCTCGGTTAAGCTGTTCTTCGTCGACGGCACCATCATGCTGCTCAAATAGTCAGGGAACGTGTGCGGCATCCGGCGGTGCCGCCAAATTCCCGCAAAAGTTCGGGCATGCTTCGCCCTTGACTTCTGCCAATGAACAGGCTTTAATACGCCCTGTTCGCATATGAATGGCAAGCGCACATACTTTTACTTTAGCTACTTTAGGTCGCCGGACACACGGTTCGGGTCGGCCCAGTAGGCTTTGGTAAACTGGGAAAGACTTTGAAATGAACCGCGTGTCCGGCAAGGGACGCGCGGTTTTTTTTGTTTTATCACCCCTCAACTCAACGAAAGCGAAACACATGATCATCGTACTCAAACGCCACGCCTCGGAAACCGACATCGCCACGGTCAGCGATCTGGTCTGCTCCCTGCGCTACCAGCCCCGCATCATCCGCGGCGTCGAGCAGACGGTCATCGCCTGCATCGGCGACGAACTCAGCAACCGCTCGCTCGAGGTCCTGCGCAACCTGCCCGCCGTCGAATCGGTCTTCCCCGTCCAAAAAAAATTCAAGCTGGTCTCGCGCCAGTACCACCCCGCCGATTCGGTCGTGAACGTCAAGGGCACGCTCATCGGCGGCGGCAACATCGCGGTCATCGCCGGCCCCTGCGCGATCGAGAGCTACGACCAGTTCCGCACCGCGGTCAGCGACCTCGTGGCCTGCGGCATCAAGATCGTCCGCGCCATGCCGTTCAAGCCCCGCACCTCGCCCTACGACTTCCAGGGCCTTAAGCTCGACGGCGTGAAGATCATGCGCGAGGTCAAGGCCGAGTTCGATGTCGCCATGGTCTCCGAGATCCCGGGCCCCGCCCAGATCGAGATCCTGCGCGACGTGGTCGACATGTTCCAGATCGGCGCGCGCAACGCCCAGAACTTCGACCTCTTGGAGCACCTCGCCCACGCCGGCAAGCCCGTGCTGCTCAAGCGCGGCATGGCCAGCACGGTCGAAGAGTGGCTCACCGCCGCCGAGTACCTCGTGGTCAACGGCTGCCCGCAGGTCGTGCTGTGCGAACGCGGCATCCGCTCGTTCGACCCCGCCACGCGCAATGTGCTGGACCTCGGCGCCGTGGCCTTGGCCCGGCAGCTCTCGCACCTGCCGGTCATCGTCGACCCGAGCCACGCGGTGGGCGCGCGCAAACTGGTGCCCACCCTCTCCCGCGCCGCCCTGGGCGCGGGCGCCGACGGCCTGATTGTGGAGGCGCACCCAGACCCGGTCAACGCCTTCAGCGACGCGGCCCAGCAGCTCGAGTCCTCGAAGTTCGGCGAGTTCCTCAAGGACCTCGAGCCCTGGATCGCGCTCGCCCGCGAGCAGCGCAAGCGTGAAAGCGCCTCCTGATCTCTACTCTCAACTCCCAACTCCTAACTTCTAACTCCTCCTTTCTTATGCCCCCTATCCTCTACCTCGGCCCGGAAGGCACGCACTCGCACGAAGCCGCGCTGCAGCGCTTCGGCGAGGGCGCGAAGCTGCTGCCCGGGCTCTCGCATTACGACGTGTTCGAGCGGCTGTGCGACCCGCGCGCCCGCCCCCGGCCGCTGGCCATCGTGCCGGTCGAGAACTCGAGCGAGGGCCCGGTCACGCAGACCCTCGACCAGCTCGCCACCTATCCGGCGGTGCGGATCACGGAAAGCTTTTCCATCCCGATCCGCCACCACCTGCTGGCGCAGGCGGGCCTGAAAACGCTCGCCTCCGTCCAGCGCGTCTACAGCCATCCCCAGGCCTTGGGGCAGTGCCGCGCCTCGCTGCGCAAGTGGCTGCCGCACGCCGAGCTGCTGCCCGAATCGAGCACGGCCGCCGCCGCGCGCCGCGCCGCGCAGGAGCCGGGCAGCGCCGCGCTGGCCTCGGCCGCCGCCGCGCGCATCCACGGGCTCGCCGTGCTGAAGAAAGACCTTCAGGACAGTGACGAGAACGTCACGCGCTTCTTCGTGGTCACCGCCGGCCGCCTGCCGCCCCAGCTGGCGGGCCGGCCGCGCGAGTTCCGGTCGCTGATCCACCTCGTGATCGGCAACCGGCCCGGCGCGCTGCTGCACGCGCTGGCCCCCTTCGACGCCGCCGGCCTGAACCTCACCTTCATCCAGAGCCGGCCGCTGCCGGGACGCCCGTGGGAATACGGCTTCTTCATCGAGGCGGTCACCGACTGGCACAGCCCGGCCGCCGAGGCCGCGTGGCGCCTCGTCCTCGCCCTCTCGGAATCCGGCCGCAAAATCGGCACCTACCCGGTCACCTGAAAAGTGGAACAATGGAATAGTGGAATCTGGAAATGTTGCTATAATGGGCGCTGTTAACGCATGGCCACCCCGGTCCGCCGTTCGGTCTTTCCCGTGCTCCGTCCTTACAACCTTCCGTCATTCTCATGAACAAACTTGCGCAACTCAGGAATATCATCGCCTCGCTGGATGAGACGCTCGTCAAGGCGTTCTGCGGACGCTCGCTCTTCAAAGTGAACGAGGAGATGTACAACGAGCTCAAGCGGCCGCTGTCGATCACCGAAACCGCCACGCTGTTCGGCGCGGCCTCCACCATCGCCGGGCGCGCCCACATCCTGCGTCCGCTCTACGTCAACACGCTCCTGCCCGCCCTGTGCGAACCCGGCGCGGACGAGGACCGCCGCAAGTGCATCGCCGCCGACGCCAACTGCATGAACGCCCTCGTGCAGCGCCTGAACCTCTCGGTGCACGTGGCCTCGCTCAAGCTGGAAGAGATCCCCGAGTCCCTGCGCGTCCCGCTCCAGAACCGCGACCCCGCGCAGATGGAGGAGGCCATCACGAACCACGCCGTCGAAGCCGAAGTGATCAAGCGCATCCTCGACATGACCCGCGAGCAGCACGCCTCCGCCGGCCTTCCCCAAAAAATCTCCCGCCTGTACGAGTCCTGGATCATCCCCATCTCGCGTAAGATCCAGGTCCACGACCTGCTCGCCAAACACCGCCCGTGAGGCCGCCATGCCTTTTTACAGCGCGCGACGGAATCTTTTTTCTAGCGTGGCCCTTTTTCCGGTTGACTTCGGCCGGCTGTTTCTATATAAAGAAACACCAGACAGACGGTATCAGACGCAATGCCGGGTGTCGCAAAGGTTCAAGGCGCATGCAACACACGCACGACAAGCAGGACTGGTGGTGGCGGAATCGCTATTCGCGAAGCCGTTGACGGTGGTGTGCGCCCAGAAGAACGAACTCAGGCAAACGGAAACCGGCGGCTTCAAGCGAACCCGGTTTCCGTTTTTGTTTTACCTTCCCGACCCTTTCAGCTGAACAGGAGACGACCATGCTACTCGACACCTTCCCCTCACGCGATCAGTTCCGCGACCTGCTGAAGACCAGCACGGTCGTGCCGGTCGGCGCCAAAATCCTGGCCGACACCGAAACGCCGGTCTCGGTGCTGGCGCGCTTCGCCCACGACAACCCCAACGTCTTTCTGCTCGAGAGCGCCGAGGGCGGCGAGCGCTGGGGCCGGTACAGCTTCATGGGGGTTTCCGCCCGCGCCAACATCACCGTCTACCGCAATGACGTGGTGGTCCGCCAGGGCATCAGCGAGACGCGCATCCAGCACGACCAGGACCCGCTCGCCGTGCTGCGCGACCTGATGAAGCCCTTCACGATCGCCGAGCTGCCCGGCCTGCCGCGCTTCTGCGGCGGCCTCGTGGGCTACTTCGCCTACGAGATGATCCACTTCTTCGAGCCGCGCGTGCCCAACAAGCTGCCGTCCGAGCGCCCGATGGCCGAGTTCATCATTCCCGACACCCTGCTCATTTTCGACAACATCTCGCACACGCTCGCGGTGCTGGCCCTCGCCTTCAAAGACGACGACGAACCGGACAAGCTCTACGACGCCGCCGTCAGCCGCGTGCAGGAGCTGCTGGACACGCTGGCGAAACCCGCCGACGTCGCCATGCACCTCAACAAGCGCACCGTCAAGATGCCCGAGCCCGTCCACGCGCCCGACTATTTCAAGGGCATGGTGGAGACGGTCAAGAAGCACATCTACGAGGGCGACGTCATCCAGTGCGTGGTCTCGCAGAGCTTTGTCGGACCCGCGCCGGACGATCTCGTCAGCCTCTACCGCGCCCAGCGCTACGTCAACCCCTCGCCCTACCTCTTCTTCCTCAAATCGCAGGGGTGCACGCTGATCGGCTCCTCGCCGGAAACCATGATCCGCCTCGACAACCGCACCGCCTGCCTGCGCCCCATCGCCGGCACGCGCCCGCGCGGCAAGACCGAGCAGGAGGACCGCAAGAACGCCGACTCCATGCTGCAGGACGAGAAGGAGCGCGCCGAGCACCTCATGCTGGTCGACCTCGGCCGCAACGAACTCGGCCGCGTCTCCCTGCCCGGCACCGTGCAGGTCACCGACCTCATGATCGTCGAGCGCTACTCGCACGTCATGCACCTCGTCTCGAACATCACCGCCGACATCGAGCCGCAGTACGACGCGTTCGACCTCTTCAAGTCCTCCTTCCCCGCGGGCACGCTCAGCGGCGCGCCCAAGATCCGCGCCATGGAGATCATCGCGGAGCTGGAGGACGACCCGCGCGGGCCTTACGGGGGCGCGGTCGGCTACATCTCGTTCGACGGCAACATGGATTTCGCCATCTGCATCCGCACGGCGATCGTGGAGCACGGGCGCCTCACCATCCGCGCGGGCGCGGGGATCGTCGCCGACTCCGACCCCGAGTACGAGTTCCGCGAGACCGTCAGCAAGGCGGGCGCCATGGCCCGCTCCATCGAGCTGCTCAAGCTGGTCCAAGAAAAGGAAGCCAAGCTCAAGCGCGCCTAACCCGCGCGGTCGGGACGGAGCCCGACCCCCCGTTGTCCCCGTCGGAGGGACGGCCTCCGTGTCGTCCGCGCAAAAGAACTGGAGATTCGCCATGATTTTAATGATCGACAACTACGACTCCTTCACCTACAACCTCGTGCAGTACCTGCGCGAAATGACGCCCGAGGTGGTCGTCTACCGCAACGACGCCATCACGGTGGAGCAGATCGCGGCCATGGCCCCCGCCGCCATCGTGATCTCCCCCGGCCCCGGGCGCCCCGAGAACGCGGGCGTCTCCTGCGACGCGATCCGCGCCTTCGCCGGCCAGATCCCCATGCTCGGCGTCTGCCTCGGCCACCAGGCCATGGGGCTGACCTTCGGCGGCACGATCACCTACGCGAAAAAGCTCATGCACGGCAAGACCTCGGAGATCACGAGCGACGGCGAGGGCATTTTCAAGGGCCTCGGCGACCGGCCCTTCAAAGCCATGCGCTACCACTCGCTCGTGGTCGACCGCGCCACGCTCCCCGCGTGCCTCACCGTCACCGCCGAGTCGGAGGACGGCGAGATCATGGGGCTCCGCCACAAGGAGTTCAACCTCTCGGGGATCCAGTTCCATCCCGAGTCCATCATGACGCCGGTCGGCAAACGGATCCTGCGCAACTTCCTCAAACTCGCCAACGTCTAGGAAGCCGTATGAACTGCACGTCCCTGCTCAAAAAGCTTATCGCCCGCCAAGACCTCACCGAGTCCGAGGCCTTCGAGGCCGTCACCGCGATCCTGGCGGGCGAGCTCACGGAAGGCCAGATCGGCGCGTTCCTCGCCACGCTCGCGTCCAAGGGCGAGACCATCGACGAGATCGCCGCAGGGGCGCGGGCCATGCGCGCCGCCGCCACGCGCGTGCAGTCGCTCAGCGCCAACACGCTCGACACCGTCGGCACCGGCGGCGACGGCGGCATGACCTTCAACATCTCCACCACCGTGGCCTTCGTGGCGGCCGGCGCGGGCGCCGTCGTCGCCAAGCACGGCAACCGTGCCAGCTCGGGCAAAAGCGGCAGCGCGGACTGCCTCGAGCAGCTGGGGCTCAACCTCGCCGCCGAACCCGAGATCATGGAGCAGGCGCTCAACGAGCTCGGCATCACCTTCCTTTTCGCGCCCGCGTTCCACAAGGCCATGCGCTACGCGGGCCCGGTTCGCAAGCAGCTGGGCGTGCGCACCCTCTTCAACCTGCTCGGCCCGCTCACCAACCCCGCCGGCGCGCCCTGCCAGCTCATCGGCGTCTTCGCGCCCGAGCTGACCGAAACGTTCGCCGAGGTGCTGAAGAAGCTCGGCTCGCGCCGCGTGCTGGTCGTCCACGGCCATGACGGCATGGACGAGATCACGCTCACCACGACCACGCGCTGCTCGGAGCTCAAAGACGGCAAGATCAAAACCTACGACATCGACCCCTCCGCCTTCTTCGAGGTCCCCTGCTCGGCCGCCGATCTCGAGGGCGGCAACCCGTCCGACAACGCCCTGATCACGCGCACCATCCTCAAGGGCGGGCTCTACGGCCCCAAGCGCGACATCGTGCTCATCAACGCCGCGGCCTCCCTGCTCGCCGCGAACCTGGTGGCCGACCTGGCGGAAGGGCTCCGCAAGTCCGCCGAGTCCATCGACTCCGGCGCCGCCTACGACAAACTCGAACGCCTGATCGAATTTTCACGTCAATGATTCTTGGCCAGGATTACTGGATTAAAAGGATTGAAGGATGCAAACGGAAATCGATATCGAAACACTGACAGGCGCAATTATAGGCTGCGCGATGGAAGTCCACAAGATACTCGGCCCTGGTTTTCTGGAATCTGTCTACGAAAAGGCACTCGCCATTGAATTAGAACTGCATGGCTACACATGTGAACGACAAACTCCCATTCAGGCGACTTATAAAGGCCATCCCGTGGGCGATTTTGTGTCAGACCTACTCGTTGATAAACGTGTCATCGTCGAGTTCAAAGCCTGCCAGACGTTGCATGACCGGCACAGTATCCAGCTTGTCAATTATCTCACCGCAACAGGGATCGATAACGGGCTTTTGTTGAATTTCGGTACCGACAGTCTTCAATTCAAGCGCAGACGTCGACTCTGCACTCCCTCTGCCGCATCCTGTCATCTCGGGTCACAACATCACCCTCAATCCCGTTAATCCAGTAATCCTGGCTAAAAATGTCCTTCCTCAACGCCATCCTTGAAGCCAAACGCGCGGAAATCGCCTGCTCCCAGGCGCTCGTGCCGCTGGCCCGGCTCGAAAAGCTGGCCGCCGCGCCCCGCGAAACCCGCGGGTTTGCCGCGGCGCTCGACCGGCCCGGCGTGCGCGTCATCGCGGAGATCAAGCGCGCCTCGCCCTCGCTCGGCGACATCCGCCCCGACCTCGACCCGGCCGCCACCGCGCGGGCCTACGCCGACGGCGGCGCGGCCGCGCTTTCCGTCCTCACCGAGCCCGCCTATTTCAAAGGTTCGGCCGCTGACTTGCAGCACGCCCGCGCCGCCGTCACGGTTCCGGTGCTGCGCAAGGACTTCATCATCGACCCCTACCAGGTCTATGAGACGGCCGCCATGGGTGCGGACGCGATGCTGCTGATCGTGCGCATCCTCGACGACGAGCGCCTGCACGCCCTTTACGGTTTGGCCCGCGACCTCGGCCTCGACGTGCTGACCGAGATCTTCGACGAGCGGGACGCCGCCCGCGCCCGCACGCTGGGCGCGACGCTGGTCGGCATCAACAACCGCGACCTCGCCCGCTTCCAGACCGACGTCACCCACGCGTCGCGCCTCGCCGCGCACCTGCGGCCTGACACCGTGGTGGTCGCCCTCAGCGGCATCCGCACGACCGACGACATCCGGCAGACCCTGGGCGGCGGCATCCGGCGGCTCCTCGTCGGCGAGGCGCTCGTGCGTCAGGCCGACCCCGCCGCCACCCTCCGCGAATGGGTCTCGCTTCCCGTCCCCCTCTCCCCAACTCCTCAACTCCTAACTCCTAAATCCTAAATCCTCCTTTCTTCATGTTCTTCCCCAACCTTAAAATCTGCGGCGTCACCACACGCGAAACCGCCCGCTTCTGCGCCGAGGCCGGCGCGGGCGCGCTGGGCGCGGTTTTTTTCAAGAAGAGTCCGCGTTACGTGACGCCCTGCCAGGCCCGCGCCCTGTTCGAGGGGCTTCCCGCCCGCGTGTCCCGCGTCGGGGTGTTCGTCGACATGCCCGCCGACGAGCTGATCGCCGCCGCCCGCGAGGCCGGGCTCGACACCGTGCAGCTGCACGGGAGCGAACCGCTGTCCGACATCGAGGCCGCCCAACGCGCGGGCTTCCACGTCATCAAGGTGCTGAAGGTCACGGGAGCCGAACTGGTGGAGGCCGCGCGCCGATTGCCCGCATCCGCGGGAATTCTGGTAGAATGCGGCCGTGGCACGCTTCCCGGCGGCAACGGCGCCGCGTGGAACTGGGCCGACGCCGCGCCGCTGGCCGCGGCGCGTCCGTTCGCCCTGGCGGGCGGGCTGACCCCTGAAAACCTTTTGGAGGCCGTCCGCCTCTCCCGTGCCGTTGCCTGTGACGTCAGCTCCGGCGTCGAAACCGCGCCGGGCGTCAAGAATCACGCCGCCGTTCTGGAGCTCCTGCAAAGCGCCCGGCACCTTGAAGCGATTGACAAAAACCCGTTTTGGAAGGGCGGGCTGTCCGGTTCCTCCTAAAGGCCCGGCAGCCCCCAGCCACAACACCCTGATTTCCGAAAGGACCCTATGAGCCGCGTCAGACTAGAGAACGTCAACATCGAATCGGTCGTCCTGCTGGCCACGCCGCGCGAGATGCAGACCGCCGTCCCGCAGACCTCGGCCTCCTTGAACACGGTGGCCAAAGGCCGCGAAACCATCGAGCACATCCTGGACGACGAAGACCACCGGCTGCTCGCCGTCGTCGGCCCGTGTTCGATCCACAACCTCGAAGCCGCCGAGGAGTATGCGCTGCGCCTGAAAAAGCTGAGCGACGAGATCAGTGACACGATCTGCGTGGTCATGCGCGTGTATTTTGAGAAGCCGCGCTCCGTGCTCGGCTGGAAGGGTCTCATCAACGACCCCTACATGAACGACACCTTCCACGTCGAGGAGGGCATCCGCATGGCGCGCCACTTCCTGGTGCGGGTCGCCGAGATCGGCCTGCCCGCCGCCACGGAGGTGCTCGACACGCTCATGCCGCAGTATATCGGCGACCTCATCTCCTGGTCGGTGATCGGCGCGCGAACGGCCGAGGCGCAGACCCACCGCGAGATCGCCAGCGGCATCTCCACCCCCGTCGGCTTCAAGAACGCCACGGACGGCTCGCTCTCGGCGGCCATCAACGGCATCCGCTCGGCCATGGGTCCCCACCACTTCCTGGGGGTGACCGAAGACGGTCTGCCCGCGATTTTCAGCACCACCGGCAACCCCTATCCGCACATCGTGCTGCGCGGCGGCAAGCGCCCGAATTATGACGCCGCCAGCATCGCCTTCTGCGAGGAGGCGCTGCGGACCGCCCGCCTGCCCGTCCAGATCATCGTGGATTGCAGCCACGGCAACTCCGACAAGCAGCCGGAGCGCCAGGGCATGGTCCTCAAGGACATCCTGGCGCAGCTCGAGCAGGGCAACCGCTCCATCCGCGGCTTCATGCTCGAAAGCCACCTCGAGTGGGGCTCTCAGCCCATGCCGAAAGATCCGAAGGAGCTCCGCCCCGGACTCTCGGTCACCGACGCCTGCATCGACTGGGACACCACCGAGCAGCTCTTGCGCGAGGCCCACGACCGCTACAGGGTTGTGCTCGGCGAGCGCTACACCTCCCATGCGGGCCACCCGCGCACCTGATGCCCTTGCCAACACATGACACACTTATGAAAACACACCCTCTCCAAGGCCAATACCCAGACAAGAACGGCCATTTCGGCTTCTACGGCGGACGCTTCGTCGGCGAGACCCTGATGTCCTCCCTGATGGATCTCGAGACCGCGTGGAACGAGGCGAAGGCCGACCCCGCCTTCATGGGCGAGTTCCGCTCCATGCTGGCCAACTACGCGGGACGCCCCACGCCCCTCGATTTCGCCGAGCGCCTCTCGAACCACATCGGCGGCGCGCGCATCTACCTCAAGCGCGAGGACTGCGCCCACACCGGCGCGCACAAGATCAACAACGTCGTGGGCCAGGGCCTGCTCGCCCGCCGCATGGGCAAGAAAAGCGTGATCGCCGAGACCGGCGCGGGCCAGCACGGCGTGGCCACCGCCACGATCGCGGCCCGCTTCGGCATGTCGTGCAAAGTCTTCATGGGCGCGGAGGACGTGCGCCGCCAGGCGCCCAACGTCCTGCGCATGCGGCTCCTCGGCGCGGAGGTCGTGCCCGTCACCTCCGGCACCAGCACGCTCAAGGACGCCATGAACGAGGCCCTGCGCTACTGGGTCTCCGAGGTCGAGAACACCTTCTACATCATCGGCACGGTCTCCGGCCCGCACCCCTATCCCGTCATGGTGCGCGACCTCCAGCGCGTCATCGGCGACGAGGCGCGGCGGCAGATGCTGGAACAGGTCGGCCGCCTGCCCGACCTCCTGGTCGCCTGCGTGGGCGGCGGCAGCAACGCCATGGGCCTCTTCTATCCCTTCCTCGACGACCCGTGCGCCATGCTCGGCGCGGAGGCCGCGGGCGAAGGGCTCGACACCCCGCACCACGCCGCATCGATCAGCGGCGGCTCGCCCGGCGCGCTGCACGGCGCCATGACCTACCTGCTGCAGAACGACGAGGGCCAGATCCAAGAGGCCTGGTCGATCTCGGCCGGCCTGGACTACCCGGGCGTCGGCCCGGAGCACGCCCTGCTGCACGACCTCGGCCGCGTGCGCTACGAAGGCGTCACCGACCGCGAGGCGGTCGAGGCCTTCAAGCTGCTCTGCAAGTTCGAAGGCATCATCCCCGCGCTGGAAAGCTCGCACGCGCTGGCCGCGGCCCTCAAAGAGGCGGCCAAACGGCCGAGGGACCAGGCGATCCTCGTCTGCATCTCCGGCCGCGGCGACAAGGACCTCGACCACATCACCGCCTACATGAAGGCCAACAACCTGTGAGGCCCATTTAGGATTTAGGAGTTAGGATTTAGGAGTTTCGAAACCCGCTAAACCTATCGCCTGCATCCTGCCTGGTCCCGAATCTCAACTCCTCACTCCTAAATCCTAACTCCTCCTTATCCTATGAACCGCATCGACCAAACCTTCCAGACTCTCGCCGCCGCGAACCGCAAGGCGCTCGTCGCCTACCTCACGGCCGGCGATCCGGACTTCGACACCAGCCTGCAGATCCTGCGCACGGCCTGCGACTCGGGCGTGGACGTGATCGAGCTGGGCGTGCCCTTCTCCGATCCCACCTGCGACGGGCCGGTCATCCAGGTGGCCTCGGACCGCGCGCTGAAAGCGGGCATGTCGCTGTCGAAGAGCATCCGCCTCGCGGCCGAGCTGCGCAAGACGGTGTCGACCCCCATCGTGCTCTTCAGCTACTACAACCCGCTCTTCAAGTACGGCCTGGAGCGGGTCGCGAAAGAGGTCCAGGAGGCGGGCGTGGACGGCCTGCTGGTCGTGGACCTGCCTCCGGAAGAGGCGGGACCGCTCACCGCCGCGCTCGCGGGCAAAGAGATCCACCTGATCCGCCTCGCGGCCCCCACCACGAAACCCGACCGCATCCGCATGCTGGCGGACGGCGCGGGCGGGTTCCTCTACCTGATCACGCGCCTGGGCGTCACCGGAACGGGCGGGCTCGATTACGCCGATGTGGCGAAGCACGCGGCGGCGGTCAAGGCGGTCTGCCCCCATCCCGTGTGTCTCGGGTTCGGCATCAGCACCGGCGCGGACGCACGCGCGCTCGCGCCCGTGGCGGACGGGCTGGTCGTCGGCTCCGCCCTCGTGCGGGTCATCGCGCAGGCGCCCGCCGGCTCGGACATCCCCGCGCTCGTCGCCGTCAAGATCCGCGAACTCCGCGAGGGACTGGACGCCCGCTAGTCCATACCTGAAGTCAAGCGCTCAGCGGGCGCGCCTCAAGACGCGGGCGCGCTTCTTAACGCCTCCCAGTCCTGCAGTTTCCGCCCCGGGTCAAGCGCGCCCTCCACCTGCGCCAGCCACTCCAGGATGTCGCTGGGAGGGAAGGGCTTGGTGAAAAGCTTGCAGCCGAGACCGCGGGCGCGGACCGCGTCGTGCGCGGACCAGGCTGCGGACATCAGGGCGATGTTTCGGCAATGGCAGCCTTTGCCGCGCGGCTCTTCGACAAAGTCGAGTCCCTTCACGCGGGGCATGTCGAGGTCGGAGATGATGATGTCGGCGCAGGCCGTATCCGACGCGCACGCGCACCGGCATCTCAAATGCTGCGGACAGAGGCCGGGGTCCGGAAAAGAAAAGACCTCGTATCCCCGCCGGTCAAACACCAGCCAAAGCATTTGACGGATCAGCGGATCATCATCAAAAATCAGCGCCCGCGGTCGCATGGCTTCTCGCTCCCATGCAAATTATATAGCTGACCCGTCCGACTGACCACCCCGATAAACGGACCCCAACCGCCATGAGCACGCCTGTGCCCGCCGGCTGAACTTTTGACTAAAAAATCGGAAGAGGGATTTTCTTTCGTATCGGGATAGGGCATACTTGATCCCCACATTAAATTCGAAACTTTGAAGTGGAGACCAGCCCCGCCCTGCGCAAGGATGCGCGGGGCACAGGAGCCCAGGCTATGAAACTGAGATTGCGAGTGACCGTGCTGGGCGTGGCCTGGCTGTGCGCCTCGGCGTACGGCGCATCCGAGTGGCTCACGCCGACCGCGCCGGGCGCGGCCTATCCGACAGGCGAGTCCGACCGCCAGTGGGCCTTCCTGTCTTATGACCTGACGCAGCGGCCGCGGTTCGCGGGCTTCGCGCCGGAGGCCTACTGCGCCGACGCGCTGGTCACCGGTGCCGACCGTGATCCGCTTGACATCCTGTTGCGCCGCACCGCCGCGCTGCTGGCCGACGTGCGCACCCTGCCCGGCGCGCGCGCGCTCGATGCCGAACAGCGCGAGCTCGAAGTCCTCCGCACCGAGGCGGCCTCCGCCGCACCCGAAAATGTTGCCGCGCGCCGCGGCCTCTTTGACCGCCTGCTCCCCCTGCGCCGCCGGGTGGCCTTCGCCAATCCCCTGCTCGACTTCAGCGAGCTGCTGTTTGTCAAGCGCGAGGTGCGCGGCGTGATGGAGCACTGCTGCGACCAGTTCTACGGCCAGCAGCAGCGCTCCGGCGGCGGGCTGTTCGCGCTCTCCGACCCCTTCGGCGCAAAGCCCGCGTTGCGCGACGTCGTGGCTGACGCGCGCGTCGTCAACGGCCGCATGAAAGACCAGCCGCTGACGTTCGGCACGCGCGCCACACAAGGCAAGGACGGCGGCTCGCTGCTCTCGCCCGCGGTTTCGTATGACGGCAAAACCATCGCCTTCGCCTACGTCGAAGGCACCGGCTCGCGCCGCCACATCAGCCACATGAACCACGCGCAGGACGGGCACTGGGAACAAGGTTTCTGCTACCACCTCTTCTCCGTCGGCGCGGACGGGGCGCGGCTCACGCAGCTCACGGACGGCACCTTCAACGATTTCCAGCCCTGCTTCACCCCGGCGGGCCGCCTCGCCTTCATCTCCGAGCGGCGCGGCGGCTACCTGCGCTGCGGACGCTTCTGTCCGACCTTCACGCTCTTCGATCTGGCGCCGGACGGCTCGGACATCCGCTGCCTGAGCTTCCACGAGACCAACGAGTGGTCGCCCTCCGTGACGCACGACGGCATGTTGCTCTGGACGCGCTGGGACTACATCGACCGCCACGGCTGCACGGCGCACCACCCGTGGGTCACCACGCCCGACGGGCGCAACCCGCGGCCGGTCCACGGCAACTACTCGTTCCGTTACAAGCGCGCCGACATGGAGCTCGACACCCGCGCCATCCCCGGCTCGCACCGGCTCGTCGCGACGGCCGCGCCGCACCACGGACAGGCCTTCGGCTCGCTGGTCGTGATCGACCCGCGCGTGGCCGACGACGACGCCATGGCTCCGGTCAAGCGGCTCACCCCCGACGCCGGGTTTCCTGAAAGCCAGAAGGGCTCGCAGACCTACGGCACAGCCTGGCCTCTGAGCGAGAAGTATTTTCTGTGCGCTTACGAGCCGGTCGAGGTCAAAGGCGTCGCGCAAAAGCACGTCTTCGGCCTTTACCTGCTGGACCAGTTCGGCAACAAGGAGCTGATCTACCGCGACCCCGCGATCGCGTGTCTGAGCCCCGTGCCGCTGCGCGCGACGCCCGTGCCGCCGGTGATCCCCGAGCAGCGCCAGCGGCTCGAGGCCGGCGCGCGCGGCGAGGCCACCGTGACGGTCGCGGACATCTACAAGAGCCAGCAGGCGTGGCCCGACGGAACCGTCATCACGGCGCTGCGCGTGTGGCAGATCTACCCGCTCTCCGTGGCCTCGGCGGAGGTGCCTCACAACATCGGACTCCAGCTCCCCGAAGGCTTCGACTCCATCAATCTCGCGCGCGTGGTGCTCGGCACGGTTCCGGTGGAAAAGGACGGCAGCGCGCATTTCCGCGTGCCGGCCGGGGTCGAGGTCTTCTTCCAGGCGCTCGACGCCAACGGCTGCGCGGTGCAGTCCATGCGTTCCGCCACGGCCCTCATGCCGGGCGAGCGGATGTCGTGCCAGGGCTGCCACGAGCCCAAGTCGAGCGCGCCGGAACGCGCGCCCGCGGCCACGCCGCTGGCCATGCGTCGCGCGCCGTCTGTCCCGCTCGCGGGTCCCGAGGGCTCCAACCCCTTCAGCTACCCGCGGCTGGTCCAGCCGGTGCTGGACCAGCGCTGCGTCGCCTGCCACGCGGAGAAGATCAAGGCCGCGCAGGCCGGACAGAAATCGCCGCCGCGTCTGGACCGCGAGGTGCAGGCGTTGCCGGTGAAGGGCTGGATGAACAAGAGCACCCGCTATTACGCCTCCTACCTGAGCCTCGCCGAGCCCTACGGCTTCACCAGCTACGGGTCGGACAGCGACTGGAACTCGCCCAAGTTCTACCGCACCACGCCCGGCGAATTCGGCGCCCGCGCCTCCAAACTCTACGCCATGCTCCAGAAGGGCCACCACGACGTGAAGCTCACCGCCGACGAGATGGCCCGGATCGTCACCTGGCTGGACTCGGTCTGCCAGTTCTACGGGGTGTACGAGAAAGCGGGCGGCGAAGCCCAGCTCGCGGGCGGACTCGCCCAGCCCACGCTACAATAGCGCGGCGATGAACGAGCCGGGCACTGACAAATACCTGCTTTCGCAGGTTGCCCATAGCACGGATTGTGCTAAAATGGGCAACATGAAATTGTGGAATGTGGCCAAGATCAAGGCCTCGAAAGGTGTTTGCCGAATCCCGTGTGTGACGGTTTACGACACCGCGTTCGCGCGCCTGGCCGATGCCGCCGGCATCCCGCTGCTGCTGGTCGGCGATTCGCTCGGAATGGCGGTTCTCGGATACGCCTCGACGCTGCCGGTCACCCTGGAGCAGATGCTGCACCACACCGCCGCCGTGGTGCGCGGCACCGCCGACGCGCTGGTGGTCGCCGACATGCCCTTCCTCACCTATCAGATCTCCGTTCCCGAGGCCCTGCGCAACGCCGGCCGCTTCCTGCAGGAGGCCGGGGCGGACGCGGTGAAGATCGAGGGCGGCGCCTTCCGCGCCGAGCTCGTCCGGACGCTCACGCAGAACGGCATCCCGGTCCTGGGCCACATCGGCCTGACGCCGCAGTCGGTCAACGTGTTCGGCGGGTTCAAGGTGCAGGGCCGCACCCGCGAGGCGGGCGAGCAGCTCGTGGCCGACGCCGTGGCGCTGGCGCAGGCCGGCGCCTTCGCGATCGTGCTCGAGTGCGTGCCGCCGGACATCGCCGCCGCCGTGACGGCCGCCTCGCCCGTGCCGGTCATCGGCATCGGGGCGGGACCGGTCTGCGACGGCCAGGTCCTCGTGATGCACGACCTGCTGGGGCTCTCCGCGGGCAAGCCGCCCAGGTTCGTGAAGCCCTACGCCGCCCTGGCGGAGACCGTCCGCGACGCATTCCGCGCCTACGCGTCCGAGGTGCAGGCCGGCAGCTTTCCCGCACCGGAGCACTGTTACCCGCCGTCCGAATCCTCCGTGCAGTAACCTTCAGACCAACCGACCGCATGTCACTCTCCCGAACATCACGCGAAGATATCGTCATCACCGGCATGTCCTGCCGCTTTGCGGAGTCGCCGAACCTGGCGGCCTTCTGGCGGAACATCATGCAGCGCAAGACGCTGTTCAGCCCCCTGAACGGCGGCGCGCAGGGCGACGGCGCGACGCCGCGCAAAAACCTCTTCGACCGCCCCAGCCCCGCGTATGGCGGGCAGCTCCACGACCTCTACGCCTGCAACCCCGCCGACCAGTATTTCCCGCGCAAGCTGAACGCCGGCGAGAATCAGGACGTGTTCTTCACGGTGCAGCTCGCCATCGACGCGCTGCGCGACAGCGGCAGCTCCATCAACAGCCTGCCGACCGACCGCATCTCGTTGCGCCTCGGCTACGCGCCGCCCTTCAACCCCGCCTCGATCAACTGGCTGCAGCACACCTTCTTCATCGATCAGACGCTCGACATCATCCAGAAGTTTTTCCCCGGCGCCGGGCCGGAGCAGATCGAGGAGGTCCGCGCGCAGCTCAGCACCTCGCTGCCCGAGCCCAACCCCTACGCCTTCATCTCCGCGCTGGGGTGCGTCGTCTCCTCGTGGACCGCGCACCTGCTCGGCTTCGCGGGGCCCGCGTTCGTCGTGGACGCGGGCGGCGCCTCCGCGCACCAGGCCATGCAGGGCGCGATGGACGACCTGCTCTCGCGGCGCTCGGACATCGCGCTGGCGGGCGCGGTCCAGCCGCCGCTCAACCGCGCGATCCTGCAGGGGCTCGCGGGGGCGATCACCTTCTCGCGCGCCAAAACGCTGCAGCCCTTCAGCCGCGACGCGGACGGGACCCTGCCCGGCGAGGGCGGCGCGATGTTCGTGCTCAAGCGGCTCAAGGACGCGCTGCGCCAGGGTGACCGCATCTACGCCATCGTGCGCAGCACCGGGATCGCGGCGGCCTCGATCGACCAGCACCAGCGCATCCCGACGCCGGAGCGCCTGACGCGTGCCATCAGCCGGGCCATGCACGCCGCCGAGGTCGCCCCCGGCTCGATCCAGCTCATCGAGGCGCACGGTTCGGGCGTGCCGCACTCCGACCAGACCGAGCTGCAGGTCATCCACGAGATCTACGGGGAGCGCAAGCCCGGCCAGCCGCTCGTCGGCGTGGGCTCGGTCAAGGGGAACATCGGGCACACGCTCTGGGCCTCGGGCGCGGCCGGCATCCTCAAGGCCGCCCTCGCCATCCACCACCGGGTGCTCGCGCCCAACGCGCCGGTGGAGAAGCCCCACCTGAAGATCATGTCGGCCAAATCCCCCATCTACCTGCTGACCGACGCGCGCCCCTGGATCCGCGGCGCCAAAAAGAGTCCCCGCCGCGCCTGCGTCTCGGCCATCGACTTCACCGGCACCTGCGCGGCCGCCATTCTCGAAGAGTACCCGGAGGATTCATGAGCGGCCACCTCCATCTGTACGATCCGTTCGACAGCGAGCTGTGCCTGATCGGCGCGGCCAACGACACCGCGCTGGCCGACGAGGTCAAGCGCGTGATCCACTTTCTCGAGCACGCGCCGGACGTGCTGCTGCAGGACGTCGCCTACACCTGCGCGCGCTCCGCCCGCCAGATGCCCTCGGTCATCGCCGTCGTGGCCTCCACGGTCGCCGACCTGCGCGACCGCCTTACGCTGGCCCACAAGAAGCTCGTCGACAACGCCGGCCGCATCCGCGACAAGAGCGGCACCTACTTCTTCCGCGACCGGCTCTGCCCCCGCGGGCGCATCGCATTCCTCTTTCCCGGCGCGGTCTCGTTCTACCCCGACATGCTGCGCGACCTCTGCCTGGTGTTCGGCGAATGCCGCAGCGCGTTCGACGAGCTGGAAGAGGCGCTGCAGACCGAAGAGACCCAGGACTTCTCGCCCTCCGACTACGTCTTCCCCCCCGCGGCCTGCTACCGCAATGACTCGGAGGCCTTTGCCGCCCACGCCTTCTCGGAGTCGTTCATCGCGGTGCACGCCGCCAACACCGCGCTCTACCGCCTGTTCGAGCGCATGGGCGTCAACCCCGGCGGGCTCGTCGGCTTCAGCGGCGGCGATTTCGCGGCGCTCGATGTGGCCGGCGTCTACGGGAACCTCACGCGCAACAAGCGCATCCTCTTCATGCGCGAAGGGTACCAGATGCTCAACCGCCTCGTGGACCGCGAGGACCTGCCCGTCTGCACCATGCTCTCGGTAATCGACGCCCCGCGCGACCTGATCGACACGCTGCTCGAGCGCTATCCCGGGCGCATGGCCCTCGCGTTCTTCCACAGCCCGCGCCAGCAGTCCGTCGCGCTCTCCCCCGAGATCGCACAGGAGGTGGCCGAGGCCTTCCATCAGGCCGGCGCCAAGACCATGACCGTGCCCATGGACCGGCCCTTCAACACCCCTTGGTGCTCGAAGGCCCTGCCGTCCATCAAGCAGTTCCTCTCGCACTGGGTGCGGCACGTGCCCAAGATCCCGGTCTACTCCTGCGCCACCGCCGCCCGCCTGCCGTCGCAGCCCCGCAGCATCCTGAACCTCACGGCGGACCAGTGGTCTTCGCCGATCCTGTTCGACGCCACCATCCGGCAGATGTACGAGGACGGCTTCCGCATCTTCATCGAGCTCGGCGCGCGCGGCAACATGACCAACGCGATCGACGAGACCCTCAAAAGCCAGCCGCACCAGGCCGTCGCCGTCAACCGCATCCACCGTTCGGGGCTGGTCCAGCTCCACCACGCCCTCGGCATGCTCGCCGCGCAGGGCGTGCAGCTCGACCTCTCCATGCTTCACCGCCAGCGCCGCCAGCGGGTGCTCGATCTCGACAAGCCGCTGTCCGTCACGGTCCGCTCGGAGAACACGCTGCGGCTCTCGGCCCTGCTGCCGGCCATCACGCTCTTCGCCCCCTCCGGCGAACTGCTCTCGGCGGCCCGCACGGCCCAGGAGCAGACGAAGAAGGCGCTGCCGGTCATCAGCGACAAGCGCCGGATCGATTTCGGCGCGGACTTCCCCCTGCTGGCCAGCGCGGACATCCTCGATGAGCAGCCCGGCCTGGTCCTGGAGATCGCCAAGGTGGTCACGCTCGAGGATTACCCCTTCCTGCGCGACTACGCCCTCGGCACGTCGCAGCTGTCATACGCGGACCCGAACCTCAAGGGGCTCACCATCCTCTCGCTGATCACCGGCCTGGAGATGATGTCCGAAGCCGCCCGCAAACTCGTGCCCCGCCGCCGCGTCGCGCAGGTGGACAACCTGCGCTCCCAACGCTGGGTCGGCTTCGAGCGCGGAGCGGTGCGCATCATCATCCGCGCCGAACGCATCTCCTGGCCGGACGCGCAGTACGCCGCCGTCAAGGTCCAGCTCCGCGACGACTCGCCCAACAGCGCCTACACCTGGCCGATCATCGAGGCGACGATCCTGCTCACCACGACCGGCACCGTCAACCATCCGATCCAGCCGCCGCCGCTCACCAATCCGCGTCCCGTCAACTGGTCGGGGCACGACATCTATCCCGACCGCCTTTTCCACGGCGCCAGCCTGCACTGCATCAAGCACGTCGACCTGTGGAGCGAGGAGGGCATCGACTTCGAACTCGAGGTCCCCAGCCGCGCCGATGCCGTCCGCTACACGCGCATCCCGCTCTTCTCCATCTGGCCGATGCTGATGGACGGCATCGTCTCAAGCTTCTCGCTCTGGCGTTCGCACGAGAAGTTCGCCGGCGCCATCTCCATCCCTTTCCGCGCGCGCCGCATCATCTTCTACGCCTCGAGTTTCGCCGAAGGCGCGCGCCTGCGCGGCTACCTGCGCCTGACCTCGGTCACGCCGCGCTCCCATTCGGTCGACATCCAGATCTCCGACGGGAACGGCAACCTGCTGATCCACCTCAAGGGCTGGGAGGAGCTCTGCGAGCGCGTGCCGACCGATTACCACCAGTTCATCCTGCACCCCTCGGAGAAGTTCCTCACCCAGGAGCTGCCGCTGGCCTTGCTGGGCAACCCGACCTCGCCGGTGGCCGCCTGCGTGGTGACCGACGTGCCGTTCAAGCTTTTCGAGAACAACCAGGAGATCTGGCTCAAGACCCTCGCGTACGTCCTGCTCGCGCCCGCCGAACGCGAGGAGTGGATGGAGATGCAGGGCGCGACCAGCCGCCGCGTGGAGTGGCTCTTCGGCCGCGCCGCCGCCAAGGAGTCGGTGCGCCGCTTCCTGCAGAAATTTCACCAGGCGCGCTGGACCGCCGCCGACATCCCGATCTGGGCCGACGACTCCGGCAAGCCCCACCCGCTGGGCCCGTGGCGCGAGCACACCGCCGCCAACATCGACCTGTCGATCGCCCACACCTCGAAGCTGATCGTGGCGGCCGTCGCGGTCAACGCCCGCATCGGCATCGACATCGAAGCCATCGGCCGCGACCTCAGCGAGGACTTCACCCGGGGGGTCTTCACGCACGAGGAGCTGGAGCTCGCCGCCAAAACCGGCGAGGCCCCGATCGCGATGCTGCGCTTCTGGTGCGCCAAGGAGGCCATCTCCAAGGCGCTGGGCACCGGCATCCGCTACAGCCCGAAAGATCTCCAGATCGTCGCCGTGGACAGCCTCACGGGCGTGGTCCAGATCGAGCTGACCGGCCAGTGGCTGGAGGTCTTCAAGCACATGCGCGGGCGCAAAAACGTCATCTACACCTCCCCCTACGCGGGACACGTTTTCGCCTCCTGCATGCTCCCCGCCTCGCTCTTCGAAGGCGACTGACGAGAGGGGCGCTCAGCCCCCCTTCAGCCCAGCGCCGTCAGCTCGGCCGCGTCGAACGCCAGGTTCTGCAGCGCCTCCACGTTCTCGCGGATCTGCGCGGGTCGGCTCGCGCCGATCACCGCCGAGGTGACGCGCGGGTCGCGCAGCACCCAGGCCAGGGCCGTCTGCGCGGGAGTCTGCCCGCGCGCCTGGGCCAGCACCTGCAGACGCCGCGCGTAGGTCACGGCGTCGTCGTGCAGATAGCGCGAGATGAAGGGGCTGCCCTTGGCCGCCCGCGAATCCTCCGGCACACCCTCCGCGTACTTGTTGGTCAGCACCCCCTGCGCCAAAGGCGAGAAGACCACCGTGCCGAGCCCCGCCCCGTCCGCCGCGGGAATCTGCTCCGCCTCGACCTCGTCATGCTCCAGCAGGTTGTAGCGCACCTGATGCACCACGCACGGCACGCGCATCTCCGCCAGCAGCGCCACGGCCTGCCGCAGCAGCTTGGCGGGATATTTCGAGAGCCCGATGTAGAGCGCCTTGCCCTGGTCCACCAGATCCGCCAGCGCGCACATCGTCTCCTCCAGCGGCGTGTCCGGATCGGGCCGGTGGTGGTAGAAGATGTCCACGTAATCGAGGCGCAACCGCGTCAGGCTCTGGTCGAGCCCCGCCCGCAGATGCTTGCGGCTGCCCCAGTCGCCATAGGGGCCGGGCCACATCGCGTGGCCCGCCTTGGTCGCCACCACCAGCTCGTCGCGGTGCGCCTTGAACTCCCGCCCGAGCACCGTGCCGAAGACCGTCTCCGCCGCCCCCGGCGGCGGCCCGTAATTGTCGGCCAGGTCGAAATGCGTGATCCCCAGGTCGAACGCCGCCGCCACCCGCAGGAAGCAGTCGTCGTGCGTCTCCTCCGCCCCGAAGCCGTGCCACAGGCCCAGGCCCACGGCCGACAGCTTCAGGCCGCTCTTCCCGCATTTGCGGTAGAGCATGTTCTCGTACCTCGCCTCACTCGCCTGATAATCGTGCATCGCAACCTCCTCGTATGACTTCGGACCTCTGCGGTTCGCCAACCGGCACTCTGCGGTTCAGCCGACGGGCCAACCGCAAATTGACGAATGTCGATTTCTGAATGTCGAAATTGGCAACCCGACTCCCAGCTCCTGACTCCTAAATCCTAATCCCTAACTCTTCCCTGACCTGGCGCGTGAGCACCGCGGGCGCGTGCGGCAGGGTCCGCAGGTCGAAGCGCGGCAGCAGCTCGCGCAGCGTCAGACACTCGCCCCACGCGGCCCAGCCGCACCACCACGCCAGCAGCCCGATGATCTTCCCGGGCGGCAGCCCCGCCTCGCGCAGCGCGCTGATGCGCGTGTCGCCGTGGCGCTTCGCCAGCCGCCGCCCCTCCTCGCTCACCACCAGCGGCACGTGCGTGAAGGCCGGCGGCTTCAGCCCCAGGGCCCGGTACAGCAGCATCTGCCGCGGCGTCGCCGAAAGCAGGTCGTCGCCGCGCACCACCTCCGTGATGCCCATGGCCGCGTCGTCCACCACCACCGCCAGCATGTAGCCGGCGCCCCGCGCGTCGCGCGCCAGGACGAAATCGCCGCTGTGCGCCGAGACCTCCTGCGCGCAGGGGCCGCAGAACCCGTCCTCGAAACGCACCGTCTCGCCTTCGGGCACGCGGAAGCGCCAGGCGGGCAGCCGCCCCTCCGGCAGCGCGCGCCGCGCCGCCTCGAAGTCCTCGAAGCGCCCGCGGCAGGTGCCCGGATAATAGAGCCCCTCCTCCGCGTGCGGCGCGGACTGGCCCGCCTCCACGTCGCGCCGCGTGCAGACGCAGGGATAGGCGAGCCCCTGCGCCCGCAGCCGCTCCAGGGCCGCCGCGTACAGCGCCGTGCGCGCGGTCTGCGTGTAGGGCGCGTGCGGGCCGCCGACGTCCGGCCCCTCGTCCCAGTCGAACCCCAGCCAGCGCAGGTCCGCCAGAGCCTCCGCCGCCGCGCCCGGCTTGTTCTTGGGATGGTCCAGATCCTCCATCCGCAGCACCAGCGAACCCGCCCGGCGGCGCACGCTCAGCCAGGCGATCATGAAGCTGCGCGCGTTCCCCAGATGCAGCGCGCCGGTCGGGCTCGGCGCGAGCCGCCCCCTGACCCGTATTCCGTTCTCAAGCATGTCCGCATGATACCCGCCGCCCCGCGGCAACGGAAGCAAAAAAGGTCCGTTGCCGATTTCCTTGAGGATCAAGGACTTATGAAAAAACCACAAAATATGGTGGACATCTCACTAGGCAACTACTATATATAGACACTGTTTTTACGGGACGCCCTCGGCCTCCCGCCTCTTACACACGTGTGAATCCCCCTCTTTCCCTTAGGACCTGCCATGAGCATCGAATCGCTGAAGAACTACGTTTTCACCTCCAAATACAGCCGTTACCTGCCTGAAAAGATGCGCCGCGAAACCTTCGAGGAGGCCGTCGAGCGCGTGATCGACATGCACCGCCGGCACTTCGCCGCCCGGGGCATCGACGTCGAAGACCTGCTGGCCGTCTGCGAGCAGGCCATGAAGAAACGCATGGTGCTGGGCAGCCAGCGTGCCATGCAGTTCGGCGGCGACCCGATCCTGCGCAAGCACGCGCGCATCTACAACTGCACCACCTCCTACTGCGACCGCCCGCGCTTCTTCCAGGAGGCCCTCTGGCTGCTGCTCTGCGGCTGCGGCGTGGGCTTCTCGGTCCAGACCCACCACATCGCCAAGCTCCCCGGCGTCGGCAAGCCGTCCGGGGCGAACGAGACCTTCGTGATCCCCGACACCATCGAGGGCTGGGCGGACGCCCTGGGCGCCCTGCTCTCCACCTACTTTACCGCCGACCAGCCGTTCCCGCAGTACGCCGGCAAGACCGTGGCCTTCGACTACTCCCTCATCCGCCCCAAAGGCCGACCCATCTCGTCGGGCATGGGCCGCGCGCCCGGCCCCGAGCCGCTGCGCCGCAGCCTCGACGTGATCCGCAAGCTGCTCGACCAGCGCCTCGCCGAGGGCCACACGCGCATGCGCTCGGTCGACGCCTACGACATCCTCATGCACGCCTCCGACGCCGTGCTCTCCGGCGGCGTGCGCCGCAGCGCCACGATCTGCCTCTTCTCGCCGGACGACGAGCTGATGGCCACCGCCAAGACCGGCAACTGGTTCACCGACAACCCGCAGCGCGCGCGCTCGAACAACTCCGCCATCCTGCTGCGCAACCAGACCACGCGCGAGCAGTTCGCCAAGCTCATGAAGTCCGTCAAGGAGTTCGGCGAGCCCGGCTTCGTCTGGACCGACCATGTGGACATGACCTTCAACCCCTGCGGCGAGATCGGCCTCTACCCGCAGATCGACGGCGAATCGGGCTTCGCCTTCTGCAACCTCTGCGAAATCAACATGGGCCTCGTCGACAACCCCGAGAAGTTCCGCGCCGCCTGCGAGGCCGCCGCGATCCTCGGCACCCTGCAGGCCGACTACACCGACTTCGGCTACCTCGGCGCGACCAGCACGCGCATCGCGCGGCGCGAGGCCCTGCTCGGCATCTCGATGACCGGCATGATGGAGCACCCCGCGGTCTCCTTCAACCCCGAGCTCCAGCGCGCCATGGCCAAGGTCATTCTGGAGGTCAACGCGGTGGTGGCCGGTCGCATCGGCGTCAACCTCGCCGCGCGCGCCACCTGCGTCAAGCCCGCCGGCACCACCAGCAGCATCCTGGGCACCTCCTCGGGCATCCACCCGCACCACGCCAAGCGCTACCTGCGCCGCGCGCAGGCCAACGAGGACGAGCTGCTGGTCGACTTCTTCCAGGCGCAGAACCCCAAGGCCGTCGAGAAGTCGGTCTGGAACCCCAACGGCACCGACGTGGTGCTCACCTTCTGCGTGGAGGCCAGCCCCGACTCGCTCACCAAGCGCGACGTGGACGCCGTGGAGCTGCTGCACAAGGTGAAGCTGACCAAGGAGAACTGGATCGACACCGGCAAGCGCCCCGAGCTGTGCGCCCAGCCGTGGCTCAGCCACAACGTCTCCAACACCATCTCCGTCAAGGACGGCGAGTGGGACGCGGTCGAAGCCTTCATCTACGACCACCGCCACGCCTTCGCCGGCATCTCACTGCTGCCCGACGGCGGCGACCTCGACTACCCGCAGGCGCCCTTCTGCGAAGTGCTCACCGCCGACGAGGTCGTCCAGACCTACGGGGTCGGCGCGCTGCTCGCCTCGGGGCTGATCGTGGACGGCCTGCACGCCTTCGACGACAACCTCTGGGCCGCCTGCGACTGCGTCCTCGGCCGCGGCGAGAACCTGGAGACCCTCACGCCCAAGATCTATCCCAAGCGCGTCTACGAGGCCATCGAGGTGGTGCGCCAGTCCAAGCAGGACTGGGTCCGCCGCGCCCACAAGTTCGCCAAGAACTACTTCGGCAACGACGCCCTCAAGATGACCCGCTGCCTGAAGCGCGTCAGCGCCTGCAAGCAGTGGGAAGACCTGACCCGCACCTACGCGCCGGTCGACTACACGCAGCTGATCGAGCGGCAGGACTTCACCACGGTCACGCAGACCGTGGCCTGCTCCGGCGGCAAGTGCGAACTGCTCTGATCCTAAAAGGTTAGCACCCAAAAAAAGGGCTGGCCCGCTTCACGCGGGCCAGCCCTTCCTTTTTATACCCCGTCGCGTGACCCCCAAACCGTTCAACATCGAACGTCCAACACCGAAGTGAAGCACTTCGACGTTCAGAGTTAAGCGTTCAACGTTCGGGAAACACGAAGACACAAAGGCGCGAAGAAAGCGGAAAACCGAAGGTGGAAGACAATCGGCAATAGGCAATCGGCAAAATGAGAATGGGGATTTTTTCAGCAAAGACGCAAACACGCGAAAGTTAAAACAGATGGCGCGTGACGTCCGGGCACGCGGGGTAGGGACGGACCGCTGGGCCGTCCGCAACGCAACCCCGGTAGGGACGCCTCCCCGAGGCGTCCGCAGAGCACTGGGCACGGTGACCGGAAGACGGTTCGGGGAACCGGGCGAGCAACCCCAACCCAATATCCAACACAAAGGCACAAAGACTCAAAGAAGCCCAAAGAAAAAACTTCGTGTTCTTAGTGTCTTTGCGTCTTCGTGTTGAAGATGCTTACTCAGCGTACCTTCGTGGTGAAGGCAATTGGTGAGTCAGAACAAAGGATTATGGACACCCCCACCATGAAGGGCACGGTCCATGGCTATTTCAACCGGGCTTTCAACGAGATGACCGACAAGGAGCTTGAAAAACCGCTCGCCAACAGCGGCCTGGGCTTGAAAGCCAAGCTGGCCCCGAATCCCAATAAATCAAACGCTCAACGTCCAACATCGAACCTCCAACGCCGAAGTGAAACACTTCGATGTTCAGCGTTCAGTGTTCAACGTTCGTTCGAGCTAACTTGACCGGCGTCAGGAGACCGCGCAGGTCGTGACCGTTACGGCATCGTGTTTCGACATCGGGGTGCGCTGAATAGGCCGAGCATGAACGGTCGGGACGGAGCCCGACCCTCCAGAATGCGAGAAAAGCACGCGTCTGCGTGCGTGGAGGGACGACCTCCGTGTCGTCCACCAAGGCGGCGGAGACTCGACGGGTCGTGCTCGGAGAGCCCGCGCCACCCGGTGGCCCGCGCTCTCCGGGCGCGGCGGACGCTGGCGGTGTACCCCAAGCAAAATCAAGCGCTCAACGTCCAACATCGAACATCGAACCTCCAACGCTGAAGTGAAACACTTCGACGTTCAGTGTTCAACGTTCGCTCGATCTTACTTCACCGGCGTCAGGAGATCGTGCAGGTAGAGCAGCCCCATGGCGCGCACGTCCAGCGTGTGGCCCGCGCGGTAGGAGACCACGCGTCCCACGAAGCGGCCGGTGTCGATCAGCGCGATGGCCGCCAGCAGGTCCAGCGTGGCGCGGTGCCAGACCGGCTCCAGCGCCTTGCCGCCCTGCACGAAGCGCGGCTCGCCGTGGAACTTCTTCTTGCCGTGGATCAGGATGTTGTCCTGCGTGTAGCCGAGGTTGCGCGTGTCGGCCATCAGGAACCCGAACATCTTCACCATCCGCATCTGCGCGGACGAGGCGTTGGTGCGCGCGAAGGCGCCGTGCCGGAAGCTCTTGGGCGTCACGTCGAAGACGATGCGCTGCTGGCCGATGACCGAGTTGAAATCGATCGCGCAGTCGAGCCGCAGCTTCTTCTCGCCGTTCTCCGGCGGCAGGAAGGTCAGGAAATCGCCGCGGTCGCCGCCGAAGGTCACCGGCTCCTTGACCGTCACGTAGCGCGCGGGCAAGTCGCGCTCGACGATCCCGGCCTGCTCGATCGCCTCCACCAGGTCCAGGCTGCTGCGGTCGAAGAGCGGCGGGTCGCCGGCGTTCACGCTGATGACCACGTCGTCCACGCCCATGCCCAGGCGCAGCGCGATGATGTGCTCGACCATGCGCAGGTAGTTGTGCGGGTTGCCGCTGCGCAGCACGATGTTGCGCGCCGAGGTCCACACGTTGCGGATCGTCACGTGGGTCTTGAGCTGCTCCGCCAGGTCGGTGCGGTCGATCCACCACCCGTACGCGTCCGAGGGCTTGAAGGTCAGCGTGCGGTGCACGCCCCCGTGAAAGGTGCCCGGCCCCGTGACCGAGCGCTCGCCGCCGAGCGTGGTGCGGCGCGGGGAATAGCCGGCGTCGCCTTCACACACGTCCACCACATCCACGGGCTGCGCGTGGAACCGCGCGTACGCCTCGCGCACCGCCTGCGTCTCGCCCAAAATCACACGACCGACCGGATACGAAAAATCCATACTCACACGCACTCCAAAAATCACTTGACTGGCACGGCCGGTTGGGCTGCCTTCGCTGCCCGTTCGGCCTTCATCTTCTCAAAGGGCGAGAGCGCCTTGGCGGCCTCCGGCTTGTCCTCGGTTTTGACGCCGGCCTTCGCCAGCATCTCTTTCAGGCTCTTCACATAGGCTTCGCCGCCGCCCTCTTCATATCCCGTGGTCCCCAGCTCCTTGCCTTCGGCGTCCACCAGGACGACCGTCGGAAAGCCGCGCACGCCGTACTTCGCCTTCAGCTCGGCATTCTGCTTCTTGACCCCGCTGGAGACCTTCTTGTCGTGAGGAAAATCAGCCTCGAACAGGATCAGATTGTCAGCCGCGAACTTCTCAAACGCCTTCGTGTCGATCACCTCGCTGCGCAGCTTCATGCACCAGGGACACCAGTCGCTGCCGGTGAAAAACGCGAAGATCGGCTGCTTGAAGGCCGCGGCTTCCTTTTTCGCCTGCTCAAAACTGTCCGTGAACCCTTTGGTCTTTTCCGGTGCCTGATCCTTCTTCACCCACGACTGCGCCTGCACACCAACCGCCGCCAGGCACACCAACGCCACGCCGATGATCCGCTTCATACGCACCCCTTTCCGAATTCGCAACTCCGTCCCGCCAGCCTTGCCGCCAACCGCGGCAAGTCAGGGTCACGCGCGCCGAACGTCACGAGCGCCCCGCCCGCAACCGCCTTTGACCGCATGACCGACTCAGCCTCTTCTAAAGTCTGAATGTGGTTAACTGTAACACCTTTGTCGCGCAGCTGGGAAGCCAAAACCCCGCTCGTGATCGTCCGGTCAGCCGTGCCGCCCGCGTCATACACGGGCAGCAGCAGCAGGGTGTCGACCGGCCGGCACACGCGCGCGAAAACCGGCACCAGGCCCTCCAGCATCTTGCGCAACGGCGCATAGCCGTGGGGCCGCCACGCCGCGCAGACCCCCGCCGGGAAGGCCGCCGCCAGCGTGGTCCAGGCCGCCGCCAGCTTCTCCGGGTTGTGCGCGTAGTCGTCGACCACCATGGCCCCGCCGCACATCCCCACCCGCTGCAGCCGGCGCTCCACGCCGCCGAACCCCCGCAGCGCCGCCGCCAGCTTGTCCGGCGGTGCGCCCAGCGCGCGCGCCATCCGCACCGCGTGCCACGCGTTGTACACGTTGTGCTCGCCCGGCATCGGCACGCCGTACTCGACGCCCTCGAAGGTGAAGAAGCCGTTCCAGCCCTCCAGCCGGAGGCCCTCGGGCCGTCCCGACTCCTGCCGGCCGTCAATCACCACGCCCGGCACGCGCGCCCGGAACGCCGCGAAGAGCGACTGCGTTTCGCCCAGCCCGAAATGATCCGCCGACGCGTTGGTGATGATCGCGTGCTCGGGGGCGAACACCAGCAGCGACTTGTCGGACTCGTCCGCCTCGACCACCGCCCAAGGCCCCGCGCCCTTGCGCACCGAGCCGATGCGCGCGCCGCCCGCGCTCCAGCCCGCCACCGCCGCGCCGTTCACCACGAAGGGGTCGAAGCCCGCGCCCTCCAGCAGGCAGCCCAGCATGGCCGTCACCGTGCTCTTGCCGCAGGTGCCCGTCACCGCGATCAGCCGCAGCCCCCGCGTCAGGTCCGCCAGTTCGGCCGCGCGGTGCACCACCGGCACGCCCGACGCCCGCGCCCGCACCATCTCCGGATTGTCCGCCTCGATCGCGCTGCTGACCACCAGCCGCGCGGTCTGCGGCGTCACGCCCGATCCGTCCTGCGGACAGAGCGCGACGCCCTGCCGCGCCAGACACGCAAGCGTCTCGGTCATGTCCCCCGTGTCGAGCAGACGGTCCGAACCCGAAACGCGCGCCCCCTGATCCAGCAGCGCCTGCGCCAGCGCGCTCATGCCCACGCCGCCGATGCCTGACACATGTACCACATCACTCATAAACTCATCCTGCTTTCCTCGTCCGTAACTTCAACGGATTACGATTAAGATTACGAGGGGACTGGACCTTTCGTAATCGTAATCGTCATCTTAATCTCAATCGTGCTCGCAATCGTCATTTTTTCGTCAACTTCAACTTAAAGCAGAATCGCCGTCAAGCCATGCCAGTCCGTCCGCCGGCCGCCGCACACGCAGCCAGACCGCGCACGCCGCCAGCACGAGAAACCAGCTCCAGACCATCCACGGGGCCCACCGCGCGATGCGGAAATTGGCCCAGCCGAAACCCACGGTGATCTCCGCCGTCCGGATCATGATCACCGTGAAGAACCCCGCCGCATGGTTGAAGCTCGACGCCAGCCAGTCGCTCACCAGGCTGGCGGCCAACCCCAAGCAGCCGCCCACCATGACCAGAAACGCGCACGGCGCGATCACCAGATTGGCGAAGAAGCCTCCCGGCGTGAAACGAGCGAAATAATACGCGGTCAGCGGCAAGGACGCAAGCCATGCCGCCAGCGAGACCGCGACCGAGTTGATGATCCCGCTGAGCACGGCGATGCTCCAGCGCACGCGACGCTCCGCCGCCGGACTGCCCGCCTGCTTGTACAGGCGCGCGCGCTGCTCCAGCAGCCCGACCCGGCAGAGGCTGCGTCCGAGCGCGCAAAACGGCTGGCAGAACACCACCAGCCCGCCCATCACCGCGAACGACAAGGTGCACCCGATGTTGTAGACCAGGCTCGGCGCATAGGCATACACGAGCAGCGCCGTACCGGACAACGCGGCGATGCCGTCGGGCTTGCGGCCGACCAGCGGCGCCGCGAAATAGATGAGCGCCATCAGGCAGGCGCGCACGGCGCTCGGCTGCGATCCGCTCGCGAACGTGTAGAAAACCAGCAGCGGCCCCACAACCAGCACCCAATAGGGACGCGGCACCCCCAGGGCCGCAACCAGAACGATGAGCAACGCCGCGATCAGGGCGATGTTCATCCCCGAAATCGCGAACACGTGGATCGTGCCCGAGTTCGAAAACACGAGCCGCATGTCGCGGGGGATTTCGTTGCGGCAGCCCAGCATCATGGCCTGGTTCAGGGCTGGCACCACCCCCCAGTCCTCGATGCCGATGACGAGCCGCCGCGCGGCCTGACGGCGCGCGCGGCTGATGCGCACGAGCCACGCGCCGAGGTCCGCCTCGGTGAGCTTCGCGGCCCGCTCCTCGCCGGTGTTCAGCGTCAGCGCCAGCCGACCGTCGCGTCCCTTTTTCACCGCCGCGCGCCCGGTCAGCCGCCAGACCTCGCCCGCCCGCGGCGCCAGCGTCTCTCCCGATTGGCGAGCCCCGAACCAGTTCACCGTCACCGGCAGATAGCGGAACATCCTCCGCCCCTCGCCGTTCCTGAGCTGCTCCGCACGGAAGGTGAATTTAGCCGCCGCGCCCCGCGTCGGCGTGACCACCACCTCCGGGCCCACGCGGCACACGAAGGTCTGCCGCGGCCCCGCCGCTTTCAGCCGTTCGGCCTCCCGCAGCCGTCCCGCATCGTTCCAGGCCGCATCGCACCAGCCCAGCAGGAAAACCAGAGCCGCCCCGACGCAGGCTCTCGGGGCGGCCCCGCCCCGCCGCCCCGCCAGCACCAAACCGCAGACCGCCGCGCCGACGGCCGCCGCGGGCCACGCGCCCCACCGGTATCCGCACACGATGCCGGCCAGGAACAGCGACGCCACGGCCAGCAGCGGCTGCCGCCGGTGCTGACGGGCCCCGGCCTCAACCGCCGCCGCGCAACGTGTAAACCTGTGCCGCCAAGTCATGGGTCAACCCTCCGCATCACGGTGCCAGTTTACTATACCGCCGGTCAGAGATAAACCAATTTGCGGAGTTCGCCATTGACACCCGCCGCGGGTTCTCCTAATCTTCATCCCACGCTTTGCACCGGTTATCGGAAGCCCGTGAGATTCGGGCGTGGTCGCGCCGCTGTATTCGGCTACGAGCCCCCACATGCCATTTTCCCTCGGGAAGAGAAGGCGGGGGCAAGGTCAAGCCGTAAACCAGAAGACGGACCGGATGCAACCTGCGGCACTCCTTCGCGCAAGAGGAGCCCAAGACCGTCGTCCGGCCGTTTCCGGTCCGTTCTTCCGCTCGTGCATTTTGCCTCTCGCCGAAGGTGTGCCACCACTTCCCGCAAGAGGAAAGACAGACGATGCACCACCTGACGCTCCCCCTCCGCACGTCGGCCGCCCTGGCCGCGTGCCTGTTCGCAAGCCCCGCGCTCCACGCCCAAACCGAGGCGACGACGCCCCTGACCACCAACCTGCCGCCCATCATCGTGCAGGCCAGCCGCACCGGCCGCACCGCCGCCGAGATGCCCGCCAACGTCCAGGTCATCACCGCCGAAGACATCGCCCGCTCGGGCCAGCTGACCGTCCTCGAGGTCCTGCAGAAGCAGGCGGGCGTGCCCATCAAGAACTTCTCCGACAACCCCACAACCGCCACCGTCGCCCTGCGCGGTTTCGGCGAGAACGCGCACGGCCGCGTCCTGATCCTCGTGAACGGCGCGCGCCTCAACAACCCCGACATGTCCGCCCCCAACCTGGTGCGCATCCCCCTCCAGGCGGTCAAGCGCATCGAGGTCATCCGCGGCCCCCAGACGGTGCTCTACGGGGATTTCGCCGAGGCCGGCGTGATCAACATCATCACCGACACCTCCGTCGAGGTCAAGCCCGTCACCACGGTCTCGGCCTCGGCCGGCTCTGACGACAGCTATTCGACCCACCTGAGCAAATCGGGCGTGTTCGAGGACGGCGTCGTCTATTTCGCGGGCACCGACTGGAACAAGACCGGCGGATACCGCGACAACGGCGATTACGAGTCCTGGAATCTCGACGCGTCCGTCGCCAAGAGCTGGAAAGGGGGACAGAACCTCTCGCTCTCCACGTTCTACAACGAAAGCGAGTACGGGCTGCCCGGCCCCCTCACCTGGCAGCAGTTTAAAAATGATCCGCGCAAGACCCTCACGCCCAATGACCGGGCCTGGTCTGACACCTGGGGCGTCAACCTCGGCGGAGGCGCGCCCGTGGGCGACAACGGCAAGCTCGACGCGAACCTGACGGCCAGCCGCCGCGAGAACGAGTCCCGCTGGCTCAGCCCCACCTCGGCTTCGCACTATGACAGCGAGATCGACACCTATTCATTCACGCCCCGCTATACGCTCGATAACGACCTCTCCCGGCATCAGAACATCTTGACCCTCGGCAGCGACCTGCGCTACGACACATCGACGATTGACAGCCACGGCCAGGGCACGTATTTCGGCTACCCCTATGCCTATGCCAACCTGTGGGATTTCGACAGGACCTCGCTCGCCGGGTACGCCAAGGACGAGTTCTTCCTCACCGAGACGCTCTCGCTCTCGCTCGGCGCGCGCGCCGAACGCTTCGAGAACCGCATCGTCAAGCACGACGACACGACCACCGAGAGCGATGTCGAGAAGGCCTACGACGCCGCGCTGCTCTACCGTCCGTCCGACAACGTCAAGGTGTTCACCCGCGCTGCCCGCTACTATCACGCCCCCTTCATCGACGAGATCTTCGCGGGGGCCGGCACCCCCAACACCGACCTCGCCCCGGAAACCGGCACCAGTCTCGAGGCGGGCACCGAGGTCGCCGTGGCCCAGGAGTGGACCGTCGGCCTGACCGCGTACGAGATGGACTCCAGCGACGAGATCTACTACAACCCCACCCTCTACAAAAATTTGAACTCGCCGGACGACACACGCCGGCGGGGTGTCGAGAGCTCACTCCGCTGGACCCGCGACCGCGTCGGCGGCTTCGGGCTCTTCTACGACTACACGGACGCCGCATTCACCGAGGGCGTTTACGATGACAAGACCGTGCCGCTGGTGCCGGAGCATATGCTGACCGTGAACGGCGAAGTGTACATGACCGCCGAATTCATCGCCCTCGGCAACGTCCGCTACGTCTCGTCCCAAGTCTCGGGCTCGGACTTCGCCAACACCGCGGATAAGCTGGACGACTACGGCACGCTTGACCTCGCGCTCCGCTACGAGCCGGAGTTCCTCCGGGGCTTCAAGCTGCTCGTCGGCGTGGACAATGTGCTCGACAGGGAATATGCGTATTGCAGTTTCTACGGCACAAGCTATTATCCCGCCACCGAGCGCACCTGGAAAATGAGCGCCTCGTACAGCTTCTAATGTCATGCCCCTGAAATGGCGATACACGGTCTAGGGTTTGTAGTACCGCCTTCAGGCGGAAACCGGTGCCGGAATGCTTTGGAATTCCGCCTAAAGGCGGTACTACGAACGTGTTCAAACCGCAAAGCAAAAAAAGAAACGTCTGGTTATGTGCGGGATGCTACACCAGAAAAGAGACTGCGCGACACCCGCTGAAACCACAATGGGCCCATCAAGTCATATCTCTGGTAGTGACGGTTCCCCGAACCGTCCGCGGACGCCTCGGGGAGGCGTCCCTACCGGCGCATGCTTTGCAAACGGTCGCGCGTGTGTCGCGACGGGGCTGATCCTGCTTCTCTCCGGCTGCGCGCGCCCGGCGCCGCAGCCGGACGATTCCCGTTTACGCCTCGTCTCCACCGCGCCGAATCTCACCGAAATCGTCTGCGCGCTGGGCGCGGGCGACCTGCTCGCGGGACGCACGGAATCCTGCGACTATCCGCCGGAGATCGTGCCGCGCGTGCCGGTGACCGGCGGTTTCGGCACGCCCTACCTCGAGCCCCTGCTGGCCGCCCGCCCCACGCACGTGCTGGAAACCGTGCTGGCCGACCCCGACTTCGCCCGCCGGCTCGGCGCCCTGCACATCCCCGTCGTGCACGTGCCCTGCACGCGCCTCGACGAGATCCCCGGCGCCATCCTCCAGCTCGGCGGCCTCACCGGCCGCGCCGCGGAGGCGCAGCGCCTGGCTGGCGCCATCCGCGACGGCATCGGCGCCGCCCGCGCGGACAACGCGGCGCGCGGACAACGCCCGCGCGTGCTGCTGCTCTTCGCGCCCGACACCCCGATCACCGCCGGCCGCAACGCCTTCGTCTCGGAGCTGCTCGAGCTCGCCGGCGGCGACAATGTCGCAGGCTCGTTGATCATCGACTACTACCACGTTTCGCTGGAGTGGGTGATCACCCAGGATCCCGACATCCTTTTATGCCTTTTCGAAACCCGCGCCCGCGACCCCTACACGCTGTTCGAGCCGCAGACAGGCTGGAGCGCGCTCAGTGCCGTACGTCAGCGCCGCGTCTACACGGTGGCCGACCTCAGCACCGTCAGCCGCCCCGGCCCGCGCGTGCTGGCAGGCCTCGCCCAGCTGAAAGCCCTGCTGGCCCGCGACGAAGCGCGCCCAAGGTTGGGCGTGCCGCTTCCTGACGTTACCGCCCCCGCACACTCAGACACGAACGCACAAATGCACTCACGCACTAATGAACTAACGCACTAACGAACTTCCCCCACTTCTTCCCCATGCTCACCACCCGTCAAATCCTGCTCTGCCTGATCCCGATCCCGATCCTGCTGGCGCTCTGCCTGCTGACGGGCGCGTCGGGCTTCGGCCTGCCGGACTTTGACACGCCCACCGGCCGCGCCCTGCTGGACATGCGCCTGAGCCGACTCGTCACCGGGTTTGTGGTCGGCGCGGCCCTCGCCTGTTCCGGCTGCGCCCTGCAGGCCGTGTTGCGCAACGCGCTCGCGGAGCCCTACGTGCTCGGCGTCAGCAGCGGAGGCTCGCTCGGCGCGGCGCTCGTCATCGCCACCGGCCTCTCGGCGCTGACGCCGCTCGCCCTGCCCGCCGGCGCGTTCGTGGCTGCCGCCGTTACACTGCTGCTGGTCTGCCTGCTGGCCAACCGCACCAGCGGCTACTCGCCCAACACGCTCATCCTCACCGGCGTCGTGGCCGGCTCCATGCTCTCCAGCCTGCTCATGCTGCTGCTCTCCTTCGCCAAGACGCGGGCCGTGCACAGCATCACCTGGTGGCTGCTGGGCAACCTGCAGGCCACCTCCTGGCCGCTGATCGCGGGTGTCGCCCTGCTCGTGCTGCTGTCGCTCGGCGTGCTCAGCTTCGAGGCGCGGACCCTGAACGCGCTGCTGCTCGGCCACGAGGCCGCTCACAACCTCGGCGTGCGCACGCGCTGGGCCGTGCCGTGCATCCTGACCGCCGCCACGCTGGCCGCCGCCGCGGCGGTTGCGGTGTCCGGCATCATCGGCTTCGTCGGCCTGATCGTGCCGCACGCCCTGCGCCGCCTGACCGGCGCGAACCACCGCACGCTGCTGCCCTGCGCGGCGCTCTTCGGCGGCACCTTCCTGGTGCTGTGCGACACCCTGGCGCGCACGCTCGCCGCGCCGCACGAGATCCCGGTGGGCGTGGTCACGTCGCTGTCGGGCGGACCCTTCTTCCTGTACCTGCTCACGCGCAAAGGGAGGCTGCCGCTCTCATGATCACGCTCACGCATGTCACGGCCGCCTACCGCACCGAGACGGTGCTGCACGACCTCTCGCTGCACGTCGCGCGCGGCGAGCTCGTCGCGCTGGTGGGACCCAACGGCGCGGGCAAATCCTCGCTGCTGCGGGTGATCACCGGCCTCCTGCCCGCGCAGGGCACGGTGCAGGTGGCCGGCACCGACATCGCGAAGCTCTGCCCGCGCGCCCGCGCCCGGCTGCTGTCCGTCGTGCCGCAGGAGATCGCCTCCGACATCCCCTACACGGCCCACGATTTCGTGCTGCTCGGCCGCACAGCGTCGCTGCCCCGCTTCGGGGGGCCGGCCGCGCAGGACTTCGAAGCCGTGCAAGAAGCCATGACGCTGACCGAGACCTGGGGCCTGCGGCAACGACCGCTCCCCGAGATGAGCGGCGGCGAGCGCCAGCGGCTCGCGCTCGCCATGGCGCTGGCTGGCCGGCCAGAGATCATCCTGCTGGACGAGCCCACCTCGCATCTGGACCTGCGCCACCGCGCCGAGATGATGCGGCTGCTGACGCGCCTCAACCGCGAGCGGCAGGTCACGGTCCTGATGGTGGTCCACGACCTCACGCTCGCCAGCCAGTACTTTCCGCGCCTCGTGCTGCTGGGCGACGGCCGCAAGCTCGCGGACGGCGCGCCCGCCGACGTGCTGCGCCCCGAACTTCTGGAGGCGGCCTACGCCTGCCCCGTGAGCGTCATCCCGTTGCCCGCGGCCGCCGCCTTCTGCGTCCTGCCGCGCTTATAAGGGCGCCTGAACGGCCCCGCGCGGAAAAACGGCGACGGGCTGAATGATCCCGCAGAAATCCCGCAGAAATCCGAAACTCCACCTTGACCGCCCCCCCCGGTTTCAGCTATTCTTGTGCCCACTTTTGCCGGAGAGGTGGCAGAGCCTGGTTGAATGCACATGACTCGAAATCATGCGTGCCGCAAGGTACCGGGGGTTCGAATCCCTCCCTCTCCGCCACTTCACACCCTTAATATACCAAGGGGTTGTAAAATAGATCGCCGGCTCCTTTCCGCAAGCCAACCTTGGGCCGTCTGTGCCAGGAAAAAGCAGGTAAGGGCAACTTTTTGTCATTGTCTTCGCCGCTTCGCCCCCTCCCGAGACCACGTACGCACGCACGCTGCGCTGCGCGGCCAAGCAGAGTGCCCGGCGACCGCGCCGACCGCGTGGCCGAAACAAGAAGGCCTCGAGACCCCCACTTACCTATTGCCCGAGAAAGCCCTTGATCAGATTTTGGACGGGGGCTTGGTTGTTCGTGGCAGGCGCGTTGGTTGCAGCGGGCACGCTGCTGTTCAGGAGGCCGCCGACACCCTGCAAGAACCCGCCCACTTTGCCGCCTGGGTGGGTCGTGGAGGTTTTGTTCGAGGTAGCGTTCGAGCCTGTTGACATCAGGCCGCTGAGACCTTGGAGAGCCCCGCCGACCTGACCGCCTTTGCCGCCCGTTCCTTGCAGAACGGCGCTGCTCAAGGCAATGTAATTGATATCCGCTTTTGCTTTGCCAAGGGTGCCTTTCATCGTCAGGAAGTCCGGCAGTTTGGCATAAATGGAGTTGGTGGGAGTATCGCCCGCCATGTTGATACGTTGCGCGACGGCGCGCTCGAGCAAAACCGAGACGGGAATTTGAAGGGGGGAGTCGTTCAACACCTCGGCCAGTGCAATGGTTCCGTCGTGCGCCTGAGCTTCAAAGGCGGGGCTTTGCACCACCGCTTGCTGCACAGTCACGCGGCCGGAGCCAGCGGCGCCGTGCAAGGTGACCCAATTAATCGGGGATTTCTGAAGGTCGGTCGTCAGGCGGCCCGCGCGGCTCGTGCGGCTGTCACCCGGGCCGATCAACCCCGCGAGCAACGACGTTGCCGCGCTCGCCGGGTTTTTGGCCAGATCGGGGATGGCGGCGATGGTACTGACCAGCGTCTTGAGCAGGCGCGTGTAGACGGTGTTCCCCTGGATGTTGTCGACCGAGAGATTGAGGTTGGTGGCACTCACGTCGAACTGACCGGCGAGGTTCTTCTGGAGGCCCGCACCGGTTACGCCGGCCCCGGCCAACTTCGCCTGGGCGGTCAGCGTGCCGCCAAGGATGCCCTTGCGCTCCGGCTGAAACGTGTTCACCAGCGGCGCCAGAGGAATGGCTTGCGCGCTCAGAGACCCCACGTATGTCCAGCCCGGAACCCCCAGGTCCATATCGAGCATCGTGTTCACGGGCGCACCGTTGAGCGCCAGCTTGAACGGGTTCAACACCACGTGGCCGCCATCGATCGTCACGCCGGCCTGCCAATCGGCAATTTCTATTTCATGCAGGTACAGGCGGCGGATCGCGGCCGTGGCCGTGAAGTTGTGCAACGGCAGCTTGATCGGGCTTGGCTCTTTATTCGCAGACGCGGGCGCGCTGGCGGGCGCGGATCCGGTCCGGGAAGACGCGGGGTCTGTCCCTGTTGCAGCCGCCGATTTGCCGCCCGTGAACAAGTCGTAATAGCTGGTGAAATCCAGCGAGTCAGCCACCAGGTTCAGGCTCCCCCGGATCGCGTCGGTCTGGGACATGTCCACCTGGCCGCTCAATTGCAGCTGGTTGGCCGCACGCGCCGTTGGAGTCAGGTTGATCTGGAACTGGCGCACGTCGACCACTTGACTGCGCAGCGAAGCGTCCATCCGTATCTTCGCCTCCAGCGGCGTCGCCGGGAACTGCCCCTTAGGGTCCTTCACCACCAGGTTCGTCATCTGGAAGTCAGCCTTCACGGCCGACACCCCCTGCTTCTCGTATTGGGCAGTGACGTTCCCATTGATTGTCACCGACTCGAGCTTCTTGCCGCCCAGCGCAGGCTCGAGGAGCGGTCCCAGACAGCTCTGGTTGAAATCCGCCAGCTTGGCGCTCAGGGTGGCGTTGGTCTTGACAGGGTCGTAGCTGCCGGACACATCGAAGCTGCCCGCCTCCGTGGTTCCCTGGGTTAGCTTGCCCGCGAACTTCCGGATTTGGACCTGCTGCGGCGTCATACCCAAGTCGAAGTCCAGTGCCGTGCCCAGGTTGCGTACCGCGTTCTTCCCAAAGCGCCCCGTAAAATCAGCCAGCGCCAGAGTGCCGGTGACCGCCTGTGCCTTTTGCTTTTGGGTGAGGTGGGCGGCCAGATCGACCGTGCCGGAAGCGGCGCTCATGTCCGGGTGCGCCACCGCCTGGAGCAGCGGTGCCAGCACCGCCTTGACCACCACCTGCATGTCCGCCGCCTCGCTCGCCTGGTCATAAGTTCCGGAGCCCGAGACTGTGACCAGCGTCTGGTTCCGCCGCGCGACTTCCAGCTTGTAGCTCGCCAGATCGAACTGTTTCAAGTCCCTCGCCTGGCCGCTTGCCTGCAATGTGATGGCCGCGTCGTCGATGTGATTGCTTCCCGCGTTGACGGTGAGATGGTCGGCTCCGGAGTCCAAATCAAAGGTCAGGTGTTTGCCGCCTTGCTGCGAGAGCAGGCGCGCTTTTACATTCACAAGTCCGGCTGGCGCGACCGCGCCCAGAAACGGCTTCCAGTCGGCCAGATTCAGGCTCGAGACAGCCAAGGTCAGCGTCGAGTCACCCACGGCATTGCTGGCGCTGCCCCACCCGACCTGCATCGGGCTGGCCAGCTCAGCCTTTAGCAGCGCGGCGCCGTTTTGGGTGCCGGTCAATATCAGCCCGCGCAGCACCGCCGCGCTTTGTCCGCGGTCAACGGTGACGTCGTAGTCGGCGCGAAGGTCCAGTTGGGGCGTCGTCTGGTTCGCGCGCGTCAGCTGAAACTTGCTCACCACCCACTGGCCGCTGGCGGTGATCATCGCACCGGCCCTAGCCAGCTCGATGTGGTTCGTCGAACTGATTGTCGTACCGCCGAAATCCAAGCCGGTCCTGGCGCCGGCCAGATTCAAGAGCTGCTTGTCGATGCCGGCGAGTTCGATGCTCAGTCGGCCCTCGAGCTTCTCCATGTCAAACGGCCCGCTCACGCGCAGCTCGCCCAAGCGCGCGTCGCCCTTCTTGAAACGCAGCGCCACTCCCGTGATGTCCGAGGGCGTGACTTCCACGTCGAGTTCCGCGCCGAAGGCTGCCATGTCCGCCCGCGCGCCTTCGGCGCGGGTCACATCCAGGCGCGTGCCGCCTTTGATCAACGTGGGCTTCAGATCCGCCGCCAGCGCAAACGTGTAATGGCCGCCCAGTTTGGCCTGCAGCACGCCGTTCGTGTTTTCCACCAGGATATCGGCAGCCAGCGCCAGCTTGCCCGTTTGTCCGTTCTTCACGCCGTCCAGAGTCACATTGACGCGTGAAAGCTCGGCGAGGTCGCGCGCACCATGCTTGTCGATCTTGACCCGGCGGAACGTGGCGTCCGTCAGCGCGAACTTCCTTAAGTCGATCTGCAGCGGCTTGGAGCCGGGCGCCTTGGCCGCCGGCTCGGGTTTCTTCTGCCCCGGCATCGCCTGCTGCGACTTCAGGATCGGGTCCAGGTTGCTGCTCCCGTCCGGATTCTCCACCAGAATGACGGTCGGCGACGAAAGCGTGACCTCATCCACGCGGATGTTGCCGCGGATGAGATCCATCAGGCTGTAGCGCAGGCGTACCTCGGCGGCGGTGACCAGCGGCTCCGCCGCCGTCGTTTGTACCTTCAGGTTCTGCAAGACCACCCGCGAGAACGGGCTGATCGACGCGTCGCTCACGGTGATCTGCGCATGGATGGCCGCGCCTACGCGCGGGAGAATCACGCCCTTGAACAGGGCCCCGCTGGTGGCCACAAAATACACGGCGACAAGCAGCAGGATCAGAATTCCGAACACCCAGGCCATCGCGCTGAGCCAGCCGCGCTGTTTTTTGGGCGCCAGTGTGCGAACGGTTGTATCACTCATAAAAACACTTTCAGAAGTTTGTCGAGGAGTTTGCGAAGGAAGTTGAACACATGCCGGCTTCGCCCGCCTACCGCTGCGGGTCATCTCGTCCAGATTTGGGCTTTTTCACAGGGCCGCCGCCGAACGGAAGAGCGAGGCTGTCCGGGCGAGACGTATGCGGGAATTACTACTCTATCGTATCGCTATGAGACGGGCGGTGTTCATTGCGAAGAGATTGTCTTCGGTTGGCGCCGGCCTTCACATGCAGGAGCGCTGCTTCTACCGATGTGAAATAAAAACGAGGGTTTGAGTTTGCCAGATGCGGAGAAAGAAGTCAAACATACCACAAACACCATCACGGGCACGGCGTTCTCATTCACCCCGAAGCAGGCCCGCCCAGCGGCCGGGCCCCACCTGAGCGTACGGATGTCGCCCCTTACGTCGGTCCAAAAAGGGACGCACCGCTGGGCCGTCCGTTTGTGCGATGCAAAATCTAAATGAGAACGCCGTGACGGCCGCGGGCCGACGGCAACCCGTGCCGGTGCGGGCAATGAAGGCGGCCCTGGCCCACGCCAAGGGGCTCACATGCTCATCCTCCGTTTGGCTGGGCACACACCGATCCTCTTCCGCCGCAGACGTCACGGGGTCACAATAACCCTGAAGAACATCATCGGCCCGGCAGCCGGCACGCTCACGGTGACGTTGACACGCTCGTATTGGTCGTCGAGGACCTGGGTCTGCTCACTGATGACCAACGTCTGCACGTTCATCCATACGGGCGGCATCAGCGTGGCCGTCCCCTGCACCGTGTAGACCAGCGCAGGATCGGCCCTGCGGCGGACATAAGAGACCACCATGTTGCCGTCCGCTGCCGCCGCCAGAGTGATCACACCGCTCGCGTCGCCGGCGGTCGGCACGCCGCCGAACGCGTATTCGTTGTCATTGTTCGCCGCGTCGCCGTCCATGTTGGCCGCACCGCCCCAGACCGTGCTCTCCAGAGCGGGATTGGCCACACTCCTGCCGAAATGCTGGACATTCCAGAGATTCCGCGGGGTCGCCTCGAGCAACACCCCGTCCACCAGCACGACCACGTCGAACGTGTCGAAGGCGGCGCCTCCGGCTCCATCCGTGGCCTCGACCCGGACCGGCACCGGCCCCAGCGTCGTCGGCGTACCCGTCACCGTCATGCCGATAAGATTCAGCCCATGGCCTCCCGCCGGCAAGGACGGCAGGACCGTCAGCGTATCACCCACGTCCGGGTCCGCGAAGATTCCGGCGGGAATGGTATAGGCGAAGGGCTCGTTCCACTCCGCGATTTGATCAGGCACAGGATCGGCCACCACCGGCGCATTGTTGAACTTGAAGCGATACATGAAGACCTTGCCCACGTCTGGGGGAGTGAAGACACCAACATAGTAGAACATCGCGCCGACAATCGCCGTATCCCGTTTGAAACTGACAGTGGTGCTCGACAACTCCACCTCATTGTCAATCGAATGTGTGAATTTCTCGGCCAAATCCCATCTGTCGGCATGAAGCGCATCGCGCCGGTACAGGAAGGCATCGCCGGAATCGACGAGCCCCAGTTGCCCAAGGCCGCTGATGAAGACAAAGTCTTTATTCACCGAAACACTGCCCCCGAACATCCTTTCGTTCGCGGTCTTGGATCCCCACCGGGAAACCTCCTGCCACCCGTTACTTTCGGCAGCCTTCTGATACAAGAGGACCTGTCCCACGCCCCCATCGGTCGTAGACATCTGAGGTGCGCCGATGGCGAGGACGGAACCGTCAACCGAAACGCTGTAACCATAATCCACGGCTGTGGTGAGATTGGTCACAACGATCTTTTGGGCAAAACCCCACTTGTTCGTGCCTCCGACATTCCGAGAAAGGTAAAAGGCGGCGCCTCGCGGCGAGTTGCTCGGAAGTCCGGATTTGTTGCTCGGCGCTCCCGCGATCAAGTGGTCGCCCGACAGCGACACCGACCATCCGAAATCAAGGCTTGTCTGTCCCGCGGGTTCCCAGCGGGTGATCTCACCCCACGCATTTGTGCCGCCCTGATTCCGTCCAAACAGGAAGACGCTGCCCTCTGCCGGCGTCGCCCCGGAAAGCGTGGCTTTCGGCGCCCCCACGGCCAGCAGATCGCCATCCAGAGCCACCGCAAAGCCGAACTGGCTGGCGGCCGGCAGGTTGGTCGGCGCGATCCGCACCAATTGTCCCCAATTGTTGCTCCCCCCCAAGTTGCGCTGGAAGATGTAGACAGTGCCGACTGCTGCGCCGCCGACCTCATCCTGAGTGGCGCCGACCGCAATCAGATCTTCGCTGATCGACACGGATTGGCCGAACTTGTCATTCGCCTCAATCGACGACGGCTGCAGTTGCCGCCACGCCGCCCACGTGTTGGTGGTGCCGGGCACCAGCCGATAGACCAGTGCGGAGCCCGAAGCAATGCCAGTGATATCCGCGAGCGGCGCGCCGATGACGGCGAAGTCCGAGCTACAATCAACCGCCATACCGAAGCTCAACTTCATGGCCGTGTTGGTCGGCTGGAGAAGGCCTTCGAAAGCGCTATAGGCCCGCACACTGGTTTGACTGTCCTCGACGGGACCCGCAAACCGGTCATTCACCGAGATCTTGAACACCGTGAGCTGAGGCGCATTCGGCTGAACCGAATACGCGCCATACAGGAACTCTATCAAGCGCATCTGCTGGGTCGCCTGTGCTGCCGTGAGCCCCGTTGCGCCATACACCCCGTTGGTCAGCAGCACAAAGCTTCCGAGGTTACGCAGAATGCCATGCGTCGGGTTATTCAACCGGATCGTCACGTCCAGCGGCTGTGCCGTCAGGTCATCGACCTCATGGATCGTGACAGACGAGAACAGACGGATGGCGGTCGCCGCGTAGACGGTCTGCCCCTCACGGGTCCCGGAAATCGCGGGCGGATCGTTGACCGCTGTTACAGCAACCGTCGTCTGGGAGTCCAGAACCGGCGACAGAGACTTGTTGTCGGTCACCGAAAGGGTGAAACGGGTTACCTCTGTCGTCGGCACGGTGATGCGGTTTTCCGTGGGGACGAACAGCAGATTCCGGATTTGGGCCGTGGCGTAGGCCGCTGTCACGTGGCTCAACCCGTAACGGCCGCCGCCCAGATCCACGAAGTCGCCCAACTCCCGGAGGACGCCCTTAGACGCGCTGTCCAGCCAGACAAGCACGTCGACCGGCTCCACCGTCTGCTCGTCCACCTCAACAAAGGTCACGCCGATAAAAGGCCGCGCGGTTTGCTTGTCCGTGATGGGCGCGTTAGTGGACGCGTTGAGGATGACGGGAATATCGTTCCTGCCTGCCACATATAGCGTCACCGTCGTCGTGCTCCGGTCGCTCCCCGTCTCATGCACGATGACCTGCACGGTCCCGGTGACCGCACCCGCGGCATCATCGGATACCGTGTAGAAGAACGCTTCAGTGTACGGATACGGGCCCGCGTAGGAGGTGGCGGGCGCGTACAGCACCGTGTTCGAAGGGCTCAGCATCACCGAACCGCCCTGCGTTGCGCCGAAGACCTGCGCCAGCCTGTATTCACTCGCGTAGGCATCGTTCAACACGTCGTTGGCGACGACGTCTAGGTCATTTGAGGCGGAGCCGGACAGGACGGCGAAAAGGTCGGGCATCGTCGGCACAGCACCCACGCGCACGCGGACAGTCGCGCTTCCTGTGCCTCCCAAGCCATCACTCACGCTGTAGGTGAAGGTGTCAACGCCGACAAAATCAGCCGCCGGAGTGTAGCTCACAGTCGCGCTGCTGAAGCTGACGGTGCCGCTGTAGGCCGCGGCCGAAACCCCCGTGAGGGTCCATCCTGCGGCCGTCCCCGGCTGCGCGAAGTCGTTCCGCAGCACCGGCATCACATTGTTGGTGCTGTTGCGTGCGACCGTAAACGCGTCGTCCTTCGTCAGCGTATCCAGCTTGCTCTCGCGGTTGAAGACCTGGACCTCCACGACGGCCGAGGCCCGGCGATCGGTGCCATCTGAGATTTCGTACGTGAAGCGCTCGACATACGAGGTCGCAGGCGCCACGGCGGGGCGGTAGACGAGGGACACGCCACCCGCTCCGACGCTCACTTCCCCGAGATGACTCGGTCCATTCGTGCCGACCCCGAGCCCCGTGATCTGGAGCACTTGGCCCAGCGGCGGCTGGACACGGTCATTGCGCAGAACGGGCAAGGTGAAGGCCCGTGCCTCGGAACCCCCGCTCTCCAGTTCGTAGAAGACCGCGAAGTTGTCCTGATTGGCGCACAGCTCGCCTCTGCTTACGGTTACCGTGACCAACGCGCTGTCCGTATTGACAGAGTCGGACATCACATACGTAAAACTTTCCTGCCCAAAGAAGCCCGGGGCCGGCGTGTAGCGCAGCCGCTTGTCGACGATACTCACGCTGCCGCCCGCCTGCGGGGCATCCGCGCCTGTGCCGATGCTGAGAATCGAGTAACTCTTATCGAGATCCGGGTAGCTGCGGTCATTGGCCAAGACATCGAGCTCATAGTTGGATCCGCCACCGCGCACAAGGAACCGGTCCGTATTCGCGTAGATGCCGGCCGGCACCGTAGCGATCGTCACGCGACCGGTAGCCGTGCGCGCGGTGCTATCCGCGACCACATAATCGAAGTCGACCTGGCCGACCACGTTCGAGGGTATGAACTCCAGACGCGTACCATCTCCGCCCACTTGTATCGTGCCGATGGCCGCATCTGCGGGGCTCACGGAAACCACGGACAAGGTCCCTGTCGGGGTGGGCAGCGTACGGTCATTGGCCAAGACGTCCAGAGCGAAGATGGCCGTGTTCGTCGTGGCGGGAACAGCGAAGAAATCGATCGCGGTTACGACTTTATCCACCGCGATAGAAACAACGCCGGTCCCGGTGCCCCCGATGGAATCGGTGGCCAGATAGCGCAGTTGCTCGACCCCTACGAAACCGGGATTCGGCGTGTACACCAAGGCGGTTCCAGATGCGTTGGTAACAGCCGTGCCGAAAGCCGCAGGCCCCAGCAGCGCGCGGATGCGCAGATGGTCAGCGGCGCCCGTCACGAGAGTGTCGTTGGACAGGACGTCCAGCGCGTTGCTGAAGCTGCCTGCGGGCACACTGAAGGCGTCGTTCTGCACGTTGAGCGTGCCGCGGCGGTCAACGATGCTCACGACGACGTCGGCCCGCGCCACCGAGACCCCCCCGGCACTGACCTCATACGTGAACGTCAGAGGGACCAGTCCATTGGTGGCGGTGTAGACGAACGCGTTGCCGCTGGGAATGGGCTGGCCCGGCATCGAGGTCGTCACCACGTTGGTCGAGAGCACCAAGCCCGCCCCGTTCGACGGCAACATGTTGTCATTGGCCAGCACGTCCAGGACAGCGGTTTCGCCATAGGCCACGGAAAAATGATCGTTGGCGGCGCTGAGTATCCCGTTGAGCGGCGGAACGACCGATCGCACGAGAACGCGGGCGCTGCGGCGGTCGCCCTTGCCATTCGCGACGACATAGCGGAAGAAGTCGTCACCCACACCGCCGGCCGGTGAACTGTACGCGAGATGACGCGAGTCTGGCGCAATCGTGACCGTGCCTCCGTTCAGCGTCGGGCTGACCTCAACGATAGTGAGCGACGAAGCCGCTTGCGTGTAGTCGCGGTCATTGGCCAGCACATTCAAGGTCCGTCCCACCGTGTTCGACGGCACGTAGAACTCGTCCGCCACGGCGAAAAGGAAGCTGTTGTCCGTGACCGTGTACTCGAACGAATCGGTGTAGCTCTGCCAATCGGCCAACTGATTCAACTTTTGCGAGACGGTCGCATTGTACTGGGCCAGCAGCGGCAGCAGGTCGACGCGAGCCTCTCCGCCCGTGATCAGGTTGGTCACGACGATCAGGGAGAGGCGGTCGTCGGGCCACTGGCCGTCGATGTCAAGGTCGAAGTCATGCAGGGAGGGCGTGTCCTCCGGGCTGAGGATGGGATTGAACGTGAACACGTCGTCTTCGGACAGCCCGACGGCGTCGGGTTGCGCGACCGGCGTGTCGTTGCGGCCCTCCACGATCACGGCCACCAGCGAGGTCACCGTGCCGCCCGTCATGCCGTCGGACACGGCCACGTGGAAGGTGTCGACAGCCATCTCCTCGCGTGACAATGCCTGCAGCGGGCCGGATGCGGTCGGATCATAAGCGATCCGCCCGCCGGACAGCGCCAGCGCCGCGCCTTCGCGGCTGAACGCTTCGACCGCAACGACGCTGAGCACGTCGATCCTGTCGATATCGGAGTCGTTGGCCAACAGGTCGGCTGGCTCGATGACGATCGGCGTGTCCTCGTCGGTGGACCAGAGGTCCGTCAACACGAGGGTGCCGGGAAGCGCGTGGCTGCGGTCAAGAACTTGCGCGTCGCTCCGGCCCGGTGTGCCCGAGGCCGGCGGCAAGGTATAGAGGAGGTCCAACCCGTCGGACAGGACGGTCTCCAGCGTGTTGGAAGGGGTGACGAGAGGCGTCAGAACGCCCAGCCCGACGGGATCCGGAGGCGCCGTCGGCGCGTCGTTGATTCCGATGACGACGATGTCGACGGGGCCGATGCCGATCGCGCCGTGCTTATCCTCCACGGCTTGGTAGAAACGGTTGGTATAGAGTTCACCCTCCGCCAAGCCCTTCAGGAACGTCGATGTCGACGCGGTGTAGATGAGATGGTCCTCGCGAGGGTCGGCGCGCAGCGTCAGGTCAACGGTCGCCCCCACGTCGGTCACAGCGTGGTAGCGGGTGCTGTCGTTCAACACAACCCACACACCCTTGACGACGGCGTTGTCCACAAAGAAACAGGGAATCGTGAACGTGTCCGCGTCGACCACGGTGACCGCGTTGTAGCCATTGTACGAAGGGTGCCCCCCGTAATTCGCGATCAAGACCACATCGCCGCTGGCCAGTCCGTGCGCCGGCGCATGGACGGTCACCGGCGAAAGTCCCGGAGTTCCCGTGTAGTTCAGGATCGCATGAACGCTGCCGAGGATCCCGACCAAGCGCAAAGTCTGCCAAGTGTCGTCGCTGTCGATGTCGTCGTCGTTATCAAGCAGGTGCGCCGCGTTCAGAGCCGGCGGAGGCACCGGATCACTGGGGAAGCTCAGGAGTGCGCCTGCCCGTTCCGGACGAACCATGATGCGCACCGTCGAAACTTCCGTCACGTTGGTGACCACATCCCCGGCCACGACGGGGGCGTCGTTTACGCCTGTAACCTTGACGGTCACGCAGGCCTCGCTCCGGGCGCTGGGTGTGCGCGGAACCGGGGTTTCCCACATGCCGGCCGTTTCGGGCGCAACTGTAAACGGCACGGGGATTGCGAAGGTGTCCTCATCAATCACCGCGATCTCGTACTCGCCGTTGTATGCGGTGAGTGAGACCCCGGAGAGGATCACCGAATCGCCCGTAAGGAGACGATGGTTCATCGCCGTGATCCAGGTGTTGCTGCTGGTGCCCCCCTCGATGCCGTCCACCCGGGCGGAGCCGATGTCGAGGATCTCGTAATAGAAGGTGTCGAGGATTTCCACGCCCACCGGCAGCGCCTGGAACACGGAGGCGCCGCGCGGGTCGTAAGAGAGTGCGGTTCCCCGCAGCGGAGCCCCTGAAGGCGTCATGGCCACAGTCGCGCCCAGCTGAGACAAGGTGGCCGCCGCGTCGCCCGCGCCGGGCCCCGAAGCCGTGCTGACATCCACGATCACGAGCCGGTCATTGCCGTCGGCGTCTAAATCGTTGCCCAACACGTCGAACGCGCCGACATCGTCCTCGGTGATTGTCACGGCGTCGCCGACGGCCTGCGGGGTGGCGTTTCTCAGGCCGAAGGGGGTGCCGTCAACGGTGGCGCCCGGAGTCTGGAGCAGTATGCTGGAGGTCGTGACGGAAGGCCGGCCCTGCCAGCCGCCGTAGATCGCGGGGCTGACGGAGCTGTGGGGTATGAAGGCGAAGCCGCGGCTCTGGGGAGCGGAGGCAATGGAGTTGTGCGCGGTATCGAGACGGCTGGTGCCCGCCACGGAATCGGGGTCGTTAAAGACCGTGAGGAAGGTTTGTCGAATGACCGGGGCGCCAGTCTCTGACTTGGCGACCGCGACGGAGCCGCGACCGTGCGCGGAGAGGAGTTTGGCGAATTCGGCGGCGTTGGTCACGAGGGAACCCCGAACCACGGGGGTGGGGTTCAGCGGTGAGAAAGCGGTGAAGTCTGCAATGTCGCCCTTGGGGAAGGTGACAACGACGCCGCGGCCCGGGGTGAGAATATAGGACGCGGGAATGCCGGCGGCCGGCGCCAGGGTTGTGTAAACCATGTTGGTGAGGGCGAGCAAGCCATGCCCGAACTCGTGGACCGCCACACCGTTGACGAAGAGTGTGAAACCGGAGAGGTCGACGGCCTGCCCGTCGCGGGGAGCGAAGAGCTCAATGAACTGATCCGTGTCGCCGGGTTCGGCTGACAACTGGATTTCGGTGACGGCGGGCCGGGTGGCGGCGGCAGGATCCGCCGCCCCGGCTGCGCCGACCCCATTCACGCCGGAGACCCGGAGGAGACCGCGCTGATCCAGCACCGTGGCGGGGGACGGGTTGGCGAACCCGATGGCGGGGCTGTCAGCAAGGGGTAAGCGGTACGGGATGACGGACGCGGATGTGTCGAGCGGGGCGAGCCGGGCGTTCGTGCTGATGAGGTCAAAATCGGGGTCAAGCAGAAAGACGGACGTGCCGCCCTGCTGCTGGTTGGGTACGTACGTGGAGTCGTCGCAGATGTTGCCGCCCAGCGACCAGATCTCCGCGCCGCTGTCCAGGTTGAGGGTCCGCGTCGCGGGATCGTCGGCCAAGACGGCGTTGCAGAACAGGACGTGCGTGCCCGAGGCCGCGTAGACCGAGGAGGCGGTGTATTCGAGGGAGGCGTCAGAGTTCGCGGCAAAGGTGCAGTGAACGATGTCAATGACGGCATAATCGTCCAGCGACCCGTCAGGGAACTCGGTGAAGATGGCGCCGCCGGCTCCGTTCGGGGAGCGCTGCGCGTTCGAATCGAACAGCGTGTTGGTGATGCCGATGTCGCAATCGGTATAGGTGGAGATCGCGCCTCCGCCGTAACCGTCCTCCGTGACGGCGTTGCGCAGGAACGCGCAACCTTCAAGGGACAGCCCCCCCCCGAAGACGTCGATGGCCCCGCCATATTGGGTGGCCACAGAGTCCCGGATGACAACGTTGCGCAGCGTGAGCTTGCCGTTTGCGCTGACGGAGAACGCGCCGCCCGCGGGGGCGGTCGCGTGGGCGAAGGTGATGCCCTCGATGGTCACGGGCGAGCCGACGGTGAGGATCCGGCGGTCGGGCGTGCCGTTGCCGTCCGAGTCTCCCGTGACGGTCAGAAGATCCGCGCCGGGCCCCTTGACCGTAAGGGTCCGTCCAGTTTCAATGACGGGCGCGGAGGCGGACATGCGGACCGTGGCCGGGTAGGACGGGAGGGCAAACGTGATGACATCGTTGTTGGCGAAGTGCTCGAGCGCATGCTGGAACGTTCCCGGCGTGCCGTCGTTGACCAGCTTCGTGACCAGCCAGTTCCGGGGCGGGTCTTGGACCTGGAGGGCCAGCGTCCGTGTCGTAGTGAAAAGCTGGTAGTCCTTGGCCGTGAGGGTAAAGAGGGTCCCGTACGGGTCGTCGGGCGGGAACGGGTAGGTGACGGACGGGGTGAAGGTGATGTTTGTGACGAGGTTCAGGATGTGGCCGATATTGGCGGAGGTGATGGTGTACCCGCCGACACCCTGAGCGGAAAAACCGGACGCGCTGACATTGACGTTGCCGAACACGCCTTTGGCGGGGTTATCAATGGCGAAGGAGAAGGTCACGGCGTTGGTGTCGTCGCTGGAGAGCGTGACGTCCACAAAAGGATGGATGACGGCGCCCGGGGAGAATAGAACAGGCTGTTCTTCCGGAACGCGGAGATCGGGAGCGGCGTTGACGCGCTCGATGTGGACGACGACCTCGTTGTTGGCGTCTGTGAGCCCCGTTTCGTCGGTGACGGAAAGGGTGATGCGGGCGGAGACGGACTGGCCCACCGCGAGGCCATCCAAGGCGTCCGCAAACGGCGTGAACGTGGCGGTGCGCAGCAGGGCGGAGAGGGCGGAAGGCGACTGGAGGCTACCCATGCTCCCCCTCGTGTTCATGTCGATTTCGCCGATCTCCGGGGCGATGCCGATCGCGGCCCTGACGGGCTGGCTGCCGGCTTCGTCGGGGTCGGTGACATACACCAACGGGTACGGCTTTGCGGAGGGGGCCGCGCTGGTGATGTAAACATCCTTGGGGGCGCCGTTGCCCAAATGGATGTCGGGCGGACGCCGCAACTGGTTGAGCGTGATGGCGTTCGTTTGGACGGTGGTATCGAAGCCGTCATACAATTTGAAGATGAAATAAACATTACCCGTGTTCTCGGTCAGAACCCCCTCGGCAGCGTTGAACTGGGTGTTCCGCAGCAACAGGTCAAGGTCGACGCGGTTGCCTGTGCCGATGACCCCGCCTGCCGGAGGCAGGGCGCCGCCGCTGCTCTTGCTGAGTGTGCCGTAGGCCTCATAACCGGGCGCGAGGAAAAGAGAAAGCGTGAAGCTCGTCTGCGTGTCGTCAGGGTCGGTGATGCTTTCGAGCGTGAAGGGGGTATGCGTCTCCAGCTCGTCCATCTGCTCTTGGCCGGGATTGACTTTGACGACGAACTCGGGCGGGTTGTTCTTGAAATGCAGATGGACCATCATCGTGTTCGTAATGGCGAGATGGTCGCTTCGGCCGGAGGCAATCACCGTGACGGCGATGTCGTTGGTGCTGCCGACCACCCCGAAAAGGTCGTCAGCCGCCTTGATTTTGACGGCTCGGATCCACGTCGCCTGGCCGGAAAGCGTGGCGTTGAGGTTGGAAACCGCGCTCACGAAGGCGCTCACGGTGGAATTCGAGAAAACGAGCTGAAGCCGGGGATCGCTGACAAAAACATCGAGCTTTTCCGGGCTGGGACGGTCATCGTCAGGATCGCTAAACGCGACGGACGCGAAGGCGTTCGTAAAGGGATCCTCGTTGGATATGAAAATCTCGGCGGGCAGCCCGGTAATGGACGTCGGGTCGGGCACGGCCGTCACTGTGATGTTGAAACCGTTCGATCGGGTGTGCGTCCCGTCCGAGGCCACGAGCGTCGCGGCGGCGGTGCCGTTCGCGTTTGCAAAGGGGTGGACAACGAGCGCGAGGTTGGTGCTGCTGCCGCCGACGGGCAGGAACGCATAGCTTTCGATCAGGCCGCTCGGCGCGAACGTCACGGTGTTGGTGAGCAGGTTGGTGTTGCCGCCGTAGGCCACCGAAAACGTGTTGGTGCCTGCGGCGTCCTCGTCAAAGACGATGCTCCCCTGCAGCCCGTTTACGGTGGGAACAGGTGCGACCGTGAGCGGGACGGCAATGCTGTTTGTCCAGCCGCCGAAGGCGTCCGTGACGTAGACGGTGAAGGTGTCGCTGCCGGCCCGTCCTGCAAGGGGAATGAGGCCGAAGGTGCTGCCGGCGGTCGGGAAAACATTGGCGGCCGGGAAAAGCGTGGCGTTGCTGTGTCTGCCCCATAAGACCGTCGCGGCCGCATTGCGGGTGACGGTCAGCGTGGCGGATGTCGAGTCTTGGTCGATGTGTCCGTTATGGAACCCGTTTGTGCCGGAATACGTCACCGTCGGCCGCTCACGGACCGTCACGTTGACCGTGTTGGTGACGGTGTGCACGGCCGTCGGACTTTCCGCAGCGATGAGCCTGAGCGTCTGGGGGCCGCCTACGGTGTCGCCCTGCGTGACGAGGCTGCGCGACGTATCGGTGCCGCTGGGCGGAACCACGCTGCACGTCACGAGCGCCGTCCCCGGGCCCTCGACCGTGACCGTCACGTTGCTGCCGTTCCAGCCCGACAGCGAAAACGCGTTGGTGACGGTCTGGCTACTGTAGAGGGCGATCGACGCGGGCAGCGACGAGAACCCCTGAGCATGCGCCAGCCCCGCGGCAGCCAGGGAGGCGACGACAGACAAGCCGCGCAGCCATCTGGCGGGCGCATCGGTCAGAAAGGAAGGGAAGTGGCGTGTGGTCTTCATGCGTGGGTGACCTCCGGTGCGGGTGAAGAAATGGGACCTGTCATTGCGGGCCGCCGGCGAACGCCGGCGGCTGTAGCGGTTTCGCGGGGGACGGCGTAAACGAAGGCTTCGCTTTCATCTCAACCTTCACATCCGCAAGCAGCCCGGTTTTAAACGAGGCCTCGATCGCGCTCTGCTTTTCGCTCATGAGCTTACGGCGCAGGGCCGGCGCGGCCTCCTTGAAAGCGATCTGCTTGGCGTCGCGGACGCCGGATTTCATGACCACGTAGATGCCGTCGCCAGCAATAACGGGATCCGAAAACTTGCCGGCCTCCAGCGCCGCGCCGGCCAAAAGGACCTCTTGCGGCACCCGTGAGGACTCCGGCAGATCCGCGTCGAACCACCCCAGATCTCCGCCGCGGTAGCGGCTGACGGCGTCCTCGGAGTGGTCTGCGGCGATTGTGCCGAAACCGGTGAGCCGGCCTTTATGGGTCGCCGCGTCACTGTCTTTCACAAAAGCGGCCACGGCCTCGGCCAGGGCGGCTTTGAGTTCTTCCACGTTCCGGCCCCGCCGGTAAAGGATGGCGAAGCGGTGCTGCGCGCCCTGGTGCAGGACGCCGTCCTTGCGCGCCTCGTAGGCGGCCTTCAGCTCCTCGTCCGTCACGCGCACGGCTTCGCGCTCTTTCTGGAGCGTGCCGGAGAGCCATTGCGAGATCAGGCGGGTCTCGGTCTCGTGACGGAATGCGGCGGAATCCGCGAGTCCGGCTTTCTCAGCCTTGGCGAGCATCGCCTCGCGTTCAATGAGCTGCCGGAGAACCGCGCCGGCGTCCGGGGCGGACGGACCGTCACGCCGACGCGCGACTTCGTCGTCGAAGTCCGCCTGCGTGATGGCGCGCCCCCCGACCGTCGCCAAGACGGGAGAGCTTGGCGCCTTCACTGACGGCGGCGACGACCGCGAGCAGCCGACAAGGACAGCCAAAAGGGTCAAAGTAAAAAGAACTTTTTGCATCTGCTTATCTCCGGTATAGCCAAGGAAAAGAATCATGCGGCCCCTCGGCCGGCCCAGGCTATCGTGGCATCAATTGCTCAACAAATCAACGGCGACAAATCCCCGTGGGCCTATGGCATTCAGCCTGTAGTAACGCCACTCGAGACCTTCCGGATGACCGTCCGGAGCGGAAACGGGGATCAGGTCCACCGCGCTGCCTGCCGGGTCGGCCAGGTCGGTGAAACCTCGCACGCTGTACTGTGTGTCGAGCAGGCCCAGCCGCTGCTTGACGCGCACGATGAGGGTGCCGTCCGCCTGCACGAGCGGGGAGGGAAAACCGGAGAGATCCGTTCCGCCGACATCCGCGCCATAGGCGTAACGTTTGAACAAGATATCGGAGCCGGAGCTCTCTGCGGACAGCGGCGCAAAACCGCCGGACTGCCGGGCAAGCCAGTCGGGGTAGGTATCATAGCGCTCGATCAGGGCGATCTCCGCCGAGGCGTTCAGCGCGCTGATCAGATAACGTGTGGATGGCGTGGCCGTGAGCTTGACGGACTTGGGTCCGGCCGAGAGATTCGCGTCCGCCTTCGCGGTAACCTCGATCAGCTTCTCCCCCTCTCCGGCAACGAAGCCCAGGACGGAGGGGTTCGGGGTGACCGCATAGTCGATGTTCTTCACAGCCGTGCCGCCGAGGGCCAGCTGAACGGCGAGGGAGCCGCCCGTCACACCGTCGCGCCAGACCAGAAAATAGCCGGGTTCGGCGGCTTCCTTGACGGCGAGCGGCACAAGCGCCTCGACGTGAATCTGCGGTTTAAGCGGCTCAATGGTCACGGAGGCGCTTTGCGCGCCCGAAGCCAGCGTGTACCCGCTCCCCTGGAGGAGGTTGAGACTGGCCACCTTTGCGTCGGTCTGATAGGCATAGGGGGTGATGAGCACGTCCGCCGCAACCGCGCCGGCCGGAAGGCTCAGGGTGGCAGGCAGGTAAGCATAGTCCGTGCCGTTGACAGCCGTGCCGGACAGGAGGATGTTGACGGTGACGGCTTGCGAGGCGTCGCCTTGGCGCGCCACGGTGAACTTGCCGGAGACGGGCCCGTTGCGGTAGGCGACGGGAAGGGGTGCGGTGACGGACATCCGCGTTTCGAGCGGGAGGTCCGTCACCAGCGCGCCGGAGGAGACCAGCGCATAGAGCTCCACTTCGGCGGGGGCGAGCGCGGGCAGACTGACGGTGAGGCCTGTCGAAAAGACCAGCGTGTTTCCCGACACCGTGACACTGTCCGTCAGACGGCCTCCAGAGGACGGAGCAAAGGCGGAAATGTCGAGAATGTCGCCCTCGGCAATTGAAAAGTCAGGCAGCGCGGCGGTTCCGGCCATGAAGGAGGTGAGCACGAAACGGTCGGCACCGGCGTGGCCGATGAGGCTCACGGCCGCGGCATCCCGCTGCGCGATCACGATGTCGGCCTGCGTGCCGCCCGTGAGCGCGGTGCCGACGAGCGCGTAGGACGCTGCAGACAGCGAGGCGTCAACGGTGTCCCCCTGCGCGATGACAAAGCCGGCCTGGGCATACTCGTACAAGTCGCGGCGCAGGGCTTCATCCTCCGTCTCAGGGGCCGTGCCCTCGAGAGCCGGCTCAAAGGCGAGCAGACGGGAGGCGCAGGCGACAGGCGCGTGATGCCCGTCACACAGGGTGAAGGCCATCATCCCCGGGTCATCGGCGGAGGAATCGTGCTGATAAATGAGCCGCCCCTGAAGGACGTCGGCTTGCGTGAAGGTGGCATTGACTGCCAGCGGCGCATCGGCCGCATCGCCGTTGCCGCGCAGTGCGAGGGTTCCCGCGGCGGGCAGCGCGGTCACCGTGTAGGCCAGTTGAGCGGGTGTGCTGTCCAGGTCGGCCACATCGAGCATGAGGGCGGTGCTGCCGCCGGAATAGACGACCGTCTCCGCCGTCATGAGCGCGGGCACCGTGTGGTCGGCGTTGGGGTCGAGGCCTTGCGCGTAGGCCTGAGCGGCGGTGAGCCCCCCCACCCCGAAGACCTGATTCGCGTCGTTGTCCTGCTTATCCAGACCGTAGAGATCTTCCCACCAGTCGGGAAGGCCGTCCCCGTCTGTGTCCGTTGCCCGGCGGTCGACGCCGAGGTCGAGGCGGTAGGTCGCCGAGCGCAGGAGCTGGGCGGCGGTGAAGGACGATCCGGCGGGGCCCAGCAACGTCACTGGCGCGCCGTCGAGGGTCACGCTCAGATGCTGGTGCGTCTGTTCCGTCAGAGCCAGCGGCACGTTCCCGGCGCCGACGGTCTGGCCGAGCGAGAGCGCCGCGTGCGGCACGTCGAGCCGGTAGGAGAAAAGACCGCCGTTGTAGGCGAAGAGCGTGGACGTCAACGTGACATCAACGCCGTCCGCGCGCCGGATCACCCACGTCAGCCGTCCCTCTGTGATCAGGAAGGGCTGCACGTCTGCCGTGCCCAGCACCTTGCCGTAGAAGGTGGTCGCCGGCTCGCTGATGCCGGCCGCGGCTGCCGTGAGCGACACCAGCAGGCACACCGCCAGAACCGCGGTTTTTTTAAGTTGTGCTTTCATAGCATCGAGAAGGTTGTTCATGTGCGCTTCCTTTCTCAGTTCCCGGAAAAGCCGTAGGTCTGGAAAATCAGTTTGATGTCGCTGACCTGCCCTATGAAGCGGTCGAGCCCCTCGTCCGGGTCGGCGTTCAGCGCGCGGCCCGGGATGATGAGCGTCCAGCCCGTGTTCCAGACCGAACGGCCCACCAGCCGCGAGTCGTTCACCAGCTCGTCGGTGTTCACCGCCTCACCCGAGTCGTGGTAGGCGCGGAAGCTGGAGAAGCGGCGCTGCTGGCCGATGCGGCCGTCGAGCGAGTCCAGAAGCGGCACGAAGTTGGAGTACGGCAGCTTGGATTCGATGCCGGGGAGCGGGACGGGGACCACCTGGTCGACCACGTTCCAGACGCGCGTCTTGCTGGGCGAGGACGCGTTGGGAATGCTCATCACGTCCGCGCCGGTCGGGATGAGATAGACGCGCGGCGAGGTGGAGAGGTCGCTCAGGACGTCCGACGACAGGTAGTCGGAGAACCAGACGCCGACGGAGCGGATGCGTGTGGCATAGACCGAGGGGTCGTAGGCATGGTCCCCGCCGGCAAGGGAATTGCCGAAGAAATTCTGGCCGGAGGTGACGGTGGAGGAGAAGCGCAGGACGATGCCGGGCTCGGCGACTGGGGCGCCGGAGGCGCCCACGCTGTCGCCGAAGGGGCGCGCGAGATAGCGGAACTCGGGCACCTGCCAAAGATCCGCGACGCGGGCGTTTTCGAGAATCTGGCGCCAGTTGGCATTGGCGTCCGGCTGGTCGCTCCACCCCGTCGTGTCGCCGGCCGGCGCGTAGCCCTTCGGGAAGACGCGGAACTTCTCGCTGCGCAGCGAGAGCTTGCCGGTCTCGATCTGCGGGTTGGTCAGGCCAAGCTGCCCCTTGAGCGCCTGATAGTTCGTGTTCAGATGAGCGAGGATGCCGGCGAGGCCGTCTCCGACCTGGGGCGTGCCGTCCATGACGCCGATCGTCCGCGTCTTGATGATCTCCGCAAAGAGCGCGGAAGGCGAGCCCGGCGCATCCGGGTCGAAATTCGTGTCGTAGTCGTAGGCCTTCGCGGCGAGGTAGGTGTAGCGCGCGGCGATCTCCAGGAGGCGGTTGTAGTTCTCCAGGGCGTGGTTGCGTTCGACGCGGAAGGTCATGTCCTGGTAGCGGTTCTGCTGGACCATCGCGGCGACCTTCTTGTTGAAGGCCTCACGCTCGTCGATGACCTGCGCGCCTTTGTTCAGGATCGAGCGGTATTTGTCGTCGAGCGAACGGAGCTGCTCGGCCTGGGCCATCAGCTTCAGGCGCAGGGGGGCCTCTTCGGTGACGATGTCGTCGATGCTGACCAGCAGCTCGGCGACCTCGTACTGATGCTCGGCTTTGCCGATGTAGAAGTCAACCAGCGCTTGCGACGCGCGATTGGCCACATCAAAGGCGATCTGACCGTATTTGATGACCTTGCCCAGCAACGTGAGGCCTGTCCGCGTGGCGGTGGCCGTGGTCTTCACAACGCCTCCGACAGGCGCTAAGGCATCGCCGGGCGAGATGGCGAGTCCGCCCGTCGGCAAATTCTTGGGCATCGCATACGTGATGTCTTCCTCAAGGTCCTGCACGGCCGTGATCGTCACCTGCTGCGTGTCCAAAAGCATGTCTTTCAGCCGCGCGGCGACCTCGTTGGCGACCACCAGGATTTGCTTGGCGGTGTTTAAGCCGATCACCCGGTCCGTCGTCTCGAATTTCAGCGAGGCCAACTCGAGCGTCCGCTTGGCCTTTCTCAGCATGTCGTCGTAAGAAGCCAGGGTGTCGGCGACAGAGATCTGCACCTGCAACATTTCGGCGACGACGGTTTGGATCTCGCCGACGGCCGGGCGCTCGCCCCACGCGCTTGGCGCGAGGAACGTGTAGGACGCCGCCGTGACGGGCACCTCGAAGCCGAAATTCGCAAGCGTGTTGGTTTGGTCGAGGTCGTACACGCTCAGATCGTAATAGGCCGAAGTCACCGCGGTGTTCATTTTCGAATCGTAACCGAAGAGCGTGGCGATCCGCTCCAGATTGTCCGATTTGTCCCACGCCGCAGGCGAATAGTTGGCATAGTTCGCCAGCAGGGCGCTCGAGGCCCCGACCGTATCGATGCCGTCCAACGCGGCGCTGGGCTTCGGCAACGTGTCCGCGTTCACCGCGTTGGCGGCCACGAAGGCATAGTAGGCGAGATCCGGCCCGGAGTAACCGTCGGGATAGAACTTGCCGGACCCGACCGTGCCGGGATACGGGCGCCCGAAGGTTTCGATGAGCTGGTTCTTGTAGGTGATGTCCTGCTGGTAGACCTCGTTGCGGAACGCCTGCTCCGAGTTGGCGATCCCGCGCAGGCGGTTCTGTGCGGAGTTGGCCACATCCCACGCCGACTTGGCGTTGTTGAGCGCCGCCACCGCACGGTCGTAAATCTGCTCGAAATACGTGCGGCCGAACACGCCGTCATCCCACATGTACGGGTTGATGTCGAACGGCACGGCCTGCGAGGAGACCCGCAGCGGGTTGAATCCGCTGTTCGCGTCGTCGAGCGTGGCCTGTATCTGGTTCAGGTTGGCGGAGATCACGCGGATGTCCGCATTCTCCTGGCGATCGACCTTCTGGATGCCCGTGAGCGTCTCGTTGGGATGCACGGAAGGCAGGAGCGCGTTGGCGGTGATCCAGTCAAAGTACGCGCCCTGCCCCGCGCGGCGCGCCCAGTCCTGGACGCCCCACGCGCGGTCCTCGTTCACGTCGGTGTAGCCCTGCCACTGCGCGGTCCCGTCCTCCACGTAATGCTCGCGGTAGGTGTCGCTCACGATCTCCGCGCCGGCCTTGGCCTTCTGCGCGGCGATCGCGGCGAACTTGCGCTCGTCAAGGAAGTCCACCTTCATCACGACGTCGTTGAGGTTGTAGAACTCGGAGCGCGAGACCCAGTTGAAGTACGGATGGCGCAGCAGGCTGTACTGCTGGGTGAGCGCGGTGAGGTAATGGCCCCAGGCGTCGCCGTGGCCCTGCGGGTAGAGCGCCATCGCGTCGTCCTCGTTGATGAAGCCGTCCTTGTTGATGTCGCTGATGTTGTAGTTCATGGCGTAGGCGGCCTCGCCCTCGCCCTTGGTGAAGTTCCAGAACATGCGGTTAAACACGGGCCGCGCCATGTTGTCATCCTGGCCGCGCAGCAGCACCATCTCCTCCTCCAGCACCGAAGCGACCTGGTTCTGGAAAGCGAAGACCGAGGGCGCGGCGGCGCCGTACTCGGACGACGATGAGCCGTAGCCGATGGTCGGGTCCTTGGCGTCCACATACGCCTCGTTGCCGAGCAGCATGAAGAAGTCCGAGAGCCGCGTGGAGGCGAGCTGCAAGGCGTTTGCGATCGCCGGCGTGGACACCGGCGAGGAGAGGTTGATGCTCAGGTCCGAGGCGCGGTTGAGGACGGTCTGGTACAGTTCGATCAGCCCGACGTTCTCGATCACGTTCTTGTCGGGGTTGAGCGCGACCGGACCCTCGTAGCGCGGGCCGAGCTGCTGGAGCATGGAGGAGATGGTCGTCGGCGCGTCGCCCGTGAAATCAGCGATGCGCGCCTCGTAGGGGTTCACGGCGTCCAGCACCCGCTTGATCCAGCCCATGGAGAGCTGCGCCTTGTAGTCCGGCACGCCGTTCAGGTCATAGTCGTGGAAAGGGTCGCTGTTGCCCGCGCCCGCCCACTCGTAGTTCACCTCCGGCGCGTTGTCGGGCTGCCTGACCGCCCAGTCGGTCCCGCTGACCACGTCGTTTTTGTGCCGGTAGCGCACGAACCACCACGAATCCGCGATCAGCGTCTCCGGCGCGTTGGGGTCACCCTTGAGCAACACCTCGTTGCGGCCGAGCCCGTTCTTACCCGAGAGGTCGGGGAAAAGCTTCCAGTCGCCGGCCGAGTCCGGATCGACCGAGTAAGGCGGCGGCACGTTCAGCGCGCCGTCATCCGGCCGGTACCACCACTCATAGACCAGATCGTCGGCGTTCGCGCCGAAGTCGCCGCTGTGGCGCAGCACCACGTTCTCATCGAAGACGTTGTCCGACGTCACGACCTTGATCGCGCCGCGGAAGCGCGCCTTGCGGTCAACCTTGATAACGTGCAGCGTGACCGGGGAGCCGCCCATGCTGGGGTCGTTGTTCTCCGCCACCGTCACCCAGCTGACCTCCGGATAATCCGACGCGCTCGGGTCGAGGAACGCGCCGTTCGGGATCAGCGCCGTGCCGACGCCGAAGCTGCGCGCGTTCTCGGCGACCGCCGGATCCGTGATCGGCACGGCGACGCCGTTCTCGAGCCTGTTCGACGCGATGCCGTACTCGTTGCGCGCGACCTTGGGCTGCAAGCCCACCGAGTACCGGCCGTTACCGTACGTGCCGGCGCTCAGGCCGTTGGGGTTGAGCGTCAGGTCATAGAGCGCGCTGGCGGCGCTCCTCCAGGCCCCGTCCTCGGACAGGGCGAGAAGCGCCTGCCTCTCCCCCGCCGTGAGGATGTTCGGCTCCAGCACATAGACCGCGCCCGGCGAGGCGGTCAGCGTCGTATCCGTGTTGCTCTTCTCGTTGACAAAGCCCTTCATCTCCAGGACGCCTGCGACCGGATCGTATTTCACGCGCTTCTGGAGCGAGGCCGGCAGTTCGTTGAAAACGTATTTCCCCTTGTAGTCGCTGGACTTGCCGGCGGCGGGGCGCAGCGCATCCGGGAAGCTCGTGTTGGGCAACGCCACACGGCGCGTTTCCAGGACCTGCGCCGCGCGCACGGTCCAGCGGTTGGCCAACTGGTCCGTCCGGCCCTCGGGATTCATGTTGTCGAAAGCAACCTCCGTGATCGCGAAGGCCACCACCGCCGGCAGTCCGGGCGTCGGGATGGTCTCGGTGCCGGAGCCGTCCGCCGTGGGAACCGTGACCGTCGGATGGTCGCCGCGGTATTCGCCGCCGGAGAAGGTGAGCGTCTCGCCCGCCTTGAGAACCGGCGCGATGCGCGGCCAATCGGATTTGTAGAGAATCTTCGTCGGGACCCGTTTGTTAGCGGTGAGATCCGGCGGCAGGAAGGCCACGCTCGCGCCGACCTGCGGCGCGACGCCCTCGCCGTTCAGCAGCGTCGCGCCCGTCAGGGCCGCGGGCCACCAGAAGTCGGGCTGCAAGGGATAGAACGCCTTCACGGCGAACCAGGCGTTGGTGCCGCCCGAGACCGCCCAGCGGGAATTCTTGTGGTCTTTCCAGATGGTTTTTTGCCCCTTGAGGTCCGTGCCGACCGACTCGGGGCACGGCACCGCCCCCTCCACCACGCCCAGCGGATAGAAAGCGATCACCGGCTCGCCCGCCTCCATGGTCTTGTGCGGCTGCGCATACAGCGCCTCACCCGTGACGGGGGTGCTCGCCACCAGATCCCCCTGCCGGGCAAAGAAGTGCCCGGCAATGCCGGCGTCCTCTTTCGCGATCGTGAAGACGCGCATGTCATACGTCTTCAGCACGTTGTCGAAGAACTGCACCAGCACGCGCGGCTCCGACGTCTTCGTCCCGCCGTAGTTGTTCAGGTCGCCCGCGCGCAGCGCGTAGACCGCGTTCGGGCGCGGCGAGACATCCGCGTAGCGGAAAGAGGGCGCGAGCAGCGCGTGCTCCTCGTTGGGGTTGTAGCCCGCCGCGTTGCCGTCGGCTTGCGCATAGACCTTGAGCTCCGCGAAACGCGAGGGATCGAAGGTCGTCGCCGCCGGAAGATCGCCGAGCGCCGGCGCAATGACCTGGTCGGCACCGCTCGCGCTCAGGCTCTCGCTGCCCCACTCGCTGGCGATGACGATACGGCCCAGCCCCTCCGCCGCCGACACCGGCCAGCGGACGCCGTAGCGGCGCGCGGCATACGGCCAGAGAATGCCGTCGCGCTGGATCGGATCGTCGTACCACGTCACGATGATGCGCTGGGTGTCCGGCGCCCCGGCCGCATACAGGTTGACGGGGATGATCACGCCCGGCAGCGCCTCGGGATGGATGATGACCTTCTGTGGCACGAGCGCCTTGAGCAGGGTCATGTCGTAGACTTGCGGGCTGGTCAACGAGGTCAACGCATCGCGGTTGTAAATCCCGGGATTATAACGCACCAGGTCTTGGTAAACCAGATACCCCGTCCCGAACCCCGCGAGGTCCAACGGATCATGGATCGTCTTCCCGATGATCGCCGTTCCGTCCGCGTTCTCCCCGAGGGAGGTGATCAGCGCCTTCGTCTGAGCGGTGCGGATGGCGATGTACTCCTTCGGCGCCGAGCGGCCGATCTTCTTGATTTCCCTGAAGCGCAGGACGGCCCAGCCGCTGCCGGTGGCCAGGAACTCACTGGAGTTCTGAATGGTCGCGCCTGAGCTCGTCTCCGCGTATGCCAGGCTATAGAATTGGAACGCGCCGCCGGCGTCCGGCGTCAACTGAACGGGAGGAGTACCGGCAACGTGCCGGTAGTGCGGCTTGGCCGGCCAGTTCGCCGTGACGCGCACCTCGAAGCTGCCCCCGTTGTCGTTCGTGAAGTTTGCCTTGATCTCACCGGGTTTGATCGGGAAAAGAACCTTCGCGTTCGCGTCCCACACCGCCGCATCCGGCGGCTCAAAGAACGAGGGCGGGGACTTGAGGCGTTCGACCACGCCCGCGTAGCGCTCCAGCGGCGCGGTCCGCCCCTGCAGCATGTATTCGCCCAGCTGCAGGTTCGGATCGTAGAAGACCTGCTTTCCGTAGCTCCAGGTCACCGATGCCGGGCGCTTCAGGAAGGCGATCTCCAAACCGCGGTAGCTCTTTCCGCTGACCGACACTTCGTTCACCCACTCCGCTACCGGGTTGCCGTCGATCTTCGTGATGGACGTCCCCCCCTCCAGCGCGCCGGACTGCGTGTTGATCACGCCGTCGCTGGCGAAATAATACGTGTCCCCGAGTATCCATCCGGTCAAAGCCTGCGAGTCCACCCCACCCTGATTCGCCGCGGTCAGGATCCGCACCTGCTCGCCTTGGTCAAACCAGAACACGTTCATGAGAGGGTCAACCTCGGCCCAGTCGCCGCCGGCGACCTTGTGGTAGACCTTGCGCAAGGAGAGATCCGGGCCGTACGCGTAGACGCCGAACTGGATCTTCCAGAGGTAGCGCAACGACCCCGGGCCGTCCATCGTGAAATCGACCTGGCGGCGGTCTTCGGCCTGCGCCGGACTCGCCCAGGCCAGGTTGGTGTAGGCGGTTTGCGAGCCGGCCGGCACATCCCCGCGCGCGGCGCCGGCACCGATGTAGCCATACGGCATGTAGCGGATGTTGAGCTGCTCAGCCGCGCGGGACTGATCCACCACGGACGAGGCGATCTGCGCGGCGATCTGCGTTCCCGCCTCGATCCAGTGCTTTGCCCCAGCCGCCGGGGACGGCGAGCCGACAGATTGTTCGGTCAAAGGCCCGGCCCAAGGCGCGCCGGTTCCGCCGGAGAGCAGCACGCTGGCGGTCTTGTTGAAATCGCTCTGCACCTCCAGCGAGAAGTCCCGCCGCCAGCGCAGGGAGATCGTCGTGCTCTTGTCGATCTCAAACGAGTAGCGCGTCGGGTCGCCGGTCTGCGCCGTGTTGTTCACGCTCAGGCCGGAGGCCACGAAGCGCTCCACCGCCGCCTCCTTGTCCATCGCGGTCGATTCCGTCGACGTGTCGTAGACAAACTGTCCGGTTTTATCGAAATAGATTTCGCCGACCGCCTCGAACGAGACCTGCATGCCGGCGCGGAGCTGGTTGTGCACGAAGGTCGCCGTATCATTGGGAGCGGCGGCAATATTGTCCAGTTCCGCCACCACGTAGTTCTGCGAGGTGCTGTCCTGCGTCGGATCGACAATCTTGACTTTGAAGCGTCCAGCCCGCTTGATGATGTTGCCCACGGCGTCCAGCGACTCCACACGCAGCGACAGCGGGCGGGCATCGGACTTGAACACGTAGTTCACGTTCGCGGCGGTATCCTCCGTGTCGTTCAAAACAATCGTGCTGGAATTTCCATACGCGCCAAACACCTGGATCGTCGTCTTTGCGGTGCCGGCGGGCAGATTCCAAAGAGCGCCTTGGGAGGCCAGAACGGAATCTTTCAGAATCGCGTCGAACGTGATTTTACCCCCGGCGTTGAAATTGCTGATGCTTTTGATGCGGATGATGTTGGATTCGCCCACGTTGACGAGAATGTCGTCGATGATATTCGGCCACGCCGAACTGGCCCAGGCAGTGCCCTCCGCCGGCTTTTTGGTCGAAAACGACGTCGCGCCGACCGCCGCAAAGGTGTAGTTCGTCGACGTGTATGCCGCGATGGTCGAAACATGCAACGACTGGATGTGATTGGTGACGGCGGCATACACACCGTCGTAGCCAGAGCCCGGATAGTACGTGTTACCGTCCCAATAGCACAGCGGATCCCCCGACCAGAAAATATACCACGGGTCGCCAAAGCGCAACCGAGCGCTGATCGTCACCGGCTCATTTCCATAGTAATAGTCGTATGCTCCGTTTTTGAAGCGTTCGGCCATCAGCAGCCGGTCGTTCATCAGCGCGGGGTTGTTCGTCACGACGGCCTCAGGATGGTATACGGGGGTTCCTGGCGCCCACTGAAGATAGAGGTTGTCGGCCCCGCCCCCCTCGATGTGGAAAGCCTCGAGATAGACAACCTCGCCCTTTTCCAAGGCCACCGTCTGCGGCGACTCGTGCCACTGGCCTTGATAAGAACCCCATGTTTCATTGAAAAAAAGGGTGTCGATCGTCCCGTCTTTCGTCGCGTTGAGCTTGTGCAGCACGACATACGCGCAGTCGTCGACCCTGAGTTTAAACTTGTAAACCCCTGTTTCCGGAGCCTTCAGATATCCGTGTAGCCTCTCCGCAAAACGGTCCGCGGCATTCGGCACCGCGGCGAAATCGCCGGTCCGGATGATCCCGCGCTCGAGCGGCTCGTTGGGGCCCTGCGGCTTGAGGGTGTTGTAGATGCTGCTGGGCGGGGTATTCTCCGTGAACCCGGGGTTGAACCAATACTCGCGGATGAAGCCGATGCCCGAGTTGTCCAGGCTCGAAATCTCATAGGTCGGAGAGGAGAACGAGCCGTTGACGCCGCCGCCCGTCGCCACGACCTTGGTGAACTTGCCGCCGTCGTTGCGCGTCACCACAACGCCGGTGACCGGCTCCGTCGACTCGTTCTCGATCAAAAAGTTCACGCGGTTCGTCGAGCCCGACGCGGCAATGAACGGCTTGAGCGTCGCTTTGAACGGCAACTCACCGCCCGACGCGCCACCCGCCAGCGCCATCAGGGCGACCGCCGTCGCCAGCCCGTACCCTTTATTCATGAGATTCGCTTTCATTGTCGCTCTCCAATAAAGAAACGGCGCGTCATTTCCCGTTCAGGGTTCCGATCGCGCTCACACGGTTGAGCTGGAAACGGCCTTCCGTCCTGAGTCCGACATCTTTGCCGGCCCCGAGCGGCTTGTGCAGTCCGAAAACCTCTTCGCGGTAAAGCCCGCTCACGGTGCTCACGCCCCGCGTCACCGAGGGGATCCCCCCCTCCTCCTGCTCCGCGTCAAAGTCGATGCGGATGTTCCGGGTGATGTCAAACCCGCTCGTGTGGTCCGGATGCCGGCGGTGCCGGAACGGGTTCGTCGGATGGTTCGCGGGCAGGAATATCTGCCCGGTCAGCCCCGCCGCCCCCAGGGTCTCCCCCGCGGGAAGCGCCGCCGCGAACCGCGGGTCGCCGCTCCCCAGGCCGAACGTCCCCTCCAAGGGCAGTTCGTTCAGCATCGCCCTCGCCGCCGCCGAATAGACCGCCTGCAGCGCATTCACCGCCGCCGCCTTCGCGACGGCTCCGACGGCCCCCTGCGACGCAAGCGGGTTCTGAACCCGCTCCGACAGCGCCGCGGCGGCTGCCGCGCGCATCGCCGTTGCGGGAACCTGCGCGAAAGCCGCCGACCTCACGAAGGCGGTGTAATCCGTCGTCGGCGCGCTGCGCGTTCCCGGCCAACTCGCCGCGCCCGCCGCCAGCGCCGCCCGCCCCGCCGCCAACGCCTCCTGCTCAATCATAGCAGGGGCCTTATCCGCAGCGTGCCCGGCGCGCGCGGCCGCCACGATCCGCGCCAGCGCGCCATCCACCGCGTCCGTCGCGCGCGAATCGACCGCGTATCCGGCGACCTTGGAGGCCAGCGCGGCCGCGATCAACGCCTGCACGCCCGGCAGCGTCTGCAAAGCGCCGGACGTCACCGTCGCCGCATTGGTCGAGGCGTACCTGGCCGCCTCGGCCACGGCATCGCCGGCGACTTTACCTGAAAGCAGCCGCAACGCCGTGGCATCCACATCCGCCAACGCCGCCGCCGCGTTCCACGCATTGCTCAGGGCGTGGGCCGTTCCGGCCGCCTGCACCGCGCGCACCAGATCCATCGCCCGCGTGTCTTTGAAGGACGACGCCCGGTACAGGTTCGTCGCCGACTGGAAAAACGTCCACGCGCTGCCGGTCGTCAACGCCGCCGAAGCCGCGATCGCGGGAATGCCGCCTTTCACCGAATCGAGAAAAACCGCGTAAGAGGCCGCGGCGTCCGCCGCCGCCACGATATCCGCCGGCCAGCCGTTCACCTCCGCCACCGCATCCTCCACCAGCTGGTTCCGTCCGGCAGCTGTTGCAATCGCGCTGTCGGACGCCTGCTCCGCTTTGACTTTCGCCAGGTTGACCACGTGGTCCACCAGTTCATCCAGCACACGGGTGGCCCGCGCGTCGCCGAAATCGAAGACCACGCTCGCCGTGCGCAGCGCCTTCTGCATGGGGTACTCCGCGTAGAGCGCGGGATCCGTGACGAGGGAGAGGGAGCCTTCGTCAGAGCCGGCGGCGGCGATGTCCGCGGCAGTCGCGGAGGGGTCGCCGGAAAGGTTGCGGTTGACGATCGCGACATCCTTGAGCAGGCTCACTTGCCCGGCGTCGTTGACGTGAAGAATCACGGTCAAATCCGCGCGGTCGCCTGTCGCGGTCGGCTTGGTCGGGTCGGGCGCTACGGGCACGTTGTTTTCATCCAGCGGGATCGAGACCTCGCTCACCGCCCTGAGCGAAACCGTTCCGACCCACAAGCCCGTATAGGGGTCGGCAAGCGAGACCATGGCGGTCAGCGCGGTCATCCATATGATTGTTTTTTTCATGTGCGGTCCCTCTTACGCCTACTCTTCGCGCGTTGCCCGAACAGGCAGCCACGTTTCCGTCCCCAAGTCAGTCGTGACCTTCAGCAACCCGCTGTGTTCGCCGGGCTGAAGGTCCTTCACGCGCAGAACCACGGGAAGCGTCATGCCCCCGCCCGCATCGAACGCCGGGAAATTCTGCACCCACGCGCCGTCCGGGAAATCGACGGGCGCGTCAACCGTGCCGATCCTGTTCGAGACCGAGCCGCTGATCACCGCGGCCAGCGGCAAGCCGGGGTGGCCGTCCGCCGTCACCTGCTCCAGCGAGAAGGCCAGCGGGTGCGCGGTCGCGTTGCGGAACTCGATGTTCCCTTTCGCCGAATCGCCCAGCACAAGCCCGAGCGAAGAGTTGGCTTTGACCGAAAGCGGGCCCTGGTAATCGGAGGCGCCTTCACTGTAAATCCAGAAGGCCTCGCCCGCGCGCAGCGCCTCGGCGTCGGTATGCAGCACCTGCCGCCACGCCCCGCTCACCAGCCGGTAGATCTTGTTGTGGTTGTGCGCCGGCGAGCCCTGGAAAAACTGCTGGAAGGTCGGCGCACCCGCCTCGGCGACCGTAAAGCCGACAAAGTTGAAGCGGTTCGGCCTCCACCGCACCTGCTCCGACAGCACCTCGCCGCGGACGGTGAGCGTCGCGGCGTCCAGCGCGTGCACGAGATAGCCCGTGTTCGCGGTCAGTCTCCCCAGTCGCGCGAGCGGGGCGTCGGCGCGGTGCGGCGCGTACCAGACATTCCAGCCGGCGAGCGACTGCATGTTCACCGCGGTGTTCTTTGCGAACTGCGCTTCAGACACCGGCAACATGTAAGCCGCAACAATATCCACCGGCTTGCCCTCGAAAAGCGCCGCCGGGCTGGCCTCCTCCGGCGACACCTCCAGCCAGACCGCGTTCCATCCCTTCGCAAGGGACACCGTCTGTGTCCGCGTCTGCGCCCCTGCACCCAGCGCCATCAGCACCGCCACCGACACCACCATCGGCAACGGCCGCACGGCCGGGCGCACAGCCATAACGACCGACCGACCGCAGACTTGGCCGTTCCGATTCATCCATACAGGCTTCATAAGAAAAACCTTTCCGCCGCCTGAAGCAACCCCGCATCCGGCGACCCACTGCACGTTCTTCGCTTACGGCGCACGCGGCTCACTAACCTTGCCGACCCGCTTCACCTTCAAGTGTCGTAGCCTCAAGGGCTCATCGCCCGCCATCTCCGCGCACCCGCTGACAGAAAGCACGAACATCACTCGACGTCACGACAGTACATAACCAACCAAAGCCGTGTCAACTTGTTTACATAGATAAACCGCAATATTTTCACTATAAAAATCACCGTTCTTGTGGAGTTTTGTGGCTGATCGGACGATAAAGCCACACCTTATGAACCGTTGACGTGCAGCGTCCGGACGGGCGCACGTGCATGCAGACGTGTATTTTCAGGCCTCGGAGCGTCAGGCATGAGCCGGAAAGGTCACCTCTTTCACTGGGCCGCCAAACTCAAGTTCAAGGCTCGACATCCTGTTTGCCGCGGTCTTTGCAAGCGGATGGTGCGACCGTCATCGGGGCAGAGACGAAAACCTTCGCGACGTTTGCGCGCGCGCGGGTGCCGGTGTGCTTCAACCGCATTTCCTTCGGCGGCATGTATGTCCACCACCACCCCAATGCGCAACGTCGACAATAATGGCGACGATCAACAGCGCAAGCCAACCACCTGTCACCGCGTGATTATTATTCAGCATGGCCGCCATGTAGATGAGCGTCGTGTACGGCATGAACACGAATCCAAGGATCGGCCAGGCCCTGTTCTCAAACGCGCGCTGGAACCACTCCGTCGTCAGGAAGGCGATGAACATCACGACGCGCGGCAGCGCCAAAGCAATAAGTACGGCTAGACATCCCATCTGCTTTCTCCGTTGTTTTCGCACCGCGCCGCTTTCACAGATAGCACTCCTGTCCCGCGAGCTTGTGAGGATGGCCATGAGGCATAGCCCCGCGAACAGGACCTCGAACCGGTGTTGATCGTTCTTTAGGTCTTTGAGTGTTTTCTTTTGCGAACCTTCCGTGACGCTTCTTCTACAGCCGCCCCAGCAGAAGCAGGATGAGCAGAATCAGCACAATAAGGCCAAGTCCGCCGCTAGGAAAGTACCCCCAGTTCTTGCTGTGTGGCCAGGTGGGCAACGCGCCCAGAAGCATGAGGATCAAGATGATCAGCAGTAGCGTTCCGATAGTCATCATGCACCGCCTTTCAGACGTTTGTGTCCTGATCTATTTTTCAAGAACATTTTACCTGACGGGATGATTCCGAACCATGGGGTTTAACCCTACCATACACATGCGTCCATCGTCATCCCGTCCGCAGTTAACCGCTTGGACCGCCAGAAGACACGTGCACGACCCTCTGTATGCAAGGACGAGCAAAACACGCGTGGACGGGCGTGCATGCGCACGCAGCCCCGTATCCGTTGTTTATATCGGGGCCGACGCTAGCGGGCCGACCCAGCCGTGCGTGGCTACCCGCCTCGGTGGCGGAGGGCGGCGAGTGACCGGTCAGCGAAAGCGTATCGTGTCGTGCCGACACACGGGGACTATATCCTGATGCTGTGCAAAGGCTCCCCGTCTTCGGACCGGACCCAATTCGTGGCCTGATGCATGAGTTCGGCCGCATTCCGGAACCCGAGCTTGCGTTTGATATGCTCACGGTAGGTCTGTATGGTCTTGCCGCTCAGCTTGAGCTTCCCGGCGATCTCCCGCGTGGCTATGCCGTTGCCGATGAGGGCAAAGACCTGTAACTCGCGGTCACTGAGTTTCTCCATGTCGGTCCGCGCTTCGCCCCCCGCCTTGATCGAAACAAACAGTTTCATCATCCGGGTCGCGATGGCCGGACTGATGTACAGTTCACCGCCCAGCACACAGCGCATCGCCTCGATCACCTTCATCCCCGGCTCATGCTTCATGATGTATCCGAGTGCACCGGCGCGCAACGCGCGTTCGGCGTAAACACTTTCCTCGTGCATCGAAAGCACCAGCACAGGGAGCCCTGGATACCGGATGCGCAGGTCCTTGAGAAGTTCAATGCCATTGGTGCCGGGCAGCGAAATGTCCAGCAGCATCAAGTCCGGGACCTCTTTCTCGAGCGCATGCATGGCGGAGTCCGCGCTGCCTGCTTCGGCAAAGACCTCCAGATCCGGTTCAGCCCGGATCAGCGCGGAGATGCCCTGGATCACCAGCGGATGATCGTCCACCAGCATAATCCGTTTCGGCGGAGCCGCAGATCCCGGCGAATCGCTTAAGCTGCTTTTGAAAACCTTCATTCCTGACCTCCTGATTCCAGTCCATACCCTGGCTCGCCGTGTCGTGGATATCGCTCTGCCGCTGGAGAGGGTTCCGGTGCTGCTCTGGGCTCCGCAGGCGCACGGCCTTCGGAATGCTCAGGCTTCTTCTATCCGCCCGACCGGTCTGAGCTTTTGCGCGTGACCGACTCCGCGCGTCGCCGTTCGTGCAGAGGCGTTCCTTCCGTAACGGAACACCCGTTTCATACTGCAACCTCCATTTCGATCAGTTCGGACAGGTCCCGCAGCACGCCCTCTTCGTCGGGTCCGTCGGCAGTGATCTCAAGGGGTGTACCCGTCGCCGCGCCGAGCATCATCAGCTCCATCGCGGAGCAGGCGTTCACGCGGGCGTGGTCCTTGCTGCTGATGTGGACGGCTCCGCCCCACCGCTTGGCGATCTTGGCGACCTGGGCGGCGACGCGCAGGTGCAGTCCATCCTCACAATGTACAGTGACGGTTTGGCTCTTCATCGGTTGATTCCCCCTGTCGCTATCTCAGACCTTGATGACACTGTTGAGATTGCCCTGGCCATTCGACTCCCAGTGAGGGCACTTGGCATCCATATGCCAGACGCCGTTCACCACGAACTTGTACGCGTGCGCCCCCGCCGCAAGATGCAGGGTCGCTTTGAAGACGCCTTCCTCCGGGTGATGTTGAAGCGGATGCGTGGTCGGATCCCAATTGTTGAACGTGCCGGCAATATAGACCTTGCTGTCGGGGTGTGCGGCGATCTCGAACTGGATCGCCTTACCGGTTTCATGGGTCATCAGCCGCATCAGACTGTCGATCTGCCGGTCTGCGCTCTCGGACCCTTTGTTGAGCACGAGCGGCGCACCGGACATCGGGGCCGTGACCGCACGCTTAGTTATGAGCACGCTTGCCAGCGCTGCCCGCGCCTGTTCTGAGGACTCGGCACCTGACTGACCGCGTGCCGGAGAAGTCGCCGCCTTACGCCCATGCGCACCCTTCCCGCCGTGGGCAGCGGGCTTGTCCACATCTTGAACGGGCTCTGGCGTTGATGACCGCACCGCACGGGAACCGCCCGAGGAACGGCCGGGCCGCGTTCCGGAAGCCGGCGGAGTCGTCCGTAAGGAGGAGTCGGGTGCATCCCTTCGCGTCACCGATGTTTCTATTCCGTCACTCATAGCCGTTCCTTCCAGATGAATTGAATGCATTGTGGCACTTCGCGGAAGGAAAAGAAACCGTAGTGATTGCCTAGGTAAAACACCCTAGACGGCGCGGTTGCGGATGCCGCAAGTCTTACAGGCGGCGGTGGCCGCCACAGCTTACAGACGGCTTCGCCCGGCCGCCGAAAGCCATGGGCTTGCCGCTGGCGACAACGGAAAGCTGGTAAAGCCGGCGCTACGCCTGCACGATCCGGTTGCGCACGGCGTAGAGCACCACTTCGCTCACCGAATGCAGGTCGAGCTTGCGCATGATATTGGCGCGGTGCGCGTCCGCCGTTTTCACGCTGAGGCCAAGCAGAAGCGCGATGTCCTTGCTTGTCCGGCCCTCGGCAATGAGCTGGACGATCTCGCGTTCGCGCGGTGTGAGCCGGTCGACAGGGTACAAGGCTTTCGCGGCGTGCGGGTCCGGATGCAGGACCGCGTCGACTTCGCTGGCGGAGATGGTGCCGGCGAAAAACGGCAGGTGTTGCGCCAGGGCGTCTACAGCGGCGACGAGATCGCGCTTCGCGCGGGTCTTCAGCAGAAACCCGCGTGCGCCGGCCGCAAGCGCCTCGCGCGCCAGTGTCGAGGAATCGTGCATGGTCAGGACGAGCACCTCGGTGCCGGGCAACGTCTTGCGGATCTGGCGCGTGGCTTCCAGTCCGTTCAGCTCCGGCATGCTGAAGTCGATCACCGCCACCTGGGGCCGAAGTTCCTTCGCCATCGCGACGGCTTCCCTGCCGCTGGCGGCTTCGCCGCAGATCTGGAAATCCGCCCGTGCGGCGAGCAACGCCTTCAGCCCCTCGCGCACCACGTCGTGATCGTCAGCAATCAGAATCCGTACCGTGTTCATGTGGCCTCCTCCCGCCGGAGAATGCAGGCACGCACCGTGGTGCCTTTTTTACAGGACTCGATTTCCAGTTGTCCGCCGACCAGCCGCAACCGCTCGCACATCCCCGCGATGCCGACGCCCTCCGAACCGATTCCCGTTCGGATGGCGCTGAGTTTCTTGGCTGGCATGCCGCGGCCATTGTCGCACACCTCAACCACCACGTGCTCCGCGTCGCAGCGCAGGCGGATGCGGGCGGCCGTGGCGCGGGCGTGGCGGTGGATGTTGCCGAGGCTTTCCTGCACCAGCCGAAACAGGGCGAGCTCAACCTCGGGGGGCAACCGTTCAAGATCGGACGGCATGTCGAGCGCCACCCGCACTCCGCTGCGCTTCGAAAAGCCTACCGCGTAATCGCCGATCACGGCGGCCAGCCCAAACTCATCCAGCAGCGGCGGATGCAACAGGTAAGAAACCGTACGGACCTCCTGCACGCAGTGCGTGATCATGGCCAGGCAGGCTTCGAACATCTTGTCTGTCTGGCGGTCCTTGACGCGCGTGCGGTCATGGAGCAAACCCACGTTCATGCCCAGCGCGGCGAGATTCTGTCCGACGGAATCGTGCAACTCGCGGGCGATCCGGCGGCGCTCATTCTCCTCGGCGCGGTTCAGCTGCGCCGACAGCTTGAGCAACGCCTCCTCCGCCTGCTTGCGCCCGGTGATGTCGCGCAGGAATGCGACCATGTACCCCCCCCCCTCCGAGGGCCGGTATTGGACACTGGACTCTACCGCGAACGTACTCCCGTCCTTGCGGCGGTGCCGGCTCTCGAAGCGCCCCTCGCCCCGGGCCACAAGACTGCGAATGCGGGCGGCTGTGTCGGATGGGGTCTCGATGGCCTCCAGATCGGGAATGCTCATGGCCAGCAGTTCCCGCTCGGTGTAGCCGGACATCCGGCAATAGGCCTCATTGGCCTCAAGCAAACGGCCCTGCAGGTCCACCCGCCAGAATCCGTCCATGGCGGTCCGAAGGGTTGTCCTGTTCCGTTCTTCGCTTTGGCGCAGCGCCTCCTCCCCCCGCTTGCGTCCGGTAATGTCGCTCAGCGCGACCAGGCACACGGGCGCGCCCTCCGCGCTCTGCGCGGCGGCGGAGTCCAGCCGCACCCAAAACGGGGTCCCGTCCATCTTCATCATCCGCAGTTCGCACGTGTGCGGCTCACCGGTTTCCAAAAGCTGCTTGCGGCACACGTTGTAGAGGTTCAGGTCCTCTTTACAGATGAACCTCGTGAACGGCTGCCTGACCAGCACGTCGCGGTTCACCCCCAGCAAGGCAGCCACGGCGCGATTGGCCTCCACAAACAGCCCCTTTCCGGAGAGGGTGCAATAGCCCACCGGCGCCAGTTGGTAAAGGTCGAAATAGCGCCTCCGCTCGGCTTCCAGCTCAGCCTGCGCCCAGCACAGCTCTTCGTTCTGCATCTCCAGTTCAACTTGGTACACCTGCACCTCGTGCAGTGTCCGCAGGGCATCATCAGACGACGACAAAGCATGGCATCCCGTTGAGCGGACCGCTTTTTTACGGACGGCCCTCTCGGCCTTTTGACGCAGAACATATCCTGCGCCCGGACGTTCGTCCGGCACCGAAAGGCCAGCCTTTTGGGGTCGTTTGCCTTGACTAGACGTTGCGGCCTCCTTCATGACTGTACATCATTCAAACGCTGTAATGTGGCTATAGTTTACGCCAATTCGGACCCCCTGACCAGCGTGAAGGTTAACGGTACGGCGTTTTCATTTGCTCCGGAATGCGGCTCGCCCGGCGGTCGAGCCCTACCTGAACATACCTAAACCGGTCACGTGATTCGTCTTAAAGGTAGGGTCGGACCGCTGGGCCGACCGTCTACATATGACCATAAGCTAAATGAAAACGCCGTGAGGTTAACGGGCGTACGCGTCAATAGCGGTTGTCGGCACCGGATGCCGTTTGGTATTCTTGCGCATGTTGTGCCCCTACGTGCGCAGTTCTGCAGCCGAGGGCGAGTACAAGAAAATTGTCAACCATGCGCCTACAGCACATCATCTGGGACTGGAACGGCACTCTGCTCGATGACGCCCGGGCGGGCGTCAACGCCATCAACGCCATGCTCGCGACGCGCGGCCTGCCGCGGATCGACTTGCCCGCTTACCGCGAGATCTTCGGTTTCCCGGTCATCAATTTTTACCGCGCGCTCGGGTTCGACATCGGGCGGGAGAACTGGGACGCCATGGCCCGCGAGTTCCACGATCTGTTTCTGGCCGACGCCACGCTGCGCCTGCACGCCGACGCCACGCGCGCCCTCGACTGTTTCCGGCAGGCCGGCATCGGACAGTCGGTCCTCTCGGCATCGGAGCAGTCCATCCTCAGCGCCATGCTGGACGCGTTCGGGGTCACGCCCTACTTCGACGGGATCTTCGGCGTGGACAACCTTTACGGCCACTCGAAGCTCGAGCTGGGGCGCGCGCTGCTGAAACGGCTCGGAGCGCCGCCGGACGACGTCCTGATGATCGGCGATTCGCTGCACGACCACGAGGTGGCCGAGGCCCTCGGCGTGCGCTGCCTGCTGGTCGCCCAAGGGCACCAGTCCTACGCGCGTCTCGCGCGCAGCGGCGCCCCGGTCCTGCGGGCGCTCGGCGAGGTTCCGGCCTGGCTGCAAGCGGATCACCGGTAGGGACGCCTTCCCGCGGCGTCCGCCCCGCGTGATCGGAGAGCCCTCGCCACCGGCACGCCTCCCGCGGCGGACGCACATAAAGTGGCCCGCGGTCTCCGGGCGCGGCGGGCGGTCCGGGAACCGCCCCTGCCACAGGCTTACTTCAGCGCCTTCTCGACGTTTACGGGCACTTCCTTGGTCGCCTGCTGGCCCATCTTGCCGCTGTAGCCGGCGATCACCGCCGAGCCGAGCAGGATCACCAGGCCGGTTGCCAGCAGACCGCGCGTCTTGGCGCTCGTGCCCTTCCACTCGCCCAGCATCAGGCCCAACACGCCGCTGAACATGATCGAACTGGCCATCAGCACCGCCCAGCCCACATAGCCCTGGTCGCCCATGCGCGGCTCGCCCGTCTTGAACGCCACGAACTGGCAGACCCACAACACGCCGGCGCACATCGCGAAGAAGACGTTCGCCAGAATGGGCGCGCCCCTCCGCGTGTAATCGCCAAGGGTCTTGTTCTTCAGATTCAGGAAGAGGCACCACAGCGCGTTGACGGTGAAACCGCCCAGCAGACACACCACCAACACGGGCATGCCTTTCCACGCCATGGCCGTCCCGCCCAGCAAGGCCAGCGCCTCCATCTCCTTGCCGCCTTGCAGGCCGAAGCCCAAGCCCGCGCTCGCGAAGCCCGAGAAGACCGCCACGAGAATGCCCTTTTTGAAATTGTACTCTTCCACGGCCTTCTTCTTGGCCTCCTCCGGCAACTCGCCCTCCTTCGACATGCCGGCCAGGCCGACCAGCACGATGCCGACGATCGAGACCGCGACGCCGAGCAGCGAGGTGATGCCCGCGCCGGGCTGCAGCAGCTCTCCGAACTTGCCGGTGATGATCTTCGGAATCAGGGTGCCCGCCGCCGAACAGATGCCGCACCCGATCGCCAAGCCCAGCCCCACGCCCAGATAACGGATCATCAGGCCCCAGGTCAACCCGCCGAACCCCCACGCCGCGCCGCACAGGTAACAGTACCAGACCTCTTTCGACGGCGCCTGCCGGATCACGTCCAGCACGTTCGGGCACTTCGCCAAGGCCAGCGCCCAGGGAGCGAGCACCAGCGCGAAAATCGCGTAGAACATCCAGTAGCTCTCCCAGGCCCAGTTCTTCTCGCGCTTGAGCGGCAGATAGAAGACCGCGCCCGCCAGACCTCCCAGAACAAAGATGAGTGTGCCCAAGCCAGGATTGACAATCGAACCGTTCATGTGTGAGACCTCGTAACTTTCAACCGCACAACCGCGCGCGGCCTACGAAAGTTTGGGTGGGATCATACGGGGTCTCTTGGCAAAAGGGAAGACGAAAAAACGGACAGGGTCTCCCTCCCCGGCGTCCCGGAAATCGCCGTCGCGCGCCCGACGCTTCAGTCAAAATCCTTGAGCAGCGAGAGTGAAGCGCTCCGAACTGAGGATCTCGCCTGACGGGGCAGTCCGCTTGCCTGATGCCGCGCACTAGTCGGCGCCGACGATCTTGAAGAAGGCCTGTGCGCGGCCGTTCACGGGCACCCGCACCTGCGTGTGCGCCTGGCCCGCCGTGAAGGGCTCCGCCGAACAGGCGGTCCAGTCCGTGGCCGTCGGCGCGCTGACCGTCTCGGTCGACCAGTGCACCAGGTCCGTGCTGACCTTGACCACATACCGGCGGCTGATCTCGGTGTTGAAGGTCACCGTCAGCGTCTGCATGTTCAACTGCACAGCCTCGACGCGGAGCGACCGCACCGCCACAGCGCCACTGGAGAAGTGCACGTGCCCGGCCTCGTCCACCACCTTGAACGCGTATGCGCCGTCCGCCGACAGCCCGTCGGCACCGATCAGGTAGCGGTTGGAACCCTCGCCCACCACCTGCCCGGCGGGCACACGGCCGACCTCGACCCAGTCGTTGCCGATCCAGGCGTAAACCACGATGTCGTCAGAGCCCGACTCGTCCACCGTCCAGAGCTCGATCGTCACGCCATTCGCCGAGGCGTACACGCTGAGGTCCATCGCCGCGGAAAGCGAGAGGGGCGGGAGCAGCACCGACCACGAACTGGTGACCGGACTGGCCGACGAGAATCCGCCCGCGATGTCATCATCGGGGGAGAGATGGTCGGTCGAATTGTTGCGGCTGCCGAACTGGAGGCGCCACTCCTGATTGGTGTTGAGCGCGGTGTTCGCCGAGAAGAACGACCACTTCACCGCGAAGTCGATAAAGGTCGTCGACCCGAAAGACGTGGTCGTCTGCGAGTCGATGGTCCGGATATAGCCATCCCCCGTCAGGTTGAAATCGGGCGGCGCGATCTTTAACGTGTCACTGCCATCGATATCATTGAGCTGCAGATTTTTCCAACTGGCCACGGCCACCAAGTTGGTTCCCGTCATCAGTTCCAATCCGTGCTGATCCGGTTGGTTGCTTTTTGAATCCCACACCAGCGCATAGTCGGGCAGGTCCGGGGCCGCCGCCCCATTGGTGTAACCCACGCGGTCGATATAGACCCAATGTGCATCGCGGAAGGTCGTACTGGTGACATTTGACACGGCCACCCGCATGCGGATGAAGAAATATTGAGTGTCGGCGGCCCAATAAGCGCCGGGGTTCACGGTGTCCCCCACGAAATCCAGCCTCCCAACCACACCGGAATCAAGCGGGTCGTTCAGGCTCGGGATCGCCACCCAGTTCGTGGGCCAGCTCGCAAAGGTGGCCGTCGTGCTCGGATACCACATGTTGGTGACTGCGGCTGCGGCCGCTTTCGGCACGGTCAAAACCATAAACATTCCAGCCGAGACGAGGAGAGGAAAGCGGACTGACGGTAACTTCATATTTGGACTTCGAACTTTACTAAGCATTGGATAACCACACACACAGAACCTGTTTGAACATAAATGAATATATCACCATAATCAATTCTAGTCAACTACCGATATTTTTATCAAAATATCCCGGAGGGCGCCCGTTTTGCGGGTGCCCGCATAGCGGATCCGGTCTAGCGCATACGCGGGATCGCCCCAGCGGAAAGTGGGAGCGATGCGGCTGGCCGGCCGCCGCGCCCCCGTTGAAACGGTGCCTGCGGGACCGGCCATGGCCGTGTCGTCTGCAGGCGGACTCGGCGTCCCGTCAGAAATGCGAAACGCCGCCAGACTGTCCTGGACGGACAACCGGGCGGCGTTCAAATGCGGAACGTCTCGATCCTCAGTCGACGCGGACCGCCTTAAAGAAGGCCCGCGCGCGGCCGTTCACCGGCACCCGCACCTGCGTGTGCGCCTGGCCCGCCGTGAAGGGCGCGGCCGAATAGGAGGACCAGTCCGTCGCCGTCGGCGAACTCACAAACTCGGTCGCCCAGTTCAACAGGTCCGTGCTGACCATGACCACATAATGGCGGTCGATCTCGGTGTTGAAGGTCACCATCAGCGTCTGCATGTCCATCCGCACCGCCTCGACGCGGATCGACTGGACCGCCACCGGCCCGTTGGAGTAGTGCACGTGCCCGGCCTCGTCAATCACCTTGAAGGCGTACGCCCCGTCCTGTGACAAACCGTCGGCAGCGATGAGGTAGCGGTTGGAGCCCTCGCCCACCACCTGCCCGGCAGGCACGCGGCCGACCTCGACCCATTCGTCGCCGATGCTGGCGTAGACCACGATGTCCTGGGAGCCCGACTCGTCCGTCGTCCAAAGCTCGATCGTCACGCCATCCGCCGAGGCGTAGAGGCTGATGTCCATCGCCGTGGAGAGCGGGGTCGTGTTCACCACGATGTAGTCGGTGGACCCGACTGTGGCGTAATGGATATAGTAGCCCGCATTGGGCGCGGGCAAGGGCGAGTTGTTCGTCAACCCGCCGAACGTGCCGACGATGCTGGCGGCGGAGGCGAGCACGTAGTTGGTGCCGACTTCCGTGAGCGTGCCGATGTCCAGCACGGCGTCATTCAGCGTCAGCGTTCCCGTGACGTTCAGACGGTCGATGGCGTTGCCGCTGCCGACCTCAACCGCGTTCGTCGATCCGGACTCGAAGGTGACGTCACCCGCGACCGTCAGGGTCCCCACGCTGGCCCCGGGCGCGACGGTCCCGCCGCTGGCCACCGTCACGCTGTTGCTGATCGTTCCGTTTCCGCCCAGCGTCACGCCGGACCAGACCGTCAACGCGCCTGCCGACGCCACAAAACCATGCACGATCAGCTTGCCGCCTTTGTTCACCAGCAGGTCGTTGCCGTTGCCCAGCGTCAGCGTCACGCCGGTGGCCACAATGACTTTTCCACCGGCCTGCACGACCGCCTGGTCCACCGCCACATTCGCCGTCACCGTCACCATATGGTCGCTGCGGATATCGATGGCGCCGTCTGACGATGTCGGCGTGAACGGCGCCGGATACACCCACGCCGTGCCGTTCCAGCGCTCCCACGTGGCCGTGTCGCTCCAGTCGCCGGTTTGGTGCGACTGGAAATCACCGGTGACGGGATTGACCGTCTCCTGCTGCGTTGCGCTCGTCAGGCCGCTGGCCGCGGCCGTGAGTGTCGGTGTCCCGACTTGCTGATCGTTATACCTGAAACTGGCGGTGCTTGAGCCTGTGGGAATCGTCACGCTCGTAATCGTCGTGCTGCCGGTGGCATTGTCGCGGAAGGATTTCGTCCCGGTCGAATCGCTGCTCAAGTTGACCGTGACGTCCCCCGCGGTGACGACCGCCGGGTTACCCGCGCTGTCTTGACGCTGCACCGTCATTGTTCCCGAGGTCGTTCCGGCTGTCAGCGCGCTGCCGCCCGTGTAGGCCGCCGTCGTAAAGGCCAGCTTGGATGGCGCAGCCCCCGCAACGGTGACTTGACCTGCGCCGCTGAAGTATGTGGAGTTGTTGTTCAGCGCGCCGCTGCCGGCCCATGTTCCCGCCGCCTGCTGGACAGCGCCGAAGAACAGGCTTCCGGCGGTGCTGCCGTTCCCGGTCGGGAACGGGACTGCCACGCCGCCATTCAACGTCAGGCTGCCGGCGATCGCGATGACATTGGCAGTGTTGTGGTCGAAATCGGGATTAACTCCGGAGTCGACCACCACATTAAATAAGTGATAGGTACCGATAAGGACAAAACCGTTACCGGCTGATCCTGCAAACTCAATCGTACCGCCTGTGCAGGTAATATTGGACGGTGTAATATTTTTGAAGTCATGCCAGATCTTTAGCGTTCCGCCGGACATGATCAGGGTCCCCGTCATCTTGAAATCACTTCCGCCGGCACTGGTCTGGCCTACGGTCACCGTTCCCCCAGAAATGAATAGGGTTCCGGCGCCAGAAATGCCTTTAGCTGAAGCAGTGGTCACTGCTCCGCCGGCAACGGTCAGGGTTCCGCTGATGGCTAAGTCCGCGCCGGTGTTGCCAGCATTGAGACTGCCTCCGTTTTCCACAACCACGGTTGTGCTTGCCGCACTGATCGTATCCGCGGACGTGCCGTTGACCGTTCCGAAAATATCCAGATCAGTGCCCGCGCCGTTGGCCACTGTCAGCGTGTTGTTGACGGTAAGTGTGGCCCCGGATTCAACGCTGAGCTGGTCCGCACTGGCAGCGGCCGCCACGGTCACGACGTTGGGGCTTCTAATGGTGATGCTGCCACTGCTGCTGTTGGGCACGCCCTCGCCCGCAGTCGGTGTCGCCCAAGCCGAACCGTTCCATCTTTGCCAAGTCGCGAGTGTGGCCCAGGTGCCGGTCGCCGCCGACCGGTAGGAATTGGCGGGCGGATTCGCGCTGATGACCACGCTGGAGAGCGTGCCGGACTTCGCATTGCTGTCGGTGGCTGAAATGTTAACGGTTTCCGCGGTAATGTCCTTGATCGTGATGGTCAGCACTCCACTTGTGAGCGTCTTGGTGTTGTCCCCATACACGCCGTCGTCGTTACCGTCATACTGAACATTTCCGGTGCTTCCCGCCATGGCCACGGCCGTGGAGCTGTCGGTTGTCACGGTGTTGCTGAACTGGTCCAGCGCCGTCACGGTGACCGTGAAGGCGACACCCGCATTCTGTGCCGTTGTCCCGGAAACCGCATAGTGGTCGATCGCACCGGCAACCTCCGTCAGGTTGCCGAAATTGCTGCCGCTGGAGCCGTCCGTCGAGGTGGTGATGCCCGCGGTGACCAAGCTCTGCGCTGAGCAATAGATGTGCTTTCCGGTCGCGAGCGGAGTGCCTGCGGTCGGCCGGACCTGAATGGCCGTGGTTCCGCCAATAACCATAGTGTCGAGAAGGTTGTTGCTTCCGACGCTAAATGTTATCACCAAGGTCGTTGAATCGCTGAAGGCTGCACTCGCGGCCGTGATATTCCGTCCGGCCGTGTAACTGACGTTCGGCGTCTGGGCCGTGTTGAACTCATAGCCGGCCGGCACTTTCAACGTCATGGTTTGGCTGGAGCCGGTTTTGATGTCGCCATTGGCCGTTTCCGCAATCGTGATCGCACCCAGGGTCGTATAAGCGCCCGTCGCGGCGTCCGCGGAGATGCTGGTGCCACCCGACGCACCCGTAATGCTGACATTGGCGGAATTCGCCGTCCAAACGCCGGCACAGGTGAGAAGAGCCAAGAGCAGGGTGGCCGAATTCAACTGAAAGGTGTGCCCATTGCGGCCGGCGCGGGTGTTGGCGACGGCTTGCGGCGCCATACGGAGTTTCCCCCAGAGACCGCTGAGGATGGATTTCGTCGCCGGGAGGCCGCTGCCGGGCCGGATTGAATCGCGAACGTCACGAGTATTCATAGTTCAGCTTTCCTCTCTAACGGACATTGATCGTTGCCCACCCCGCCGCTGTCCCTACCGACAACGGCACGCCCCGTGAGAACAATCTGATGTACGTTATTAGACACCTTTCGCTGACAAAAAAACATCGGGCGACGTCCTGATAATTATGTAATGGTTACTACGGAATCGTGATATCTATAAAACCTGAGAGGTCGATAAGAATAATGCTGAAGGATATATACAATATTATCGGAATTAGCGCCGATGGATGCCGTCTAAAAAGGCGACCTTAGGCAAACAGCTATAAATGTACAAACAGGTTAAAAGAATGCCTCTCTTTATCTGGTCGGCTGACCGTGACCGCTACCGGGCGCAAGGCTCACAAAAATAAAAACAGCGAAATTTATAGGCTCTTCCCCTTTATTTCTACAGATCGCACGCGCTCTTTTGCGACTCACTCACCTGAAGCGTCCCGCCTAATGGGTGATACCCCGCGCGATACCTGTTCGACATCGGGCCGGTTTCACGCCGAGGACGGGAAGCACGTAAAGAAAAGCCCTATGCTTCGCTTAGCCTGCGCATTCCCCGTGCCCTTTGGGCGGAAAAATCACGGGTCCCGGGCTCAGACCTCCGGCACGTGCGACCGCATACTCAGCGTAGGGATTACGCAGGACACATCGGAGAATATGGGGCGGGCGCCTTGCACCCAGATAAGCCGTGTCAGCTGTTCAGCAAAAGGCGGAGACCCTCCGGAAGAACCCCCAACCGAAAGCGTCGGCCTTTCAAAGGCTGCGGTTCGCAGGGTCGGACGGACATGCCGCGCCGCCGTTCACGGACGAGCGGCGGCGGTGCGGGCACACGCGCCCTGCCGGATCCGGGCCCCGTCCTCTCGGCTGCACATCAGTGCAAAAGGAGCATGGCGCCGCGCTGGATGAAGAGCCAGAGATCCTCGTTCCGGTCCTGCCGCACGACACCCGGCCCCGTGACCGTGATGTTCTCCGGAGAGAAAGCGGTGACGCGTGTGGCGCAATCCGCCAGTTTGATCCAGACGCCCCCGCCCCGGTAGTCCCGCGAGTCGACCTCCAGTTTAGCGCCCGCGTGCATTGTCAGCGCCCCGCTGGCGATCAACGTGCCGGGCCCGGACGGTCCCAATTCGAAACGCAGCGTGGACTGCGTGTTGTTGGTCAGCACGATGTCCTTGGCCGAGCAGACGCCGTTCGTCCCGATGATCAGCGTGCCGGTGCCGTTGCGCCCGACGTAGATGTTGGCGTTGGTCACCGTGAAGCTGCCGCCGTCGATCCGCAGCGTGCCGACGCTGTTGTTGGTAAAGGTGAAGAGGGCGGGACCGGGCGTGTAGCCCAGGTCGGCCGTCGTGAGCCCGCCGACGAATACGGGCCTGGCCGACACCAACGTGCCGCCCGACATCGTGTAGCTGCCGCTGCCGCCGCCCCAGCCGACCGTCATCTGGAAACAGGCCACGCCGACGTTCCCCATGCCCTGCCGCACCGCGCCGCCGGTCTGGTACACCAGGCCGGTGGCACCCCGCCCCGCACCCAGAATGAACTGCCCGGAGTTGGTCACCGTGCCGCCGCTGAAACGGACCTCGCCCCACGCAACATTACCGACATTCGTCGCCATCAGGCCCAACACGATGCCGTTCTGCTGGTCCCACTGGTTCCACATGCCGTAGCGTCCGATGTCGAGCAGTCCGCCCGAGACAGTCAGGTAGGCCCGCGCCGAACCACCCACCCCGTCGCCCCGGCTCACCAGGACGCCGTACCCCGACGTCCTGCCGATGCTCCCCAGTTCGCCCCCGGACAGGGTGAGTTCACCCACGCCGCCTTTGCTGCCCGCCGCGCGGCAGAGCGATACGCCCGCGCCCGCGTCCACACGGCCGCCCTCGATGTTCAGCACGCCCCTGGCGTTGGAACTGTACCCTCCCACGTTCAAGCCGTCATTGCCGACCACATCCAGGACGCCATTCTCGCGTACCGTGACCGTCCCCAGCGCGTTCGCCTCGATTCCCAGCTGAAAGCGCGTGCTGCCGCGCGGCTGGCGGAAGACCGCATTGCCGGCGATCGTCACGCTGCCGGTCGCGTTGGCCGTACCGACATTGACGAAGTTGCTGACCACCAGCACCGCGTCATTGGTCAGCAGCACCGTGCCGATGCACTGAGCACCTGCGCCGACGGAAAAACTCGACGACGAGTCGTAGTTCCAAAAACGCGCCTTGCCGCCGGTCATCTCGAAGAAGCCGCGACCCGCCGTGCCGGTGCCGATGCGCAACTGCACCATGTTGTTGCTTTCCACGCCGGCAACAGAGTAGCCTGTCAGCGCGAGCTCGCCCGAGGCGATTTCCAGCCGGCCGGTCGAGTTAAAGCCCACCCCGACATAGCTGCTGCCGGCGGTGGCCGATTCCCGTTTGAGGTTGGTGAAGTCCACCGTGCCGCCGTTCACGCGCAAGAGGCCGCCGTTCAGGATCGAGACGAACGGCCAGTTGAACGTGCGCCCCGTGTACCGCAGGACGCCGTTGCTGTGGACGACCACTTCGGAGCCGCGCCCGAAGGACAACTGGCTCAGATTGTTGCTGCTGGTGAAGTCCGGCGCGTTCACGTTCAGGCGCGTGGTGAGGCCTGCCGCCGTGCTGACATTCAGGCTGCCGAAGGGGACCGGCGTCGCATCCACCGTCGCCGAATAGGAGGCGGCCGTGTTGGTCAGGGACGCGGTGTTGGCGTTGGGCACGCCCGCCGTCCAGGCCGCGTCATTCGTCCACATCCCGTCGCCCGCACTGTTCCATGTGGTCTGCGCGAGGGCGGCCGAACACAGCGCGAGCAACAGCACGACGGGCAGCGCACGACAACGCAACTCGCCACCGCATCCCCAAACAGACCCCGTCCGCAGGACCCGCTTCACAAGCATTCCACGCATTTCCATCCTCGGCCTCCATCGAAAAACCCAAAGGTGTCACAAACCATCGGGCGAAAACTTAAACACGCCTCAGCCCTTTACTGTCATGAAGTATGCGGATGGGGTGGATAATAGTCAACCCCCGTTTGCCGCGAATAATGAATCCGGGGCCGTTCCGCCCCGCGGCTTTCAGGGCTTGGGCGCGCGCAGCTCTTCGGGGCGCACCAGCCGCAGACGCGAAAGCTGCAGCCGGTAGCGGCCGGGCTCGTCGCGCGCGGGTTCGCCGAGGCGCGTGGCCGCGAGGCGGATGTAGCGCGCCGCGGGATAGCTGATCACCGTGTACAGCTCCAGCGTCAGGCCGCGGGCGTCAGGCGCCGGGCAGTCCGTGAAGGTCTTGACGGTGGAGAACTTGCCCGGCTCTTTCGCGAGCTGCAGCGTGAAGTCGCGGGGGAAGCCCGCGACCTCACGGCCGGCCGCCGCGGCGTCCACGCGCGGCACCAGCACCAGCTGGGCGAGCGTGGTCTCTTCGCCCAAATCGATCTCGATCCACTCGGACGCGTCCGAGGAGGGATGCGCCTCCGAGCTGTAGCCCTTCTTGGCCTGGTCCTGCCCGGGGGCGAACAGGCCGTCGAGCCCCCACCCGCCCGCCTCATGCGAGCTGGAGGCCTTGAGCGCGCGCCGTTGGCTCGTCACCGTTGCCGCCTTCGCCAGCGTGGGGTCAGCCAACGCGTCCGCCGCCAGGTCGCAGGCTTCAATCACATAGGCTCCCGTGCCGAGATTCCGTCCATCGCCGGTCTGGCCGTTCACCAGCAGCCGGCCGCATTTCGGCATCACCGCATCCGCCACGGTTCCCTGCGGCACGGTGAGCGTCAGCTTAAGCGTCCGTCCGGACAGCTCCCACCCGGCCGTGACCGGGCCGTGCGGCGTGGGCACCACGCCCCTGGCCCACGTGACCTCCTTGACCGGCTGCGGCCGCACCGTGAAGCGGCGGTAGCCCGGCTCGGTCGGCCGCACCCCCAAGATATAAGCCGAGAAATGCGCCGCGATCGCGGTGTCGGGATGCGACTCGTCGCCCCAGCCGCGCGTGATCATGCCCATGCACTCGGTCGTGGTGGCCGCGCCTTTCCAGCCCTCGTCCAGCAGCCGGGTCCAGTTGTGGTCGAAGAGCGCCTGCAGCGCCGACTGGCTGAAGCCATACTCGAACTTGCCCCGGCTGGCCAGACTCTGGAACTTGCCGTGACCGACCTTCTTCAGGCGCGGCGCGATGCGCAGAGCCTGCTCCGGCGCGGCGAGGCCCATCGCCAGCGCCAAGGCGTTGGCCTCGAACCCGAACGTCGGCGTCTCCAGCGCCTCGCGGAAAAAGCCCTGGGGCTCGTCCCAGAGCTGTTCGAAGATCGCCCGCTTCAGCGCGTCGGCCTGAAGCCGGTGCGCCGCGGCCTCCTCCGTGAGTCCCAGCCGCTCGGCGATGCGGGCCGCGTCGGCGAACGTGCCCCAGAGCAGCACATTCATGTAGGCCCGCGTGCGGAGGTCGCCGGAGTTCAGGTTGCCCGCGTGCTTGGAGGTCTCGGCGCGCTGCACGAACAGGCCGCTCGCCCCCAGGTGGCTCCGCAGGTATCCCAAGAGCCGCGTGACAGCCGGGTAAAGGTCGCGGAGCGTCGCTGTGTCGTCCGTGTAGAGCAGGTAGTCCCAGGCCACCGGCACGAGCCAGGCCGCGAACTCGTCGGAGGGAAACGGGCCGTACTCGCCCGCGGCGGGCGGCACGCTGCGCTCGGGGTAGGGCGAGGCGTGGACGTAGCCCTCGGGCGTCTGGTTGAAGGCCAGCATCTTGAGCGAGTCGCGCAGATACGTCGGCTTGGCGAAGGCGTAGAAGACATTGCGCTCCGCCCAGTAGAGGTCGCCGGACCAGACCAGCCGGTCGCGCTTGGCGCCGTCGGCCACATACGACAGGGTGCGGGGAAACTGCCACCCCGACAGGCCTCCCGCGAAGTCATCCGCGAGCAGGACCTGTCCTTGGCTGTCCGTCACGCGGATGTAATCGAAAAGCGGCCACTTCTCTTTGGGCGTATAGAACCCCACGCGCCCGGCCGCGAAGGCCGTGTCCGTGGTCTCGTCGATCGCCGCGCCGTCGAGACGCGTGGTCAGGAGCGCGCCGCGGGCGGCGACCGAAAGCGCGTACGGCTGGCCGTCAGTCAGCGGCGCGGGCAGCTTCTTCTCGCTGATCACCGTATCCTGGCCGTCCGTGCGCCGGAGCAGCCGGAACGCGCCGTCGAGCGCCACTTCAACCAGATAGGCGTTGCGCGGGTCCTGCGCCCGGAACGCGACGCCGGCCGCGGAGACGTGGTGCGGATTGGAGCGGAGCTCGAAGCGCGTTTCGACCGTCACGTCGCCCCACGCCGCGCCGGCGGCGCTGAGGCCGACGTCGTCCGCCTGTTCCAGCTTGCGCGGCAGCAGCCAGCCGTCAACGGTTTTCCACGCGTCGTGGTTCGGGAACGAGGCGATCTGCAGCGTCCAGGTGCTGATGTACCAGAGGCGGTTGAGGCGCTCGTCGCTGCACAGGAAATAGCCGTCGTGCGGCGAGCGGTCGTAGACGACGCTGTTCACCATGACCACCGCGTCGATGTCCACCGAGGTCGCCTCGGTGTCGAGCTGCACCCGCAGGTAGCGCGTCTGCCCCTGGATCAGCGGCGCGATGAAGCGTCCCGTGCGCGGGATCGTGTAGCACTCGTGGCGGTTGACGTTGCCGGGCAGGACCGGCAGGTCGAAGGCCGGCCCCAGATAGCGGGCGCTCGTCTCGCGCGTGAAGTCGCCGGTCTCGGCAAGGCCGTCGGGATGGTTCGCGTAGGCCAGCCGCACGGTCGGCCGTCCGGTCTTGGCTGTGACGGTGAAGACCGCATAGCCGCCCACGCTCTGCGCTCCGAAATCTAAGATGGCGACCGGCTTCTTACCGCCCTTTTCAAAGGTCAGGCGGCAGCTCCGGCCGTCCTCGGCGAGCAGGGCGTCGGCACCCTCCACACGTCCTTCCGTCCGCACGACCGCCACCGGTGCGACCCGCTCGGACTGCGGCGTCAACACGTGCGCGGCGGCCTGTTTCAGCCAGGCCTCCTGCGCCGCGGCGCAACCCGCCCCCAGCAGAACCCAGCCGCACAGACCGACACGCTTGACCATCAGACCCTTCCCCATGCTTTGCCCCTCTCCCTCAGTTGATGCGAATCAGCGTCCCCAAGGCCGGCGGCGGCACGAACACGGTGAGCCGCAGGTCGTCCACCACAACCGCCCCGTTCGTGATCGAGGGTTTTCCGACCGTGTCCGTCGTGAAAACCACCTCTGTCCGAACCCCTGTCGCGTTACCGGGCACCACGCCCGAGACGACATGTGGCATGTACTCGTTCTTTTGATACGTCGGAAGCAACGGATTCGTGTCGTTGACGCTTCCGATCTTCGCGCTGCCATTCAACCAAAACAACTGGAACTCGACTTTCTGGCTCGTATTGGTCACGAGCGGTTCGTCGCTGTTATGCCTCACATACCCGCTGAAAGTCACCAGTTTACCCGTGAGGCTGGAGTCGTTGATGTCCTGGCATATCTTGATCGTGTTGCTCGGATTGGCTGACTGGTCGCCATTGACAGACATGCGGTAAGCGTACCCGCCTGTGCGGAACAGCCCGTTCGTCCGCAACCCCAGAAAACCGTTGGCTTCCGAGATCCAGTTGGATGCCGCCACTCCCGAGCCCCATTCGAAACCGCTGTTCGCCAGATAGCTGTCTGTATAAGGGAACTCCCCCGACAGTGCGGCACGGTAGCTGGCGGTCGCCGGGTTCGACGCGCCCCAACGCACCCCTCTCGGTCCAAACGGATACTGCATCGCGTCGATGTTGGCCCGGATAACGGCGTAATCGCCCGGTTTCGCGCCGTTTCTATAAAGTCCGTTGAGCCATTGCTTGAACGCCGTCTCCTGAGAACCCGCGGGCGTCCAAACGGTTCCGACCGCAACCGTCTGCCCCGACGTCACGACGTTGTCAGAGATTTTAAAGGGCTGACGCCCGCTGAGAAGTAGCCGGGTATCGACGTCATTCGTCAAGAACCACGCGTTGTTCAATGTGGGCGTCGACACGTATCCCAACCCCCACACATCGATGTTGGCGCCCGACAGCGCGCCATTGAACTCCGCTACCGTAAGCGCAAGTTTTGCGGAAGTCACCGGCTGTTCCGGCAGGGCAAAGAACGCGATGCCGTTATAGTCAATGCCCGTACCCGCCACCCCGCTAATCAGGTCATTCGCCGTACTGGTCCCACTTAAAAAAACCGTCCCGTCTTTCACATGGCTGTAATGCTTAAACTTGCCCGCGAACACGGATTCATCCGTCAGGGTGACCGTCAGTTTCGGGCGGTACGCCGTATTAGCATGACTCGATGCGCCAAACCGGATGTTTCTTTGGTCCGTTGTGGGCATCACCGCATCCGGGTTGGTGCGGATGACGACATAATCGCCGGGCTGAGCGCCTTTCTCATACAATTCGTTGAGATAAACGGTCAGGTTGGTACGCTGCGCTGCATTCAGCTGAAACACGTTTCCGTTGTTTGCGGCCTGATTCACGGGCACGAGGTTGTCGGCAATCTTGGTCGGTGGCGTGCTGTTGAGGAGACTCCGCGAATCGGTGTCCGCCTGCAGGAGCCAAGACGCACTCATCGAGGGCGTGCCCATGTAGCCCAGCGCCCAGACATCGATGTTGGCGTTGGTCAATGTTCCAGCCGAAGAAACCGTAAAAATCAGGTTGCCATCCAAAATGCGGGTTGTCGGCAATTGAAAAAACGCGATGCCGTTGTACATGACGTTGCCCGCCGCGATACCGTTGATCAGATCCTGCGTGCTGAACACCCCCGACGACCCATAAATACTTCCGTCGGCAGCATGGCTGGAGATCTCAACCGTTTCGGTGTATTGATCTAAGACCGTGACCGGCGTTTCGGCAGGCGGGAGCGAGATGCCGAACTTGTTGGTGTAGGCGCCGCTCATGGCCGTGCCCAGACGAGTCAGCTCCGAGGATGTCAAATGCCACATATCCGTCCGCGTGTAACCGCGCGTGTCCGCATACGCGAACTGAGGCCCGGACCCTTGCGCGATCTGATAGGCGCGCAGATAATCGATGTCGGCGCGCGTCCGCCCTCCCGTATTGGCCGGATCGTCATAATACGGATCGGGGTTGCCGTCGATGACGGCGTAAGTGAAACGGATGTCGTTCGTCAGGCCCAGATCCCGCTTCAGCTGCGCCAACATACCGCCCACCCTGTTCGTGTAGGCGTCCATGGTGGCGGTGCTGCCGGTGTCGCTCTCGCCTTGGAACCAGAATATCCCCTTAACGACGGCCACATCACCCGCATTGGTGATCGCGCGGATCTGCGACTGCAGGATGCCCGTGCCGGCAACGTTCCAGAAGTCGTTGCTGTAATTGACCTGCGGTTCTGTCGTGAACCACTGACTCAAAGCGTTCCCTGCATGGCCCGCGGCAGCCATCACAAGGGTCGAACCGTAACCTGCCTGCAGGCCGCCGGCGATGGCTGAGGACCATTCGGCTTTTGCGTTCGACTGTCCGCCGGCGAAGAACACGTTCACCGTCTTGGCCTGCGCCGTTGAAAAGGCCAGCCCGACCGTCGCCACGAGCATCATGATCATCCGCATTGCCATACCCCCTGAACTTTTAATTCGCATCCGCCTGCCGCAAATATACCAGTAATTAAGTAGGCTCGGCCAGCGCGAAACCGGACGCGGTGCGAAATCTAGCTCTCACACGGGGAACTTGAACCGCTGTTCAAAGGGGAAGGCGTCATCGAGATGCCGGATGACCGGTTCGCCCTCCTCGGGCTGCCCCAGCACCTCGACCACGTCGAAGCGGTAATACAGGTCGGGGAAGCCCGCCCGGCGCAGATAGGCCGCGGTCGCGCGGTTGAGCGCATGGCGCTTGTCCCGGTCCACCGCCATCACGGGGCGGCCGAACTCCTCGCGCCGCCGCGTCTTGACCTCGACGAAGACCAGGGTCTCGCCGATGCGCGCCACGATGTCGATCTCGCCGCGCTTATCCGGACGCACGTTGCGCCCCAGCAGCGTGTAGCCCTTCGCCTTCAGGTACGCGGCCGCCCGCTCCTCGCCCCACGCGCCCACGACGGCCGAGCGCGGCAGCGGCTTTTCGCCGCCGCGTCCGGTCAAGCGCTGAAGGAGTTTGGTGAGAAGCGCCATCCGCATTCCTTTTCAAGTGACGCACGCGTGCATTCAGGCGGGGACACCACCCCGAGGCCTCCGCGTGTCGTGTCCCGCCAATAACAGGACAGGCTCGTTATTGCTTGCGGGGGATCATCCCGTTCGTAGTACCGCCTTCAGGCGGAATCTCGGGTCAATCCGTCCTTTCTTTCCGCCTAAAGGCGGCGCGACAAACTTGAGCTCGGGCATAGCCATTTACGGGACACGACACTCGCGTAACCAGAACCAGACAGATCCTTCACCACCCAGGCTCCAAGGGCACGGAGCTCACCAAGGCTCGTCTTTGTGAACTTGGTGCGCTTTGTGCCTTGGCGGTTAAGATCAAGTCGCCGAATCAGCCCTGCACGGCTTGGCGTCCGGCCTCGAAGGCCTTGATGTTCATGTCGAGCAGCTTGGCGGGGATGCGTTCCCGCATGGCCTGCTCCCAGACGTCGGCGCCGAAGGGCGTCAGGGTGGAGAGCGCGCCCGCGAGCACCATGTTCATGGCGCGGGTGTTGCCGAGCGTCTGCGCGAGCGCCATGGCGTCGACGTACAGCGCGCCGGGATACTCGGCCTTGAGCCGCGCGTCCAGGTCCGCCACGGCGGGCTGCTGCCCGCTCGACACCGTGATCGGCGTCATGTTCATGTCGTTGATTAGCACCTTGCCGTCCGGCGCCAGCAAATGCCTCCAGCGCAAGGCCTCCAGCCGCTCGAACGAGACCAGCAGGTCGCTCATGCCGTCCGCGATGATCGGCGAGTAGACCTTCTCGCCGAACCGCACCTGGCTAATCACGCTGCCGCCGCGCTGCGCCATGCCGTGGATCTCGCTCTTCTTGACGTCCAGTCCGGCCAGCGTCGCCGTCTTCGCCAGAATATCGCTGGTGAGCAGGATGCCCTGCCCGCCCACACCGACCAGAGAAACATTCATCGTCTTCATCAAAAATCTCCTTCGCTACGCGTAGTCGTTTTGCGTTACCGGTTACACGTTACGGTTGGTTGTTTTCAGCAACCTGTAACCCTGAACGTGTAACCTGTAACTCTCACGGTCTTACCGGATTTTCGTAATCGCGTCGAACTTGCAGGTCTGCCGGCACAGATCGCACCCCGAGCACTGCACGGGGTCGATGTGCGACTTGAAACGCTTGCCGTCCGCGACCGCCTCGCCGCGCTCGATGGCCGGGCAGCCCAGTTTGAAGCAGGCGCCGCACGCCTTGCACTTGGCGGGATCCACCTCGTAGGTGCCCGCGTTCATCAGCTTCGCCGCCAGGCGGCACGGGCCGCCCGCGATCACGACCGAGGGCTCGTGCGAATCCAGCTCCTCCTTCAGCACGCGCTCCAGCGCCACCAGGTCATAGGCGTCCACCTTCACCACGCGCTTGAAGCCGATGGCCTTGGCGACCTCGGCGATGTCCGTGACCGGCGCGGGCTCGCCGCACAGGGTCTTGCCGGAACCGGGGTTCTCCTGGTGGCCGGTCATGCCGGTGATGCGGTTGTCGAGCACGATGGTCGTGATCGTTCCGCCGTTGTACAGCACGTTCAGGATGCCGGTCATGCCGGAGTGGAAGAAGGTCGAGTCGCCGAGCACCGCGCAGATCCGGCCCTGCATGCCGGCCTTCTCCATGCCGAAGGCGTTGCCGATGCTGGCGCCCATGCAGATCGTCGTGTCCATGGCGTTGAGCGGAGGAAAGGCGCCCAGCGTATAGCAGCCGATATCGCCGGTCACCGTCGCGCCCAGCTTGGACAGCGTGTAGAACACGCCGCGGTGGCTGCAGCCCGCGCACAGCACCGGCGGACGCGTCGGCAGCCCCGTGTCGGCGCGGTGCGCCGCTGGCGCCTCGACGTCGCCCAGCAGCTCCTTGCGCAGCGCCATGAGCCGCACGGGGTTCATCTCCAGCATGTTGAGCTCGGTCGTGTGCTCCACGACCTGAACGCCCATGGCACGCACCTGCTCCTCCATGAAGGGGTCCAGCTCCTCGATCACCAGCACGCGGTCCACGCCCGCCGCGAAGCGCTTGACCAGGTCCGAGGGGAAGGGGTTGGCGAAGCCCAGCTTCAGCACGCTGAACTCGGGGAAGACCTCTTTCACGAACTGATAAGTCACGCCGGAGGTGATGATGCCCAGACGCGTGTCGCCCGCCTCGATGCGGTTGAAGGGCGTCTCGCAGCCGAACGCGCGCAGCGCCTCGGTGCGCTCCTGGGCCCGCACCCGCTGCGGCCGCGCGAACATCGGCACGGGAATGTAGCGCCGGATGTCCTTCACGTAGGGCTTGCGCTCGACCTGGCCCGGCCCGAAATCGTCGCCCACATCCACCACCGTCGAGGTGTGCGAGGTGCGCGTCGTCAGCCGGATGAACGCCGGCACCTGATACTTCTCGGACAGCTCGAAGGCCGCGATCACCATGTCGAAGGTCTCCTGGCTGTCGGCCGGCTCGAAGAGCGCGGCGCGCGCGAACTTGACCAGGACGCGCGAGTCCTGCTCGTTCTGCGAGCTGTGCATGCCCGGGTCGTCGGCCGTGATGATCACCAGTCCGCCGTTGGCGCCCACGTAGGTGTAGGTCATCAGCGGGTCCATCGCCACGTTCAGGCCGACATGCTTCATGGCGGTCAGGGCGCGCGCGCCCGCGATCGACGCGCCGATCGCGACTTCCATCGCGACCTTCTCGTTGACGGCCCATTCGCAGTTGATCGTGTCCTTGAACTTGGCCACGTTCTCCAGAATCTCGGTGCTCGGCGTCCCGGGATAGGCGGATGCCACCGCGCATCCGGCCTTGCAGGCGGCCCAGGCGACCGCCTCATTCGCTGACAACAATACTTTCTGACTCATCGTTTTCTCCATTCAATCATCGCATCTTCGCAGACATCGGGTTTGCGGCGCGGGCGCGACCCGCGCCTGGCCGCCGCCTCGTGACCCGGTCACTCCGCAGCGGGCAGCAGGCGGATGCTCTCGACCGTCACCGCCGCGCCCTTCTGGTTAATCGGGTCGAAGCGCAGTTTGCTGATCCGGCCGCGCCACTGCCGCTGCTGGCCGACTTCGAACACGTAGTCGTGGAACTGATTGTCCGGCGTCACCGGCAGCCGCAGGGTGGTCGTCTCGCTGGCGGGCGTCGAGCCGACCTGCCAGAAGAGCTGGCAGGCGTCGCCGGCTTTCGCGTCCGCCACGCGCATGCGCACGGCGACCCGCGCGACCTGGCCCGCGCGCACCGAATCGAGCGACCGTTCGATCGCCGGATCGCGCGCGGCCGTCTTGAAGGTCAGCCCGCCCTCGCCGGCCTTGAGCTCCTCCACGCCCATCAGGGCGTACCAGCCTTGCGTGCCCTTGGCAAAAAGCCACTCCCGCGCATCGTCCTTCACCGGCGGCGGCAGGTCGTACGGGCCCAGGCCCACGTCCTGCGGCCCGTAGTTCAGCGGCCAGCCGTCCTTGGGCTTCTGGCAGAAGGTGTCGCGCACCGCCTCGTACATGCCGAACCCGAACTGCGCGTTCGGCTCGGCGTACGAGCCCTCGCCCCACTCGTTCAGCGGCGCGAGCGTGAGCCGCTTCACACCCGTCTCGTCCGCGAATTTTTTGGCGTCCCGGCAGATGCGCTGGAAATGCTGGACCGTGCGTCCGTAGACCTCGGTGCCCTTGTCGCCGTGCCACGGGCGGTCATCCCAGCCGGTCGAGAGGTTCGGCAGGAAGGGCAGGATGCCCGTCTCGTGCAGGCCCTTCCACTGCGCGTAGTTGGAGTCCGCCACCAGGTCGAACGGGAACCGCCGCGGATTCTCGGCCTTGCCGCCGTGGTCCATGTAGTGGTAGATCGAGGTCATGTCGAAGCCCATGTCCTTGAGCCCCTGCACCACCTTGGGATCCCACGAGCCCTCGGGCCACTTCATCGCGACGAAATAGATGCCCTTGTAACCCGCCTCGACGGCCATCTTGCGCGAGAGCTCCAAGAGCCGCTTGCAGCCGTCGGCGCCCAGGTCGCGGTTCATGTTCTGGGGGCTCCAGAGCATCACGACCGGCTTGTCGTCGATGCGGTAATACTCCGGCGTGTTGAAATAGTTGTCGATCCAGAATTTCGCCACCTTGCGCTGGTCCTCTTCCGAATGGCTCCCCGCGGGGTTGTGGTTCGCCCACATCACGGCCCACTTGAGGTAGGACTTGTACCGCGCCTGCTGGAACGCCTTGATCCAGTGGTCGTGGTGCTGACTGCCCTGATTCCAATACCAGTCCACGAGGAAGTACGAGAGCCCGTTCTCCACCGCCCACTTGATCTGCCAATCCACCACCTCGGGCTTGGCCTCGTCGTACCAGCCCAGCACCGGCTTGCGCTCCGGCGCCACCGGCCAGATGCGGGCCCACGCCTCGACCTTCGACCAACCGGGGAAATAGAGCGCGCCGACCTCGTAATCGCTCTTCACCGGTTTGGGCACCGGCACATACGCGGCCTTCTCCAGCTTCAGGTCGGGCAGGATCTCGATCCGGGCCGTCACCGTCTGGCCCTCCAGACCGTCGCCCGTCAGCGCAAACTCCGCATCGCCCGAAATTGCCTTTTGGGCCGTCAGCTCGAGGGTGTGCGTCGCCGACCCCATCGCCGGGATCTCCGGCACGCGCTCCCAGCCCGCCGCGGAATGCACGCTCACGCCTTTGGGCAGATGCTTCACGGCCAACGTCACGTTCTTGGCGTCCTTGCCGCCGCCGTTGCTGAACTGGATGAGAAGCGGTACGACGCGCCCCGCCCGGTTGAGCGCATCCGTCAGCCGCGCCTGCTCCACGGTCACGTCAGCCGCGCCCTGCGGTTCCTCGGCCACGCTGACCGCGCGGACCGTCGCCTGCGCGCCCTTTTTCATGACCGGTCTCAGCTGGAGCAGCACGATATTGCCTTTCCAGTCCTTCTGTCCGCCCATGTCGATGTTATAGGTGTGGAAACGCCCGTCCGCCTTGAGCCGGAACGTCCGGCGGTGCAAACCGCTCACCGCGTCCGAAGCCCACGCCAAGCTGCCCGCCTCACCCTCTTTGACCGCCATCTCGACCGTCACCACGCAGGTCTCGCCGGAAGGGATCTTCACGTTCGGGCTCAGCAGGACGCCGATCTGCGCCGGGTCTGCGGCGAACGCCAACGCCTCGCCCTGAGCTTCGGCCGTCGCGCCCTCGGCCCCGCGCCACGCCGCCAGCCCCGCGCCACGCCACGCACGCGCGTCGCTGGCCACGGCCGCCTCGTCCACGATGCGGATGGAGTCCACCTCAAAGGTGCCCTCGCCCCCGCCCGGCGGCACGAAGTCCACCCTCAGCCGCGTGATGCTCTTCTCGCCCTGCCAATAAGGCGACACGCGGTAGTCGTGCCACTGGTTATCACCGATCCAGTCGATCGCGACCGACCACTTCTGCTGCGCCTGTCCCGCGCCTGCGGGAACCCAGAAGATCTCGCCTTTGCCGCCGGTCGAGCATTTCGCGCGCAGCTCGATCACTTGACCGGCCGTGGCCTTGACCGAAAAACCGGGACTTGTCAGAAACGGGTCGCTCCCCGTCATCCGGCCTTTGAGAACGCCCTCTTCCATGCGCACGTCTTTGCAGTGGTTCGCCTGCTTGGCCCACTCCTTGGACGCCTCGCCTGAAAAATCCCAGCCCGCGAGCACGCGCGGCTCAGCCGCAAACGCTCGCAAACCCATCGCCAGCGCCATCGCCATCGCTAACTTTCGCATCTTGTGTCCACCTTCGCTTGCATGACTCAACCGGAAACCGCGCGCACGCCCGAGAAGGGGCGTGCCACATTCGAATGTGCCCTGCGCATCCCTGCGCAGGGGAGAGGGCTCACATCTCACGCTTGACACCGCTCCCCTGATAGACCGGCAATTGCTCTTCCGGCTGATCCTTCAGAAACGGCTGCGCCGCGTCCTTGCCGGAGAGCACCGGCTCGGACACCGGCCACGCGATGCCCAACGCGGGATCGTTCCAGCGCAACCCGCGCTCATCGCGCGGGTCATAAAATTCCGAACACTTGTAGGAGATCTCTGCGACCTCCGAAAGCACGTAGAACCCGTGCGCGAAACCGCCGGGGATGAAAAGCTGGTGGCTGTTCACCTCGGACAGCACCGCGCCGGCCCATCGTCCGAAGGTCGGCGAGCCGCGGCGGATGTCGACCGCCACGTCGTATATCTCGCCGCGGATGCAGGAGACCAGCTTGGCCTGCGGCTTGTGCAACTGATAGTGCAGCCCGCGCAGAACCCCTTTGCACGAGCACGAGCAGTTGTCCTGCACGAAAACCGCGCGCACGCCGCCGTCCATGTAGCGGGCGGCGTGATAGGTCTCCATGAAGAACCCGCGCGCGTCGCGGTACACCTCGGGCACGCACAGCGTCACCCCCTCCAGCTCCGTCTGCTCAAATTTGACCGGCATGAAATCCTTTCCCCGGACCGCGCGGCGGCACGGCGCGCGCGCCCTACCTGCCTGCTCACAGATCTTCCGCGCGGCAGGGCGAGCGCGCCCGCGCCGCCGATCGGCCTCCGTCTTAAGCCCGTCCCTGCGCCGCGCGGTAGCGCTCGATCAGCGCGTTGGTGGAGGCGTCGTGGCGCAGCAGCGGCTTCTCGCCCAGCGTCAGCTCGCCCAGCACCTTCGCCGCCAGAACCTTGCCCAGCTCCACGCCCCACTGGTCGAAGGAGAAGATGTTCCAGATGATGCCCTGCGTGAACACCTTGTGCTCGTACAGCGCGATCAGCGCGCCGAAGGTCTCCGGCGTCAGCTCGTCGGCCAGCAGCGTGTTGGTGGGATGATTGCCCTCGAAGGTCTTGTGCGGCACCAGCTTCTCCGGCACCCCCTCCGCGCGGCACTGCTCGGCCGGCTTGCCGAACGCCAGGGCCTCGGTCTGCGCGAAGAAGTTGGCCATCAGCTTGTCGTGGTGGTCGCTGACCGGGTTGTGCGAGGAGCAGAAGCCGATGAAGTCGCACGGGATCATGCGCGTGCCCTGGTGGATCAGCTGGTAGAAGGCGTGCTGCCCGTTGGTGCCCGGCTCGCCCCAGACGATCGGACCCGTGGCGTAGCCCACGCGCCGGCCCTGGCGGTCCACCGACTTGCCGTTGCTCTCCATGTCGAGCTGCTGCAGGTAGGCCGCGAGCCGCGCGAGATACTGGTCGTAGGGCAGCACCGCATAGCTCTCCGCGCCGTAGCCGTTGACGTAGAGCACGCCCAGCAGCCCCATGATGACCGGCAGGTTGCGGCTGAACGGCGCCGTCGCGAAGTGGCGGTCCATCTTGAAATAGCCCTTGAGCATCTTCTGGAAGTTGCGCGGGCCGATCGACAGCATCAGCGGCAGGCCGATCGCGGAGGGCAGCGAGTAGCGCCCGCCGACCCAGTCCCAGAAGCCGAACATGTTGGCCGTGTCGATGCCGAAGGCCGCGACCTTTTCCGCGTTGGTGGAAACCGCCACGAAATGCTTGGCGACCGCCTTGGGATCGGCGAGCTTCTCGACCAGCCAGGCGCGCGCGCTCATCGCGTTCGTCATGGTCTCCTGCGTGGTGAAGGTCTTCGAGGCCACGATGAACAGCGTCTGCTCCGGCTTCACCTCGCGCAGCACTTCGGCGAGGTGCGTCGCGTCCACGTTGGAGACGAAGTGCAGCGCGATCGAGCGCTTGGAGTAGGGCTTCAGCGCCTGGCAGGCCATCGCGGGTCCGAGATCCGACCCGCCGATGCCGATGTTCACGATATACTTGATGCGCTTGCCCGTATGGCCCAGCCACTTGCCCGTGCGCACGCGGTCGGAGAAAGCCGTCATCGCGTCGAGCACAGCCTGCACGTCGGGCATCACGTCCTTGCCCTGCACATACACCGGGCGGTCCGGACGGTTGCGCAGCGCCGTGTGCAGCACCGCGCGGTTCTCGGTCTCGTTGATCGCCTGGCCGGCGAACATCGCGTCGATCCATTTCTTCAGATCGCTCGCCTCGGCCAGCGCCAGCAGCTTCTTCATCAGGGCGGGCGTGATCAGGTTCTTCGAGTAGTCCAACGTCCAGCCCGCGGCATCCGCCGTGAAACGGCCGGCGCGCCCCGGATCCTTGGCGAACAGCTCCCTCAAATGCAGTTTCCGTGTCGCCTCCAGCTCAGCCTCAACCGCTTTCCATGCACCTGCGTTCATCTCAAACTCCTTTTCGTTTTCCGCTTTGAAAAAAAATCAAATCACCGCCGAACCCTCTGCGCGTGCGCTCAGCCCGCGGCGCTGAAGGTCGCGTGCAGCTTCTCCAGACGGGCGACCGTTTCAGTCAGCTCTTTCTGCTTGGCGCGCTGCTGCTCGATCACCACCGGCGGGGCCTTGGCCACGAAGCCCTCGTTGCCGAGCTTGGCCTCGACGCCTTTGAGGAAGCCGAGCGCCTTGTCCAGTTCGCCTTTGACGCGCGCGGCCTCGGCTTTCGCGTCCACCAGCCCTTCGAGCGGCAGGTAGATTGTGCCCAGCTTGCAGAGCGTGCCGGGCATGGCGCGCTCGCCGCCGCCCGCGGCGATCTCGAGATTGTCCGAGCGCAGCTGCTGCTTGAGCGTCTCGCCGTCCGCCGTCAGCTTGGCCGCCCCCGCGCCGTCCACCGCCTGGACGATGTAGTGCACGAACTGCGCGGGCGAGATGTTGTATTCCGCGCGCAGCGCGCGGCCCGCCGTGATCATCTCGCGCTTGGCCTCCACGTACGCCGTCACCTCGGCGTTCAAGCCCCACGCCGCGTTCTGCGCGTCGCTGTAGGGTTTCGGCCAAGGCGCCTTCATGATGGTCTCGGCCTCTGTGGCGTAGCCCATCTGGTGCCACAGCTCCTCCGTCAGGAACGGCATGTAGGGGTGCAGCAGCTTGAGCGCCTTGGAGAACACGTCGGTCATCACCGCCAGGATCTGGCGGCGCCGCACGTCGTCCGCGCCGTACAGGTCCTGCTTGGCGTATTCGAGGTACCAGTCGCAGAAGTTGCTCCACACGAAGTCGTAGATCGCCAGCGACCCGTCCTGCAGGCGGTACTTCTCCAGGTGCTCGGTGACCGCCCGGATCGTCTCCTCGCACTTGGACAGCATGTGCCGGTCGTCGTCGCGCAGCAGCGCCGCGTCGAGCGTCAGCTCGCCCGCCGCCAGCGCGCGCCAGTCGGCGTCCGGCAGCTTCTCCATGTGCATCTTCATGAAGCGCGCGGCGTTCCAGATCTTGGTGCCGAAGTTGCGGCCGATCTCAAACTTCTCCATGTTGACGTAGACGTCCATGCCCGTGGAGGTGATGAGCATCAGGCTGAAGCGCAGCGAGTCCGCGCTGTACTTCTCGATGATGTCGAGCGGGTCCATCGAATTGCCCAGGCTCTTGCTCATCTTGCGGCCCTTGTCGTCGCGCACCGTGCCGTGGATGTAGACGTTGTGGAACGGCACGTCGCCCATGAACTTGCAGCCCGCCATGATCATGCGCGCCACCCAGAAGAAGATGATCTCCGGCGCGGTCGCGAGGTCGTTCGTCGGGTAGTAGAACTTCAGGTCCTCGCTCGCGTGCGGCCAGCCGAAGGTGCTGAAGGGCCACAGCCACGACGAGAACCAGGTGTCGAGCACGTCCTCGTCCTGCGTGAGCGACGCGGCGGCGCACTTCGGACACGCCGCGGGCGTGGCCCGGGCGGCCCACTCGTGGGCGCAGCCCGTGCAGGTGTAGACCGGGATGCGGTGTCCCCACCAGATCTGGCGCGAGATGCACCAGTCGCGGATGTTGTCCATCCACTCGAAATAGGTCTTCTCCCAGCGCTGCGGCGTGAAGCTGATCTGGCCCGAGCGCACCGCCTCGATCGCGGGGCCGGCCAGCGGCTTCATGCGCACGAACCACTGGAGCGAGAGGCGCGGCTCGACGACCGTGTCGCAGCGGTAGCAGTGACCCACCGCATGCTGGTGCGCGTCGACCTTGACCAGGTAGCCCTGCGCCTCCAGGTCGGCCACCACCTGCTTGCGGCAGGCGAAGCGGTCCATGCCCGCATACGCGCCGGCCGCCTCGTTCATGGTGCCGTCGCCGTGCATGACGTTGATGACCGGCAGGTCGTGGCGCTTGGCCACCTGGAAATCGTTGGGGTCGTGCGCCGGGGTGATCTTCACCACGCCCGTCCCGAAGGCGCGGTCCACGTAGTCGTCCGCCACCACCGGGATCGCGCGGTTCATCAGCGGCAGCGTGACGGTCTTGCCGATCAGCGCCTGGTAGCGCTCGTCGGCCGGGTTCACGGCCACGGCCGTGTCGCCCAGCATGGTCTCGGGACGCGTCGTGGCCACCACGATCTCGCCGCCGCCGGGAATCGGATAGCGGATGTGCCAGAGGTTGCCGTTGGTCTCCTGATGCTCGCTCTCCTCGTCCGACAGCGCGGTGTGGCAGCGCGGGCACCAGTTCACGATGTAGTTGCCGCGGTAGATCAGACCCTCTTCGTAGAGGCGGCAGAAGACCTCGGTCACGGACTCGCTCAGGCCCGCGTCCATGGTGAAGCGCTCACGCGACCAGTCGCAGCTCGCGCCCAGCTTGCGGAGCTGCCGCACGATGGTGCCGCCGTATTCGCCGCGCCAGTCCCACACGCGCTCCAGAAACTTCTCGCGTCCCAGGTCACGGCGTGACAAGCCCTCTTTGCGCAGCGCCTTCTCCACCACGTTCTGCGTGGCGATGCCCGCGTGGTCCGTCCCCGGCAGCCAGACCACGTTGCGTCCCTGCATCCGGCGCCAGCGCACCAGCACGTCCTGGATGGTGCTGTTCAACGCATGACCCATGTGCAGGATGCCCGTCACGTTCGGCGGCGGGATCACCACGCTGTAGGACTCGCCGCCCTGCGTGGCGTCGGCGTGGAAATGGCCCTGCTCTTCCCACCACTGGTACCATTTGTTCTCGACTAGCTGCGGATCGTAATGCTTTTCCATAAGAGTTACAGGTTCGACGTTGCGGGTTAGAGGTTCGGACTCGCTAAAAAGGAGGGTTATTAAAGCAAAAACGGGCGCAAATGACAAAACAATCACGCGCGCGGGTGAGCTTTGCCGTACTCGGCCTTGAGCCGCTCGATCGAGACGTGGGTGTAAATTTGCGTGGTGGAGAGGCTGGCGTGCCCCAGCATCTCCTGCACGCTGCGCAGGTCCGCGCCCGCGTCCAGCAGGTGCGTGGCGAAGCTGTGGCGCAGCTTGTGGGGCGTGAGCTCCGGCGGCAAGCCCGCCGCCCGCAGCCACACCTTCATCTGACGCTCCATCGAGCGGGTGGTCAACGGCCCGCCCTGCACGTTGAGGAACAGGGAGGCTGAAGCGGAAGCCGCGCCGGCCCACAACGCCTCAGACCCCGCCCGCAATGCCTGCAGCGCCTCGCAGGCCGGCCGGCCCAAGACGCAGAGCCGCTGCTTGCGGCCCTTGCCCTCCACGATCGTCGTGCCGCGTTCAAACTGGATGTCGCCCCACGTGAGCGCCGCGATCTCGCTGACGCGGCAGCCGGTGCTGTAGAGCACTTCGAAGACCGCCGTGTCGCGCAAGGCCGCGTACTGGACCGCCGGCGGAACCTGACCGTGGCGGACACGGTACGCCGCCAGCGACGCCAGGGGCGCGGCCAGCAGCGACTCGACCTCCTTCACGCCCAGCACGGTCGGCAGGCGCCGCCCCAGACGGGGTCCGCGCAGCCCCGCGAACGGGTTGCCCGCGACGCACCCCTCGCGTTCGAGATACCGGTAGAAAGAGCGGACCGACGAGAGCTTGCGGCGCGTGGTGGTGGGCGTCCAGCCGTTGCGGTGGAACGCAACCAGAAAGGCGCGCGCCTGCTCGCGGCGCGGCAGCCCCCAACCGAACGGGGGCCGCACCGCGGGCTCCGGCCACACGAACGCCGCGAACTGGCCGATGTCCTGCACGTAGCCGGAAACCGTGTGTTCGGAGGCGTTCCGCTCGGCGCGCAGGTAGGTCCGGAAACGCATCACGGCCGCGTCGGACGCCACGTCGCTGCGGTTGGGCAACGGCTCGGGAGGCGTGCCGCCCAGCCGCACCTCCAGCGCGTAAAAGCCGTCCTCGTCCTTGTCCATGCCGCCGCCCCTTGGCAACTTGCCGACGCGATCCATCGAAAGTTAAACCTGATTTTCACCACCGAGACACAAAGAGCACCCCGTTCACTGAGCCCAAACTGGGTGTCCTTTGTGTCCTTGGTGCCTTGGTGGTAAAGTATCCCGCTGGCTCCGGCTACTGCGCCCCTTCGTCTTTCGCCTCTTCCTTGTCGGCCTTGCCCTTCTTGTGCAGGCCGAGCTGGTCCGCAAGCTGCTCGAATTGGGGGATCTGCGCCTTGTAGCGGAAGATCATGCGCTTCATGGCATAACGCTGGCGCGGCGAAAGCGAGCGTTTGCGGCTGAACTGATCCGACAGGCTGGTGAAGAAGGCCTTGTCGTCGAAGGTCATTTTGCCGCGCTTCACCGGCTCCTGCCACGTGGTCACCTGGGCGAGCATCTCCAGCAGCAACGGGCTCTCGTTGTCGGGCGCCGACTCCGCCTCGGTCGAGGTCAGCTGCAGGGACTGCTTGATCTCCTCGAAGTTCTCCATCTGCGCCGCGTTCTGCATGATGATGCGGTCAATGGCCGCGAACTGCTTCTCGCTCAGCTTGCGCCCGCTCTCCGCCTGCTGGCGCAGCGACGCGACGAACGCCTCCTGGCTCTCGGAGAGCTTCACCTGCTTGAGCACCTCGAAGCGCCGCATCGACTCTTCCGTGCTCGGCGCGGCGTTGTCGCTGGCCACCACCTCCGCGAACCCCAAATCGCCCAAGGCCTTTTCCGCCTCGGGGATCTGCCCGCGATAGCGGATGGCCATCTTGGCCAACGCGGCCAGCTGCTTGTCGGAGACCGCCTTCTCGCCCTTCTCGATCTGCTCCTGCACCGAGGCCACGAAGCGCTCGTCGCTGTACTTGCGCTTACCGCGCTGCACTTCAGGTCCCCAGGCCGTGACGCTGCCGAGCAGCGCCAGCACGGCCGACACCTTGCCCGCGTCAGCCGGCGGCTCTTTGGCCAGATCCATCCACTCCTTGAAGCGCTTGAAAAAGTCGCCCATCATCTGCGTCCACTCGACCTTCCCCTCTTCGATCTGGTCGAGGCTCTCCTCCATCTTCGCCGTGAAACCGACATCGAAGAGCTGCGCGAGCTTGTCCACCAGCAGATCGTTCACCTCCAGGCCCAGCCCGGTCGGCATCAGCTGCCGCTTCTCGCGCGAGGTGTACTCACGCGCGTTGAGCGTCTCGATGATCGACGCGTAGGTCGAAGGACGCCCCACGCCGTTGGCTTCCAGCGCCCGGATCAGCGACGCCTCGCTGTAACGCGCCGGCGGCTTGGTCTCTTTCCGGTCGCTCAGCCAGTCCACCAGCACCAGCGGGTCGCCGACCGCCAGCGGCGGCAAGCGGTCCACCTCGTCCGGCTCCTCTTCCGAATCCTCCTCGTCCGGCTTCTTCTTGCGGATGTCGAGCGCCATGACCTTGAGGAAACCGTCGAACAGCACCTCGGACGAAGAAGCCGAAAACGCGTAGGCGTGCGTCAGCCCGGCCTTCACGGGCTCGATCTCCACCGTCTTCTGCGCGATCTTGGCCGCGGCCATCTGGCTCGCCACAAACCGCTTCCAGATCAGCTCGTACAGCTTGATCGACGGCGCGTCCAGCACGCCCCGGAGGCTCTCCGGCGTGCGCGCCACCTCCGTGGGCCGGATCGCCTCATGCGCCTCCTGGGCGCTGGCGCGGCTCTTGTAGAAATTGGGGGTGTCGGGATAGTACTCCGCCCCGTAGGATTCCTGGATGAAGGCCCGCGCCGACTCCTGCGCGTCGCGCGCCACGTTCACCGAATCGGTACGCATGTAGGTGATCAGGCCGACAGGTCCGCCGGAGCCCAGGTCGATGCCTTCGTAAAGCTTCTGCGCCAGCCCCATGGTGCGGTTCGGCGAGAAGCTGCAGAAACTCGAGGCGGCCTGCTGGAGCGTCGAGGTGATGAAGGGCGCGAACGGGCGCCGCGTGGTCTCGCGCACCCGCACGTCCTTGACCCGCAGCGCGCACCCGTCAAGGTCGCCGAGCAGCGCCTTGGCCGCGGCCTCCGAGCCGACCGACGTCTTCTCGCCGTCCACCTTCACCAGCTTGACCGCGAAGGGATCGACCGGCTTGGTCTCGCGCCGCACGTTGGCGCCCAGCACCCAATACTCCTCGATGTTGAACGCCTGGATCTGACGTTCGCGCTCAGCCACCAGCCGCAGCGCCACCGACTGCACGCGTCCGGCGCTCAGGCCGCGCTTGAGGCGGCGCCACAGCATCGGGCTGACCATGTAGCCCACGATGCGGTCCAGCACGCGGCGCGCCTGCTGGGCGTCCACCCGGTGCATGTTGATCTGGCCGGACTGCTCGAACGCCGCCTTGACGGCCCGCGGCGTGATCTCGTTGTACTGCACCCGGTGGAACGGCTTGCCCTTGGCGGAGTCGGCCAGCGTCTCCTGCAAGTGCCACGCGATCGCCTCTCCCTCGCGGTCCGGATCGGGCGCGAGATAGATCTCGTCACACTCCTTGGCCGCCTTCTTCAGCTCGGCGATGACCTTGGCCTTGCCCTTTGAAAACACGTATTTCGGCGTGAAGCCATGCTCGATGTCCACCCCCAGCGTGCGCTCCGGCAGGTCACGGATGTGTCCGACCGAAGACTTCACCACATAGCCGGAACCTAAGATCTTCCCGATCGTTTTGGCCTTGGCAGGCGACTCGACAACCACCAGTTTCTTACCCATGTCAGCTTCCTTAACTCAACAAATCCCGTTCAGCTCATCACGTCCCTCGGACGTTTACCGTTTCCAAATCCAAAAGAAATCCTAACTCTCACCGCGCCGCGCCACGAGGCCGCCGGGCAACAGCCTGACCAGCCGCTTCAGCTGCAGGCCGATCAGCAACGCGTTGACCTGGCCCGCATCCAACCCGCTGCCGCGCACCAGCACGTCGGCCGGCGTGCCCTCGCTCTCGACCAGGGCCATCACGCGGCGCTCCTCGGCCGAGAGCGGCACGTCGGGCCGCCGGTCAACCGCACCGTCCGCCGCCCCCCGCCCCTGCTCGCGCCGCATGCCCGTCAGCAAATCCTGCACCTCTTCGATCACATCGTCCACCGAGGTCACCAGCCGCGCGCCCTCGCGCACCAGCTTGTGGCAGCCCTGCGAGGCCGGCGAATCGATCCGGCCCGGCACCGCCATCACCGCCCGGTTCTGGTCCAGCGCCTGCCCCACCGTGATCATCGTGCCGCTGTTCAGCGGCGCCTCCACCACCAGCACGCCCTTGCACAGGCCGCTGACGATCCGGTTGCGCATCGGGAACGTCTGCCGGTCCGGCTGCCTCCCGAACGGATACTCGGAGACCACCGCGCCGCCCTTCGCAACCATGTCGCGCGCCAGGCCCGCATTCTCTCTGGGGAAGAGTCGGTCCAGCGCCCCTCCCAGCACCGCCACCGAGCGGCCCTTGGCCTGCACCGCGCCGACATGCGCCTCGGTGTCGATCCCGCTGGCCAGCCCGCTGACGACCACATAGCCCGCGGCCGCCAACTGAAAGCCGAACCGCCGCGCCGTCTCCCGCCCGTAGACCGTGGGATGCCGCGTGCCGATCACCGCCACCGCCGGCACGTCCAATGCGGACACCTGCCCCGCCACATAGAGCACCAGCGGCGGGTCGGCGATCTGCTTCAGCAAGGCGGGGTAACCCTCGTCCACCCAGGTCACCAGCTTCACGCCCTTCTTGGCCGCCAGCGCCAGCTCGTCGTCGCTGCGCGCGCCCTTCAAATCCTCAGCGAACTGCCGCGCCTTCTCAGGCCCGATGCCCTGAACGCCCAGCAGGTCGCCCTCGGACACTTCAAAGACCGCCGTAAGCGAACCGAAGCGCTCCGCCATCCGCTTGACGGTGATGGCGCCCAAACCGGACACCCGGTTCATGGCTATCAAGGCTTCGCGCTCGGTCACAAGATCCTCACTTCATGACGATCCACAGCTTCTTGTCGGTACCTTCAAATGGATTACGATTAAGAGCACGATCACGATTATGAGGAACAGGGGGACCTCTCGTAATCTTCATCCCAATCGTGATCTTAATCCTTCAAGAAAGCACCCCCCCTCCGATTGTTCCCGCTCCGCTGGCGGGGGGCTTGTTCCTGAATGACGTGTGGTAATTAGCATATTTTGCCAATCCTGACAAGCCAGCGCCGACGACATAATGATCCCCTGTCTTCGCAATGTATTAGGATGTAATGACTTAAAGCTAATTTCCGACTTGCCAGTCCTGTACTGAAACGACTGCTCTTCTCAAACAGGAGCGGCCTTCTGAAGAGCTGTCCCTTGGTTTTGTCCTGAGTAACAGAAGTCGAAGCGTGTCGTCAGAAGCCGGCATGAGAACAACACCCGCACGCCCAGGGCTGGGCGTGCCACATCGGGGTGTGCCATGCGCATCCCTGCGCATGGGCCGCAGGCTGCCGCTGTCCGGGAAACGGACGAGTAAACCAACGGGAACAGCTTTCACCGCCAAGTCACCAAGGGCACCAAGCCGCACCAAGGATCAACTTCGTGTTTCTTTGTGTCCTTTGTGCCTTAGTGGTAAATGAAATTGTGGAGTCAAATCAAACAAGGAGAGTTATGAGCAAACCCGATGAAGTTGCGAAGGAAGTGATTGACCAGGCCGCCGCGGACAAGGCCGCTGCCGACCAAGCGGCAACCGACAAGGCTGCGGCGGATCAAGCCGCCGCCGACAAAACTGCCGCCGACAAATCGGCCGCTGACAAAGCCGCTGCGGATCAGGCCGCCACCGACAAGGCTGCTGCTGACAAGGCTGCCGCCGACAAGGTCGTCGCCGACCTCACCGCCGAGAGGGACACATTCAAGACCGAGCGGGAACAACCGCGTGTTCGGCGCGGGCGACATGATCGACTACGGCGGCGTGGCCTTCGTGCGCCAGGACGACCCCTAATTTCCTAACATCCACCACCAAGGCACAAAGGACACAAAGCCTCACCAAGAATCAACTTCGTGTTTCTTAGTGCTCTTGGTGTCTTGGTGGTAAATCTCTCAACTCAGCATCCACCACAAAGCCAAAAAGGGCACCAAGCTTCACCAAGGATCAAACTTCGTGTTCTTAGTGTCTTCGTAACTTCGTGTTAAATCTCTCAACTCGACTTCCACCACCAAGGCACAAAGGACACCAAGTCTCACCAAGAATCAAACTTCGTGTTTCTTAGTGCTCTTGGTGTCTTGGTGGTAAGAAATTCAAGGAGCGCATCATGCAGAAAATCACCGTCACGACCGTTTCGGCCGGCGTCAGCCCGCTTGGCTTACTTCGCCGGACCCAGCACGCCCGCGGCGTCGTCGTTCAGCACGCCGGTGTCCAGCCCGTCAAGCACGAGCACGTTGTTCACCGTGCCGCCGAACTCCTCGTTCCACGACCAGACGATGTTGTGCTCCTTGTCCAGTTCCACAACTTTGAGCCCCGGCTTGAAATCCTTCGCGCTGTGTCCGGTCCAGTTCGCCATCACGATGTGGCCGTTCTTGAGGATCTGGAAGCCGGCGTAGAAGAAGTTGTTCAGCCCCTCGGGCTGCTTGAGGACCGTATCTTTCAGCAGCTTGCCCTCGGCGTCGAAGGTGTAGAGCCCTTTGGAGTATCCGCCCGAGACCAAGAGCGTGCCGTCCGGCGCGTAGAGCGCCATGTAGGAGTTGCGCGGGCGCGGCAGGGTGAACTTGCGCACGAGCCGCTTCTCGGCCTCCAGCCCCTTCTCCAGCGATACCTCGTAGGCGCCGTCCTCGGCCGCCAGCAGCAGCGTGCCCTTGGGCGTGAAGCGCATCAGCCGCACGTACTTGGCCGCTTTCGGCATCTCGTAGGTCGCCGTCAGGTTCTTCTGCGCGTCATACTCGTAGACCGTGCCGCCCTGCGTCCCCAGGAAGGTCCGGCCGTCCGCCCGCCGCCGCACGGAACGCACGTCCTTGAGCGCGTCCGACTGGAACGAGTCGACCTTCTGCCGCGAGGCCAGATCGTACACGTCGTACCCCTTGCTGCGGTTGCAGAGCAAGCGGTTGCCGCCGACCAGCTGCAGGTCGAACGTGATCTCCGGCAATTTCAGCGTCCAGTTCTTGGCCGCGTCCGCCTGGTCCACATAGTGCACCGAGCTGTGCATGAAATCGCTCACCAGCAACCGGTGCTTGATCTCCCCTCCGCGCACCAGCACCGCCGCCATCATCCCCGCCGCCATCATCATCGCTTTCTTCATACGCTCCCCCTTATGCGTTATTCGCTTCAGCGTTACCTATAACTTCAACCGGATTACGATTAAGCGCACGATTAGGATTACGAGGAACCGTGGCCTCTCGTAATCGTCATCCTAATCATAATCCTAATCGTAATCGTTCAACGTTTTCCCATTCCTCCCCCTACCACGCCCGGCAGAGCAGACCCTTCAGATACAGCCCCTCGGGGAAGCAGAGCCCCTCGGGATGATCCTCCGCCTGCTGCAGCCGCGTGACCACCTGCATGTCGCGTCCGGCGTCCACCGCCGCGTCCGCCACCACCTTGTGGAACAGCTCGGGCGTCATCAGCCCCGAACACGAGAAGGTCGCCAGCACGCCGCCCGGACGGAGCAGCTTGATGCCCAGCAGGTTGATGTCCTTGTATCCGCGCGCGGCCTTCATGAGGCTGTTCTTGGACTCCGCGAACTTGGGCGGGTCCAGCACCACCAGGTCGAACGAGCGGCCCTCGTCGCGGAACTTGCGCAGCACCTCGAAAACATTGCCCTGAATGAAGCGCGACTCCTCCACGTGGCAGGTGTTCAGCCCCGTGTTGGTCTTGGCCAGCTCCAAAGAGGGCGCGGAAAGATCCACGTGCGTCACCGAGGCCGCGCCCGCGGCCACGGCCGCGATGCCGAACCCGCCCGTGTAGGAGAAGGCGTTGAGCACGTCGCAGCCGTTCGAGTAGCGCTTGACCAGCTGGCGGTTGTCGCGCTGGTCGAGATAGAAGCCGGTCTTGTGGCCCTCGCGCACGTCCACCAGGTAGCGACAGCCGTTCTCGACGATCTCGATGCGCTCCGGCGGCGGCTCGCCCGCCAGCACGCCGGTCACGGGCAGCAGACCCTCGTGCTCGCGCACATCCACGTCCGAGCGCTCGTACACGCCGCGGCACGGCGAGTAGCGCTGCAGGGCCGCCACGATCTCCGCCTTCCACCGCTCCGTGCCCGCCGCGGTGAACTGGCACACGATCCACTCGCCGTACCGGTCGGCGATCAGCCCCGGCAGCCCGTCCGCCTCGGCGTTCACCAGACGGAACGCGTTGGTCGCGTCCTCAGCCAGCAGCACCGCCCGCGCCCCCACCGCCCGCGCCACGCGCCCGTCCACGAACGCCGCGTCGACAGCCGCCCCGGCTCCGAAGGCCCACATGCGCACGCGGATCTGCGAGGTCGGCGAATAGGCGCCCACGCCCAGCACCGCGCCGTCGGACGCCAGGACGCGCACGGGGTCGCCCGGCGCCGGCGCGCCGTCCACCCGCGCGACGGCCCCCGAAAAGATCCACGGGTGGCGCCGCAACACGGAATAATCACGATTGGGATGCAGAGTAAGATCAGTCATGGCCGGATATTTAACCACACTTCGCCCCGCCGCAAAAGCAGGAACGCACAGCCGCGCGTGAGGACCGGCGTGTCGGTCGCGGGTACGTTCACGGTTTGCGCGCGGCGCTCTCTCTGACCGCCTCGGGATCGATGGCGACATCCAGCCAGCTGACGGTTTGTGTTCCACCCTCGGCCACGGACAGCTCGACGGTGTTGGTGCCGCGGGCGACAGCCGGCAGCGGGGCCTCGAACCGCATGACCCGCGGGGCCACTTCGCAGACGTTCATCCGGGGCTGCTCCGGCCGCGGGTCGGGCTTGGCCGGCACGGGCAGGTCGTCCAGCGCGCGGCACGCCTGCCCGTTGAGCCGCACCGCCAGCCGCACGGAGGCGAGGTCGTTCGTCTTCTCCAAGCCGACGCGGACCACGTAGCTGCCCGACTCCGGACGAGGGCCGGTCTGGATCTTCAGCGTCAGCGGCTGCTGCGGCGCGACCGCGGCCGGCAAGGCCGGACGGTAGTCGCTCTTGAGCGGCAGGCAGTCGTGGATGGCCAGGGCGTGGATGCGCGGGCGGCTCGCCGCGCCCGCCACGTCGCCGGCCGCGCGCAGCAGTTCGGCCACGGTGCACTCGTTGGTGCTCTTGCCCTCCGGGGTGCGGAGGCGGTTGTACGCGTCCACCGGCTCGAAATGGTTGAACAGGTAGAGGCCGTCGGCCCCGCGGTCGAACATCGCGGCGGCGAAGCCGCGCATCCCCGCCAGGTTGCGGCACATCATATACCCCTTGGCCGCGCAGGCGTAGGTGCTGGCGGTGGCGGGCACGATCTGTACGCTCCGGGCGCCGGGTCCGATCTGCGCGCGCCACGCCTCGACGGGCGTGTCGTTGTAGCCGCTCCACCAGTCGCTGGGGATGACCATGTCCAGCAGCCCCTCCTTCGCCCAGGCGACGGCGTCAAAGCCTTTGCCGAGCGCGAACTCCGGCGTGGCCGGCACGCGCACCGCCAGCCGCACCGGGTGGCCGAGGCGCAGCGCGGCCGCCTGCGTCAGCCGGCGCACCTCGCGCACGAAGCCGGTGAGGATCGCGCGTCCGCTCTCGATCTCGCCGTCGTCGAAGTTGCTGGGCGTGCGGATCCAGTCCAGCTCCAGCCCGTCCACATCGTAGCGCTGCAGCACCTCGGCGGCCAGCTTCAGGTAGTGCTCGCGGACCTCGGGCCGGGCGTAGTTGAAGAGGCCCTTGCCCTTGTGGTGGCGCAGCTCGGGATGCTCGAAGAACAGCGGGCTGACGGCGGTCGGGTCGTTACCGTAGTGGTGGTCGTTCATGCGCAGCGACACCCACGGCGACAGGCCCCGCTCGCGGCAGCGCGGGATAAGCCGCGCGAAGACGTCGTCGATGCCCAGCTTGTGCAGCTCGTAATAGGTGCGCGGCCAGCTGTGGACCTTGTTCTCCGCATCCGGGACGTCCCAGTAGCTGGGCCAGACCGCGCTGTCGTAGCCGACCCGCTGGTAGTTGACGTTCCAGAAGAGGTGGCTCACGCCAGTGCCCTGATACTGGTCCACCTCCTTGTCCAGGGCGGCCAGCGCCATCTCGCGGGTGGCGCCCTTGCCCAGCGGCTTCTCGATCTTGTGCAGCACGAAGTTGACGACCGCGTCCGCCGCCATGTTGACGATGACCGGCATTTGAGCGGCCGGCGCGGCCGTGGGCGTCGCGGCCTGCGCCGCGGCCGACACCGAAATCAGTGAGGCCGCGAAGATGCAGAAGATCGTGCGTTGCATGCGCGACGCGTGCGTGTCAGCCGCGCCCAGCCGTGCAGAATGCGGAATTAACATTTTTCTGTCTAGCCCCCGTATGCGGTCATTTCAGTTCCCAGCGTTTTATGCCCCCAAAATAGCATAAAACAAAACCGTCCTCAATCCCCGCGTCGGGGACAACCGCCTGATGACCGCTTGATAATCGTCAGGCCACGATAGACACGCATAGGTTAAAAACACTATACTGCCAGCATGATTAAGCGGGTGTGTTGGGTGCACATCCGGAATTCCTGGCGGGGCTTTTCGCTCGCGTTTCTCTCACCATGGGGGTCAGCATGACAGGCGTTAATTGTGCGGAAGACAACCGTCCATCCGGAAACGTCCGGCGCAAAAGCATGATGCTAGCAGCGGTCTGTGCCGTTTTCACGGGCGGAGCGGACACGTCCTTTGCGGCCGCCCCAAGCTGGAACGTGGGCAGCGGCACCTGGGACGACACGACCACCGGCAACTGGAGCCCCGCGCAGGTGCCCGTGGCCGGGGACAGCGTCACGATCAACCGCGCGGCCGCCACGACGGTCGAGTTCGCGTCGGGCAACTTCACGAGTGCGGGAACAAGTCTGCTCACGCTGACGCTGGGCGGCACGGGCGCCTCGAACGTGCTGCAGGTCGGCGCGGGCGACATTCTGTGCTTAACGAACACGTTCAACGTCAACTCCGGCGGACGCTTGGAGATGTCGGGCGGGACGATTGCGGACGCGTACACGGACTGGCGTGACAGCCTCAAGGTCAATAACGGCGCCAGCGCCAGCGTGACGGGGGGCACGTACCAGCTCCAGCGGTACGGCCATGTCTATGTGGCGGACACCGCCGGTCACACGGCGAGCCTCATTGTGAGCGGGACGGGCAAGCTGGTGGCACCCACCGCCGTGAACCAGACCGGTGCCGACCTGAACGCCAGGAGAGGCAACAGCACGGTGACGGTGTCGGAGAACGGCGAGCTCAGCATCTGGCGCAACATTTACGTCGGCACGGTCAGCGGCACGCACACGTGGACGGTCTCCGGCGGCACCCTGCGCGAACAGTTCGGCGACCAGGCGTATGCGGGCTTTGTGCTGGGCGGCGGTTCGGGATCCGTGACGCTGACGCAGACCGGCGGAACCGTCGACGCGCGTATGCTCAACGTCGCCAGCAACAGCGTCTATCAGCTCGACGGCGGCAAGCTGACCGGCGGCACCGTCAACATCAAGGGCGGGGAGATGAACGTGACGGCAGGGCTCGTCGACCTCCAGTATGACGTCGGCCCCGGAAACACGAGCGGCACCGTCAGCCGCCTGAACATCAGCGGCGGGTCGATCTCCAACCGGTACTTCTTGGTGGGGCAGTCGCCGAGCGGCTCCGGATACGGCACGCCAGGCGGCCGCGCCGTTGTTCACCAGACAGGCGGCGAGGTCGTCATCAAAGGCGGGGCGTTTGCCGTCGGACACTCCAACAACCTCTCGCAGGTCTCGGAGTACATTTGGGAGGGAGGGCAATTCGGAACCAAGGATGGGGCATGGCCTTACTGGTATATCGAGCCGGGCTCCAGTTTCCGGGGACGCGGCAAGCCAACGCCCGATCATGCCGCTTACGGCAATCTGAGAATGAGCGGCCGGGTGATCGCCGACGGTTTCAACACCGAGACGAACCTGGACCTGTCGAACTTGCGCGACCTCTTCAACGACATCGACAACCCCAGCGACGGCACCAACGGCTGGTACGCCGTGCGCGGCGGCAAACTGATCCTGAGCACGTACTATTCGGTCAACGGCAACGCGACCGGCGTCTGGGGCGAGGCGCAAGGGCAGGTGCCCGTGCAGGACAACGACCTCGACCTGGTGAACAGCGCGCGCATCATCTTCACCGGCGCCGCATACCACAAGCTGGGCGGCGCCCTGTTCGCCTCCGACCGGTCGGACGTCCCGTCCGGCCTTGTGCGCCCCATCGGAGTCTGGCAGCTCTCCTCCGGCAGTTTCACCGATGCGACCGTCACCTTCCGGTATGACCATGGCACGCTGGCCGCCCAGGGCCTCCCTGAAAACGCGATCAGGCTGCGGCGACACACCGGAACGGCTTGGGAAAAGGTGACGGGGTCGCAGGATCTGGCCAAGCACTGGCTGACCTCGACGGTGCTGCTGCCGCTGGGCAGCGGGCAAGGCTACCTCGGCATTTTCGCGATTGATGTGCCTCGCACGGGAACAATGGTGACCATTCTATGAGAGATACCCTTTGCAGTCTAGCCGTCCTGGCGGCCTCATGCATTGCGCCTGCCTTTTCGCAGGACGTTACAACCGCCACCCGCGCCGAAGCGCTGCCGGGCTTGGCCAGCGCCACGGCCTGGCAGGTGCGGGAGGGCGACGCGGAGCGGCTGACGGTCTCCGAGGCACCCGGCAACGTGGTGGCGCGCTTCGCCTACGCGGCCGGCACCAACGTCCAGATGCGGCTCAAGGTCCCGCTGCCGGTTCCGGAGTGGGCGGACGGACTGACGTTCCTCGCGGTCTGCAGCCAGCAGCCGATCACGCTGCGCATCGACGCGGTCATCCGCGACGCGAAGGGCAACGAGTTCAACTTCTACACGCACTCCCCGTTCAGCTATCAGCAAGGGCATTTCGGACCCATGGCCGCGCACCGCCGGTGCACCCAGGTCCGGTTCACGGTCCCCGGGCTCAAGCACCCGCGCTTGAGCACCGACCCGACGCTGGAAGCGCCGCGCCGAGGCCTCGCACCGGTGAAGCCGTGGACGCTCGTCGGGCTTAACCTCGTGTGCGAAGAGGCTCCCAAGGCCGCCAAGCCGGCCGCCGTCTCCATCTACGTGCAGGACCTGACATGGACCCGGCTGGTTCCGCTCGCGACGGGGATGTACTACCAGTGGCGCGACCAGGCCGGCTTCGGGGAGGTCGACGCGCTGCCCTATCTCACCCTGGCGGATTTCTGGTGGTGGCCCGGCACGTACAAGCTGACGTGGGAGATCCGCGGCCGCTACGAGGCCCTGCCGTTCCTCGCCGGAGGCCAGACCTTCACGGTCGCCGAAAAACCCGGGCTGCCGCCGCTGGAACTGCAGCTGGCCCGGCGCATCGAGTTTCCGGTCCGCGAGGAGGGCACGTACTGGGTCCGCGCCCGCATCCAGCGCACGGACCAGGCCCGCAACTATCTGCACTATCCCCGCGTCGACGAGAGCGAGTACCGGCTGGACGTGATCCGCGGCAAGCCGGCCGTGGCGCGCAAGACCTTGCCCGCTGACAAGCCCGTCGAGAACTGCCCGATCCGCATCGGCGCGGGCCGCGCCTCGCTGGTCTGGGAGCCGAAGCAGGCGCTGAAGGTTCCGGTCGCGTTCGAGCGGCCCGGCGACCTGAAGGGCGAAGGCCAGTACACGCTCGCGGTCCGCAGCTACAGCCGCAACACGCTGCTGCGCGAGGAGACGGTCCACCCGCAATGGGACAAGGACGGGCGCTTCATCGCGCAGCTCGACCTCTCCGGCCTGCCTGCCGGCGCGTACCGCATCGGCGCCGAGATCCGCGACGGCGAGATCCCGTACGACCGCGCGGAGCGCGTGGTCGGCAAGCGCGCCCTGTCCGCGACCGCCGACACGGCGCCGATCCCCGCCTCGGTCATTCCCGCCGCGGCCGTGCTCTCGGGCCAGCGCGCCCTGTTCCACCTCGCGGACGCCGACCGCTTCGGCCTGGGGCGGTTCCCGCTGGACACCCACTGGGAGCAGTCGACCAAGCCCTTCCTCCAGGAGGCGTCCACCGTCTCGCGCGACGTCGAGGTCATCGTGCCGTGGCCGCTCGTGGAGCCGCTGCCGGGCGTCTACGACTGGAGCGCGGTGGACCGCTACCTGGACACCGCCGCGACGAACGGGCTGCGCGTCCTGCTCTGGACCTCGGTGCGCTCCGAGGATTATCCGGAGTGGATGCCGGCCGTGCCGATGGCCAACGAGGAAGGCGACGTGTTCAGCCACTTCGCGTACCTGTTCCACGGGATGCACCCGAACTATTTCCACAGCAAGGAGGTGAGCGGGCCGTGCTTGCGCTTCTTCGAGGCCGTCGCGCAGCGCTACCGCTCGCACCCGGCGCTCGACGGCTACTACCTGTGCATGGAGCATCCGGGGGACGCGCCCTTCCGCGACTGGTACGAAGGCTACTCGCGCGAGTCCGTGGACGACTTCCGCAGGTACAGCCGCGAGCAGTGGAAGAGCCTCAAGGCGATCAACGCGCGCTGGGGCACGCGCTTCGCGTCATGGAAGGAGCTGACCGTCCCGCAGCGGAACGACCCCTCCGACCGCTACCTGCTCGACTGGGAGCGCTTCAAGGTGAACGCGTTCGAGGCGTTCCACCGGGACTTCGTGCTCGCCGTGCGCAAGCACGACCCGCTGCGGCTCGCGATGGTGTACTCGACGTTCGGCAACGACGAGTGGTACCGCGACCACGGCTGCATGACGGCCAACGGCGGCGCCCATGCGCAATTCATACCCTTCTACGCGGAAAAAGCCATGCGCGGCCTGCAGATGCGCACCGAGGAGATCACGCCGCGGTACTGGAGCGGCACAGGCCCCTACCAGCTCGACCAGAGCCTGTTCTTCGTCATGGCCGGCGGCGGCGCGCATGCCCACTGCAAGGCGTTCATCGACACCACCCAGCGCTTCGCGGCGGTTCAGGAGCCGAAACATTCGCTGGGGCGGTACGCCCGCTTCATCCCGATCTGGAGCGAGCTGCGCCGCACCGCGCCCGCGCCGGTCGAGACGTTCATCTTCGACGATCTCGACAGCAACCTGATGCAGGCCCGCTGCACCTACACGGGCGCCGGCGGCGACTACTGGACCACGCTGAACCTGCTGCAGGCCCAGGTGCCGTTCGCCAACACGCCGCCCGATTTCGCTGAGCGCGGCAAGCTGCTCTTCGTGACCCAGACCGCGTCGCGCTTCATGGAGCGGGCGACGCGCGAACAGGTGGTGCGCTTCGCGGAGCGCGGCGGCACCGTGGTCATGAAGGCCTTCGCGGGCAGCGTGGATCCGGACCGGCCGGGCGAGGAGTGGGTGCTGCTGCGCCGCTTCGGCTTCGCGCCGCCCGAAGGCCCTGTGGAGCCCGGCCGCTATACGCTGACGCGCCCCGTGCCGGGCCCCGTCTTCGGCGATCAGCCGGGCGACTTTGTGCTGCGCGATCTCTGGAACGTGCCGCGGCGCGAGGGCGAGCAGACCGCCGCGGTGCTCGCGGGCAACACCAACCGCGTGGCGGTCAGCTGGCGCCCGGTCGGCCAGGGCCGCGTGGCGGTGATCTGGGCGGAAACCACCGTGCCGCCGTTCGCCAGCGCACAGCACGGCGGAGGACGCCCCTTCTTCCGCGACTTCGCACGCTGGGCCGGCGTGCCCATCCCGGCCGACGCCGACTCGCCCCTGCTCTGGACGAACCTCCTCAGGCGCGACGACGGCGCAGCCTGGTACGGCCTGGTCCACGCGGGACACGACGGGAAGCCCGTCTCGGGACGCGCCTGGTGGCCGGGCCTGCCGGACGGGACCTATCGGGTCACCGAGCTGATCAACCCGCGGGACCTGGGCGAGTTGCCCGCCGCGCGCCTGCGCGCCGAGGGCGTATCCGTCACGCTCCAGCCCCACGAAGTCGCCATCTTCAAGCTGGAGCTGAAGAGGTGATGAACGCTCAACGGCAGCCGCCGGATTTCAATAGTGGGGAGGGATCTCGTTGGCCAACCCGGAGACGCGGGAAGCCTCCTGCTGCCGTTGGAGCGCCGCCGCGAGTTGTCGGTTCTGGGATTCCAGCGCGAGCACGCGCTTTTGAAGGTCGGCTACAACCGCGTTGAGGGTGTCGACGAGGTGTTCACAGTGGGTCACGCGCTCTTCCATCTGCTGACCGGAGGTGTGGGCTTCTTGGCTCATGGGCGAAGTGTAACATAAGTTGTGCCAGGCGGGCAGGGTCTCGCGGCATACAACGAGAAATTAGGAGTTGGGATCAAAATGCCGGCGAGTCTTCGACGCGTCACGACAGAGTTTTACCGGGCTGTTATCCGTATGGGACGGCCGTGACGGGAAGCGGTCGGGACGGAGCCCGACCCTCCAGAATGCGAGAAGAGCACGCCTCTGTGCGTCTGGAGGGACGACCTCCGTGTCGTCCGCCAGAATGCGAGAAGAGCACGCCTCTGTGCACGTGGAGGGATGACCTCCGCGTCGCCCGCCGACCATTCAGCGCGCCCGAAGGGCGCAGCATGGTCCGCTCGCCCGCGGTCTGTCCGAAGCGGCCCAACTTCACTGCGCGCCGGGATTGAAGCGCTCTGCGGCGGTATGGTACGATTCAGACCTCACGCGTGACGGAGGTCGTTGCGCACCACGCGCTCATTCGCGAGTCAACTATGGCGTCAAAATTCCATCTCCCGTTCGGCTCAACATCCGGCGTCCTCCTCATCGCCACGCTCCTGCTCGCGCCGGGCATACGCGCGCAGGCGCCCGCGGCCCCGGCGCCGACCCTGTCGAACGTGCCGTACGGCAAGCATCCGCGGCAGGTGCTGGACTTCTACCAGGCCAAGGCCGGGCAGCCCGCGCCCGTGCTGTTCTTCATCCACGGCGGCGGGTGGATGACCGGGGACAAGGCGAATCCCGACTTTCTGGCGAAGTGCCTCGAGAACGGCATCGCGGTCGTTTCGATCAACTACCGGTTCATCCCGGATGCCGCCGCGGAGAAGATCGCGCCGCCGGTGAAGGCGTGCCTGGACGACGCGGCCCGCGCGCTGCAGTTCGTGCGCAGCAAGGCCGGCGAGTGGCATATCGACCGCGAGCGCATCGGCGGGTGCGGCGGCTCGGCGGGCGGCTGCACCGCGCTCTGGCTGGCCTTTCACCGCGACCTGGCCGAACCGGCGAGCGCCGACCCGGTCGCCCGCGAATCCACCCGGCTGCGCTGCGTGCTGGCCTTCGTGCCGCAGACCACGCTGGACCCGCAGCAGATGCAGGCGTGGACTCCCAACAACCAGTACGGCAACCACGCCTTCGGGCTGGGCAGCATGCAGGAGTTCCTCGACAAACGGGAGTCGCTGATGCCGTGGATCCGGGAGTTCTCGCCGTATGCCCTCGCGTCGGCCGATGATCCGCCCGTGCTGCTCTTCTATGACAACCCGCCCAACCTCGGCCAGCCCTACAAGGATCCGCCGCACTCGGGGAACTTCGGCGCAGGCATCGCGCCGAGACTCAAGGACGCGGGCATCGAGCACGAGATCAATTACAACAACGACTACGGCCACATGCGGTACCCCGATCTCTTCGGCTTCCTGCTGGCGAAGCTGAGGGACAGCCCGGCCAAGTGATTTCGTGTGACGGGGCGCGCTGCTGCCGAGCGGCGTCTTGCTTTGCGCTCCCTGTGTTCTCTGCGGCTGTCAGCCAAACGCTGTTTCTCGGGATTATCCTAAAACGCTGATCACCTTTCGCCAAAGGACCGCCGATGCGCTTATTTCTGCCTGTGCTGCTGCTGACCGCGTCCATCGTTGTCGCCGAGAGCCCCGTCGTGCCGCATCTGCCGACGGACCTGTGGCGCGTCGGGGCCCAGCCGGGTGACCGCGTTGAACTCAAGGAGAGTGACGGCATCTTGACGGTCGATTACGACATCGACGTTGACCAGACCCATCAGGTCGGCCATCAGACCTTCAACCAGGTCGCTTTCCGTCTGCTCCTGAAGCAGGCGGTTCCCTTGGACGAGCCGCACCGGCGAATCATTTTCGAGGCGGCCGGTTTGTCCGACCATGATTCCGCCGTGAACAAGCGCGTGCTGATCTGCCCTGTCATCGTCGATCAGAACGGCGAGTATCTGATCTATACCCCGTATAAATATCCGCACTTGAAATCCGGCGGCACGGGATGGAGCCAATGGATGTCTTCCGACTTTTTCGCCGGCGAAGCCGGGGGCGCCACGCAGGACGTGTTCGAGCCGGAAGGCGGCGATCAGAATGCCTGGCCCGACGGGAGACTGGCCTTCGCGGGTTTTCAGGTCAATGTGCGCAACCCGCAGTTCGGCCGGCGGCAGGGCAAGGTCCGGCTGGGCCGGATCGCGATCGGCGGGATCAGGATCCCTTCAGAGACGCCGTTCGCCTATGCCGACAGCCTGCTGACCGCGAAGGGCGCCTACCGGCTGGCGGCCGGCGTGTACAACGAGTTCCAGGGCGCGCCTGTCCGCGAGATCGATCAGACGGTCGCCTTCGACCCCGCCGACTTCGCCAGCCGCCGGCAGCGCCTGATGTTTCCCCTCGGCCGCGACGACAACTACTGGATCGACTATCAAATCACCGACGCGGCGGGGAACGTGGTCCAGAGCGACTCCATGCGTTATCAGGTCAACGCCAGCGGGGATCGCGCAGCGCCCGCGCCGGTCGATGCCGCCGCCGCGCCGGCGCTTGGGAATCTGCGCATCAACTGCGACAAGCCGGGCCGGGGCGTCTACGGGCGCGGCGAGCCGTTGGACGTTCAGGTGCGCGTGTTCCCCAAGGGCGCGCGGGAGCTGGCCGTCGGCTGGAAGCTGACCCCGTGGCTGTACGAGGACGTGCTGGATCAAGGCACCAACGTTGTCGCGTTTTCAGGGAAGCCGTTCGAGGATCTCGCGCTCAAGCTGAAGGGAACGCCGGGGCGAGACGCCTACCGGCTGCAACTGACGGTCACGCGCGCCGGCGTCGTCTGCGATTCCCGGACCTACTGCCTGGGCTATCGGACCGACCTCGGCCAACGCCACGACCGGGAGGGCAGGATGACCGACCGGGATGAACTCAAGCGCCACACCTATTACCGGACCACCTATGTGGGGAACGAGCGGGGCGTAAAATCCGCGGCGGAGGCCGCCGCCCTCTTCCGGGAGTACGCGGCGAACGCGAAACAGGCGGCGGAGAACATCACGTACATGCTCGACCTCGCGGATTTCGAGGTGCTTCCCGGCGTCTTCGACTTCTCCATGCTCGACGGCGTGATGGACGCGGCCGCCGACTACGGGTGCAAGGTGACGGTGCGCCTCGCGCACGCCGACGGGCAGCGCACTTACCGCTGGCCCAAATTCTCGCGCCAGCACAGCTATGACGGCACTGAAATCGAGCAGCATTATTACGGCGCCTATGCGGTCTCGGACCCGCGCACGACTCAACTGTGGCTCGATTCCTATCGCGCGCTCTTTGAGCGCTACCGCCGGCACACGGCCTTCCAGGGATACTACGTGATGCAGCCGGGCGGGGAATGGACCGTGGTCGACAAACCGTGGGAGGGCGTCATCGCCGGCTACGACCCGGCCAGCGCCGCCGGTTTCAGAAATTACCTGAAAGGGAACCTCAACCTCACTTTGGATGGTTTGAACGGCCGCTGGGGCAGCTCCTACACGTCCTGGAGCGAGATCGAGCCGCCGCCGCCTGAGTTGAAGATGGGCGCGGCCCCGGATCTGCGGATGAGCTGGGTCGATTTCAACCGCTTCAAGGCCAGCCTGGGCACCGAGTTCTGGTTCCCGCTGGCGATCAATTCCATCCGGGAATACGACACGAACCGGCTCACCATCGCCTACGGTTCGCCGAAGCGCTGCAAGCTCCTGTACGGCAAGCTGGACTATTGCCACAACGGCGGAAACCACTACGGAAACGACGCCGGTCAATTTGTGGACGCCTGGGAGCATGGCAAAATCGGCTGGATCACCGAGCCGCATCATCCGCACCGCTGGGCGGCTTACGGCGACCCGGCCCAGAAGGGCTGGGTGCTGGACTGGTCGACGTGGGTGATGATCTCCCAGGCGGGCGGCGGCGGGGCGAACCTGCACATCTACTACATGCCGAATCCGACCCTGGACCTTGCCGCCCACTACGGGGGGGCGTTCGCCTACGACCGCTTCGAGTCCTTCAAGCCGATGCTGGAGGAGCTCGTCTCGTTCAAACTGCAGGGGCCGCCGGTCCAGGTCGCGGTCACGCAGGACCCGTATACGCTGTACTGCAAGCACCGGACAACCTTCGGCGCCAGGCTGGACGATCTGAACCGGTGGTTCGACTTGCTGAAGGATGACTCGGTCGCTTTCGAGGAGCTCACCCCCGAACGCGAAGCGAACTACAAGCTGCTCCTGCCCAATGTGCTGGACGAAGTCATGAGCGCGGAAAGCATCGCCAACCTCGACCGGCTCGTGCGCGCCGGGGCGAAAATGGTCATCGCCGCCAACACCGGAAAGTACAGTCCCGAGCTGGGCCGCGAGCCCTTTCAGCTGTTGAAAAGGCTGGGGATCCCCGCCCCGCAGGGGGCCTACGTGCAAAGCCGCACGGAGGTCGCCGCCACCGTCACGGCCGACAATCCGCTCTTCGCCACAGGCGACAAGCTGTCCTTCTTCACGCTGGCCGAACTGCGGCGCGATTTGCAGAGCGACGCCGTCAAAAAGGATTTCTGGAAGTACCCCTACCGCTGGATTCCGCAAACCGACTACTTCGGGTTCTACCCCGACAACCGGCAGACCGGCGGGACCGTGCTGGCCCGCTTCGCCGAAGGCGGCACGGCCCTGTCGCGGCATCGGGTCGGCGAGGGCGAGGTCATGGTCTTCTGGGGCACGCCGGACCTGCGCGGCGACCGGCTGAAGGGGATGATGGCCCAAGCGGCCGGCTGGGCCGGTGCCGCGAGTCCCCGCCGCGGCAGCCCGATCCCCCACACGCTGGAGGGGCACAGCGACAAGCTGAAACGGCACTACGCCCTGCTCTATCAGGAGAACGCCGGGACCTACACCCAGAAACTGGCCACGGTGCCCGACGGCGACTGGTTCCTCGACGACCTGATCTCCTCCCAGAAGCTGGGCCTCTACACGGGGAGGGAGCTGCGGGAAAACGGACTGGCGCTGACCTTCGCCGAAGGGTACTCGCCGCTGAAGGTCATCCGGATGATCCCGGCGGGTAAAAACGCGGCGGACTGGAGTCAGCGCTATCGCCAGCTTCCCAAGGCGCAAGCCGAGCCTCAGCGCAAGCCCTGACCTGCGGCAGGCTCCGGAAGGGGCGCGGACGCAACGTGACGGACGCGCCTGCCCGCGCCCCCCTAGCGCAGCTTGCCCAGCACGGCCATCGCCAGGTTCCGGATCAGGTCCTTTTCGCGCCACGGCAGCGTGGAGTAGAAAATGTCGAAGTGACGGTACAGCTCGACCTCATGCCGCTCCAGCTTGCGGAGCCCCAGCACGATCACCGGCAGGCGCTTGGTCTTGGCCTCCTCGCGCAGCTGCAGGATCAGGTCGCGGACATCCATGTCCGTGATGCGCCCGTCCAGCACAAAGACCGCCGGCTGCTGGCTGAGGCAGGCCGCGAGCGCCTCGTGCGACGAGGCGGTGAGCAGCAGCCCGTACCCTTTGCCGATGATCTGCGCCCTGAGAAACTCGGCGGTCTCGGCATCCTGCGTCAGCGCCACGACCGTCGGCTTGGGCGCCAGCGGCAGGCTCACGTAGACGGCGGTGCCGCAGTCGGTGCCGGGCACCGGGCTCGCGAACTCCATGCTGCCGCCGTGCAGCTCCACGATCTCGCGCGAAATCGCCAGGCCCAGCCCCGACCCGCTCACGTGGTCGCCGACGCGGAAATAGCGCTGCGACACCTTGGGCAGGATTTCGGGGGGGATGCCCATGCCCGTGTCGCTCACCGTCAGCCGGGCCAGTTTCGGCTTGTCGGGGTGCTGCGCGAGCGCAAGTGAAATCGCCCCGTTCGCGGGCGTGAACTTCACGGCATTGCCCACGATGTTGAGCACCACGCGCTCGATCTTCTGCGCGTCGCACCAGCAGAACAGCTCGCGCTCGGAAAAATCGAAGCTCATCGTGATGCGCTTGGCGTCGGCCTGCACCTGCAGCGTTTCGGCGCCTTCGCAGATCACCGCCCCCAGCGGCACCACCTTTTTGGTCAGCATCAGCGTCTTGTTCTCGATCTGCCGCAGATCGAGAATGTCGTTCACGGTGGCCAGCAGCCGGTGGCAGTCGGACTGCAGCCGCTCCAGATAGTGCAGCGCCTTCTCCGGCATCGGGCCGACCACGCCGCGCAGCATGTTGCTGACCGCGTAGATCATGGAGGTCAGCGGCGTGCGCAGCTCATGGGAGACGTTGGAAACGAACTCCATGCGCGCGCGGTCATGCGCCTGCAGCCGCTCCACCGCATCCTCGAGCGCGCTCTGGGCCTGCTGGCGGACCGTGATGTCGCGCACGAAGAAGCAGAGCTGGCCCTGCTGGTCGAGGTCCACCTGGTTGATCGCGATCTCCGCCGCGAACGACGTGCCGTCGGAGCGCTTGCAGCGCGCCTCCACCAGCGTGAACTTCTTGTTGCTCTCCAGGTTCTTGTTGACCGTCGCGATCAGCGAGTCCGTCGCGCCCGAGATCAGGCCGACCACCGGCAGGCCGACGAACGCCTGCGGCTCCATCAGAAAAAACTCGGACGCGCGCTCGTTGCACTCCAGGATCTTGCCGAAGCGCGTCGTGATGATGACCGCGTCGTAGACGCTTTCAAGCAGCTTGTAGAACGGCGTGTCCCGGCGCACGTGCTGCGTGCGCCAGGTGCGCCCGCCCGGCCGCGGCGCAGGCTGGACCGCACCGGCCGCCGGGTTGTCCGCCACGGCGGGATCGATGTCGATCCGCATCGTCTTGTCCGAACTCGAATAGCCAGCCTTCATACCCGCACGCCCCGCTCCGCACCGGAAAGAAAAAGCGCCCCGTTTCCGGGACGCTTTTGCGTTATTCGCGCGACTTGTTCTTCGCCTCGTTGACGCGCAGCTTGCGCCCGAGGATGTCCTTGTCGTGCAGCACCTTGATGGCCGCCTCAGCCTCGGGCCGGTTCGGCATCTCGACGAAGCCGAACCCCTTGGACTTGTGGTTGAAACGGTTCGAGATGATGCGTGCGGACTTGACCGCGCCGAACTTCTCAAACTCCTTGCGCATCTGCGCCTCGGTCATGTCGTAACTCAGGTTGCCGACATAGATCTCCACGCACTCCCCGTCTCCGCCCCCGGTGTAACAGCGCTTGCCGCCCTTACAGCACTTCGCCATGACGATACCGACCGTCACAATGACGACCCCCGCAACCACGCCAATCGCAATCGGATTGGTCATCAAACTCTGCATGTCCAAAAGGACCTCCTTGATTCACTTCACTCGCTTATGACACACGACTCTGCTCGAGGGGACACACTGCGACCTTAGCCACGCGACAGGTTGGTGATAAGGTTTGCGGGCGTGCCGCGTTCACAACGCGGCACCGCCACCCGCATCAGCGCGTCTCCAGGAAACCCTCCAGCTTGCGCAGCCGTGTGGGGTGACGCAGCTTGCGCAACGCCTTCGCCTCGATCTGGCGAATACGCTCGCGCGTCACATTGAACTGCTTGCCGACCTCCTCCAGCGTGCGGGAGTAGCCGTCGGTCAGCCCGAAACGGTAATCCAGCACTTGGCGCTCACGGTCGGTCAGGGTTGTCAGCACTTCCTGCAGGCGCTCCTTCAGCATGCTGTAAGCCGTCATCTCTGAAGGATTCTCTGCGGACTTGTCTTCGATGAAGTCGCCGAAGTGCGCGTCATCGCCATCGCCCACCGGGCTCTGCAGCGAAATCGGCTGCTGGGCCATGCGGTAGACGGCGCGGACGCGCTCAACGGGGATATCCATCTCTTCGGCGGCTTCTTCCGGCGTGGGTTCACGCCCCAGTTCCTGCACAAGTTTCTTCTGCACGCGGAGCAACTTGTTGATCGTCTCGATCATATGAACCGGGATGCGGATGGTGCGGGCCTGGTCAGCAATCGCCCGGGTCGCAGCCTGCCGGATCCACCACGTGGCATACGTGCTGAACTTGTAGCCACGACGATACTCGAACTTCTCCACGGCCTTCATCAGACCGGTGTTCCCCTCTTGGATCAGATCGAGGAACGAAAGGCCGCGGTTCATGTACTTCTTGACGATGCTGATGACCAGGCGCAGGTTGGCCTCGACCATTTCGGTCCTGGCTTTCTGGCCCGAGCGCAGCACGTCGCGCAACTCCTCGAACTTGCCGAGGAACTCGACGGGGTCCATGCCAAAATCCTGTTCGATCGCCGTGATCCGCAGCGCGATCTCCTGCAGGGTCTGGTCACGTTTCTTGGTCGGCCGCTGCTTGAGCAGCTTGCCCTGCTCGTTGAGCAGGTGCTTGTACGGGCGATAGATCTTCTCGTCCGCCTCGGTGCAGAGGCTCTCCAAAATCTTCTGCTTGAAATTCAAACTCTGGAACACGCCGATCAGGTCGTGGCGCGCCTTCTCCAGCGTCTTGTCCGCCCGCTTGCGCTTGGCGGCGTCCTTGCCGCACGCCAGCACCGCCTCGTAGGCCTTCTGGATCTTGGTCTGAACGCCGGTGAGGTTCTTCTTGATCTTGCCGACGCCCTCCATGTAGGCGTCGCGGCTGTCCGCGAACTTGTCGGTCACCACGCGGTCGAAGCGCTCCGTGCCGGTCTCGAGCCGGTCGATCAGCTCCAGATACAGCCGCGGCGTGAAGGCGAACTGGTTGAACATCTCGCGCTCTTTGCTCTCCGCCAGCTCGATCCGCTTGCAGATCTCGACCTCCTGCTCGCGCGTGAGCAGCGGCACCTGGCCCATCTGGTGCAGGTACATGCGGATCGGGTCGTCAAAAAAGTCCATCCGGCTGCCGCGCCCGCGCTGCTCTTCCTGCTCGTGCTCGCTGCGGAAACGCTCCACCTCCGAGGCGTCGATGATCTCGATGTCCATGCCGCGCAGGATCGCCAGATACGACTCGATGTCCGTGTCTTTGATCACCGCGCTGGGCAGCGTCTCGTTGATGTCGTCGTAGGTGAGATAGCCGCCCTGGGTCTCGGAGCGCTTGATCAGCGTCTTGATGCGCTCGCTGCGCTCCTCACGCTTGAGCTTGGCTTCGGCCCGGTCCGCGTCCATCGCCAGCTCCGAATCGTACCCGACGGTGAACTCGGCCCCCTCGATCACATCGAAATCCAGTCCGGCCTCCGCCTCGCCCTGTTCCGTCGCCTCTTCAAAGGGGTCGATGTCGGCATCGAGGTCGTCGTCCAGGTCGTCGCCGTCATGCAGCACGCTGTCGATCACGACGTCGGCGCTGGCGTTGAGGTCGACCAGCTCGTCGGCGTCAAACTCCAAATCCTCGGGCGAGGGCTCCACCGGTTCGCTGACCGACGCCTCCCCGTCAACGGGTTCGAGCACCTCGTCCGTCTCGTCGGCGGGCGACGTGGCCGCCGCCTTTTTCGACTTCTTGGCCGAAGACTGGACAGGCTTGGCGTCTTTTTTGACCGCCGTTTTGGGTGCCGGCATGTTTTTTTTCGCTTTTGGTTTTATTGCTGCCATCAGGTCCTTTTCCCCTCTCGGTGAAACGGAAAAGAGGTGCTGCCATCGGTTTTGGACAGACTACACCTATTATAAGAAGAAAATGGACAATGAATTTACATAATCCGCCCCGGAATGTCAAGCGACGCCAAACCAGCCCCGCCGCCGCACCCTCAGCGGCCCGCCTGCGCGAAATTCTCCGCGGCGAAGGCCCAGTTCACCCGCTGCTCCAAAACGGCCTTCACATAATCCGCCCGCCGGTTCTGATAGTCCAGGTAGTAGGCGTGCTCCCAGACGTCGATCGTCAGCAGGGGCACCACGCCGGCCTGGGTGAGCGGCGTCTCCGCGTTCGGGGTCTTGACGACCTTGACTTGGCCCTTCTCGGCGACCAGCCAGACCCAGCCGCTGCCGAACTGCTTCAGCGCCGCCTCGGACAGCGCCGCCGCGCACGCCTCGTACGAGCCGAAGGCCTGCTTGACCGCCTCCAGGAGCGCCCCGGAGGGCTGTCCCCCGCCCGCCGGAGCGAGCGACCGCCAATAAAACGTGTGGTTCCAGATCTGCGCCGCGTTGTTGAAGACCGCCGCCTGATCCGCCTGGCCCGCCGTGGCGCGGATCACCTCCTCCAGCGGCTTGCCGGCCAGCGCCGTGCCCTGCACCAGCTTGTTCAGGGCGGTCACGTAACCCTGGTGATGCTTGCCGTAATGGAAGCCGACCGTCTGAGCCGAGATGGCCGGCGCGAGCGCGTCCGGCGCATACGGCAGGGCCGGCAGCGCGAACGCCGCCAAGGCTTCCGCCGCACGCGCGCTGCCGCTGGCCGCCACGGCCGCCGCGCCAGCGACCACCGTCAAAAAGGTCCTCCGCGAAAGCCCCTCGTCCGCACCTGCTTCGATCCGTTTCATCGCGCTCCTTTCATGGGTTACCGCACATCCGCGTCCAACTTTGTACGCATAATGATAGCGGAAACGCCGTGTTTCGGCAAGGAGCTTATCCTGAAAAGCCCGCTTCAGGGTGCGGGCCTCGTTTGTTGAAAGGGGCCGCCCAAAGGCACCTTCAAATCAGCCCGGGAGCGGCGCAGGCCGGCAGGCTGGGGCGGCTGATGGCCGGCAGGGCCGGACTCTAAGCCGGATCTTCAAAGCTCGGCTTCCCCGCGCGTTAAAGACTCTGGCCCCCGTCGTCCGCACAGCCGCAAACTTCGGGTTTTTCGGGCAGGATTTACTTCGCAGATCCTGTCCGTAAATTCAGGTTGCACAGCGGACCCGTCCCGCTTAACGGATGAAACCCAGACGCGGCGAGGTGAACGGCCAGTAGACCACCGTGGCGGGCCCGAGCAGGTTGCGCTCGGGCACCGGCCCCCAATACCGGCTGTCGTAACTGTTGAAGGAATTGTCACCCATCGCGTAATACTGGTTGCCCTTCAGCGTCACCGTATCCGACTCGTCCGAGAGCGACAGGCCGCGCAACGCCATGCGCTTGTCCATGCCGTTGGGGTTGAACCCCGCGTAAGCCGGTCCCTTGGGCCACACCTGCTCCTTGCGCGAGATCTGCCCGAAGCGCTGCGGCTCCGTCACGACCACCCCGTTCACCAGCAGATTCGGCGCCTTGATCTGCAGGGTCTCGTTCGGCAGCCCGGTCATGCGCTTGATATAGTGGGTGCCCTGCTGCAGCGCCGTGATGCCGGAGGTCGAGAAAACCATCACCTCACCGCGTGCGGGATGCGAGAAGTTCCATTTCCAGCGGTTGACGAAAACAAAGTCGCCGGAAACCACCACGCCCGACCACAACACGTCTCCCTCCTTGACGCTCGCGCCGTTCTTGACGCCGCCCTTCAGCCCGACCGGGCGCCGGTACTCGTCGGTCTGCACCGCATCGTTCGGCACATAGTGCGGCATCCCCGCCACCACCACCGGCGTGTAACCCGGCTTGCGGCTCTCGCCCGACGTGAACGTCACGGTGCCGCGCGCCTTGGCCCGCACCACATGGAAGGATTCGCCCGTCACCAGCCACTTCGCGAACTTGAACGGCTGCCGGTCCAGCAGGGTGGCCTGGGACGGGTCGCGCGGCTCACAGTGGATCCCGTAGAGCGTGGGCTGCATCGACCCCGTGGGGATTTTAAACGGCTGATAAAAATAAGCCCGGAACGCCATGGCCACCGAGATCGCCACGACCAGCACGTCGAAATTCTCGCGCCAGCCGGCCATCGGCTTCGGCGGGTTGAGCCGGGTCAGGCACGCCTCGAGCTCCGTGCCCGCAGCCTCCAGCGCGGCGCCGTCGCCCCCGCGGTAAGCCTCGCGCGCCCGCTGCATGTGCTCGTCCAGATACGCCCGCTCGCCCTCGCTCATGAGGTCTTCGCGGCTGCCGCGAACCGTCCGGGCGTGATGCAGCAACGTCTTGACCTGCTTGCGGATCTTGCGCTTCTCAAAAAAATTCATGTTCGTCTCCTGTTCCGGGCACGGCGTGCCCTGCCCCACATTCCGGGCGCGGCGCGGCCTGCCCCCGCCTGCGCCCCCCGCCACGCTCCTATTCGTCGGTCGCCGTGCCCTTGAGTACGGCAATGAAGGCCGACTGGGGCACGCGCACCTGGCCAAACTCCTTCATGCGCGCCTTGCCGGCCTTCTGCTTCTTCAACAGCTTCTGCTTGCGCGTCACGTCGCCGCCGTACAGCTTGGCCAGCACATCCTTGCGGAACGACCGGATGTCTTCGCGCGCGATGATGTTGCGGCCGATCGTGGCCTGCACCGGGATCTTGAACATGTGCGGCGGGATGGTCTCGGCCAGCGCCTTGCAGATCTGGCGCCCGCGCGCCACGGCCTTGTCGCGGTGGACCATGCAGGAGAACGCGTCCACCACCTCGGCGTTGAGCAGGATGTCCATCTTCACGATGTCGCTCACCTGATACCCGCACGGCTCGTAGTCCATCGAGGCGTAGCCGTGGCTCACGCTCTTGAGGATGTCGTGGAAGTCGATCAGGATCTCGTTCAGCGGCAGCAGGCAGGAGAGGATCACGCGCTTGGCGTCCAGGCTCTCCGTGGCCTTGACCTCGCCGCGCCGCTCCAGCACGATGCGCATCACCTCGCCGATGCACGAGCTCGGGCAGATGATGGTCGCCTTGATGATCGGCTCCTCGATCTGGTCGATGCGCGTGACGTCGGGCAAATGGACCGGGTTGTCGATCTCCATGGACGTGCCGTCGCGCAGCTGGACCTTGTAAATGACCGCGGGGTGCGTGTTGATGATGTCGAGGTCGTACTCGCGGCGCAGCCGCTCCTGCACGACCTCCATGTGCAGCAGGCCGAGGAAGCCGCAGCGGAAGCCGAAGCCCAGCGCCACCGAACTTTCGGGATGGAAGGTGAAGGCCGAGTCGTTCAGGTGCAGCTTCTCGAGCCCCGTGCGGACTTTCTCGTAATCCTCCGTGCTGACCGGGTAGATGCCGCTGAACACCATCGGGTGCACCTCTTTGAACCCCGGCAGCAGTTCGTCCGAGCCGTCTTTGACACGCGTGACGGTGTCGCCGATCTTGATGTCGGACGGGTCCCGGATGGTGCCGACGATGTACCCCACCTGGCCCGCCTCCAGAACCTCGACCGGCTTCTGGTCGGGGCTGAAGATCCCGACCTCGCGCAGCTGCGTGGTCTGCCCGCTGCTGATGTAGAGCACCTGGTCGCCCACGCGCAGGCTGCCGTCGACCACGCGCACATACGTGATCACGCCCCGGTAAATGTCGAACACGGAATCGAAGACGAGCGCGCGCAGCGGCGCGTTCTTGCCGCGCGTCTTGGGCGGGGGAATCCGCTCGACCACCGCCTCCAGAACCTCGGCCACGCCGAGGCCGGTCTTGGCGCTGATGAGCAGCGGGTGCTCCATGGAAATGCCGAGCACATCCTCGATCTGATGGGAGACCTCTTCGATGTTGGCGCCCGGCAGGTCCACCTTGTTGAGCACCGGCACGATTTCGAGGCTGTTTTCGACCGCCAGATAGGTGTTCGCCACGGTCTGCGCCTCCACCCCCTGCGCCGCGTCGACCACCAGGATCGCCCCTTCGCAGGCGCCCATGCTGCGCGACACCTCGTAGGTGAAGTCCACGTGCCCCGGCGTGTCGATCAGATTGAAGAGGTAGGTCTTGCCGTTCTTGGCCGTGTAGACCATCGAGACCGGATGGCACTTGATCGTGATGCCGCGCTCGCGCTCCAGATCCATCGCGTCGAGCGTCTGCTCGCGCATGTCGCGCAGCTCAATGGTCTTGGTCGCCTCAAGGATCCGGTCCGACAAGGTGGTCTTGCCGTGGTCGATGTGCGCGATGATGCAGAAATTGCGGATGTTATCGAGTGTTATTTGTTCCATCAGGTTCTTTGCTGCGGGTTTCTGTTTAAACGTTTCGGTTATTAATGACGCGCGGCCGGTTCATCGCATCAGGATTTCACCCTGTCACTCGGATCGCAGGCCCGGCAGCTGCTCCTCACAGAGCCCGCGCATGCGCTGGACGGCCGCAGCCATGTCGGTCTGTTTGAACAGGAAGCTGCCGGCCACGTACATGTTCGCGCCCTGCGCCGCGCACAGCGCCGCCGTTTCGAAGTTGATGCCGCCGTCCACCATGATGTCCAGTGCGCCCAGGCCGATCCCGCCCGCGTGTTTCCTGAGGTCGGATATCTTGGGAAGTATTTCGCTCATGAAAGCCTGCCCTCCATACCCGGGATTGACCGTCATGAAGAGCACCTCGTCGCACAGCGGCAGGTACGGCCACAACGCGGCCACCGGGGTCTGCGGGCGCACCACCAGCCCGGCACGCACCCCCCGCGCGCGGATGGCGCGCAGCCCGGCCCAGATGTCACAGTCCGCCTCGACGTGAATCTGCAGCGCCTGCGCGCCCGCGTCGATGAACCGGCCGATAAACTGGTCCGGGCGTGTCATCATCAGGTGGACGTCGCGCCACAGCTCCGGGGACGTTTTTTTCGCCAAGGCCACCATGTCGGGTCCGAAACTCAAATTCGGCACAAAATGCGCGTCCATGATGTCCAGGTGCAACGCGTCCGCGCCCGATGCCGCGACACGGCGGATCTCATCGGCCAGACACCCGAAATCCGCCGCCAGTAGAGAAGGCAGTACCTGTACTTTCATAAGCGCGAAATTATAATGAAACGGAAGGTGCATTGCAAACGCCGCCACAAAAAAATTCGGCCGCCACGGTTGACGCCTTGGCGCGCGTCAGCTAAAGTACGACCAACATGCGTTGTTAATCATGCCACACACCCCCAGTCATAGGAGTAGCCGGAGCGGCGAGGTCGGGCACCGCGGCAACCGCCGCAGCGCACCGAACAGCGAGCGCGGCGGCGCCCCCCGGGCGCCCGCCGTCAGCGGACAGCCGGAACGCCGCGGCCGCCGGCGCCCGGAGCTGCCGGTAACAGGCGTATCCGGCAAGAATGCGGCCGCGCTGTGCGTGATGTTCGCGTTTCTCGGACTGGGCCTCGTGGCCGTCGCCGAGATCGTCTCCCGGACGAACCGCGAGCTCATCAACCCGGTCTTCAACGTTCTCTCGGGCGCCGGCACGCTCGCGGCCGTGGCCACAGGCGTCTACTCGCAAACCCTCCAGCTGCGGCACTGGAGCCGGCGCGTCAAACGCCGCCTGTGGGTCGGACTGCCCGTGGCCCTGCTCACCGCGCTGATGGTCACCCACAACTTTTTCGCCAGATCCGAACCCTGTGAAGCTCCGACGCCCGACAAACCGGCGCGCCCGGCCGCGGCCGAGGGCGCCACGGAGGACGGTGCCCTGGTGAAGCCCGGCTGGTACGGCGAGCTTCAGCAAGACCGGCTCTTGCTGGTCGTCACCTCCTTCGAGGACCATGCCGCCGAGACCCGGCAGTTTTGCCGGCGCCTCTCCAAGCCGGTCTCTTACGCCACGCTCTCGCTGATCAATCTCGGTACGCTCGAGCCGGTCGTCCTGCGGTCCCTTGAGGTCGGCCTCCGCCTGGACTCCGGCGAGGAGCTCCAAAGCTGGGCCGTCAGGCCGCTGCTGGAACAGAAGCGCGACCTGAACGGCGACCTGCTGCCGCTGCTCACGGTGCCGCGCACGCTCGCGGCGGGGGCGATGCTCCCTGACATCCCCGTCTGCCGGGAGACCAATTTCCCCTGGGCGCACGTGACGGCGGTGACCGTCAACCTGGGCTCCGGGCCCCTCGCGATTCCGGGCCGCCTGATGACCGAGGTCGAGAAGCGGGCGCTGCTCGCGAAAGCCACGGTGGCCCGCCCGGCCGGCGCCACAAACACCACCGCCGAGGCCTGGTTCAAAAACATGTAGGGCGCCGCGCCGCATCAAGCCCCCTTCCCAGAAAAAAGAGGGGCCGCATGTCGCACAGGTCTTGTACCCCGTTCAACATGCGGCCCCGTGTGCCCTGCCCTCCGCCGGGCGGGGTTAGCCGATGGCCTTTCCGCCCCGCTCGCCCGTGCGGATCCGGACCGTCTGCTCCAGGTCGAGCACGAAGATCTTTCCGTCACCGACCTGGCCCGTGCGGGCGCCGCCCTCCACGGCCTCGACGGCCGCGTCCACGAACTCGTCGTTGACGGCGATCTCCAGCTTCACTTTCCGCAGCAGGCTGCCCGCCTCGGTATGGCTGCGGTAAACCTGCGCAATGCCCTTCTGGCGGCCGCGCCCCATGACGTTGGAGACGGTGACCAGGTGGATCTCCTTCGCTGTCAGACGGTCTAAGACCTCGTCCATGCGATCCGGCTGAATGATGGCAACAATGTATTTCATGATCAAATTCCTCTCTTCTTGGGTGTTTATGCGTTAATCAAGGACGGTGTAACCGGTCTCGCGGTGATCGGTCAGGTCGAGGCCGATCCGTTCAGCCTGCTCGGAGGCCCGCAGACCCAGCACGGCGTCCACGATCTTGAGCAGCACGAAACTCATCACGCCCGAGTACACGACGGTCACCATCACGGCCTTGAACTGGATCCAGAGCAGCGCCGGGTTTCCATAGAACAGCCCGTTCGCGCCCGCGCTGTTCACAGCGGTCGTGGCGAACAGCCCGGTCGCGAGCGCGCCCCAGATGCCGCCGATGCCATGCACGCCGAACGCGTCCAGCGCATCGTCGTAACCCAGACGCGGCTTGACCACGGTGACGAACAGGTAGCAGATGAAGCCCGCACCCGCGCCGATCGCGATCGCGCCGCCCGCCGTGACGAAGCCCGCCGCCGGAGTGATCGCCACCAGGCCCGCCACCGCGCCGGAGATGATGCCCAACACGGTGACGTGCCGGTTCTTGATCAGGTCCATGGCCGCCCAGGCCAGACCGGCCGCCGCCGTCGCCACGTGGGTCGCCAGGAAGGCGCTGCCCGCCAAGCCGTTGGCCCCCAGCGCGCTGCCGGCGTTGAAGCCGAACCAGCCGAACCACAGCAGCCCCGCGCCCACGACCGCGAACGGCAGGTTATGCGGCGGGGAAAGCTTCTTCGGATAGCCGAGCCGCCGCCCCAGCACCAGCGCGCAAACCAGCGCGGCCACGCCGGCGTTGATGTGCACCACCGTGCCGCCCGCGAAGTCCAGCGCGCCCATCTTGCGCAGGAAGCCGCCCACGCCCCACACCCAGTGCGCCAGAGGATCGTAAACGATCGTCGCCCACAGCAAGGAGAAGAGCGCGAAGGCCGCGAACTTCATCCGTTCCGCAAACGCGCCCACGATCAGCGCCGGGGTGATGATGGCGAACATCATCTGGAACAACATGAAGACCGAATGCGGAATCGTGCCCGCGTAGTCCGCGTTGGGCTCGGCCCCCACGTGCTTCAACATGGCCCAGTCCAGATTGCCGATGAACCCTTTGACGTCAGGGCCGAAGGACAAGCTGTAGCCGAACACCACCCATTGCAGCGTGATGAAGCAAACCAGGAAGAAGCACTGCATCAGAACGGATAGCACGTTCTTCCGGCGGACCAGCCCGCCGTAGAAGAGCGCGAGCCCGGGTATGGTCATCAGCAACACCAGCGCCGTGCTCACCAGCACCCACGCGGTGTCGCCCGAGTTCACGACGGGGGCGGCCGGAGCGGCGGCCGCGGCGGCCGCCGCCACGTCCTGCGCCCATGTGTTCGCCGCGGCTGTCAGCGCGACACCCGCTACCAGGCCAATCAGTTTGAGTCTGCAACGCATTCCGTTCATGACGTATCCCTCCTAGTGTCGGCGCCTCATGCAAGGCACCTGTTTATTGTACTCACTGCCAAACGTCCAATCGCACGTTATGGCGTGGATATCGCATATAGCGGGCCAACTCTTTAAAACGCGCAAAAAATGGTCTTTATCGGCCGAAATTCAATAAAAAAAACGCGCGGGTGAAGCCGGCACGCGGAGGGCTCCGCGCCGAAGCTGTCACATCCCCGCGCCGCTCCAACATCATCGATACATTTTTGTCACTATCCTGAGCTAGGCGAAAATCTAATCCGCCTGTCCGGCTTTAAACGTTCAAAATTGTCAGTTCATATTGCGCACGCGCCACCGGGTCCCCATCAGGCAGGCTTTCTCGCCCGCTTTCTCGGCCTGATAGTAGACGGTCAGGATCGAGCCGTCCGGCAGCTCGGCCGAAGCGGGATATCCGAGGTCGCCGTCGAAGTGCCCGGCCAGCTTGATCTCGTTGGCCACGTCCCAGGTGCGCCCCCCGTCGTCGCTGAGGCACGCGTACTCGCCGCAGGCGCCGGAGCGGCGCCCGTACACCGTCAGAATTTTTCCGCTGCTGAGCCGGAGCAGGTGTGGCGGCAAGCCCGCCAAGCGGGTCGGCCGCATCACGGTCCAGGTCTTGCCGCCGTCGGCGCTCTCGGACTGCCGCAGGCACCCGCCTGGGCCGTGATACCGGACCTGAGCCACGATGCGCCCGTCGCCCGTCTCGACCGCGTGCGGCTCGTGAAACATCTGCGGGGCCTGCTCCTCCGGCGAAGGGTGGATCTCCGACAGCATCTGCCAGCTCGCCCCCTGATCGCGCGACTCCTCGACCGAGATGACGGTCTGCTCGCCTTTGAAATACCGCCCCACATACAGCAGGCGCCCGTCTTTGAGCAGGATCGGCCCGTGCGGCGTCGACCCGGCCGTGCGCACCGGCTTCAGCCACGTCCGTCCCCCGTCGGAGGAGCGCATGGTGTAAGCGCCCAGCCACTCGTCCTTCACCGCCTGCGGAATCTTTTCGTCGTGAAGGAACCACTGCTCTTTGGCCGAACCGGACGGCAGCTTCGCGCGGTCGCGGATGCTCTGGCAATAAGCCAGCGACGTGAACCACGCCACCACCAGGTCGCCGTTCGGCAGCTCGATGATCCCCGCGTCGCGGTCGTCCAGCGGCGTGTTGCCGATCGTCACCGGCGCGCCCCACGTCCCCCCCAGGTCCGTGCTCTTCACCATCTGAACCTTGCCCCACGGGCAGATGTGCGCGTCGCGGTCGCCGGAAAAGACCGCCAGCAGTTCGCCGTTCTTGCGCAGGCAGACCGACGGCCAGCCGATGTAGCGCCCCGGCTCCTTGCAGAGCACGCGGGTCCACTCGATCGCCGCGCGCTGCTGCTGTATCGCCGCGCCGCGGATCTCGCCCGGCACCGCTTCCTGCGCCCGCGCACTCGCCGCAACGGCCACCGCCGCCCACACCAAATAACCGGCCCTTACCATACCCATCGGCGTCCCCTTTTCGCTTACGGCCCACCCCCGGCCCGTCCACATTCACACACTCATGTCGCGTACTTTACCCCTGCCAAGCAGGAATGTCAACCGGCCCGCACGGGCCCGCTTCGCGCGCGCCCAAGCGGGTGCGTTTCAACTTTGTTGAATCCACACCCAAAGAAGGAGTTAGGAGTTGCAATGCCCTGAAAGTGAACGCGTTCGCGCGATGCACGAGAGTCCGTGTTCGTGTCTTCAAAATGAAGTCACCTGTATGGCTCCAATTAACGGTTCTTCGCGGAAGCGTTCCTCCTTGCCTAACGCCCTGTTCTCAAAGTCTTATGCGCTTCCAACTCCTAAATCCTAACTCCTAAATTCTCCTGGGTGCGACTCAGTTTCAACGAAACTGAATCGCACCCCGCCCAAGCCCTTGCGCATTGACTTTATGTACTCGTTGGGCCATTCTATTCACATTGGAGTTTCGACTCAGGCGCGGGGCCAGCCTTGGGGCCGGCCTGAACAGGGCACAACCGGCGCGGAAGGGAAGACTTCCACATGGCAAACAACCACCAGCGTCCGTCCTCGAGGGCTTATGTGCGCGTCCTCTCGGCTGCCTCGGCGCTGGTCGTGGCTACCGGCGTTTGGCAAACCTATCAGCTCGGGAACAAGGCCGAACTGCACCAGCGCGAGATGCTGCTTGCGAACGCCACCGCCATCGCGCGGACCATTCCGGTCGAGCGGGTCAAGCAGTTGTCGTTCACCGCGGCTGACAGGGAGACGCCCGTTTATCAGCAGCTGAGTGCCCAGCTGTCCGCCGCGGGCGAGCACCTTGGGCTGCGGTCCATCTACACCATCGCCCGGCGCGGCGGCGGCTACGTGTTCGGACCGGAAAGCGTGTCCCGCGACGAGCCCGTCGCCGCGCCACCGGGCACGCCGTATCAGCAAGCCCCGCGCGAGGTGGCGGACGTTTTCAAATGCCACGTGCCGAAATCAACGGACGTCTACACGGATGAATACGGCACGTTCGTCTCCACGTTCGTGCCGGTCCTGGAACCCAGCACCGGCGAGGCGCTGCTCGTGGTCGGCATCGACGTCTCGGCCGCAACGTGGCAGAGGCGGATCGCGCAGGCCCGCCAGGTCCCGCTTTTCCTCACGCTCACCCTGTTGTCGATCCTCATGCTGAGCCACTTCGTTCTCGGAAAACGGCGGCGCCTGCAGCCCCGGCGCCCCTGGCGGATACACTGCGCTGAGGCGGTCTTGTGCGCCTTGGTCATGCTGACGCTGACGGCGGCCGCCACGTGGCACATCCACGCGTCGGAACGCCAGACCCGGCTGGCGACCTTCTCCTCGCTCGCCTACGCCCAAGCGTCCGGCATTGCCAGAGAGCTCTGGGATCTTCGCGAAAAAATCGACGGCACCCGCCGTTTTTTCCAGGCCAGCGACTGGGTGGACCAGAACAAGTTCCATCTCTTTTCAGAGCGGCTCACGCAAGACGGCGCCACGCAGGCCTGCCTGTGGCTGCCCGCCGTCCCGGCGCGGGAATTGGCGCCGTTCGAGGAGGCGGCGCGGCGGCAGGGCCTGGCGGATTTCAAGGTCTGGCAGTTCAGCGGGCAAGGCGAGCGCGTGCCCGCCTCCGGCCGCGAGACCTGCTATCCCGCGCTCTTCATCGAAGCGCGTGCCGGACTCCAGCGCGGACTGGAGGGGTATGACCTGAGTTCCGAACCGGTGCGGCGGCAAGCGATCGAAAAGGCTGTGCGCAACGGGTTGCCCTCCGCCACGGAAACGGTGACGCTTTTCGCCCTGACGAATACCCCGGCCGGCATCGTCATTTTCCAGCCGGTCGCCTCGGCGCGCCAGCAGGGCCTCACCGCCCTGGCCGTCCGCATGGACGACCTCATCAAGACCCCGCTTTACAGGGCCGGCAGCCTGACGCGCGGCCTCGTGGCCGAACTCTTCCAGCTGGACGGCGGACGGCCGGCGCTCATTCTCGCGTCGTCAGACCCCCACGGGCACCCTTCCAGCGCCGACTGCTGGCCGGCCGGAGGCTCCAGCCTCAAGATCCGCGTGCCGGTCTTCTGTTTCGGCAAGGTCTACGCCGTCGTCATCCACACGACACCCGCCTGGCTGGCCCGGCATCCGTTGCGCGAAGGGTGGACGGCCGCGATGGCCGGGCTCCTGGTGACCGTCCTGCTCACGGCCTTTATCGCGCTCCTCAGCAACCGCAGGACCGCCCTGGAGCGGGAAGTCCAAAGCCGCATCACCGCCCTGCGTCAGGCCGAACAGCTCTATCAGACGCTATTCCAGGAGATGCACTACGGCTTCATCCTGTGCGAGGTGGTCCGCGACGCGCAGGGGCAGCCCGACGATTACCGCTTCCTGAGCGTCAACCCCGCCTTTGAGCGCATCACCGGATTCGAGGCGGCCCCCTTGATCGGGAAAACCGTCAGCGAGGTGCCGTTCTACACCAACCCCGTCTGGCCCCAAATCTACCGTCAGGTGGCCATCACCGGCGACCCGGAAAACTTCACCTCCTTCATTCAGGAGGCCAACCGCTTTATCGAGGGAACGATTTTCCGGCCCAGCCCCAACCAGATCGCCTGCATCTTCGCTGACGTCACCTCGCGCAAGCGGGCCGAGGACAAGGTGCAGGCCGCCGCCGAGGAGACGCGCCGCCTGCTGGCGGAGGCGGATCAGGCGCGGATCGTTCTGCTCCGGGCGGCGGAAGAGCAGGCGCGGACCGACGAAGCCCTGGTTCACGAGCGCAACCTGCTCTACGCGCTGATGGACAACCTGCCGGACTGCATCTACTTCAAAGACACGCGCTCCCGCTTCATTAAGATCAGCAAGGCCCAAGCCGTCTCGCTGGGACTGGCCGACCCGGCCGACGCCATCGGCAAAAGCGACACCGACTTCCAGCCGGGCGAGATCGCCGAGCACGCGCTGGCCACCGAAAGACAGATCATCGAAACCGGCCAACCCCTGCTCGCCCAGGTGGAGCAGACCCAGACCGCCGACGGCAAGGTCAAATGGGTCTCCGCCTCCAAGGCGCCCATCCGGGACCAAGACGGCCGCGTGATCGGCCTCGTGGGCATCTCCCGCGACATCACGCAGGAGATCGAGCTGCAACTGCAGCTCCAGCAGGCCTCGAAGATGGATGCCGTCGGGCGTCTCGCGGGCGGCGTGGCGCACGATTTCAACAACCTGCTGCAGGCCATCCTGGGCTTCACCGAAATCCTGCTCGCAGGCACCCGCGAGAACGACAGCCAATACAACGACCTGAAGCAGATCGAGCGGGCCGCCAAACGCGCGGCGGACCTGACCCGCCAGCTGCTCGCCTTCAGCCGCAAACAACGGATCGAGCCCCGTGTGGTCGACATCAACCAGCTCGTCACCGCCATGGAGGCGATGCTCCGCCGTCTGATGGGAGAGGACATCGACATCGTCCGGCAGCTCGCCCCCGATCTGAGAAACGTGCTCGCCGACCCGAGCCAGATCGAGCAGGTCATCATGAACCTCGCGATCAACGCCCGCGACGCCATGCCTCAGGGCGGCCGGCTGACGTTCAAAACCGGCACGGTCACTTTGCAGGCCAACGACACGACCCAGATCCCCGAGTCACACCCCGGAACCTTCGTCTGCCTCACCGTCTCGGACACCGGCACAGGCATCCCGCAGGAGCTGATCCACCGCATTTTCGAGCCGTTCTTCACCACCAAGGGCCAAGGCAAGGGCACCGGGCTGGGTCTGGCCGTCATCTACGGCATCGTCAAGCAAAACGCGGGCTGGATCAACGTCGAAAGCCAAGTTGGCCAGGGCTCCACTTTCAAGGTCTACTTGCCCGCACACGCGCACGGCCCGGACACCGCCCAGCCGCGCCAGCCGGACGAGGTCCCCGCGACCTTGCCCGGGCTCGGCAAAAGCATCCTGCTGGTCGAGGACGAGCCCGGCGTGCTCCGCCTCGCGACCCTCGTGCTCCGCTCCGCCGGCTACTGCGTCACCCCCTGCGAGACGGCCCAGGAGGCACACGCCGCCTTCGACCGCGAAGGCGGGCGCTTCAACCTGCTCTTCAGCGACGTCGTCCTTCCCGGCAAGAACGGCATCGAGCTGGCGACGGAGCTGCGCGCCAAAGCCAGCGGCCTGCCGGTGCTGCTGTGCAGCGGCTACGCCGACGAGCGCGTGCGCTGGGCGCTCATCGAGCAGGAGGGCTTCCACTTTCTGCCGAAGCCCTACCCGACCGCCGCGCTCCTGCAGGCCGTCCGCGAGGCCCTCGACCTGCCGCAGCTCCCCGAGACGCCTACTCGGAGAGGAGCACCGCCACATCGATGAATTGGCCTCCCACGGTTTGATGGGTATGGACGGCCAACGTGTTGCGGCCCTTCTTCAGCGCTTTCCTCATCTGCTCCGTCACCAGCAGCATCCGGTAATTCGTGATGAATTCGTGGACGTTGACGATCACCTGCCCGTTGACATAGATCTCGGTGTCCTCATCGTAAGAGAAGACCACCGCGGCCCGGCGGATGGCCGCGCCGTCGTACTCGAAGGTCCGGCGCAGATAGATGTCCGGCGTCTTCCACGGGGTCCGCACCTGCCGCCGCGCATCCTGCCCGAAAGGCGGCAGGCCGGACTGCCACGCGCTGTCATCGAAAGCCTCGCCGGCCCACTCCCCCTGCGGCGTCTGCGTGGTGTAGCGGTACGGCGTGCAGAGCGCGCCGTCCTGGACCGTGCCGACGAGCACTTTCCAGTTGTCGTCTTCACGCGTGGCCGGCTGCGACGCCTGCGATTCGCCCCGCTCGTAGGCCGCCTGACGCGACGTGATCGCGTGCAGACGCTGGACGTCGAATTTCGGCTTGCGGTCGTAGTAGTACAGTCCGTTGTGCTCCTGCTCCACGTCGGTCAGCTGCGTGTAACAGAACCCGAACAGGTTCGGATTATCCAGCTGCGCGTCGCACTGGCCCTTGTAGCGGGCATAGAACTCGTCGAGCGTCTTGGGCCCGGAACCGTATCCCCAGCCGCCTTCCGTCGCCCAGCCGATCCCGCCGAATTCGCTGATCATGAAGGGCACGCCGCCGTCCTTCACCGAACTGGCCTCGTGTCCGTAGCGGAGCGGCATCGTGACCCCCGCCGCCGCCCCGGAGAAGTAATCCGTCCACCGCTTGCGCAGCGCCTCGGGGTTGCCCTCGTAATCGTGCGCGTCCCGCACCTCCGGATGCGGCAGGGTGTGCACCCAGCCGCTCGTCTCCAGCGCCGGCCGCGTGGGATCGACGGCCTTGGTCACGTTCCAGATGACCTGCTGCAGTTCGCCCGCGCCGCCGCCCGTTTCGTTGAACGGACACCAGCCGATGATGGCTGGGTGGTTGCGGTCCCGCAGCAGGACCTCGGTCCATTCCGTGATATACGGCGCGTAGCCTTCGGGCTTGTAGTTGTAGCCCCAGTTCGGAAACTCGCCCCAGACCAGATAGCCGAGCTTGTCGGCCCAGTAGAGGAAGCGCGGCTCGAAGACCTTCTGGTGCAGACGAGCCCCGTTGTAGCCGCACGCCATCGAGCGTTCGATGTCAGCCTTCAGCTCCGCGTCGGAAGGCGCCGTCCAAACCCCGTCCGGATAGAAACCCTGATCGAGGATCGTGCGCTGGAAAACCGGCTGGCCGTTGATCAGGATGCGGCGGCCCGCGATCGCCACCGAACGCAAGCCGAAGTAGCTCTTGAGCTCGTCGACCGGAAGTCCGCCGCTGGTCAGCTTGAACGTCAGATCATAGAGGAACGGCGATCCCGGCGCCCACAGCCGCTTCTCCTTGAGGTCCAGCACGAGCCGCCGGTTGCGCCAGGTGCCGGTCGCGCTGTCCGCCCCCACCCGCTTGCCGTCCGCGAACGCCTCCGCCGTGAGCTGGAGCTCCGCGTCGTCGCCGTTCACCGCCGCCTCGATGATCACGCGCGCGTGATCCGGGTCGGGCACGACCGAGAAACTCTCCACATACGACGAGCCAACCGCTTCGAGCCAGACCGTCTGCCAGATGCCCGTCGTGCGGGTGTAGACGCACCCTTCGCTCTTGTTGTAGGCCTGCTTGCCCCCGGGCTGCAGCCCGCTGCGCAGGTCGTCGAAGACGCGGACCACGACTTCGTTGCCGCCCTCTTTCAGGAACGGCGAGATCTCAAAGGCAAAAGCCGCGTTCCCGCCCGTGTGCGTCCCCGCCAGCCGGCCGTTGACGTACACCCGCGCCCTGTAGTCCACGCCCCCGAAGTGCAGCAGGATGCGCTTGCCCTTCATCGAAGCCGGCAGGTCGAACAGCCGGCGGTACCACAGATCTTTCAGATACTGCGTGTTGCCCAGTCCGAGTCCGGACAGCTTGCTCTCCGGGCAGAACGGCACCGTGATCTTGGAGGACAGCTCTTTGCCCGTCACCAGCCCGCGCGACTCGCCGTCGCCGGCGGCGTCGATCTCGAACTGCCACTCGCCGTTGAGCGTCAGCCAACTCTCGCGGAACGCGTCCGGCCGCGGATGTTCGGGCCGCGGCACCTCCGCCCAGCCCGTCCTGAACACACACACCCACGCAGCCGCCAGGATCATCATTCTCTTCATCGCCGTGTCTCCTTGTTTTGTATCAAGCGCGCTCAACGTCCGCGTCCGGCAAGCGTTTCCCGGGCCTGAACCTTCCCGTGCTCATCGATCGTGAGCGGATCGACGCAGAGTCTGCCGCGCGCGCGGTTGTCTTGCTCCCACCGGTAGGCGAACCACTTCCGCGCGTCCGGCCCGTCGAAAACCGTCACGTGCCCGCCGAAAAAGACCTGCCCGCGCGGGTCCTTCCGCCAAGGCCCCTGCACGCAGTCGGCGTAGGCCACGTTGGTGCGGTAGCCGAGAAAGTCCGGATAAGCGGCGTCCGTGTAGGTTTCCGCATAGAACAGGCAATAGGTGCCGCCGATCCTCTCCAGCCACGGCCCTTCCAAATAGTCTGGCGTGGCCGGCACGTCGATGTCCGCGTTCTTGCACGCCACGACCCGCTCTTCCTTGCCGGCCCAGGCGACCGTGTTCCGGGCGAGCCCGCTCAAATCGATCTTCTGGATATAGACGTCAGACTTCGGCTTGACCGCGTAAACCTGCCCGTCGCTGTCGCCGAAAAGCGTCATGTCGCACGTGCCCCCTTCGACATACGTGACGTGTTCGTAAGGGCCCGTGACCGCGTCGGACACGCCGATGAACGCATACCCCGCCGACCCCCACGTGCCGGCCGGATTGTACGCCTTCCTGGTCCAGTTGTCCGCCGTGAAAATCAGGTAGAACCTGCCGTTGATCTTGTGGATCTCCGGCGCCCAGAAGCGGTTCCTGTAAGGGCAGTCTTCCGCAAGGTCAGCGGACTTCACGAGCCAGTTGGAGAAGGTCCAGGTCTTGAGGTCTTTCGAAGCGTACAGGGCGATGCCCGGCGATCCGCCCTGGTTCGGCTCCGCCAAATGCTGCTCTTCGCGGTTACGGAAAGGCCACATCGTAAAGGTCAGATAGTAGGTGTCGCCTTCGCGGACGATGCAGGGATCGCGCACCTCTTGGCGGGGGGCGGCCTGTCCTTCCTCATAGCGGAACTCCAGCGGATTCATGGCCGCGGCCGGCGCCGTCTCCGGGCTGAGAGGCCCCGCGCGGCCATCGGCATCTGCCCGTCCCGCGATCACACACGCCGCAAGACACAGTCCCCTGCTGACAACTCTCATCATCTCGGGTCCTCCACCCTCGAGGTGCTCCCGCCGCCGCAACAACGGCTGCTGGCCGCCGCGGCCGTGACTTCATGGCCGAAGTGGCGGGAAAGTTGCGCCTGGGGCTCCCGGGTGAACGGGCGGTGCCGCGGCACATGCGCCGGACGCTGTCCCGAAAACACCTGTCTCGCCACCTCGCGTTTGGCCATACCGCACACGCTCCGCCTTTGCGACGCCCCGCGCGTCGTTTTGTCATGACATTCAGTATACACGACTGGCGCGTCGTCCGCAACTCCCAAGGGCAAACGATATCGCCGATGGGTACGCCTGCGATTCGGCGCAGGCTATTTGAAAACACGCCCTCCGCCCGCGGAGCGGGAACTAACGCAGGGTCAACCTTTTGAGCGATTAAGCTTATGCTCACGATTACGAAGGGCCTTGAACCCTCCTGCTCCCAATCGTGGTCCTAACCGTCATCCGGCTGACGTTACGCGCAAGCGCGGCGCTGCAGTGCCGCTTTCATCCGGCGGGATGCGTCCCTCCGCAGCGGACCAAGGTCCGCTCGCTCGACGCGGTGCTAGAGCCCCGCACGCCCGACTTTCAGCCCGAGCGCCTGTTCAGCGCTCCGAAGCGCGGGCGCGGCGCGCGTGGACAAGCCGGCCATGGCGATGCGGGACCGCTCACGGCCGCGTCCCGAGAGGAAGCGCACCGGCTTGTGATCGGAAGGGCGCCGGAAAAAACTGACCGCGTCCCCGCCACCCGCCGCTCCCCGGCGCGGGCGGAGGCCCCCGGCAGAGCGGGCCTCACGCCGGGCAGGCTCAGCGCCTCGGCACCGGCGCCGAGTTGGCGCGCGCCAGAAAGCGCCGGGCGAAGACCGTGCCCAGCACGATCAAAGCCAAGGTGAAGAACGCCAGAAAAATAAAGCCTCCCGAAGGCTTGAGGGCTAGCTTGCCCCACGCCGCGTAGAGGATGGTCGACGGGATCATGCCGAGGGCCGACGCCGCGAGGTAGGTCCGCGCGGGGACCCTGAGTATGCCGCACAGCAGATTGGTGGCGACGAAATTAGAAAGGGGAAAGGCTCGGAAAAGGAAGAGGAAAAGGAAAATGTTTTTCTGGCTTTCCAACAGGCGCCTCCAGCGGTTGCCGGACAGCCGGCGCGCGGCCATGTGGGCCAAGGTCGAGCGCGCCAGCAGATACTGCAGCCAGGCGCCGACCAGCGACGCGGTGTTGGCGAGGCAGGAGCCCCAGAACACCCCGTAGGCCAAGCCCGCAACCACCGCCAGAGGCCAGCGGGGCAGCAGCAGCAAGGGCGAGAGCGCGCCGAGCAGCACCAGCAGCACGGGACCGAACCAGCCCAAGCCCTCGATGGTCCTTTCGAGCTCTTCCGGACGCAGATGCGCGCGGAGCGGCGGGTAGGTCCCGATCGCGATGAACGCCACGGACAACAGCACGAAAACCAGCAGTTTGCGGATAACGGGAACCTCACGCGTCTCGTCGCCCTTGCCGCCTTCAGCCTCTATCACCGATTTTTCCATAAGCCCATCGCACCTGTTCCACGATCTCTAATCATGTAAAACCGGGTAGAGCATAGGAGTCCGGCTCCTAAAATGGAAGCGCAATAACCGTCATTACAGAGTCTTAATCTCTGCCTTTGGCCCGTCATCCCCCGGCGGAGCACGGGGCTCTATTTCTAGCGTCCCGTGCTTTTTATCTCAAATCCGCTTGCCGACCTTCCTCCGCCGCGCTAAGCTAGACCATTCTTCAGACCATTCAAGGTTCTGACCACTGACGGTATTCACTTCTATGGGCATCCAGACAACACCGACCTTATGCAAAAACGCCACGCTGCGCGTGCGTCTGATCCTCCTGCGGGGCGTGACCCGGCGGTTCTTTCTGAACCTGTTCGGGCGGAAGTACGTTCGCGAGAGCCTGGCGCGCCGCTCCGGCGAGTGCATCCGGTGCGGCGTGTGCTGCCACCTCGTCGCCAACAAGTGCGGCGCGCTCCACCTTCACAAAGACAGCCAATCGACCTGCCGCCTCTACTCGGTCTACCGTCTGCCCAACTGCTGCACCTTCCCGATCGACCCGCGCGACATCGCCGACCGCGACCTCGTCGCCCCGGAGACCCGCTGCGGCTACTCGTGGCCGAAAAAGTAGCACGGTCGCGACGGTCGCGGCACGTCAGTCTGCGGCCTTTTCGCGGATCATGATGAGCAGCATCTTGAAACGCTGATCGGCGCGGACCGAATGCGGCACGCCCGCCGGCATGATCACCATCTCCCCGGTCTTGGCCGTCACCGGTTTTCCGCCGATCACCAGCGTCGCCTCGCCGTCCACCACCAGCACGGTGGCATCGTAGGGCGAGGTGTGCTCGCTCAAGCCCTGCCCCTGGTCAAAGGAAAAGAGCGTCAGCGTGCCCGCTTTCTTGTCGAGCAGCGTTTTGCTCACCACCGAACCGCCCGCGTAATCCACGAACCCGGCCATGTCGATCGCCTGTCCCCGCACATCGTTTGTCGTCGCGTTCATTCTGTTCTCCGTGTTTGAGCCCTGAAGTTCATGAAGGCCCGGCCTATTTTCCGCCCACCTGCGTCGAAAGCAGCCGGAAGAAGCTCTTCGGGTACGCCGCCGCGTTCGTGGTCGCGAAGGTCACGCGCGTGGTGTCCGCGGTGACCGTGCCGCCGGGTTGCCACGCCGCGGGCTGCAACGTCACGGTCTGTTCGCACCGGTAGACGTCGCCGCTGCTGACGGCCCAGCGCGTGCGCGTCACTTCCGGCGAGAACCGCTCGACGCCGACGCCCACCGCCGGCATGAGCGCCGTGCTGAGGGCGATCGCGCGGACCTCCGCATTATCGACCGTCTGGGTCACCAGCCCGGCGTTCACGCCCCACCCGTAGAGAGGCACCGGCGTCGACGTATGTCCGCCGGTCGACCACGACACTTTCGGGAGATGTCCAGCCCCGTTATCCTTCAGCACGGTCAGGCCGCCCGTCTCGTGGTCGGCCAAGACCAGAATGAGCGTGTCCCCGCGCCCCTGCGCCCACGCGGCGACGAGCTTCACGGCGGCATCGAAGGCCAAGGTCTCGAAGATACACCGTGGCAGGTCGTTGTCGTGACAGGCGTGGTCGATGCGCCCGCCCTCCAGCATGAGGAAGAAACCGTCGGGGTCGCTGTCCAGGATATCGAGCGCCTTGGGAACCATGTTCGTGATTCCCGGCAAGTCGCCGAGCCCGTCGTACTCGTACGGCAGGGAGGAGGACCCGAACAGGCCGCAGACACGCGCGCCGCCCGACGCGTCCGCCGCAGCGAGCGTGGCGGCATCGGTCACGACGGTATACCCGGCGTTGGCCGCGGCGTCCGCGCTCATCCCGCTGTCGCCGCCGCCCATCAGGACCTCGGGGCGCGTCCGGTTGAGGTAGTTTGAAGCGATCTGCGCGTACTCGCCGCGGCTGGGCGCGTGCGCTCCGAACGCCGCGGGCGTGGCATCCGTGAGGTACGACGTGGTGACCAACCCCGAGGCTTTGCCCTGCTTTTGGAAAGCCTCCAGCAGCGTTTCCAGTTCGCTCGCGTCGCCCGGGATGGCCAGACTGATGACTCCGTCGTCCACCTTGTGTCCGGTGGCGATGGCGGTCGCGGCCGCCGCCGAATCCGTCAGCGCGCCTCCGGCGGCAAACGTGGTGATCCGGGTCTGGTACGGAAAGGAGTCAAAAAAGAGATTGGTCCCGGCGTAGCAGCGGGCCGCCTCAACCTGCTCAGGCCCCATGCCGTCGCCGATACAGAGGATGACATTGCGGATGGGCGCGGCGCGGCCGGGCAGCGCCGCCGCCAGACAAGCCGCCGACACGGCCAAGGCGCAACCGACTCCGGTCAGACGCCCATCACCCGAGCGCGCACGCAAGCCCATGGTGGTTTTCCAGTTCACGCCATCCATTTTAGGCTCTTTGAGAGCCGGCCGCAATTATGTTTGCCGTTTATTTGACCAGCGTGAGCGTGCCGTTCGGCTTCATGACCACCTCGCCCGTCGAAAGCTGCCGCACGGCGTAGCCTGAAAGCGGAACGATCCTGCCAAGCTGGGCCGCGGTCAGGCCGCCCGCCGAAGTGCCGACAAAGAGCTGATCCGTGCCTCCGCCCTCCTTGGAACCGGACCAGTTGCGGATCGTCAGCGTGCCGTCCCAGGTCTGGCCCGCGCTCGCGGCAAAGCGCACCACGCTGCTCCCGTTGCCGAAATCAAGGGTCGCCGCGCCGTCCACGTCCAGCGTGCCCAGCGTCTCGCTGAACCCGGTCGTCGCGAAGGTGCCGCCCAGCAGGCGCAGCGCGCTCGCGTCGGCGATGCGCTCGGCGGCGGCCAGGCGCAGCGTGCCGCTGGCCACGGCGGTCAGCCCCGTATACGTGTTGGCGGCGGCCAGCACGACCGCGCCGGTCGAGGTCAAGCCGCCGGGGCCGCTGACGAGGCCCGTGACGATCAGGGCGTTGGTGCCGGCGGCCGCCGAGGCGAGCTGCAGCGTGTTGCTCAGCGTGACGGCGCCGCTCAGGAGCAGGCTGTTGGTGGAGAGGCCGGCGAAGAGCGCGCTCGCCCCGTTGGTGTACGGGTACACGTAAAGGCCGCGCGCGAAGGTGTAAGAACCGCCGTCCACCGCCAACGTCAGCACGTTGTTCGAGGCCGTCCCGGCATCGCCCAGCTGCAGCGCCGTGGTGTTGGTGCCCAACGGCCCCACCCCGCTGCTGCCGACGCTGCTGGTCACAATCACGCGCCCGTTGCGGATCGTCGTCGTTCCCATGTAGGGCGCCCAGGTCCCGTTCAGGCGCATCGTGCCCGCACCGTCTTTACGGACGTTGCTGACGCCGTTTGCGGGCCAAATGGAAAAATTGTAGTTGAACAGCACATCGGTGTCGGCGGCGCCGTCATTGATGTCGAAAATCTTGAGGTTCGGCTTCCCCGCGGTGGTGGCGCCCTGGAGACCCATATAGTAGGCGATGGTGGCGGTCGAGTTCGTGCCGACGTACCGGAAGAGCTGCTCCGTGCTGTCGCCGGTGTTGCTGAGCGGAATCGGCACGCCCACCGTCACCCCGTCCGCCACGGTGATCGCCACGCCGGGGGACAACCGGTTGGCGTTGATCTGGATCGCATCATTCGCAACTGACAGGAGGTTTCCCTGGTTGATGGTAAAGGCGTCGATCGTCGCGTAATAGTTTCCGGCCATGAGCCCCGGGCCGTCGTAACCGAAGGTCAGCGTGCCCGGCCCGTTCTTGGTGATCGCCGCCGAGCCGTTCAGAAGCGAGTTGGAAAGGCTGGCGAAGGTCAGCGTGGTCCCCGCCTGCGTCACGTCGAAGATGGCGTTCTTGTTGGCGTTGATGGTGATGCGGCGGTCGGTGCCCGTGGTTGTTCCGGTGTACTTGAGCGTGCCGCCGTTGAAAACGAGGTTGCCCGGCGCGAGGGTCGAAGCGCCGATGGCGCTGGCGAGCCCGCCGTTGGTGATCGACGCGACGCTCAGCGTGCCCTCGGTCAGCCACGTCGCGCCGGTGTAGGCGTTGGCATCCGTCAGCGCCAGGGTGCCCAGCCCGAGCTTGTGGACGCCGAGCCCGTTGCCGCCCGGGTTGGCGATGACACTGGAATAGGTGAACGACCCGCCCGCCGCGTTGGTCGTATCCAGACCCAGGAGCGAGCCGTTCTTGAATCCGCCCGTGGCCGACCCCATCGCCTTAAGAAGGTCGAGGTCCGAAGCGGCGAACTCGCCCGCGCCACCCACATTGAAGGCCAGCGTCGCGCCGTTGCTGACCACGATGCTGTCGGCGGTCCATGACGCGGTGTTGCCGGCGTACAGCGCGGTCGGGGCGGCGAACTGCAGGATGCCGCTGCCCACGGTCGTCAGTCCGAGGTAGCTGTTCGCGCCGGCGAGCGTGAAGACACCGGTGCCCACCTTGGTGAGGCCGCCGCCGCCGCCGATCGCGCCGTAGTAGGTGGCGGGCTGGTTGTTCACGCCCACGTTCAGGTTGTTCGCCCCGAGGTCCAGCGCGTTGGAGCCGCGGATCGCCCCGATCGAGTAGGTGACCGGTCCCGCGAGGGTGAGCGCCACGCCCTGCGGGCCTGCGGCCCCCGTATCGAGCGTGCTGAATTTCAGCGCGTCGACGTGTCCCAGGGCCAGCGTGCCCGCCGTGACCGCGGTGACGCCGCTGAAGACGTTCGTCGCGGTGAGCAGCAGCGTGCCCGGGCCGGTTTTGCTCAGCAGGCCGCTGCCCGAGATCACCTTGGCCACGGTGACCGTCGAGGCGGACGGGTCGATCTCAAAGGTGCCGCCTGACGCGCCGATGGTCACGCCGCGGTTGGCGTCGTCGATCGCGAAGGTCGCCGTGCCGAGCAAGGTGCCCCCGTTGAGCGTGAGCTGGTCCGCCGCATAGCCGGCGGGATTGGCGCCCAAGCCGGTCTCGTCCGCGATGCTCAGCTTGCCGCTGCTGAGAACGGCCTTGCCCGTGTTCGTGTTGACGCCGGAGAGCACGAGGATGCCGTTGCCGGCTTTGGTCAGGGTCCCGCTGCCGCCGATGACGTCGGCGACCGTCAGCGTGGAGGCGGTGGTTTCGAAGGTGCCGCCCGCCGCGGCGAAGGTCACGCCCCGGTTGGCGTCATCGATCGCGAACGTGTTGGTTGTGAGCAAGGTGCCGCCGTTGAACACGAGTTGGTCGGCCACGCTGCTGGCGGGGGTCACCCCCATCACCGCCTCGTCCGCGACGTTCAGCTTGCCTGCCGTGACGACCGTCTTGCCGCTGTAGGTGTTGGCGGCGGTGAGGGTCAGTGTTCCCGTGCCGAGCTTGTTGAGGCCGATGCTGTTGCCGTACGGGGGATTCGCGATGAGATCCGCAAACGTGTACACGCCTCCCGGCGCGCCCGTCGTGTCCAGGCCCAGCAGTCCGTTGTTCTGGAAGCCTCCCGTGGCCGAAGCCAGCGCGCTGAGGGCCGTCACATCGGCTACCGAAAACTCGCCCGCGCCGCCGACCGCGAGGCCGAGCGTGCCGCCGCTGTTGACCACGATGTTGGCGTCGGACCAGTAGGCCGCGTTCGCGTTGAACAGCGCGGCGGGCTTGGTGAACTTCAGCACGCCGCCGCTGACCGTCATGACACCCGTGTTGGTGCTCACGCCGGCCAGGGACAAGCTACCCGCGCCCGTCTTCGTCAGGCTCACGGCGCCGCTGAACCGCGCGTCAACCGCGGTGTTGGCGCTCTGGTTCACGGTCAGCGTGGCCGGCGTCGCGCTGGTAACCATGCGCACCCCGGGATTCGTCACGGCGTAGACGCGCAGCTGGCCGATCGTCTGGTTGTTGCCGTTGAGGTCCAGGGTTCCCGTCAAATTGTGGCCGGCCCCCAGCTCGAACGATGAAGCCGGAGGCAAGGCATTCGGAACATCGGTGCGGATGATGCTGACCGTCTGCAGGGAACCCCAGACGTTACTCGGCACGCTGAAAATGACAATGCCGGCCTGATCGCCGTGGCCGTTGAACGATTGGCCGCCGATCGAGATGGGGTTGTTGGTAAAGCAGATGCGGCAGCCAAAGTCGGGATTCGCCACAAAGCCCAAGTTGCCGGTGACACCGCCCGAGACGTAAAACAGCGAGCCGTTGTAAGCCCTGACACGGGCCGAGTCGTTTCCGATGGTGATCAGGCCGCTCCATGTGTTGGTGCCTCCCGTGGAACGCAGCGTTCCGCCGTAGCCCAGAATCGCGTCGCCGCTCATGGTCAGGGGCTCCGCCACGGCGATGTTGCCGCTGAGCTCCATGTAGGCGCCTTTTTCGATCGTGGTGCCGGCCGCGGTGCTCCCCAACGCGCTCGAATGGGTGATGCGGACGACGCCGCCCGTGCGGACGAGCGTCGCCCCGTCATACGTGTTGTTGCCCCCGAGCTGGAGCACGCCGCTGCCGGCCTTGGTGAGGCCGAACGCGGAAGCGCCGTCGTCGATGCTTCCCGTGACGATCACGGTGGCGGCGCCGGCGCCGTTGTTGGTGACGCCCCACGTCTGATCGGCCGAGAGGGTCACGTCCTCGGCCACCGTATAGGTGCGGCTGTTGGCCGAGGGCAGAACCGCGCGGAGCCCGCCGGCGCCGAGCGTCAGTGCCCCCGCGCCGTTCGCGAACAGGAAGTTGGCGTCGCGGTTGAGAAAGATGCCGAGAAAATTCGCGGCCGTATTGACCGTGGCCGTGCCGCCGCCGGTGCCGAAGGTGACATAGGCGGAGCCGTCAAGGGCAGGCGTCAGATTATTATCCCAGTTGGCCGGCGTGTCGATGTTGCTATCCGCCGCGCCGCCCCCGCTCCAGATGTTGGCGCCTGACAAAGAGAACGCCATCGCGGTCATCGATAAGCCGGTGAGAATCATGCGTGCATAACGGTTCGACTTCATGCGCCACTCCTTTTTCAGTTACTGACGAGCGGATGTCCGCTGCCTGGAAGTCAACACGACCTTTTTATAACTAATGAAAAAAAATAGTATCATCTGGAAAACAGAAAGCAAAATAAATCTGGGCCTGTCAAAAGAAAAGGGCCCGCGGGCCGGAACGATTCCGGACCGCGGGCCCTTAGAAAATCCACGCGCCCGCGCCTCCACGAGCGCTTGAAGGCCCGATTCGGCCTAGTGCTTCACAGCCACCACAGCCCCCTTGGGCTGGCCGATGGCCGCGAGCAGCGCGTTGAACCACGGCGTGTCGGTATCGAAGGGCTTGCCGCCCTTGATGCGCGTGAACTCGCAGGCGCGCAGCTCGCCGTTCTTGTTCTCGTCCTCGCCCACCACCCCGCCGACGCCGGCCAGCGCGCACTCGACCGCCTTCTTGGCGCAGGCCTGGATCAGCTCCTTGTCCTTCGCGATCGGCGCGGCCGCGCGGCTGAAGTAGCCGCTCTTCTGCACCATGGTCTTCTCGGCGCCGAGCATGTCGCCGAACTGCTTGGCGAACCAGCCGCCCACGTTCACCTTGTCCAGCTTGGGATGGCCGAACGCGTCGCGCGGGACCTCTTCGCCCTTGGCCTCCAGCTCGGCGATGATCGTCTCGACGCACGCGCCCTCGGAGACGAAGATGTTGACGCAGTCGTTCTTGTCCATGACCTTGCGCAGGCGCGCGGCCTCGGCCTTCACGTCGAACGCCATCTCGGGCACGTACACGGCGTGCACCTCCTCGCGGTCACGCGTCAGGCCGAAGGCGGGCAGGTAGTTGAACCCGTCCATCAGCTTCCGGTACGCCGCCGCCGTGGCCGCCGTCAGCCAGCCGCAGTTGCGCCCCATCACCTCGTGCACGATCAGCATGCGCGGGTTGGCGGAGTTCTCCTTGACGACGTTGACGAAATACTTCGCGCCCTCTTCGGCCGCCGTCCACGCGCCCAGGCTCTGGCGGATGGGGTAGACGTCGTTGTCGATGGTCTTGGGCAGGCCGACCACCGTGAGCCCGTAGCTGTTCCGGGCGAGATACGCGGCCAGGTCCGCCGCCGCCGTGTTGGTGTCGTCGCCGCCGATGGTGTGCAGCACGTCCACGCCGTCCTTCACGAGCTGGTCGGCCGCCACCTTCTGCGGGTCATCGCCCTCTTTCACCAGGCCGCGCTTGACGCAGTCCTTGACGTTCGTGAGCTTCACGCGGCTGTTGCCGAGCGGGCTGCCTCCGTGCTCGGTGAGGAAGAGCGCGTTCTGGCGGACTTCGGGCGTCACCGGGATGCTCTGGCCTTTGAGCAGACCCATGTAGCCGTTGACGTACCCGATGATCTCCACATCCGGCGCCACGCGGGAATACTCGTCGACGAGGTAGCCGATCGCCGAACTCAGGCACGGCGCGAGGCCGCCCGCCGTCAGAATGCCAACCTTCTTCACTTGCTTGCTCATGTTCACTCCTTCAAACCAGTTTGAGTTCTTGAAAAACGCGCACAGTATAGAAAAAAAGGGCCGGGATTTACAAGACAAGTCCGGCCGGACTTGGCGGGAACCGCACGGGATTCCCAGGTCACACTCCGCCCGGCGCCGCCCCGCGCCGCACCAGGCCGCCGGCCAGCTGGCCCAAAAAGAAGGCCGCGACCAGCACCGCGAAGGTCAGCGGATGCCAGCCGAGCCGGCACATGAGCCGCAGCGCCACCACCCCGGGCACCGGCAGATGCACCGCGAGATACCACGCGCGGGAAAACTTCGGCACGCCCGCGCGCCAAAACCCGAACGGCAGGTTGAGTGCGAACACGCCCCCCGCGACCGCCCACAACACCGGATTTTCCAACACCGCCGTCACGCCGACCGCCTCTCCGTCCGCGGCGCGTTCGCCGCGCCCGCCCCGCCTGGATCAAAACTCATGCCCAACCCTCTCTACTTCCCCGCCCCCAGTGCGCGCGGGGCCTGCAGCTTCTCGTGCAGGGTCTTGAGGTTGGCGCGGATGCCGAAATACGCGGCGGCGGACATCAGCAGGATGGAGGCGACCAGCACCGTGTTCCAGCCCGCCCGCCTGAGCCCGCGCGGAGTCTGCTCGCCCATGAACGACTTCATGTTCAGCAGGATCAGGAAGCACAGCGTGGCGATCGGCATGAGCGGCGCGTTGAAGCTGGCCCCCACGACCGCCGCCTGCCACGGCAGCTTGATCATCACGCCGCACACCCCCGCCACGGGGATCAGGGCGAAGAGGAACTGCGCCCGGCCCTCGTGCTTCAGCCCGAACATCTCGCACCCGATAAACCCGCACGCCAGCATCTGCATCACCACCGTCGTGAACCCGATCGCCCCCATGCCGAAGCCCAGCATGAGCTGCGTCACGAACGTGCCCGCCTGGTCGCTGCCCAGCATCCGGCCGAGCGACGGCGCCAGCACGGGGATCACCTCGCGGATGTCGGAAAGCACCTTGCCGGACGTCCCCGCCGCAGGGCCGATGGTGTTCGCCACCGCGATCACCATGAACGTGGTGGCGCAGATGAACGGGACGACCATGCCGGAAAAAAGATCGAAATAGGCCAGTTCCTGATGGTCCTTCGCCCAGCCCTTGCGCAGCAGGGAGTAGGGATAGAGAAAAACCATGTTCAACCCCAGCGCCGCCGCCAGGCCGCCGACGATCGGGACCACCGCGCGCGGGTCGATGCCGCCGTCGAGCAGGTCGCGGACAAACGCGACGCCCGTGATGCCGCTCAGCAGCGGGCCGAGCCGGATGCCCGAGCCGAAGGCCACGCACGCGAAGGCGATCACAATGCCCCACACCATCACCTTGGTCGACTGCTCGAAAATCCGCACGCCTTTCGAACCGGACTGGTACAGCCACACCACCACGCACGCCAGCGCCAGCAGGCTCGCGCCGATGCCCACGCGGCCCGCCGTCGAACCGAGCTCCACGCCGAACGCCTGCCCCACCGTGATCACGCCGTTGGCCGTCAGCCCGTACTGCGGGAAGTGCCAGATCACCGTGCCGATCAGCGCGCTCGCGCCCCAGAGGACGGCCAGCCCGGGATGCAGCCGCCTCTTGAAGGATTCATACGGACGCTCGCCCGTGTGGCACACCTGCTTGGCGATGGCCGCGAGCACGAAACACCCCAGAACAATCGCCAGCGGGTTGACCCACAGCAGCTCGTAGCCCATGAGCGCGCCGAACAGCACGCACGAGGCGATGCTGCTCGCGCCCAGCGTCATGGCGCTCTGCATGTAGCCCGGCCCGCACAGCTTCATGTAGCCCGACACCCGCCGCAACCAAGACTGACCCATCAGGTGCGCCACCGAATCACGATCGCTCATCGTCCCCCGTCCTTTTCTTCCGGCAGATCATACCACTTGGGATCGCGCTTCGGCCCGCGCAAGCGGCGCAGCAGCCCCGCACCGGCCTTGCCGGCCTCCTCGTCCCCGTCCGCGAACGGATTCTCGGTGTCGAACACCTCGCTGAACTCCTCGTCGATCTTCTCGGGGTCCTCGCCGGCCTCGATCCGCGCCATGGCCTCCTGCACCTCTTTGTTGAAATGCAGGCCGCCCGCCGAGGCCAGCTCCCTCATCACCTTCACCGCCTCGCGCGGGTCCGCCTCGTCATCCTCCAGCGCCTGCATGCGCTCGCCCATCTGCGACAGGACCCGGTCCATGCGGTCGGTCGCGTCCTCGCCGGCCGTCGCGGTCTCCTGCGCGTGGCCGCGCACGATGTGCGCGAACGAGGAGACCTCGCGCCTCAGCTTCTTGCCGCACGCCGGGCACGGCGGCAACGTCACGGTGTCCACGCGCGGGGAACGGAACGTGAAAACCGTGTGGCACGGCTCACAATAGAACTCATACAGCGGCATACCCGGGGCCCTCCAAATGCGCCGATTATACCGGAAGCGACGCGCATTTCCTATTCGTAATCCGTCCCGCCTTCGCATATACTTCCGCCCAGTATTTGCATCACATGCGGGGGGGTTCCTTTGAGCGTCTGCACACAACACGCCTTTTTCCTGAACGCCGGCGGCCGCGCGCTGGCCGCGACCTGCTTCCTGCCCGCGAGGGTCAGCGGCGCCGTGCTGCTGGTGCCCCCGTTCGTCGAAGAGCGCAAGGGCGCGCTGCCCGTGCTGGTCCAGGCCGCGCGCGCGCTGGCGCAGCGGAACATCGCCTCCCTGCTCTTCGACTTTTCGGGCTGCGGCGATTCGCCGGGCGACTTCGACCGCACGCCGCCCGAAACCTTCGGGGCGGACGGCGAAGCCGCCCTCGCCTGGCTGGCCCGGACCTTCCCGGCCGCGCCGCGCGCGCTCCTGGGCGTGCGCGCCGGCGCGCTCCTCGCCGCGCGCCTCGCGGCCGGCCATCCCGACACCGCCGCGCTCGTCCTGTGGTCGCCGGCGGCCGGCGCCGACCTGGTCCGCCAGCTCCTGCAGCGCCGCAT
>JAHFSX010000054.1 GCA_023269675.1 Verrucomicrobiota bacterium
CGAGGCCCTGCCGCCGGTCAGCTCCTCCAGCCGCTTCTTCATGAACTCCATGCCCTTGTGGACCGGATGCTGCTCGTCGAGCCCGTGCGCCAGCTTCAGCACGATGGCGCGCTCGCCGGATCCGGCGGAGGCGCCTCCGGCCCCTTTCGGACGGATCACGATTGAGCCCAAGACGCAGGCGAGCAGCACACCGACCAGCACGCCCGCCACAAAAAACGATTTCGACTTTTCCATAGACTTCCTCTTTCCCGCTTAAGGTTTTATGAGAACGTAACGCGTGGGACCCATGAATGAACCTCCTGTATCGGCGACCGCCCCCCCTCGGGCCGTCACGGCGGCGCGATTTTCTAGCCGAGCATTCCGGCGACCAGCTCGCGCTCGCCTACCAGCTCGGCATTCGTCGCGGCGATTTTCTGGCGCGCGAAGTCGTCGTGGGCAAACCCCTTGACGATCTCGTAGGTGCCCGGCGCGACCGTGCGCACCGGCATGCCGGCCCACACCCCGGGAGTGAAGCCGTACTCGCCGTTCACGCCCACCGAAATCGAGTGGATCTCGGGACCGGGCGTGCTCAGCGACCGCACGTGGTCGATGATGGCGTTCGCGGCTGACAGCGCGCTCGACACGCCGCGCGCCGCGATGATCTCCGCGCCGCGCTTGCCGACGGTCCCGATGAAGGTCTCCCGCAGCCAAGGCAGGTCATTGATGACCTGCGGCGCCGGGACGCCGTCGATGAACGCGTTGGCGAAGTCCGGGAACTGGCTCGGGCTGTGGTTGCCGAAAACGACCATGCGTTCGACGGCCGCCACCGGCACGGCCGCCTTGCGCGCGAGCTGGGCCACGGCGCGGTTCTGGTCGAGCCGCACCATGGAGGTGAAGCGCTCCTTGGGCAGGCGCCGCGCCTGCGAGGCCGCGATCATCACGTTGGTGTTGCACGGGTTGCCCACCACCATCACGCGGCAGTCCTCGGCCGCGACCGCGTCGATGGCGCGGCCCTGGCCGATGAAGATGCGGCCGTTGTCCTTGAGCAGGTCGGCGCGCTCCATGCCCGGTCCGCGCGGCTTCGAGCCCACCAGCAGGCACCAGTTCGCGTCCTTGAAGGCGACCTCGGGCTCGTCCGTGCAGATGATCTGCTGAAGGAGCGGGAACGCGCAGTCCTCCAGTTCCATGGCCACGCCGACCAGCGCCTTCTGGACCTTCTCGACCGGGACCTCGAGCAGCTGCAGGATGACCGGCGTCTGCCGGCCGAACATCTCGCCTGCGGCGATGCGCTTCAGCAGGCTGTAGCAGATCTGCCCGGCGGCGCCGGTCACCGCCACGCGGACGGCTGCGCTTTGCGGAACGCGCGGCAGCCGCTTCACATAAACTTCCTCGGGAATCGGATCAATACGATGTTGCATGTTTATTCAATCTGTCGTTTTAAAAAACCGGGCAGGCGCTGGGCCTCTGTCAGGGGCCGCAAGCGCCGCACGGGGTCAGTTGTTTTATGCCCGTGCCGCGTTGCGCGCGATCAGGCTGGCCTTCAGCGCCTCCAGGTCCGTGTCGGCCGGCGCCGCGCCGGACTCCACGGCCGCCTTCGCCACCGCGAAGGAGATCTCCACGAAGAGCCGGCGGTCAAAGGGCTTCGGGATGATGTAGCCGTTGCCGAACGCCAGCTTCTCGTTGGGGTACAGCGCCCGCACCTCTGCCGTCACCGGCTCGCGCGCCAGCGCCGCCAGCGCGTTGGATGCGGCCACCTTCATCGCCGTGTTGATCGTGCGGGCGCGCACGTCCAGCGCGCCGCGGAAGAGGAAGGGGAAGCCGAGCACGTTGTTGACCTGGTTGGGGTAGTCCGAACGTCCGGTGGCCATCACGTAGGGTTTCGCGCCCATGACCTCGGCCACAATGTCGGGCCGGATCTCGGGGTCGGGGTTGGACATCGCGAAGATGGCCGGATACTCCGCCATGCCGCGCACGTCGTCCGCGGTCACGCAGTCGGCTGCCGACACGCCGATGAAGACGTGCGCGCCGCGCAATGCCTCTTTCAAGGTGCGCGCCTTCGTTCCCGAGGCGTGTCGCCGCTTGTGCTCGGTCAGGTCGGTCCGGCTGGCGTGGATCACGCCCCGGGTGTCGCACATGACCAGATCTTTCACGCCCGCCGCCTTGCACATGTCGGCGATGCGGATGCCGGCCGCGCCCGCGCCGTTGATCACCACCAGCAGTTCGGCCATCGGACGCCTGCACAGGCGCGAGTAGTTCATCAGCCCGGCCAAGGTGATCACGGCCGTGCCCCACTGGTCGTCATGGAAGACCGGGATGTCCAGCATGGCGTCCAGCTTGTCCTCGATCTCGAAGCAGGCCGGAGCGGCGATGTCCTCGAGGTTGATGCCGCCGTACATCGGCGCGAGCGCCATGACCGCGTCGATCACCCGCTGCGGGTCGGTCTTGCCGGTGTTCCCGCCGCCCTGGCGGCAGTGGTTCAGAGGCACCGGCCAGGCGTCCACGTCGCCGAAGGCCTTGAAGAGCACCGCCTTGCCCTCCATCACCGGGATGCTGGCGGCCGCGCCGAGGTCGCCGAGCCCGAGGATGGCCGTGCCGTCCGACACGACGGCCACGAGGCTGCGCTTCGCGGTGTAGTCGAAGACCGTCTCCGGCTTCGCGGCGATCTCCTTGACCGCGTGCGCCACGCCCGGCGTGTAGGCCAGGCAGAGGTCGTTCGGGGTTCTCAGCGGTTTCACCAGGCGGACGCCGACTTTGCCGCCTTGGTGGAACTCCAGCACGGTTTCACGGTTCACGGGAATGTTGGCCATATCTATAATCCTTTCACGGTACGGAATGCGTGTTTTGTGGTTAAGTGTTCGTCAAACAGGGTTGGCGTGAAAATCGCTGTCCTGCGGGGTGCGGCTTCCTGTGTGGGCGAACGACGCCGGTGGCGAGCGCAAGCGTATAGAAAGGAAGCGGAAAGAGGGCTCCGCAGGCTTTGATCAAGGGTCTTTCGTGAGGTCACATGAACACGCTGTGTGTGCCATGTGGCGTCGCGTGGACTGCCGTACGCCTGCCCGATCACTTAGGGGCGAGGCGATCAGTCAGGATCACGCGCGAAAGACAGTACGGGCCCGGCTTCAGCAAAGACGGTGCGCGGATTGCGCAAGGAAGCACAGGTTGGAGGCCCAGGCGTCCGCGGCACGGGCGGCGGTGCGCCGCATGCCCGCTACGGACAGAGTCGGGTTGTGAACCCGGAACGGCGGAAGAACGTCCGCCGCCAGCAAAGAAAGCAGACCGAGGAAAGGGTCATTCTCGCTCGCACGTGGCAAGATCGCATCGTCGGCGACGTGGCGGTCACCGCAGTCGATGCTTCTCGCCCCCTCTGACACAGGCGCCCCGCTCAAGCCGCACGGTGAGTCCACGGGCATACTCGCCCGAAATCCGCTGCCCAGAAACACCTGCGTCAGGCAGAGCAGCAAAACGCCACAGGCACGCAAAAACAACGCCAAAGGAACCTGACGTCTGCAACTCGCGTCAACTGCGGAGAAAAATCGCATGCGTGGCATTATAACCAGGCGCGTCCGCTAAATTCAAGCAGATACGCCGCGTCTTCGCAACGGCGTGCGGGACGCGCCGTTTCGTCTTGTGCCGGCCCCGTCCGATACGATAAGCTGACCGCGATGAAATGGACTCACACGACAGCTTTGCGCGGCGGACGCGACGCCTGGATGGCATTGTGCGCGCGTGTCGTCTGCGTGCTGTCCATTTATCTGGCGCACGCCCTGCTGAACATCGGAGGGCATGCGCACGGCGGTGCCGCCGCCTGCGCGGACGGCTTGGGCTCCGCGCCGGCGACGGAAGAGCACGGGAGCCTTTCGTGCGGCGAAACGTGCTTCGACGCCGACGCGATCCTGCCTAAGGTGCAGGAGAACGATCCGTTCCTGGCCTTTCTCACGCTGGCCGCGCTGATGCCGCCGCCGATGACCTTTGAGGCGCCGGAAAACGTTCGGGGCGCAATGCCCCGAACCGCCGACACGCGCCCTCCGGATGCCTTGCATCCGCACCTGCGCCTTCTGGCGCACGCTTCGCAGATCCTTTGCTGAACCCCAGTCCGTCCGGCCGCCCCGACACGTGCGGGAACGTAAGCCGCCGCCGCTTTTCCTGCGGACGGCCCGTCCGGTTGATTGAGCAGCAAAGGAGTCTCTTATGCGCGACAAGGATGAAACCCAAGCGACCGCCGTTCTGTTAGCGGCAGCGGTTGTGATTCTGGTGATCGCCTACTGCCGGCTGGCCGTCGGTGACGCAAAGGGTGGTTCGGCGGCACCCCGTTGGGCGAGCGCGGCGCTGGTCGGGGAAAAGGCTGACAGCGAAGGCAGATGACCGGACAACCTCCTTCACGCGCCGCGGCCCCTCTACTCTGTAGCCCTTCATTCGCGCGGTTCCGCGCCTGCCGGACCGCTCTTTCTTGAACTACGTATGTCTTTCAAAAGGTTTGTATGACACCTGCATGGATCAGCCTGATCGTTTTCGTCCTCTGTTATGCTTTGTTTGTTTTTTTGCCCACGCGGCGCTCATGGACCGCCTGCATCGGCGGCCTGCTCCTCGTCGCCACCGGCGTGCTGGGCTGGAGGGACGCCTTTCTTGTTAAAATCAGTTGGAACGTCATGGGGCTTTTCTTCGGCACGCTGATCCTGGCCGAGATGTTCCTGATGTCGCGGGTCCCTGCCATGCTCGCCGAATGGCTGGTCGACAGGTCCAAGTCCACCCGCGTCGCCATGCTGGCCCTTTGCACGCTGGCGGGGGTGATCTCCATGTTCGTCGAGAACGTCGCCGTCGTGCTGCTGGTCGCGCCCGTGGCGCTGAGCCTGGCCGAGAAGCTCAAGATCAGTCCCGTCTCGTTGCTGATCGGCATCGCCGTCAGCAGCAACCTGCAGGGCACCGCCACCATGATTGGCGATCCTCCGAGCATGATTCTCGCCGGTTACATGCGCATGGGCTTCTGGGACTTCTTCGCCTACCAGGGAAAACTGGGCATCTTTTTCGCGGTCCAGGTCGGCGCCATCGCCTCGCTGGTTGTGCTGGCTTTTGTATTTAGACGTTACAGTTCAAAACCCTCGCACATCCGTCAGGAGAAGGCGCGTTCCTGGGTGCCCGCGATCCTGCTCGGCTGCCTGATCCTGGGCTTGTCGTTCGCCACGGTGTTCGACCCCGCGTTCGCATGGTTCGCGGGCATTTACACACTCAGTCTGAGCGCCATCGCGCTGGTCTGGTACCGCCTGTACGCCCGCTGGGGCAGCACGCGCAAGCTCGTCACGACGCTCGACTGGGAGACGACCTTCTTTCTCATCGGCGTCTTCGTGCTGGTGGGCGGCCTCAGCGACTCGGGCTGGATGGACCGGCTGTCCGGCTTCATGGCCGGTTCCGTGGGCGGCAACGCGGCCCTGGCCTTCACGATGATCGTCGTCTTTGCCGTGATCGTCTCCGGCTTTGTGGACAACGTGCCCTTCCTGCTGGTGATGATCCCGGTCGCGCAGAAGGTCGCCGACCAGATCCACGCCCCGGTGCCGCTGCTGATGTTCGGCCTGCTGATCGGCGCCTGCCTCGGCGGGAACCTGACGCCCATCGGCGCCTCCGCCAACGTGGTCACGCTCGGCATCCTCAAGAAACACGGCTACGCCGTCTCGTTCCGTGAGTTCATGGGCATCGGCATCCCCTTCACCGTAGCCGCCGTGCTGAGCGCCTGCGCCTTCGTCTGGTGGATTTGGGGCTAACCGCCTCAGCAACCCATTAACCCCAAAACTACAGGAATGTGAATCCCATGAGTCATGATATGGAAAAGCCGACCGGATCAGCCTTCGGCAAGCACGTGCGAACCCGCCTGATGTCGGGCCTGCTGGTCCTGATCCCCCTGGCGGTGACCCTGTTTATCCTGAACCTGCTCTTCTCGTCGCTCACGTCCTTCGCGCGCCCCGTCATGCGGCCGTGGGTGGGCGAACTGCCGGAGTACGCCCTGACGCTCATCGCGTTCCTCGTCACGGTGCTGCTGCTCTATTTTGTCGGCCTCATCACGAACCACATCATCGGACGCCGCCTCATCCATTGGGGTGAAACCCTGCTCATGAAACTGCCGATCGTGAAGTCCGTCTACTCGGCTTCCAAGCAGGTGGTCGAAACCTTCTCCTCCTCGACGAAGGCGGCCTTCAAGGCCGTGGTGCTCGTCGAGTTTCCGCGCAAAGGCTCGCTCGCCGTAGGGTTCGTCACCGCCACGATCCTCAACCCTGAAGGCAAGACGCTCTTCAACGTCTTCGTCGCGACCACGCCCAACCCGACCACGGGCTTTCTCGTGATCTATCCGGAAGAAGAGGTCAACTTCACGGACATCTCGGTCGAGGACGGCATCAAGATGATCGTCTCCGGCGGCATGCTGGCGCCCCCGGCCTACCGGATCCGGCCAGCCCCGCCCCAGCTGGCGGCGGCCGGCGACAGCGCGCAGGCTTAACGCGGACCAGGGCGCAGGCCCCTTGGCACTGGCGGAAACAAACACAAAGGGAGGCTGAATGGCAAGCGAGACCCTGATGATTGTTGAGGAGGATGCCACCATCCGGGAGTTGCTTCGATACAACTTCGGACGCGAGGGCTACAGGATCGTCGAGTGCTCATCCTGCGACGAGGCGCGGGAGCAGCTGTCCCTGTCGGTTCCCGACTTGATGCTGCTGGAGGTCCTGTCGCCCGGGAGCGACGGATTCACATTCTGCCGGGCGGTCCGTGCGGACGAGCGAACCTCCAAACTCCCGGTGATTGTGCTGACAACCCGCGACGGGGACGCCGACATTGTCATGGGTCTCGAAGCGGGAGCGGACGACTACATGACCAAACCCTTCAGCACGCGGGACCTGTCGGCTCGGGTGCAGGCGTTATTGCGTCTCCGCAAGGAAGGGACCGGGGACATGCAACTGCCGCCGCAACTCGCCGCGACGCTCCTCCCATAAAAAACAAAACCCCTTGCCAGGCAAGAGGTTGTAGAGATGGAGCGGGCGATGGGAATCGAACCCACGTGTGAAGCTTGGGAAGCTCCTATTCTGCCATTGAATTACGCCCGCAAAAGTATGTTTTCAATGTACCAAAAAACGCCCGGCCGTCAAAGGCGATTTTTTGACTATTAGCGGTCTCGCGTGCCCGGTCCACTTTACGGCCCCAGCGGGGCGGCGAACCGGAAACCGAAGGCGGAGTCCTGGACGTCCGGGGTGAGCCAATTGCGCATCGCAGACCGGCAGGCACCCGCGTTGTTGGCCCAACAGCCGCCCCGACACACGCGGCCCGTCCCGGAGGACGCGCCCTTGGGATCCGTCACCGTGGCGGGGTAGGCATCGCTGTACCAGTCCAGGCACCATTCCCACACGTTGCCATGCAAGTCATACAGCCCCCAGACATTGGGCATGTGGGCGCCGACTTTGGCCGTGGCAACGGACGTGTCGCCGTTCTGCGTCCAGCCGCTTCCGCCGTTGTCCCAGTACCGCCCGACGGCCGCCATGTTCGGATCGCTGCCAGGGACCGCGTTAGTAAAATTGTAGCCCGAGTTCAACGCGGTGGAAGTGCCCGCCCGACAAGCGTATTCCCACTGCGACTCCGTGGGCAGGTCGAACGTCTTTCCGGTCCGCGTCCGCAACTTGCCCATAAACGACGTGACGGTCACACCGTTGGACGCGGGCCAGTTCGCGCCGGAACCCGATCCGCGGATGTCTTTGTAACTCACCTGTTCGACCGGGCGGCTCTCGCTGTAACTGGCATTGTTGAAGTAACCCGGCCAGTTGCCCATCACCCGCTCCCACTGCCTTTGCGTCACCTGGAAAACGCACACGTAAAAGTCTTGGGACAAGGTGACCTGATGCCGGTCCTCGTTGAGGCTGCTTCGACAAAACTCGTTGGTGGGCGAACCCATCATGAACGTGCCGGCCGGTATGCGGCGCAACACGATTTTGGTGGTCTTGTAGACATCCGACCACCCCATCGCAGGCGCCACCATCATCGAGCTCACAGGGTAGTTCGTCGCTGTAGAACCGCCCGAAACATCGATGATCAGGTATAAGGGCGCATTCGTCACGGCCGCCACGACGCGGTAGAAGCACCTCGACGCGCCCACGCCCACCGTCGTCCCCCGCTGCCCGAACCCATAGGCCATTATGTTTGTGACGCCGGGCGCCCCGCTCAGCCACGCGCTGTTGGTCAGCTCGCTTTTCCATTCCACCCGATAGGTCACGGCCGTCGTCAGCTCGCCGAAGGTTAACTGGCCCGTGAGGCCGTCGAAAGATTGGACGGAAAAGTCGTCGGCCCAAGAGGCCAGCGCCGTTCCCAACACCATTGCCATGAAGACCCGCATGCCTCTCATTCCCTCACCCCATACTCTTTATCCCGCCTTCGCACAGTCGTGGACATCAGGCGTTACGTGAGGCAATCATTGGCGTATAGGTTTTCGAGGGTGTCGGAAAGGCCGGTGTCGGCCCGTATCGTGACGCCGGAAAACCCGACACCTGCATGACCCTTTTCATAACACCATAAAGGGAAACCTCGGCCTCACTCGGCCACCCTCAGACGGAGAAGGATGTGCGCGTCGAAGCCCCATTACAGTAATCTGGACTATGCCTACTTATTCACTATATTACAACTTTAATCGCCACGGATTCACGCGCGCGTGCCGAGCTTTGAGGAGGTTGGCCGAGCCGTTCATCCGTCTCTCGCGGCGGAAGGCACAGGTCAGCGGGGAGAGGGCCGCGCCTGCGGCCACTCCGACGCGTCCAGCACCTGCCCGTCTGCGAGGCGTTTGATCTCCACCCGCACCGTCGCGCTCCCCTTCTTGAACCGGAAGAGCAGATAGCTGTTCTCGCTGGCGATGAAGCGCGACGCCGGGTCTTTATAGACCGTCCCCTTGCCGTTCAGCGAGGTGTTGAACCACGGGAGTCCGTCCCGCTCCGCGCGCTCCGCGAAATAGCCGAACCCCGTCGCCGTCAGCGTGCCCCGCCGCATCAGCCGCGCCCACTCGCCCTTGGCCAGGCCTTGGACCACCGAGCTCTTCTCGTTGTTAAGCGTCAGCGTGAAGCGCGGCCCCGGACCTTCCATCACCCCGCGGTACCACGCCAGCTGCTCCGACGCCTCCCGATAGTCATGGCAAGTCTGCAGGAGCGTGCCCAAGTCCTGGACGTGGTTGAGGTCCAGACCGACAAAGCGCACGCCGAAAGCCGGCACCTCGAAGCGCCACTTCCAGCCGTCGTCCGGCAGCGGGAAGAGCAGCCGGTAGGCGTTCGCCTCGACGTCGTAAACCGGATCCTTCAGCGTCTCGGGCTTGCCGCGGGGCCGGATCTCGCGGTCGTGGTTGCCCAGCACCGGCATGACGGGCACATGACGGAACAGTGCCGGATAGGCGCCCAGCAGTTTCAGGTGCGGCACAAGATTGGTTTTCGCCGCGTCCCCCGCGGTCCCGTTGCCGTGCAGGCCCGCCACATGGTCCCCGCCGGTCACCAGCAGATGGGGCTCGTCCTTCAGGATCGCCGAAACGTCGGCGCCCGCGAAGCCCCAGTCCGCCACCATGGCCACGCGCAGCTCCTCGCCGGGCAGCCCCGCGAACTTAACCGGCGCGGTGACGGCTCCGCCGCTCTCCAGCCGGTAGTAGAAATCCCCCGCCGCAGGCAACGGCACCTCGACATGGTGCAGCGTCACCGGCGACTGATCCTCGGCACGTTGGACGCAGGCCTCGTCCGCGCCATAGCGCACCGTTGACGCGCACGGCTGCGCGGTCACCCAGTTCACCTGCACATGCGTCGGCGCGTTGCGCGCATAGGTCAGCCACACGGCCTGCGGCAACGGCAGTTCCACCGCCATACCCATACCCGCCGACAGCACCGCTCCCAATAAAGCCTTCACTCTTCACCTCGTTTTGCTTTTCAAACAGACCTTGCCGATCAAAGCCGCTGCCGCGTTGTTTGTAGTCCCGCCTTCAGGCGGCGACTCGCCAGAGCAGCTTTGCCGGCTGAAGCCGGGACTACAAACGGAAACATCTTCCTTTGGGGCACTTCATCGGCACAGCGCGAAACCGCCCACGCAGGTGTCCGCGCCGTACCCGAAACTTTTCACCTTCACAAACAGCTCTTGCGCGCCACACAGCGCCTCGGGAATCGCGAACAGGTTCACCGCGGCCCGCGTCTCCAGCAGCGGCGTCTCCCTCCACTCTGCACCGTCCGCCGAAGCGGACACGTGCACCGGCTCGCCCGTCTTGCGCTGCTTGCTGAGCGCGGCCAGCACCGCGAAGCGCGTCGCGCCCGCCCCCTTCGCCGCCAGGGGCAGGCGGTAGACCAACTCGTCCACGTAGAACCACCAGGTGCCGCAGTCCCCGCCCTTGCCGCTCACGAAGGCCGCCCGCGTCGCCTCGGGATCGTCGCCGATCAGCAGGCTCCACACCACATCGTCACGCCCCTCGAACGGCAGCGGAATCGGCCGGGCGGGCTTGGCCAGGTCGGGCAGCGGTTCGTCCCGGAAGCCCTGCGCCACGTCACTGTACACGCGCGCCGCGATCCGCCCGCCGCGCATGCCATAGATCCAGTAGCCGTTGACGCTCTTGGCTTGGCTGATTTGCACGATCTTCGTTTTCGGCAAAGCGAACACGGAGGTGGCGTTGGCGTGAACATGTCCAGCGATCAGCCAAAGCGGCCCGGCATGCTCCGCGAACGTTTCGCGCACCATCAGGGGGATTCCGCGCTCCCGCTCGGTCATGCCCAGCGAGGGCTGATGCGCGAAGACCACATCCGTCCCGTCTTTCGGCCGTTTCGCGCCCTGCTCCCGGATCCACGCCCGCTGCCGCGGGTCAATCCCTCCGTCGTGGCCGCCGTTCCAGACCATGAAGCGGACCCCCGAATCTTCGAACGCCTCATAAGGCTTCACGTCCGGGAACACCTGCCGAAAAAAGGCCGCGTCCGTCTCGCCCGGCAGCGTGTCGTGGTTGCCGATCACCAGTTTGAGCGGGATGTTCTTGTTCAGCTTGGCGAGTTTCGTCCTGAGTCCCTCCAACTCCTGACGCGCCCGCGCCCGCCCCTTCTCATCCGGCGTGTTCCCGAAATTCCGCGATACGCTGCAGCCGTTGTCGCCCAGCAACACGACGAAACGCGGAGCGGGGCGCATCGCGTTCCAGTCGTCGATCTGCGCCAGGAAATGCTGGCTGTACTCGGGGTCGTGCACGTCGCCGCACGCCACGAACACGCTGCTGCCCGCGGCCGCAGGATCAAAGCCGCCCGCACGGAACGCCGCCAGCCAATCCGGCGTCCACGCCGTCTCGGCCCCGAACGCCGGACACGCCAGCAGGGCGGACGCTCCCGCCATCACTCTCAGAAAACCGCGCCTGTTCTGCATCGTTTCGCGCTCCCCTCACGAATGGCTCACATGCTGATCATCCCGTTACGACCTCTCACGCACGCCCAGGGATGGGCGTACCACATCCCAGAATGTGCCATGCGCATCCCTGCGCATGGGGTTCGTCCTTCAAGCTTTCGCGCCTGTTCCATATCAGGCCCTCATCCTTTCGGCGGCTCGACAGAGTCTTGCCCTCCAGCGCTTCTTATACCCCTATGGAGGGCGAGCGTCCCCGCGCGCCGCAACGCTACCGCAGCGCGTCCAAAGCCGCCGTCAGCGCTTCCGCACCCGCCGCGTCCAGCTCCAGGCCCAGCGGAGTCAGTGACGGCGCCTCCGGCGTCCAGAGATACGGGCTCACCGCATACGTCGGCAGATACGCGACGGACGGACGCTCTTTAGGCCAGGCCGCGCCCACGACCTTCTCTTCCCCGGCGCCGCGCCACGTCAGCACCACTCGCCCGCGTGAAACGCCCTCCGGCGTGAACGCGTACGGCCCGGTCGGCCAGTGCCAGCCCGCCTGGCCCTCAGGGGAGCGCGCGAGTTGCCGCTCCGCGCCGACGGCCGTACCCAGCGTTCCGGCCCGGAAGTCCTTAAGGGGCACAGGCCAGGCCTTGTCTGCTCCCTTCACCATAAACTCCGCGGGCATCCCCCGGCACAAAGCCCCCGGCGGTTTGCCGCCGCCGATCCAAACGACTTTGCCCCCCGCGCCGAGAAATTCCGCCAACCGGCTGTCCAACGCCTCAACCTTCAGCGTCCGGTACGAGGCGCAACGCTGCGCGGGAATGATGAGCTGCGGCGTTTCGCCCGCTTTGCCGCCTTCTTCAAGGAAACGGCGCACGTCCACGAGTTCCGCGTTCCGTCCCTGCCGCCGCAGCGAAGACACGATCTGAGCCGCCAGCACGCGGTCGGCGAAGCCGAACATCCCCTCGTTCATGCGCCAGCACGGCTCGATGATAACGCCGAGGCGCGGCCCTTTCACGGCGGAGGGCGCCAACGCCGCCTGCGCGAACCGATCGGCCTCAAGCGGGCGCGTCCTGACAAACGCATCCATCGCGGCCTCGTAGCGCGCCAGAACCTCCGGCGTCACGGCCGGCATCATGTCCGCCTGCGCCAGCCGCAGCGCCGCGTCAAAGTCGCGCAGGACGCGCGCGGCCGCCCAAACGCCGAGCGTGGACAGCTCGGCCGCCAGCCGTTCACCCCCCTCGCGTTTGCCCGTATCCACCCACTCCGCCGCCGCGCCCAGAACCAACGGCCCGCGCGGCGCGCAAGCCTCCGCCCCGCGCACGCCATAAAGCATCACTTCCAACAGAGCCGCGCCCGCGTCAGCTCCATTATCGCGCAGTCGCGCTTCATCCACCTGCCGCCCGAACACATCGTCTTTAACCCATCCCAGATCAAGACACCCTTTGATATCCGAGAGGGCCCTGCCGCCCGGCAACTTCATCGCCCACTCATCGGTGCACCAGCCGTAGGTGGCGATGTGCACGACGGGGTCATGGTTGCACGCCGCCATGTCGGCCGTCGAATGCGCGAGGCACGCCAGCCACAGCAACGCGCGGTCGGTCTGCCGCTCCTTGATCGCGCGCGTCAGCAGACAGAAAGCGACCGCTCGGCCTGTGTCGCTGTGCAGATCGTAGCGCTTGGCGAGGCCCTGGGCCTTCAAGCTGTCGAGCGCTTCCGCGCCCACGCGTTCGGCCGGAAAGGGCTCGAAGCTGTCGGGGCAGTGGCTGTCCGCGCAGAACCGGCGCAGGGTCTCGCCCTGAAGCCGCTCGCGCCACGGCGGCGGCAGCCGTGCCGCCAGCGCCCGCGCCACGGTGTCGTGCCCCGCGCCCCAGCCGCAGGCCAGCAGCGGCAGCGCCAGGACCCCAACGCAAACCATCATCCGTCTTCCATGAATCGCCATCCGCCCTCCCCTCATGCACGATCGATTTCGGAACTATAACAAAAAGAAGCGAGCCCGTCATCAAACGGGCGCGGGGGCCAACGGGGCGGGGGCGCACGCACGGTTCGCATGTCCTCTGCGAGGGCGACATCAGCCGACAGCCACCCGACGATCACCTGATCGTCCGGCTCGTAGCGCCGGACGTACGTTGCCGGTCCCGGCAGTACGGCCGGCGCTATGTGTTGTTCCCGTTGACGCCACACCCCGCCTGTCGTAACATTCCGGCAAGAGTGTCACCACGAAAGGTACCCCCATGCAGACTCCCGAGAAAACCGGCGTCATTGCCTGCCTGCTCGTCGCTGTCGCCTTCGCGCGGACCGCGCCGGCCGACACCTGGAGTTTCGAAGGCCCCGCGCCCGGCTGGGCGCAGACCGTGACGGCCGAACCCGGCGCGCCGTCGAACCGCGTACTGCGCGTGGCCGCGAACCTGCCGCACCACACCCGCGTCGCGGTGCCCGGCCCCGTCCCCGCCGCGTTCGTCGCGGAGGCGCGTGTCCGCCTGCAGGCCGCCACCGGCGCCGCGCCGCTCGCCTATCTCTACGGTCTCACGCCCGACGGCTTCCTCGCCCTGTCTCTCGGCTCCGGCCGCGCGAGGCTCTTCGTCTGGCGCGGCAACGGCCAGCCCTCGCCGGTCCTCGGCGAAACCGCCGTCCCCGCGGCGGCGGAACGCTGGGTACGGGTCAAACTCGCCCTCGAAAACGGCGTCGCGGCGGCGAAGGTCTGGGCGGACGGCACGCGCGAGCCCGGCTGGACGCTGACGGGGCAGGTGCCGGATCTCGCCGTGAGCAGCTTCGCCGTCGGCGTGTGGCTCTCGCCGCGCGAGCCCTCCACCGCGACGATGCTCTTCGACGACCTCGCGTTGCGTCCGGCCGCACCGGCAGACCGCGTCGCCGAGTCAGCCGCGCCCGCCGCGCCGCTGGCGCTTCCCGCCGCGAACGTGCGCGGCGTGTTCGAGTCGGGCCCGCACATCGGCGTGGTCGCGGGCGACCTCGTCGCCGCCTTCGACCGCCGCACCGGCGCGCTGCGCCATCTCACGCACCGGCCCACGGGACGCGACTTTGCGGAAGCGAGCCAGCGCCGTCCGCTGTTCCGCCTGCGCCTGACCCGCTGGCAGGTGGGCGAGACGGCGGAACTCTCGGCGGACGATTTCGAGAGTGTCGCGTGGGAGACGGCCGACCCCCGCACGTTGCGGGCGGTCTTTCGCGACGGGCCCGAGCCCGGACTGACCGTGCGGGCCACCGTCTCCGCAGGCGCGGACGGCCTCGCGCATTTCCGCCTCGCGGTGGAGAATCCGGGCGAACAGGCGGTCGCCTCCATCCGGTTCCCGTGCTTCGCCTCGCCGCCCGCCCTCGGCGGCGAGGCGGCCGACGACCGCCTGCTCGTGCCGGACAGCCACACCGACGGCATCGTCATCAACGCGCCCGGGCGGCTCGACCGCTCCGCCGGCGGCTCCTATCCCGGCGATTCCGCCGTGCAGATGGCCGCGCTCTACGACCCCTTGGCCGGCCTTCTGCTCGCGACGCAAGACGCGGACGGGCACTGCAAGTCGTTCGACGTCCGCATGTCGCGCGACCGCTTCGTCGAGCTCTCCGTCACCCATCTGCGCCCGGAAACGCCCGGCCATGCCGAGACGCCCTACGACACGGTTCTCGGCACGTTCACCGGCGACTGGCGCGACGCGGCCGACCTCTACAAGCGCTGGGCGCGGAACCAGCCCTGGTGCGCGCGCAAGCTGGCCGCGCGCGCGGATGTGCCGGCGTTCCTGAAGGAGGGCGCCGCGGGCATCATTCTCGGCATCGGCGGCCCGGACGGCTACAACGGCTCGCTCGGACCGGCCCTTGAGAAGCTGCCGGCGCTGGCTGCCGACTACCGCCGGCGCGCAAAGGTGCCGCACCTGATCGTCGTGCCCTACGGCTGGGAGAACCGCGGCACGTGGGCGGGCATCCATTACCATCCCGCCCGGCCGTCCGACGAGGCGTGGCGCGCGGCCAACGCGGCGCTCAAAGCGCAAGGGGACCGCACCGCGATGCTGACGTCGGGCTACTGGTGGGTGATCCGGCGCGCGAGAACCTCCAACGGCCCGGCTTTCGACGACACCGCCGATTTCGAGCGCCGCAAGGCCATGACGGTGCAGCGCGCCGACGGCACGCCGTGGCTGCTGGACGCGTATGACAAGGCGGGTAGCTCCGGCGACTGGCGCGGCGTCTCCGCCAAGCTCTGTCACGGCAGCGCCGAGGCGCGTGCGGCGATGCTCGCCATTTTCCTCAAGACGGCCGCGCTCGGCACGCCGCTGATCAGCTTCGACCAGGAGATCGGCGGCGGCCAGAGCGTGCCTTGCTACGCGTCCGGCCACGGCCACCCTCCGGGGTACGGCGCCTGGATGTGGACCGGCTTCCGCAACGTGTGCGAGGCGATCCGCGAGCAGGCGCGTGGCTCGGAGCCTGAGATCGGCCTCCTGGTCGAGAATTGCGGCGAGATGACCATTCCCGTGATGGCCACTTACTGGAGCCGCCAGTTCGGCGTGATCGACCCAGGCTCCTCCGGGGAGGGGCCGGTCGGACTCTTCTCCTACCTTTACCACGAATACGTCACCGCCATGGGGGCCGCCGTCGTGCAGGGCCAGGGGCCGCAAGGCGCTCACGTTTCGGCGGGGCTCCGTTGCCAAGCGCTAGCGAACAACCTCGCCCGCGGCCTCATCCCGTGTCCGTTCGGCAACGACGTGCAGCTGGATACCGGCGACGTGCGCAAGGAGCAGATCGCCCGAGCCTTTTTCGCCTTCTGCGAGCCGTTCGGAACCTTCCCCGAGTTCCTCGTGCTGGGTGAGACGCTCCGGCCGCCTGCGATCATCTGCGCCGAACGCGAGGAGTGGTACGAGCCCAGGGCCGACGCCGCAGGCAAAGGCGGGGCAAAGCCCGCGCGCCGCGCCACACGCCCCCTGCCGTCGGTGATCGCCGGACGTTTCGTCGCGCCGGACGGCGCGACCGGCACGGTCCTCGTGAACGCCACACCTGAACCGCAGCGCGCGACTGTCGCGCCGGTCGAGTGCGGCCGTCCCGCGACGCTCTACCGCGCCGACCAAGCGGTCGACACGGCTTGGCCAGCCCTGCCCGCCTCGATCAGCGTCACGCTGGAACCGTTCGGCTCACGCATGCTCGTCGTGCCCCGAGGGCCAGGCGGGCAGCCCCCTCACTCATAGGCCTCCAGCTCTACGACCGCCATCTGCCGGCCGGGCTGGTCAGGGCCGTCGGGCGCGAGCGCGCTCACGCGCACGTAGCGGGCGGCGGCGGGAACGAAGGTTGTCTCGAACGGCTGGCCGGCGAGGTTCGCGGCCTCCGCGACCGTCTGCCACGACTGGCGGTCGGCGGAGACCCGGATGCAAAGCCGCGTGGCGAAGCCGGTCTTGGAGAAGGTGACCCTGACGCGCTTCAGCTTGAAGGCCGCGAGCAGGTCCACCTCGTAGGTCCACGGCCACTCCATGCTCGCCAGCGCGGCCGTGCCGGGGTCCCCGTCCACGCCCAGCCGTGGCATGTGCGGCCCGCCGCCGTTCACCGGCAGCTCGCGCGTGCCGTCGAGGCTGAGCAGCAGCGCCGGTTTGCGGAACGCGAGATTGCCCGGCGGCACCGGCGGCTGCGCCCTCATCGCCGCCAGCGCCGGCCGCAGCGACCGCAGCACCTCCAGCTGCGACCGGTCGAGGCCGCCGTCGCGGTAGAGCAGCACATCGATGGAAACCACGCCGCCGGCCTGATGCGCGGCGAAGACATACTCCGCCAGCTCCCGCTTGGAGTAACGCGCGCCCGGCTCGCCCCAGCCCGCGGAGAGGTAGTTCCCGGGGCGGTCCGCGCCCAGATACGACAGCACATGCCACTGTTCGCCGTCGAGCCAGCGCCGCAAGGGAAGTTCATGAAAGCGGTTCTGCTCGCCCGCCGTGAAATCCTCGTGGCGCGAATAGGCCGTCAGTTCCACGCCGGGGTTGAGGCCGATGATGCGGCGCGGATTGCCCGCCTTGAGCGCGCGGGCCAGGATGCCGAGCTTCTCGCCGTCGTACCCCAGGTTGCCGTGCTTGGCATAGCAGCCGTCCACCCACCAGCCCGCGACCTTGTCGCCGTAGCGCACGCCGTACTCCTCGGTGACCGCCGCCCACTTCGTGAGCCACGCTTTGGAGACCGGCGTCGTCCAGCCCATGGCCGCGTTGGCCATGGCGTCCGAGCTGGGGCCGTTGCCGGTCCAGTAGAGCATCAGCGGGATGTTCCTCTTGTGCAGGGCCTGATAGAGCTCCTCGATCAGGTCGCGCGTGGCGCAGGCCTCGCCGGGCTTGTAGCCGGTGGCCCGGTCGAACGCCGCGTTCGGGGCGATGAGGAAGCGCGTGCGCTGGTGGGTGGTGAAGATCACGTAGCCCGCGCCCGCCTCGGCCATCGCATCGGCGAAGCGCTCAACGTCGAACTCGCGCACGCACGCGTCCCACGCGGTCGAGCGTCCCAGGCTCTGAACCGTTTCCGGATTGTTCTGGAGCTCGTTCAGGTAATGCACGAACACGCCGTAGCCGGCCCGGCTGAACCAGTCGGTCGCCGGGTTGTTGGTCTCGGCGGACGAGGACCAAGCGAGCAGACCAGCACAAAGCATCCAATCGATTAGATACCTTTTCACGGCTCCCTCCCGTTCGTTGTACCGCCTTCAGGCGGCGGTTCGTCCTTACAGCGTTGCCGGCTGAAGCCGGGACTACATGTCCAAGCCCCGTACTTATCGACACCGCGTCGCGTCTTGGTCAATGCGGTCGGCCATCTCGCGCCGGATGTCTCCGGCCGCCACCTGCCGCAGCGGCTTGCCCTGCACGCGCGCCAGGTGCGCGGCCACGCCGGCCGCCTCGCCGAGCTGCATCATGGTGCGCGAGAGGCGGCAGCTCGAGGCCGCGATGGCGCTGAAGCTCGCCGCGCGGCCCGCGACCAGCACGTTCTCGGTCTTGAGAGGCAGCAGGCAGCGGTACGGGATGCCGTAGGCCTCGCGCAGCTCGCCGCCCGGCCCGCCGCCGCCGTGGCTGTCCATGGGGTGATCCGCGATGGCGATGATGTCGTCGTGCTTCTGGCCCGAGAGTCCCGCGATCAGATCGTTCTGGGTCAGCACATATTCGCCGCGCACGCGGCGCGTCTCGCGCAGGCCGGCCTTCGGGAAGATCATCTGCAGTTTGAAGCGGCGGAACTCGTCGAAGTTTTTCTGATACCAGTGCCAGTGCGCCCGCACGCGCCGCGCGCACTCGGCGTACGCCTTCTCGGCGCCCAGCGCCAGATATTCCTCGCCCCGCATGGTCGGCAGCATGTTGACGAAGCGGTCGCCGTTCGGGTAGACGCCCACAAAGGCGACGGGGAAGTTGCCCTGCCACCAGCACGTCTCAGGGACGCCCTCCGGCAAAGGCTCCACGCGATCCGGCTCCGTCCCGCCGACGGGCGTGACGCGGTAGACCAGCGTCGCGCCGTTCATCTTCATGACCGGTTCGGGCGGCGCGCCAGGCTCGTTGAAGGCGGCCTGGCTGTCGCGGCCGACCATCAGGTCGCACCCCAGTTGCGCGCAGAGCGCGCCGTCCGTGGCGTCGATGAATATCCCCGCCCTCACCGTGGTGCCGTCGGAGAGCGTCATCTCGCTCACGCGCCCGTCCGCATGCCGCACCTCCTTGAGCGCGGTGTTCAGAAACACCCGGCAGCGCCCGGTCTCCTTGAGCATGTCGAGCATCACGCCCGACATCGCGCCCGGCTCGAAGATCACGCCGTGGCAATACTGCCGGAACCAGGCCTCGTCGCCCATGCCCGGCCCGTGGCGCAGCAGGGTGTGAGCATAGGTCAGGCAGGGGTCGGCTTCGAGGATGCCTCCGGGAAAGGCGTACTTCTCCCAAGGCTTCTTCCATGCGAGATGCCGGTCGAGACGGTAGATGCCGGCCGCCTCCGGAATCCGGGCCAGCCGCTGGTAAACGCGGTACGGCACACCCGTTCCGCCCATGCCGGGCTCCCAGTTATTGACGCCGCCGAGGGTCGAGGTGCCGCCCAGCACCGCCTCTTTCTCGACCAGCACGACGGTGCTGCCGAGCTGCGCTGCGGACCAGGCCGCGCCGAAGCCCGCGCTGCCGCCCCCGAGCACCGCGACGTCCGCTGACACTGTCGACCCGTGGGCCGCACAGGCCGCGCTCAGCGCACAGAAAAACAGAAAAAGCTTATCCATTGCAAGACCGCCCTCGGCTGACCGACACAGGATCCACTGGCTGCGCCGCGTACTATAACAAAAAAAGCGGGCACCTGCGTGCCCGCTTTTTTGAACCAGCGAAAAAGGGAATCCGGCGCGACGGAACCTACTTCTTCTTTTTCGGCAGCTTGCGCGTCAGGTCCAGGAAGGGCGCGTGCTTCAGCGACTCTTCCGAAATGATCTCGCCGTCCGTCGCGGGCACATCCTCATCCGCACCGACCACGACCGGCGACACCCACTCGCCCCGGGGCTTGGGCTTCAGGAGATCCCACAGGCGCTGCTTGAACTCGGCCACCCCGGGATGCTCGGCATCGATGGCCGAGATCTGGAGCGGCGTGACGCCCGTCTTCTTGATGAACTTCGGCAGATTCTTGACGGCCGCAGCCTCGTCCATCTTGTTCGCCAGCACCATGGACGGACGCTCGAGCAGCTCGTCGTTGTGCTGCTCGATCTCTTTGCGGAGCGTCAGGTAGTCTTTCCAGGGGTCGCGGTTGTCTGTGCCGGCCATATCGATGATGTAGACCAGCACGCGCGAACGCGCCAGATGCTTCAGGAAATCGACGCCCAGACCGACCCCGTCCGACGCGCCTTCGATGATCCCCGGCACGTCCGCCACACGCAGCTGCGAAAAGTCGGGATAGTGGATCGTCCCCACGATCGGATTGAGCGTGGTGAACGGGTAGCTGGCGATCTTGGGGTGCGCGTCGCTGACGCAGGCGAGCAGCGAAGACTTGCCCGCGTTCGGGAAACCGAGCAGGCCCGCATCGGCGATGGTCTTGAGCTCCAGACGCAGGCGGAACTCCTGGCCCTCGTCGCCGGGCGTGTGTTCGGTCGGCACCTGATGCGTGGAGGTGCGGAAATGGACGTTGCCGAGGCCGCCCTTGCCGCCCTCGGCGATGACGACCTCCTGGTCGTGCTCCACGATGTCGGCCATCAGCGCGCCGGTCTCCGCGTCGAAGATGGAGGTCCCGCACGGCACCCGCACGATCAGGTCCTTGCCCCTGCGTCCGTACATCTTCTGGCCGCGGCCGGAAACGCCTTCCTCGGCGAAAAGCTGCGGCGCGAAATAGAGGGCGATCAGGGAGTCGACGTCGTGATCCCCCTTGAAAATGACATGGCCCCCACGACCGCCATCGCCGCCGTCAGGGCCACCTTCAGGCACACACGCTTCGCGCCGGAAGCTGCTGCTTCCATCGCCGCCTTTGCCGGCGCGCGCATGCACCTTGACATGATCTACAAAAGTTCTTGTCTTCACGAGTCCTGTTCGCTGCCGGGCCGGAAAGCCTTACTTCGCCGCAATTGCGGGAAGAATGCTGACCACGGCACCGTCTTTTTGGAATTTAACGGAGCCGTCCACCAAAGCGAACAACGTGAAATCACGGCCACAACCGACATTCGTACCGGCGTGGACCTTGGTTCCGCGCTGACGGATGAGGATCGAACCCGCAGTGACGACCTGACCGTCATAGCGTTTGACGCCCAGACGTTTGGATTTGCTGTCGCGGCCGTTTCTTGCTGCTGCTGCACCTGCCATAAAACACTCTCCTTGCTGAAACCGGGGTGCCATGACCCCGTTTCAAGTTGCTCGTCGGAACCGGACTGCCTGCCGCTTAAGCGATCGACTTCACCGAGGCGACCGTCTTCTCCTGACGGTGACCGACCCGGCGCTGATAGCCCTTCCGGCGTTTCATCTTGAAATTGATCAATTTGGGACCGCGCTTGTGCCCGATAATCGTGAGGGTCACCAAGGCATCCTTGACGTAAGGCATGCCGATCTTCAGCTCTTTGCCGTCCGAGAAAGCCAGCACCGTGTCAAACGTGACGTCGCTTCCAGCCTCAGCGTCCAGACGTTCGATCTCAATTGTTTCACCCGTGGTCACACGATACTGTTTGCCACCGGTTTCTAAAACCGCATACGCATCCATGTTGTAATCCTTCATCAATGAGGAATCCGCCAGTCCCGGAAAACCTTCAACCGGAACGAATAGGGTTGATACTTTACCCAATTGCACCGTTCGCTGTCAAGTGGAGGCCGTACCTTTTTTAAGGAGCGCGCCGTTTCCGCCCGCCAGCCCCTCGTTCAGGCTGCCCGTGCGGTACCCCTGCAGGTCCACCGTCACATACCGGTAGCCCGCCGCCTTGACCCCCTGCACCACCGCCTCGCGCACGCCGTTCTCCAGCAGCGCCGGCAGGCCGGCGACCGGCACCTCGACGCGCGCGACCTCGCCGTGGTGACGCACGCGGCACTGCGCGAACCCCGCACCGCGCACCGCCTCCTCGGCCCGCTCGACCTGTGCCAGCACCTCGGCCGTGACCGGCGTGCCGTACGGGATGCGCGAGGCCAGACACGCCATGGCGGGCTTGTCGGCGGTCGGCAGCCCCGCCTTCGCCGACAGGACGCGGATCTCGGCCTTGGTCAGCCCCGCCTCCATCAGCGGACTCTTGACGCCCAGCTCCAGCGCCGCGCGCCGTCCCGGCCGGTAATCGCCCGCGTCGTCAGCGTTGTTGCCGTCGAGTACACACGCGAAGCCCTTCTCGGCAGCGACCTGGGCCACGAGCTCGAAGAGGTGCTTCTTGCAGAAATAACAGCGGTCCGCGGGATTCGCCGCATAACTCGGATCGCTCAGCTCGTCGGGATCGATCACGAGGCAGGCCACCCCCATCCCCTCCGCCAGGCGCAGCGCCTCGGCAAACTCCTTGCGCGGCAGACTCGGCGTGTCGGCGATCACCGCCAGCACGTTCTCCGGTCCCAGCGCATCGAGCGACGCGCGCAACAAAAACGAGCTGTCCACGCCTCCCGAAAAGCCCAGCGCCACCCGCCCGTACCCGCGCAGCAGCGCGTGCAGCTTCCGCTCTTTCTCTTCCAGTTGAGCCATTTTAAATTCCTAACCCGACGTTGCCAAAGCCAAGAAATTTTTCACCACCAAGACTCCAAGAGCACAAAGCGCACGAAGTTTTTTCTTTGTGAACTTGGCGCCCTTTGTGCCTTAGTGGTGAAAATCACGTCCACCCATTCGATGGTCACACCCGCACGGCAACTACAGCACCCGGTTGTCGATCAGGCGCGTCCTGCCGCAGTACACCGCGATCAGCGCCACGTGTCCGCGCGCGGCCGCGGCCGCCGGCTCCAGCGTCTCCGCGTCCACGATCTCCACGTAATCGACCTTCAGGGCGTGCCGCTCCAGCACCTCCGCCATGCGCCCCCGCACCTCACCCGCGGCGCAGGGGCCGGCCGCCACGGCCTCGGACGCCACCTGCAGCGCGCGGCTCAAGCCCAGGGCGCGCGCGCGCTCGTCGCCGACGAGATACACGTTGCGCGAACTGAGGGCGAGGCCGTCCGCCTCGCGCACGATCGGCGCCACCACGACCTCGAGCGGGAAGTTCAGGTCGCGCACCATGCGCCGGATGACCGCCGCCTGCTGATAATCCTTCTGGCCGAAGACCGCCACGTGCGGCAGGGCGATGTTGAACAGCTTGGCCACCACCGTGCAGACGCCGCGGAAATGGCCCGGCCGGCGCGCGCCGCACAGGCCGTTGCCGAGGCGCTCCTCGGTCACGTAGACACTGGCGTCCGGCGCATACATCGCCGCCACCGGCGGCAGGAGCACAGCCGCCGCGCCCGCCTCGCGGCAGAGCGCCAGATCGCGCGCCTCGTCGCGCGGATACTTCGCGAAATCCTCGTTCGGCCCGAACTGCACCGGATTGACGAAGATGCTCACGGCCACAACATCCGACCGCTTTTTCGCAGCGTCGATCAGCGAGAGGTGCCCGGCATGCAGATAGCCCATGGTCGGAACCAAGCCGATCCGCAAACCGGCCGCGCGCTGCGCCAGCGCCCACGCCTGCATCTCCTCCGGGATTTGAAAAATAAGCATACTCATGTTTTGGCTCAACGGTTCACGGTTCATCGGTTGGGATCGACTGGTCGGCAACTTCAAACGGATTACGATTAAGATTAGGAGGCGGCACTTCCCTTCGTCATCCTAATCATGATCGTAATCTTAATCGTTCAGGAAAGTCACCCCTCCGTTTGTGTCCGCTCCACGGGCGGCGGGCGTGCCTCCTGCCGGCTGCCGATTGCCAATTGCCGACTTTCCCGCTCACTTCACCACCGCCTGCGCGAAAGCCGCAACATCCTCCTCGCTGTGCGCGGTCGAGATGAACCCGACCTCGAACTGCGACGGCGGCAGATAGTAACCGCGGTTCAGCAGCGTGTGGAAGTGTTGCGCATAGGCCTGCGTATCACACTTCTTGGCGTCCGCCAGATTCCTCACGGGCTGCCCGGTGAAGAACACCGTGAACACGCCGCCGTACTGCGCGCAGCGGCACGGCAGGCCCTTCGAGGCCGCGGCGGTGTTGATGGTCTCCGCCAGGCGCCGGCCGAGCTGCTCCAGCCGCGGATAGGGATCGTCGCGCTCGAGAATCTCGATGGTTTTCAGGCCCGCGGCCACCGCCAGGGGGTTGCCCGAGAGCGTGCCCGCCTGATAGATCTTGCCGCGCGGCGCGAGCTCGTCCATGAAGACCGCCGCACCGCCCACCGCCGCCAGAGGCAGCCCGCCGCCGATGATCTTGCCCAAGGTCATGAGATCAGGCTTCACCTCGGCGATACTCGCGTACGACGAAAGGTTGAAACGGAAGCCGTTGATCACCTCGTCGAAAATCAGCAGCGCGCCGCAGCGGTCCGCGTAGTGCCGCAGCTTCGCCAGGAAGCCCGGGTCCGGCATCACAAGCCCCATGTTGGCCGCAACCGGTTCCACGATGATCGCCGCGATCTCCTGGCCCTTCTCGCGGATGAGCTCATTGACCGCCTTCAGATCATTGTACGGCACGACATAGGTGTCGCTCGCCACATGCCGCGGGATGCCGGGCGAGGTCAGCGTGCCGCCCGTCAGCAGGCCGCTGCCGGCCGAGACGAGCACGCTGTCGCTGTGTCCGTGGTAACAGCCGTCGAACTTGATAATGCGCTTGCGGCCGGTGACCGCGCGCGCGATGCGCAGCGCCGTCATCACCGCCTCGGTCCCGGAACTCACCAGCCGCACGCGCTCCAGACACGGCACCAGCGAGCAGAGCTTCTCTGCGAAAACCACTTCGATTTCAGTGTTGATGCCGAAGGTCGTGCCTTTCTCGGCCTGTTTCTGAATCGTCTCGACAATCTCGACGTTGGCGTGCCCGAGAATCATCGCGCCCCAGGAGCAGCAGAAGTCGGTCAGCGTGCGTCCGTCCGCGGTCCGGATTTTCGAACCTTTTCCCGACTCGACGTAGACCGGCGTGCCGCCCACGCCGTTGAACGCCCGCACCGGGCTGTTCACGCCGCCGGGGATCACTTTGCAGGCGCGTTCAAAAAGTGACTCGTGTGTTTTCATAGCTCATTTCTGTCGGGTGCGAATCCGCAAAGCCAGACCCGGAACCGTCAACCTTCAACGCTCACGTGGAGAACATCCGCAGCCGGCGAGCGTTGAAAGTTGAGCGTTCAGCGCTGAGCGCCCGGACTTGAAACCTCACCCCATCTCGACGGTCGCTTTCGTCTTCAGCTCTTCCACATACGCCGTCATCGCCTCGCCGCGGCGGGCATGGCGGATGAAGTCGGCGATCTGCTCACGCACCGCGCCGAAGTCGGCATCGCCAGCCTCTTCATGGGCGTTCTTGTAGATGATGTGATAGCCGAACTGCGTCTCGATGATCTCGCTGACGTCGCCGTCCTTCATCGAAAACACCGCCCCGTCGAACTCCGGCACCATCATGCCGCGCGCGAACCAGCCGAGGCTGCCGCCCTCTTTGCCGCTCGGACACATGGAATGCGCCGCCGCCTCGTCCGCAAAGTCTTTGCCGCCGAGCACGCGCTCGCGGATCGCCGCGATCTTGGCCTTCGCCTCCTCTTTGGACGTCGCCGTATCGCCGTCGGGCGTAATGAGGATATGCTGCGCCAGCACGCGCTCGCTCGCCTTGAAATCGTCCTTGTGCGACTCGTAATGCGACAGGATGTCGGCCTCGGTCGGCTCAGACACACCCGTCACCGCCTTCTCGACCAGCTTGTCCACGCGGCGCCCGCGGCGCAACTGTTCGCGGAACGCCGCCACGTCGGTCTTCTGCTGAGCCAGTGCCGCCTCGAACGCCTCCTGCCCGCCGACCTGCTGCACGATCTTCGCGACCTGCTCGTCGACCTCCGCGTCGCTCACCGGCAGATCCAGCCGGGCGGCCTCGTCCAGCAGCAGCTTGGTGCCGATCGCCTGCTCAGTGGCCTTCTGCACCAGCGTCGCCAGCTGCCCGCGAATCTGCTCCTGCGACATCCCATGCTCGGCATAGAAACGGACCAGCCGCTCCAGTTCGAATTGGATCGCCTCTTCAGGAATCACCTGTCCGTTCACTTTGACTGTCTGCATGTGCGTCTTTCTCCTCTGTTATTTCTTGGTCTCTTTGGTCCACGAGTCTTTCAGCGTGACCGTACGATTGAAAACGGGTTTGCCGGGCACGGACTCGCGCGTGTCCGCACAGAAATACCCGACACGTTCGAACTGGACGGTCTGGCCCGGGAGAGCCTCCGCCACCGCGGGCTCCGCAAAGGCCGTGACCGTCTTGAGCGACTCCGGGTTGAGGAACGTGAGGAAGTCGCGCGTCTCGTCGCCCATCGGATCCGACACGGTGAACAGCCGGTCATACAGCCGCACCGTCAGCGGCACCGCATGCGCCGCCGAAACCCAGTGGATGGTGCCCTTGACCTTGCGGCCGTCAGACGCGTTGCCGCCCTTGGAATCCGGGTCGTAGGTGCCGTGGATCTCGGTGACGGCCCCCGCGGCGTCCTTCACCACATGCGTGCAGGTGAAGAAGCAGGCGGCGCGCAGGCGCACCTCCTGGCCGGGCGTCACGCGGAAAAACTTCTTGGCCGGCACCTCCATGAAGTCCTCGCGCTCGATCAGGAGCTCGCGCCCGAAGGGCACCTGCCGCGTGCCCGCGGCGGGATCGTCCGGGTTGTTCTGGGCCTCGGCGTACTCGGTCCGTCCCTCGGGATAATTGTCGATCACCACCTTGACGGGATCCAGCACCGCCATGCGCCGCAGCGCCCGCTTGTTCAGGTCGTCGCGCAGGCAGTACTCAAGCAACGCCACGTCGGTCTGGCTCTCGTATTTGGAAACGCCGATGCGCTCGCAGAAGTCGCGGATCGCCTCGGGCGTGTAGCCGCGGCGGCGCAGGCCGCACACGGTGGGCATGCGCGGATCGTCCCAGCCGTCCACGCGCTTCTCCTGCACGAGCTGCAGCAGCTTGCGCTTGCTCATCACGGTGTAGGAGAGGTTCAGCCGCGCGAACTCGCGCTGCTGCGGACGGATCTTCACGCCGTTGCGCACAACCAGCAGCCCCATCTCATCCATGCGGTCAATCACCCAATCGTAGAGCGGGCGGTGCACCTCGAACTCGAGCGTGCACATCGAGTGCGTCACGCCCTCGTAGGCGTCCTCGATGGGATGGGCAAAGTCGTACATCGGATAGATGCACCACGTGTCACCCGCGTGATAGTGCGGCACGTGCATGATGCGGTAGATCACCGGATCGCGGAAATGGATGTTCGGCGAGGACATGTCGATCTTCGCGCGCAGGCACAGCGTGCCGTCCGCGAACTCGCCGGCCTTCATGCGGCGGAAGAGCGCCAGATTCTCAGCGGGCGCGCGGTCGCGGGTCGGGCTCTCCTTGCCCGGCGCGGTCGGGATGCCGCGATACTCTTTCCACTGCTCCTGCGTGAGGTCGCACACATACGCCTGGCCTCTGCCGATCAGGTTCTCCGCGATCTCATACATTTTGTCGAAGAGGTTGGCCGCGCTGTAGAAGCCGTCGCCCCAGTCGAAGCCCAGCCACCGGATGTCCTGCTTGATGCTCTCGGCGTACTCGTCCGACTCCTTGGACGGGTTGGTGTCGTCCATGCGCAGATTGCACTGGCCGCCGAACTCCTGGGCCATGCCGAAATCGATGCAGATGGCCTTGGCGTGGCCGATATGGATGTAGCCGTTCGGCTCCGGCGGAAACCGCGTCACCACCTGTCCGCCCGTTTTTCCGGCCGCCACATCTTCGGCGATCCACTGTTTCAGAAAATGCCGGCTGGTATCCGACTCCACCGTCTTATGCTCGTCACTCATGTTCCATTCCTAACACCGGTCTCTCGACTTCCGGTTTCAAGTTTCCAGCTTCACGTTTCAAATGCTCACGGCCGCCACACGCGCACGTTCATCCTTTTGCGGCCCCACGTCTGGGCCTCACCATGCGACGCGTACCAAAGATCCAGTTTACGCCCCGTGATCGCGCCGCCGCGGTCTTCCACGCGCCCGTACCCGTAGCCCGGCACATACACCACCGTGCCGAACGGCAGCACCGACGTGTCCGCCGCGATGGTGCCGTGCTTCGCGCGCAGGCCGCAGGCCGACATCCCGACCGCTTTGGGCCGGCCTTTGTTCGGGCCGCTGCTGATGACCGGAGACCCCAGCCCGAGCCAGCCCCGGTCCCAGCTGCAGCACAGGCCGCAGTTGCAGTAGCCGGTCACCTCCATGGTCATCACGACCGGCGCCCGGCCCCGGGGCGGCTGGACGCGGTCGGTCAGGCAACCGGACCACCAGACCAGCAGCGGCAGACACAATCCGGCAAAAACGGCGGGCAGCCGCTCGCGCCAGCCTGCGCCGCGTCTGCCGGTCAAACCGTGATGTCTTGGGGGCTTGGACATGGGATTAGAAGGATATCAGAACGCCTCTCCCCCCGCAATGCCCGCCTGACGCCAAGGGCCGGGCCGCTCAAGGCCCGTCCTCTGACCTCCACGCCGGCCCGGCCAGCAGGCCGGGCCCCGCCTCAAGTCCGGCCAGGGCGGCCCGCCGGGCGGGCGGCCCGCGTGCCGTCGTTTCACCGGCGGGAGCGGCGGCCTCAAGCCGGGGAGGGGCTTGACGCTCCGCCCGGCGACGCCAGCCGGAGCGTCTGTCCGGCATACTCGACGACATCGCCGGCCCGCAGCTTCTTGCGCTTGCGGGTCTCAAGCTCGCCGTTGACGCGCACGCGCCCGGCCGCGATCACCAGCTTCGCGTCCCCGCCGCTCTGGGCCAGATTCGCAAACTTCAGCAGATCGCAGAGATCGACGATCTCCGTTTTAATCACCACTTCGCGCATGTGCAGGGATCCTTTACTTGTCATTGCAGCTCCTAAAAACCGAAATCGAGCTGACCGGAAACCACCACCTTGCGGCCATCGGTCAGCCCCGGGTCGGAGGTGTCGTACACGCAGAACTTGATGGAAGGGAAGCGCTGCGAAAGCTCCTCCTGAATGTAGCGCTCGGCCGCGGCCACGTTGCCGAGATCATCGTCCGAGAAGCCCACGCTGATCGGGCGCCGCAGCGAGTCCGCTCCGGTGCGCGAGAGGATCTTGATGACGTGCTCGACGAAATCGCAGATCGCGAACTGCTTGGCGTTTTCAGTGGAGGGCCGTCCGCCGGACGCCTGCGTCAGCCACTGTTTGAAGCCGGGGTTGGTCACGGCGTGATACCGGTTGAGGGAAAGATAGTATTCAATCTCCTCGCCGTCCGTGCCGAACGCCGTCAGCCCGTCGAAACAGGCGCGGTACCCGCGCAGGTTGGCCAGCATCTCCTCTTTCTCCGCCGGCGTCAGCACCAGGTCGATGAAGAGCCGGACCGCCTGCCGGATCGATTCGGACTTGTGGCCGCGGGCCGTCACAATCGCGAAGAGCCGGCCTTCCACCAGCGTTTCCCGCAGGGTGTTGAAGCTCGGCCCGGGCTGCGTCTCGCCGCCGAGCACCTTCTCAAGCGACGCGCGCGTGTCGCGCAGGAAGCGGCTCTCGCGCTCCTCCTCATAATCCTGGAATTCGGCGAAGGCGTTCTCCCACACGCCGCCCGGCGCGCGATAGTTCTCCGTGTCCGTGCGCACCACCGCGAAGACCGCCGTCGAGACGTTGTGCGGCTGCCACGTGCCGTCGGGCATCCGTTTTTCAAGATGGATGTGCGTCGGCATGTGCAGGATGTTGTCGTCCCAGTCGAAAATGTAATACTTGAAATCCCGCTCGGCGACGCGAAGATTGACGTTTTGGACATGACGGCTCATTGGAAATTAAGGTATGATGCTTACCGCCGAATGTCAACCCGTAAGGGCGCGCCCGGCGCCCGCCCCCTCGGTTTATTCCTCTGACCTCAAAATTGGCCCGCCCGGCGGCCGGGCCCTACCTGAACACGCGCCAATGGCTCATTCGCGCATCTGGAAGGTAAGGACGGACCGCTGGGCCGTCCGGCTTTATGGCAAAAGCCCAAAGGGATAAACCGCGGCCAGCCGCCTGCAACCAGAACTATGAACCGCATCGTACTCATCACCGGCGCGGCCGTGCGCATCGGAAGCTCCATCGCGGAGGCGCTGGCCCGCGCGGGCTGGGACGTCATCGTCCACGCCCACCGTTCCGCGCCGCAGGCGCAAGACCTCTGCGTGCGGCTCGCGCGCTTCGGCGGGCAAGCCTGGCGCGTGTCCGGCGACCTGCTCGCCGACGACGGTCCCGCAGCCGTCTTCGGCGCCGCGCTCGCCTGTGCGGGACACGTGGACGCGCTGGTCAACAACGCTTCGCAGTTCACCCGGCAGCCGCTCACGGAGGCCACGTCCGCGGACTTCGACCGTTTCTGGCGCATCAACACCCTCGCCCCGGTCCGCCTCACGCAACTGCTCGCCGCGCACCTTGCCGGCCGTCACGCGGCAGGCTGCGCGGTCAACCTGCTCGACCAGCGCATCGCCCAACCGCACGGCGGCGACATCCCCTACCTGCTCTCGAAAAAGGCGCTCGAGGCCTTCACCCTTTCCGCCGCGCTGGAACTCGCACCCGCCCTGCGCGTCAACGCCGTGGCGCCCGGCGCCGTGCTCCAACCCGCCTCGCCGGCGGCCGCGGAGCCCGCCGGCGCCTTCCCTGTCAACACGCGCCCCACCGCCGCCCAGGTCGCCGAAGCGGTGCGCTATCTGCTCGAAGCCGAGGCCGTCACCGGACAGATCCTGTACGTGGACGGCGGCCAACACCTGTCATCCCTTACCCCTTAAACCCCACACCAAGGACTCCCCATGAAGACTCTCTGCGCCCTCGCCCTCTGCGCCGCAACCCTGGCCCTGTCCGGCTGCACCACCTTCAGCAGCCGCACCGGCGTCTCCTCGATCCCCTGCACCTACCGCTTTAAAACGCTCTCGCGTCCGGAGGACCAGTCCCGCGTCGAGGCCGCCATCTACACCGTCGCCGTGAGCCCGGTCGTCAAGGCCGGCACCGTCACCTTTCCCGAATACCGTTTCCGCGTGGCCCGCATGGCCGATCTCGACAGGCTCCACCCGCGGCTGATCTACAGCAACCCCGACACCCCGCTGGCCGCCAACCTGCGGCAGACGCTGAACGTCCAAGCCGCCGGCGTGGACATGACCTTCGACTCCACCGACGTGTCCGGCTCGATGACCGCGGCCGTCACCTTCACAGTCAAGCCCGGCTCGCGCCTCTATTATAAGTTCCCCGGCGGCGTGGAGACCGACATCACCGCCAAAGTCGGCAAGACCGGCAAGGTCACTTTCCCCACCACGATCAAGGAGGGGCAGAAGTTCATCTACGCCCGCGCGATGAAGGACCGGGTCACCCGCTACATCCGCATCAACATCTTCACCAATGAGGTCAAGGATATCACGCAGCGCGAATATTAAGCGCCCGCCGCGACAGGCGGAAGGGGCCGGGGATCTCCATGGCAGCCCCGCACCCCCGCAAACGGGCCTCCGGGCCCGTCCGGATCCAAAAATGCGATTCCCCTAAACGAGGGCTTGCATCTTTCGCGCGAATCCGCCATGATGGTTCGCACTTTTTATCACAAGAGAAAGACTCGGAGGATTTTTCATGGGTTCAGGCCGTACGTTAAGAAAGAAATCACACACTCGTCCGATCAAGAGTCAGGGCGAGAAGCGCCGCCGCACGAAGGTGCAGCGCGCCCGTCTCGTGAAGTTCGGCATGGATGAAGCGGTTGTCAAGAAGATGCAGCCGGAAGATGTCCGTGTGCTCGTGCAGCGCCCGGTCAAGGTCAAGAGGATCGTGGCCGCCATGCCCGTCGACGGCGTCGCACCGGCGAAGGCCGTGAAGTACGCGAAAACGGCCAAGGCCGCGAAGACCGCCGAAGCGGCGGCCGCTCCGGCAGCCGTGAAGGTTGCCAAGAAGAAGGTTGCCGCACCGGCTGCCAAGAAGGCTGCCGCACCGGCGGTCAAGAAGGTGGCCAAGAAGGCTGCCGCGAAAGCGGAATAGCTCCTTCTGCGCGGTTAAGCGAGAAAAACGCGTCCCGTTCCAACGGCAGGCGCGTTTTCCTTTTCTATTTCCGCAGGCCCGCCACGCAGCGGTACACGGCGCCGACCGAGGCCGCCATCCCCGCCAACGGATGCGAAGCCGCCGTCACGCGGCCCGCTTGCGCCAGGCGGAGCCGCCTGTCAGGAGCGCGCAGCAGCCCCAGCAGCCCGTCGCAAAGCGCCTCGGCGTCGCCGGCCTCGACCAACACGCCGTTGACGCCGTCCCGGATCAGCTCGGGCACGCCCCCCACGGCGGCGGCCACAACCGGCACGCCGGCCAGGAACGCCTCCAGCACGACATACGGGCACCCCTCCCAGCGCGACGGCACCACCACCACGTCGGCCCCGCGCATGTGCGCCACCGTCTCCCCCTGCGCGCACGCGCCCTTGAACTGCACATGCGCGGCCAGCTCACGCTCCGCCACCTGCACGCGCAGCGGCTCCGCCAATTCGCCCGCGCCGTAAAACAGGAACTGCACGTGCGGCACATGCGCCACCACATCGGCCGCCGCTTCGATCACCAGGTCCGGCCCCTTCTGCCACGTCAGACGGCCGAAAAAAACGACTTTCAGATCGCCGGTCGCGCGCACGGTCACGTCACCCGCCCCACACGCCGCCACGCCGTTCGGGATGAGGTGCACCCGCTCGCGCGCATAGCCCAGCCGCAGCGCCTCGCGCACCTCCTCCTCCGAAACCGCGATCAGCGCCGCCGTGGCGCCACGCACGCTCCGCTCAAGCAGGCGGTAGAAGCGCGGGGCATAGCGGCCGCGCGCCATCAGGAAGGGAAACACATGCGGCGTGTAGACCACCGGCACACGGCACCACGCGCCCGCCAAACGCGAAAGAAAGCCCGCCTTCGAGCTGTGGGCGTGGATCACGTCCGGACGCGACCGCCGCACCAGCCGCACCAGCCGCACCAGGCTGAGCAGGTCGGATAACGGCGCGACCCCGCGCCGCATCGCCACCTCGCTGACCGGCACCCCCCGCGCCGCATACCCCGCCAGATCGTCGCGGAAAGCCGGGTCGCGGCCGCACGACACGGCCAGCGCCACGCCGAATTCAGCAGGATCGAGCGCCCCGACGAGGTCGCGCAGATGGCGCCGCGTGCCGCCCTCCGTCGCCTCCAGAACCTGCAGAACGCGGATCATCTGGGGACCTGCGCCTGCCGCCATGACCGCGCCTCCAGTTCGCGGCGGCGCTCCTCCCAGTCGGGCAGGCACCGCGCCAGCTGAAAATAAAAGGCGGGGGAATGGTCGAGATGCACCAGGTGACACAGCTCGTGGACAATCACGTATTCGATCAGGCGCCGCGGCGCGTGAATCAACTCTGTGCTCAACGTGATGTGCCCGTCTTTCGAACAGCTCCCCCAACGCGTCTTCATCACCCGCACCGTCAAGCGCAAGCCCTTCGGCTGCGCGTCTGACCTCAGCGCCAGCGGACACTGGGCATGGCGGATGCGGCTGCCGAACCTTTCCACCGTCTCAGCCAGATATTTCCCGAGCAGCGTCTCGGCCTGCGTGCGGAACCACGCGTCCACCAGCTCTTTCACGCGCGCGTGATTCGCCTTGTCGTGCAACGTCACGCGCAAGACCCCCTCCTCGCGCGTGACGGTCTTCCAGACCGAGTGGGCCACCTCCAGCCGATAGGGCTTGCCGAGATAGAAAAAGGTTTCGCCCGTCGCGTACTTGAGCGGGGCCATGCGCGGCTTGCTCGCCTCCTTCTCCATCGCCTGCAGGATCCACTCCGCCTGCTGCGCCACGAACGCGTGCGCGGTCTTGGACGACACGCGCGGCGGCACGCGGACCTCCACCTCGTCCGCACTTTTGACAACGATTTTGACAAACCGGCAGCGTCCGGGCCTGATCACATATCCGATCGTGCGCTCCCCATATACCAATGCAGACGGCTCATTATGTTTTTCAAGATCGTTCATTGTTTACCCGTCCACCTTCTTGAACCTATCCGTATGGCGCAATAGCATACTCGCAGGGGACATCCCCGCAAAGCTGAAAATATGCAGCTCTGCTTCATTTTCACAATGACAGGCCTCCCCGGTTACGGTAGACTATCTGACCACATTTTGTTTGTACCCGATTGTCTGGTAAATCGGGGCTTAAAACGTCTTAACCGTTTGGAGACAGTATGGCTCAGGCAGTCATTTTCCCGAAGCTCGGTCAGACCATGGAAGAGGGGGCCATCGTCAAATGGCTCAAAAAAGAGGGCGATCCGGTCACAAAAGGCGATATTTTGTTTGAAATCGAGACCGACAAGGCCAATCTGGAAGTCGAAAGCTTCTTCGAAGGCGTCCTCCTGAAGATCTATGTCCGCGAAGGCGTCACCGTCCCGGTCAACACCCTCGTCGGCTATGTCGGCACCGCCGGCGAAAAGGTGCCTGACCAGGCGCCCAAGGCC